>DAOUJP010000029.1:0-158060 GCA_034422515.1 Chloroflexota bacterium | reverse complement strand
GGAAGCAGAGCACGGTAGTGATCGGTGTTGTAGCGTCCGTCTTCGAGCGCCCACCCCGCGTCGGACCGTAGCGTCGCACGGAGCGCGTTGAAGTGGTGGATCTGCTCCCACTGTACCGTATTGCCCTCACTCTCTCGTAGGTCAAACGGCATCTGTAGGGTCGTCCACGACGGACCGGTGAGGCGTGGCCAGGCGAGGAGGAGGATCAGCACCGCGAGGAGCACGCTCACGAATGCGTGCGACCGGACAACGTGCCGCCACGTTGCTACCGCTGCCGAGGCACCCGGCGCGGGCTGTTGGGCCAAGTGTTTGTCCATACCTCAACTTGTCCTAGGATCCAGCCAGATGTGGGGCAAGCCGGGAACCATGCGACCGGACAGCGCATGGACCACGCCCCGATGCCAAGTCGCGCCGTCGTAGAACCAAGCGGCGTCCGCGCCGAGAGTAGCGCCGGCCCACTCCCGGTAGATCACAATGCGTAGCTTGCGATCCGGGCGGTCTTGTCGCAGGATGATCTCCGTTATGCGTTGTCGTGCGAGAACCTCGTTGGGGATAGGTAATCCGAGTGTTGCGTCATCATCGCCATGGGAATTTGTGGGGTTTAGAGTCCCCAAGGACACCCCATTGACCTCCACGAGTAGCCTTGCCGGCCCCATGTATGGGTCCTGCAATCGCACGAGTAGGCGGTATTTTTTGCCATCCTCCTGCCAATTGTCGGGGAGGCGGATGTATCGCTTGATTGCTTGATCGGGATGGTGCAAAGTCATGGACCACAGCACGGGGGAGTCCACCCGGGCACGGACGGGAGCCACAAACTCACGCGACTCTGCGTAGACCGGTAGCACGCAGACTACACAGAGCACACTGAGCGTGAGGTTAACGATCCACGGCTTCGCCACGCGCCGCAGCAGCCACCACACGGCGAGAAAGAGGACCGCAAAAGGCAGGAGATTGAGGACGAGCCGGACAGGCCACGCCCACAGGGGCACGGCAATGAGGATCAAGGACACACTGAGCAGCGGCAGCGGGATCCACCGCGCATGTGTAATGCGCCGCCACGGCACTCTTTTCCACGCTACGGCCACGCTCATCGTAACTACACTTATCCGTCATTGCGGCGGAAGCCGCATTCCACATTCCCAGCCTGACCCCGGTTTCCCACCGCAGCGGGGAGCCATGGGAGGCCGGTCGGCACCTAGTCGAGTATATGATCTAACCGCAGTCGTCCACCCAGCGTGGCATCGAGCCGCGTGAGCAGCGTGTCGCCCCCAAAGCGTAGCTGCCGCGGCAGCCACCGCCGATACCGCACCCATTCCAGCGTGAGCATTCCGGCGTGGAGTTCGTCGGTGCGGCTCTCGCCAAAGCGGGGCAACTGGTTGAGGTGCCCTTGCTCTGCCGCCGCCGACCACACGATCTGATCGTCAATGGCTAATGAGATGCGGCCCGATCTGCGGAGCACGCGCCAGGTATGTGCCTGGGATGGCTCCGGAAACGCATGTGAAATCTGGTAGCCATCGAATGTGCCGGCTGCATTGGGATAGGTGACGTGGAGGCCATACGGCGTCCGTTGTACCAGCAGCGTATTCCACACGAGGACAATGAAGTACTCCCGTTCGACCTGGGTCGTGCCGCGCCAGGTAAGCTCCTCGTCATATGGCGCATCGGACAGCCCTGCCGGCAACCACTGCTGCTCACCGGGAAACGTCGGATTGCTGGGAAGAAGCAGCTCTACAAAGGCTTGCGTGGCCGGCGGCGGGTCGAGATGCAACGTTCCACTCCATACCCGAATAGAGCTGGTGTCATCGCCCAACACCCTCCACCAGCCCTCGGCAATGACCGGCCCACTGAAATCGTCTGTAAGCTCGGTATAGACCACACCCCAGCGAGCAGGGTGCAGGAGTCGGAAACTATGTTGAAGCACCAGCACGACTGCGATGCTTAGGGCTGCCGCTACCGCCAATCGGCTAAGGATGGCATGTCTGCGCCGCAGCCAATAGCCGGCAACGTACAAGGCGACCGTGAAGAGTGATTGTTTGGCGATCCGGACAACGTAAGGGTAGAGCGGGCCATCGGCGAACGTATCGTGCGTGATTGCCGCTAATCCCAAGAGCAGTAGTAGCACCACGACACCACGATGATCACGGAGGATCGCGCCGGCCTTTACCCCGAACACTCGTGCTATGTCCATCCGCCTTTCCGTAACCATCTGCCCAATACCGCAACCATCCGGGAAGGGAGGCGGCCTAGAGTACACGCGATTGGGTGGTGGTGTCCCCGGTCGCGGTATCGGTCGGCGGGCCGGTGCCGGAGGTCAGGCCGCTGAAGTGGGCGGCCAGCCGCGCGCGCAGTTCCCGGCCGCTGTTCGGCGCGCAGAGTAGCGCGGCGAGCATTCCAACCAGCATACCGAAGATAAGACCGCGGCGGAAGTAATCGCCGTTCCGTGTTGCCATGGTGTCGTTCTCCTCCGTCTGCGGCCTACGGTCGTCCGACCGCGTTTGCGATGGCCAGGATCAGCCACGCGCCGATACTTCCGGTGAGCCAATACACGTCGCCGAGGAGCCCCAGCGGGACATCGAGCACCAGCCCCACGAAATGTCCCGCGGCAAAGCCGACGAGCGCGAACGGCCAGAAGTACAAGGCGCTCCGATCCGGCCGAGCCGCCAGGATATGGAACAGGAACACGTTGACACTCGCGATCAGGAAGCCGAGTGTCAGCGCCGGCACGGCCAGCCATTCCGGCAGGGTGAACGGAAGCCAAGGAACGGTGATGTCTTCCACGGCCCTTACTACCGAACTACCGACTAGCCGTCCAGAGCAACGTCCCGGCACCCGCGCCCACGGCTCCCACGAGCCAGGCCGGTGCAAGCCAGGCCAGCGAACGCATCACCGGGCGGCCATGCCCGGCCACGCTGGCCGCCACCAGCCACGGCGCAAGCGCCAGCGGCCCGCCGCCGGTAAGCACCAGCGCCACCGGGAGCGGTTCCCAACCGAGGACGCTCCGGCCGGCAAGCGTCAACAGGGCCGCCGCGGCGAACAGTCCGCCGCCGCTCCCCGCTACCAGCCCGGCCGCGCCCCAGACGGGGCCGAGCCAGAACGAGTGCTGACGGACGCGCTGTAGCGCAAGCATGATGAGGCGTGACGTGCGGACTACCGATGGGCGGCGCGGGCAGGCTTCCAACCGCTCTTATTGTACCCGCTTGCCGGGGGTGGGGCTGACAAGGGTAGGTTTTTGTCTGCATCAGGATTTGCAGGATGCAAGGATGAGCAGGATGGGGGCGCAGGACTCACCCCTTGACGGGCCAAAGCCGCACGGATAGCGCCAGGTGTGGTGCGCCTTTGGCCCATCACCCGGCCCCCTCTCCAAATGTTGGAGAGGGGGTGGAGGGCCTGGAGGCCTGGTGCTGGATTGCGGCCCCGTAGCGGTACGGGACATGCTGGCGCGGGAATGACGGGTGAGACGGTGGGCTACATCGAGCGGATGCGCGCGTCTTCCGCTGCGGCCCATTCCCGGTAGGGGCGCGGCATGGCGGCCGGATCGTCCAGCCCGTGCTCGCCGCGCCAGCGTAGCAGCGGATGGTCGCGGACGGGCTGAGGTAGGTCAACCTGGCGGCGGTAGGCGACGGACTCGAACACGCCCATCATGATTTCCATGATATGCACGGCGTTGTCACCGCCGCACCAGTGGTCGCGGCCCTCATCGAGCGCACGCACGTACTCTTCGACATACGAGAACTCGTCCGGCCAGACGCCGCTGGCCGGGTCGTAGCCGGCGGGATAGACCGGCTCCAGGCGTTGCCACTGATCGCGCTCGCCGTCGGGGAGAAAGTGCGGATGCGGCAGCCACCATGAAGCGGCCAGCTTATAGTTGTAGAGCAGCCGGCCCTCCGTGCCGTACCACTCGGTCACGTGGGCGATGGAGTCGTTGGCAGGTAAACGGTGCAGCAGAAGGGTTGCGGCGACGCTGTGATCGAACTGCAACGTCGCGGTGATGTTCTCGGCGGCGACCGTGCCCATTCCCGACGGTGACATCACCACGTCCTGCGGCGTCACCGAATGACCACCGGTAACGCCGCTGGCCGCAATACTGCGGCACTGGCCGGCCAGCCGGCAGAGGTAGCTGATGACATGGAAGCCCATGTTCATCAGACCGTATCCGGCGTAGTAGCCCTTGTCGCTGCCGGTGATGTAGCGCAGCCGCCCAATGCGGCCCTCCTCGTAGGCTTGGATCACCGCCTGCATCGCCGGGCCGACCGGTCCCTGGCTATGAACCGCGAACCGCACCCCCTGCTCTTGCGCCTTGGCCCGGATGGCGTCGGCCTCGGCCAGGTCCCAGCAGGGCGGCTTCTCGACCTCGATATTGACCCCGTGCTCCAAGACGCGCATCGCCAGCGGATAGTGGAACTCGGTCGCTGTCGGGATCGCCACGATATCCGGGCGCGTTTCCTCGATCATGGCATCGAGGTCGTTGTAACGGGCGGCAACGCCCAACTCCTCGCCGAGCGCATCCAACCGGACCTGATCGAGATCGCAGAGCGCAACCAGATCGGTGCGGGGATGCGCCCGATAGCCTGAGCCGGCCGCTCTACCACGACCGCCACAGCCGAGTATTGCCGCACGATAGGTCTTCATAGTGCTGAGTCCTCCGCTATCTGAAGGCCAGTCATGCCGGCTGGGGAACAGGTACTTCGGTGCCGGCTGCCGCTGGCGTCGCCGGTACTTGGAGTTGGGCACGAATGAGTTGGGCATACGGACCGCCCTGACGCAGCAATTCCTCGTGCGTGCCTATTCCCGCAACCCGCCCGCGTTCGAGCACGACGATCCGCTCGGCGTCGCGCACCGTCGAGAGCCGATGGGCAATCACGATGGTCGTGCTGCCGGCCATTAGCTCGGCGATGGCCGCGCGCACGGTGCGCTCATTCTCGGTGTCCAGGTGCGAGGTGGCCTCATCGAGGATGAGCAGCGCAGCCCGCTTGAGCAGGGCGCGGGCGATGGCGAGGCGTTGCCGCTGCCCGCCGGAAAGCGCGGTGCCCCGCTCGCCGATGACCGTCTCGTACTCGTCGGGAAGCGCCATGATGAAATCGTGGGCACAGGCCTTTTTCGCTGCCGCCTCCACCTCCGCATCCGTCGCCTGCGGATTGCCCAGCCGGAGATTCTCGCGGATGGAGACGTTGAACAGGTAGATGTCCTGCGAGACGAGGGATATGCGGCTCCGCAGGTCGTCCAGCGCAAACTCGCGCACGTCGTGTCCGTCGAGCGTGATGCGCCCTTCCTGGGGGTCCCAGAAGCGCATCAGCAGGTGCGCCGCCGTCGTCTTCCCGGCGCCCGAGCGACCGACAAACGCGATAGTCTGGCCGGCCGCGGCGCTGAAGGAAACGTCGGTCAACGCCGGCGGCTCGCCGGGACCATAGTTGAAGGAGACATGATCGAAGCGCAGGGACGGGGCCAATTCCGTCTCGGCCGGGACGCCAGGACCATCCGCCACGGCGACCGGCTCGTCGTGGATGGCAAAGATGCGGCGGCCGGAACCAAAGGCGTTAGCCAACTCCTTGGCCACCCGGGCGATCTCCGCGACCGGCGAGAAGCAGGTGAACGCCAACATGGTCGCGATGGGCAGTTGGGCGGCGGGAAACTGACCCTGCGACACCATATAGGAGCCGGCGAACAGCACCGAGAGGCCGCCGAGGGCTTGCAGCGCATCAATCGTGCCGTGCTGGAACCCTAACTGCCGACCATAGGCCACTTGCAGTCCGGTCAGCGCCTCGCTCTGGGCCGTCACCTGTTGGACCCGCAACGGGCCGCGGGAAAAGGCCACGACTTCCCGCAGCCCTTGCACATTGTCCGTCATATGCGCGTTGACTTCACCAAGCTGCGCCCGCAGCCGGTTGCCCAACCGCTCGGTATGCCGGCCGATGTAGTTGGGACTGAGCGCCACCAGCACTAGGAACGGCAAGAGCACCAGCGCCAGCGGCCAGGCCACCCAAGCGAGCACCGCCAGCGCCACGCCCGGTACGAGGACGGCCACGATCAGCGGAGCAATGGCGTGGGCAAAGAACGACTCGACCAGCTCCACGTCGGACGTGATGATGCTCGCCAAGTCACCGCTGCGCCGACCGAGCAGATACGCCGGCGCCAGCGGATCGAGCCTGCGATACAAGGCCATCCGCATGTCCGCCAGCAGCAGGTAGGCCATGTCGTGCGCGACGAACGACTCCAGCCAGCTGAAGAAGGCCATCGCCAGGGCAATGCCCAGCACGAGCGGGACCAATGCGCCCGGCGCGACAGCGGTAGCGACGCGGCTGGCGAGGATCGCACTCGCCACACCGAGGCCGATAATTGCCGCTTCCTTGAATAGCCCACCACCGAGCGCCACCACCAGCCGCCGCCACTGCGTTTGGACCAAGTGAAAGAGGCGCAGGCCCGTTTGCCAGGCACTCAAGTTGATCGGCTCGACGGGTTTGGCACGCTGGCGCGCTGCGACGCCGTCCGTCTCGTCCGGGCCGGCATCACGAGCAGCATCAGGCTGGACCACCTGCCGCGCCGAGTCGCTGCCGAATCCACCCAACGCCGCCACGTCCGCGCGGGCTACCGCTGCTTCCTCGACAGCGCGCGCCTGGACGGCGACCAAGCGAGCATATACGCCATTCTGAGCCAGCAACTCCTGGTGCCGCCCGGCCTCAACCCGTACCCCACGGTCCAACACGACGATCTGATCGGCCTTCGCGACCGTGGAGAGCCGATGGGCGATGATGATGGTGGTGCGGTTTTCCATCAGCCGGTCGAGCGCTTCTTGAATGACGGCCTCACTCTCCGTATCTACGTGCGAGGTCGCCTCATCGAGAATCAGGATCGGCGCATCTTTCAGGATGGCACGCGCAATTGCGAGGCGCTGCCGCTGCCCTCCGGACAGCTTCTGGCCCCGCTCGCCGATGATGGTGTCGTAGCCGGCAACGAGATTGAGGATGAAGTCGTGGGCGTTGGCAGCCCTGGCGGCGGCCTCGATCTCCTCGCGCGTGGCGTCCGGCTTGCCTAGCAGCAGGTTGTCGGTGACGGTGCCGTGGAACAGGTAGGTATCTTGCGCGACCAGCGCGAACTGCGCCCGCAGCGCATCCAGCGGTAGCTCGCGCAAGTCGTGACCGCCGAGGCGGATGCAGCCGCCCTGCGGATCGAAGAATCGGAACAGCAGGTTGACAACGGTGCTCTTGCCCGCTCCCGACGGGCCGACCAGCCCCAACGAACTGCCGGCCGGCAGATCGAACGAGACGTCGGCCAGCGCCGGCCGCTTGCCGGATTCATAGGCAAAGCGCACAGACTCGAAGCGGATCGTCGGTTCGAGATACGCCTCCATGCCGACCGGCCCGCCCAGCGCAGCGGCCGTACCGGCGCCATTCGCGCTCGCGTTGGCCGCGGCCGGCCCGTCCACAGTGGGCAGCTGCACGGCTTGACCATTGGTCCGCGGATCAACGACATCGGGCTGCTCATCAAGCAGTCCGAACATGCCAATAGCCGACGCCATCGCGGCGAGTCCGCGATGGTAGAGCTGATTCAGCTCGCGCAGCGGACGGAACACTTCCACGCCGAGGAAGAGCACGGCCATCAGCGGCGTCAAGTCCAAGGTGCCGTTGCTGACGCGGATGGCGCCCCACGAGAGCGCCGTTGCAGCACCCAACGCCATGCAGGCGTTCGCAATGCCGCTGGCGCCGATATTGAGCGCCAGGACCGCCATCGTGGCCCGGTAGAGGTCGTAGGCCTTCCGCCCTAGCTCGCGGCCCCGCTGCTCGCTCTGACCGAAGACCTTGAGGGTCGCCAACCCTTGGACCGCATCTACGAACTCGGCGGCCAGGGCAGAATACGACTGCTGCCGCCAGCCGCTCGTGCCGCGAATGGCCCGGCGAAAGAAGGTCGGCGTGAACAAGGTCAGCAGCGCAAAGAACAGGAAGATGATGGCCGAGTGGAGATCGAGCACCGCCATGAAGATGAAGATGAAGATGGGCGCGACGCTAGAGACAATCAGCTGCGGCAAGTATTGCCCGTAGAACGTCTCCAGCTGCTCAACCGCGTCTACCGTATTGATGAGCACGTCGCCGGTGCGGCGCTTCTGCAGATAGCCGGGGCCGAGGGTGAGCAAGTGGGTGTAGAGCAGGCGGCGCAGCTTGATCTTCATCAGGGCGGCGGTGCCGTGGCTGATCAACTCCTTGGTGGTCATGAAGACCGTCCGCACGAGCGGCAGGACGATCAGCCCGATGAGCAGCGGCAGGATGTCGCTGAACGAATGGCCCTGAAAGACCATGGCGACGGCCGCGCCGGCAAAAGCCAGCCGCGAGACGCCAACGAGCGTCTGCCCCAAGCCACAGGCGGCCGCCAGCCCAATCCGCAGGCGCACGCCCTCCGTCAGACCGATCAGCCGCAGGTTGATGTCGCGTTTCATATTCATAGCGGAGGCAGTGTGCCATCCTTCCCGAGGAACTGCTACCCCAAAAACAACTGTCGAGGGGATTATTGCAAATTATTCCCAATAATGACCACCGCACGCCTAGCAGGAACGCGCTGCCGGGGCAACGCGGCTGCTACAGCCGTATCTTGGGCGTGGTGTCAGAGCGAGAGGCGGGAGAACCGTTCGGCCTGCTCCCTCTACCGCCTCGACCGAGTACCGGGGAGGGTTGTCCGTTAGCCGGCGGCGGGGGAGGCGGCCTCGGCTTGCTGGCGGACGTTGTTGAAGAACTGATCCATCATTGACTTCAGCACGTTGCCAATCAGCCGCTGGCCAACGCGGGCAATCAGCCCGCCGACCTGCACGTCGCCATCTACCGTGACGCTGGTGCCGTCGCCGGTATCGGCGAGGATCAGGAGGCCGCCGCCCCTAGCCCAGCCGGGGCGCCCGCGGCCTTCGACGCTCATCCGGTACTGTTCGATTGGCTGCTCGTCACCAATCGTTATGGTGCCTTGGTACGTCCCCTTCACGGCGCTCACGCCGACCTTGAGGGTGGCGAGGTACTTGCCGTCGCCTTGCGGCTCCAGCTTCTCCAGGCCGGGGATGCACTGTTGGAGGGTATCTATATCGAGTAAGAGGTCCCAGAGCCGCTGCCGCTCCACAGCAAACGTGTACCGTGCGTGGACTTTCACTTTCCCTCATCCTCTCATTCGATGACTGATCCCGCCGATCCGTCAGTGGATGCACCGGTTGCTGTTCCGAGCACCTGAATTCCGGCTTCCGCCGGAATGACGGCAGAGGGCAACATGACGCACTGTCCGTCGGTGCCGAGGGGCAGGCACTCGGCCTAGCGGCGCACCTCGCTCATCGGCACGGCGCTGCCGCCACGCCGCACCGCGATCATCTCCGCCAAGACACTCAGGGCCACTTCCTCGGCCGTTTGGCTGCCCAAGTCGAGGCCGATGGGGCCGCGCACGCGGGCCACCTGCTCGGCAGAGATACCAGCCGCCTGCAAGCGAGCGACACGCTTGCGGTGCGTGCGCCGGCTGCCGATAGCACCAATGTAGCGGGCGGGGCTGTTCAGCGCCGCCGCCAGCGCCGGCTCGTCGAACTTGTCGTCGTGGGTCAAGATGGCGACGTAGGTCGAGGCGTTGATTTCGAGGTCTCCGGCTACCTCGTCGGGCCACGCGACGAGCAACTGCTCGGCATCGGGGAAGCGTTCCTCGGTACACAGTTGGGCGCGGGCATCCACTACCCGTACCCGAAACCCGGCCGCGCGGGCGAACTTGGCCAGCGGAATCGCGGTATGCACGGCACCGAAGATGACGAGCGTCGGCGGCGCCGGATGGGCGTCTATGAACACGTGGGCCTCGCCTGCGGTCGTGGTAGTTGCGACGTAGGCCGGCACACCGGCGCCATGTGGTCGTTCGTCGGACTCGACAATCGGGGTTGGCCCCTGCTCCGCGCCGCCCAGCGTGTAGGCCCGCAGCTCACTCCGCTCTTGGCCGATGAGGGCGAGCGCATCTCGACAGACGGCGCTTTCGAGGGCTGAGTTGTGCAACGTTCCCTCTGTTGTGCCATCGCCGCGGATCAGGAGGCGGGCACCGGGCGGCGGCCCATCGTCGGATGGGGGCACCCGGACAACCGTTGCTACCGCGACCGGGCGCTCCGCTTGAAGCTCACCGCGCAGCAGATCATAGAGGCGATCCGGCATTCATCCCTCCCTGCCGCGCATCCAGACCGGAAAATCCTGCACTGCGGCCGGTATACCGGCCGACGGGAGCGAGGCGGCCCAAGAGAACACAACCGCCAGCCGCGGCGGCCAGGTGCTAAGACTCGACGATTCACTCAGGGCATTCCCCGTCCCGGCACGCGGCTGCTCGCCGTGCGCTGGCTCGAAAGAATCCCTGAAAATGGTGCCGTGTAGGTACCCTTGAACGGGTCGAGGCGGCGCCGGCAGGGGTGGCTTGCTCATCCCGCCCGGCAGCAAACCGGGCTGCTGCGCGGCGCACGCTGCTCCTATCTTAACGTGTCGGCTGCCGGTCTGGCAATGCCGCGCCTCACCTGGAGAGCTGTTACGAGCATGTCGTTACGGAAGATCGCCGGATCGCCGCGCCGTTGGCTGCTGGGGCTAACCGCCTTGTTGCTGTTGGTCGTGGCCCTCGTGGCGCTGCGGGCCGTCTGGCTGACGTTCCTGCTGCTCCCCGATCTGGTCCAGGCCGGGCCGCGGCCGCTGACGTGGGTTACGCGCGCGCCGGTCCGCACCACGGTCGAGCTACCCTACGCCGAGGGTCAACGGGTGGCAACGGCCGATCTCTACGTGCCGCGGGGTGGTCCGCTCGACTGGCGCGCGCTCACGCAGTCGCCGCGGCCGGCCGTCGTGCTCTTCGTCGGCATAGATACACCGCGCGACTACGGCCCACTCATGCGGCTGGCCGACGGGCTGGCACGGGGCGGCGCCGTCGTGCTCGTGCCCGAAACGCCAAGTCTGCTCGACTGGCGCTTCGATGCGCTGGAGGCCGACAGTCTGGTGGTGGCGTTCGAGTATCTGGCCCGGCTCCCGGCGGTTGACAAGGAGCAGATCGGGTTTGCCGGGTTCTCGGTCGGTGGCTCGCTGGCCTTGCTCGCGGCCGCCGACCCGCATATCCAGGGGCACTTGGCTTACGTCCATGCGTTCGGCGCCTACGCGGACGCTGGCGAGTTGCTCGCCGCCGCCACGACCCAGCGGGTGCCGGCCACCGGTGAGCGGTGGGTGCCGGACGGCGTGACCCGCAAGGTGCTCCAACTGATGCTGCTCGATTGGGTGACGAACGAGGCCGATCGCGCGGCGCTTACGGCGGTCCTACCGCCAGCGGGCGAGCCGTGGCAGGTGGCCGCCTGCCCGCCATTCACGACCGTCGAGGCAGCGTTCTTCTGCCGTCTGATGATGGGGCCGGGCGAGGCGGAGCAGTTGGTCGGGCACTGGCCGGAGGACATCGAGCGCCGGCTCCGCGCAATCTCGCCGCTGACGGTGCTCGACACGGTACAAGCGCCGGTGCTGCTGATGCACGACCGCAGCGACAGCTTCATCCCCTATACGGAGAGCCGCACCATCGCTGCGACCCTCGCGCAGGCGGGGCGGCCGCCGGTGCGCCATAGCGAGTTTCGCCTCTTTGCCCACGTGCTGCCCGGCCGGTCCCTGCCGCTGCGTGAGCTAATCCCGGAGGTGTGGCGGCTCGTGCGGCACACGCATCATCTCGTTTCCTACGTCCTGGCGTAGACGGCTGGCCTCCCTATGGTCCCCCCGCTGCGGCGGGGGGACGGGGATTCTCGAGTGCGCGGGAGTGACCGGGCAATAGCAACCTAGTAGACTCACTGCGACTGGTCGATGAGCATACCGCGAGGACAAAAGAGTGGCCGTGCGCCCGTCGCCCGCTGACCGGACCGCCGCGCCGTCGCCCGGACTACTAGGCGGCACACTTTGGCGCCGGCTGGCGCTCGGGGTGGTCTTCGCCATCCTCGTGCTGGCCGGCCTCACGCTCTACGCGGATGCGCCGGCGCTCGGACGGTCGCTGGCGGCGTTCCCTTGGCCGTGGCTGCTGCCGGTGCTCGCACTGACGGCGCTCAACTATGGGCTACGGTTCGTCAAATGGCACTACTACCTCCGCTTACTGGAGATACGGGTGAAGCCAGGATTAAGCCTGGCGATCTTTCTCAGCGGCTTCATGATGCTGCTCACCCCGGGCAAGGTTGGCGAGCTGGTCAAGTCGCTCCTGCTCCGGGGCGCGGTCGGCACGCCGCTAGCCCGTTCGGCGCCCATCGTCTTTGCCGAGCGGCTCAGTGACGGGCTGGCGATGGTGTTCCTGGCCGCTATCGGGCTGCTCGCGTACCCGGCCGGGTGGCCGGCCGTGGTCATCGTGCTGCTCGTGGGCAGTGCGGTCGTCGTCGTCTTGCAGTACCGGCGGTTGGCAGAAGCGGTCTTCAACCGGCTCGAAACCATCGGGCCGCTGCAAGGCCGCGTGCATCACCTCCACACGCTGTACCGCAGCGCCTACACCCTCCTGCGTCCGCGTCCGCTGGCGTTGGCCGTCGGGTTGGGCATCGTCTCCTGGGGCGGTGAATGTCTGGCTTTTTATTTCATCCTGCTCGGCGTCGGTGCCGATACGGGCTGGACAACACTGTTGCAAGCCACCTTCATCCTGTCCTCGGCAACGATCATCGGCGCGGGGTCCATGCTACCGGGCGGCATGGGGGCCGCCGAAGGGAGCATCCTGGTGCTGCTACGCGGTACCCTGGCGGCCAGCGCCGCCGGCGCCGCGACCGTGCTGATCCGCTTCTGCACGCTCTGGTTTGGGGTCCTGCTCGGTGCGCTGGCCTTCTTCCTCACCGCGCGGCGGTACTTGCTGACCGCACCCCCCGATCCCGGCCCCACACGTGGCACGAGGAAGGCGCGTAGCGACGGGGGCGAGGTCATCATCGGAGGGCCAGTATGAGCGCCGCCAATCCCGCACAGCGGGTCTATCGCGCCGACCTGCACAGCCACACCTGGGATTCGTCCGATAGTCTCGCCAACCCCGACGAGATCATTGCCACCGCCTGCCGGCGCGGTGTAGACATGCTCGCGATCACCGATCACAACGTGCTCCGCACGGCGCTGAAGCTGCGCGACCGCTATCCGGAGCTGATCGTCGCGGGCGAGGAGATCAAGACCACCGAGGGGGAGATCATCGGCCTGTTCCTGGAGCGGGAAATCCCCCGCGGCCTGACACCTGAGGAGACCATCGCGCGCATCCGCGACCAAGGGGGCATCGTCACCGTGCCCCATCCGCTCGACCGGCTGCGCGGCTCACGCTTACAGGAGCCGGCGCTCCATCGCGTGGCGCACCTCGTGGACGCGATTGAGGTGGTCAACGCGCGGGTGACGTTCCCTGGCGATAACCGGCGGGCCGCCGCGTTTGCCGAGCAGCACGGACTGGCGCTCACCGCAGGCAGTGACGCCCACGCGCCGCACGAGGTGGGCGCCGCCTACGTGCTGCTGGACGAGCCGCCGGCCCACGACCCGGCCGCCCTGCTGGCGCAGCTCCGGCGCGCCCGGACGGGCGGTGGCCTCAGCCGCCCAACGGTCCACTTCCACAGTATCGCCGCCCGCTGGCGCAAGCGGCTGGGGCTTGCTCCCTAATACCAAATAGCATGGAAGTGGCGGCGGCCCCTCCTGTCGTCACTCCGGCTTTCGCCGGAGTCCAGCGTCCGGGGTCTGGCCCCCCTATGGTCCCCCCGCTGCGGCAGGGGGACATGGATTGCGGCTTGCGCCGCAATGACGGCGTTGCTCTGCGGCGCGGTGACAGTTGCGCTTGGCTAAGGCCACGTACTCCGGTAGCAAGTCTATGCCGAGGTACTGCCGGTCCTCGTGGATTGCCGCGACTGGTGTGGTGCCGCTGCCGACAAAGCAGTCGAGCACCACCTCGCCCGGCGCAGAGAAGAGGCGCACCACCCGGCGGGCCAGCTCTATGGGGAACTTGGCCGGGTGGTCGTCGTTGGCGCGTACCGACGGGATATGCCAGACGCCGCGCGATCCCCAGGCCTGCCACTCATCCGGTGACAGCCGTTGACGATCTACGGTCGTGATCCCGGGCTTCCAGAAGACGTAGAGGTACTCGAACTCGTCTACCGAGCGATAGGAGCTACTGTGCCACCGGCCATTCTCCCAGGCCGGGTCCTTGGCCCATACCCGGCGGTCGTAGAGGTAGAAGCCAGCCTGCGCCCCCCACTGCTCGACCAGACCGCCAACGAGCCGGACTCGGGTTTGGGTCGCGTACTTGCCCCCGCGCACATTGTTGTGCTCCAGCCGTCGCTGGATGGTCTGCTCACTGACGCCTAACAGGTCGGCAAGCTGGTACCGGTTGTAGTCGGGATAGGCCCTTTTTGCTGCGAGCACGTCTGCACGTGTTACCTTCAGTCGCTTCTGATTCACGGTATCGGCTTGGATGCGAGGCATCGTCGGATCGGGGAAGCAGAGGATGTCGGCGATATTGATAACGAGGAAGCCGCCGGGCACGATGATCGGAAAATGCAGGCGCACCGTCGTCTCCAGCAGCGCGCACCACTCCTCATAGGTCAAGTGCGCCTCATACGGTTTGCCGACAAAGTAGGGCGGCGACCAAAAACTGAGGGTGACACTCTCCGGCTGCACTCTTGGGAGCAGTGACCGCGCATCGCCGCAGTGGATGTGGTTTGGGGCGAGATACGGGGACACGGAGGCCGCGCCGGTGGCTGTTGCCGGCCGTTCTTGCTGCTCAACGGTAGCTGCCATCACCCTCACCGCTCTGGAAAACGATCCGGGGCGCTCGCAGTGCCGCCGCTGGCCCCCCTATGGTCCCCCCGCTGCCGCGGGGGGACGGGGATTGCGGCTTGCGCCGCAATGACGGAGTGGCGGCGGAAGCCGGATTCCCACTGGTGGGGGAACGACGGTTTTGCGCTTCAGCGAGACGACAGGAGGTAATCGGCGATCTTGCGGATGATGTCCCAGTCGTGTCTTGTCGGGGTGAGGCGCTTCTCCACCTGCAAGGTCCATCCGTCAAACTCCTCGTCGTATCTACGTACTTCCAGGTTGCCGATCCTCTTGGTCCAACTCTTCACCGTGTAGTCGTTGGAGAGGGTCCTGAGTAGCCCGGTACCGTAGTCGTCTCCCTCCCAGGCTACATCAACCACCTTCCCGAACAGTGGGAACGACTTCTTTCTGACGGTCTTGATCTTGACCTCTCGGCGTTTCGAGAACGGCCGCTCATCCGGTATGCAGAGCACAAGCCACCATTGCGGCGGACTGTACTGTGATCCGTCCTGCCTGACGACGTTGATCCACTTGATCGGCCCTTCCGCTAGGTCAATAACGCCGAGGGAGCGTTTGCTCCACGACTTCCGGATGCTCTCTTCGGGTCGTCCGCGCTCCGCCAGCGCGGCGCCTACGCCCAGGGCATTCAGGGCGTGCGCCAGTTTATCTCTGGTCTTGTCGCGGAGTTTTTCTTTCATCTGCTGCCTCCTGGCTATTGCCGTCGCTCGGCGGGCCATGCTCCGACTTTAGGCGACCGGCCCGCCGCAGCGCGTCGCGGAGCAGGTATTCGATCTGGCCGTTCACGCTGCGAAAGTCCTCGTCGGCCCAGCGGCGCAGTGCCGCGTACAGCTTGGCGTCAATGCGGAGCGGGAAGGCTTTCCTCTGGGGCATCGGGAGCACCTGGGCTGCGAACACCACCGCGCATGGCGAGCAGACACCGAGGTCGCCGGGAGGCGGCTCGGCGCGCGGTGCCCGCTTGCTATCGGCTACTGGTAGAGCGTGCCGGTATTGACGACGGGCTGGGTGGAGTGCTCGCTGGTCAGGACGACGAGCAGGTTGCTCACCATCGCGGCCTTGCGCTCCTCGTCCAGCTCGATGACCTCGCGCTCGGACAGCATGGCGAGCGCGTTCTCGACCATCCCCACGGCCCCTTCGACGATCTTCTGGCGGGCAGCGATCACAGCGCTGGCTTGCTGGCGGCGCAGCATGGCGGCAGCGATCTCGGGGGCATAGGCGAGGTGGCTGACACGCGCCTCCTGGACCTCGACGCCGGCCTGCGCCAGTCGGTCTTGAATCTCGGTTTTGAGCTGCTCGGAGATTTCGGCGGTGTGGGTGGTCAGGCTGATTTCCTCCGCCTCATGGGCGTCGTAGGAGTAGCCGGTTGCCAGGTTGCGGACGGCTGCCTCGCTCTGCACGTGGACGTAGTTCTCGTAGTCGTCCACCTGGAAGGCTGCCTCGGCACTATCCACTACCCGCCAGACGACGACGGCCGCAATCTCGATGGGGTTGCCCCGCCGGTCGTTGACCTTCACCCGGCCGGTCTCGAAGTTCCGCACGCGCAGCGAAATACCTTCTTTGGTGTAGAAGGGATTGGTCCAGCGCAGGCCGGGTTGGCGGGCCGTGCCGCGGTAGGCGCCGAAAAGCTGAAAGACCTTGCCCTCGTTGGGGGCAACCTTGAAAAACCCAGGGAGCATGATGAAGAGCACGATGGCGACGATGATGGTGAAGATCGTCAGCGGCCAGAGCGTCTCGATATCGAAGAATGACCAGACGAATCCGGCAATGTCGGCGAGGAACAGCAGGAGCCAGACGACCAAGAGAGCCAGACCGGGGATTCCGTCGCGACGTGTCTCGTTCATCCTTGCGGTACCTCCACTGTGAGCTTGAGTCCTATATCGCTATGGTATCAGTTTGATATCACCTTGTCAAGCGGTGAGGCCGGGGATAAGGCAGGAGCGGAGATAGCCCAGCCGCCGGCACTCCCGGTCGGCGGCGGTGGTACCCTTGCGACTGAGCGAATATGGAGACGGCAGACGGCGGGCGGCGAGCCGGGCTGGGGCTGGTGGCCCTGTGTGCCGGTTTATGGCTGGCCGTGTCGCTGGGCGCGTTGGCCTACTTCCGCGCCACCCACACGAGCGGCGCCCAGCCCATCTACTACATCACCGGCGACGAGCCGCACTACCTGGTCATTGCCACGTCACTCCGGCACGACGGCGACCTCGACGTACTCAACAACTACCGCGAGAAGCACTACCTGCCCTTCTACCCGCACCATCTCGGCGACCCCCGCGATCTGCACGAGATGCACGCGATCTACGGCCGGGGCGGCGCGGTGTACTCGAAGCACCCGCTGGGCGTGCCCCTCATGGTGCTGCCGTTCTTCCGCAACGGCGATCCCTTTGGTGTACACCTCCTGATGATGGCGTTGACCGGGCTGCTCGGCGTGCAGGTGTTCTTGCTGGCCCGCGACCTCACCGACGCGTTTTGGCCCTCGCTGGCAGCGTGGGCGGCGGCCCTGTTCTCGACGCCACTCTTCCTCTACGCCGATCAGATTTATCCCGAAGTGCCGGGCGCACTACTGCTTATCCTCGCGGTGCGGGCCAGCCTCAGTCGCCGGCCGTGCTGGTGGCGAGCACTGCTCCTTGGCGGCTGCGTGGCACTGCTGCCGTGGCTGCACCTGCGCTACGGGCCGACGGCCGCGCTGGTGGCCGGAGCGTGGCTCTTGGCCGGCGGATGGCGCTGGCGCTGGCAATGGCCCTGGCTGGCGCTGCCGGCCGGCACATCGCTGGCGGGGCTGCTCGTCTTCTACGACCGGCTGTTCGGGGGCATCCCGGCCGTAGACGAGTTCGGGTCGGTATCGGCAGCGAACATCGGCAGCGGGACCGCCGGTCTGCTGCTCGACCAGCAGTATGGCCTGCTGATGTACGCGCCGGTCTACGTGCTGGCGCTGTGGGGGCTGGCGCAGCTGGGCTGGCGCCGGATTCCGCGCTCTTGGGTGCTGCTGCTCGTCGTCGTGACCTACTACGTGTTCCTGGCGAGCTTCAGCTACTGGTTTGGCGCCTGGAGTCCGCCGGCGCGGATGCTGGTCTTCATCTCGCCGCTGCTGGCAGCGTTGATCGCCGTGCCGCTGGCCCGCTGGAACGGCGTCGGGGTGTGGGGTGTGTTCTACGTCCTGACGGCGGCGGGATACTGGATCGTCTACCAGTTGTTGCTCACGCCATCGCTCCGCTACAACCTCTGGGACGGAACGAGCGTGCTCCTGGAGCACTTGTCGGAGCAGTGGGGACTCGACCTAGTGGCGCTCTTTCCCAGTTACATCGAGCCGAGCCGCGTGTCGGTGATCTGGGGCATCGCCGCGCCGGTCGTGGTCGTCGCTGTCGGTTGGTGGCTGCGCCGTGGTGGACGGCGCGCGCCCATGCCCCTCCGGCGGCCAAGTACACCGCCGCTCGACGAGGAAGCGCCGTCCTTGGCGGCGGCCGGCTCGGTTGGACGGTCGGGTAGCTGAGGTGTTTGGGCAGCGCGTTGTCGTCGAGCGGCTGGTCGCGGCGCTGCTCTTGGCCGCGGCGCTGGCGCTGGACATCTGGGGCACCTGGCAGCTTGGCCACCGGCTCGGCGCCCAGACCGACCTGTTCCCACGCTGGTACGGTACGCGCGTGTGGCTGCTGGAGCAGCGTAGCGTCTACGACCCGGCGGTGAAAGCCGGCGTCTTCGCGGCGATGCACAGCCGGCCGCCGCGGCGCGACGGCCCGGCGAGCGAGTTGGACGACTTTGCGTTCGGTTTCACCTATCCACCGTATGTCGCACCGTTGATTGCGCCCTTGGCGATGCTGCCGCTGCCGGTAGCCACAACGCTCTGGCTGCTAATCGGACAAGCGTCGCTCCTGGCCGCCTGTCGGCTGCTGACCTGGTTTCCGGGGATTATCCCGACCCGCACCCCCGGTCGCTCCAATCCCACCGCGCGACACTTCCGCTGGCTGGTGCTGGTGGCGGTGCTCTGGCCGCCGGCGCTCGCCAATCTGCTCTTTGGGCAGTTTGCGGTGCTGGTGCTGTTCCTGCTGGTAGCGGTGCGCTCATTGCTACTGCGGGGGCGGCCGTTGCTGGCCGGCGTGTGTCTCGCGGCAGCGATAGTCAAGCCCCAGTTGGTGGTCCTGGTCCTGCCGCTGCTACTGGTCGCTGCCTGGAGACGGCCGGGCTGGCGGCGCTTGTGGCTAGGGTGTCTCGGCGGCGTCGCGCTGCTGCTGGCCGCCGGCTTTGCCGTCGCACCCGATTGGGTGACAGCGTGGGGGCAGGAGGCAGCGACCTATGCGCGGGTAGCAGCGCCGGTGAGCACCGTCGGGCTATTGCTGCGGCTCGCGCCGGCTACCGACTGGACCTGGCTCGTGACGCTGCTCTTGCAGGCGGCAGTAATCGCAGCGGTAGGGTGGCTTGCACTGCGATTGGCGCGGCAGCAGTCCGGCGGCGCGTTGCCGGAGGTCGCCGGTCTCATCGCTCCTGCCATCATCGCCACGTCGCTGGCAATCCCCCCGCTCTACGAGTGGAACTCGGTGCTGCTGCTCATCCCACTGGCCGAGGCGTTATTCACGATCCGACAGCGCCTCGCGTCGGCACAACGGCCCTTCTGGCCGGTTATCGTGATTGTCCTGCTGCTCTCGGCAGTCACGGCGCCGCTGGCCCTGGCCTATCCCAACGAATCGCGCGTCGTCTGGCCGCTGCTCGTGACCGCCGCCTGGCTTGGGACGCGGCGGGTGGTGCCTCGCAGAGGCTCGTGAGCAGCCGGTATCATGCTTCCTCTCCGAGCACGCCCTACAGACCGCGAGGGGAATCGCGTGGCGGTAGGGTGTAGTGCATTGTGATGTTCTTGGCATGCCAGTGTGGACAATCAGGATGAACCGTGTCTCTAAACTGCCGTGGGCGGCGAGGTGGCCGTGGCGGGAGCTGGTGGGATGGCTGGTCGTGGCGCTGCTGGTCCGCGCGGCCACGCTGGCGGTAGTCACGCAGCCGGGCTACATGGATGCCTCCTACTACTACCACGTCGCCGAGAATCTCGTGGCCGGACGCGGCTTGGTCACGGACGCGGTCTGGAACTTCCTCGATCCGCGCACCGATCTGCCGCGTCCGAGCAATGCCTACTGGCCGCCGGGCACTTCACTGGTCGCGGCAGTTGGCGGCTGGCTGCTTGGCCCCGGCTTTCGGAGTGCCCAGATACCGATGGTGCTGCTCTCGGCAGCCATCGTACCCATCGCCTATCTGTATGGCCGGATGTTGCTGGGCACGCGACGCGGCGGTCACGGCGTCGCGGCGCTGATGTTGTGCAGCGCCGCCTACTACCCCTACTGGGTGACGACCGATACCTTCACACCATATGGTTTGCTCGGACTCGGTTGCTTTCTGCTCCTCGGCTGGGCGCTCTGGGTGGAGCCGGCGAGCCGCGCCCGGCTAATCGCCGCGGTCGGCGGTGCCGGTGTGCTGGCCGGCTGGTCGCAGCTGGTGCGTCCCGACGGCCTGGTGCTCGCCACCGTCGTCGTCGGCACGGCCGCCGCGGTCGGCTGGTGGAGGCAGGACTACCCCCTCGCCCCCTCCCTAAAGGGGGGGGGGACTAGCTCTCCCACTGAGGTAGGGGCACGGCATGCCGTGCCCCTACAACGGTTCTGGCGTGCGGGCCGGGGGCAATGGCGCGCCGCGGCGCTGTGGGCCGGCCTGGCTGCGGGCGGCTATCTGCTGGGCGCCCTGCCCTGGTACGTGCGGAACTGGCTCACCTGGGGTAGTCCGCTGCCGATGGCGGGGGGGCAAACGATGTTCCTCCGTCGCTTTGATGACATCTTCGCCTACGGCATCGAGGTCAGCCCGGCGGCGCTGGTGGCCGATGGCTGGAGCCTGGTGCTCACCGGCCGACTGGCCGGGCTGATCGGCAACTTGGTGCCGCTGTTTCAGGTTGCCCTGTTTGTGCTGGCGCCGCTGGCAGCCCTCGGTGTGCGCCGCTTGTGGCGGGAGCCGGCGGCGCGGCCGGCGCTGCTCTACGTCGGTATCCTCTATCTCGGTATGTCGCTCGTTTTCCCGACGACCAGCCCCCGCGGCAGCTTCTTCCACGGGCTGACCCCGGCCGTGCCGGTGCTGTATGCGGCGCTGATCCGCGGCCTCGATACCGCCGTCGGGTGGGCCGGCACGTGGCGGCGCTGGGATTTGGCCGAGGCCCGCGCGATCTTTCTGGCGGCGGCGGTGGTATTCCAAATAGGCGTGGCTGGCTACCTCGCCTGGCAATTCGTCCTGGTGCGGGGCTGGGAGGTGCCCATTGCAGAGGCGGCCGCCGGGTGGCTGGACGAGCACGCACCGCCGGGCGAACCGGCACTGTTCATTGATCCGCCGGCCTTCGCCGTGATCGCCCGGCGGCCGGCGGTGATGGTGCCGAGCAACAGCGTGGAGGCGCTCCTCGCGGTCGCGCAGCGGTTTCGGGCGCCCTGGCTCATCCTGGGACCGCGCGGGATGCGTATATCCGGCCGGCTCTACCTCGACCGCGTACACGACGAGCACTTCGAGTGGATGGCCGACATCGGCCCGGCACGGGTGTATCGCGTGCGGTCGGTGCCCTCCGCTGCCACACCGGCCCGTAACTGAGTGGGCGAGCACGGCCGTCGCCGCTGGCGAGCCAGCAGGGTATGATTTCGCAGTACATCTAGCGAGCGTGAAGGAGCAGGACGTATGGCTACCCCCCAAGTGGCGTGTCATCTGATTGTGTTTCGCGGGCGGCAGGACGAGGACCTCGTCGATGTTTTGCAAGAGGTGCAGGCGGCGGGGTTTGCCGGGGTCGAGGGTGGGCAGCTCGCCGGCGGCGACGGCGCGACGGCCGGGCGTATCCTGCGCGACCACGGGTTCGTGCAGTGCAGTCTCTCGACCGGCTTTCACGACATCGAGCGGCTCGACGACTCGATTGCCTATGCCCAGGCGGTCGGTGGTTCGTTCGTCATGGTTTCGGGCGTGGGCGATCACGAGCGCGACGGGATGCGCGCCTACGAAACGGCCGCCGAGACGTTCAACCGGGCGGGAGAGCGGTGTAACGCTGCCGGGCTGACCTTCTGCTACCACAACCATTCGTGGGAGTTCGAGGAATACAACGGCATTACGGGCTTGGAGCGCCTGTACGAGCTGACGGACCCGGCGCTGGTGAAGGCGTGCATTGACGTGTTCTGGGTACGGCACGGCGGCCGCGACCCGGTGAGCTTCCTGGAGCGGTATCGGGACCGGATCGGCTACGTGCATCTCAAGGATTTGCAATATCTCGGTGCCGAGCCACGCCCGGCCGGCGTCTTGAGCCGCGATGATGCGGAGTTCGTCGAGCTAGGGCGCGGCGAGGTGGACTTCCCCGGCATCTGGGAAGTGCTCCGGCCACTCGATCTGCCGTGGCTGGTCTACGAGCAGGATCGGTCGGCGCTGCCGCCAGGGGAAGCCGCGGCGGTCAGCCGACGCTACCTCCGCGAGAGCTTGGGTCTCTAAGTGGGGAGCAGCGCAGCCCGACTGCCGGCTCGCGCACACTAGCGCAGCGCGGCTACTGGCGGTATGCTTGCACGTGAGGGAGGTCCGGGCGCCGGCCCGGGGAAGTACGATGCCGAAGAGCTATGAGGACGATATCCGCGACATCCTAGACGGGATGGACAACTTCCTGCCGGAGAACGGACAGACCCAGCCAGACCGCCCCCGTCGCTCATACGGCCGGCGGCCGGCAGCCGGTGACACGTGGCGCAACTTCACCGCTCAGTTTCAGGGCGGGTCGCTGACGCCGCACAAGCTGATGGGCGGCAGCGTGCTTCTGATGTTGTTCGGGTGGCTCTTGGGCATCTTCAGTCCGGGCCTGGCACAGTTCTGCACGATTATCGCCGTCGCCGGGTTTGTCATCGGCCTGATCTGGTCCATCCGCTCTCGCGGCGGCGGGACTACCGTCTCTTCCTCCCAGCAGTATTGGCGCGGCCAGGTGATCGAGATGCCGGGCCGCTCGTGGCAAGACGGCGTGCGGGCATGGTGGCGCCGCGTGACCGGTCCCCGGCGTCGCCCCCCAGGCCAATACGGTCGCCGCTAACGCGGGTTCGACATATCCCAATCACCCCACGCAAGGAAACCCTTGTATAAATCGTCATTCCCGCGAAAGCGGCAATCCAGAGCGGCCGGGGCACCTACGCCGGCCGCCGGTCCCTGGTGACTGGTCCGTCCCCTCCCCCGTCGGGACGGGGGAGGGCTAGGGAGGGGGCCGGAGCGGAAAGGATGACAATGAGCGAACAAGCAACGGGACTCCCGGCTCTGGGAAACCTCCCCTTGACGACGCAGCATGTAGAGGAGGCCCGGCGCGTGCTGGCGACGGCGCTGCCGCGGCCGCCGCTCTACCATTACCCGGGCCTCAGCGCCTTGCTCGATGCGGAGGTGTACGTCAAGCACGAGAACCACAGCCCAATTGGCTCCTTCAAGGCACGTGGCGCCCTCGTAGCCGTGACCAAGGCGCTGGAGGCGGCGCCGCAGGATACCGGCGCAGCGCTGCGGGGCGTGGTCGCCTCCTCCACCGGCAACCACGGGCTGGGCGTGGCCTACGCCGGACGGCAACTCGGTGTTTCCGTCACCGTGTACGTGCCGGAGGGCGCCAACGCCGACAAGTGCCGCCTGATCGAGCAGCTTGGCGGCCACGTGGTATTTCACGGCCCCGACCTGGTCAGCGCGGCGCTCGCCGCGCGTGAAGCCGCCATGGACAGCGGCCGGGCCTACATAGACGATGGCGAGGATTTCTGGCTCCAGGCCGGCACTGGGACCATCGGTGCGGAGATCGTGGAAGAGCAGCCCGACACCGAGATCATCGTGCTGCCCACCGGCGGCGGGGCGCTGCTCGGCGGCGCCGGGCTGGGCGCGAAGAGCCTCAATCCGAACGTGCGCGTTGTCGGCGCGGCCGCCGAACGGGCACCGGGGGTCTATCTATCCTGGCGGGCCGGCGGCAAGCCGGTAGCGCCACCCTATAACGATACCTTTGCCGAGGGCCTCACCCAGCCGCTCCCCACACCACGCGCAATGCAGCTTGTCGCGGCGGTCGCCGACGATATGGTGCTGGTCAGCGAAGAGGCGATCAAGGAAGCGATCCTGCTGCTGCTCGAACACACCCACAACCTCGCCGAGGGCGCCGGCGCGGCCGCGCTCGCCGGAGCATTGCAGCTGGGGCCGGCAATCAAGGGCAAGAAGGTTGCCATTGTCCTCACGGGGGGCAACATCACCCTTGACACGCTGCGCGAGGTCCTCGCAGCGTGAAGACCGGCAGCTACGACGAGGTGCGGGCGGCGGCGCGCGTAGCCGCCCCCCTCTCTCTATCGCTCCGCGCTGGAGCGGGGGCCAGGGGGTGAGTCCCGCCCCCCATCCTGCCCATCCCTACATCCTGCGAATCCCGCTTCTGAAAACCCGCCCCCCAGACCGTTGTCATTTCCCCACCCCCGCCCGATATGTTCCATCGACGGGGAGTGGTAGATGCAAGATCATCCTCCAGCGCCGGGCCGCGCCCGGCAGAGGCATCCAGGCACCGACGGGCCGGCCGCGTGCGGTGGCGCGGCCGGGTCCTCGCCCCAGGCGTGGGCCCACGTCCGGGCCCGCGCCGTGCCCTTGCACTTGCCCTTGGCGCCGGCCCACATCCGGGCCGGTGCCGCGTCCTTGCCCTTGGCGCCGGCCCACGTCCGGGCCGGTGCCATGTCCTTGCCCTTGGCGCTGGCTCACGCCCGGGCCGGTGCCGCGTCCTTGTCCTTGGCGCTGCCAGGCCACCCTGGTCCGGCCAGCGCCGACCGGTCGGTGCTACGGTCCACCGACCTCTCGCCGGCGTACCTGAGCCGGCGGCTCCAGGCTGTCTTGCGCCGCGTCGCTGCCACTCTCCGTCACCCTGACTGCCCGCCCGCCCACCATCTCAACCGTCATTCCCACGCCAGCAGGTCCCGTCCCCCGGTCGCAACGGGGGGACCACAGGGGGGCTACGCACCGCCAACCCGCCGATCCCGATCTATTACCCATCACGTGCATCCAGCCATCCAGGTGCCGAGCCGTCCGCCGCCGGCCACCGCGGGCACGGGCGGCCCCCGCCAACATCCCTCGCGCGCCCCACCGCCCACCGCCCGCCGAAAACCTATCCTTCTCAGGGGTGAGGCTCGTCCCCTAGCGCCCCGGCCGTGCTTCCAGCCAGGCATTGGCCTCGCGCGTCGCCGCCTGTAGTGCTTCAGTGGGCGTTACCTCGCCCTGCCACGCCGTCAGCAGGTGTGGGGTGATCCTGCTCGTCACCGCTTCCCAGTCCGGGACCGATGGCTTGGGCCGATTGCCCTGGTGACGCACGAGATCGCCAATGGTGCGCCAGTGCGGGTCGTCGCGCAGCGGCGGCTGTTGCCAGAGGGCCGGGCGCACGGGAATCCACGTGCCCTCCACCGACCACCGCAGTTGGGTATCGGCCCGGCTACGGTAGCTGACCAGTTGGTACGCCTGATCGGGATGCCGCGTGCCGTGCAGTACCGCCAGGCTATTGTGGTGGAGCATCGTCGCCGCCCGCCGCTGCCAGGGCAGGTGCCCAAAGCCGAAATCGAGGTCGGGCGCCCGGCGAGGGTAGGCCAGGGCTTCCGGTGCTGTCGTCATCCACATGCCGACCCGCCCCTGATGGGCATTGTTGATGAGCTGGGACACCGGCGTACCCGGCCGCACGGCCGTCCGGTCCTCGTGCAGGAGGGCCACTTGAAATTCGAGTGCCGCCAGTGCTTCCGGCTGATCGAGCGTGACGCGCGTGCGGTCCGCGTTCCACACGTCGCCGCCGGCGCGCCACACCCACTCGATGAACCAGGCATAGGCCTGCTCGCGCGTGGACATCTCGTAGAACTGGAAGCCCCACGGAAGCAGCACCGTCCTGACCTCAACCTGGGTCCGTATCTTATGCGCCGCGTCGCGCAAGGCATCCCACGTCGCCGGCGGCGCTTCCGGGTCGAGGCCGGCGCGAGCGAGCAAGTTCTTGTTCCAGAACATCACAACGACTTGATGACTATCGGGCAGACCGACAAGCTGCCCGCGAACGTGCGACCCACGGACCGATTGCGGCGTGAAGTCGCGCAGATTGACGGCCGAATCTTGACCGACGCGGCCTTCGAGCGGTAACAGATTGCCCACCGCCGCGAGGTCGGTGACTTGATACTCCTTGAGACGGACCACATCAGGCGCCGTACCGGCCACGATGGCCGCGGTCAGCTTGGGCATCACGTCGCGCTTGGCCACCAGCTGCGTCCGTACCGCCGTAACAGAGGGCGTCCGGGCGACAAACTCGACGTGGAACGGCTCCAGCGGCGCCTCGTCGCCGGCCCGGCCCGGCAGCCAAAACTCCAGGGCCACCGGCGGACCGCTCACGGTCGGCGTCGGCACACTCCGCCGCGCACAGGCCACCACGCCGGCCGCGGCCAGCGCGCTCCCGGCCTGGAGCAGGCTGCGCCGGGACCGCCGGCTCACGCGCGTTGCTCGCTCTTCCGTAGACACGGTGTCCCCCTCCCCCGTTGCACGCTACAGCCACCCAGCGCCGACACCATGGTACCGGCAACGGCCGCGTGCGGCACGGCGGACCGGCCCCCCTGTGGTCCCCCCGCTGCGGCGGGGGGACGGGGTGCTCCTGTCACCTAGCCGAGGTCGTTGACGGCATGGGCGGGGCGCTCGCCGCGCATGACTGCTAGGACATCCTCGGCGTTCATCGCGCAGGCACGCACGTTGGCTTCGTGGACGCTGCCGGCGACGTGTGGCGTGACGATCACCTGTGGCATTTCGATCAAGGTGCGGTCGGTTGGCGGCTCCATGTCCAGCACGTCCAGGCCGGCCCCCGCCACGTGCCCACTCCGCAGCGCCTCGGCCAATGCCGGCTCGTCAATGGCGCCGCCCCGCGAAGTATTGATGAGGTACACGCCGCGCTTCATCTTGGCGATCCGCTCGGCATTGATGAGACCGCGGGCGCTGGCGGTGAGCGCGAGGTTCAGCGTGATGAAGTCGGACTGTGCGAGCAGATCATCGAGGCTGGCGTAGGTCACGCCGAGGGCGGCAGCGGCGGCGGCGTCCTCCATGATGTCGTGCGCGATAATCCGCATCCCGAACCCGGCGGCGCGACGGGCCACCTGGCGGCCAATGCTCCCGAATCCGATGATCCCCAGCGTTTTCCCGTCCAGTTCGACTCCCGGCGGCCGGTCCCACCCGCCTGCTGCCACCATGTTGACGAGCGGCACGACCTGCCGCGCGACGGCCAGGAGCAGCGCCAACGTGTGATCGGCGACGGCTAAGTGGTTGATGCCGGGGGTAATCGTCACCCAGACGCCGTGCTTGGTGGCCGCCTCCACGTCAATCGTGTCGTAGCCGACGCCGAAGCGCGAGACGATCTTGAGCCGTGGCGCCGCCGCAAAGACGCGCTCCGTGAACTGATCCGTGGTGCAGAGGACGGCATCGCAATCGGTCACGGATTCGAGTAGCTCTTCCTCGGTTGACCAGCGGATGAAGGGGCCGGGCACCAGCTCGCAGCCGGCCTCGGCATACGCCGCGCGGTGGGGACCGTCCGTCTGCAAGGTGGTGTAGCTGGTGACGACAATGCGAAACATCGGTTGCTCCTCGTACTGTGTAGTTTGGATCGGTCAGGATGCCACGTCCACCCAGCGCCCCGCCGCAGCCGAGTCTGCCAGCGCCGCGGCCAGCCGATGGGCAGCGACGGCCGCGGCAAACCCCGGAAACGGCACCTCGCCGCGCGCCGCGGCCACGAGGCGATCCATATGGTAGGCCGGAAAACGAGCATCGTCCGCTTGCAGATCGGCCGGCACCGCCACCGGCTGCCAGACACCTTGGGGCCGCTCGTCGCCGCGCCGCGCTACTCGCGCCGCGGTGCGGTCGGCGTCCAGCTCGACGGCCAGCGCCGCCTCATCCCCGTACAGCGACCAGCGGAGGCCGTTGTTCCAGCCGAGCGAGCGGCGGCTGAAGGCGGCCGAGACGATAGCACCGGTACTCATGCGGAGCGTGAACGCCCAGCCGTGATCGAGGCCGCCGGCGCCCGGCATCGGCGCCGCGCACGCCGCGCCGACCGTGCCAAACCCGGCGGCCCGCGTGAGACCGAGCAGGGTATCGTAGAGATGGGTGCCGCTTTCGAGCAACGCGCTGCGCGCCGGATAGTCGGGCAGGAAATCGTGGCCTTGCAGCAGCGCGAACTCGGCATGAACCGGCCGGCCGATACCGTGCTGGCAGAGCAGCCGCTCCGTGAGCCGGTAGCCGGGCATGGACCGATAGGTGAAGTTGACCACGTGGGGCACTCCGGCATCCGTAGCGGCCTGCCGGAGCTGCTGCGCCGCGGCGGTACTCGTAGTCAGCGGCTTTTCGCAGATTACCGCGCAGCCGGCGCGAATGGCCGCCAAGCAGTAGTCGTAGTGCGTCTCGGCCGGTGTGTTGACGTAGAGCGCGTCAACGGTGCCACTGTCTACCATCGCCTCGACCGCGCCGAACGGACGGACGGACGGACCGAGCGCCGCGGCGCTCTGCGCTGCCTTGGCCGGATCACGGCTGCACACCGCCGTTACGTCGGCTCGTGGGGAGGCCATCAGGCCGGGCAGGAGTAGCCGCTGCGCCCGCCGATTAATTCCGACAAACCCGACGCGAGTCGGTCGCTGGGTAGTCACAGCGCCAATGATAATATAGGAAGTCCGTGGGAGGCGCTGAGTCGTGGCGAACGTATTGATTACCGGTGGCGCCGGGTACGTCGGGGCCGTGGTGACGGGCGCGTTTCTCGATGCCGGGCACACCGTCACCGTGCTGGACCGCCTCGATGATGGCGGTCAAGGGCTGTTGGGCTACGTGCCGCAGCCCCGTTTCCGCTTCCTCGCCGGCGACGTGCGGGACGAGCGCGTGGTCGCCGAGGCCGTGCGCGGTCAAGACGTGCTCCTGCACTTGGCGGCCATCGTCGGCTTTGGCGAGTGCAACGCCGATCCGCGGCACGCCGAGTCCGTGAACGTCGGCGGCACGCAGACGCTGCTCGCCGCCCGCGATCCCGGTCAGTTGGTGCTCTACGCCTCGACCGGCAGCGTCTACGGCGCCGTCCCCGCCGGCCTCTGCCACGAGGGGCTGGAGCCGACGCCGCTCTCGCGGTACGGCAGCACGAAGCTCGCCGCCGAACGGCTGATCGTCGAGAGCGGCAACGCGGTGGCCTTCCGCTTTGCGACCGCCTTCGGCATGTCGCCCAGTATGCGGATTGATCTGCTGGTCAACGGCTTTGTGTATTCGGCCAAGCGCCGCGGCTACCTCGTTGTGTACGACAAGGACGCCCGGCGTACCTTCATCCATGTCCGGGACATGGCCCGCGCCTTTCTGTTCGCGCTGGATAACTGCACTCCGATGTCCGGCCAGGTCTACAACGCCGGCTCGGATTCCCTCAACCACACGAAGGACGAGATCGCCCAGTTGATCCTGGCTCGCCACCGGTATTTCCTCACCTACGGGCCGGTCGGCGTGGACGAGGATCAGCGTGACTATGCCGTGTCCTACCAAAAGCTCGGCGCGTTGGGCTTCACGACGGAGATTTCCCTGGAAGAGGGCATTGACGAACTGCTGCGGGGCATGGACCTGCTCCACTACCGCGCCCCGTATGGCGACGCCTAGGCGGGGGAGCGGGCCTCACCCCAGCCCTCTCCAAGGGGGAAGGGAGGGAGGATCGCGTGCGCGGGAATGACGATTTTTGTAAAGATTTCGGAGCATTGGTGGCCGGAAGCCGGGAGGCCGGCTAGACTGTGGAATAGCGGCATCGGGACGAGGTCGAAGTCCCACTTGATGGCACGTCGCCGGGATACGAGGTGAAGAATGAGCTGGATACGCGCCGGCATCACGAGCCTGGTCGCGGCCGCGTTGGCCATGGGGCTAATGTTTTGGGCACGCAGCGCATTCCAGGTCCGCACGCTGCCCGAACGCTTGATGGAGTGGCTGCTGCTGTTCGTGCCGCTGGATGCGTTCGCCCAAGGCATCCAGGATTTCGGCCCCCAGGCCAAAGTCTTCGCCCTCTACGGCGGCATCGGCGTCATGTCCGCCGCGCTGTTCGGTCTGGGGCTGCTGGCCTTGCGGCGGCGGTGGCCAGGCACCGCTATCCTGGGCTTGGCGCTGGCGCTGTTCGTGGTGGCGATGGCCGGGATTATGCCGCTGACGGGCGCCGGATTTTTTGCCACCGACCTCTTCCAACACCCCGCGCTGGTGAATGGCGTCTATCTTGGTATGGCGCTGGCCTATGCCACTGTGCTGCTCCTCGGACAAGCCATCGAAAGCGTCCTGGGTGGTGATGCCGCCGCCGGGGGCAGCCTGACCCGCCGCTACGCGCTGATCACCAGCGCCGTCGGCATGATCGGCGCTTACGCGCTTGCTATCCGCCAGTCCGCGACCGGCGGAGGCACCGTGGCGAGCGACTTGCCGTTGGCACAGCTCCCCACAGAGTTCTCACAGCCGCCGACGCCACCGCCACCCACGCCGACGCAGCATCCCGGCATGGCGGCGGTGCAGGCCACCTTGCCACCGGCAACCGCGGCACCGGCGGTAGCTTCTCCGGTACCGACCGCTGCGGCCACCACGGCGCCGGTTGCAGCAGCGACTCAGGCGCCGGCCGCAACGGCTGTGCCGACAGTCGCGCCACTGGCCGCTACGACGACGACGAGCATCCCCACTGCGACGGTCGCAGCGGTCGCCGCCGCCCCAACCCGCCCACCGACGCGGCCGACGGCACAAGCAACGGCGGCCGTAGCCACGCCGCCGCCCCAACCGACGGCCACGGTTGCCACGGCGGCAGAGCCAACGCCGCCGCCGGCCGCGCCGACCGCTACTGCACCACCGCCAACCCCTGTCCCACCGACACCGGTCCCGCCAACTCCGGTGCCGCCGACTGCCATCCCACCAACCCCCGTCCCGCCGACGCCCACCACGCCACCGCCGGCGCCGGCTCAAGTCGGCCCGTTCCCTACCCCGCAAGAGGCGCGGAAGCTGGTCCGCGACAAGGACGGGGCGCTGACCGCAGCGACGCGGGCCAAGGGCGAGCTACCATCGTTGGTGACGCCTACCGCGGCGCACTACGTCGTTTCCAAGAACGCGGTAGCCGACCCGGTGCTCGACGCCAATTCGTGGCGGCTGGTCTTGGATGGAGAAGTGAACCGGCCGGTCCAACTGGACTACAACATCCTCCGCCGCCTACCGGCCGTCGAGGTCCACAAGACGCTGGAGTGCATCAGCAACTTCACCGCCCAGTGCCATCTCGCCTTCTTTGGCTGCGATCTCATCAGTACGGCCCGGTGGCGGGGCGCTCGTCTGCGCGACGTACTGCAATTGGCGGGCGGTCTGAAGCCGGGTGTCGTGAGCTTGGAGGTGCGGTCGGCCGACGAGTATTCGAGCAGCATTCCCCCGGAGCTGGCGCTGGATCCCGGCAGTCTGCTGGTGTACGAGATGAACGGGCAGATTTTGCCTCGCGTCCACGGCTACCCGGCTCGGCTGCTGGTGCCGGGACGGTACGGGATGAAGAATGCCAAGTGGGTCGTCGGTATCCGCGGGCACCGCCAAGAACACGTGGATTGGTACGGCCAACGCGGCTGGAGCAAGACCGGGTTCGTGCGAACGATGTCGCGCATTGACGTACCCGCCGAGGGTGTGCAACTGCCAGCGGGGCGGCACCGGATCGCCGGGATCGCCTACGCCGGCGACCGCGGCGTCAGCGGCGTCGAATTCAGCAGCGACGACAGCCAGACTTGGCATCCGACGGTCTTTCTCGATCCGCCGCTCGGCCGGGATACCTGGGTGCGGTGGCAGGCCGAGTTCGACATCGCAGCCGGGCAAACGCTCACGCTCACGAGCCGGGCGATTGACGGCACGGGCGCCGTGCAAACCGACGTGTTCAACCTCCCGCAGCCAGACGGTGGCAGCGGACGGCACTCGATCCAGGTGAAGGGGGCATAGGCTCCGGCCGATGCCGATGCGATGGCCGCAAAGCGTGCTATGATGGAACAGGAGTTGTGCGATGACGACGACAGCACCGCCGAGCCATACGTCACCGTTATCTCTACGCTGGTGGCGCGCCCATCCGATCTTATCCGCGCTGGCGCTCGTGGTGATCGTGGCCGGGGCGGCAGTTGCCTGGTGGCTGGGGTCGCCGCTGTTCATCACCACGCGCTTAGTGGAAACGGAACTGCCCGGCGGCGCCGTACCTGCTCAGCTGACTGTGGTGTCCCAGGGCAACTTCATGGATGCCGACGACTTCCACAAAGGCTCGGGCGTTGCCAGTATCGTCCGCACACCGGACGGCAAAGCCATTGTGCGGTTCGAGAACTTCAAGGTGACGAACGGCCCGCAGCTCGAAGTCTTCCTAGTGCCCCACCCACAACCCAGTAACCACGACCAGGTCTACGCCGACTCGCTGGGACTGGGGGCACTGAAAGCCTCCGAGGGCGCCTTCAGCTACGAGCTACCGGCGGGCGACGACGGCACACGCTACCAATCGGTCGTGGTCTACTGCGTGCCCTTCCGGGTGATCTTCTCCGTTGCGTCGCTGACAGCGCAGTAAGGTGTCGGCCCTGAGCAGCACGGCGGATGACGGCGCCCGTGGCAACGCTGGGGCGGCAAGCCTATCCGCAAGCACCGCCGCGCCTGACGGCCGCCGACCGCTCGCGGCGTATGCAGCGGGACTGCTGCTGCTCGTGCTCATCGCTGCCTATGCGCTGACCGCCGGCCGGCTGGCGCTCTATCGGCACTGGAACCTCGAAAGCCAAGCCCTCGACATGGGCTATGCCGATCAGATCACCTGGAATAACCTGCACGGCAACTTCTTCCGCTTCACGGTCTTCCGCGGCGCCGTCGGCCACGAGCAGGGCCGCCCGCTCGCCTTCGGGCAAGGGGCGGACCCGGACTCGCTCCTGGCGTACCACGTCGAACTGCTCTTCCTGCCGCTGGCAGTGCTCTATTTGATCCACGCCGGACCGGAGACGCTGATCGTCCTGCTCACGGCGGTACTGGCACTCGGCGCGCTGCCGGCCTACTGGATCGCGCACCGCCAGTTCGATCATCGCGGCGCCGCGCTGGCGTTTGCCGCGATGTACCTGCTCTCCCCGGCGATCCAAGCCGCCAACCTCGCCGACTTCCACATTGTCTCGATGACCGGCGCCATGCTGCTCTTTGCCTGGTACTTCCTCTTGCGTGGGCACACTTGGGCGTTCGTGCTCACGGCCGGCCTCTGCACGCTGGCGAAGGAGGAGGTCGGGCTGATCGTGGGCCTGATGGGGCTCTACGCTGCGTTCGTGCTACGCCGACGGCTGCTTGGCAGCACGGTCGCTGTCCTGGCATTCGCGTGGGTAGCGCTGTCGTTCGGAGTCATCATCCCGTATTTCAGCGGGGGTAGAGCGTCGCTTTTCGTCACGCGCTACGCCGAGGCCCTTGCCTTCTTCCGAGCCTACCCCGGTGAGCTACTGGCCGGGCAACTCGGTTGGCCGGTGCCGGGGTGGACCGTGACCTACCTCCAACACCTGCTCGCCAGCAGCGGAGTTCTTGCCCTCCTGGGACCGCTGCAACTGGCCGTCTCCGCACCGGCCCTCGCGATCAACGGCCTGTCCAACTCCACCTGGCAACACGGCGGCGGCGCCCACTACTCGGCCGAAGCGATCCCCGCTCTGCTCGTCGCGGCGATCTTCGGTACCGGCTGGTTGGCGGCCCAGGCGCAGCGCTGGCTCCGGCTGCCCCGTACCGATGTGCTGCTGGCACTGGCCCTCATCGGGTTGAGCATGGCCGTGATCGAAAGCCGCCAGGAAGGCATCCTGCCACCGGCCAAGCGGTTCGCGTGGCCCAGCGGCGAAGTTCGCGCGGACCGCCTCGCACCGCTCCAGGAACAGATTCCGGCGGACGCGGTAGTCTCCGCCCAATCCAACGTGTTTCCGCACCTCTCGCGGCGCGAGAAAATTTACGTCTTCCCGACCATTGACGACGCCGAATACGTGCTGCTCGACGTGGCCGGCACCTCCGACCCCTTGCAGATAGACGAACTCTACGATGCAGCGAACGCCCTGCTGCACAATCCGCGGTTCGCGCTCCTGGCCGGGGACGACGGGCTATTGCTCTTCAAGCGGCGCGCTGCGGGCAGCGCCGCATCCGGCGCTGCACCTGATGTCGTGCCGCCGGCTTTCTACTCCTTCACCCGCGCCGCCGAGCACGAGCCGTACACACCGGTCACGGTGTCCTTCGAGGGGCTGTTCGAGATCGTGGGCTACCGGCTGGAGGCACTGCCGGAGGTGCGCTATAGCATCCGTCGCGTGATACCGACGTTGTATGTCCGTCCGCGGGCCGACATCAGTCAGAACTATCGGCTGATGCTGCTCGTCGTGGGCTATGACAACTTCTTGCGCGAGGTTGACAGTGGCAACCCCACGCAGTTGTGGCATCCCACGAGCCAGTGGTCAGTCGGTGAGCTTATCCGCATCCGCTATCCACCCCTCACCTACCACCCTGGTGCGCGGCTGGGCATCCGCGTCCAGACCGGGACGGGTGCTGCCGAGGGACGCCTGCGCGTGACCCAGGCCACCGTGCCGCTGCTCGACCAGGACCGGGTCGCAGTGCTCGGCGCGCTGCCGTGAGCGCCGCATTTCCCGGACTGCCGGGGCAGAGAGGATGCCCTGGACTCACAAACGAAGTGCAATACCTCCCGCCAGCCAGGCCGGTAGCCTGGCTGACCTAGACCTTGGGATGCTTGGTGCGGTACCAGGGGAAGCCGTCTACCTCTTCGACCCGGTAGTCACCGAAGAGGTGTGGAAAACGCTCGACGCACAGCGCCCCCACCTTGGCGAACAGTAGCCTGATCTCTTCCTCGGCTCCGGGCGCCGTCCGCATCTCGATGACGTGGCGTACCGCCCGGATATTGGCGCTCCAGCCGATGTTCGTAGCTATGCCAATCGGCGCGAGCCGGCGCATGGCCGACGTGATCTGCTTCTTCTCGGAGAAGGGCAAGGCATCCACGTTGAGCAGGTCGGTCAGCCGCATTTGCAAGGCACCGAGCTGGTCGAACGTCCGGCAGAATAGCTCCATCGCTTCCGGTGTTTCGCGGATGACGAGCGGCACGTAGCCGTCGAGGTCATCGGTCAGGCGCACGAACCGCAGGCTCTCTTGCGATACCGCCGTGCCCGCTCGGTGGCGCACCAGTTCGTGCGTGACCACCCGGCTCACGTCGCAGAACATGAAGTTCAGCCAGGCGTGCTCCAAGGTGCTGCCGTGCTTGACCTTGATGAGGTTGGCCAGGTGCGCTTTGTTGCTCCCGCGGACCCTGGTGACGTTGGGGTTGAGCGCAGTCCCGAAGCTTCGGTAGCAGGACCGCGCCATCACCTCGCTCAACAACTCGACATCGCCAGGCGCGTCACTCTGCCAGTCGGGCGCACCGATATGCGCTAGGTACGCCTGTAAGCCGGCTTCATGCACTTTCGTCTCGCCGATCAGAAAGACCTTGGGTTCTCTCACAGCGTCAGACTCCTTAAATGTCTCTTTACCATCAACGGAGAGGCAGGCGGCGGCGCAGCGCGGCGCCCGTCATTCCCGCGCCAGCGGGAATCCATGTCCCCCCGCCGCAGCGGGGGGACCATAGGGGGGCCAGCACGACCCCATGGGGTTAGTGGCATCGCCGCCTGTCCCAAATGTCAACACAACCTAGTAGTGATGAACGAGACGGCGGTCACGACAGGTGGCACACTCCTCTCTCCACACACGTGGAGAAGGGGCCGGAACCCAGCAACCGAGCGGGAGGCGGTATCTGCGGCCGCTAGTCGTACACGCCGTCCGGCCCCTCAGTGCCCACAATCGGCTGGCGCTCCGGGATGTAGGGTGGCTCTAGCAAACGGCGCTGGCGCTCGGTGAGCAGGTCGTATACGGCATCGTTCCGGTGCCGGTCGTAACGTCCCCAGGCGAGGTGCTTCGGCGCGTACTTATAGAGCAGCGAGCGCCGCTCGTGCGCGGCCGTCCACGGGTGCGTGCCGTGGGTGAGCGCTTCGGTGAAGATCACCACGTCACCGGCGCGCATCGGCACCTGCGCCACACAGCCGGGGTCGCGCTCGAAGTAGAGGATGTCCTGCGGACAGGGATAGTTGGACTTGTGACTGCCCGGAATGCAAGCAAAGCCGCCTTGTCCCGGCGGTGCGTCGGTGAGCGCCCAGGTGACGACGGAAAGCCCATTGAACATCCGCTCGCGGAAGATGTAATACTCCTCCGCCTCGTAAGGCGTGCCCCCACCGTGTAACCGCAGACCGTTGGTGTTGGTCGCCATCTGAATGCCGTAGTAGTGGTCGAGGCGGAATCCGTCGCCGAGTAACACCTCCAGGTACGGCAGGATGCGCGGGTGGTCGAGCAGCGTGCGGAATGGCTCGCCCCAGAGCAGGAAGCCGCCGAACCGCTGGCTCTCGATGCTCTCTGCCGGTGGTGGGAGCTGCCGGTCATCCACCAGCCGGTTTAGCTCGGCGACCTCCGTGGCGCTGAGGACGCCCTCGATGACCAGGTAGCCCTGTAGATCGAACAGGTACAGCTCTTCGTCGTTCATGTCTCACCTTCAGCCTGTGTCCGGTTGTTGCGCTGGGAACGATAGCGCATCCGACGGAGATATGCGAGCGCCGGGGAGTGGCTGGCCCCCACCCTGGCTCACCCCCGTTCCGACGGGGGAGGGAACATGCCGTCCCCCCGCCGCAGCGGGGGATTATAGGGGGGCCGGTATCCTACTTGCGCGACTCGGCCTGGAGGCGGCGGGCGGTTGAAGCATCGCCGAGGTGGAGGGTGTTATAGGCCTGCTCGCTGGAGGTGAAAGCGCCGATGCCCTCGTGCCCATGCCAGTCGCCTTGCGTGAGCATAGGGTTGGTGGTCCCCGTCTGCCGCTCCCGCTTCGCGATGTAGGCAGCCATACGCGCCCGCAGCGCCTCAACCGTCTCAGCATTACGTTCGGCGACGTTGTGCTCTTCCCGCGGGTCCTCGATCAGGTTGTATAGCTCTACGGGCGGCATGGCGTGGAAGTCCGGCTCTAGCCCCTCGATCAGCTTCCACTGCGGCGTGCGCCAGCCGTGCTTACGCATCCAGGCGCACTCGGTGATGTATAGCTCGGACTCAAAGCTCGCCTGCCGGCCCTGCACCAAGTCCAAGAGCGACCGACCATCGAACTCCAAGCCCGTTTCGATCTCGGTCAGTTGCAGCAGCGTGGGCATGAGGTCCTTGTGCTGGTTGAAACCGGCCACGCGCGCGCCGCGGGGTAAGCCCCGCGGATAGCGAATGATGAGCGGGACCACCAGCGTCGGATCGTAAAGACCGTGGTGGTCGTACCAGCATTCGTGCTCGTAGAGCGTTTCGCCGTGGTCCGCGTTGATGACCACGATGGTGTCGTCGAGGATGCCCAGCGATTCGAGCTGCGTAAAGAGCGCGGCAATGCAGGCGTCCATGTAGGCCACGGCGCCATCGTATTGCGCGTCCATGTAGTGCCGATCCGTGATCCCCTCCGGCATCCACGACCGGAAGTAGTCGGCGAACGGCTTGAACGCAAAGACCGGCTCCATGGACGTGTTCCCGGGATCGCACTCGTCGCCGTGATAGAAGAGGCGGTCGAAGGGCGAGGGCGGGAGATAGGGCGAGTGCGGGTCCATGTGGCGCAGGAGAATGAACCACGGCTCCGGCTCTTGCGTCAGCCGCTCGATCTCCGGCTGCGTCACATCGTTGAGCCGCTGGGCTTTGGGCGCCTCGCCGCGCGCACGGTCGCCACCCCATGCGGGATAGCTCAGGTAACGGTCGAAACCGCGCGACGCGGGATTGCCGCTGAACCCGACGCAGAGCGTGTTGTAGCCCTGCTCGCGCAGCACTTCGGGGAGCGTCGTGACCTGCTCCGTCAGCCCCCCGCGATGCCGGAGCGCCACGACCTCGGTGCCGAAGCAGTCGCGGCCGGTGAGCATCGAGGCATAGGCTGGCGTGGTGGGGATGTGAGCGGAATAGGTCTGCTCGAAGAGCGTGGCGTCCTGGGCAAACCGGTCAATGTGCGGCGTGGTGAGGCGATGGTAGCCGTAGCAGCTCATATGATCGCGGCGCAGGGAATCGATGGCGATCAGCAGGATGTTGGGCCGCCCGCGCCGGGCATTGCTGGCAGTCATTGGTGTCTCCGCTCCTTTCGTACCGCGTGCGGCGTGGGAATCGGTTGCCTCAACGCCGCCCGAAATGGGCCTCGCGCGCGGCCCACGCTTCGGTCAGGCCATGCCGCGCGAGCAGCGCCGCCGGCGCCTCCAACGGGTCGTCGAGGCGCTCCATCCAGGCCTGTAGCTCCGTTTCGAGCGCCGCTTGCAGTGAGTCTACCGTCGGATCGCCGACCAGGTTGTGCATTTGGTACGGATCGGTCACGTTGTCATAGTGTACCCAAGGGCCGTTGAGGTCACGGGCATAGGTATAGCGTGCCGTCCGCACGCCGCGCCAGGTCGCGACGCCGACCTTCACGGCTTGGTCGCAGCACAGCGCCTCTTGCAGATAGACCGAGGAGGGTCGCGCACCGCCGCGACCTCGAACCTGCTCCGAGAGGTCGCGGCCCTGCATCGCCGCCGGCACGGGTAGGCCCAGCAGACCGAGGATAGTCGGGGCAGCGTCCACTAGGCCAATGAGCAGGTCGTCGGTCGTGCCCTGTGGCAGATGGTTGCCGGAACGCAGCAGCAACGGGATATTGATGGACTCTTCCCACGGCACCTGTTTGTTCCGGCGGCCGTGCGAGCCGAGCATGTCGCCGTGGTCGCTGGTGAAGACGACGAGCGTATCGTCCAGCACGCCGCCCTCCCGCAGGAACGACAGCAGGCGCTCGATCTGAGCATCGAGGGCGGTGATATGCGCGTAGTAGCCGGCCAGATCGCACCGCACCTCCGGGGTGTCCGGGCAGTTGGGGCGCAGGCGCAGGTCCGCCGGCCGGTAGCGGTCGGCGAGGCCCGGCGGCGCCGGCCAATAGGGGTCGTGCGGCGGACCATAGGATAGGAACAGGCAGAACGGCTGCTCGTCGTGGCTCTCCAAGTGGTCGCCCAGCCAGGACAGGGCCAGGTCGGTCTGTACCTCCGGCTCGTAGCGGCCGGTGGGCGCGATGACGGCGGCGGAGTCGTTCAGGTGGTACCGCGGCTCGAAGTAGCGGTGGGCGCAGCTCCAGGCGGCCCAGAAGTCGTCAAAACCGAGCCGCTCCGGTCCCGGCGGGATAAAGCGGTCGCGCGGCCAGCCACCGATGTGCCACTTGCCGATATAGCCGCAGCGATAGTCGGCGGCGCGCAGCGACCGGGCGATAGCCGGGGTGTGCGGCCCGGCATCGAGCGGCAGGTCGTTGCTGAGGGCACGGTGCCGGTGCGGCCACTGGCCGGTCAGCAGGCTGCCGCGGCTCGGCGTGCAGACCGGCGTATTGGCGTAGGCATGGGTGAACCGCACCCCCTCGGCCGCCAAGCGGTCGAGCGCGGGCGTCTGCACGTCGGGGTTGCCGGCGCAGCCGAGCGCCTCGCCGCGGTGCTGGTCCCCGAAGATGACGAGCAGATTGCTCCGTGCAGTGACGCCGGTCATCGCTCACTCCGCTCCAGGCCGGCGTCAGCCGGCGCCGCGTCGAACTCGCGGATCACGTCCAGGAAGGCCGCACCGTACTGCTCCAGCTTGCGCCGTCCAACACCGTTGATCGCCAGCAGTTGTGCCGCATCGAGCGGACGAGAGCTTGCCATGTCCATGAGCGTGGCGTCGTGGAAGATCACGTAGGCCGGTACGTCCTGCTCCTGGGCGATGGACAAGCGACATTGGCGCAGGGCCTCAAACAGCGCCTGATCGCTGGCGGAAAGCTGCCGCTCATGACGCTCACGGCGCGGCCGCGGCGCGGCTTTCTCCGGGAGATCGCGGCGCAGCGCAATGGACTCCTCGCCGCGCAGCAGCGGCCGGCTCCGCGCCGTGAGTTGGAGCGCGCCATAGCCGGCAACGTCAACCTGGAGATAACCCCGCGCGACGACCTGACGAAAGACCGAGCGCCACTGCGTGTCATCCAACTCCGTGCCGACGCCATACGTCTTGATCCGCTGGTGGCCGTGCTGCTGCACCTTCTCTGTCTCCTTGCCGCGCAGCACGTCAATCAGGTGATTGACACCGAAACGCTGCCCGGTGCGATAGACGCAGGAGAGCGCCTTTTGGGCGGCGATAGTACCGTCCCAGGTTTCCACTGGTGCGAGACAGGTGTCGCAGTTGCCACAGCGGTCGGGGCTGTGCTCGCCAAAATAGCGCAGTAGCACGTGGCGGCGACAGGTGGTGATCTCGCACAGCCCCAGCAAGGCATCCAGCTTGTGCCGCTCCGCCCGTTTGTGCTCCTCGCTGCCGTCGGAAAGGGCCAAGAGTTGCCGCAGCTTGACCACGTCTTGCAGCCCGTAGGCCATCCAAGCGGTAGCCGGTTGACCGTCGCGGCCCGCGCGGCCGGTCTCCTGATAGTAGGCTTCAATACTCTTGGGCAGGTCGAGGTGGGCGACAAACCGCACGTCCGGCTTGTCAATGCCCAAACCGAAAGCGATTGTAGCGACCACGATGACGCCCTCTTCCCGCAGGAAGCGTTGTTGATGCCGCTGGCGTGTCTCTGCCGGCAGTCCCGCGTGGTAGGGCAGGGCGTTGAAACCCTGCGCTTGCAGCCATGCGGCCAGGCTCTCTACGCTCTTGCGGGTCAGGCAATAGACGATGCCGGCATCGCCAGCGTGCTCGCGGCGCAGGAATTGCAGCAGTTGTTGCCGCGCGTTTCGTTTTTGCGTGATGCGGTACTGGATATTCGGACGGTCGAAGCCGCTGATGTAGTGGCTGGCGTTTCCCAACGCAAGACGCTCGACGATCTCGGCACGAGTGCGGGCGTCGGCGGTCGCGGTGAGGGCAATTCGAGGTACGTGTGGGAACCGCTCTTGCAGCAGGTTGAGCTGCAAGTAGTCGGCCCGGAAATCGTGCCCCCACTGCGAGACACAGTGCGCCTCGTCAATGGCAAACAGCGCAATCGTCACGTGCTCCAGCAGCGCGAGCGTGCGTTCTTGCGTCAGGCGCTCCGGGGCAACGTAGAGCAGGTCCAACTGCCCGGCCCGCAGCGCCTGCTCGACCCGGTGGGCAGCGTCTCTCTCCAGAGTGGAGTTCAGGTAGCCGGCCCGCACGCCCAACTGGTCCAGGGCCGCTACCTGGTCTTGCATCAGGGCGATCAGCGGCGAAATGACGATCCCCACGCCAGGGCGCACCAGGGCCGGCAACTGATAGCACAGGGATTTACCGCCGCCGGTCGGCATCAGCACCAGCGCGTCGCGCCCGGCGATCAGCTCGTCTATGATCTCCCGCTGCGAGCCACGAAAGTCCTCGTAGCCGAACGTCTGCCGGAGTAGCTGCAAGGGTTGTCGGGTCATACTGATCGCTACATGGACGAAGTAAGCCAAGTTCTCGTAGGGGCAGATCTACATGTCTGCCCTGACGCAGGCAGACACCCAGGTATGCCCCTATGGCCCCTTAGTTCCTCAGGCAACGGATCGGTGTCTCACAAATCAACGATGAGTGCTCCGACTCTCCCGAGAGGAAAGCTGTCGAGCACAGTGCCGTCGTTTGACACGACCATAGCGCCGCCGAAGCCTCCTCCCTGCATATCATCGTCGGCGATATAGTTCGTCATAAGCACAGTACTCCCAGCAAGCCGTGCTCGCTGTGCGTATATCAACTGCTCTTCTCTCTCCCACTGTTCCTGATCGCAGCAATCTTCATCAAAGCCTCGTGCAAACGGAAACAACAACCAGTCCGGGCGAAGATTGCGTACACGACGCACTAACCGGTCGTGAAAAAGGTCGCCGCAGATCAAAAATGCGAATGTCCCAAACGGTGTTACCACTTTGGAAAGCTCTGTGCCCTGACGATAAATAGCTGGGTCTGCACCTCTATAATGCCACTGAGGCGAGATGCGCCGGTACTTTAGTCCGATCTCGCCATCCGGTTGGAAAAGCACCGCCGAGTCGTAGAGGCTGCCCCCCTCGCGCTCCAAGAGGCCAATTGCCAGCCAAATGCATCGTTCCTGAGCCAGTCCCCCCAACACGTCGGTTACCGGTCCGGGGATCGGTTCCCCAAGCGGCAGATCGTGAATAGGATCGTCGTTGTTGATTAGACCGGTCAGAGCCGCTTCGGGAAAGACAACAAGATCGGCACCAGCGTCCGCTGCCTCACTCGCCATGCTCAGGATTGCGGCCAGGCTGGCATCTCTGTCCGGGAGAACACGGATCACGGCCAGGGCAACCTTCATCCTGCTTCTTCTACCCGTTCGTCTTTGGTGGATAATCCGAGCTGGGCAACGGTGGGGCAAAACTTTCGCCAGCGGCGATCCAGACTCGTCAAATGGGGCGGTTCCGCATTGCTCCTCCAGGTTGCCACACCGCGTATTCCCGAGCACCAGCGCCTAATCCGACCGCTCCAAGAGCTTCTGCTGCCACTCCTGAGTGGTTTGGAGCTGGTGCTGCCTGTCCTCGATGTCGCTGAGGCGCGCTTCTATCCGTCCGAGGCGCTCGTGGACCTCCGGCGGCGTTTCCTTGCTGGCGAGTAGCCGCTTGGTGCGCTCGGTCACGATGATCCGCACGATATAGGCCGAGCCGCCGAAGATGGCCGCGAAGACGAGAGCAACACCGATTGCTTCTCCCATGGCTGTTTGCTCCTCACCCTTGCCGTTACGCCGCTACTTGGAGACTAGGCCGGCTTGGCTCCACGGCCCGCCCCGCTACGTGGCATCGAGGCCGGCCTCCTCCAGTAGCTCGCGGAGGGCATACATGTACCAGATCGTTGCGGCCTTGAGCTTCTGGTAGCCGTAGGTGCCAGTCTTGCCGAGGTGCGTTTCGATGCTGTAGAGACCGCGATACCCCGACTCGTGCAAGGAGCGAATCACCCGCGGCCACGGCAGCGCGCCCGTGCCGAGCAGAGTCTTCAGCCCTCGATTGAGTCCCTCGGGATGCTCCGGCGCAAACGTCCGGTCCTTGACGTGGACGTTGACGACGTAGCCCTGCACCTGCTCCCAGGCATTGGGAAAGATCGGCTCGTAGGGCCAGCCGTTGTCCACGTCCCAGGCAATCCTGACCGCCGGGCTGTCGAGGGCGTCAATGATCCGCCGGACCTCGCTAGGGCTGCCGCCGTAGGTCGAACGCTCCGGCTCCAGCGCGAGGGTCACGCCTTCCCGCTCGGCCAGCTCGGCGGCGGGCCGGAATTGGCGCACGATCTGGGGCAGCGTCGGCTCCAAGTTGGGGCGCACGGCAGCTTGGCTCTCCCGGTCGGGCTGCCAGAAGGGAAAGGTGCGGATGATAGTCGTGCCGAAGTAGTGTGCTTGCTCGATGAGCGTCGGCAGGAAGGCGCGATGCTCGTCGTACTCCGGCCCCTCGATAGGGCACTTGCCGAAGTTCGACTGAATAGCGCCCAGCTTGACGCCGTGATCGTCGAGGATGGATTGCATCTCCGGCCAGCGTGACCGCGGCACGGCGTGCAAGAAGCCGCCCCACACGCCGCGAACGTCAACGTAGCCGAGGCCGGCATCGGCGGCGGTACGCACGGCATCGGCGAAATCCATCGTGATTTCATCGGTGAGGACACTGGCAGGTACGGTCATCGTCGTCTGCTCCTTACAGTAGTCTTTGATTGGACCTAACCCCCGGCCCCTTCCCTCCAGGGAAGGGGGGTCACGGCACTCCGGGCTGCTCCCTCCTTCCCTGGGAGACGGTCAGCACGACGGCCTCTAACCCCTTCCCTTTAGGGAGGGGGTTTGGGAGTAGGTCAACCTTCCCTCAGTTCGGTGGGCCGCCGGCCGAGTCGGAAGCATACCACTGTTGCTGGGCGCTCCCCTCATCCGCCCCGCCGGTCTCGGCAGCGCGGATCAGCATCCGGTCCCGTTGGCTCCGACGCACGCGCCGCTCCAAGTCCACCGGGTTCCAGTATCCTAACAGCGCGCTCCGTAGCTCCTCGCGGATGCCTTGATACGCCGGGTCGCTTCCCAAGTCGTGAAACTCCCCGGGATCGCGTGCCAAGTCGTATAGCTCCACCGGGTCATCCAGGCTGTAGTTCAGCTTGTATTGTCCCCGGCGCAGCATCGCCATCGGCCGCGCTACTCCGTGCGCCAGATACTCGGAAAAGGCCTCGTCTTTCCAGTCCGCTGCGTCGTCTCCGGTCAGCGCGAGCAGGCTGTCGCCGTCAACGCCCTCCGACGAGGCGCCCGCCGCCTCGACGATGGTCGCGACCAGGTCCACCAGTGAGACCGCCCCGTTGACCCGCCGGCCGGCCGGGAGGTGTCCCGGCCAGGCCAGTTGGAGCGGCACGCGCACCGACTGCTCGTAGAAGTTGGACTTGCGCCACATCCCGTGCTCGCCGGCCATCTCGCCATGGTCGCTGAAGTACGCGATCACGGTGTTCCCGCGCTGCCCGGTGGCCTCCAGCGCGTCGAGCAGCCGGCCGATCTTCTCGTCGAGGTAGGTAATCAGACCGTAGTAGCCGACGCGGCCCCGGCGCACCAGTTCCTCCGAGAAGTCCGCCATGCCGAACATGCGGCGTAAGCGCCGGTAGACCGGGTGCTGGTTGTCGAGGTGGCCCGGTGGGATCGTCGGCATGTCTACTTCCGCTTCAGGGTAGAGGTCCCAGAAGCGTTGCGGGACGACGAACGGGAAGTGGGGCGCCATGAAGGAGACGTTGAGCGCCCATGGTTGCTGCTGTCGGGCCGGATCGCGTAGGTAGTCAAGCGCGGCGGCTTCCACTTGGTCATCCACCTCGATCTCCTCGGTGGTGCCGGGGCCGGCGCGGTCCAGCGCCCCCCACGGCTGCGGTGCCTCCTGTATGCCCGCGGACCAGTCGAAGATCGGATGATGGCGCTCGGCGTGCAGATCGCGGGCCAACTGCGCCCGGAAGCCGTGTAGCTGATCCGGCCCGTAGAAGTGCTGCTTTCCGGACAGGACGACATCGTAGCCGACGGCTCGGAGCCGGTGTGCCCACGTAACCATGTCGGATGGGAGGGGCGCGGAGTTGTCCCAGGCGCCGATATGGTGGACATAGCGCCCGGTCATAAAGGACATCCGGGAGGGGGTGCAGAGCGGCGAGTTGCAGTAGGCATTTTGGAAGACGACACCGTCGGCGGCGAGGCGATCCAGGTTGGGTGTTTGGACCAGAGGATGGCCGTAGGGACCGCTGAACATGGGGGCGTGCTCATCGGACATGATGAGCAGCAGGTTGGGCCGGTCGTTGGCAGCCATGGGCGCGTATACCTCCCAGCGAGTGGGCTGGCTCAGTATACCTACGCCGGGTGCCGGCTCTCGGCACTGCCGATGGCCGCAACCGCGCGATCAGTGCTACGACGCGGACCCGGCCTTGGCGAAGACCATATTGCCGCCGTCTATCTTCAAGTTCAGGACCAGCTTGCCCTCGTGCAGGACATAGGTCACTACCTCACCGAGCCGGGTCAGGAAGGTGTTGGAAAGCGACTCCGGCGGGCACGCGGCCCGGGTAAGTATCCGCACATCCAGGGTAATGCTGCTGCGGGCAAGCGTGTACGCCCCGCTCCCAGTGTTGCAATCGGCTTTCACCTGGAAGGTGCCGCCGGGCAGCAGCCGCAGCGTGTATTTGCTCGGATCGGCTACGGTGATGTCCCAAGACGAGCCGCGCGTGTCTTCGAAGCGCTCCCAGCGCCACACCACGTCCACAATTGATCGGACCTCCTCCAGGGTGTCGCCGACCAATTGGAACGTGCGGCGTACTTGCTGCGTCGGGCAGCAGAGTGGGTCGTCTGGCCCGTGACCGATCAACTGCACGACAATCTGTCCGGCCTCAATCGCCAGGGACTCGATCCTGACACGATCACCGAGGAAGGCTGAGGCGGCGTGCCGCGGCTGGCCCGCCTCGTTGACGACGGCAGCCACGTGCCGGAAGGTGCCACTGCCGCCAGGATCGGCGATCAGGACGACGACCGCATCGGCAGCGCCGTCGCCATTCAGGTCACCAAACGCGACGTGCTCGCTCAGAGTGAGCCTGACACCGCTGGACGCCCCCGGCTCGTAAGGCTCGAAGAAGGTGCCGTCGGTCAGTTGGGCTTTGCCGCCGGCCGGGAACTCCGATTGGTATTCGGCGTTCTTGAGCTGCCGTAGCGTCAGGGGCACTGCCTCCAGGGTATCGCCAGCCAGTCGGAACGCACGGGTCTGTTCCTGAGTCGGGCAGCACGCCGCGTCGCCCGGCCCGTGACCGATCAGCTGCACGACGATCCGGCCGGCCTGAATCGCTAGGGACTCGATTCTGATGCGATCATCGAGGAGCGCTGAGGCGATATGCCGCGGCTGGCTCCCCTCGTTGACGACGGCAGCCACGTACCGGAAGGTGCCACTGCCGCCGCCACTGGCGTCCAAGATGACGACTGCATCGGTAGCACCGTCGCTATTCAGGTCGCCATACGCAACGTCCTCGCCCAGAGTGAGGTATATCCCGCTGGCCGATCCCGGCTCGTAAGGCTCGAAGTACCGGCCGTCGGTCAGCTTGGCCTTCCCGCCGGTCGGCCAATCGGAGAGGTACTCGGCGTTCTTCAGCACCTCTAGCTTCAAGGCGGCCGGCACTTCCCAGTCGAAATGCTCGGTGTTCAGCCGCACTTGCAAGCCATAGGGGCCGTTGATCCACGTGCGATAGCCGTCGGTGAAAGCGGTCCGGTTATCCGCCTTGCGCCACACGAGGAGGCCGCCGGTGGTTTGCTGGAGGGCAGCACCGTTCTCAGGGTTGAAGTGCTCATTTTCCAGGCATTGCCCGACCTTGTCCGGCCCTTCCACCTCGTCAATCAGGGCCTTGAGCGTGGCGAAACCGAGCACAAACTTGCAGTCCGCCGCCCACGCTGGCGATGCACCTAGGAAGAGGGTCGCACAGAGCAACAGTAATCCTGAGCAGAGTCCGATGGATCCGGCCCTTGTTGGCTTATGCATCGCTCGCGCTCCTCCCACTCGTCGGCTGCACCGGTCTGGCGCCATGATACACAGCGCAGATAGCCAGGGCTAGGGCGCAAATGCAACGTGTCGGCCCCCCTATGGTCCCCCCGTCCCGACGGGGGGACGGTACATTCCCTCCCCTGTCGCAACGGCTGAGGGTGAGGGCGGGAGCCAGTAACGCCATGAATGCTATCGTTTAACCGCCAGAGTCACGGAAAGCCGAGAGCTGCGAGTCGGAGCGCGACGGAGGGGAACGATGAGTACGGAGCAGGACACCGCGATGACGGGTGCCGTTGCCGACGTGCCCGAATGGAATGCCGGCCGTATTTACGTGGGGGACACGCGGGTACCGGAATTGCTCTGTCGGTATCCCAACGACCCGGTGGCGGTACTGGAGGAGATCGGCGACCGCGAGGTGCTGATTCGCTACGCCGGCGGCCGGGTGCGGGTGCGGGTCCGCAACCCAGAAGAGGGGGTAGTCGGCACCAGCTACCTGCTGCTGCTCGACGGCTTCGAGCAAGGCATGTACCAGATATAGCCGTCGGGACTCATGCCCCGGCCCCTGGATTGCGACCTCCACCGTAATGACGGGGAGCATGACCGGGAAATGTCAACGGCGCCTAGAGGCGCCTAGGGCGGCGCTACACTACGCTGGGCACGATGGCTACGGAGACGACCGACTACGCTGCGGTGCTGGCATTCGTCCGGCAGGCCGAGCAGCGCGATTGCCTACTCGCCGAGCCGGCGTTACCGGAGAGGCTGTGTACCCAGCCGGGGAGCGATGCTCTCGATGCCGGTCTCGCCGATGCTTACGCTGAGTATCAACGGAGCGGTCGGTGGCGCCGATCCTATCGGGTTTTTGCCACGGGCTGGACTGAGCTTGAAGGGGTGTTGATCCTCGCGCTGACAGCCGATGACGATACCGATATCCAGGCAAGTATCACGGCCACGAACGAGCGCGCTCTGCGCGAGCTGCTGCTGGCGTTTCCACGGGGCCGGGTCGGCCACTTCTCCTACGCAGCGCCGTGGATGCTCCCAACGCTGACAGAGTTGCTGGACGGGGATGCGCTGCCCGGTCAGACAGCTTACCGGGGCATCAAGCGTGGCAGCGGCCGCGTTGGGCCGGCCGCTCCTGCTGCACTCCCTAGCGGTCGCCAGCGGCCGGCCGATACCGCGGCCGTGGACTGGCGCGAGCAGGTGTTTGCCGCGCCGCAGCCACGCCGGAAGCGCCGTGACCCGGCCGTCGCTTCCTTCCGGGACCTGCTGACCATCAAGGGCCGCGCCGAACGGCAGTGCTTGGGCATCGAAGAGCCGCTGCTGGTGCAGCGGGCACTCGCCGACGGACTCCCCACGTTGGGCCTCTTGTATACGGAGGAGCTGCTGGCGCAGCCGGAGGGGCCGGCCCTGCTGGAGCAGGCCGAGGCAGCGCACGTCGCTCATCAGCGGGTCAGTAAGGGAATCATGGGCACGGTGACGGCCACGCGGCCCTTGCCGTGGGTGGTCGCAGCCGTGCATGTGGACGTGCGCGACGCCGCGCAACTGCACTGCTCGCCCCGCGCCGTTCTGCTGATCGCCGATTGTGTCGCCAACCCGGCCAACCTCGGCATGATCCTACGCACGGCTGACGCGGCCGGGGTTGAAGCCGTGATCTTATTGGGAGCGAACAGCGCCAGCCCCTTTCACAAGCATTGCGTGCGGGCTGCGCGGGGCGCCATGGGGCGGCTGCCGCTCTACACCTGCAAGGACCCGGCACGGTTCTTCCAGCGGCTAAAGGCAGCCGGCTTTGCACTGGTCGGCGCGACGGTAGAAGCGTCGGCCGACGTGTATCGTGTCGCGCTCCGGCCGCCGGTCGCATTGGTAGTCGGCAACGAGAGCGCCGGGATTCGGCCCGCGATCCTCGCCGCCTGTACGGACCGGGTCCGCATCCCGATGGCGCCCGGCCAGTCGTCCTTGAACGTGGGGGTGGCCGCCGGCGTGCTGCTCTATGAGCTTGTCCGTACTCGGCTGGCCACCCTGGATTGCGGCTTGCGCCGCAATGACGGAAACGGGAGAGCGCAGCGAGGCCGGGCTGACGGCTGATCGCTGATAACTGATCGCTACCCGTGCTACACTTGCCGGCGCGTTGCTGACTGGTCCCCACCCTCACCCTCCTCCGTTGCGACAGGGGAGGGAACCCACCGTCCCCCCGCCGCAGCGGGGGACCATAGGGGGGCCTTTTCGGACCCGACAACGCTTACGCCGGCCTGACTTTCCCGTTTAATCACTATAGCCACGCTAGTCGGTGCCGGGTGCAAGGCACACCGGCCAATGGGAGGACTGGTTTATGCCCACTGCGCTCATCACCGGTATTACGGGACAGGACGGAAGCCATCTCGCCGAGTTCTTGCTGGCGAAGGGCTACACGGTCTATGGCCTGAAACGGCGCACGAGTGTTGTGACCGATGCTCGCATTCGGCACCTGCTCGACGACGTGGAGCTGCTGGATGGCGATTTGCTGGATCAGCTCTCGCTGATTAAGGCCATTCGACAGTCGCGGCCGGACGAAATCTACAACCTGGCCGCGATGTCGTTCGTGCCTACATCGTTTACGCAGCCGGTGCTCACCGGCGAATATACCGCCCTCGGCGTCACCAAGCTGCTCGAAGCGGTGCGGTTGGCCGACTGGCCGATCCGTTTTTATCAGGCGTCGAGCAGTGAGATGTTCGGCAAGGTGCAAGAGGTGCCGCAGACCGAGCGGACGCCGTTCTATCCGCGCAGTCCCTACGGAGCGGCCAAGGTGTACGGCCACTGGATCACGGTGAACTATCGGGAGAGCTACGACCTTTTCGCCTGCTCCGGCATCCTCTTCAACCATGAAGGGCCACGCCGGGGCGGCGAGTTCGTCACGCGCAAGATCACGCAGGCCGTGGCACGGATCAAGCTTGGCCGCCAGCAGGAGCTACGGCTGGGCAACCTCGATTCACAGCGCGACTGGGGCTACGCGGGGGACTACGTGCGGGCGATGTGGCTGATGCTTCAGCAGGATGCTCCCGACGACTACGTGATTGCGACGGGCGAGACGCATAGCGTGGCCGAGTTCTGCGAGCTGGCCTTCCGGCACGTCGGCATTGACGACTGGCGGCGGTACGTGCAGGTGGATGAGGCGCTGCTCCGACCGGCGGACGTGGACCTCCTCGTGGGCGACCCGTCCAAGGCGCGACGCTGCCTGAATTGGCAGCCCGAGGTGACATTCGAGGGCTTGGTCAAGCTGATGGTCGAGGCGGACCTGGAGCTAGAGCAGCAGGCGGTGACCTGAGCGCCGCGCCGTACCAAACTGGGCAACTTGACCATTGCGGAGCGCAATGTCCATCAACTCGTCGTCGCTTCATTCGCCGCCTGGATCATGGCGTGGATGTACCCGTAGCAGTAGGCGAACCCCACCTGCCGCGCCTCCTCCCCGTCTATACCCGGGACATGGTCCGGCATGAGCATGTAGGGGTAGCCAACCTCCTTGTAGGTGCGAACGGCCCGCAGCATATCCACGTCGCCCTCATCAGGGAAGACTTCCACGAAGTCCAGGACCCCGCCCTTGATGTTGCGGAAGTGTACGTTGAAGAGTTTCTTGCGCCGGCCGAAGTAGCGAATCACGTCGTAGATCTCTTCACCCGGCCGTTCGAGCATCTCTGAGACGGTGCCCTGGCAGAAGTTGAGGCCGTGATAGGGATTCTCGTGCATCGCGACGAGCTCCTTGAGTCCTGCCACCGTGCCCATGACCCGCGCCACACCCCGGTACTCGTAGTCCTTGATGCCGGGGTCCTGCGGGTGGCAGGCCAGCTGCACCTTGTACTCGCTCGCCACGGGAACAACGCGCGCCAGGAAGTAATCGATCCGCTCCCACATCGTGTCGGCGTCCGCTGCGCCGCCCTCGAACTCCGGTAGGGACTGGTCCAGGTCAGCGTAGTTGAAGGACGACAGCCTTGCGCCGCCGCGGCCGTACCGCGGCCCGGTGCGTAGGTGTCCCAGGATGGTGATGTTGTAGAGGAGTGCCCTGAGACCAACCTCCGACGCCATACGGATGATCTCGCAGAGACCGTCCAGCTCCCGCTCCCGCTCGTCGCTGGGGCCCAGGAACACGTGCGGCATGCCGTTATGGAACGCATCTCTGGAGCCGAGGGGAATGTGGATGGACTCCACGGTGATCCCATACTTCGCATACTGCGCCCGCATGGCTGCCAGCAGGTCTACGGTCCATTCGGTCCAGTGCTCCTCGGGTGTGACGTCTACATGCTCTACACCCAACTGCACAAGCTGCCTGATGTCCGTTTCGTGGCGCGCTCGGAACTGCGTTCCCACGTACATGACGGCCTCCTCTCATGATCGCTCAACCCCACACGGGTGATGGTAGTACCCGAGCAGGCACGGGCCCAGCATAGGCTGGGCAGGCTGGGCGTGTCAATTGGCCCCATGTATGCACTCAAATGTAGTCGTGCGTGTAGTCCCGTTGGGCAGACCCCGGCGGCCACTGCGGCGATCCACCCGAATACCCCGGCGGCTTTGTCGGCGGTCATTGCGCTTGCTACACTGCCTCGTAGCGCCACACTCACACCGCTGCGGGCCTGGCGAACGATATTCCGGCACTGTGGCGCGAGGAACGGAGGGTGTGTATGAACGCGCTGGTTTCGATCCTGGTACGCGCGGTCTTGTTCGCGCTGTGGCTGCCGGTCGTGGTGCTGCTCGTATCGTTGCTGCGGTTCGGCATCGAGGGCATGGTCACGATGGATGCCACAGCGTTCGTGCAGTTGCTGGTCCTCGGGTGGCCGAGTGGTATCCCGCTGACGCTGGCCGTCCTGCTCCTGCACCGCCGCGTCCGACTGCTGGCATATGTCTGCGCCGGCGTGTTGGCCCCGTTCTCCGTGCTGGCGTTCATTCTGGGTGGCTTGCTGGGGCACATAGGCGTACTCGTCTACGCCGTGGTCGTGTCGCTGCCGGCCTGGGTTGCACTGGGGATTGCCGCTCTACTACAATCAAGGCGCTCATTGGCGGGCGGGCGCGCCGCTGAGTGAGTATAATCTCGCAGGCCATGCGGCCCGAGTGAGGATAGACTGGCCGCAGAAGAGAGAAGGAGAGACGACCGTGTTGAAGCACACTATCCGTTTGATGCTGATTGCTGCCCTCGCATTCGTCCTACTGGGGTGCGATCTGATGGGCAGCGACGACGAACACCCAGACGAGGCTCACGCAGACGTGGCCGCGTTGCAAGACCAGTTGGCCAGTAAGGATGCCCAGATCGCGCAGTTGCAAGCGCAGGTTTCCGCGCAGCCGGCGGCGACCACCAGTCGGCTGGAGACCGTGAAGGCCCGTGGGCGGCTCGTGTGCGCCAGCCGGACTGACGTACCCGGCTACGGCTTTCTGGATGCCAGTGGCCGCAACGTCGGGTTTGACATTGACCTGTGCCGGGCCGTGGCCGCGGCGATCTTCGGGAGTGGCGATGCTATGGAGGTCATTCCCATTTCGGCAGCCGAGCGCGGCCCCACGATTCAGTCTGGTGACGTAGACATGCTGGCGCGCACGGTGACGTGGACCACCACGCGCGATTCGCAGTGGGGCAACTACACCGTCGTGACCTTCTACGATGGCCAGGGCTTCATGGTCCGCAAGGACAAGAACATTGACAGCGCCCTGAAGCTGGGTGGCACGTCCGTCTGCGTGACCAGTGGCACGACCACCGAGTTGAACCTGGCGGACTACTTCCGGCAGAACAACATGGAGCTGGAGGCCGTTGTCTTCGAGAACACGGCGGCCGTCGTCAGCGCCTATGAGCAGGGCCGCTGCGATGCCTTCACGAACGACAAGTCGCAGTTGGCGGCGCTCAAGAGTGGGCTGCAGAACCCGGCCGACCACGTTGTCCTGCCCGAAACGATCTCCAAGGAGCCGCTGACCACGGTCGTGCCGCACGGCGATGACCAGTGGCTGGACCTGGTCAAGACGGTGCTGTACGTGCTGATCAACGCCGAGGAGTTCGGGGTCACGATGGCCAACGTGGGCCAGATGGTGAGCCACGAGAACATCCAGATTCGGCGGATGCTGGGGACGGAAGGCGAGTTCGGCCAGTCCGACTTGGGCCTCAAGGCGACCTTTGCCCAGGACGTGCTCAAGGCCGTCGGGAACTACGGCGAGATCTATGACCGCTACATGGGGCCGGAGGGCCTGGACCTGGAGCGGGGCATCAACGAACTGTGGACCAACGGCGGGCTGATCTACGCCCCGCCGCTGCGCTAGTAGTAACGCGACGGAAGCGGGTGGCGCATTCCACCGGCTGACGTATACTCTGTCCGGGTGGGCCTACGGACATGCTCGTAGGCCTTGCCCGGACAGGTCTATTGATAGCAGGTGGTGAGACAGCGGCGGGTATTCCCGTCACGGTAGCCGTGCTGCCAATTACGGCGGCGGCAAAGCGCCAGGGGGAGTCCCCGGAATGACTGCGGTTGGGGGTGGCTGTACGTGAGTGGTAAAGGTCTGCCCCGGGTTTTCTCCTTTGGTGCGATCCCCTTTTGGCGCGATGTGCGCGTGCTCCGTGCCTTCGCGCAGATCGTCTCCGCGGTGCTCGTGGTCAGCCTGGTGGTCTTCATCGTTACGCAAGTGCTGGCTGCCGCCAATGAGCGCGGCTTCTCCTTGGGCTTCGATTTCTTGCAGGAGGAGGCCGGCTTCCCCATCGCAGAGTCAGTCATCGAGTATGAGGAGTCCGATAGTTTTCTCTATGCCTTCGGCGCCGGGATACTGAATACGCTCAAGGTAGCCATCTTGGGTGTTATTCTGGCTACTCTCCTTGGCACCTTTCTGGGCATCTGCGGCGTATCCACCAACTGGCTGGTGAGCCGGATCGCGGTGGTGTACGTCGAGATCTTCCGCAACGTTCCGCTGCTGGTCCAGCTCTTCTTCTGGTACTTCGGCGTTTTCCAGCTCCTCCCGCAGGTAGCGGATAGCATCCGATGGCCCGGCCCGCTCATTCTCAATAACCGGGGCATCTACATGGTCTGGGGTAGTCCCACGGCTGCTCTGGCCCCGTGGCTGGTAGCCGTGCTCGTGGCCGTAGCCGTAGCCGTTGTCGTGGCCATCGTCCTGTCGCGCATCGAGCCGCGCATTGGGCGGCCTACCTACCCGCTATCGGCTGCCGCTGTCGTCGTGGTGGTGATCCCGGCGCTGGCCTGGATATTGATGCCGGAAAGCCCCTTGATGCGCAATGCCCCGGAGCTAGGCCGCTTCAACTATGAGGGTGGGCTGCGCCTGACGCCGGAGTTTGCCTCTCTGCTGATTGGGCTGGTCATCTACACCGCCGCGTTCATCGCGGAGATTGTCCGGGCCGGGATTAACTCGGTGCGGCGCGGGCAAACCGAGGCCTCCCGGGCGCTAGGATTGACCCCCCTGCAAACGCTCCGGTTCGTCATCCTCCCGCAAGCCTTGCGCGTTATCATCCCGCCACTCATCAGCCAATATCTCAACCTGACCAAGAATTCGAGCCTCGCTATCGCTATCGGTTACCCGGACCTGTTCAGTGTCGCCAGAATCATGGTCAACCAGGCCGGCCGCGCCGTGCCCATCTTCCTACTCATCATGACCTCCTACCTGGCGATGAGCCTGACCTATGCCCTGATCGGGAACATCTACAACCGCCGCGTGCGGTTCGAGGAGCGTTAGTTGTGAGTAGTACTGCAACGACCGTCCTCGGCCCGCCGAGGACCAGCGTAGGGGTGCTGGGCTGGATACGCGGCAATCTCCTGAGCACCTGGTACAACACGCTGCTCACGTTGCTTTCCTTCGTCTTGCTTGTCGTCTTCTTGTGGGTGAGTGTCCCGTGGCTCTTCGTGGACGCCGACTGGACCGTCATCACCGAAAACCTGAAGCTCTTTTTCGTGGGCCAATATCCCCCGGAGCAGATGTGGCGCGTTAGCCTGGGCGTCGTGTGGCTCGCCCTCCTGTTCGGGATCTCCTGGGGTACCGGGGCCAGCGGCGTGATGAGTATTTTTGCTCGCGTCATCGCCATTGGGTTCGGCCTCGCAGCGCTGGTATTCCTTTTCTTGGAGATCGTTTTATCCTTGGGTATCGTATCTATCACGGCTTGCATCTGGCTTTTGGCTGTCCCGGTGGCCGTCGTCGTCGGATATTCCCTGTTTCGGGAGGAGTCTATCTGGTCGGAGCTAACGGACTTTTCGCGCCCGGTGGCCTTCATCAGCAGATTTTTCCTGTTTCGGGGGCGCTCGCCGCAGACGCGCTGGCTCGTACTGGCCTGGATTCTGTCTTTCGCCGCCATCCTCGTGCTGCTGCGCGGGTTTGAGGGCCTCAGTTGGCTACCCCTCGTCGAGACGGGCGTCTGGGGCGGCTTGCTGCTGACCTTCCTCTTGGCCGTCTTGGGCATTGTGGCTTCCTTCCCGCTGGGCGTACTGCTGGCCCTCGGCCGCCGCAGCAACCTCCCCGTCGTGAGCGTCCTTTGCACCATGTTCATCGAAGGCGTGCGCGGTGTCCCCTTGGTCACCCTGCTCTTTATGACCCAAGTGATTCTGCCCCTGTTTCTGCCCGAGTATCTGCCCATTGACCGCATTACCCGCGCCTTCCTGGCCATCACCCTGTTCAGCGCCGCGTACATGGCCGAGAATATCCGCGGTGGGCTTCAGGCCGTGCCGACCGGACAGATCGAAGCCGCCAAGGCGCTGGGGATGAGCGGCTTCAGCACGATGCTCTTCATTGTCCTGCCGCAGGCTCTCCGGGCCGTCATTCCGGCCATCGTCGGCCAGTTCATCGGCCTCTTCAAGGACACCAGCCTGGTCGTCATTGTCGGTCTGCTGGACATCGTCGGGATCGGCCGGGCCGTCGTGCAGGCCAACCCGGAGTGGATCGACGCGCAGCGCGAGGTGTATGTGTTCCTGGGGGTAGTGTTCTGGGTGTTCACCTATGCCATGTCCTACGCGAGCCGCCGGCTGGAAACTACGCTGGGTGTGGGCATCCGTTAGTGCAAGAGGATCACCATGCAAGAACAAGAAGACATGATCGTGTGCCGTGACGTTCACAAGTGGTTCGGGTCATTTCACGCTCTCCGCGGGGTGTCCCTCACCGTGAAGAAGGGCGAGGTCGTCGTCATCTTCGGTCCCTCGGGGTCCGGCAAGTCCACCTTCATCCGCACGATCAATCGGCTGGAGGAGCACCAGCGCGGCGACATCATCGTAGACGGGATCGAGTTGACTCACGACATCCGCAACATCGAAGCGATTCGCAGCGAAGTCGGGATGGTCTTTCAGTCCTTCAACCTCTTCCCCCACCTGACCGTGCTTCAGAACATCACTTTGGCTCCGACGCGGGTACGGAAGTGGACCGCGGACCGCGCCGAGGAAGTCGCCATGAGCTTGCTGGAGCGGGTCGGTATCCCGGAGCAGGCCGCCAAGTATCCGGCCGAGCTTTCCGGTGGACAGCAGCAGCGCGTCGCCATCGCCCGTGCGCTGGCGATGCAGCCCAAGGTCATGCTGTTCGACGAGCCGACCTCGGCCCTGGACCCGGAGATGATTAAGGAAGTGCTCGACGCTATGCGCGAGCTGGCCGCCTCCGGGATGACGATGGTCGTCGTCAGCCACGAGATCGGGTTTGCCGCCGAGGTCTCCGACCGCATGGTCATGTTCGACGAGGGCAACATCGTCGAAGCCGGCGCTCCGCAGCAGCTCCTGAACAACCCGGAGCAGGAGCGGACCAAGACTTTCCTCTCCCAGATTCTCTGACGGTTGCCGCGGCGTGCTCCGGTCTGCTCTCCCCTCGACCGGTCGACCGTTAGCACTCGTTGGCGCCGAGTGCTAAGAGGTGCTACAATGGGCGTGTGTCAACGAGCCGCCGTAGAGAGCGGCGTTGAGCGTAGTCGGCGGTGGCGTGAGCACACGCCACGCCGGGGATAGACCCGAACAGGACTAATCAAAGGAGGCAGAGCAGCTATGGCAGTGACGCTACGTCCGCTTGGCGATAAGGTGATCGTCCGCCCGGAGTCCGGTGAGGAGACCACCAAGAGCGGGATTGTGCTTCCCGATACCGCAAAGGAGAAGCCCCAGGAAGGGGTCATCATTGCGGTTGGTTCCGGGCGCGTGCTCGACAACGGCGAGCGGGTCGCCCTCGAAGTAGAGGCCGGTCAGAACATCCTCTACGCGAAGTATGCCGGTACCGAAGTGAAGCACGAGGGCGAGGACTTGCTCATCCTCAGCGAGCGCGACATCCTGGCCATCCTCGACGGCTAACCGGCACACCGATCTCCCGTTCCGGCCGCACTCTTTTCAGGAGCCGGCCGGCTACCCTCCGGCAGCGGCATACGCCTCGGCTAACGGGGCTGCCGGCCCGCAGAAGGCCCACTCACGAAGCGCCTGCCCAGCCTTGCTGGGTGGGCGTTTGTATTGGTGTGCCGCCTCGGCGGCCGAGCGTTAGCCGTAGTCGCCGCGGATCAAGGCGTCGAGCAGGTCCGTGAGTACCGCCGCCGGTACCGGCCCGACCAGCTTCCGCACAATCTGTCCCTGCCGATTAATCAGAAACTTCTCCGGCACCCCCATCAGGCCGTAGTCAATGGAGATTCTGCCGTCGGCGTCGCGGCCGTTGGGATAGGTAATGACAAATTCTTCCAGGAAGTCCTGGGCTGCCACCTCGCGGTCCTGCACGCTGACGCCAACGAAGAGCAGGTCGGTCGCGCGGTACGACTGCCACACCTGCTCCAAGGTCGCGGCCTCTTCGCGGCAGGGCACGCACCACGAGGCCCAGAAGTCCACCAGCACCGGGCGGCCGCGCAGGTCGGCCAGCCGGAGCGTCGTGCCGTCGAACAGCGGTAACGTGAAGTCCGGGGCCGGCCGTGCGGTGATCGGAATGTTCCGTAGCGCCGACTGCACGGCGAAGCTCGTCGCCTCGCGGTCGCTGGCCCGGATCATCGCGTAGCCGAGCAAGGCCAGCAGCAGGACGACGCCCCCGACCGTGAGCCAAAACCCCAGCGATGCCCGCCGGGTGAGCACGGCTGACGGCTGGCCGGGGTCGGCGGCTGCGGGTGACGGAGAAGGCGGGGCGGCCGACACTATGTTGGCATCTCCTCGGAGGTGGCTGCCCCTTGGCGCGCGGCGATTTCCGCTTCAAGGCTCGCCAGCGCAGCGGCAACGTCACGCTGCCGCTGCGCCAGCCAGAGCAGATAGACGCCTAACCCCACCACGACCACCGCATAGCCGGCAAACACGAATGCCACCGGGTCACTCCTCAAGCGCGAACTCGAACACCAACCAGGATAACACGACGTAGATGAGATCGAAAGCGATCAGCAGGTGGAGCCACGGCGCATCGCCAGCGCCGCCCCACGCCATGCGTCCCTGGAGCGCCGCCGCCGTGCTGTGGACGGCCGCGAGCAGCGCCGGGACGGTGATCGGGAACAGCAGCACGGGCAGCAGCACTTCGCGGGCGCGGGTCTGGGCGGCCAGCGCACTCAGTAGCGTCCCCGCTGCCGCCAGCCCCAGTGTGCCGAGGGCCAACGACAGGAGCAGGGCCAGCGGATCGAATGCGACCGTGAAAAAGACGGTGCTGAGCGCAACCGTCAGGACAATCAGGACGGCGGTCAGCGCGAGGTTGCCGAGCAGCTTGGCCGCGTACAGGATCGAGCGATCCAGCGGCGCGGCGAGCAGCGCATCGAGATTACCCCGCTCGTGCTCCTGGGCAAAGGTGCGCCCAATGCCCACCGTGGCGCCGTAAGTGATCGTCACCCAGATCAGGCCGGGGACCAAGTGCGCGGCGTCGGTGCCCGGCGCATCGAGAGCAAAGTTGAAGATCAACAGGCAGACGATGGCGTACATCGCCGCCGCCGCCACGTTGTCGCGCCGTCGGCCTTCGATCCGCAGGTCTTTGCCGATGATGGCGGTCAGCGCCCCCCAGCCCGGCGGCCGGGCAACCGGAGCCTCACTCTCCGGACCCTTGACTCGGCCCCCACCCTGACCCTCCCCCGTTGCGACGGGGGAGGGAACTACTCGTCCCCCCGCCGCAGCGGGGGGACCATAGGGGGGCAGCCCCCCCTCCCCACCGGCATACAGCGCCCGCAGGCGCGCCACCGTGAGCGTCTCTGTGGCCGCATCCAGCACACAGCGCCCCTCCACCAGCACGATGAGGCGCTGGCAGAAATGCAGCGCGAGGTCGAGATCGTGGGTAGCCAGCACGATAGTCGGGCGCCAACCGTCCGCCGGGTGTGGCTGCCCGGAGTCGAGGCCGAGCAGCGCCGGCAAGTCGGCGATAGCCAGCGGATCGAGCGATGCATCCGGCTCGTCGAGCAGGAGCAAGCCCGGTCGGTGCAGCGTCGCACGGGCCAGTGCTAGGCGCTGTTGCTGGCCCCGCGACAGTTGGCTGACCGGTGTCGTCGCTGCCCCGGCCAGTCCTACCCGCTCCACGGCTGCCGCGACGGTGTTCGCGTCTTGGGGCAGCCCGTACAGGCGCCGGAAGAAGGTCAGGTTCTCTCGCGGCGTCAACTCATCGTACAGCCAGGGTCGGTGGCCCACATAGCCGATCTCGGCGCGTGTGTTCTGGTCTGCGCGGCCGCTGGGCTGGCCGAAGAGTGCCAGCGAGCCGTGTGTCGGACGCAGCTGCCGGCCGAGCAGGCTCAGGAGAGTGGATTTACCCGCACCGTTCGGTCCGACGACGACGATGCGCTCGCCAGCGCGGACCGCGAACGTCAGCGGGCGCAGCGCAACGGTCCGGCCGTACCGTCGCGCAAGGCTATGCGTCTCGATCACCGGCGCCCCGTTATCCGACACGCCGCACCTCTCTACCTCAGCAAGTCGCGCACCGTTCATTGGCCGGGGCGGGAGGGAAAGGAAGCGGCCTACTCGTAGGCTTGCTGGCGGCTTTCGAGGTCAACGAAGCGGGTTTGCTGACCGAAGAAACGGAGTTGAATATCGCCGGTGGGACCGTTGCGGTGCTTGGCGACCAGAATGTCGGCCAGGTTTTTCTTGGGCGTTTCCTTGTCGTAGTAGTCTTCACGATAAATGAACATGACCACGTCGGCATCCTGCTCGATGGAGCCGCTCTCGCGCAGATCGGACAGCATCGGGATGTGCGACGGGCGCTGCTCCACGGCCCGCGACAACTGCGACATGGCCACGATGGGGATGTTCAACTCGCGGGCGAGACCCTTGAGCGAGCGGGTAATCTCGGAGACTTCCTGCACGCGGTTCTCCATGTAGCGACCCTGCCCCTGCATCAGTTGGAGGTAGTCAACCAGGATCAGGCCGATGTTGTGCTCGGCCTGCAAGCGCCGCGCTTTCGTGCGTAGCTCCATGATCGAAATGCCGGCCGTATCGTCAATGTAGATCGGCACCTCGGAGAGGCGGCCGATAGCCTTGGCGACCTGCTGTAGCTCCGCGTCGTCAATGACACCGCGGCGCAGGCGGTGCGAATCGACCCGCGATTCCGTGCAGATCAATCGTTGCACCAACTGTTCCTTGGACATCTCCAGGGAGAAGACGGCGACCGGGACGTTGTGCGGCGGCGCCGCGGCGTTCTGGGCGATGTTCAGCGCCAGGCTGGTCTTGCCCATGGACGGCCGCGCAGCCACGATGATGAGATCGGACCGCTGGAGGCCGCCCGTCAAGGCATCGAGGTCCCGGAAACCGGTCGGCACGCCCAGCGTCTGCCCCCGGTGCTGCGAGAGGGAATCAATCTGGTCGAAATATGCTTCCAGGATGGCTTTGAGGGGCAGGAACTCTTGAAAGCGGCGCCGGTGCGTGAGCTGGAAGAGGATCGCTTCGGCTTGGTCCACCGCCTCCTCGGCATCGGCCGAGCCGTAGGCCAACGCGGCGATCTGTCCCGAGGCTTGGATCAAGCGCCGCAGCATCGCGCAGCGTTCGACGATGCGGCCGTAATACTCGACATGCACCGCGGTCGGCACCAAGGCGGTCAAGGACGACAGATAGGCCGCGCCGCCGACCTCATCCAGCCGCTCACGACGTTGCAGCTCGTCGGTGAGCGTGACGAGGTCCGCCGGCTCGCGGCGCTCGAAGAGGTCCAGGGCCGCGGTATAGATGGTCCGGTGCTGCTGCCGATAGAAGTCTGCGGGTTGCAGGAAGGAGGCGACGCGCGAGATCGCGTCGCGATCAATCAGAATACTGCCGAGGACCGACTGCTCGGCCTCGATGTTCTGCGGAGGGAGGCGTTCCTCGGTATCCGGTCTCTCGGCAACCGATCGCTCGGCCGTTGCTCCATTGACTGCCATAACAGAATCATAACGCTTGGTGGCCGGGGATGGATTGTAGCGGCAGTGGAATGATATGGATGGCCCCCACCCTCACCCTCCCGTGCTGAGACACAGGGGAGGGAACAAGCCGCCCCCCCGCCGCAGCGGGGGGACCATAGGGGGGCCAGTCCCCGCACCACACCTGGCACCATCCGTGCGGCTTTGGTCCGGCAGAGGGTTAGGTCCAATCCCAACTCACGAGGCTTCCGCGGCTGCCGGAGCCGGTTCGGGCTGGGCAGCGTCGGCCTCCGCCGTGGCTGCTGGCTCCGACTCTGCCGCTGCGGCCGGCTCCTCAGCCGCTTCCGCTGCCGGCTCCGCGGCCGGTTCCGGTTCCGGCTCTTCCTCCACCTCCGGCACGACCTCCACGTTGACGATACCCGTCTCCCGCGCCGGCAAGCGCAGGGTCACTTGATGACTGCCCAAGTGCCGCAACGGCTCGCGGAGCACCACGTCGCGGCGGTCAATCCGAATCTGATGCTGCTCGTCGAGCGCGGCGGCAATCTGCGGGGAGGTCACGCTGCCGTGCAAGCGACCCCCTTCCCCGATTTGCGCCGGAACGGTGACGGTCAGCTCGCGCAGTCGTTGGGCCAGGCTGCGCGCCGCGGCGGCCTCGCGCGCGGCAGCGGCCTCGGCCTCGCCGCGCAGCCGTTGCAGCCGCTTCATCTGATGCCGCGTGCCGGGCACGGCCAGTCCGCGGGGCAGGAGGTAGTTGCGGGCATAGCCCGGCGCGACTTCCTTGACGTCGCCCGCCCGGCCCAAATCCGCCACCGGCTCAACCAGGATAACTCTCATCGCGTACACTCTCGTCTTTCTAGGTAGTGTTGGCTTCGATGTGCAGGGCGAGTGCGCCGTTACTCGTGATGTACAGTGTCGGGATAGCGGGGCGTGATCTCTCAGGGCCGGAGTCACGGCGCGTTCGCGTACCGCTGCGATCCTCGTTAAGGATAGCGGATAGCGCGTATGCGGTCAGCCCATCGTCGAGACGCGCTCCGGGCGGACCTTATAGAGCACCCTCGTCCCGGGCGGCCCCACGTAGCGGTCCCGCCCGGTATAGCGCCCGGCCAGTTGGTCAATATGCTCCGTAGCACCTTCTTCCGTGACGGTGACGACGGTACCGCGCACGGCGAGATAGCGATACGGGTTGTCAGGATCGGCAATGCAGAGCGCAACCTGCGGCCGGTTCCGCATGTTGCGGTCCTTTTGCCGCCCGCGGGCCGAGTTGACCAGCACGTGGGTTCCGTCGTAGTCCACCCACACCGGCGTCACCTGGGGCGAGCCGCTGGGCATAATTGTCGCCAGGTAGGCGAAGCTCCGTTTCTCGAACAGGTCTAGGCAGTCTTCCGGCAGCGGGACCGGCTGTGCTTCCGTAGCCATCAATCTCCTCCTCACCGGCTATCGCTCAGGATACACCGTCTCCCGCCGTTCCCGCTTTCGCAGGAATCCAGGTGTTGAGGTCCGGAGTGACGACACCCCTTCGTCACTGCGACGGAAGCCGCAGTGACGGACGGGCGGCAATGACCGGGAAAAGTCAACGGCACCCAGCCCTTGTAGACTTATTGGTAGTAGGATGTGGTGCGGCTGATGGAGGACGGCACCGATGAAGAGGCACGGTTCTCGGCTGGTGGGACGGCTCCGACGCCGCGGCGTTGGTACGATGGCTGCCGCGGTAGCTCTGGCATTGGCCGGCTGCGACGGTCAATCTTCCGACGGTGACGCGGCGCCGGCCGCGGAGCAGCAACCGGCCAGAGAGACTGCCCCGGATTTCGCGCTCGTCGCGTATCAAGGAGAAGCGGTGCTCGGTGGGAAGGAGCTTGCTTTTTCCGGCATCCTCCGGCAGGGCAAGCCGGTCGCGCTCAACTTCTGGGCCGGACTCTGCCCGCCCTGCCGGCTGGAGATGCCGGAAATGCAGGAGGTCTACACCGAGTACCAGGACCGTATCTTGCTCCTCGGCGTGGACATCGGCCCGTTCGCCGGCCTTGGCTCGCGCGACGACGGCCAGGCGCTGCTCCGCGAGCTTAAGATCACCTACCCCGCCGGCACGACGTTCGATGCCGGGGTCCCGCAAGCCTACAAGCTGCTCGGCCTTCCGGTCACAGTGTTCATCACCCCGGACGGCGCCATCGTCAAGCGGTGGACGGGTCTACTGACCAAGGCGAAGCTGATCGAGCTGGTGCAAGAGCTATTGGCCGCCTCCGGCTAATGACGATTGGAGAGAACCACGATGCTCAATATGGAGCACGGACACAGCGGCGGCAGAGTCGGCCTGCTCTTGTCCTACGTGCTTCCCGCGGCACTGGTGACCGGCGTCCTCCTCGCGCTGATTGCCATCCAGAGTAGGGCCGAGGCCTCGACCGCCAATGTCGCGGCGCTCCTGCCCGTCGGCTACGCCTTTGGCGCCGGCATGGTCGCCAGCGTCAATCCGTGCGGCTTCCTAATGCTGCCCTCGTACCTCGCCTATCACCTCGGCACGGAGGAGACCGGCTTCTACGAGGCAGCGGCGGCCAGACGGGCGCTCAAAGCCCTCGCGTTAGCCGGTATCGCTACCGGTGGGTTCGTGGCGATCTTTGCCGCCGCGGGCGTGGTCATCGCGGCCGGCGGGCAATGGCTCGTCAACGTCTTCCCCTATGCTGGCGTCGCCATCGGCGCGGCGATGAGCGCGCTCGGCCTGTGGCTGCTCATCACGCGCCGAACCATCGGGATCATGGCCGCTGGCCGGGTGGGCATCTCACCACAGCGCAACCTCAGAAACGTCTTCCTGTTCGGCATTGCCTACGCGACCGGCTCACTCAGCTGTACCTTGCCGATCTTCCTCGTCGTCGTCGGCACCGCGCTGACCGGCCGGGATGCGTTGCACGCCTTGAGCCAGTTCATCGGCTACGCGCTGGGCATGGGCGCGATCCTCGTCGCCGTGACCATCGGCGCGGCGCTGTTCCGCGGGGCCGTGGCCCGGTTGCTCCGCGCGGTCGTCCCCTACGTCCACCGCACGAGCGCCCTGTTCCTGCTCGGAGCCGGCGTGTACCTGCTGTACTACTGGCTGTTCTATGCCGGCGCGTTCTTCTAGGGGGCCGGACCTCGCTTTTTCCGTCACTCGCTCGGTACCCTGATGCCGGTACCAGTCAGGAGGCCGAGTCATGGAAACGGATCAGCACGCCGAGGCGGTCGCCGCTATGCTCGCCGATCTGGAGGAAGCCGAGCGCCTGCTCACGGCACTCCACACCAAGGCGCTGGAGCTTGGCGATGATGAGATCATCGAGTTTCTCGATAGCGAGCTATTCTGGAAGCTGCAAGCCGCCGGCAATCACCTGCGGGAACGCTTTGGCGTCGAGCAAATTTACGGCGAAGGGGTCTAGCGAGGTATGGAGGGAGAACCGATGAATACAAGGCCTACCGACCGTTGGCTGAGTGGGCAGCCGATCTACCGCGCCGACCTGGATCGCTGCCAGCCGGCCGCCGCTGTGGCCGCGTCCCCCGCGTACCACCAATGGCGCGCGATGCGCTACGAAACCGAGCAGTTTGCCGGCACCATGCTCCTCGCCGGCCCCGAGACCGCCGCCCCGGACATCACCTATCCCCTGCGTGCCGACGGCTGGCACGCCATCTCCATCGGTATGTACTGTGGCGGCCACCTCGCCGAAGGCTCCACCGTCCGCGTCCGGCTCAGTGGCCAGCCGACGTTCAGCTACCTCACCGTGCTCGGCGACGAGATGCACGCGCTGGGTGACGAGGTGATCGAGCGCTACTGGACGACGGCCGACTTGACCGGGCAGAACCTAGTCCTGGGGCAGGACATCACGCGGCTGGGTGCCGGCGACGCGCCGAACTCCTTCCATTGCTCCCCGGTTCGCATCGCCTACATCAAGCTCGTGCCGCTGACCGCCGCGGAAGTCACGGTTGTCAGCCAAGACCGGGCGCGGAGCGATACGCGGCGGCTGTTCGCGCACAACGACGCTCACGGCTTCATGTTCAAACACGTCCCCATTACCGAGGAGGTGGTGCGACGGGAGTTGGAGCCGTTCCGCGACTCGGACTTCTCTCGCCTCTACTGGGAAGCAGGGCAGGGTGACCTGCTCTACTACCACTCCCGGATCGGCCGGATGCCCACCGCCGACGGTCTGACCGACTTCTCTCGCGTAGGCGACCGTCTGCACGTCGAGAACTGGCGCGCCTGCCGCGAGGCCGGCCTGGAGCCGCTACGTATCGCGGCCGAGTACGCCCACGAGCTTGGGATGGAGTTCCACGCCTCCTTCCGCGTCGCCGGCTTCCACTACCCGCCGCCGATTGACCAGTGGAACCTGGACGCCATCTACCACCGGCATCCCGAATGGCGCGGCGTGGATCGGGCCGGCCGCCGCACGCCGCGCCTGGCCTACAGCTATCCCGAGGTGCGCGCGCTCGTCGTATCGCTGCTCCGGGAGATGGCGCAGTTCCCGATTGACGGCGTGTGCCTGCTCTACAATCGGCGGCCGCCGATGATCGAGTACGAACCGCCGCTCGTCGAGGGTTTCCGGCGCGAGTACGGCCAAGACCCCCGCCAACTCGACCCTCAGAACCCACAATGGCTGCACTACCGCGCGCGGGCGCTCACCCAGTTCATGCGCGAGGTGCGGACCGCCATGGACGAGGTGAGCCGCGAGCAGGGCCGCTCGACGCGCCTGGCGGTCGCGGCCATCGTGTTGAGCAGCGAGGCCGAGAACCTGTACTACGGCATGGACCTCCCCGTGTGGGTGCGCGAGGGGCTGGTGGATACGCTCATCCCCTACCGGCTGATGCCCGGGCTTGAAAGCGCCTACGATTCCTGGACCGATCCGCGAGACCTCGACTACTTTGTGGAGCTAGTGCGGGATTCGCCGGTCATCCTCGCCCCGAACCTGATGCCGCGGGTAATGCCGCCCGACGAGTTGCGGCGGCGCTCGGCGGGTCTCTACGATGTCGGCGCCACGCACTTGTTCTTCTGGGACTGCGTGCCCGGCGGCCGCGCGAGCTACGCCCCGACCTGGGATGCCCTGCGCCGGCTGGGCCACCGCGAGGAGTTGACGGCCTGGCAGCAGGCAGGCCAACCGTCGCTGGCGGCGGCTTCCCTGCCCCTGCGGCAGTTCGGCGACTGGGACCTGTCCTACGCGACACCCGGCTAACCCTAGCCTATGCACCGAGGACACGATGATAGAAGCACTGGTATTCGACTTCGACGGAGTCATCATTGATACGGAGATACCGTCCTACGAGACCTGGCAGGAGGTGTACACCGCACACGACGCCCATTTGGATCGCGCCCTCTGGCAGCGCCAGATCGGCGGCGGCACCCACACGTTCGATGTCATCCGGCACCTGGAGCAGCTAACGGGAGTGCAACTGGACCGCGAGGCCGTCCGGAAATCCCGCAAGGAACGTCACGACGCACTCGTGCGGGCCAGCCCGCTGCTGCCCGGCGTGCTGGAGTACATTCAAGAGGCCCGGCGGCTGGGGCTGAAGCTCGGCGTCGCTTCCAGCTCCTCGCACGCCTGGGTGGAAGGGCATCTCGCCGACCGGGGTCTGCTCTCGCTGTTCCAGAGCGTCGCCGCCAGGGAAGACGTCGCCCACATCAAGCCGGACCCGGCGCTCTATCTGGTGGCATTGCAGCGGCTGGGCGTGCCCCCCGACCGCGCCGTAGCCATCGAGGACTCGCTCAACGGGCTGACCGCCGCCAAGCGCGCCGGCATGTTCTGCGTCGCCGTACCCAACCCGATGACCGGCGATCTGCCGCTGGAAAGCGCCGATCTACGGCTGGGTGCCCTCTCCGACATGGGCTTGCAAACCCTGCTGGACACGCTCACCCGACCGGCCCCCCTATAGGCCCCCCGCTGCGGCGGGGGGCCGCCGCAATGACGGGCCGCGCTGCCGCCTAGGGGTTTGCGGCTGGTCGCGGCCACAGGCCGTAGGGGTTGATCTCCACGCCTTCGACCTTGGGGCGCACCCCGTACACCATGATCCCCGGCCGCCCGAACGCCTGGCCGCCGAGCTGTCGGTTACGCGGATTCCGATAACCCAAGCGCACCAGGCGCCGCCACTCTTTCGTGCGGTTGACTGCCGAGCCGTGGATCGTGTTGATGCTGAACAGCACCACGTCACCCGCATCCGCCGGCACCGAGACCGCGTCCTCGATCCGGTACTCTTCGGTCGGCAGGTGATGTGATCCGTTCCGCAGGTGGTCGAGCGGCCCCAGCTTGTGGCTGCCCGGCAGGAACTTGATGCAGCCGTTCTCTTCCGTGCCCGCGTCAACATGCACCAGCGCGTCAATGAACCGGTCATCCTCGTGCGGATAGAACGGATAGTCCTGGTGCATTGGGAACGGCGCGCCGTACTCCGGCCCCTTCGCGTGCAACGTCACCTGCTGTAGCTCCACTTCCGGGCCGATGAGGCCGGCGATGGAGGCCGCGAGCCGCTGGTTCAGAATAGCGTGCGCCCATGCCGGCGAGAAATGCTGTAGCTCCTTGATGCCCGCCAGCATGGTCTTGCTCTCCTCATCATCAGAGAGGTACTGTGAGTCCTTCCGCCACGGCCCCTGCCAGCCCTTGGACGGCGTGACAAAGTTCTCGATGACATGGTCCAGCTCGCGGCTCATGGCATCCACCTCGTCCGGCGAGTACACCCCTCTCATCCGTAGGTAGCTGTTCTCGTTGAAGAACGCGATCTCATCCTTGGTCAACATGGTCGTAGCCCTCCTCGGCGGTATTATAAAGCCTCCCGCCCCGCCGTGACCGCGCCGGAGCCGGCGCAGCAGCGGGATTGCCGGCCGCTTTTTCGTCAGTTAGCGCAAAGGACTTGCATTTCTCGGAAAGTCAGCTATCATTGGGGTACTCTCACCGCTGGGGTGAGGCGTTGTGCGCCCGCACGTTCGGCGGGCGCCGAGGGACAGGCGGGGACCCCTCCCGGTGGGAGGGCGGAAACAACCTAATGAGGAGGGTTGGTATGGCACCCAGAGCCGGGCACCGGATGAGTCGACGCACAGTCGGGCTGACCATGGCCGCACTGGCTGGCAGTGTAGTCGCGGCAGCTTGCGGACCCGTAGGCGGCGGAGGCGGAGCTAGGGGAGCGCCGTCGGACGTAGGCGAGACGGCGGCCAAGTGGGAAGGTCAGCAGCAGATTGACATTTGGGTGACCGGGTACGAGCCGGTCGTCGAGGCCTACAAGGCCCTGGTCATGCAGTTCGAGCAGGAGCACCCCAATATCAAGATCGCGAACCAGGGCCAGAAGTACCTGCGGACGACCGAGCTGGTTCCGGCTCTGGCCGGTGGCTTGCCGCCGGCGGCTGGCGAGATCAACCAGCCGAACACCTGGGATTTCGCCGGTGCGGGCCTCGTTGCTCCGCTCGACAACTTCATCAAGCGTGACAAGGAAACGGCGGACGCCGTTGCCAACGACTTCTATCCCGGCATCCTGGAGTCCGTCACGTGGCGCGATCAGTTGCATTTCCTCCTGATCGGCGTCTCCATGGAAGTCTGGCACGTCAACAAGGACTTCTGGAATCGAGCCGGCCTCAGTCTGCCCACGAGCGGCTGGACCTGGGATGACCTGGCCGGCCCCATCGGTGACGGGCTGAAGTCTGCCGTTGGCGAGGATGGCTCGCCGTTCATGTGCGAGTTGAACGAGATGTACCGCATGATGCATTTCGTGCTGCAGAACGGCGGCGACATGGTGGATGACAGCGGGACCCAGCTCACCATCTCATCGCCTGAGTTCATCGGCGCGGTGGAGTACGTTCGCAAGCTGGTGCTCGCCGAGGTTGCCCGCGAAAAGAACCCGAAGAAGGCCGAGGCTGGCCCGCAGCGCGGTGGTCGCCAGAACGTGATCGGCGCCAAGTACACCCACGGCGAGAACTACCGGCTGGAGCGCGGCGACGTAGCCCTGGAGTTGGAGGGCATGACCCGTATTCCGCGCTATCGCAAGTCACTCGGTGACCTGATGGGCGTCGTACCCGCCATCACCGGCAAGGAGCAGAAGGCGCTCTTCGATAGCTGGACCTTCGGTCTGGTCAACCAGGAAGATACGGCCAAGATGGAGGCGGGCTACACGTTCATAGCCTGGCTCGCCAAGCCGCAGAACCTGTTGACTTACCTGAAGGCCCGCGCCAACCTGCCGCCGCGCAAGGCCATCGCTTCGCTGCCGAACGCGGGCGACCTGTGGGCCGCCGAGCCGCTGGTCAAGGACGCAATGGAGTACCTGGACTACGGGAAGACCTTCCCCTACACGCCGGCAACCGGTCCGCTGCGCCGCGGCATCAACTCGGTGCTCGCCAACATCACGCGGTACGGCGACCCGGCAGCCCAGACCCTCACGGAGTTGGAGAAGGTCCTCAACGCTCAGTACGGCTTCCTACTTCAGTAGTCCGTAGTCACGCAGAGCACATCACCGCCGGTGGGGCCGGTCCCATGTCTGGGACCGGCCCCCTTGCATTTCCCGCGAGTCACCCACCTCCGCTTCGCAGGGACCGAGGGCGGCTTCCCTCCCCTGGTAGCTCAGTCTGGGGGAAGGCTAGGGAGGGACCCAGGAGCACGGTGTACTCCTGGGCGCCAGACTCCCCTTCCCTGACAGGGAAGGGGCGGGGGGTAGGTCCAAAGCAGTGGAGCGAGGGCCGGGCGCTGAGGCCCAACGAAAGCGCTACTCGCCCGCCAACTCGGCGGGAAGCTCCACCGCCTGCGGCCGACCGCTCCGCACCGCTTCGAGGATCCGCTCGACGACCAGGGTGGCGATGATGCCGTTGCGGGCCGGCGCGTAGCTCTCGCCACCCTGTTGGATGGCCTCGATCAAATACGGCATCCGCGCGACGGCCGGCGGCGACAGGGTTTCCACCTCCCGCGCGCCACCGGGTCCGCTGTAGGCCAGCGTCCCGCAATGGTTGTAGAGCACTGCCGACTGCCCCGGACCGTACAGCTCGAAGAACCACTTCGAGACGAACGCATTGAAGTCGGCATCCGTCGCCAGCAGCGTCGCTACCGAGCCATCCGCAAACCGCAGCGTTGCCGCCGTCGTATCCACGATGTCGGTGCCGGCCAGCGCTTCGCGGTGCGTCAACTGGCCGCCGGTCGCGTATACCTCGACCGGGGCCGCTTCGTGAAACCAACAGAGCAGGTCAACCATGTGGACACCGATGTCCCACAGCGGCCCGCCGCCGATCACCGGGTCCCAGCGCCACCGGTTGAGATCGGCCGGCGCCATCAGACACTGAGCATGGCTCACCAGCGGCCGTCCGAGCCGCCGCTTCGCCTCGCGGACCGCCCCGGAAAACCGGAAGCTGAAGTTGAGCATCAGCTGCGTGCCCGCGGCCCGCTGCGCGGCCGCAATTTGCAAGCACTCCGCGGTAGACATGGCCATCGGCTTTTCCAGCCACAGATGCTTGCCGGCCGCAATGGCCGCCAGCGCCGGCTCGGTGTGCATGCTGTGCGGCGTGGCGATGGAAACGATGTCCACGCTCGGATCGTCGAAAATGCGTTGCGGGTCCGACGTGACGTAGCCGCCGTACTCGCCTTGCAGCCGCTCGGCCGATTCCGGCACCACGTCGCAAAAGCCCCGCACCTCAACCTCCGGCGTCGCTGCCGCCCCGCGGGCGTGGCCGCTACCGGCGCTGCCACATCCGATTAGCGCCCAGCCGTATGGTGGCCCCCCGGACCCTCCGTTGTTGCTCATACTCATCCCTCCACTACCAAAGTTAGGTTGCGTCCGTACCCGTAGCCGCTGCGCTAGAGCGCCCCGGACGCGCGCAGCAGCGTCTCCTGCACGACGAAGTCATGCACCGGACCGAACGGCGGCATCCGCTCGCCGCGGATAGCCGCCGCGAGATCGTGCAAGTCCACGACAAAGCCGGTCCAGTCGCCGCCGTCCACGGTCTGCCAGCCGGCCTCGAATCCCCCGGCGGCCGCTTCCAGGTGCAGCCGTGCCTGCGTGCCGCCGGGCGGCTCGATCACCAACGTTCCGTTGGTGCCGAGCACTTCCAGCCGCCGCTGGGCGCCGACCTCCATCCCGGCCGACTCCACGACCGCCATCGCCCGGTCCCACTCCAGCACCGCCAGGCTATTATCCACAAAGGGCTGGCCGGCAGCCTCGCCGGGAATGCCACGGACCGGCATCATGATCGGCCCGTCGCCGCTCTCTGGCCGCCGGAAGTCGGAGCGCAGGAACGGCGAGACCCGCCGCGGCCGGCCGAGCACGGCCACCATCGGATCAATCAGGTGGCCACACATCTCGAACATGAGATGCCCCGGATACGGCATGGACTCCAACCAGCGATCATAGCTCGACTTGCCTTTGCCGATCCGGCCGCGGATGCTGAACACGTCGCCCAGCAGCCCCTCGCGCGTCAGGCGGTAGAGTAGCTGGAAGGGCGGGCTGTTGCGGAAGTGGTAGGCCATTAGCACGACAAGCTGGCGCGCGGCGGCGATGTCCAGCACCTCCCGATACGCCTCCAGCGAGGTCCCGGCCGGCTTTTCCAGGTACACGTGCTTGCCGGCCAGGAGGGACTGCTTGGCATCGTCGAGGAACTGCCAGATTTCCCCGTCAATGATGATCCCTTGAATGGTGTCGTCGGCGAGCAGGTCTTCTGCGCTGGGAACCCAGCGGATACCGCTGTAGATGGGATCGGCCTCCCGCTGGCTGCGGATTTCGGGATTGGCCTCGAACGCGCCCGCGATCTCCATGTCACCGGCCGCGCCGCTGGTGATCGCGCGCACTTTGCCGGACAGGTGACTGTGGACCGCGCCGAGAATACCGAGCCGGATAGTCATGAACGTCACTCTCCTTGTTGCGGCCGGCGGCCCTGCTTGCCCCTATTTCGGCGTGGAACCGGCCAGCCGACGCCGTTGCCATGCATACTATACCCTGCTTGCTCCCGGCACTGACAACGTGATTGGCCGTAGGGAGGGCCGGGCGTGACTGCAAACACCCTTGGCTCCCGGCCCCGCGGCCTCGGAGGCAACCCGGATGCGACTCCTCGGCTACAGCGACCGTCTCAGCGTAGCGCCGGGCGATACGATTCGCTTCATGGTCAGCTGCGACCATCCCTCTTACCGAGCGGACCTGGTGCGTCTCACCCACGGCGACGAAAACCCCCAAGGCCCCGGTTACAAGGAGCGCCTCGTCGCGTCCGCCATCAACGGCGAGTATCCGGGGCAGGTCCAGCACATCCACAGCGGCTCCTACGTCATCGTGGAGGACAGCGCGCCGCTGCGGCAGATCGAGAGCTTCACACTGGCCGTCTGGGTCTATCCCACCACACCCCAGGCCGGTAGCCAAGGGTTGCTGACGCGCTGGTCGGCCGCCGACGGCGCCGGCTACGGCCTGTTCATTGACGAGGCCGGCGATCTCGCGGTCTGGCTAGGTGACGGGACCGGCACCGTCGAGCGCCTCCGCACCGGCACGCCGCTCCGCGCTCACGACTGGTACTTCGTCGCCGCGACCTACGATGCCGCCAGCGGCCGCGTGTGCCTCTACCAGGAACCGGGGCGCCGCTGGCCGGTCGAACCCAGCCGCGCCGTGGTCGAGCGGACGGCGACAGTGCGGCCACGTCACGACGCCGGCAGCCCGTTCCTCATGGCCGGCTACCTGACCGCCGACCCGGCGACCCGCGGCGCCGTGAGCGGGCATTTCAACGGCAAGCTCGACCGGCCCTGTCTCTTTGGCCGGGTGCTGCGTCCGGCGGAAGTAGCCGCGCTCCAGGCCGGCGCATCGCCCCACGAATGCGGCGCGGCGCTCGTCGCCGCCTGGGATTTCAGCGCCGACATCGCCACGGACAAGGTGACGGACACCTCCGATCACCAGCTCCATGGACGCGCGATCAACATGCCCACGCGGGCAGTGACCGGCTACAACTGGACCGGCACGGAAACGAGCTTTCGGCTCGCGCCCCACGAGTACGGCGCCATCTACTTCCACGACGACGATCTCGAAGACGCCGGCTGGGACAGCGATTTTGCGCTCACCGTACCGCCGGACTTGCCGAGTGGCGTCTATGCCGCTCGCCTGCGCGCCAACGACGATGAAGACTACCTGCCCTTCTTTGTCCGCCCGCCGCCAGGCACCAACACGGCCGCCATCGCCGTCCTGTTCCCCACGATCCACTACCTGGCCTACGCGAATTTCCGCGACATCAGCGGCGGTATCTGGGACCTGGAAGACCTGCCCAACGCGGACGTCAACCTCCACCGCGCCGAATACGCCTACGCGGCGCAGCACGGCCTACCGGGGCTGTACGACCTCCATTCCGACGGGTCTGGGACCGCGTATGTCTCGCGCTTGCGCCCCATCCTGAACATGCGCCCGAAGTTTCGCTACCGGGTCTGGGGCGCGCCCGCTCGCTTTCCCGCCGATCTCTACCTGATTGACTGGCTCGAAGCAAAGGGCTACACCGCCGATGTCATCACCGACGACGACCTCCACGCGGAAGGAGCGGACCTGCTCGCCCCCTACAAGGTGGTGCTCACCGGCTCCCATCACGAGTACTGGACGGCCCGGATGCTGGCGGCGCTGGACACGTACCTGCAAGACGGCGGGCGGCTCATGTACCTGGGCGGCAACAGCCTCTTCGGTGTCACGTCGGTTGATCCCCGGCGGCCTCACGTAATCGAGGTCCGCCGCTGGGGCACGAGCTGGCCGTTCGAGATGCCGCCCGGCGAGCGGTACCACAGCACTACCGGCGAGCCGGGCGGGATTTGGCGCAACCGCGGCTGGGCACCAAATCGGTTCGTGGGCGTCGGTTCGTCTGCGGCCGGGTTTGACCGCGGCGCGCCCTACGTGCGGCAGCCGGGCAGCTTCGATCCCCGCGCGGCCTTCATCTTCGAGGGTATCGGCCCCGACGAGGCCATCGGCGACTTCCCCTCGCTCATGGTGCAGCACGGCGCGGCCGGCTACGAAATGGACCGTCTCGATTTCAGTCTCGGCACGCCGCCGCACGCCCTCCTGCTCGCGTCATCCGTCGGCCACTCGGACCGCTACAACGCCTTCATTGACGAACGCTTGCAGTTCACGAAGGGCATTGACGGCGTACTCTCGACCACGCCGCCGGAGGAGGGCGTGCTGCACCCCTTCATTCGCGCCGATATGGTCTACTTCGAGACACCGCACGGGGGCGCAGTTTTCTCCGTCGGGTCCATCGCCTGGCGCGGCAGCCTCTCGTACAACGGCTACGACAACAACGTCTCGCGCATCACCGAGAACGTCCTGCGCCGCTTCGCCGAAGTAGCGCCGCACCAATGACGCCCGGCCAAGCTAGACAGGCTGAGGCGCCAGCACTACGGTAGTGCCCGCTGCCCGCCGGGTACACTTTGCCTTGGTATTGTCCCCTTCGATCTTGGCGTGGGCGTAGTTCTCCGGCTCCGGTTGATGGCGCACGGTAAAGCCCTCGGCACGAGGCGTCTTCGCTGCGAGCCGTGCGACGCCCCATATGCCGCTAGACGGTCCTCTTTGCAGAGTCTCCATCGGGGTTGTCAGTCGCGCCACGTCAACGGATATGTACGGATCGGGTTTGTTACCGCGCGTGTAGAAGACACCGCGCGTGACCGTGCCATCCGGGCGCACATGGCTTTCGTGTATCCGCCGATACAACCAGTCACCATCTGCGATGACTTCAGGCTCTTGGGCGCTGGCCGTGTCTTGCTTATTCACCGGGCTTGTTGCAGCACCACGACGGGCAAGATTCGCTCATATTCGGGTAAGGGGGGATAACGCACCCCTTCAACTTTTCCCCAGCAAGAAGTCAGCGACGATGGTATGCACGTGCTCGGGCGGAACTCCGTCCCGCTCGTCGAATGTGCGCTGCTCGCCCACCCCCGTTATCCGCAGGTAGCCGAACTCTCCGTCCACACCGATGTCTACCGCCAACTCGTCACCGTTGCCGCGCGTTTCCCACTCCAGCAATATGCCACCATATACGAGCGGCGCGATGTGGTAGGGCATACCGTCGCGGTTCGCCACACCGGCCATCTCGGATGCAATGTCATCAAGCAACCGGCGGGTGATTGCGAGCGCTCTTCCCGTTGGCGGCAATCCCCCGTAAGAGTCCCAATCGGGCAACAGTTCGCCCAACCGGCGTAACGTCTGGAGCGAGCGCTCCAAGTGCGGGCTGCGTGCATAGTCTTCCGCGGCCGCAGTACCGTGCGGCGGCGATGCATACCTGGAATCCAACACACCGAGGCGAGAAGCGTTCATACAATAGCTACCGACCTTGGGGAGTCTCTTTGACCTAACGGTAGTATATTACAAGCTGCGCTTGACCTACGCCATCGGCGAGCGTCACTCGCTTGTGGTGCAACATAGCACGAACGGCTGGCGTTCCCCGGCCCCCGAACAGTGACAACCCGGAAAGGACGGTGTAGAGCCGTGGCCCAGGAGTTCGAGCAGACACACAAACGCCCACCATACCCAATGCCCCCGCCTCTACCGTTTCCAGAGTCGGGCCTCTCCGCAGAGGCCACGCTCGACGGCCTGAGAGAGCGCCTGAGCCAAGACCCCTACGCGGTCGAGCGCAACTTTGGCGTCAGCTACGTTGGCCCGCCCCACTCGATCACGCAGCAAGCCGCCGAGCTAGCGGCCGGCACCTTCTTTACCGAGTGGGCACGGGACATGAATCCGGGGACACACCAACTCGAAAAAGAAGCCGTGCGGATGATGGCCTCTCTGCTCGGTCGCCCCGAGGCGGTCGGCTTTATCACCAGCGGGGGCACCGAGTCGAACCTCGCGGCGTTGCGCCTGGCCCGCAATCTGGCGCGGAAGGACAGCCCGGAAGTCATCATGCCCGAGTCCGCGCACTACAGCTTCCGGGTCGCTGCCGAGTTGATGGGCCTGCGGCTCCACGAAGTGCCGCTCGACAGCGCCTACCGGCCACGGATGGACCAGGTCGAGGCGCTGATAAATGAGCGAACCATCGCGCTGGTGTGCTCCGCGCCGGACGGAAGCCTGGGACAGCTGGACCCGGTGCGCGAGTTCGCCGACCTCGCCGCGCGTCACGGCCTCTACCTCCACGTAGACGCCGCATTCGGCGGCTTCTTTCTGCCCTTCATGCGCGATCTGGGCTACGACGTGCCGCCCTTCGACTTCTCCCTGCCGGGCGTAAGCTCCATCATGACCGACGGGCACAAGCTCGGCCTTCTGCCCGTGGCGACGGGCTTCTTCCTCATCCGGGACGAGGCGATGCTGCAAGCCATTCCCATCGAGACAACCGTCATCCACAACATCACGGCCACCAAGCCCGGCGACCACGCGGCCGCGGCCTGGGCCGTGATGCAGCGGCTCGGCCGCACCGGGTACCGGGAATCGGCCCGGCGCATCCTAGAGGTGGTGGACACCATCGTCACAGGAATCGAGGGAATCGAAGAGCTGCGGCTCGTCGTAAAGCCGCTGATCCCCGTGGTGAACTTCACCTCGGACGTGCTCGATGTTGAGCAGATTTACCGCGAGCTACGTGCCCGCGGCTGGGGGGCCACCTTCGGCCGCCTGTATGATACGCCGCGCATCCGGTTCTCGATCCATCCGCACCGCGACCTGGACCATGCCCATCAGCTTGTCGCGGCCCTGGCCGAGTCGGTCGCTGCCGCGCGGAAGCGCAGCTAGGAACACGTCTCCGACCTGGCCCGGCCACGGCACCGGCAGAGCGTAGCCGTCTCACCCCTGGACCGCATCGTGTACTATGCGGTCACGCGAGCGAGACCGCGAAGGAGAGTGCTATGCAAGTCAACCCCCAACAGATACTCGACGACGGCTTCATCATTCTGCGGCAAGTCGTCCCACCGGAGCAGTTGGACAGCCTGCGCGCCAGCTACGAAACCATCGTCGAGCGCCAGCATCGGCGCTGGGCCGGCGAGCTGGACTGGGACGTGCCGGTGGCGATGGATTACAAGTCCAAGCAGCCGCGCGTGGTGCTCAACGCCATCGTGGATGCGGCCACCGCCGATACCGTGGACTTCAACCTGCATGACCATACGTTGGGCGTTAGCCGCCAGTTGATGCAAGCCCCGGAGGCCGCACCGACGGCCATGTTCTTCATGTCCAACCCAGCCACCGACCACGGTCCCGATCCCTGGCACCGCGACGCCGTTGGCCGCCGGCTCGCGCCGCTGCAGGGCCTGCAAGCCGACATGCTCGCCAACGCCCCCGGCTACGTCCAGTGGAACATCCCCCTCTACGACGATGACGTGCTGTGGGTGGTGCCCGGCAGCCACCGGCGCCCCAATACGGCGGCGGAGGACCGGCAACTGGCCGAGAATCCGCGATCACCGCTACCGGGCGGTGTGCAGGTGCGGCTCAAGGCTGGCGACGGCGTGGTGTACAGCAACCTGATCCTCCACTGGCCGAGCGACTACAGCACCAAGCATCGGCGCACCATCCACCTCGGCTATCGCTCGTTTGGCGGCGCTATCTTCCCCTACAGCACCCACTTCTACTGGGACTTGGGGTTCACCAAGCACCTATCGCCGGCGTCGCGAGCGCGGTTTGAGCGCTTTGCGGCGCTGCACGCGCAGGAGCGTGACCACATCGAGGCCTTCTTCCGCGCGATCTTGGGCCGCGATGAGGCGGCCTTCCAAACTGAGTTGGCCGTATTGCACCCGGGCGAAGCAGAACGGCTGGTATGCGTAACCCTACTGTCCCGGCTGGCCACCAAGCTCCACGAGTTGACGCGCCCGGAGATTGCTAGTTTGCCCCACAACGACCGGTCGAAGGCCGTCGGCGACCAGCGCACCAGCTTCTACCTGCTACAGGACATGGCCGGACGCTTCTCGCCTGCGGAAACGGACCTCCTGTACCGCCGCTTTGCGCCCCTGGAGGCCCAGACAGACTCGGTCGTGGATATGCCCGATAACTACGACGTCGAGGACTTCATCGCCAGTTGGCGCAACAGCGACTAACGCGGATCCATTGGCGATCATCCGCAAGATTCAAAGCTACGGTTCCTGACGTGTTCCATATTGTCCTGTTTCCGAATAGGCAGCGGCGGCGGCGCAGAGGCACTGGTGGCTACATTGCAGACGTAAACACGCTATACTTCGGGCATGGTAGCCAAGAGCTTTACGGTCAGCTTGCCAGCCCATATCCTGGCAACCTTCGGCTGGAACGAGTCCGAGGCAGCCCGACGCATCAGCGAGACGCTGGTCATGGAACTGCTGCGCCTGGACCGCCTCACCGAAGCGGAGGCCGCAGCCATGCTCGGCCTAGACAGGTGGGCACTGCTCGATGTTATGGCGGCACACCAGGTCCCCGCAGTCAGTCTGTCTCCTGACGAGTGGGACGCGGAGCGCGCCAGACCGCTCGAAGGCGCAGAGCCGCGGTGATCGTGTCCGACAGCGGACCGCTGATCGCGTTTGGGACAATCGGGCGCTTGGATCTCCTAGAGACGCTCTTTCGCCGCGTCCTGATACCCGATGCCGTATTCCACGAGGTTGTGGTGGCCGGCAGAGGGCGGCCGGGGTCTCGGAACGTGGCGGCGAGCGCGTGGCTTGAACGCCGCCCCCTTGCGGACCGCGGCCCTTTGGCGCGGCTTCCGTCGAACATTCACGCCGGAGAGCATGAGGCGATTCTCCTCGCCCACACCTTGGGGCTGCCGTTACTCATAGACGAACGTCGCGGGCGCAGATTCGCAGGAAGTATCGGGGTTGAAGTGTTCGGGAGCCTGCGGGTACTGGTGGAAGCCTACCAGCGAGGTATCGTTGACGACGCAGCGGCACTCGCCGAGAGGATGGTCGCGTCCGGCTACTGGATCAGTCCGGCGCTACGTTCAACACTGACCAAAGAGAGCCTATCAACTCCCGATCACTGACCTTTGGCCAGGCCGGCTTAGGACGAGACGGGATGGCGACCGGCGAGCAGCGCCGCATAGAGTTCCGCGAGCCGCCGGCCACCGTCGCGCCACGAGAACTCCTCGCCGGCTCGCTGCCGCAGCAACGCGCCAAGCTCCCGGCGGCGCGGAGGATCGCCGAGTAGCTCCGTAATCCGGTCGGCCAGCGCAAACGGATTGCCGGGCGGCGCATAGACACCGTGCGGACCGAGCAGTTCCCGCGCCACTGCCGTAGCGAACGCGACCGTCGGCAGCCCCATCGCCATGTAGTTCAGGATTTTGCCGTTCCCCTCCGTCTCCGAGAGCTTGGGCGCAACCGCAATATCACCCAAACTAAGGTAGTGCGGTGCCTGCCGATACGGTATCCGCCCCGTGAACGTCACGTGGTCGAGCAACTGGAGGTCGTAGGCCATGCGGTGATACTGCTCCAACCCCGGATAGCCCATGATGAGGAAGTGCGTGGACGGGCGCTGCCGCACGACTTGCACAGCAGCGTGGAGCAGCTGCGGAATGCCCTGGTAGTCCGCAAGCAGGCCCAAAAAGACGACGACGCGGCGGTCGGCCGGAATGCCGAGCGCCGTTCGCAGGGCAGCAACCTCGGAGTCGTCCTTGGGCCGGGGCCGAAAAAAGTCCGAGTCCACGGCATCGGTCAGCGCGAACAGGGGCTTGTCCGCCCGGCCCGTCGCCGCCAACTGCGCCTGCGCCTGCTCTGAGCTGGTGATGATGACATCGGGCAGGCCGTTGATCCACCGCTCCAGACGGCCGAAGAGCCGGAGCAGTGGGCTACGCGCCGACAGGAAACCGTGATCGAGCATCTCCGCGGTGAGACTGCCCTGATAATCGAACACCAGCGGGCAACGCAGCAGCTTCGCCACCACGGCGCCAATCAGCGCACCCTCGTGCAAGTGTGCATGCACCACGTCCACCCGCTGACGAACGGCAGCCATGAGCGCGGTCGCCGTGAGCAGTAGATCGAAATAGGGCTTGTGCCAGTGCGAGCCGATTCGCACGCGCCGCTGCCAAGGCAGACGGGGCATCCGCACGATGCGGATACCGGGCACCGGATCGCCGGTGTGGTAGGTGCAGAGCGTGACCTCATGGCCAAGCTGCTGGAGGGCGCGAATCTCCTCCAGGATGCGGACGTGGCAGCCGTAGTCGGCAAAAAACGACGTCGGGGCAATGCTCAGTATGCGATACGGCACTCGACCCCCTGCGCTTCAACTCGGCAACACCGGCTCCGCCCGGCGCGATTGTAGTGGCCGCCCTCGGCACTCGTCAACCGAACGCCGTTCGCTCGTCCTTGTATGCCGTCGGAGGCATTCGTTATGCTTGCCCGTCAGGTAGCTCCGCCGCCTCACCGCACGGTGACGGAGAGGAAAACAGCGTGGCCACACAGCATACGCTCGACTTTATCAGCCACAGCGCCCACCAGACCGGGCAATTCGGCGCGCTGCTCGGCGGCCTCTTGGCGCCCGGCGATCTCATCCTACTCGACGGGTCCGTCGGCGCCGGCAAGACGACCATGGCACAAGGGATTGCTCGCGGCTTAGGCATTACCGAGCCGGTCATCAGCCCCTCGTTCACCATCGTCCGGGAGTACGCCGGGCGCCTCCCTTTGTATCACATTGACCTCTATCGGCTGGCGCCCGGGAGCGATCTCGAATCCATCGGGATCGAAGACTATCTGTACGGTGACGGCGTGGTGGTCATCGAATGGCCGGATCGTGCCGCCGCCTTGCTGCCGGCCGAGCATCTCCAGGTACGCCTGCACGTCATCGGCGACACCAAACGCAGCCTCCGCATGGTGCCGGTCGGTGACCGCACCAACCGGCTGTGTGAACAGTTCTGCAGGCAAGCCTTTGGTAGCTGAAGCGCTAATCTGCCTACTGCTTGCTGCCGCGTCTCGCCTGGCCGCAAAAAGCGGCATCACAACTTGCGCAAGAAGGGAGCGTTGCTTATTATAGAAATGTCTTCATGATAGGGGTTGGGTTCGATGCCGAACGTGAAGTTTCGATCATCCATCACCAACTCCCTGTTTCCGGCGATCTGTGTGCTGGGTTTGGCCGTAGCAGTCACCCTGGCCATACCCTCACCTCGCCCCGTCGGCGCGAGGTCGCCGTTTGGCGGCGGTGGCCCCGTGCAGCAACCGGTACCCCCACCTCCAGGAACAGCCCCCACCCCCACCATCTCTCCTATTCCGACTGCATCCCCCACCCCCACCCCCGCGACGACAGGACTTTCATACCTCCCCGGTGCCGCCATCTTCCCAGGCGATGCTCCCTTCCCAACCGCACCGCTGGCCGGGACCGCGTTCTTGTCCGGTGACCAGCTCGCGGCCGTCGCGCCACTGCCCGGGACCGTCTTCTTGCCAGGCGACCTCCCCCAACCGGCCGCGCCGGTGGCCGGCACTGCGTTCCTGTCCGGCGACCAGCTCGCGGCCGTCGTACCGCTGGCCGGGACCGCATTCTTCCCAGATGACCTGCCTGTTCCAACCGCGCCCACGCCTACTTCCGGCCCCGAACCCATTCCGTCACCGACCGCTACCACCGGCACGCTACCACCCGGCACGCCACCACCCGACACCACGCCACCGCCCACCGCCACGCTCGCGACGGTACAGCGTACCCGGCCCTCTCCAACTGCTACCGCCACCTTCCCACCCGGCTTTACCCCCGCTCCCACGGCGACACTCCCGCCCGGCGTCACACCACTACCCACCGCCACCCTTGCCACGACCCAACTGGTCCGGCCCTCCCCGACAGCCACGGCCACCTTCCCGCCTGGCTTTACGCCATCACCGACCGCCACACCCACACCCACGCCCACCTTCCCGCCTGGCTTTACTCCCGCGCCGACCGCCACGCCCACCCCGGGGAGCCAACTCCTGCCCCCTATCGAGTTGCCCGGCTTCCCGCCCGACGGCACCCCGCCTACCGCTACCGCCACCCCTACCCCCGTTGGTTTCATCGCCCCCACCCCATCACCGACCGCTACGCCCGTGCCCACGGCCACGGCCACCCCGGCGTTGGTGCTGGGACCGACACCCACACCGACCGCCTCCCCGACGCCGGACATTGGCCTCATCCCCGTCATTCCACTGCCCGACCTGCCCACCAGCACGCCCACGGCCACCTTCCCGCCTGGCTTTACGCCATCACCGACCACCATGCCTACACCCACGGCCACCTTCCCGCCCGGCGTTACGCTCACGCCGACCGCTACCCCCACGCCGACCACTACGCCCACGGCCACCCCGGCGTCGTTGGTGCTTGGACCGACTTTCACACCGACCGCCTCCCCGACACCGGATTGGAACCTGATCCCCGGTATTCCACTGCCCGACCCGCCCACCAGCACGCCCGCACCCGTGCCGCCGACCAATACCCCCGCGCCGCCCACCAACACGCCGGTTCCACCGACCAGCACGCCCACACCAACCGGCACACCCACGCCTACGAACACGCCCACGCCGACCAATACCCCCGTGCCACCGACCAACACGCCGGTGCCGCCGACCAACACCCCCGTCCCGCCCACGAATACGCCCGACCCAACACCAACACGCCCACCAACACCGCCACGCCAACCACCACCACCACCGACCAACACCCCCGTCCCAGCACCACCAGCGACCAACACGCCTACTAGCACCGCCACACCCACGAATACGCCGACGCCCACGAATACCCCCACGCCCACGAACACGCCCACTACCACCGCCACGCCCACCACCACGCCGACGCCCACGAACACGCCGACACCAACGAACACCCCCACAGCCGTATGGGGAACCCCAGGACCACAAGGCCCTCCGGGTGATCCCGGAGACCAGGGTGATCCCGGAGACCAGGGTGATCCTGGGCCTACAGGAATCCGTGGCACCAAGGGCCGTGCCGGTCCCGTTGGCGATAGCGGCGACAAAGGCGCCACGGGTGTCCGCGGTGCCACCTGGTGGCGGTGGGGGAGTAGCGCCCCGCCGCCCAGCAACGTCCAAGACGGAGATGTCTACTTCCGTATCGAAAGTAGTCAATGCCGCATTTACGAATACAGCAGCAGCGACAGCCGGTGGAATCTGCTGGTCACGATCTCGAACTGCGTGCTGGCCACGTCCAACTAGCAGCAGCGAATCTTGGAGAGAGGAGGCTACCGAATTACCATGCGCCGGAAGATACGTATTCGGTGGCCCCGGCACTGGATCAACACTTCGCTGATCTTGGCGCTCTGTGCGTTTGGCTTGACCGCGGCGGCCATTTGGGTAGCGCCGTCACCACAAGCCGCACCTGATGAGGCCGTGCATCGCGCCCAACCGCAGCAAAATCCCCAGCCGACGCCAACACCGACTCTGGCGGGTACGCCAGGGCCGCAGGGGCCGCAGGGGCCGCAGGGCCCCAAGGGGCCCAAGGGGGAAACTGGCCCTCAAGGGCCGGCCGGCCCCCAAGGACCGCAGGGGCTCACAGGGCGGAAAGGCGCTACCGGACCAAAAGGGGCCAAGGGCGACCCGGGCAGCCGCGGCAGCCAGTGGTCGAGTGGCAGCAGTGCGCCAAGCGGAGCCGGCCAGCAGGGCGATACGTACTTGCAGACCGGGACGAGTGGATGCCGGATATACATGCACAATGGCACCGGTTGGCAACACGTTGCGACCATCGCCAACTGCGCGACGCCGACGCTCACGCCTACCCCGACCAGTACCCCCACACCGACGCTCACGCCCACTCTGACCAGTACTCCCACACCGACGCTCACGCCCACCCCGACCAGTACCCTCACACCGACGCTCACGCCCACGTCCACGCCCGAACCCATCGCGACTAACTGTGGCAGTAGCCCCCTGCAAGGCCGCACCCAGAAGGTCGTGGATGCTATCGTCGCCGCGGTCCCCGGTGTCTCCGACTGTGCCAATGTCACCGCAGCCCACCTCGCCGCAATCACGAGTCTGGATATTCGATCCAAGTCGTTGACGAAGCTGCGCGCCGGGGATTTTGCAGGGCTGACCAACCTGGAATCGCTGTACCTGAACGATAACCAGTTGGCTGCGCTGGATAAAGCCCAGTTTACGGGGCTGACCAGTCTGCAAACGCTGGGCCTATCGCGCAACCGGTTGACCGCGGTGGATCAAGACCAGTTCACGGGGCTGACCAACCTGCAAGCGCTGTACCTGCAAGTCAACCAGTTGTCCTGTTTGCCCAGTAACGTGTTCGCGGGGCTGACGGCGCTGCAACAGTTGTGGCTGTCCGGCAACCAATTGGGCAACGTGGCTCCCTCCGTGTTCGACTACGCCGCGGGGTCCAAGCTGGGAGGGCTAATATCGCTGTATCTCGGCACTGACCGAGACGCGACGTCGGCCGAGTTGAACCAGTACAAAGCCGTGGGGATGAGCAATCTGGCGACCCTCAGATTGAACACCGGCACCACGTTCACCACGCCGCTGTGTGCCGCCCCCACGCACACCCCGACACCCACCAGCACCCCAACACCCACCGTCAGCGGTAGCAGCGCGCGAACAGGTGCGGATAGTCAGCCCGTCCACACCACGCCGACGCCCACCACCACGCCCGCCAGCACCCCTACGCCAACGAGCACGCCCACGCCAACAAGCACGCCCACGCCGACCATTACCCCGACACCGACCATTACCCCGACACCGACTATCACGCCCACGCCCACTAACACACCCACACCGGCTGCCACCCCCACACCCACCAGCACGCTCACACCGACAGTTACCCCCACGCCAACGAGCACCCCCACACCGACGAGCACCCCCACGCCGACGCCGACGCCGACTGACGCGCCTACCAACACGCCCACACCCACCGGGTCTTGAAACGGCATGTTGCCCGGCATCAGGTGTACGGAGGATCGGAAATGTTCAAGAGAGGCGGTGCGATGCGTTACCGTCGCCTCGTGGCCCTGCTTGCAGTAATTCTCCTGCTGCCGGCCGCGATCCTGAACTGGAGTGGCGATACGGCGGTTGCCGGGTTCTTGCTCCAGCGAATCGGCATTCCCGGACCACCCGGCCCGAAAGGCCCCCAGGGTGAGCAAGGCGACAAAGGCGACAAAGGGACTACCGGCCCCCAAGGCCTCCCGGGTCCACGAGGGAAGTTCGGTGCCGCCGGCGACAAGGGCCCGACCGGCGATCAAGGCGCTGCCGGACAGACCGGCAACCGGTTCAAGGTCGGCAGTGGCGCACCGAGCGGCAGCGCCGCCAGCGGCGACGTGTACCTGGATATCGCGACTTGCACGCTCTACCAGTACGGCAGCTCGTGGAGCGCCATTGCGGTTCTCAGTACCAACCCGGCCAACTGCACTTAACCCTCGTCGTGAGCAGCAGCGATCCGGGAGCGCACCCGGCGCCGCCTACCGTGCGCCCGGCGCGTTTCATGCTATCCTCCGGCCTCGAAAGAGGTGACTCGGCCATGTGGCCGGAACGACTCGCGGCGTCGGCGCAGAGCTGGGCAGTGCCGGACGCTGCGGACGATGCGCTGTGGGTGGGCATTGACACTGCCACGCGGCTGGGGGGTGTAGCCCTCTGGCGCAACGGCCAGGTGGTTGCCGAGCGCACCTGGCACGGCAGCCTGCACCATACGGCGCAGATTGCGCCGGCCCTCCGCGATCTCCTCGCTGCGGTCGGCGTGCGCCAGGACGGCACCGCGCTGGCCGGCGTGGTCGCCTCGACCGGCCCCGGCTCCTTCACCGGCCTGCGTGCCGGCCTCGCCTTTGCCAAGGCCCTCGCCCTCGCCCGCGGCGTGCCGCTGGTTGGCGTGCCCGGCTTGGATGCCCTGGCCTATCAGTTGACGGCGGTGGCCGGCCTCCCCCGCGGCACGGAGATATGCGCGGTATCCGACGCCGGCCGCGGCAATCTCTATGCCGCTCGCTATCGCCGGCATCATGGCGAGTTGTGGCGCGTTTCGCGCTTTGCCGTCCTGAGTCCCGACGATCTGGTGGCGCAGCTCACAGCCGCCGACGTGCGGCTGCTCGTGGGCGGTGAGCTACCCCTACAAACGGCCCAGGTCCTGACCGCTGACGGTGCGAACCGCCTTACCGTCGTCCCCCCGGCTGCCGCGCTGCGCCGGCCAGGGTATCTTGTGGCACTGGGCAAAGAGCGAGCGGCCGCGGCCGGCGATCCGGCCGGCTTGGAGCCGCTCTACGTCCGCCGCACCAGCCCCGAAGCAGCCCGGCTCGATGTTGTGCCACCGCCACGACGACGGTCCGCAGCCGGGGTACACCAACGGACATGATGACGACCCAGGTAGGCGCCGGTAGCTACACCCTGGCGCCGATGCACGCCGACGACATCCCGGAGATCGTCGAGATCGAGCGCGAGTCGTTCGCCGTGATGTGGCCCGCGGGTGCGTATCGGAAGGAAATCAAATCGAACCGCATGGCGCAGTATCTCGTGCTCCGCTACCATCCGGCGCCTGGCGAATTCGTGCCACCACTGCCGGTGCGCCCGGAGCAGCGCGCCTTCCCGCTCTCGCTGCTGCCCTGGCGCCGGCCGCCCCCCCGGGAGCCGGACCCGACCGGCCCGTCCGTCGTCGGCTACGCCGGCCTGTGGCTGATGGTTGACGAGGCGCACATCACGACCGTTGCGGTGCGGCGGGCCTTCCGCGGGCGCGGCCTCGGCAAGGTCCTGATGCTGGCCATGCTGGATGTCGCCCGCAATTTGGGCGCGCACAAGGTTACGCTCGAAGTCCGCCAGAGTAATACCACCGCGATCAAGATGTATGAAGAGCTAGGCTTCCGGCAGAAGGGGATGCGGCGCCGCTACTACACGGACAACGGCGAGGACGCCCTCATCATGTGGAGCGAAGAGCTATCCGCACACAGCACCCGGCAACGGCTCGCCGCGGCCACACGGGCGCTCAGAGCGCGAGTCCAGTGGGAGCACGCGGACTCATGACGGCAAGCCGCCCGCGATCAGCCGTCAGCACCGCCGAACTGCCTCCACACAGCGCTGATTCGCCTCGGAAGTCGGTCCGATGAGCACCATCCTCCGCTTGGCTGCCCCACACCGGCGGCGCATCGCTTCACTCCGACAAAAACCGGCGTACCTTGCTAAAACAACACCGCCCTGGCTGCCGGGCCTGCTGCTCACGTTCGTGCTGACGGCGCCGGCCTGGCTACTCTTTCTCCATCCCAACTTGAATCTCTGGGCACTGTACGATGGACCCATCCACCTTTTCGTGTCCTACTCGGTCCAGCAGCACATCACTAGCGGCGACTGGTACCCCCGTTGGTTCGCAGAGCACTATGGCGGCTACGGCTATCCATACCCCAACTTCTATGCACTGGCGAGCTATTATCTGACTGTACTGCTGGCCTCTCTCCTACCGGGCATAGGAATCTATGGCGGCTTACAACTCGCGGGTGTTATCGGGGCACTGGGCCTGATCTCCGGCATCTATACGCTCGGCTGGCAGCTCTGGCGACATGGGCCCGCGGCCCTCTTTGCCTCAGCCATCGTCGCCTATGCGCCGTATCCACTACCACCAAATCTTTTCCTCCGCGCCGCGATCCCAGAGATGCTGGGGCAGGCGTTACTCGTGTGGCTGCTCGTGAGCTGCACCGGCCTCTGGTTTGCTGCCGTTGAGAGACGCCGGCTCACCATGTGGTGGTGGTTCACGGGGGCTATCTCGGTCGCTCTGATGCTGACCCATAACATTTCAGCCCTCATGGGTGCCTTTATTACTCCAGCGTGGATCGTCTGCCTGTGGCTCTGGCGGCCAAATCGCCAGGCCCTACTCCTGCTCAGTGGTGCCGCGCTGGGCGCCGCGATGCTTACATCCTTCTTCTGGCTCCCAGCCCTTAAGGAAACGGCGCTGATGCAAGCGGAGCGGATTCACGGCGGGGAAGTGAACTACCGCAACTGGTTTCTAAGCTGGCCTGGCCACCATTCGTCCTACTGGGGACTCCAGATGCGTAGTGTCTGGACCCGTGGCTTTCCTATTGATCTGCACCTGATCTATCCCTATGTGTGGAGCAGCGGCCCAGTGCCACTCAGCCTCTGGCAAGGGGTGCTGTTTCTCGGTGCGCTCTTTGCCCTTGCTTTGACCACGACGCCCCTCAGACGAATGCGTTCAACTGCCCTGAAACAACTACACCCCATCCCTCAGCACCCGCGTTTGCTCGTCCTGACGATAGGCTTTGGCCTCTTCTTGGCATTGGCCTGCTATTCGCAATCGTTCGACTGGGCACTGCCGCTGTGGGAAAGACTGCCGCCACTGCGCGCGCTTCAGTTCCCCTTCCGCCTGCTTGCCCCGGCCGGCTACGGTATAGCGGCAGCGGCAGGAGGGGCCTTGACCCTGTGGGCGGCCTCGAACCGCCGGGCCTGGCTGGCTACTAGCTTGGCGGTAGTCGGCCTTGGTGTCGCTGGTGTTGGCGGCTATTTTGTGCCGATCGCTCCCGAGGTATCACAACAAAACCTAGCCTTCATGCCGCTGCAGTCCGGGTTTTCGCGCGTAGTGGCACTTGATCCCGATAGGCTTTTCTTCCATACCGGTGAGTTCTTGCCCAAGACTGCCCACTTGACCACCTGGCATGAGGGCGAAGCACGTGGCTTCTGGCTCTACGAGCACATGTTCCCCGAAGCCGCCTGGCTTGGCGGCCGCGTCACCGTCTGGCACAGCAATGTGGCCATCCGGCAGTTGTCCGGTGGCACCCTCTGGACCAGCACCGACGTCACCGTCGCGGGGGACGAGCCGGCTGTCCTCGCCTTCCATCAACTCGCCTTCGCCGGCTGGCGCGCCTGGGTAGATGACCGCCCCGTACCGGCGACACCTGCCCCGTTGATCGAGACCCAGGCCATTCAGCCGGGCTTTCTACTCGTCGCAGTGCCCCCAGGGGAGCATCGCGTCGCCATCCGGTTTGGCCCCAGCGGGCCACGCCTGGCCGGCGCCACCATCTCCTTGCTCGGCTGCCTAGCCCTCGCCGCCTGGGCGCTCACCGCCGCCCAACGCAGCACCACCCCACGCCAACGGTTTGTTCTGGGTGGCGCCGGCCTCGTCATTGCCCTCGGCGTGTTCGTGGTCAGTGTGCGGCTCGTACTCCCCCTGTGGCCCCCTCCGACCGGTCAGCCCCCGCAGCGCATCATCGTGGCCAACCTGATCGAAGACGTGCTCGCCGGGCAGGCCACCGTGCAGGCGCCCACCGGGACGGCCTTGGGCCCCGACCGCTTCCTGGACGTGCGCTACCTGTCGGTGCTCGCCCAGGATCGTCCCCTGCGCGATGTGGGTCCACGAGCACGCCGCTGGCTGAAGATGCACCCACCCGCGGCCGTCACCGTCGCGCTCACCCTCCCCGCGAATGCCTACTTGCAGACCGGCATCGTGCTTGATCCGGCCATGTGGGAGGCACCCTTGGGTGATGGCGTCCGCTTTATCGCCACCATCACACCGGCCGGCGGCCCGGAGACGACCTTATTCGACATTCCCAACCATCCCCGCGCACAGGGCGAGCACCGGCGCTGGATCGACGTGGTGGCCGATCTGCGCCCGTGGGCGGGCCAGCAGGTGCAGCTCACGCTGCGGACCGACGGCCGGCAGGACCCGGCCAACGATTGGGCCGGGTGGGGCGAGCCGGTGATCGTACAGCTTGACTCGCTGACCGGCGCCCGCCTGCTCCAAAGCAGCGCGCGGATCCAGGAGGTCACCTATCGGCCCTGACGGCTCATGGGCTGTCCTGCAACTCGGAATGACGGTGCCTGTCCCCGGTACGTCACTGCGAAGGACGCGGTAGTGTTACTATCACTACGCTATGGACTTACTGCTCGCCCTGGAAACGTCGTGTGACGAGACGACGGCGGCCGTGATCGCCGGTGGTCGCCACATCCTGAGCAACGTCGTCCTGACTCAGGAGGTGTTGCACCGGCGCTTTGGCGGTGTCGTGCCCGAGCTAGCGGCCCGCGAGCATATCCGGGGGATTGTCCCGGTGGTCGAGCAGGCGCTGCGCGACGCCGAGGTGACGTGGTCCGACCTGGCAGCAGTCGCCGTGGCCAACGGTCCGGGCCTGGCCCCCGCGCTCGTCGTGGGGGTGAACATGGCCAAGGGTATCGCCTTGGCGCACGGCCTCCCGCTGATCGCAGTCAACCACTTGGAAGGGCACATCTACGCGAACTGGCTCGTGAAGACCCGGCATCCTGGTGCCGATATGCCGCGGCCGCCGGAATTGCCGGCCGTGTGCTTGGTGGTTTCCGGCGGACATACCGAGCTGGTCATCATGGAGGACCATTTGCAGTACCGGCTGCTCGGCCGCACTCGCGATGACGCCGCCGGGGAAGCCTTCGACAAGGTAGCACGGCTGCTTGGCTTGGGCTATCCGGGCGGGCCGCTCATCGAGCGCGCAGCCCAGCGTGTGCCCCCGGAGCAGGATCAGCCACCACTGACCCGGCCTTGGCTCCGTGGCACCTACGACTTCAGCTTCAGCGGTGTCAAGACGGCGATGCTCCGCCACGTAGAAGCTGCCGGGGGTACCGCCGCGCTGACGCCAGCAATGGTCAGCGCCTACGCCGCAGCCTTCCAGCAGACGGTCGTGGACGTTCTAGTCGGCAAGACCTGTCAGGCGGCGGACGAGTTTCGCGCCCGGTGCATCCTCCTCGCCGGCGGGGTCGCCGCCAACGGTGCGCTCCGCGAGACGTTAGCGAGCGCAGCGGCCGTGCCGGTGCAGATGCCCACCATTGATCTCTGCACGGACAATGCCGCGATGATTGGGGGGGCCGGCCACCGCCGCTGGCAGGCCGGCCACGTCGCCGACTGGGACCTCGAAATCTCTCCCTCCGCCCAGCTTGTCCCCGCCGCCTAGCCTAGCTGACCGAGCCGCAGCAACTCCCCGGCCGTGTACAACCGGTCACGAGGTGACGACGGCGCTTGCGGCAGGTGAGCCGGCCTCGATACGATCCAACCACCGCAGCGGCGCTTTGATCTCGTCGAGCGTCGGCAGCATCTCCGGCCCTTCCCATACGCGATTCATGACCTCGATGCCGCGGGCTTCCACCACCGTGTTGACGAAATGCTCACCGAGGGCATACTGCTCCAGCTTCAAGTCAAGGCCGGTCAGCCGGATGAAGAGCTGCTCGGCCGGGCCGCGCCGCCGTGCCCGCTCCTCGAAATGGCGTCGCAATCGCTCATAGGACGGCAAGCAGCTCTGTCCCACCTGCTGCATGACGTGGTTGCTGTAGCCCTCCATCAGCGCCATCAGCGCCTGCAAGTGCCAGAAGATGCGGCGTTGTCGGTCCGACATCACCAACTCCAACGGATGGCGGTTCTGCGCGAGATTGGCCCGCAAGCGCCCCAAAAACGTGGACAACGGGAGGTCCTGACGTTTGCCGAACAGGTCCAGGGCCAGACTGCTCAGATAGACCGTGACCACCTCGTTCAAGTGCTCGCGCAACCACGGGTGCGCCTCGAACTCGAACGCATGTGTGACCTCGTGCAGCGCGATCCAAAAGCGCAGGTCGTCGGACGGCAGCGCATAGCGCCGTTCCAGTCTGCCGATATTCGGCTCGACAAAATACACTTGCCCACTACTGGCCGGCTCGCGTCCCAAGATCGAGAGGTCATACTGACCGAGCACGCGGCGGGCGAGGTAGCCGAGCAACAAGCCGACCTCCATACTGAGCACCACCTGGCTCAGGCCGGTGAGCGCACCGCCGGCCGACGTGCGCTTGAGTGCCGCCTGGTACGTCTGCTCCAGCAAGTCGAACAGGAGACGGAAGTTGGCAATGTTGGCCGCGACCCACTCCCGGCGGTCAAGGGTACGCACGTTCGTCAGCGGCTGGGGCAGCGTCACACCGGTATATTCCGCGACGAGATCGTGGCTGCGGCGCACATGGTCGGCGTACTGCTGCTGTGCTTGCCGACGGTCCCAGGGCGCCTCCGGAGTGCGCGACCGGCTCGCCAACGCTGCTACCTGCGCCGCCCATTCCCAGTTCACGAGGCGGTCGCCGAAACGCTTGCTAATCAAGCGTCCCGCTACCCAGGCACTTCCCCCCATCACACCGAGGGCGAGGCCTACGCGCCACACTCTGGGGTGGGTGAATAGTGGTCGAATCAACGGTATCGCTCCTGCCGCTTTAGTCCCTCACCTTGGCCGTGGCCTGGTCGCCTGCCACCGGTCGCGGGGCACGACTCACCGCCCGGAGCCACGACCTCCCCAGCCCCAGCCACCACACGTAATACAGTCCGAGCAACGTCACCGGCACAATGAGGGCAGCATGTACCAGCACGGCGTAGACGGTCGCCTGACCCAGCGGGACCCCGGCTTGGGTGAGTACCTGCTGCACGAGATAGTGAAACACGCCCACGTAGCCCGGTGATGACGGCAACAGCGTACCTAAGTTGGCGATACTCGTGGCCAGGACGGCGAGAGGCACGAGCGGCGGACCCTCGATAGCTAGGGCATAGAGTAACGCGAGATACAACCCAGCCTCGCATAGCCAGGCCGCGACCGTCAATCCCAGTGCCCAGAGCGTTGCCCGGACGCCGCCGAGCACCGACACCCCCCGCACCACCGACTCTACGAGGCCACGCGCCCGTCCGCGCAGACCGCGCGGTAGCACCCGGATAACCGGCTCGGCCAGGATCACGGCCAACGTCGGCCGCACGGCGATCACGACGAGGCTGGCGGCCGCACCGGCAAACAGGACGGCAGCGAGCAGCAACGGTCCCCGCCAGTCACCGGTCAACGCCACCAGCGGCAGGGTCACCGCGGCAAAGATGAGTAAGCACAAGCCGTCGAAGATGCGCTCGATCAGCACCGTCGCCAAGGATGCAGCACGACTGACCCCCTCACGACGACGGAGCACGTCCACACGCACTACTTCACCGAGTCGCGCCGGGAGGATATCGTTCGCCATATAGCCGATCACGACGATGGGGAAGAGGCGTCCCACCGCGACCTCCTGTAGCGGTGCGAGCAAGACGCGCCACCGCGCTGCCCGCACGGCAACCCCAGCGAAATAGAGCGCCAGAGCGGGGACGAGCAGTGCATAGTTGGCCGTGCCGAACGCTGCGCCGACCTCCCGGAAGTCAATCGTCCGCAGTGCCAGCCACAGCAGCAGCGCGCTGATAATGACCCCGAGGATAGTGTACGAGTGACGGATCACAAGCGCTCATCCTCGGGTGCCCGGAGCCGTTCCCTAATATGAGCTTGCCAGAAAGCCCCGCGACGCAGCTTCCACACCCGCCAGATGGCCTCCCAGGCAATTGGGAGATTCATCTTCGATTCACCCACGCGCCGTTCGCGGAAGAAGATCGGTGTTTCTACCATCCGGCAACCGGCTAGCTGGCAGGCCAGAAGCAGTTCGACCTGAAAGACGTAGCCTTGGGAGCGGATGTCCGCGAGGGTCAGCTGCCGCAATGTGGACGCGCGGAAACAGCGAAAACCGGAGGTCGTATCGCGTATGCGGAGACCGGTCACCCAACGCACATACACGTTCCCGGCCCGGCTGAGGAGATGACGCAGCGGGTGCCAGCGGGAATCCACACCGCCGCCGGCCATGTAGCGCGACCCGACTACGACGTCGTACTCCCGACTGAGCTGCACCATGCGCGGAACAGCCTCGACGGGATGCGAGAAATCCGCATCCATCTCGAAAATGCGCTCGGCGCCTAGCGCCAGTGCCCGCCGAAAGCCGGCAATATACGCCGTTCCCAAGCCCTCCTTCTTGGCCCGGTGAAGCACGTAGATGCGCCCCGGCGCGGCAGCCTGGAGGCGGTCGGCGAGAACCCCGGTGCCATCGGGCGAGTTGTCGTCAACGATCAAGATACTGACGGGCGGCTCTAGCGCCAGGACCGCCTTGGTGAACGGTTCGAGGTTGCCTACCTCGTTGTAGGTGGGCAGCACAATGATTGTCTTCATAGCAGAGGGTTATCGGAGCACCACCGGCCGCTCACCCCGCCGCCGCACCGCCGCGGGGCAACTGCGCGGGCGCACCGCTCTGCAGCGGTCCGCCGGCCCCTACCTTGTAGACCGCGGTGTTGCCGGCCCGGAATACCGTTTCCAGGCCGGCGTCGAACTTGGCACGCGCCGCGGCGCCCGAGTCTCGGTACTTGCTCGCTTCGAGATAGCCGTAGACGATGTACTCCACGTTGTAACGATCCAGGAGGTGCTGCACCTCAGCCAGATTGCTCGCACGATAGATTGTATCAATGTCGCGCTCGCGCTCCGCGATGGCGTTCCCGGCGGCCTCACCACGCCAAAGGCGTTCGTGCTGGGGCCACCCCAGCACCGTGGGCAGACCGGTCTGAGTAGCAATCCGCGCATACTGGCTGTACGGCCCACCCACCGCCTCCAGGACGACCGGACGACCCGGCACGTTCTCGATGAGCCATTGGGCAGCCTGATAGTCCTCCGGCTGGTGCTGCTCCAGGAATGCAAACCCATCGAGCGTTGGCGTCTTGCGAAAGCCGTCGGTGCGCTGCACCGTCGTCACCGCCGGGTAGACCAGCCCCAGCGCGATCAGCGCAACACCCACTGCCGCCGCGCCGGCCAGGGTGAGCAGTGGAACGAGACGCGGATTCCCGCTTGCGCGGAAATGACGGGAAGGTGGGGAGGGATGACGGGAGGGTGAGCGGCTCACCCGCACCGCTCGCCACAGACTGCTCCCTACCACGTAGGCGCCAAACGCCCCGATCACGGCGAGCAGCGTCCAGGCCTGGTAGTAGAGCTTGAAGACGGTGTTCATCCGGCGCAGCGCAGCGCCATAGAAGTCTTGGACGTAGACCACCTCGCAAGCCCCGATCAGGGTGGCGGCGAGACCGAGCAGCAGCAGGCCGAACACCACTGCCGCCCGTTCGCGCTGTGCCCAGATCGCCCAGGCGGCGGCGAGACCGAGCAGGAAGCTCACGGCCAGCACACCGTTCCCCCGCAGGGTTGCGAGCGCCGCTACCGCCACAAAGGCTGCTGCCCAGAATGCGCCGGAGGCGCGCCCCCAACCACGCGCGGTAGCCGACCCAGTCGCTTGCTTGGCCGCCGTGAAGGCGCTGCGCGTCAGCCCGAGCCTCCGCCACGGCAGGACGGTGGCCAGAAACGCCAAGCTCGGCACCAGCAGCAGGCCCCAGAACACACCGAACTGGTCAATCCGACTCCTGATCGGCACACGGCCCAGGCCGGAAGCCGGCGGCTCGAAATCGGCGTAAAACGGGAAGAACAGCACGACGGCGACCACTGCCGTTATCGCCACGCTCCCGAGGGCGGTCCCGGCCCCGCGCATGGTCGGCGTGCGCCGGATCATGGCACCGGCCATGGCCACGGCCGCGAGCACAAAGTAGGTCGGGAAATCCCAGCTGTTGAGGCTATAGAGTGCCCCGATCAGGCCGGCGCCGACGAGCAAGCGCCCCACCTCGGCGCGGTCGCGGCGCCATGCCGACCAACGTGGCGTCGGCGGACGTAGCCACCAGCTGAATGCGACCTGGATCGCCAGCAACGTGAACGGCAGCGCGAGCACGTGCGGGTGCAAATCGCCTAGCAGAAAGCTGAACGCCGGAAACTCGTTGATCGTATAGTCGAGGTCTCGCCCGGTGACCTCGCCACAGGCGAGCGGCACGACCGGAGAGGCCGGCAGCCGGACGGTGACGTGGAAGACGCCAGCGGTAAGCTCGGTCAGCGGGCGGCCCATGGTCACGACGCCGGTAGCTCGGCCGCCTGAATCGGCCCGTAACGTGGCGAGCCGCTCGCCTTCCCCGCTTGGCTGTCCACACGGGCCGCGGCCCAGCAGGGCGAGGTACGCGCCATTTGGCTCCAGGCCGGCCACTTGCAGCGTGACCTCCGACCGATACAGGCCGGCATCGGTCAATGACACCATCCCGCTGACTGGCTGTCCTGTGCGCGGCTGCAACGTCGCCTCGCCCGCTTTGATAACCAGAACGCGCGTGCTGTTCCAACCCATGCCTTGCCAGAAGTCTTTGTCCAGATACCCGGGATCGCGCAGCAGTGCCAGCGGACCATGCAGATTGCCACCGATCAACAGCAGGTACCCGGCGAGCAGCCCGGTTGCCATCGCCGCCGGTACCGTGCCGAGCCGGCGCCACCAGCTACCCCCGGCCTCCCGACCCGCGCCTTGCCCGCGACGGCCGCGCTGGCGCCGCCCGCCCGGTTGTCTCGCCGGCTCGCTTGGGGTCCGGGATCGTTGGTGTACCTGCACCAGGTTGTAGGCCGCGCCGAACGCGCCGAGCGCAGCGAGGCCGAACAGCAGCGCGAGGGTCAGGTTGAACGTCACCGCCAGTGGCAGGCCCGAGAGGCGCGTGAGGAGTGCTACCGCGAGGTGTCCGAAGTAGTAGTAGTTGATCGTGCCGCCGGCAAACCATGGGTCGAGCGGCGGAAAGCTCTCGCTCCGCCAGGCTCCGCTCATAAAGGCGAAGTCCATGAATTTCTCGGTGTTGACCACCTCCGGATTGAACATGCGGATCAGGCCGAAGCCCAGGTAGGCGGCGAGGAAGAGCGCCTCCTGGACGATCAGCAGCCGGCGATGCGACCACAAGAAAGACCGCAGATCACCTGCCGAGCGCCGCCAGATCGCCACTGACAGCGCGCCGATGGCCACAAGCACCAGGGTGTAGGAGAAGCGGCTGTTGTCGAGGAAACCGAGCGAGCCGAAAACCCACAGCAGGTAAACGAAGACCAGGGTGCCGAATGTCTTGGCGACACTGGTGCCGCGGTCCGGCAGGGGCCGCAAGACCTGCAAGCAAATCGGGAGGGCGATCAGCCCTAGAAGCTGGACGACGAGCCACCACCACAGCAGGTGTAGCACGGCCACGACTTAAGCCCCTCCCCTCGTCATTGCGGCTTGCGCCGCAATCCAGGCCGGCCAGGATGCCGCGGGTGAGGTCAAACCCGTGCTCCGGCCCAGCAATCGTGGGAGATTCCCTACTCCACGTCGGGGAGCACGTTGAAAATACGTATCCGGCCGTTGAGCGTATCGGCAACGTACAGCCTGTCTCCCCACACGGCGATGCCGCTGGGCAGGTTGAGGCCCTCACCGCCAGCTATCGGCACTGTCCCGACGGCGAGCAGCGTGCCGTCGGGATCAAACTTCAGGACACGCTGACCGACCGAATCGGCGACGTAGATGTTTCCCTGCGGGTCGCTCGCCAAGTACGACTCATTACGTACCTGATCCGACCAACCGAGCACCGGCCAGGAGGCCACGGCGTTGCCGTCCTTGTCGAACCGCTGAATGCGGCCGTTATGCGTATCGGCGACGTAGATATCGCCGGCCGGCGTGATCGCCAGGCCGATAGGCTCATCGAGCTGGCCGGCCGCCCCGATCTGCCCCAGCAGCGTGCCGTCCGGATCGAACTTCTGGACGCGCTTGTTGCCGGTATCCGTCACGTAGATTACGCCGTCCGCCAGCGCCAGCGCCCGCGGGCCATAGAACTGGCCCGGCTCTTGGCCGATCTGTTGACCGGGCGATCCCCATTGGTCGAGGAGCTGCCCGTTGGCGTCGAACTTCTGAATGCGATGGTTCCAGGTATCGGCGACGAACACCCGGTTGGTGCCCGGCTCCACCAGCACGTCGAGCGGCTCGGTGAACTGTCCGGCGCCCTGACCTTGCGTGCCCCACGCCACGAGCAACTGGCCACTGGGATCGAACTTCTGAATGCGGTGGTTCATCCCGTCGGCGACGTAGACGTTGCCCTCGTCGTCCACCGCGATCCCCCGCGGATCGCTCAACTGCCCACTGTCGCGGCCCGGCGCGCCAATGGCGCCGACCTGTTCCAGCGGGACCGCCGCTTCCGTATAGCGCCGCATCCGCTCGGCTGCCGCCGCTTGATCCTCTACCGTCCGCGGGGAGGCTACTGCACCGACAAGCGGCGAAGTGAGGCCGTAGCCGTCCTTGATGTAGACGTAGAAATCGTACGAGCCGAGCGCACTGACCGTCTCCCGCTGCCATAGCCAGCGCAGGAACGGATCACGGACCTCACTACTGCTGAATACTCCCCAGATGGTGGAGAACGTGAGGCTGCGATAGTCCTCCGGGAACCACCAGCGCATCCGATACCGGATCGGGCTGTAGCCGGCGAGGAAGGGACGATTCTGTTGGTCCTCGTCGAGCGACACCAAGACCACCGGTTTGGTCGGCGCGGCCGTGAGCTTAGCCGGAAACTCGGCGTTCTTGAAGTCGCGCAGATACCAGGAAAAGGGCCACCAGGTCCCGGCCGTACTCACGACACCGATGGCCGTGCTGTCACTGGTGGTCTTGAGCGAGAGGTCCTCGATGTCGCGCACGACCTTCGGCACATCCGGCGCCGTCTGCGTATAGATCAAGATATCCCTGGGCACGTCACCACGCTCGAAGTTCAGCGGCCAACTCGTGTGGATGGTGTAGAGACCCAGCACGACCAAGGCAACGGCCGCTATCTGCCGGCCGCGGCCCCAGGGTCGCGGCCGGCTGAACAGCCGACCGAGGAACCAGCCGGCCAGAATGGCGAGCGGGAGGGCAATGTGGATCGTGAGCCAAGGCATCTTCTCTCCGGCCCAGGTGTAGATCACGAACGCCAGCACGAACCACCACGCCAAGAAGCCGGTGAAGACCGTCGGACGGCGCACCGCAGCCACTAGGCCGATCAGCCCGAAGACGAGTATGACGGTTTCATAGGCACTCAGGGTCAGCACATAGTAGAAAATTGGCTGATTCCCCCGTTGTACATCGTGCTGATCGAGCCAATAGGTCAGGGAAGCCGTGAATCCATCGCGTAGCCCCGCCGGGTTTGACCCGAGGCTCGTGAACAGCAGCAGCAAGATCACCAAGATAATGATGATGGAGCCGGTAAACGCACCCGCTCCCCAGAAGGCGGTGCGGTCCTTGAACACGGCCTGCCAGGCGGCCGTCACCGGGCTGGCCGGCGCACTCCCGGCGCGCTGGCGTGCTCGGCGGCGCCACCACCACTCTAGGGCCAGGTTGACCAGAATGAACGTGCCGAAGATGAAGATGGTGATATACGTGGTCTCCTTGGTGGTGAAGGCGAAGGCCATCCCGGCGGCCGCCGCATAGAGCCAGGCACGTCGGTGCGTAGCGATGTAGTTCACCAGTCCGACGGCAAAGAGCAAGGTCCATGTCGCCACATAGGCATCCTCCCGCAAGAACCGCGCAAAGTAGGTGAAGGCGGGCGAGAAGGTGATGAACGCGACGGTAAAGAGCAGACCCAGCGTCCCGAGCTGACGCCGCCAGGCGAAGATCAGCAGCACGAGCGCGACGCCGAACGCTGCCGGCACGGCCCGCGCCGTGGCCTCAGTGGCACCCAAGAGCCAGAACGCCGCCGCCACGGCGAGGAACTGGAACGGTCCATGGAGGAGGGGATTGTATTTGTAGAAACTGCCCCGATAGGTGTCCCAGGCATATTTTGCGTGCATGCTCTCATCGTGATGCATCGCCCGCGTGCCCAGGTCCCAGAAGCGGGTGAGCACCAGCACCAGCAGCAACCCGACCAATACCAGCGCCTGCCCGTTGTTCAGGCCGAGGACGGCCGGGCGCTCCAGCCACTCCCGCCAAGAGAGCGCCGCCGATTCCATCTCGGCAGTGCCATCGGCACTCGTGCGCCCCGGGCCAGCATCACGAGCAGCCGAGCCGCGGGCCTTGCCACCTGACCGACGGGTTGCGGCGCGCCGAGTCGCCATCGCGCTGTTACTCCTGTCCTCTCGCCTGGTGTCGCTGCATGTGCGGGACGCTTCCGCTCCCCACTCCCGCCGGCCTCCGGCAGACTCCCCCTCTCCACCTGTGGAGAGAGGGCCGGGGGTGAGGCCAAACCCATGCCGTTGCCGGAGACCCGACACATATGATTATAGCAGTGCTACGCTGGGCGCTTTCACCCGGTTAGCACAGCCCTTTAGCTGCCAACTACCTCGTAGATGATAACCTCATTCTCGTCATAGGCCACCTTGAAGGCCCCGGAAGACACCATGTTCTCGAACTTTTGGAGGCCAAGCGAATCATAATAGGCCTGCTCAAGCCCTCCAACGTAAACGTATTTCACGTCGTAGCGTTGCAGCAGCTCTAGCGCCACCTCGGGGCTGGGGTCATTGTAGATGGTCCGCACGTCGCCCAGCCTCCTGTCAACCATCCAGGCAAAGTCGCCGCGCTGCTGCTTCTGGTGCCAATCCCAGCCCAGGACGGTGGGCAGCCCGGTGTACTTGGCAATCCGCGCCCCCCACCGATAGGGCGGCACGCTCGCCTCCAGCACAACCGGCGAGCCGGTGACGTTACGCAGTAGCCAGACGATAGCCGCGCGGTCGGCATCGGCACGGATGGCGCCGTCCCGCTCCGGGTCGCGGACCTCGGCGTGCTCCATATAAGCCATGCCGTCCGCCGTCGGCGGCAGTGCCTTGAACCGGTCGGCAAGCCGCACCGGCGTTGCCCCGACCGGATAGATCAGCACCGCGCCGAGCAAGCCGACAAAGGCCAGGCTCCAGCCCCGCCGGAGCCAGCTGGACCGCACCAAGGCATTCCAGCCGGCGCCCTGCGCCGCGGGTGCGACGGCGCCGGCCCCGCCCCACAGCCGGTTGAGCAGCCACGTTGCCGCCACCGCCGAGACCAGCGCCCAGAGCATCCAGACTTGCAGGAACAGCTTGAAGACCGTGTTCATGCGGCCGATGTCGCCTTGGAGCGCATAGAACTCGACGAACATACTCAGTGCAGCACCCGCACCGACGAGGACCAATAGGAACAACGTATGCGCTGAGTGCCGCCGCTCCCACGCGACCAAGAGCACCAGACCGATCAAGACCGCGAGGAAGGCGACCAACGGCAGTTGCCGCCGAACGAGGGTTACTACCATGACAACGACGATGGCCCCGGCGGTGAGGAGCGGGAGCGAGGGGAGCCGCTGGTCACGGATCAGCACCTGCTCCAAGCGGTCGAGGCGCTCCCAACGGCCCAGATACCACAGCCGGGTGCCCAGATAGCGTCCCCAGCCACTCCGGCTCCAGGCCCGCGCGCCCTCGACCAGCAAGAAACTGCCGAGAATAAAGAGGAAGAAACCGTGGATAATGAGATAGTGGTCGAGACGTGACTTGTCCGGAAACGGCGTGACCCCGGTGTAGAACAGCTCGAAGTGGCTCCAGAACGGCTGAAACGCCAGCCGACTGACCGCATACACCGCCACGGCGCTCACCCCGCACCGCACTGCGCCTTGCCAGGTCACTCCGGCGGAGCGCCATTCGGCCAGCGCCAGCGCGGCGACGATCACCAGCAGGTGGGTGGGGAAGTCCCAGCTATTGGTGATGGCAATGGCACCCAGCAACCAGCCGACCAGCAGGATGTGCCAGCAGCGGACCACGAGCACGCCGTCCCATGCGAGCCTGACGGGAGGTCTCGCCCACCAGCGCCACCGCCCGGTCAAGCCCGCATCCGGCCTGGCATCGTCCGGGCGGCCCCAGGCGCTCAGCTGCACCCCGAACGCCTGCCCCGCCCAGCGTAGCGGTCGCCCGGCGAGCGGCGCCGGGTCGCGCCAGCCGCTCCCCAGCAGATTCAGGCCGAGGACCAGTATCGCCACCGTCAGCGGCATCACGATCATGTGCGCGTGGAGGTCGGCAAACAGGAAGGTGAAGAACGGAAACTCGTTGATCGTGTTGTTCGGAATGACGCGCGAGCTGCGCCAGAAGTCGAGACCGGGGAGCGCCTGCCCGTCGAACAAAACCGCCTTACCCCCGGCCAGCAGATTGGCCACCCCGGCCACGCCGGGCAAGCGGGTCTCGATAGACACATCACCGGCCCGCGCCAGGCTCTCTTGGAACTGGTTGAGGGCATCGAGATTGCCCACGCCGGCCACGAACAACGCGGCGAGCAGACCACCGGCGACGGCCCGCCGCGCCGTGCCGCCCCACCGCGGCCGCAAGCGCACCGCGTTGTAGCCGAACGTGAAGCACCCGGCGACCGTCAGGGCGAACACGGCCGCGATGGCAGCGTTGAACGAGACGGCCGGAACCACGCCGGTGAGCTTTGTCAGGGCGCCGACGATCACGTATCCGTAGTAGTAGTAGTTCAGGTAGCCACCGGCAAGCCAGGGGTCGTAGGGCGGGAAATAGGTCGAGCGCACCACGGCGTTCAGGTACGAAAACTCCATCGGCTTCTCGCCGCCCCGGAACAGGTGCCACAAGTCCGGGTTATAGAGGCGCAGGAGGGCAAAGAGCACGAACGCACCGGTGAATAGCACCTCGTTGCACACGATGAGCCACCGGTACTCCCGCCAATAGGCCAGCAGCGTCTCGCGCCGCCACCAGGCCAGCCAGGCGGCCCCCACCAGCAGCAGGAGCAGCGCCAGCGCCAGCGTCTCGCGTGACCAAGCGGCCAGACGGAACGACGCAGCCAACCAGGCCAGATAACTGAGGGCCACGACGCCCAGCGTCTTGGCCAGCCCATACCCCCGATCCGGCAGCCACCGCATGAGCAACAACGTCGCCGGGAGCGCCGCGAGGCCGGCCAGCTCGATAGCCAGCCACCACGCCACAAACGGCAGCCCATTCGCCACGTCATCGGGCCGGAACAGCCGCGACCAGGTCCCGCCCCGGCGCTGCGCGGCCTGGAGCGACGGCGACATAAGCAGCCCATTCGTGCCTACCTGGCTGGGCCGCAGGTGGACGACCTTGTCCAGATCGGCACGACTCAGGATCGCCCGCGCCTTGTCCGGCGAGAAGTCGGCAGTCTTCTTGAAGATCAGTACCTTGGGGTGGTCATAGACAGTGAACGATTCCTCGGCGGAGTCATCGTTGATGACCCAGCCGGCCAACTCGGGATAAGAAGTCCCCGTGTGGACCAGCTCAAAGCCCAACTCACCTGAGAACAGCGCGCGATAGTAGTCGCTCGTCATCGGGTAACGCTGGGGGATGCGCGGAATCGAGCCGTAGAGGCGATTGCTCGATAGGAAGATGTAGTCCGTTTGGCCCAACTGATCGAGGAGTTTCTCGCGCTTCTCCACGTTGTCCGGGTCGTAGAGCGTGAGCGTGAGGCCGCGATAGTTCTGGCTCTCCTGCCCCCAGGGATCGGGGTGGTCCGGGAGGCGCAATGGCAACGGATCGTCCCAGTGCTCGTTTGCCACGACAGCACCCTTGGGCACGTTCCTGTAAATCCATTCACTGGCCTGGACCCGACTGACCGGCCGGGTGTAGATGCGCGTGAAGGCGTAGGCCCAGAGGGTCGTCGCGGCGAGGACACCGACGATCAACACCGCTCCCAGCGGACGCACAAGCGCCCACCGTTGGGATCGGAGCCGGTCATGAATAGTCCACAGCAGCCAGCTCGCCATGATGGCCATGAAGGGACAGATCGGCAGCAAGTAGCGCATGAACTTGTTCAGCACCGACCCGAAATAGACGAAACAGAGCAGAATCCAGACCACGGTCAGGACATGCTGCCACCGACCGCGCAACAGCAGCACGCCGCCGGCAACGACCACTCCGGCCCAGGCCACACCGCCGAGTGCCCAACCCATCCCCCACTGCACCATCTGCCGCCAGGGAAAGAGCAGCGGTGTGGTTTTGGCCCACTGCACCAGAAATGGAACGTCCGACTCACCGGAGGACATCCGCGCTTGTTCTCGGATGTTGTCTTCCCACAGCGGGTTGATTTGCAGCGAGAAGACGCTAGGACCGGCGAAGGCGTAGGGTTGCGCGACGCGAAAGACCACCAAAGCGACCAGACCGGCTACCGCGAGGCCGACCGCCGCTTTCCAGATGAGAGGCAGCGCCTCCCGCCAAGGCTGCTGCTCGTCCGGGGTGGCCTCAGGCATTGCATCGTCCGGCAGTGCCGCCTCCCAGGAAGCACTACCCATGCCCAGATCACCCGTGTCACCGTCATCAGCAGCGGCGTCATCACCGGCCACGCTCTCCCGGTCGCTGTGCGTCCGCACGAGCCAGATGAGCGCGCCCAAGCCCACGATAGGCGCCAGTAGGGCCATGGACAGCTTCGTCGCCATCGCCAGCCCCAGCGCGAGACCGGCCCACACATAGTCCCACCGCCGGCCCCGGCGTGCGATCTGCACGATGAACCAGAACGTAAGCGCCACGAACGTCACCAGGTAGCTGTCTACGACAAAGAAGTGCGCCTGCTGAATGTGCATGACCGCGACCGCCAGGAACGCCGCCGCCAACAGGCCGATCCGCCGGTCGTACAGTGCGGCCCCGATGCGATACGTCAGCAAGACGGTGGCGAGGTCGAACAACATGCCCACCACACGCCCCAGCAGATGCACCTGGTCGTAGGTATTGCGCCCCAGCCATTCTGCTAGATACCGCACCAGGAAGATCGGAAACGTCCCGTAGACAAAGAAGCCATGGCCCTTGTTGTGGGGGTTGAGGGGAGATTGGGCCGTATCGAAATAGGTACCGATAGACGTGGGCAGCTCCAGGGCGTTCTCCACCATCGTCAGGAAACGCTCGTCCGGGTGGAGGTGGTGACCATCGTCCCAGTTCAGCCCGGTGAACCGGAAATAGGCAGCGACCAGCAGAATGACGAGCAGTGCCGCCGCCGTGGCCCAGGGATGCTCAGGAAAACGAAAGCGCCGGCCACTGGGCGTTGGCGCCACTACCACCGCCTCGTTATCCCTCATGGCAAACAGTTTCAGCGTGCCGTCCGTCCGTCCCTGGCCGTTGTCGCTTGGCGAGGGGCCGGGAGCGCCGGCCGCCGTCTCCGATGCATCCAGGCCGGGCTACCCCTACATGTGACGTGAGCACAACATGGACTAGCTAGTGAGCATACCACGATCCCAGTCGAGGCGTTCGTCAGCATCAAGCGCCAGCGAGTACCCTACCCCGTTGATTCACGGCGCAGACGCAATTTCAGCGCGATGATCTCCTGGATTTCTTCGCGCTCTCCCGGGGTCAGTTGGTCTGCACCGTGCAAGTAGAATGACTGCACGACAACCGGGCTGCTGCCTTGTGTACGATGCAAGCACTCCACTCCGGCGCTACCCGCAGTGACAAGGAAACGGAGCCGCCTATGCACCCGACCAATTCAACTGCGATGGCTGACGTTCTGATCCGCGATGCGCGTGTCGGAGACGGCGAGGGAATGACCGCCTGCTGGCTCGACTTTGGACGATACTACGCCACCATTAGCCCGATGCACTTTCGGGTACCCGACGTAGACGGTCAAGCCGCGGAGTTTGATGCGGGGACTGCACGGCGCATTCGCCAGGCCAATGCAGATAAATGCATGCTTGTGGCCGAGACCGACAGCCGGATCGTCGGCTTCATCGGTGCCCGTGTTGCCCAGCCGATGGACACCGCTCCCAGGCAGGGGATGCGTGAGGCGAGCCAGGTCCGGGCAGAGATTACGATACTTGCCGTCGCGGAGACATACCGCCGTCGGGGTGTCGGCACGCGGCTGATGGAGGTGGCGGAGACGTGGGCACGTGGCCGCGGTGCAGTCTTGGCGACGGTTGACACTTATATCGGGAGCTACCTCTCGGTCCCTTTCTACCTGAACCGCATGCGCTACGACATCCAGTCCCTGCGCTTCCTGAAGCGACTCAGCCAGCCGTTGCCGCCCGCTATCCCCTCCGGCGATGTTGTCATCCGCCAGGAATGTATCGGGGACGGCGAGGGCATAGCACAGTGCTGGCTAGACATGTGGCGGTACTACGCCACGCTCAATCCAGACATCTTTCGGATCCCACAGGAAGAGGGGCTGGCTGAGTGGTTCGAGTCGGGCATCGCAGCGCACGCTCGCGACCCGGATGCGGAAGGGCAGCGGGTAGTCGCTGAGGCGAACGGGCAGATTGTCGGCTTCCTGAGAGCTTCGGTGGCAAAGCCTTTGCCGGACGCTCACCGGGAGGTGATGCGCGAACTCAGTCACAACCGGCTAACGATCAACGTACTCGCCGTCGCGCAGGCCTACCGGCGCCGGAATATCGGTACACGGTTGATGGCGGCAGCAGAGGCGTGGGCACGTGGTCGCGGTGCCGTCTTGGCGACGGTTGAAACCTACGTCGGGAGCTATCTCTCCGTGCCCTTCTACCGAAACCGTATGCGCTACAACGTCCAATCCCTGCAATTCCGGAAACCACTCAACTGACAGGCGGTATAGTTCTGCCCTGTGAGGTAGCCTATGATGTCCGGTGAACCGCCTACGCTGACCTGGTGGGGTTGTGCCGCGTTCGAGTTGCGCGTCGAGCGCAACGAGGACAGCGTTGCCTTCGATCCGTTCGTCAAACCCGACCGGCCGCGTTTCGGCTCCATCTTCTGCTCCCACGAGCACTACGACCACTATCACGAACCGACGCTCCGCCGGCTCTGTGTGGGCCGGGCATTTCGCCGGCTCGTCGTCAGCCACTGGTGCCTGCACGCCTCCCGCCTGAAATCACCGATCTGGGACGATCCGCTACCCACCGATGGCACCTTCCTGGAGACCGGCGAACGAATTGCCCTCTATCCGCAGTACGCCAAGGACCCGACGGTCACGTGGCCCGGCCCGACCGCGCTGGACCTGGGCCGCTGGCGCGCGCAGGGCGTCGAGAGCAGCGAGAATCCCCGCGAGTACCTCGACGGTAGCGCGATCACCACCCCCTACCCGAACATGGGCTACGTGCTCACGGACACGACTACGGGAACCGGCATCTATCACCCCGGCGATCTGTCGGACGCCTTCCCCGCTATGGCCGAGCTACGCGGGCAGGTGGACATCATGCTCTACCCGATCAGCAAGCTGCGGGGCGTGGAGGCAGCCGTCGTGGACCTGATCCGCCCCCGCATTCTCATCCCCATGCATTACCGGCCCCGGCATTCCGCCGCCTTCCCTATCCCGATCAATCCGGCGGCGGGGTCCGTCTCGGTGGTGGACCCGATCACCGGCGCTCGCCTCCCCGGCGCTACGGACGAGGCCTACCAGCGCGACATCCGCACGCTCATCCGTCGCCACTGGTACCCCACGCCGGCCGATCCCACCGCCAAAATCGCCAAGCTCCAGGCGCTGATCGGTGATCTCGCCCGTTTCGTCACCATTGAGGCTGGCCAGCCCTACGCGCTGCCGGACCTGCTGGCGGCATAGAACCACTCGCCGTGCGGATCGCTTGCCCTAAGAAGCGACAGCGGCCGGTAGCCGCATGAACTCCCCTTCCCTGGAGGGAAGGGGCCGGGGGTTAGGTCCAACCCTTGCGAGACGAAAGGCTTTCCTACCCTTCGCTCTGCCAGCGGGCGAGCGGGTGCCGGCGGTCCGCCAGCGGCAGCGCGACCCGCGTACCCTGCCGGTGCGATTCGTAGACGGCGAGAATCATCTCCAGCGCCGCGCGGGTGTCGTGCCCGCTCGACATGACCGGTGCGCGGCCCTCCTCGACCGCCGCCAGCAGATCGCACACGACAAGCTGGTTAGCCGTGTGCATACCGCCGCGTGTGTTCTCCGGCCCCAGCGCCGGCGGCAGCGGCTCCGCCTCTACTTGCTGCCACTCGGAGAGCCGGTCCGGTGGCGCAAACGGGCCGGGGAACAGGTAGATCGGCGCATCCGGGTTGCTCCAGAGAGTCAGCATCGCGTCAGTGCCACAGACCTCTATCCGGAAATACGGAGAGCCGCCGCCGTCCCCCGCTCGCCCGCACTCGTAGGTGCCCAGGACGCCATCATCGAAGCCGTACTGCGCGATCACGTCGTCCCCGGCAATCAGGCCGCCCTCTTCCTGGGCCACCTCCACGTCCGCCGCGGTGGCGTCGCGCCCGTTCCGCGTGACGTGGCCGTGGCACCAGCGAGCATCCCCGGCAAAGTGACGCATCAGGTCGAGCAGGTGGGTCCCGAGCACGAGCAGGTCCATCCCCCCGCCGCGACGGTCTTGCTTCCCGTAAGCGCGGATCACCCGCAGCCGGCCTAGCTCGCCGCGGGCGAGATACTCCCGCACGAGCGCCGGTCCGGGGTAGGCGCGATTCTGGTGAGCGTAGGCGATCTTCACGCCATGCCGGTCACACGCCGCCAACATGCGATCTGCCACCTCCAGTGATGGCGCCATCGGTTTCTCCGCATAGATGGCCTTCACGCCGGCCTCGGCGGCGGCAATGGTCATCGCCTCGTGCTGGTCCAGCCACCGCGGCCCGATAGCGACCAGATCGAGCTTCTCCTGCGCGAGCATCTCGCGGTAGTCGGCATAGGCACGCTCGGCGCCCGTGCGCTCCACCGCCTCCGCGCGCCCCTCATCGTCGGCATCGGCCACGGCGACAAGCTGCACGTTCGGTAAACCGACGAAGGCCACGTCCAAGCCGTGACCGTAGTTCCCCCGGCCCGTGTGTCCAATCACTCCGGCGCGATAACTGCCCTGATAGGTGGCCCGCTCGATCCCCATGCTCATCGCCTTTCGTATACAAGCTCCGCAACGCCAAGCAGCATACCAATTTCAGCCACCAGCCATCGGCCGTCAGCCATCAGCCGGGATCGTCATTGCGGCTTCCGCCGCAATCCACGTCCCCCCGCCGCAGCGGGGGGACCATAGGGAGGCCAGCATAACCCTACGCCACTCCCGCCGCGAGAATCGCATTGCGGGCCGGGACGATCCGCACGGCCGAGTAGTCCGTCGTCTCCGTCGCCGGCTGCTCCGCCGACGGCACCGGCACCGGCCGGCGCAAAATGAACTCCGCCTGATCGAAGTCCTGGTAGACCACGTACCCCATGTCGAACCGTTCGATCTGATGATCCGCAGTCGAGTCGAAGTCCGGGACAATCAGTGGCCCGGTGTCCACCTGGAACTGCGGCGGATTGCGCGGAATGCCCGGCGCTTTCACGGGTAGCACGTTCATCGTCCGCACCGGATACTCCAACACCGCCCGCTGCTGCCCTGATTCGTCCCGTAGCTCGGTGCGAGCGATAAGCGGACGGTTGGCCAGCGTCGCCGTCACGATACTGCCTCGATCCGAGAGTTGCTCCGCTTGCGGAAAACGGCGAATGTCCAAATGCACGTCGTCCCAGTGCTCGCGGATGACGCCATACTTGCGGTTGTCGCGCGCGCTCACCCAATGCGTCCGAATGAGCAGGAACTCCTCCCGCGACCAGATACCGGAGAACTCGTAGTTGGGCGTCGTGAACAGGGGGTCTTCCATGTAGCAACGCTCGGAGCGACACGGGGCAATCAGATAATATGCCTCCTCCGTCCCCGCCTGCTCGTCAACGATGGTGCAAGCCGCGTCGAGTTGGATACGCGCATGATTCCCGGCGCCAAACCAGGTCATGTACGAGTTGGCGAAGTCTATCGCGGTCATGGCCCCTCCTTTCCATACCGAACCGCCCCCCTATGGTCCCCCCGCAGCGCAGAGGGGCCCGCGCGTTCCCTCCCCCGTCGCAACGGGGGAGGGCTAGGGTGGGGGCCATTACCGCAGGCCCAGCTCGGCGAGGCGCGCCTCGTCACCCAAGTAGGCGCCCTGGCGGAGCAGCTCCCGTTGCAGCGTCTTCACGTCGAGCTGCTTGGGCGTAACCCCCAGTTTCGTGGACAGGGCAGCGGCGATGCCGGTGGCTTCACCCAAGGCCATGATGCTCGGTCGCGCCCGCATCCCCGTCGGGTCGTGGCCGCGGCGGATGTAGGCCGCGCCCCGGCCGGTCACGAGCAGGCCCTCCACCCCTTTCGGCTGAATCATCCGATATGGAGCATCGTGGCCCGATTTCTCGCCACCGTGCATGTCCTGCCCCTCGTGGATATTCCGGTACATCACGTCGCGGAACTTCTTGCCCTCGTAGGCTTCCATCGCAGTGACTGTGCGCTCCCCGTCAATGCATGGCCCACCGCGAGCGCCGAAGTACGGCACCATGAACAGCATGTAGGCTCGCTCGAAACCAGGCACGTGCTCGCGGTAGAAATGCAGGGTCTCTTGAGCGTGGACCCGCGCGGCCGTCTCGATCTTGGAATGCTGCTTCATGTCTTCCCGGCGAATCTCCCCACGCACGTTGAGCCGCGACGAGCCGACGTGGCCGTCGAACTGCGATATCGCCGCACTCTCGGTATGCACCGTCGGCTCCATGTCGCGCATATGACGATACGACCCGTCCTCCCAAGCCCGGCGCAGCAGCGGCAGCATCGGCTGCGGGAAGCTGCCGGGGTTGCGGCCGCGCACCCACTCCCGATCCTCGGCGCTGAGTGGCACGCGCGTCGCCGCAAAAGCCTCATAGGCTGCAAAGTCCACGCCAGCGACAAGATAAAACAGCGCGGTATCGTTCCACACGCGGTACGGCTCGCCGCCCCGCCGCTCCCGGACCAGCGGCCCGTGTGCCGGATCGGGCGGCGAGGCCATGATCACCGGCGCCCCGGCGCGGCGCGCGAGGTCCACGTCGGCTGTGGCGTCAATTACCACCTTGGCCTTGACCGCCACCCGTCCCGACTTACCTTCCACAAACAGCCCGGTCACCCGATTGCCCTCCATGATCGGATCACCGGCCCACACGGTCAGCAGCAGCTCGATCCCCCACTTTTCACTGAGCTTGGCTCCCAGATACGACACCAGGCTCGTCTCGTCCGCGTAGTTGTTGGCCGTCCGGCGCGCCTCGATCATGTCAATGACCATTTTGGGAATGCCGGACAGCCCACCGACCAAGGTGCCGTCGGCCTCGTTGTACAAACCGCCGGCCACGATCATCGCCGGGCCGATATTGCCACCGAGCGCGGCCATCCGATCAATCACCAGCGTCTTGGCGCCTTGCTTGCCCGCCGCCAGCGCCGCGAACAGCCCACCAATGCCGGACCCCACCACCGCTACGTCCACGTCGTAGGCTACGGGCACCCGTTTCTGTGGCTCGACAACGTATTCCACCGTCCCATTCTCAGACATTTGCCTCTCCCTACGGTTGTGTGCTCGGCCGCCGCGCACTCGCGCGACTACTGTGCCAGCCTCTACCGTTGCCAGTCGAGCACTGCGAGCGACCGGCCGCGCCGGAATGAGGCCATCTCCCGCTTGCATACGCTCGCCGGGAACGTTACCTTAGCCTGCAAGAGGTGCTGAGTCCGGCCCCTGTGTTCACCCCAGCGGCAGAGGGACGATGTGTTCCCTCCCCCGTCGCAACGGGCCAGGGCCAGGGCAGGGGCACGTTCCCTCCCCCGTCGGGACGGGGGAGGGCTAGGGTGGGGGCCAGCCGTGCCGACCGGCATCAGCGAGGAGGCCGCTCGATGACAAGCAGTACGACCGCAGCAACGCTCCCCCGCGCGACGCTGCTGACCATGTACGAGCGCATGGTGCTTATCCGGGCCTTCGAAGACCGCGTCAAGGCGCTGGTGGATGGCGGCATTGCGTTCGGCGCCGCCCACTACTATGTCGGCGAAGAGGCCGTCGCGGTCGGCGTCTGTACCGCCCTGCAACCGGACGACTGGATTGCCTCCACGCACCGCGGCCACGGGCACTGCATCGCCAAAGGGATGGCGGTAGCGCCGATGATGGCCGAGCTGTACGGCAAGGCCAGCGGTGCCAATCGCGGCAAGGGTGGCTCCATGCATATCACGGACGTGCGCGTCGGGATGCTCGGCGTGAACCCCATTGTCGGCGCCGGCATCCCCCACGCGGTAGGCGCCGCCTTGAGCGCCAAGGTCCGCGGCACCGGTCAGGTGGCCGCGACCTTCTTTGGCGATGGCGGCGCGAATATCGGCGCCTGCCATGAAGCGATCAACCTGGCGGCTGTCTGGAACGTCCCCTGCGTGTTCGTCTGCGAGAACAACGGCTACGCTCAGAGCACGCCGGTCGAGTACAGCACCGCCGGCGAGGTCTGGAAACGGGCCGCCGGCTACGGACTCCCCGGCGAGAAGGTGGACGGCCAGGACGTGTTCGCCATGTACGAAGCGACGGCGCGGGCCGTCGAGCGTGCTCGCTCCGGCGGCGGCCCGTCGCTGATCGAGGCGCGGACCTATCGCTACTACGGACACTCGGCCGGAGACGACGGGACGGCCTACCGGCTGGCCTCCGAGATCGAAGCCGCCCGTGCCCGTGACTGCATCGCCCGCTTCCGCCAGGAGGTCACCGCGGCGGACTTGCTAGACGCCGCCGACCTGGCGGCAATAGACGACCAAGTAGCGGCGGCCGTGGACGAGGCCGTTGCCGCCGCCGAAGCCGCGCCCTTCCCATCAGCAACCGAGCTAACGACGGAGGTAGTAGCAAGCTAGGACCTGGCCCCCCTATGGTCCCCCCGCTGCGACGGGAGGACGGCGAGTTCCCTCCCCCGTCGGGACGGGGGAGGGCTAGGGTGGGGGCCACTCACAGCCCCGAAAGGAAAGATCATGGTCACGATGACGGCAGCGCCGGTCGCTACCGAGACGGTCGAGAGGGCCGAGACGGCTGAAGTCTTGACGTTCCCGGAAGCGCTGAATCGGGCTATCCGCCAGGAAATGCGCCGCGATCCGAGTATCGTCGTCATCGGCGAGGACGTAGCCGGCGCGGCCGGGCGCGAGCATCTGGGCTTCAAGGATGCCTGGGGCGGCCCTACCCGGTCCACCAAGGGGCTAGTCACCGAGTTCGGCTCCGGGCGCGTCCTCGACACGCCGATTGCCGAGATGGGATTTGTCGGAGCGGCGGTCGGCGCCGCCATGAGCGGCCTACGCCCAATCGTGGACCTGGGATTCATTGACCTGATCGGCTGCTGTTACGACCAGCTCATCAACCAAGCGGCGAAGATGCACTACATGATGGGCGGCCAGGTGGAAATCCCCATGACCGTGCGAATGTCGTATGGCGCCCGGCCGCCGAGCAGCCAGATGGCCGGCGGCGGCGCGGCGGCCACGCACTCCCAAACGCTCTACTCGGTCCTGGCCCACGTGCCCGGCCTAAAATGCGTCGCACCGACCACCGCCTACAACGCCAAGGGCCTGATGATCGCCGCCATCCGCGACAACAACCCCGTGATCGTGCTCGAACACCGCTATCTGGGCCTGAATGCCCGCACGCCGGTCCCGGAGGAAGCCTATACCCTGCCGTTCGGGCAGGCCGAGATCGTGCGCGAGGGCAGCGACCTCACCCTCTGCGGGATCGGCCGCATGACCTACGTGTGCCTCGATGCGGCCGCGGCGCTGGTTGCCGAGGGCCTGGACGCCGAGGTCATTGACGTGCTCAGTCTGGCCCCGCTGGACGAGGAGACCATCCTGGAGTCCGTCGAGAAGACGCAACGCCTGGTCGTCGTGGACGAGGACACGCCGTCATGCTCGTTGGGCCGCGACATCGCCGCCCGCGTCGCCGATGCCGGCTTCGATTTCCTCGACGCGCCCATCAAGACCATCAACAGCGCGGACACACCGGTACCCTATAGCGCGGCCCTGGAGTCGATCTACACGCCGTCGCCGCAACAGGTCGTAGACGCGGTCCACGAGATGCTCGGTACAGGATAAAAGCAGCCCCCACCCTAGCCCTCCCCCGTGCTGAGGCACAGGGGAGGGAACACACGCCGTCCCCCCGTCGCAACGAGGGGACCATAGGGGGCCAGCCGAGAAAGGCAAGTCATGGCCGTAGCAATCGCTATGCCCAACCTCGGCATGTACACCATCGAGGGTGAAGTCACGCGCTGGCTGGTGGCCGATGGCGCCCCGGTCGCGGCCGACCAGCCTGTGCTGGAGTTGACCACCGAAAAGACCACCGTCGAAATCCCCGCCCCAACAGCCGGCACCCTTCACCAGGTCGTGCCCGTCGGCGGGCGCGTCCAGGTCGAAGGGATACTCGGCCATGTCCTCGCACCCGGCGAGGCGCCTCCCACGGCACCACCGACTGCCGAGCCGGCGGCCCCCCGCACCGCGGCCGCCGCGCCGCCACGCCCGCCGGCCAAGCCGCCGCCAGCACGCGCCGGTCGCGGCCGCTTGCGGGCTACCCCGGTCGCCCGGCGTCGCGCGCGCGAGCTTGGCGTTGATCTCACTACCGTCACGGGCAGCGGACCTGGCGGCCGCATCACCGAGTCCGACGTGCAAGCGGCCGCGGCGGCGAGTGCCGGTCCGCCCGCGTCGGCGGCGCCCGCCGCGCCGCGCGTGCTCCGCCGCGTCCCGCTCACCGGGATGCGCGGCTTGATTGCCCAGCGGATGCAACACAGCCTCACGTCCACGGCCCAGCTCACCCTGACCCGCGAGGTGGATGCTCGCCCCCTGGTGCAAGCCAGAGAGTTACTGGTCGCCGGAGCCGCCGCCGAGGGCCTGCGGGTCTCCTACGACGTGCTCTTGGCCAAGTCGCTGGCCGCTGCACTGCTGGCACACCCGGCGCTCAACGCCACGATTGAAGGCGAGGCGGTCGTGCTCCTAGCGGAGGCACACATCGGCGTCGCCGTCGCCGTGGAGGACGGCCTTGTCGTGCCGGTGCTGCGTGATGCGGCCCATCGCCCGGCGCTCGACCTCGCCCGCGAGCTGACCGGGCTAACGGACCGGGCGCGGCAGGGACGACTACAGCCCAGCGAGATGGAAGGTGGCACCGCAACGCTGACAAATCTCGGCGCCTATCACATTGACGCCTTCACGCCCATCATCAACCCGCCGCAGAGCGCCATTCTCGGCGTGGGCAGCATTGCGCCGCGGCCGGCGGTAGGCGAGGACGGAGCGTTGATCGTGCGGCCGACCGTGCATCTCAGCCTCACGTTCGATCACCGCGTCGCGGACGGCGTGGCCGCCGCGACTCTCTTGGAGAGCATGGTATCGCAGTGGCAACAAACGGAGCTGTGGGATTAGCCTAGGTGCTCGTCATTGCGGCGCAGGCCGCAATCCAGCGGCAGGGGGCTGGTGTGTTCCCTCCCCCGTCGGGACGGGGGAGGGCTAGGGTGGGGGCCAGTCAAAGGTAGCGCCGGGTCAGAAAGGAGACACGACGATGGAATATCGGCACATGGGAACCTCCGACCTCGAAGTATCGGTCATTGGCTTTGGCTGTTGGGAGATGGGCGGCGGCTACGGGCACTTCGAGACCGCGGAGGTCATCGCCGCCATTCACCGCGCGCTCGATCTGGGCATCACCTTGTTCGATACCGCCCGCGGCTACGGTGCCGGGGCCTCCGAGGAGTTGCTCGGCAGAGGGCTGGGCACCCGACGCCAAGAGGCCATTGTCGTCACCAAGGGCGCGCTGCCCACGCGCGAAGGGCAAATGGACGACAAGCCCACCCGGCCCGGCCTACCGCGCTTCAACCCCAACCGCGACGCCCGCTACGCCTCGGTGATTGCGGACTGCGAGGCCAGCCTGAAGTCGCTCGGCACCGACTACGTGGACCTCTACCTCATCCACTGGCCGGACCCCGAGACCGCGTTCGAGGAAACGGCGCGCGCATTGCAAGACCTACTGGCAACCGGCAAGGCCCGCTACGTCGGCGTGTCGAACTACGAGGCCCGCCAGTTGCGCGAGGCGTGCGGGATGGCGCCACTGGTGGCGAACCAAGTGGGCTATAACCTGTTCGACCGGCGCTGGGAATATGAGATGATGCCCACGGCCCAAGAGCTTGGCGTCGGCATCATGGCCTACGGCCCGCTCGCTCACGGGCTACTGACCGGCACCTTCAACGCAGAGACGACGTTCGAGGAGGGCGACTGGCGCCGCTCGCGGCCGATCTTCGGTCAGACGCTGTTCAGCGCCGATAATTTCGGTCCGAACTTGGCGGTTGTTGACCGGCTCAAGCAGGTCGCGGCCCAGCTCGGGACCACACTGCCGCGCCTGGCGTTGGCCTGGGTCCTTAGCAACGAGCAGGTGGCGGTGGCGCTCTCCGGCACCCGGCGGCCGGCCGAGCTTGACGAGAACGTCGGGGCACTCGACGTGGCGCTCACCCCGGCCGTCCAGCAGGAGATCACCGCGATCATGGCCGGGGCAGCCGGCCTGGCGGCGCTCATGCCCTATTCCGAGACCGCTGTGCCGGCGCCACCGGGCAGTTAGTCCGTATCCACCGGGCCAGCTCAACCGTTCATAGCATAGGAGTACCCGTGCATTCGCTTGTGCGCCAAGGGCACGACGCCGCGCGTTGCCCGGCCCGTGTACTTGGCAACGCTGTGGGAGAATGCTACAGTCGCAGTGACCTGACGAGACTGACCTCAGACTGGAATTGGTGAGGGCTACTCGCAGGTATTTTCATGTGAAGGAGCAAGGGGGGACCATGAAACTGACGCTCTCGATCTTCAAGGCGGATATCGGCTCGCCGGGGGGCCATACCCGCCCCTCGCAGTCCGTGCTGGACGCAGTGCGGGAGACGTTTGCCGCCGCTCAAGCACGCGGCCTGCTGATTGACATGCTGATTACCCACACCGGCGACGACATCGCCATCACCTGTAGCCACACCGCCGGACCGGACAACACCGAGCTACACCAGCTGGCCTGGCAAGCCTTCCTGAACGGGACGGCGGCCGCCCAAGTGCGCGGCGACTATGGCGCCGGGCAAGACCTCTTGGCCGACGCTCCCTCCGGCAACATCCGGGGCGCCGGTCCCGCCGTCGCCGAGTTGGAGTTCGAGCACAATCCGGTCAAGGACAACAAGGTCCGCCCCGCCGAAACGGTGCTCTTCTTCTACGCGGACAAGTGCGCCCCCGGCGCCTTCAACCTGCCGTTCTTCCTGCCCCTCGCCGACCCGATGTACTGCGGCGGCCTACTCCTCAAGCCGGAGATGAGCAAGGGCTTCAGCTTCTGCCTGATGGACATGGACTACACGGAGGGAGACCGCGAGATTACCCTCCATGCGCCCGAGGACTACTACCGACTGGCGGCCCTCTTGCGCGATGAAGCGCGCTTCGCCATCCAGTCGGCCTGGTCGCGTGCTCACCCCGACCAGCAGCTACTCGCGGCCAGCACCAGCCGGCTGCACAACATCGCCGGGACCTACGTCGGCAAGGATGACCCGGTGGCGATTTTCCGCACCCAGGGCATCTTCCCAGCGCCGGAGGAAGTGCTCCTCCCGTGGGCAATCTGCCCCTACGTGACCGGCGACGCCCGCGGCAGCCACGTCATGCCGATTACGCCCGTCCCCATCAACAGCGAAGTGCGGTTCGTCTACTGTCAGCCGATTGTGTCCGCCATTGGCGTGTCGGTAGACGCCGCCGGACACTTCACCGGCGAGATCGTGGACTTCTTCGCCGACAGCCTGTGGGAGTCGGTCCGCCTCGGCGCCGTAGAGAAGGGCCTCGCCATGCGTCGCCAGGGCTGGTTTGGCGCCGCGATGGCCTCCAACGCCGAGCTTGCCTACACCGGCCTGGTGGACATCGAGAACGAGTTGGAAGACCGCTTCACCGTCCGCGGCTAAAGGCCGTCTGCCCTCACTCTCCGTCCCCCCGTCGCAACGGGGGGACCATAGGGGGGCTAGAGCCGAGGGTCAACCGGCTCGCTCTCCAGGGCCAGCACGCCGAAGACGCACTCATGCACCCGATACAACGGCTCTCTCTCCGTAAACCGCTGGAGCGCCTCGATACCCAGCGCAAACTCCCGCAGTGCGAGTGAGCGCTTCACGGAGACCTTGCGGGCACGGAGCCGCTCCAGGTGCTCAGGAGCCGTATACTCCGGGCCGTAGATCAGTCGCAAGTATTCACGTCCCCGGCACTTCATGGCCGGCTGTACGAGGCCGCGACTCCCGCGCACGATCCACTGAAGCGGCTTCACGACGATCCCCTCGCCGCCGGCAGCAGTCAACTCTTTCCACCAGTTGATCCCGGTTGTCTCGCTGTCAGGATCGGTCAGGTCAACGGTTTTGTAGGCAGTAGCAGCGAAGATCGCCTCATCAGCCTGGCATAGGGCTGCGACCGTCTCCATGTGCCAGACGTGATCCTTGTCCGTGTAGGTCCGCCCTTCCGTCGCCAGCAGGTGAAAAGGTGCCAGCTTCAGATCGGCCACGCCCTTGACCGACCAACAGTAGCGCCGATAGGCCGCGCGAAACCGGCTCACCATTTCCTGGCGCGTCCGGTAGCGAGTGTGCAGCGCCGCACCCTCTTCTCCGCGGTCCTCGGCCTGCTTCAGCACGGAGACGGCGGCATTGAGCGTGGTACCGGCTGCGGCCGCCGTCGCTGCGTACTGGTCCCGTAGCAGCCCCTGCGCTTTCACCGACCACGGCAGCAGTTCGGCATCGAGGCAGAGCCAGTCCGTCTCGAATCGCTCCCAAAATTCCACCTGCGTCAAGGCTGCGGACACACGCGCCAGCAGCTCGCGCTCTACGTTGGTATCGGCAAAAAACGGGCGACCCGTGCGCGTATAGACGATACCGAGCCGCCCATCATCCGCCAGGAATCGGCGCCGTGCCGCCTCCTGATCGCGGCACAGCACGACGATAGCCCGTGACCCCATGTGCTTTTCCTCGCAGACGACCTGCGCCACTCCTTGCCCCCGGAAGTAGGTGCAGGCGTCGCGTGGATGCTCCAGGTACACACCCTCTTTGCAGGTATCGGGAGGCGCCATCGTTGGCGGGAGGTAGATGAGCCACCGCGGATCCACCGCAAACCGGCTCATCACTTCGAGGGCCGCCAACGCATTCTCTTCGCGAATAGTGACGTTGCGGTGCAGGCGTGTGGTAATGATGCGCTTACCCAGAACATCGTTGATATCCAGTACGTCATCGTGAGGACGGCGGGACACCGCTGGCGTCTCCTGGCCTGGTGGTAGTAGTGGTCGCACCGGGTCGTAGTAGGTGCGGCTCGCCTGGACGTGGACCAGCTCCTTTTCCGGATAGCGTAAGGCCGTCAACTGCCCACCAAACACGCAACCCGTGTCAATACAGATTGTCCGGTTGTGCCACTCCGCAGCCGGTACCGGTGTGTGTCCGTAGACGACCGTGGCCGATCCCCGGTAGTCCTCCGCCCAGTTGTGCCGCACCGGCAATCCGAACTCGTCGGTCTCGCCGGTAGTTTCGCCATAAAGCGCAAACTCCCGCACCTGGCCCGAGGCGCGCCCTTGCAACTCCTCCTTCAGGCCGGCATGGGCAACGACCAACCGCCCGTCGTCGAGCACGTAATGGCTCACCAGCCCGTCGAGAAACTCCCGCACGCTCCGTTGGAAGTCATCCGGCTCCCCATCCAGTTGCGCCAGCGTTTCCGCGAGACCGTGCGTGATCTGCACGTCGCGCCCCCGGAGTTTCCGCACCAGCTTGACATCGTGATTGCCCGGCACACACAGCGCGGCCCCGTCCGCCACCATCGCCATCACCAACCGGAGCACCCCAGGCGAGTTCGGGCCGCGATCCACCAGATCGCCAACAAACACCGCCCGCCGCCCCTCCGGGTGGCGCACTGTAGGCCGGCCGGGCGGGCCGCCGACGGCATAGCCCAGCTGCTCCAGCAGTGAGACCAGCTCATCGAAGCAGCCGTGAACGTCGCCGATGATGTCGAACGGGCCATGCTCCTGCCGCCGGTCAACCCACAAAGGCTGCCGCACGATACGCGCAGCTTCTACCATGTCCGGCGTGCTCAGGATCGTGATGTGGCGAAAGCCCTCCCGCCGCAGGCTGCGGAGCGAGCGTCTCAACTGCTGACTGTGCTGCCGGACCACGTGGGGACCGAAGTTGCGGTCGGGCCGGTCGCGGTTGCGCTCCTGGCACAGCTTGGCCGGCAGATTGAAGACAACGGCTACCGGCAGCACGTGGGCCTCCCGCGCCAACTCCACCAACGGCTTGCGTGCCTCCGCCTGCACGTTGGTTGCATCTACCACCGTGAGCCGGCCAGCCGCGAGGCGCTTGCGGGCAATGAAGTTGAGCACCTCGAAGGCATCTTTCGTCGCGGCCTGGTCGTTTTCGTCATCCGACACGAGGCCGCGGCAGTAGTCGGATGACAGCACCTCCGTCGGCTGGAAATGCTTGCTGGCAAACGTAGACTTGCCGCTGCCCGAAGGCCCGATCAGGACTACCAGCGACAGCGCCGGAACAGTGATATTCATTGCGAGAATACCGCCATCTGGGTCGGAGCACCGACGGCCGGATCAACGGGACCAATCGGCAGCAGCCGCAGCTCATAGCCAAAGCGATCTGCCACGCGCTTTGCCCAGCGTGAGAACTCTGCACGGGTCCACTCGAAGCGATGATCGCTATGGCGGAATCGACCGGCGGCAAGGTTCTCGAATCGCACGTTGTACTCGGTGTTCGGCGTAGTAATCACGACGGTTGGCGGCCGCGTAAACTCGAAGAGCACCCGCTCGAATGCGCCCAGCCGTGACGGTTCGAGATGCTCGATCACCTCCAGCGCACAGGCGGCATCGTAGCCGGTGAGTCGCCGATCCCGGTAGGTGAGCGCTCCCTGAAAGAGCGTGATCCGCGCTCGTTGCATCGCCGGGAGCCGGTCCAGCCGCAAGCGTCTCTGTGCCAGCACGAGGGCCCGCGAGGACACGTCCATCCCCGTGATCTGCTCGCAGTCCGTGTTCGTGAGCAGCGTCCGGAGCAGCTTCCCCTCCCCACAGCCCAGGTCAATCACGCGCGTAGCGCCGGCGCCCCGAAGTACGGCCAACACGGCCATCATGCGCTGCTCGCTGAGGCTGATTCTGTCCTCTAATACCTCCTCTTCACGGGCCTGCGCTTCCTCGGTAGCATCCGGATCGGGATCGTCGTCAACTACCAGTCTGGCCAGCGCCTCGCGGGTGAGCAGCCGCCGGTACCGCAAGTAGCGGTCAACGATCAAGTCGCGTTCCGGGTGGGTCGAGAGCCAGCCCTCGCCCTTTGCCAGCAGCTTCTCCAGCTCGTCCTCACCGACCCAGTAATGCTTGTCGTCGTCCAGCACCGGCAGCAGGACGTACAGGTGGGTAAGCAGGTCATGCAGACGATGGGTGGCCCTGAGCGTAACCGACCAATACGTGCTCGCTCCCCACTCCGGAAAGGCCGTATCGAGCGGTTGGCGCTCGGCGCTGACGTTGTAGCCGAGCGGCTCGAAGAGCGCCCGCAGCAGGCGCTCGCCATCACGACATTGGACCGCGGTGATCTGCGCTTCGAGTGGAATGGCCGTAGCCGCGAGTGCCGGGCGCTCTTTACTCTGACCACCCAACGCTGACTTGTACACGCGAGCCAGCGCCACGCTCAGAAACGATGAGGCCACATACGGTCGGTCATTCACGTACTGGCCGAGCGTGCGGTCCTGGCTCTGACGGCCCCGCCGCCGCACGAGCCGAATCGGATCGAGGTCCACGAGCAGTGCCGCCGTGCAAACGCGGTCACGTGCGACCGGATAAAAGACATGGGCCTGACCGAAGGACAAGGAAAACGATTGACACCGGGCCGGATTCTTGACCAATAAAAAGCCCAGATCGGTAGCCAGCCGGTGGGTGGTGGTAATCGTCAATAGCATCGCAGCGATCCTGGGTAGTGTATCTGACCTTTAGCGCCGCTCGGCCTGCGCTACCCGTGGGTAGATAATCCGCATAGTTAGAACAGAACGTGTGAAGATGCCTATGCCATCTGATACACTTGCGGAATGATAGGTTCGGGGCCTATCAGCGCGAGATAGCGTGAAGCACCTCAACCACCTGTTGCCGCCGTTCGTAGCAAGACTCCGGCTTTTCGTCCGTAGTAAGCTCATAGCCACCTCGTCTACCCCAGGGATACTGCTTGTCATGCCAGGTCGCACACTCAGAGTTTTCACACCTAACCCCGTCTATATGGTGAGCGCCATAGGTCTCACCACAATAGAGACAATGCAATCGATAGCAGTAGTGGTAAATACCGAATGGCCCGGTGCGCTTCGCTGCACCAAGATTGACTTGACCGTGCTCATTCACGTAACCCGCTTCCGAAGTCTCCATCCTGTCCTCCTACTCGCCTAGTGGTCAATCCACTGGTCCCAATATGACCTGGCTATCTGCTCACTCATAACCCCAATGCCTGCCGGAGTGCGGTCACCGCCTGTTCCCGCTGTGCCCGACGGTCCGCTGGCCATTCCGCTGGTGTGTTCGGCCCCGGGGTGCCGCCCTGACACCCAGGACAAGTCCGGTCAAAAACCCGTGCCGACTTATACGTCTCTCCGCAATAGAGGCAATGTAGCTGGTATTGAGCCCCTGACCCCGGTTGCTCTAACTCCCGCACGTTCACCTGGCCGTTCCGAGTCAGGTACCCCGGCGCACTCACGTCCATCATCCCTCCTCCATGTTCGGGGGGCGGACACGCCACCGCGTAGGTAGGTATAAGCACCTAGCCACCACCGTGTCAAACCGCTGACCGTCCGCCCCCTTGCTTTTGGTGTCCGGTATGAGCTACAGTCGCGGCGGACTCGGCCACAAGTCCGTCGTATTGCAGCAGCCGCGCGTGTCCCGCATGGGCGGCAGGGTGCATGGCGTCCGTCATGCCCCCTTGCGGCTCATGCTGGGATGCGGCGACTTGTGGCCGAGGAGCCATCATCCTGCGCCGTAAGGGGGTTCCTCATGCCTAGCACGTTGTACCTCGTCCGCGTGACCGTGTTCTTGCTGGCTGTCCTGTTCGTTATCGCCTGTAACGGGCCAGCACCGCCAGAACCGACGGCTACCGCCACGCCGGAACCAACGGCTACCGTCACGCCGGAACCAACGGCTACCGCGCGCCCGGCTACTGGTAAGTGGCGCACGCTGACTGACAGTGACCCGCTCTCTGACCGGAAGTGGGTGGTGAGCGCCTTAGCATCTACCACCTATACGCCAGCGCGTGGTAATGACCGGGCCATCCTGTATATCCGTTGCACCTACGGCGGCCGGCGCGTGGCGGAGTGGGAGTCCTTTATCGCGTGGAATGCTTACCTGGACAACGAAGGGCCGGTCGCCGTGCTGTACCGCTTTGATGACGGCACGGTGGAGTCGGGCCGCTGGGCGCTGTCCACCAGCAACGAGTCCACCTTTGTCCCGCACAATGGGCAACGGCCACCGAACTTCCCGTTTGTGGCGCGGCTCCAGGAAAGCACGCGATTCGTGGCGCGGGTCACGCGATACAATGACGAGACTATCACCGCCACGTGGGACGTGGCCGGACTGACGGCAGCACTCCAGCCGGTCTATACCACCTGCCAGGACCATCAGTCCTAGCGGACACGTCCAGCTTGACAACGAAATATGGCGTGTGCCAGAGGATAGTGAGTCCGTTTCAGACTCAGAGCCGCCACAAGGCATACGCAATCACCACTACGATACCGAGACAGATAGTGGCAATGACCAGATCGTCGGCGTAGCGCCGGATAAAGCGCCGCTGGTGCCGGCGGCACCAGACGCTGGGGACGACGCCGGCAGTGGCCAGCGGCCTGGCCGCCGAGCCGTATGAGTTGGCATGGATGGCCAAGCTGGCCAGGACCAAGCTGCCGCCCACGCGGACGCGCGGGCCGGACCGGCAGCCGCACAAGAGCCGCCGCGACGCAGACCGCCGGCGGGTGGCAGCGCAGGCGACGCCGAGCTAAAGGTCAGATACACTACCCGATCCTGTACGCGACGCATGGGTGTCCCTAGCTCTCGCCGGCGCTTTCGTGCTCCCGCATCAGCGCCGGATCGTTCCGCTGCGGCTGCTGCGCCGCCGCCTGCATCTCGTCACCGTCCGCCATCAGCGCCATCGGCATCGGCTCGTCACCCCGTTGAGTTGCATCAGGCGGCGGCCCGTTGGCCGCGCACGGAGTACCAAAGCGGGGCTGACCGAACGGCAGGTGCGTCCACCCGCGGGCCAGAATTTGCCGGTCGTTCGTCTGCCGCTGCCGGTCCGGCCCGCCCCACATCGTGAACGAGCGGGCGTTGGCATAGTGGCTGACGAAGGCCCGGCGGAAGCGATCCGGGGACCGGTTGGTGTGCGAGCGGTGGAGAATGTGTCCGGCGAAGAACACCACGTCGCCCGGCTCGGCGATGGCCGGCATCTCCCGCCCAGGATACCGCGCCGCAATCCGGCTCAACGTGTTGACCGCCGTGTCCGTATGGGAGACGTGCTCCACGGGTGTCAGCGCCAGGTTGGCATGATTCTGGGTGAGCCGGTCCGCACTGGGATAGATCGGCTCGTGCTGCGTGCCGCCCGTGTACCACACGCAGCCATTTTCTTCATCCGCCCGCTCCAGCGCCAGCCACGCGCCGCAGAGCGTATCTGGATAGGTGGGAATGTAGTAGCTGTCCTGATGGTAGCCCTGGCCAACGCCACCCGGCGGTTTGAAAAAGAGCATCGTCTGCATCGCCATCACGTCCGGGCCGATGAGCGCTTCCAGCACGTCGAGAATCTGCGGATGGAGCAGATACCGCTCGTGTATCTCTAGGTGCTGGTGCAGCATGTGGATGCGGAGATACCGGCGCTCGATCTCGTCAACGCTGGCACCGGGCGGCGGCGGCTCCAAGCCCGGCACCTCCACCCGCCCGTACATCAGGTCCTCGGTGTGGTCCAGCAGCTCCCGCACCTCCGCCGCGCCAACCAGGCCGCGCACGATCAAGAATCCGTCCACCAGGAACCGCACGTACTCCTCCACGCTCACGCCATAGCGCGCCCGGCCCGCAGAGAAGTCGGTAGCGATTCGCTCCGGCCGCGCCCCGTTCTGCGCGGCCGCAACCATCGTAGGAGTGGGTGCCCCAGAGCGCGCGCCGTTCTGCACGGGCGCGCCGGCCGCGCCATTAGCCTGCCCGGCGTCCGACTGCCCCAGCCGCGTGATGCCGAGATTAACCCGCTGCCCAACGGCCGCTGCCGGCCCTCTCCGCCCGCTCATCGCGTCGCCTCCTGACTGTTCGGCATCGTTCATCGTCATGCACCGGCCCGGACGACCCCGGGCCGTCATTGCGGCTTGCGCCGCAATCCACGTCCTCCCGTCGCAACGGGGGGGCCACAGGGGGCCCAGTTCCTCCGCTTGTCCCCACCCTAGACTCCCCCTCTCTATCGCTCCGCGATGGAGAGGGGGCCGGGGGGTGAGGCCGCGCCTCACCGGAAGGGAACAAAGGCCGGGACCTGCCTGCGACCTAGCGCCGGCAGTGGGTCCACCATGCGCCGAATGCGCGGATCATCGCTCTGTGCGAACGAATCGAGCGGCCGGAAGATCGTGCCCCGGGAATAGTGGTCGAGCGAGCCGATCTGCTTGTCCGTTTGCGGCATGGCGGCGTACTTCAGTGCGATATAGCGGCGCCCCACCCAGCCGTGGAAAACGCCATGCCAGAGGCTCTGGTTGAAGAAGAGCACGTCGCCAGGCCGGGACTCGAAAGCCACGCACGGCACCTCAGCACCGGGCACGCCGAACGGCGCCAGCGTCGGGCCATGCTGGTGGCGCTGCTCGCTCTCGATCTCCTCGTGCAGCGGCACGCGATGCGAGCCGGGGATCAGCCGGATGGCGCCCGCATCGCTGGTCGTTTCGTCCAAGTAAATCATCGTCTTGAGGCGCAAGTACGAAATCTCCTCCTCGTCTCCCGGCCTATCGGGATGCCAGAGATGGTCGCCGACGGTGATATTCCCCTCGGAGCTGGCCCAGAGGAAATCCGGGCCAAGCAACTCCTCGACGGTGCCGTAGATGCGGTCATCCACCGCCAGCCGCCCCAGCGCCGGTCGCAGCTCGACGAACGGAGCACGATTTTCACCGCTCTCCCCCGCAAAGGCCTGCCCCTCGCGCAGTTCGGTCATCAGATCGTCGAACTCGCGCGTGATCCCCTGCATTTCGTCGGACGTGAACGCCTGGCGCTCGACGACGAATCCAAAGCTGCGGAAGTGCGCGCGCTTCTCCGCCGTGTTCATCGGGTTGCTCCTAGTGCGACGTCAGCCCCTCCGGGAGCGGGCACGTGACCCCGTTCTCGAAGCGGATCATCGCATTGTTCTGGCCGCGGACCTGAAAGCCCCAGCCCAGATGGCTGGTGCGACCGGCGATCTGCACGTTGTCGGCCGCCCGGTACTGGATGACGAACGTGCGCCTGGCACGCTGCGAGTGGTTGGGGCCGGAGCTGTGCAACATCAGGCAATGGTGGAGCGAGATGCCTCCCGCCGGCACCTCCACCGTCCGCCACCGCGACTCGTCCGCGTAGGCGTCCGGCTCCTGGCACACGCCGCTGAACGCGCCGTCCTTCATATGATTGCGCGGCCCCTCCCGATGGCTACCGGGAATGACGTTCATGCAGCCGTTCTCCAAGTTGGTGTCATCGAGGTAGATGGCACACGCCGGTAGGTCGTAGTTGGTGTGCGGAAAGAAGGCGTAATCCTGGTGCCACCCGATCTTCCACCCCTGGGCAGCCTGCTCCGGGGGCAGCGGCGGCTTCCAGTTCAGCTTGCTGTGATGGTGCTGAATATCCGGGCCGACCAGCGATTCGACGATGTCGAGCACGCCGGGGTGCGTGCAGGCCGCGAGGAACTGCGGATGCTGAAACACCGCTCCCTTCACAATGTCCACCACGCGGCGGCCGGACGGGAGAATGCGCGGATGGATAGCCGGAGTACGGGTCGTGAGGCCCTGCGCCATCTCCTCGACCTCGCCACACGCCCGGCGCAGCGTCTCGACCTCCTCCGGCGTCAGCACGCCTTCCACCGTCAGAACACCGTCCTCCTCAAACCGCTGCTTCTGCGCTGCCGTCAGTCCTGCCATACTTTCCATGCCTCCGTCGGTAGCCTGCTGGGCAGTCTACCACTTACCGGCAACGTCGCCGGAGTCCAGCGACGGCACGCGGTACGATAAGAGCCGCACACGGGCGGCCATTGGCTGCGAGAGCGCGGCCGCTAGGTCATGGCCCCCTGTGGTCCCCCCGTCCCGACGGGGGGACGGCGTGTTCCCTCCACCGTCGCAACGGGGGAGGGCGAGGGTGGGGGCAAAATTCAATCAGAAGCGAGGAGAACGGTGAAAACCTACAGAGCGGCGGTGATCGGCTGCGGGCGGATGGGCGGCTTCATTGACAATGAGGTTGTCGGCGACCCGAAACACGAGCCGCCCTACGCTCACGGCGGCGGCTTCTACGCCTGCGACCGGACCGACCTAGTGGCCTGCTCCGACTTCCGCGCAGACCTGATGGCATTGTTCGGAGAGCAATACGCAGTTCCCAAGAGCGGCCAATACACCGACTATCAGGAGATGATCGCCAAGGAAGACCTCGACATCGTGAGCGTCGCCACCCACGTCGAGCACCACGCCGACATCGTAATTCACGCCGCCGAGCAGGGCGTCAAGGCCATCTTCTGCGAGAAGGGCATGGCCCCGTCCCTCGCAACCGCCAACGCCATGGCCGCCGCCTGCGAGCGCCACGGTACCGTCTTCAACATGGGCACCCAGCGCCGCTATCATCCGGGCTTCTGGCAGATGCGCGAGGTCATCGCGCAGGGTGAGTTGGGTGCTCTGCAAAGCCTGGTGATGACCTACGGCGGCGGTCTGTTCGACCACGGCTGTCACACCATGGACCTGGCGCTGTGCCTCAACGGCGATACCCGCGCCGTATGGGTGCAGGGCAACGCACCCCAGTCGGAGCCGCTCCGCGACGGCCACGTCTACAGTGACGACCCCGGCGGCGACGGCGTGATCCTCTTCGAGAACGGCGTCACCCTCTACCTGCTCTGCACCAACCGCTACGAGTACCAGGCCAACTGCGAGCATGGCATGGTCGGCACCTACAACGATTCCCTCGACTGGGTCCTGCGGAAGGGCGACGCCCGTAGCCTCCGGCCGGCGGAATTCCCCGCCTTCCCCCGCCAAAGCCCCACGGTCAACGCGATCATGGACTTGGTCCGGGCACTCGACACCGGCGACCCGCCGCGCGGCGGCGTGGAGTCGGCGCGGCACGGCGTCGAGATCATGGTGGCCATCCTGGAATCCCACCTCCAAGGCGGTAAGCGTATTGTCCTGCCCCTCCGAGAGAGCAGCCTGCGGATGCACCGCACCGACCGGGACGCCTGGCAGAAGGGACTCCGGTGGCGAGAGCCGAAGCTCACCGTCTAGTGCGTGTTTGCAACATACCAGTCGGCAGGGTGCAAGTTCCCTCCCCTGGAGCCTGCTCCGGGGGAGGGTGAGGGAGGGGATCAAGTAGAGTAACCGGCGTGGCAAAGACGGGCCGGAGTTGGAGGATATCGAGATGAAAGTCGTTGACATCAAGACCATGGTCGTCGAGAACATCCCGCCCCACCGAGGGGGCAAGTACCTGCTCTTCGTCGAAGTCGTCACCGACGAGGGCATCGTCGGCCTCGGCGAGCGCGTGACCGGCAATGTCTTTGCCGACAACCTCGCCGGGCTAAAAGCCCACATCAGCCTTATCGAAGAGATTGGCCGCCTGTTCGTGATCGGCGAAAACCCCTTCCACATCGAGAAAATCTGGCAGCGCGCGTATGGCTCCCGGCACGACTTCCGCCATCCGAGCCTGCACGCCACACCGGCACTGAGTGCGATTGAAATGGCGTGCTGGGACATTGTCGGCAAGGCGGTCAACCAACCGATCTACAACCTGCTCGGCGGCCAATACCACGACAAGCTCCGCGCCTACGCCTATATGCCCAGGGCCGGCTTTGACGAAGACCCGGCGCGGGCCGGCGAGATCGCCATTGAGCTACTCGCGCAGGGTAACTCCGCTTGCAAGCTCGACCCCTTCCGGCCCCTGTATCCCCTGCCGCGCGACATCTCGCTGGCGGAGATCACCTACGCCGAGCGCATCTTCGAGAGCATCCGCAATGCCGTCGGCAACCAACTGGAGGTCGGCATCGGCACCCACGGACAGCTCACCACCTACAGCGCCATCCGCGCCGCGCAAGCTCTGGAGAAATACCAGCCTTTCTGGTTCGAAGAACCGGTCCCGCCGGAGAACGTGGACGAGATGGCGCGAGTCGCCGCCCACACCAGTATCCCCATCGCCAGCGGTGAGCGTCTCGTCACGAAATACGAGTTTGCCGAGTTGATCGAAAAGCAGGCCGCTCAGATCATCCAACTCGACGTGGGGCAGTGTGGTGGCATCCTGGAATCAAAGAAGATCGCCAGCATCGCCGAAGCCCATTACGCGATGATCGCGCCGCACATGGCCTGTGGTCCGATTGCTGCCGCGGCTGCCATCCAACTCGATACCTGCTCACCGAACTTCCTGATCCAGGAAGCCAACCAAGGCCCAATTCACCACACGATCTTCAAAGAGCCGCTCGTCTTCGAGCACGGCTACATCATTCCTCCGACCGGGCCGGGCCTCGGCATAGAGCTTGACATGGACCTAGTGCAGCAGCGCCTCGTCACCTAACCGTCCCTACAGCCAAGGCAACCGCTGCACTCACTCCACGGCCTAAACGGGCACGCTCGTCGTCTCTCGCCACCAAGACACTACGGCTGCGTCAGCCGGCGGCGACTCATGCGCGATTCGACGTAGGTGCGGACTGCCGGCCCCGGCCGATTGGCGTTCGGCCCACCAGGATGGGCGCGGGCGACCGCCTCGTTCAACTCGATGCCGAGACCGGGCCGGTCGGGCACGATGAAGTGGCTGTCTTCCAGCGGGAACTCTTCGATGAGTTCGTACCGCCAGGGCACGTCGTCGGCCATGTGCTCCAAGATCAGGAAGTTGGGTAGCGTGGCCATCAGATGCACCGCCGCCGCCTCGGCAATCGGTCCCAGCGACCCATCGTGGGGAGCCATCATAATGTGGTGCGCCTCAGCCTGCGCGGCCACCTTCTTCATCTGCAACAGCCCCCCGGCGCGGCCGGTATCGGGCTGCACAACGTCCACAATGTCCCGCTCGATCAACTCGCGAAAGCCGTACAGGGTGCTGGATCGCTCGCCACAGGCGAGGGGCACGTCTATCGCGCGTGCCACCTTCGCCAGCGACTCGATATTCTCGGGCGGCACCGGGTCCTCATAGAACAGCAGACCGTACTCTTCGAGCGCCTGCCCGACCCGGATGGCATCCGGCACGCTGAACCACGGCGGCCCATGCACGTCAATGCACAGGTCAATGTCGTCCCCGACCGCCTCCCGCAGCGTCTTGACCGTCCTGACCGGGTGCTCCAAGCCGCCGCACTTGAAGCAGGTGTAGCCGCGCTCGATCAGCTCGTGCGCCCGTTCCGGCGTGCTGGCATGGACATAGACGCGCACGCGGTCCCGCAGGCGGCCGCCCAAAAGGTCGCACACCGGCACGCCCAACTTCTTGCCCAGGATGTCCCAGAGGGCAATCTCGATACCGGTCATCGCCCCACCGCCCACTACACCGGTCATCCCATGCCCCATCATGGCCAGCAGCATCTTCTGCCAGAGATACTCGATCCGGCCCGGGTCCTCGCCGACTACAACGGGAGTGAGGTCCTGGATGGCCGTCTGAACCACGCGCGGCCAGCCGCTCGCCTCCCCTAGTCCGTAGATGCCGGCGTCGGTCTCCACCTTGACGAACAGCCAGTTGCGCCCGCCGCCACTCCAGCCATCCGGCGGCGACGCATCCACGAGAAACGTCTTGACATCGGTGATCTTCACTTGCAAGCTCCTTGGCGCCCGGCGCACTCATCTGCCCCCAACCCATCAAGGGAGGTACCTCCGGTCGCCTCCAGGACTCCCCTTCCCTGGAGGGAAGGGGCCGGGGGTTAGGCCCAACTCATCAGATAGTATCCCAGCATATCGGAAGCAGCCACGTCGCGTAGCCCAGGAGGTGGAGCATCCATGACCGCACAGACCACTGAACGCCCGAACATCCTGATGATTATGACCGACCAGCAGCAGTACGCGACGGCCGGCCCAGCGGCGCCCGGCCGGTCCCCGGCGCTGGAGCGGCTGGCTGCGGAGGGCATTTGGTTCCGCCGCGCCTACACCGCCACCACTCCTTGCTCACCGGCGCGGGCCTCAATTGTCACCAGCCTCTACCCGCACGCGCACGGCATGTTGAATAACTGCCACGTGCCCTACGCCATCGCCCGCGAAATCCGTCCCGAGTGCGCCACCTGGGGCAGCCACCTGTCCGCGGCGGGCTATCGGATGCGCTACGTCGGCAAGTGGCACGTCGGCTGGACACAGGGACCGGCCGACCTCGGTTTCGACAGCGAAAACCGGCAATTCGATGCTGCCGCGTACCGGCGGCGGCTGGGCCTGAGCACGAATGGCGGCGCCGCTGCGGACGAGTGGGGATTTACCGATGCCGGCGGCCTCTACTGGCGGCACTATGGGCGAGAAGCCGGGCCGCCCGCAGCCACCGGCACGGCGGCGCAGGCCGCGGCCGGGCTGGAGCAGTTGCGCGCGCTCACCGACGAGCCGGACGAGCACCCCTGGTTCCTCTGGACCAACTTCTCCGGTCCGCACAACCCCTACCTGGTGCCGGAACCGTATGCCTCGCTGTATGACTGGCGCGACGTGCCTCTACCGCCAAGCTACCACGACTCTGGTGAGGGCAAGCCGGCCTACGTGCGCCGTGTCCGCGATTCGTGGTTCGGTGAGATCACGGAGGAGCACACTCGCAAGTCCATCGCTCACTATTGGGGCTACTGCACGCTGATTGACCACTACGTCGGCAAGCTGTTGGCATTCCTCGACGAAAGCGGCCAGGCCGAACACACCTTGGTTGTGTTCACGTCCGATCATGGCGACATGATGGGGGCGCATAGGCTGTGGTTCAAGGACGTGTATCCCTACGAGGAAACTCACCGTATGCCCCTGCTGATGCGCTGGCCGGGGATGATCGCACCGGGATCGGTGTGTGATGCCTATGCGCGCACCCTCGACCTCGGTCCGACCTACCTGGAGATCGCCGATGCCCGCCCGCTAACACCGTGTCACGGCCGGTCGCTGCTACCGATCTTGACCGATGCGCCGGATGCTGGCTCGGCCCTGGAGCGGCGCGAGCTGTTCATGGAAGACCACGGCAACATCTTCAACTTCACCCAGCGGCAGTTCCTCGACGGCCGCTACAAGTTCGTCTTCAACGCCTTCGATTTCGATGAGTTGTACGATCTAGAAACCGACCCTCACGAACTGCGTAACCTGGCCCAGGACCGGAGCCACCGCGACACCTACGAGCGGCTGGCGGATCAGCTGTGGGACTGGATGCTGATGCTCGAAGACCCGTATAGCGGCCGCCCCTACGCCGCCAACGTGCTGCTCCCCCGCAGCTCCCCACCGCCCCTCCGCCCCGACCCGCAACCACCCGCATCGGCCCGGCGCGGGGTGCTCTGACAAGGGTGGATACGGGCCAAGCCGTAGGGGCGCTTGCAACCACTGTTGCGCCCGTCCCCCCGCCGCATCGGGGGGACCATAGGGGGGCCGGTGCCCCACTCACCCCCCATCCTGTCCATCCATGTAAATACCTACCCCAGGGTGCGCCCACCGTCGGCAACGAGCGTCGCTCCGGTCGTGAAGCCGGCGCTCGTGGCCAGGAAATAGACCAGCTCGGCAATGTCCTCGGCCGTGCCGCCGCGCTGCAACGGCGTCGTCGCCGCCAGAGTCGGGCCGATGTCCTCTCGACCGGTCCACCAGCGCGTGGCCACGAACCCCGGGGCGATAGCGTTAACGCGGATTTCCGGTGCCAGCGCCAAGGCCATCGTCTGGGTTACGGAGATGACGGCCGCCTTTGACGCGCAGTACGGGATGGAGCTACCGACAGGCTTGAACGCGGAGACGGAGGAGATGTTGACGATCGCGCCTTTCCCCTGCGCCTTCATCGGGGCCGCGACCGCTTTCGAGGCAAAGTACACTCCCTTGACGTTCACCGCCAGCACCCGGTCCCAATCGGCCTCGGTCAGCGCATCGAGTTCTTCCAGGTTCGTATACGGCTTGAACACCGTCGTCCCGGCGTTGTTCACCAGCACGTCTACCCGTCCCCAGCTATCGAGCGTCTGCTGAACCAGGGCGTCAACTTCCGCCGCGTTGGCGACATTGGCCTGGATCACCAGCGCCTCGCTCCCGGCATCGCGCACCAGGCCCGCTGTCTCTTGCGCCTCGTCCGCGGACCGGCTGTAGTTGACGACCACCCGCGCGCTGGCGCGAGCGAACGCCAGCGCCGACGCACGCCCGATCCCCGACGCGCTGCCCGTAACAATTGCGACCTGTCCCGCCATCTCTTGCGTTGCTGCCATTGTCTCCTCCTCGGACCGGCTGCCTCAGTGCCCCGCTACTCGCAAAAGGCAAGATGAACGGAGCACTAGCGCCGTCCTGAGTCTAGCCTGGATTGGGACTCCAGGCGAAAAGGGAGCCGGCCCCCCGTCATTCCCGCACCCTGAGACCGCTGCAAAAGTCACCATTACTATGAAAATAGGTTGTCCTATGACCTGGAGTGGCGGTACTGGCTCCCGTCTCGTCACTGCGGCGGAAGCCGCAGTCCAGCCCCCCGGCCACTGGATTGCGGCCTGCGCCGCAATGACGGGCAACACACTCCCCCTCTCTATCGCTTGGCGATGGAGAGGGGGCCGGGGGGTGAGGCGAGGCGCCCGCACCTCAGATGCCGTACAGGCGCTCGGCGTTGCCGGAGAACATGGCGACCTGCTCGTCTTGGCTGAAGTCCGCGACGATCTCCGTATAGGCGGCGATCAGCGAATCGTAGGTGCTGAAGAGCTTGTCCACCGGCCAGTTGGTGCCAAACATGCAGCGCCCCGGCCCGAACGCCTCAATGCAGTACCGTACCCACGGCCGGATACTCTCGACGGCCCACCGCCAGTCGCACATGCCCAGACCGGAAATTTTGCACACCACGTTCTCGGACTCCGCCAGCGCCGCCATGCCCTGCTTCCAGTGCTGGAAGTACTCGTCCGTCCGCTGCTTCGGAAATCCGCAGTGGTCCAAGACCGCAACAGTGTTCGGGTACTTGCGAGTCAGGTCGCGCAGCTTCTCCATGCCTTCCCACTCGACGTCCATACTGGCGATGAGATTGAACCGCTCCAGGAGCGCGTAGCCGCGCTGGAAGTCCGGATCAACCAGGTAGTCACCATCGGAGAAGTCACGAATGCCCTTGACGCGGGAGAACTCGCAGTGCCGCGCGAGCTCCTCGGCAATGTCGGCCCGCTTCAGGTTGCTGTAGGCCACAATGCCGTGCGGAAACCCGGCCCGCTCGCCGGCTGCCGAGAGCCAGGCGCTCTCCTGCACCGGGTCCTCGATCCCCAGCGCCGCCTGCACGTGGACGGCTTTCGTCACGTTGGCGTCACGAGTCTCGGCGATGAAGTCCTCGGCCAGGTAGTTCTTGCCCTTCAGCCGGTCGAGTTGCTCGCGGAGTTGGGGATGCACAAAATCGGGTTGCAGCCACGAGTAGGCGAGGTCAGGATGCTGGAGGTCCCAGAAGTGTACGTGCGTGTCCACGAATGCGAGTTTGCTCATGGCCCCTCCTCGTCTCGGTTGTGGCCGAATAGCGGTGGATTGTACGGTTACGCAGCGAGCAACGGCAAAGCGCGGCCCCTCGGAGTATAATCCCGGCGAGCACTGCCCAAGGTGGCAACCGGATGATGGCACAAACCGCACCAACGCCCCGGCGGGCGCTGATTACCGGCGGTGCCAGCGGCTTCGGCTTGGGAACCGCCCACGCGCTGCTGGAACAGGGCGCCAGCGTCGCTATCGGCGACCTGCACACCGGCCGGCTGCGGGCGGCGGCCCAGGCACTCGATGCCGACGAGCGCCTCTTGCCCCTCGACCTCGACGTGACCGCGCCCGACTCCGTCCGCGCGGCGGTCAGCGCCTGCGAGATGGCCTTCGGTGGCCTCGATACGCTCGTCAATAGCGCCGGGGTCATCAGGATCACCGCGCTGGACGACATCAGCGAGCAGGAGTGGGATTGGGTCGTCGGCGTGGACCTCAAGGGCGTGTTCCTCTGCTCGCAGGCCGCCGCACCACTGCTGCGGCAGAGCGGCCGGGGCCGGATCGTGAACCTCAGCTCGGATGCGGGCAAAGTCGGCTTCCCCAACATCGCGCCCTACGTCGCCGCCAAGCACGGAGTCATCGGCCTGAGCAAGTCGCTGGCCGCGGAGCTGGCTCCATTCAAGGTCACGGTCAACTGTATCTGCCCGGTAGGCACCCCCGAGACCACCATGGGCCAAGACGTGCTGCGGATGAAGGTCCACAGCGCCGGCGTGAGCGCCGAGCAACTCATGGCCGCCACCGCTGCCAACGTTCCCCTGGGACGCAGCGGCACGGTGGCCGATGTGGCCCACACCGTCATGTTTCTCCTGTCCGACGAGGCGGCTTTCCTCACCGGGGGCACCATTGACGTGGACGGCGGCCTCATCAACACCGCGCCCATCCGCGGCACCGCCGGTTAGCCGGTCTGACGCTCGGCCAGGTGCGTCCAGCCCCACTTGTGCAGCGGCGCCACCAGTCGTTGCAGCCGCGGTCGGTCGCTCTGAAGCACAGCGTCCTCGTGCAACCTGCCCTGGAGTCGGTTACCGATCGCGCTCCACTCCCGCCGGAACACAGCGGCTGCCTCCGCCGTCTGCGGGGCCGTGTAGTAGTTGAGCGTGAACATCCGCCGCCCCACGTGACCACCAAAGGAGCCATGATAGAGGTGCTGATCGAACAGCACCACGTCACCTGGCCGGGATTCCACCGCATACGCCGGGAGGTCTTCCGGCTGCACGCCAAATGCCGGTTGGTCCACGTCAATTCCCTGCTCGCGGTAAGGGTCGAGTATTTCCGGGTCGAGCACGCCTTCGGCGATGTTCTGTTTGATTCTTCCGATCCTCAAGATTCCCAACTCCCCGTGCAGGGGTTGGCGGTGTGAGCCAGGGATAAACCGTAAACAACCTGTCTCACGGGTCACCGGGTCCAGGTACAGAGCCACCTTGATCCGCCCGCCCGTCACGAACTCGGTGGCGTCCGGGTGCCATTGCGTATCACCCACGTAGTAGTTCCCGTCGGAAGCCCACCACATCACCTCCGACCCGATAAGTTGCTCGACCGGCTCATAGATGCGGTCGTCGTCAATCAGTCTCCGCAGGGCCGGCCTCCGCTCAACACACCCGCCCACCGCGTAGCGCTTATCGCCGCGGAAGGGCTTGCCGGCGAGGTCCTCGGTCATCACCACCTCGAACTCGGCGTCAATGACGACCATCTCCTCAACGGAGAACAACTGCCGAAACACGAGAAACCCGAACGTCTCGTAGAACGCGACCTGTTGTGCAGTTAGCATCTCACCTCTCGTCATTCTTCCCGCGAAAGCGGGAATCCACCTCCCCTGCGAAGCGGGGGGCCACAGGCTGACAAGGGTGGGGGGTTTCGTATGGAGAAGCGAACCTACCCCCTCCCTAATAAAGGTTGCCAAATTAATCGGGTAGTGGCGTAGCGGCCCGGGCGAGTGGTAGTGGATCTCGGGGGAGTACCACCACGTCCCAGGGTACCGTCTGGCTGCAGGTGGGGCAGTAAGCGACTGCCTACGTCGTCGTTCTCAGCCGAAGTTCGCATGGTTGGCCGCGAGGGCTTCCGGGTCTAAATCTAGTCCCCAGCCCGGCCCCTCCGGCACCAGTGCATAGCCCTGGCAATACTGGATTCGCTGGCGCACCACATCTTGCTGATAGAGCAGGGGGCCGGCCGCGTCCCCTGGGTAGTCCAGATTCGGCATCGCCGCCCCGAGGTGGAGCTGTGCAGCTGTCCCGATCGAGAGCTCCTGCGTAGTGCCGATCAGCGTCTTCGTGCCCGTAGCTTCGGCCAGGGCGTACAGCTTGCGAGCGGCTGCGAGACCACCCATGGCAACCAGCGAGATGTTGAAGATATCCACGGCCTGCGCCGCTACAAATTGGTACCCCTGCTGCAGACTGGCCACGTGCTCGCTGACAGCCGCGCCAATCGTCTCCCGGACTGCGCGCATGTCAGCCAGATCCTCGCGCTGACAAGGCGACTCGATGTGCGTGGGGCGGTAGCGTATCAACCGGCGTAAGGCTGCAATAGCCTCATCGCGGGGCAGTTGGTTGCTCCCATCGAGCGACTTGATCTCGACCTGATCGCCGTACTCGTCGCGCACCGCGGCGAGGAACCGTTCATCGGCCTCGATGTCGGCCCCCCAATAGAGCCGAAACGCATCCTGTCCCCGCCGCATCAGGTCACGGACACGGCGGAGGTTGTCGGGTATCTCATCGCTTGCTCGCATGCGGAAGATGGGATAGCAAACCCGGTAGCGGTCGCGCACCTTGCCCCCGAGCAACTGGTAGACCGGGACCTTTGCGTTACGGGCCACCGCATCCCACAAAGCGAGCTCTACGCCGCAGCGGATTTCCTTGTGGAAGGGGCCACCCGGGAATGTCTGTGCTAGCCGAGCAGTGAGGTCCGTAATGTCGGCGGGGTCCCGGCCGCGAAGGATCTCCAGCAGTGTCCCTCGCAGCCGCGTCAGCGGTGGAAAATCCCGCAACGAGTAGTGGCCGAGATCGGACATCTCGCCTAGTCCGCTGATCCCCTCTCGTGTGTCCAGCGTAACGATGACATGCGGCGTGATCGAACCGGTCTCACGCCGGGTATGCACTGGGTGCAGTTGCAGATCAGTAATCTCCACTATGCTCATCCCTTCAATGTTGAAATGCTAGACTGAGGAAGCCTCGTAGCTCCTCAGAACGTTAGCACCCGGCGCGGGTTATCCACCAGGATCGTCCGCACCTCCGCCTCAGTCAGACCCTCTTCCTGGAGCAGCGGGACAAACGTCCGCAGCAGATAATCGTATCCATGCCCCCCATTCCAGTGCAGCGCGGATGTGCCGCAAATATCCATCGAAATCAGTAGCTGGTCGAGATGCCCGGCCCGCGCAATAGCAACCACGTTCCGCGCACGCTGGCGCTCCGGCTGCGCCCCGGACCTGGGCTTGCGACCCACGTGGTCAATCTGGACATAGGTGCCGGTCTTAGCGATAGCCAGCTCCAGTCCCACGTCGCGTCGCTCCCCGACGTGGCCGATGACGATTCGATCCGGGCGCACCCCTTCTTCCAAGAGTAGCTCGACCTGCTCCAGCGCCAGATCGCCGAAGTACGTCGTGTGGGTCGTGATCGCCGCGCCGACCTGGCGCTGCGCCCGCGCACCGGCCCGGAACACTCGTTCCTCGGCCGGCGATATGTGGAAACGCTCGGTGCCCAGCTCACCGATGATCCCCGGCCGCACGCCCGTCCCGTCTGCACCGTCGGCAAACTCTCCGATCAGGCGGTCAGCAAGCCGGTTGGTACTCAGCTCGTAGACCTCACGCGGATACACCCGTTCGCGGTACCAGCCGGCGCCCATAATCAGGTGCAGACCGGTCGCCTCGGCCAGCCGGCGCATCCCGGCCGGATTCCGCCCCGCCCCAATCGTCGTCACGTCCACGAGCGCCGTGCCGCCGGCCTCGCGGTACCGTGCCAACTCCTCCGCTTGTAGCTCCTCGTCATCCAGGATGCCGTTGTACTCATATCGGCCACCCCACTCCCACAGATCGCACAACGTGTGCTCGTGCATCAGGGTGGTGCCCAGCGCCTCAGGGGCGATGGCACCCGTCACCGTCTGGATTTGCATACGCCTCCTCACTCGATCCAATAGGAGTAGAGCCGCACCCGGCGCAGCGTGACCCGCAAGCTCACCATCCGGCCCTGGGGCGGCATTGCGCGCCGGTCAGCGACGCGCCCGACGACGATTGCCTGCATTAGGCTAGAATACCGCCTGCTGCAAGCCGGCAACCTCGTCCCGAACCATACCCGGCATTACGCAGAGCCATTCTACTGAGCCATCTCCCCGACGGAGGCCTCCGAGCATGAACGTCATCATCCTCATGAATGACAGCCTGCGGCGCGATCACGTCGCCGCCTATGGCGATCCGGCACCATGGGCACGGCTGGGTCGCGCGGCCGACGAGCCTTTCATCCACACCCCCCATCTGGACCGCCTGGCCACGCAATCGGCGCTGTTCGACCGCTTCTACGTCTCGTCCTACCCAACCATTCCCTGCCGCACCGACCTCTTCACCGGCCGCTACAGCTTTCCCCACCGGCCCTGGCAACCGTTGGAGCCGGACGACGTAGTGCTGTCCGAGCTGGTCAGTGGCGCCGGCTACCTGCCGGTGCTGTTCTTCGATACACCGGCCTTGGGCCACGACGACTACAACTTCACCCGTGGCTTTGCCGGCTGGGAGTGGATTCGCGGCCAGCACGCCGACCGCTACAACGTAGACGCCGTGGACATCCCGCTGCCCGCCGCCCCCTATAAGCTGCGACAATCCAGCTTCCAAGGCCCAGCGGCCACCCAGCTCTATCTCCGCAACACCGCCGGCCGCGTGTACGAACGGGACTGGATGTGCGCCCGTACTATCTCCGCGGCGACCGACTGGCTGGAGCGCAACCACCGGCGCGGCCGGCCCGGTGGCCCGCCGGGGTTCGTGCTGTACATAGATATGTGGGACCCCCACGAGCCGTTCGATGCCCCTGCGTTCGACGTGGCCCGCTACGCCGATCCCTCCTTCGCAGGCGACCAAGTGATCTATCCCCAATACGGGCGCCCGGACTACCTTTCCCCGGATGAGCACAACCACGTCCGCGCCCTGTACGCCGCGCTGGTCACATTGTCCGACCGCTGGCTGGGGCACCTGCTGGATAAGCTGGATGTCCTCGGACTTGCGGACAATACCCTGGTGATCCATCTCACCGACCACGGCCACCTCTTTGGCGACCACGACTTGCAGGGTAAGCCGGGTGGCACGTTGGGCCGGCTCTACGAGCCGAGCATCCGCATCCCTCTGATGATCCGGCACCCCCGAGGCCTCGGCGCCGGCAAACGGATTGCCGGCCTGACCCAACACGTAGACCTGCTGTCCACCATCCTAGAGTTCCTGGACGTACCAACGCCATCGGGAGTGGAGGGCCGGTCGCTCTGGCCGCTCGTTCGCGGCGAGACGGACCGTATCCGCACGCACGCCTTCAGTGGGCGCTACCCGATCGCGTTGCTGGCCGGTCACCGGGGGCAAGCCACCCAAGTCGCCACCTTCGACGGGGCCGCCGCGACCGATACGGACACTACCCGGCTGGTGGAGGCGCTAACGGTCACGACGGAGGAGTGGGCACTGATCTCCGGCCCCCGCGGCCATCCCTCCGAGTTGTATCACCTGTCCAGCGATCCGGCGCAGGAGCGCAACGTGCTCACCGAGCAGCCCGCCGTAGCCCGCGACTTGCACGCCGCTCTGCTCGGGTTCCTGGAAAGTGTCAGCACGGCCGAATCACGAATCGCGCCCTTCCGCGGCGATGTCACCGCCAGCGACGCCGATCCGGCCCCACCCGCCCTCGCCGCGGACACGCCCCTTTTCGTCGCCGAGGACGCGCAAGGTACTACCCTCACCTTCCGGTCGCAGGCCACCGCCCGGCTGCTGGGCTTCACGACCGATGGTAGCTCGCTCCGTCAAACGACATTCGGCGCCCTGGTACCCACCAATCCCCGCGCCCTGTTTTGCACGCCCACTCAGTACTATCATCTAAGCGATCTGGCCTAGCGCCGGCCGGCCGATATACCGAACTGCGGAAAGGAGTATCCGATGAGCCAATCATCGCAACGTCAACCGATCAGCCCCTGGGTCAATCCGGTCACTCGCGCCCTCCGCGCCGGCCGGGTCTGTATTGGGGCGCTCAGCATCACCTTTCCTGGCCCGGCGGTGGCGCAGATCGCCGGCCAGGCCGGGTTTAGCTTTCTCTACTTCGATATGGAGCACTCCGGTCTCACGATGAGCGACGTGGACCCGATCTGCACCGCAGCCAAGCTCGCCGGCACGGTGCCGATTGCCGGGCCGAGCGGCATTGCCGATTTCCTGATCTCGCGCACCATGGACAACGGCGCCATGGGCGTGATTGCCCCCCACGTGAATACCCGCGCGGAGACCGAACTAGTCGTCAACGCCTGCCGCTACGCGCCCGTCGGCACGCGCGGTCTAATCACCGTGGGCACCCACACCGGTTTCGAGTATCCCGACGCGCCTTCCTGGATCGAGTCGCAAAACCGCGAGGTACTGGTGGCCGTCAAGGTGGAGAGCGCCCAGGGCATCGAGAACATCGAGGCGATTGCGTCCGTGCCCGGCTTGGACGCCATCCTGGTCGGCCCCGGCGACCTGTCGGCCACCATGGGTATCCCTGGCCAGATGGACCACCCCGACCTGGAGCAGGCTATCGAGCGGATGCTCGCCGCCTGCCGGCAAAACGGCATTGCCGGTGGCCCCCACGTCGGCAGCGCCGAGGAAGCTCGCCGGTGGGCCGACCGCGGCGCCACGTTCATGAGCTATGGCCTGGACGGTGCCCTACTGCTGGAGGCCTCCCAGCGGGCCGTCGCGGACCTCAGCGATCTGCTCGGTGAACGCCTGGCGTGAGCAGCCCCACCGGCAGCCGCCCCCGGCCCCGCTCCGCAAGCGATGAGTGCATTCCGTGTCCGGCGATCAACTCTTTCGTTACGGGACGCCACCCGCCAGGAAAGGAGCACCCGATGCTAACGCACTCATCGCGCAGAAAGCTCGGCACACGCAAGGTCGCGGTGCATGACGTGGAGCACATCCGCGTCCACTACGACGACCACCTCTACCTGTATGCTCCCAACCGCGGCGGCCTCTGGAATTTCGGTGACGGCGAGCTTGCCGTCGCCTACCTGGCCGGGCCAGTGGATTACCAAGCTCCGCTCCCGCCCGGCAAGCCCGGGCCGTACCGCCACTCGCACCCGCTCGCCGAGCGCGGCGCCCGCGCGGGCGGCGTGCTGCTCAGTCGCTCCTTCGACTACGGGCGGACCTGGCCCGACGGCGAGCGCTCCTGGATTTGGCACAACGACCGCTCGGATAACGAGATACTGGACTGGCTCCGGCCGCGCGCGCCTGAGCAGCGGGAGCAGATAGACCTCACGCAGCCGGACTCCATCATCCACTTCTGCCACGGCGAATATCTGAGGTTTCCTTTTGGCGGCCGCGACCTGCGGAACGACCCCCGGCTCCCACCGGGCAGCAACTTCCACTTGGGCCGCCGCGAGCATCCCCCGTCCTTTTCCCTCCGTAGCCGGGACCGCGGCCGCACCTGGGAGCGCCACGCTACGCTGATCGAGGGGCCATCCTGGGCACCCGAGGGTGGATTCCTCTGTGTAAACCTCGGCCATGTGCAGTTCGACAACGGCGTGCTCGGCATGGTGGGCGCCACCTATCGGCGCAACGTCGCCTGCTTCTATGCCAGCTACGATCACGGCCTCTCGTGGCAGTACGTCAGCGAGATTGCTCGCGCGGCCCATACGCCCGATAAGTCCTACGGCTACAGCTATCTCGGGGTCCATCGGCTGCCCGACGACCGGCTGTTGTGCCTCATGCACCGGCTCCCCGAAAACTGGCCCCATGTCGCCTTCTCCGAGGACGACGGGATGAGCTGGTCCACGCCCCGTGCCATCGTCAGCCCCGCCACGTACAACCTGCCCCTCACCGGCCCGCTCCCCGACCGGGCGCCCGGTGACGACAGCGGTCCCCGGTACCGCTCGCCCCGCGCCCTGGTGCTGCGCGACGGGCGCATTCTGGTCCTGTTCGCCCGCCGCGAGTATCCGGCGCGCGGCGGCCGCGGCATCCTGGGGGTGGTGAGCGACGATCTGGGCGAGACCTGGAGCGAGGAGTTCGTCGTGCGCGATGGCGCGTACTGCTGGGACCTGGGGTATCCCGTCGTCACCGAACTGCCGGATGGCCGGCTGTTCACAGCCTACTGGTTCACAACCAAAGACGGCGACGAGCCGGTGCATGAGCGCGAGCTAGTACGCTACGTCGCCGGCACCTTCTTCCGGCTCGACTAATCACCCGGCCTAACGGCTGACGCGGATAGAAGGCGCCTCAATCTCCTGGCGGATTTCCTCCTCCGTGAGCAGCGGGAAGTCGCCGGGAATCGAGTGCTTGAGCGCGCCGGCCGCGCCGCCGTAAGCCACCGCCTTGTCCCAATCGCCGGTGAGTAGTCCGAACAGCAACCCGGCCGCATACGCATCACCGGCGCCCAGCCGCTCGACCACCTCGACCTCGCGCTCCCGGTCCCGATACACCCGGTCGGCAACGACAATGCTGCCCACCGTGTTGTCATGCACGCCGCGCGCCTCACGGGTCGTCATGACCACCGCCTGCAGGCCAAATCGCTCTTGTGCCTGCTGCGCGGCGCTAATCGCGTCGTCGGCCGCGATGTCGTAGAAGTCCCGCAGCCCTTCATGCGAGCAGAACAGAATATCGAGTTGCGGAGCAATCGCCAGATACACCTGCTTGGCGTCTGCGGTGCTCCAGAGCTTGCTGCGGAAGTTGGGATCAAAGCTCACCAGCGCACCGGCGGCCTTGGCCGCCTCGATGCCCTCGAACGTTGCCTGCCGGCAGCCATCGCTCAAGGCCGGCGTAATCCCCGTGACCTGGAACACCCGTGCGCCAGCCAGAATCGCGTCCCAGTCCAGTTCCTCCGGCCGGAGCCGCGCGCAGGCCGAATCCGCGCGGTCGTACAGCACCGACGACGGCCGCGGGGCCGCGCCTTCCTCCAGAAAATACACCCCCGCCCGGTCCGTATCGGACCAGACCACGTGCGAAACGTCTACGCCATGCTCCCTGGCACCGTTGGCAATCAGCCGCCCCAGCGGATTGCGCGGCAGACGGGAAACCCAGGTCACGCGCATCCCCAGACGCGCCAGCCCGACGGCGGTGTTCAGCTCGGCACCACCGATACTTCCGTGGAAGATAGAAGTCTGTTCGATCCGCTGGAAGTTCGGCGGCGTCAGCCGCAGCAGCGCCTCACCGAACGTGACGACATCATACGGGGGCATCCACTGACCTCCAACGCACGTGGTCCTGTCGGCAAGTCGAGTCTACCGCATTACCACTCCCCGACCTGTCATTCCCGCGCCCGCGGCAATCCACGTCCCCCCGTCGGGACAAGGAACCGTTGGCGTCGGCCATTAGCGGGCCGCCAGCGATCACGTCCCCCCGTCGGGACGGGGGGACCATAGGGGGGCCGGTAGCCCACTGGAGGTATAGCCAGCCTACTCCCCGTAGACCGCCGTATTGGGGAAGTGGTCCTTCCAGCCAAACCAGAAGGAGGGCGTCGCCGGGATCGCCGTGAGCCGCTGCCCGGCCAGTTGTCCCTCCAGGGCTACCCCGGACAGGCCGTGCCATTTCGTGCCCGTCTCCTCATCGGCAATAATCGGCGCCGTCTCGGTCCGCTCGGCGAGCTTAAACGTGAGCGTCTTGCCCGCCACTGCCCGCGCAAAGATCGCCCCGCTGGCCGACCGATCATCAAATACCACCAGGAGCGGCGTCTCGGCAAACGTCTCGTTCACGACCGGCTCCTCGCTGAGGCGCAGATACGGATACGCCTTGGGCTGGCCGTTGATCCGCACACCTAGCACGAACTGCTTGGTCTTCAGGCGCTCGTCTTGGTACTTCTCGCCCAAGATACCCGCATCCTGCGACTGCCAGTAGCCTCCATACGTCAGGCGGCTCGGCTCCAGCTTCTTGAGCACCAGCCCATCGGGATGCTCGCGCCGCCACACGCCCCACGTGGTGAAGCTGGCCGCCAGCATCTCCAACCTGGTGCCCTTCAGCGGGCCATCAACCGCCGCACCGAGCAACTGGCTCCACAGTGACTTGGTCTGCCGGTCATACATAATCAGGACGTTGCGGAAGAGCTTGCCGGAGACGCCAAACTCGTAGCGGTCGCCGTTGATCTCGCGGGCATACACGATGCCCGTGAAGCAGAGCGGTCACCACGTCGCCGCGATGGCTCGCCCCCCTACCACGTCGTTGACGATCTCGTGGGCGTCCAGCTGCAGGACGGAGTAGGCGTGCGCTTCCCCATTGTGCTCAAAGCCCAGCACCGGTTCCTCGTCCTCAAGACTCTGGCGCTGCTGAATCTCGTCCACCGTCATGAATTCCGGGTCGAAGATCGCCGGAATGGCGTCGCGCGGCAGGACCGTGAGAATCTCGCTGGGGTCGAAATCCGTTAAGTCCAGCGGCTCCGTCGTCGGCTGGGCTGCGGCCGCCGTCGGGGCGACGCTGGCCGGCGCACTCGTGCTTTCCGCACCGGTCCCGCCGCTCGTCGCCGGTGGCGCGCCAACCTCGTCAGCCCCGCAGGCAGCCAGCGCGAATGCGCCGGCCAGCGCCAGCACACGCGCGGTCGTCTCGCCGAATTGTCTACGTTTCACAGCGTCCTCCTCGCCCCAGTGCGGCCATGATGCCACTCGTGCCGATGCCGGCCGCACACGAGTCCTGCTACGCTCATCATAGCCTGTTCGGCGCAAGCGGTTCGGGAGCCTGGCCTACGCTCCGGCCGTGCTGGATTCCCGCTGGCGCGCGGGAGTGGCGCCATTGCACTCATTCGATATAGAATAATGGCCGCAGCCTACTATGAGGAGGAGAACATCATGGGTGATCGTCCCGACCAGTTAAGCCCCCGCCAGCTAGAAGTGTTGAAGCTGCTGGCCGACCAGCTCCTGGCTGGTGGCCCTAACCCCGTACAAGGGGAAAACGCCACGGGTGACCGGCCCAATCCGCTCAGTCCCCGCGAGCTGGAAGCGCTGAAGCTGCTAGCTGACGGGCTGACCCGCGCCCAAATCGCCGCGGAGTGGGAGGTGAGTGTCGGCACCGTGCATAACCACCTGCGTCTGGTCCACGCCAAGCTCGGCGTGCGCTCTACGTCGCAGGCCATCGCCTTTGCCTTCCGCAACGGCTGGCTGGAATAGCCGCGCGAATTTTCCGCCGCCGCCAGGCGAGGCTGTGTTGGCTAATGACTGAATAATGTCAACGCAGCCTCGTCCGCTTGACCTCATCCTCGGCTGCCGCCAGGCCCTTACTTGAGTTGGGCCTTCAGCGCCTCGTAGGCCGGCGTAGTGGACCAGTCCGCGTTGACCAGCCCAAAGCCGTACTTCTCGTCCGTCTCCGGGACGATGGCCCGGAAGTTCAGATTCCACACGATGGCCACCTGCACGTAGGGATACTGATTCCACAGCATCTCGAAGGCCTCATTGAAGTACCTGGCCCGCTCCTCCTCGCTGTTATCCCCGCAATACTCGTAGTGCGGCACACGGTTGTTGGGATCGCACACGCTCCACCCGAACTCCGTGAACCACATCGGCTTATCGTCCCCATGCTTCAGCATCACCTCCCGCAACTGCGCGAACCGCAGGAAGAAGAAGCTGGGGTGGTTGCGAAAACCGGACCCGGGCGCCGTTGACCGATCAACCCAATCACCGGGCGGGCTGTTGTAGCCGGACGGATGCGCGCCCATCACGTCGAAGTAGTGCCTGATCTGCCCACCCGTCTCCTGGTAGAGCCGATCCAGGTACACCACATCGTCGAGCGCCGCGTTGCAGTCACCGTGTCCGGTCGGCGTCAGCGCCGGGAACACCACAATGGCCTGGGAATTCCCGGCCTTCACGCCCTCGTAGGCCGCTTTCTGCAACGCCAGGAACTCGGCCGGGAAGTTGCCGCACAGTCGCCCTTGGCCCCACTCGCCGGCCAAGTTCTGCTCGTTCCAGGTCTCGAATGCCTGTACCTTGCCCTGGTAGCGGCTGGCGAGGAACCGGAAGAAATCGCCGAGCTTCGTCGGATCGGCCGGCGAATGACCGCCGGGTACCGCGTAGAAGTCGGGCGAACTGACGATACTGAGCAGCACTTTCAGCCCCGCTGCGTGCGCGTCGTTGACCGAGCCGTCCAGATAGCTCATCTCCTGCGGATCATAGACACCCGCTTCCTTCTCGACCTGGCTCCAGCGGACCTGTTGCTTGATCCAGGTAAAGCCGGCCTCCTGCGTCAACTGAATCGCGTTCGCACGCCGGCCAAACCGTGTATCGAGCAGGTGCGCCTGGAAGCCGTATTCCAACCGGAAGGTCCGGCCCGCCGGCAAGGACCGCAAGGGCCGCGGCGTGGCGGTCGGCGGTGCGGGTGTCGCCGTCGGTGGCACGGGCGTAGCCGTTGGCGGTACGGCCGTGGCCGTCGGCGATGGCGTAGTCGTGGCCGTCGCGGTTGGCGCCAGCGTAACGGTTGGCGACGGCGGTACCGTGGGCGACACCGGTACCGGTGTGGAAGTCGCCGTCGGTGGTATGGCCGTAGCCGTCGGTGATGGCGTAGTCGTGGCCGTCGCGGTCGGTGGCGCCTCCGTCGGCGAAGGTGGCGCCGTGGGCGATGCCGATACCGGCGTAGCTGTCGCCGTCGGTGGTATGGCCGTGGCCGTCGGTGATGGCGCTGTCGTGGCCGTCGCGGTCGGCGGCCCCTCTGTCGGTGCCACGATCACCGTCGGTTGCCTCACCTCGACCGTTGCCACGGCCGGTGCCGGCGCGACCGCCGTGTCGGCCGGCGGCGGTGCCGATCCGAGATCGCAGCCGGCGAGCAGAACGCCGACTAGCAGTGTCGTGAGGGCTAAACGCCAACGTAGCATGATGTAGTAGTAGGACAGACGACGGAGAGGATAGCCACAGCCGCCGCTGGCTTCCGGCGGCGGCCGCAGCTACATCCTCCGTGGCCAGGCCACGTGCCTACTTGGGGTGCGACTTCAGCACTTCATAGGCCGGGGTGGTGCTGCCATCATTGTTGACCAACCCAAAGCCGTACTTCTCATCCGTCGAGGGCACAATGTCGCGGAAGTTGAGATTCCACACGATGGCGACTTGCACGTAGGGATACTGCTCCCAGAGCATCCGGAAGGCCTGGTCGAAGTACCTGGCCCGCTCCTCCTCGCTGTTGTCCCCGCAATACTCGTAGTGCGGCACACGGTTGTTGGGATCGCACACACTCCAGCCGAACTCCGTGAACCACATCGGCTTATCGTCCCCGTGCTTCAGCATCACCTCCCGCAACTGCGTGAACCGCAGGAAGTAGAAGCTGGGATGCCCACGGAAACCGGAGCCGTCCGCCGTCGCGCGGTCCGTCCAGTCACCGGGCGGACTATTGTAGCCGGACGGATGCGCGCCCATCACGTCGAAGTACTGCTTGATCTGCCCACCGGTGTCTCGGTAGAGCCGATCCAGGTACGTCACGTCGTCCAGCGCGGCGTTGCAGTCACCGTGGCCGGTCGGCGTCAGCGCCGGGAACACCACAATGGCCTGGGAATTCCCGGCCTTCACGCCCTCGTAGGCCGCTTTCTGCAACGCCAGGAACTCGCCTGGGAAGTTGCCGCACAGCCGCCCTTGGCCCCACTCGCCGGCCAAGTTCTGCTCGTTCCAGGTCTCGAACGCCTGCACCTTGCCCTGGTACCGGCTGGCGAGGAAGCGGAAGAAGTTGCCAAGCTTCGTCGGATCAGCCGGCGAATGACCGCCGGGCACCGCGTAGAAGTCGGGGGACTTCACGATACTCAACAACACCTTGAGGCCAGCCGCAGAGGCGTCGTTGACCGAGCCGTCCAGATAGCTCATCTCCTGCGGATCGTAGATACCGGGCTGCTTCTCGACCTGGCTCCAGACGACCTGCTGCTTGATCCAGGTAAAGCCGGCCTCCTGCGTCAACTGAATCGCGTTCGCACGCCGGCCAAACCGCGTATCGAGCAGGTGCGCCTGGAAGCCGTATTCCAACCGGAAGGTCCGGCCCGCCGGCAAGGACCGCAAGGGCCGCGGCGTGGCGGTCGGCGGCGGAATGGGCGTAGCGGTCGGCGGCGCCGGCGGCGGGGGCGGTTGGGTCGCTACCGGCGCCGGGGGCAGGACCGGCTGCGGCGCTGGAGTAGCCACCGGTGCTGGGGGCGGCGGCAGCGGCGGCGGCACTTGGCCGCGGACGGGTGGGAAGCTCGGCACGGACGGCAAGGCCGCGATCAGCGAGGCACCGGCACCGTGCGGCGTCGTCACCACGCCACCGAGCGCCCCCGTTTCCTTCAATAGATCGCCGCCGAGCACCGGCACGACACTGCCCGCAGCGAAAATGCCAGCCGGGTGATCCACCTTCCAACGCTGGAAGGCAATCCGCTGGAACCGCTGGGAGACGAACGGACCGTAGTCCTCCGGTATGGACATCGGCAGCCCGTAGAGGTTGATCGCGTCGTTGGCGGACCAAGAATCGCGCGACCCGAGACCGCGAGGCGGATTATAGAACGCTGCTCTGATCGCATCGTCTCGCAACCAGCCCAGGCGGATAGCGACGGCCTCTTGGTAGGAGCGCGCCCCGTCTGCGCGCCCCCTGGGAATCTGCCGGGCCGAATCCAGGAAGCTGTCTTGGCCAGCATCTTCCAGCATCTGGAACGTGTTGGCAAAGCGGATGCCATGTCCCTGGCACGCCTGCAAGGTGACGCGCTGTAAGACCTGGTACACACAGCCGTCGCGTCCGATGAAGGCCCGACTGGCCGGGTAGCCAAGCACCTCTACGCCACCCATTCGCTCGGCGTGTGTCCAGAACGGCACCGGCCCCACCGGGGTAAACGGGAGATCGCGCAGATCAAACCCGCGACCATCGGCGGTGCCGGAGGCCTGGCGATAGTGCCAGCCGCCGGGAATAGCCTCGTCGGACGCAGCTTGGCGCGCTGGCGCGGCCACCACGGCCGCTGCGGTCAGGCCAAGCACACAGAGCGCCAACACCAGCGACTTGGTGATCCGGCGCAGACGCAGCACAGTACGTGTCGCGAGAAGCATAGTGATCCGGCGGCCTCCTCTGCCCAATAGGTACTATGATTATACAGCACTCCATCTACCCGATGACGATTGGGACGGTGAAATGACACGGATGGTGCGTAGGCACACCGCACGTTGCACCCTTCCGAGGTGCTTGCTGCCGCAACGGGCGCGAGGAGCATAGACCCATGGCCAGTCCGGAAGCACGCAGCGCGGCACTGCTCGCCGGCCTCCGGGAGATCGCCCCGGACTATGTATTCCACCTCCCCAGCAGTACGCTCAAGGGTATTCTGGCCGGACTGGACGAGCTAGGCGTCGCGGTCCACCCCCTCACACGGGAGGAGGAGGGTATCGGCATCGCCTCGGGCCTAGCACTGGCCGGACGCACGCCGGTCCTGGTGATCCAAGACAACGGCCTCGGCAATGCGCTGACGGCGCTCACTACCTTCCCGCAGGCGTACCACATCCCGATCTTCTTACTGGTCTCGCAGCGCGGTGGCCTGGGTGAATACAACTCGATGATCCATTCGTTCTGCGAGCGAGTCGAACCAATCCTGGACGCGGCCGGCATCCGCTACTTCAAGCTGGATGCCCGTATCTCGCTGGAGGAGTGGACGCCAACGGTGACACTGGCGCATCAGTATATGCAAACGACGCACAGACCGGTCGCCGTGCTGTGCAACTTGATGGCCGGGCAGTAGCACACGACTCCAAGCAGTTGACCGGACGAGGACAAGGAGACGCATGACAACAACCACGCCGGCAGCGCAACTCACGCGGCTCGCGGCGCTGCGTGCCACCGCCGCCGCCTATCCGACGGAGCCATATGTCGTCGCCGTCGGCACCATGGTCCGCGAGATGCTGCTCGTCGGCCGGGCAGACAACCACCTGTACGTCCTCGACTCCATGGGGCTACCACCGGCTATCGGGTTGGGCCTCTGCCTCGGACTGGACGCGAGCGAGCACGAGAAGGTAGTGGTGATCGAGGGCGACGGCGGCATGTTGATGGGCCTGTCTACGCTCGCCACCATCGGGCTACTCCGACCCCGCCAACTGCTCTTGATCGTCTTGGATAATGGCGTCTATGCCGCGACCGGCGACCAGCCCACGGCAGCAGCGGCCGTGGATTTCTGCGCGGCGGCCCGCTCCTGCGGCTTCACAAGCACCTGGAGCGTTACGACCGAGGAGGCGTTAGCGGCGGCGTTGGCGGCGGCACGGCACGCGCCGGGACCGGCACTCCTACACGTGCGAATCACCCTGGAGAACGCCCCCAGTTCCTACTTCCTCCCCGATCCCGTCGAGCTGACCCTAAACTTCCAACGCTACCTGCACGGCAAATGAGCAGCGGCACCATAGTCTCTGGCCCCTGACTGGGATAGGTACGAGTTAAGCCGCCGGGCATTCCTTGCGGGCGGCTGTTTGCATGGATTGGCGCGAGGGGCAGACACTCGGCTACTATTGCAGTATGTCCACAGGCAGGGCGTGAGAGAGCAGCATGGTCATCAGGGACATCGACCAAGAACGGCTCAGTCGGCTGGAAGGCACCTACGAGCAGGTGGATCGCCGGCTCGATGATATGAACAGCCGGCTTGATGGGCTTCACCGGGCCATTGACGGGCTGCGCGAGGAGACGCACCGGGCCATCAATGGACTGCGGGCCGAGACGAACGGCCGGTTTGAGGAGCTGAACAGCCGGTTTGACGAGTTGAACAGTCGTTACAACACGCTCGTGATCGTGATGGTCGGCTCGTGGGTGACAATCATGGCTGCGATCATCGCGGCGTTCATCACCCTTTACCTCAAGTGACCGGCTGTCCCCCGCCCCCCGTCATTCCGGCGAAAGCCGGAATCCATCCAGTTCATCCGTCCATCCTGAAAATCCTGATGCAGACAATCCCCTCCTCCGTCGGGACGGCTGACTGGGATAGGTACGGGTTAAGCCGTAGGGGCGCAACATGTTGCGCCCGTCCTCCCGCCGCAGCGGGGGGACCATAGGGGGGCCGGTGCCTGGTACAAGCGAGGCTACTTCGACTAGAATAGGTAGAGCCATGGTCCGCGCAGTGCCGGCGCCTGTGTCGGCTGCTTGGATCCGTGGACGAATGGCTCGATTGGAAGGAAAGCGATGCGCGTAGTTCGCGGCGAACGGTTTGTCGGGTTTTGTGGCGGGGTCAAGCGGGCGTGGAAGCTCGCCGTAGAGTCCTCCGAGCACAATGATGACGAGGAGGTCTTCATCTCAGGCAAGCTGATCCACAACACTCCGGCCATGCAGGAGCTGGAGACCATGGGCGTGCGCCCCCTCCCGGTTTCCCTCATGGAGGACGACCTCCCGGCAGCAGAGACGGCGCCGCTGGCCGGCCGCACCGTCCTGATGCGCGCGCACGGCGAAAGCCCCGCGGCCTTTGCGCGTGCCCAGAGTCTCGGCCTCAATGTCCTCGATGCCACCTGTCCCATCGTGACTGTGGTGCAAAAGATCGCCAAGCAGCTTGAGGACGAAGGGTATCAGGTGATTGTCTTCGGGCACCGCGACCACCCCGAAGCGCGGGCCACCGTGGCCCACACGGAGCACGGCCTCATCATCGAATCGGTCGCCGAGGCCGCCGAGCTAGGCCACTATCCGAAGCTCGCCTCCATCGCGCAGACGACCATGCTCACTGCCGACTACGTGGAGCTGTGCAAGGTGCTGGAAACCAAGGCCGACGTGTTCGACGACCGCGGCCGCATCTGTGGCTGGACCCAGCGTGCCCAAGGCGAGGCGGTGGAGTTGGCGCGCACGGTGGATATGATGGTCGTCGTTGGCGGCCGGGATAGCTCCAATACCCACCAGTTGGTGCGAGTGTGCTCCGAGGTTTGCCCCACCCGCCACATCGTCACGGCCGACGAGCTTGACGAAGCCTGGTTTGACGGCGTAGAAACAGTTGGCCTCGCCGCCGGTGCCTCCACCCGCGAGCACGACATCGCCGCCGTCATCTCCTGGCTCGAAGTCCACTGAGTCGCGCTATTGGCAGTGCCCGGTCATTCCCACGCAGGCGGGGATCCAACGCCCTCTCCCCGGAAGATCAGAATCATCGAGCATCCATGGGAATCGAGCGGCAGCGGCTCCAAGCGATCCTGTGCAGCGATCTCGACTTTCATAATGAAAGTAGCTCCTATACAACACACACGATCCATGCCTTTGCGGCAAAGTTCCCCCCGCAACTGCCCCGCACCTTCATCCGGCAGCTGACCCGCCCCGGCGATACCGTCCTCGACCCGATGATGGGGTCCGGTACGACCGTGCTCGAAGCGGCCCTCTTAGGCCGCCGGGCTATCGGCGTGGACCTCGACCCCCTCGCCGTGCGAGTGAGCCGGGTGAAGACGCGGTGCGTGGACCCGGATCGTCTCCGCACGGCAGGCGAACTGGTTATCGCCAACGCCTCAGCGCTCCTCCGGGACAGAGCCGCGCTGACGACCGAGATCGAACGGCGGTTCGATCCGGCAACGCGAGACTTCCTCGACTTCTGGTTCACGCCTGAAGCGCAGTATGAGTTGCTGGCCTTGCTACTGAGTATCGAAGACGAGCCGGATACCGACGGGCGCGAGGTACTTGAGGTCGTATTTTCCTCCATCATCATTACCAAAAGCGGCGGCGTGTCACGTGCCCGGGACCTCGCGCATACCCGACCACACCGCGTGGAGGGGAAGACGACTCGAAGCGCCATCGCCCAGTTTACGATGCGGCTGCGAAAGAGCATCGCCGCGCTGCTGGCGCTCCCAGCCGATACATTGCCGGTCGAGCTACACCATGCCGACGCCCGCGAGCTGTCTCTTGACGATGAGTCCGTTGATCTGGTGATTACCTCGCCGCCCTATGCCAACGCCATTGACTACATGCGCGCCCACAAGTTCTCTCTAGCCTGGCTCGGTGAGCCGATCGGCGCGCTTTCGGCGCTGCGCGCGACCTACATCGGGGCCGAAAACAGCCGCGGCACAATCGCCGACGACGTGCCGGCCGGAGCAGCGCGCTGTATATCGGAGTTGGCGCAGCGCGACCGGCGAAAGGCGCGGGTCCTACAGAAGTATCTAGTCGAGATGCGCGCCGCCTTGTCCGAGATGTTTCGCGTGCTGCGCGCCGGAGCGGCCGCCGGCATTGTCGTCGGGCCATCCACAATGCGCGGCATCCGCGTGCAAACGCAGGAGCACCTCGCGGAGATCAGCGCCCAACTCGGATTCGACGTAGTGGGTATCGGCCGGCGCTCGCTTGATCGCGATAGACGGATGATGCCCGCCCGTTGGGGCAAAATAACGACGAATGGGATCGAGCAACGCATGCACGAGGAGTTCGTGCTCGGTCTGGTGAAGCCAGCATAGGCCGCCCGCTGCTCCGGCCAGCGCACCGGTGGAATGGGCGCTGTTTCACGTGAAACACCGGGCGGATGATCGCTGTTGGGACGAGCAACGTTTCACGTGAAACGGCGCCCCACCCGGCCACCACCATCCGGTCGCCGTCTGCGCTAGAATTACCGTTGCCACAAGAGGGGGTGAATCGTGCCACGCAGACCAAAGAAAATGCACCGCGGCGGCCGCCAGCGCAAGCCCAAGCGGCGTGTCACTCGTCAGCAAAAAGCCGCCCGGGCGGCGAGCCAGCCAGCCGCCGCCGCGCCCGCGGCCGCTGGCCCCAGCACCGCCACGGCACGACCAACGCCGCGGCCACGCCAGGCCGCAGCCCCCCGCGCACCACGCCGACGTGCCCTCGCACGCCCCCGTGTGTCGCCACTCGACTTGGCGGCCGCCAATCTCCACTACCTGCCCGGAGACCTGAAGCGGATCGGCCTCGTCTCCGCCCTGCTCCTGGCCGTCCTCATCGTGCTGACAATCGTGCTAGGCTAGGGCAACGTCCCAATCTGGCGGCGCCGCACGCTAACCGCGCCGGTATCTGCTCCGTCCTGGAAAGCGACTAGCCGCCCTTACCATTGCACGGCCATTCCCGCGAAAGCGGGAATCTAGCCTGAGTGTGCGGCTACCGTCTCAACTGCGAGGTTCCTTCTGATGCGTCTCCTCATTACCGGGTCGAGTGGGCAGATCGGCACCAACCTCGCCCTCCACTGCCTCGCCAACGGCCACGAGGTCGTGGGCCTAGATCGCCGTCCCAATACCTGGACGGACCGTTTCGAGACCATCCTGATGGACCTCGCCGTAACACAACCCGTCCAGGGCTGGCGTCTCGGCGCGGCGGCGCTCCCTCCCTGCGACGTAATCGTCCATCTCGCCGCCCACGCCAAGGTCCACGCGCTGGTCGAGCGGCCTTTGGGCGCGCTCGAAAATCATCTGATGGTCACGAATGCGCTGGAGCTGGCCCGCGTCACCGGCACGCCCATTGTCCTGGCCAGTTCGCGCGAGGTCTACGGCCAGCAGCCGCGAGACGGCGGCCCCGTGTCGGAGTCGGCGGCCGAGTTCAGCGCCTCGCCAAGTCCCTACGCTGCCGCCAAGCTCGCCAGCGAAGCACTGGCCGCCGCCTACCGCGGCTGCTACGGGCTACCATATCTGGTCTTCCGCTTCAGCAACGTCTACGGCCGCTACGACAACGACCTCCACCGCTTGGACCGCGTCTTGTGGATCTTCGCCCGCGCCATTCAGCGCGGCGAGCCGCTTACGGTGTACGGCGCCGAGAAGCTGCTGGACTTTACCTACGTGGACGACGCCGTTGACGGCCTCTGGCGCGGCATCGAACGACTCGTTGGCGGCACACTCGCTGGCGAGACCTTCAACCTCGCGTATGGCGCCGGCAATCGGCTCACGACGCTGGCAACGCTCATCGGCACCGTCCTGGAGCAAGAGCCACGCATCCGAATCGAGCCGTCTCGTCCCGGCGAAGTCACCTACTACGTCGCCGACATCACCCACGCCCGGCAGCAGCTCGGCTACGAACCACGGGTCAGCCTGCGGGAAGGGGTTCACCGTGCCCTCGTCTGGGCACAGAACAACGAAGCGGATAATGGCCCTCACCGTCCCCCCGCCGCAGCGGGAGGATCATAGGGGGGCTGACCGGGATAGGTAAACGAATGGAACACGCCAAGACCGGCACCGTAGGGGCACGGCATGCCGTGCCCTGCTCTGGATGCCCAGCACGTGGGCACCCTCAGCCAACTAATTCTGGCTCTGGTCAGCCGCTTCGCCGGTGCCGAGCACCGGTTCCCTCCCCCGTCGGGACGGGGGAGGGTCAGGGAGGGGGCCAGCCCCACACCGCCGGAGGCCTGAATCATGCGTATTGAGCTAGAGCACGAGCCGCTGGAGCTACCCCTCGCCGTGCCCTTCACCATTGCGCGCGGCACAAGAGCCGTTGCCGAGAACGTCCTCGTGCGCTTGACGTGGGAAGCGCCCGATGGCCGCCGGCTGATCGGGCTGGGTGAGGCCGCGCCGAACGCCTACTACGGCGAGAACGTCGCCACCGTCCGGGCCGCGCTGGATACCTACGCCCCCCTCCTCGGCGACGATCCGCTCGCCCTGGAAGCGATCCTAGCGCGGCTGTCGAGCACGCTCGGCCACAACGCCGCCGCCCGCGCGGCCATAGACATAGCGCTGCACGACCTGGCCGGGCAGCTTGCCGGCCTCCCCCTGTGGCGCTGGTGGGGCCTGGAACGCGACGCCGGCCCGCTCACCTCCTTCACCATCGGCCTGGCCGCGCCGTCCGTGGTCGCGCAGCGCGCCAAGGCCGCCGCCGCGGCCGGCTTTCCGCTACTCAAGATCAAGCTCGGCAGCGGTGACGTGGCCCAAGATCGGGCTATTCTGACCGCCGTGCGCGAAGCCACCAGCGCGCGGCTGATGGTAGACGCCAACGCCGCGTGGTCGCCGCAAGAGGCCGTGCAGCTCGGCCCCGACCTCGTTGCGGCCGGCGTCGAACTCCTGGAGCAGCCGGTAGCGGCGCACGATCTCGCGGGGATGGCCCACGTCCATGCCCACGTGCCACTGCCACTGATCGCCGACGAGAGCTGTGTTGTGGCGGAAGACGTGCCCCGCATTGCCCTGGCCTGCGACGGCATCAACATCAAGCTGATGAAGTGCGGCGGTCTGCGCCCCGCCCGCCACCTCATCGAGGTTGCGCGCGCGCACGGGCTACAGGTGATGGTTGGCTGCATGGTGGAAAGCTCCCTGGCAATCACCGCCGCCACCCACCTGCTACCCTGGCTGGACTATGCGGACCTCGACGGTCACTTGCTCCTCGCAGCCGACCCGTTCAGCGGCGCCACCCATGAGCAGGGCCGCCTCACCCCCCCGGACCGTCCGGGCCTCGGCGTCGTGCCCCACCTCGTCTAGCGCCACCCCGGCGCTCACTCCCAGCTAGACCGGATGGCGCGCACCCGCTCCAACTCCGCTGCCGAGAGCGGTGGGGCCGCCAGCGCCGCCACACCATCGGCCGCCTGCTCCACACTCATCATCCCCGGCACGACGCTAGACACGGCCGGATGCGCGAGGCAAAAGCGCAGCGCCGCCTGCGACGGCGTGCGCGCCTCCGTAGCGAGAAAGTCGAACGCGGCGGCCCGCGCCGCCTCATGCTCACGCCGCTCAGTTGGCCAGAGGCCGCGATAGTCGCCCGCACCGAATTGCGTCGCCGCAGTGACCTCGCCGGTGAGGAAGCCCGAGGCCAGCGGTGTGCGGGCAATCACCCCCACGCCGTTTCGCTCTGCCAGCGGCAATAGCTCGGCCTCCGGCTCTGGCGTGAGCAGGTTGTAGACGAACATCAAGCACTCCGCCCCGGTTTCCCGCAGCACACGCAAGCCGGTTTCCACATCCACCGAGACGCCGTAATGCCGGATTTTGCCCACCCGCTTCAGGTCCTCCAAAGTGGCAAACGCCTCGTCCCACTGCTCCGGCGGCGGCGCCTGATGGAGTTGATAGAGATCAATCGCCTCCCGCCGCAACCGCCGCAGCGAGCCTTCGACGGCCGCGGTGATATAGGCCCGGCTGCTATTGAACTGCGGCGGCTCGCCGCGCCGGACAAACCACCCATCTGACTCCAGCGGGAAGCCAACCTTGGTCGCAATCACAACGTCCGTCTGTCCACCGAACACCGTGCCGAGCAGTCGCTCGCTACGACCGCCGCCGTACTGGTCGGCGGTATCGAAGAACGTCACGCCCTGGTCGTAGGCGTGGCGCAGCACGGCCAGCGCGTCCTCGGTGCCGATCTCCCCCCATTCGCGCCCACCCAACTCCCACGTGCCGCAGCCAATCGCGGACACGGTGAGTCCCGTGCGTCCCAGCCGCCGATAGTCCATCATGTGCATCCTTCCTTAGCAGTGGAACACTAGGCTCGCCCTTTACGGCCAATACGGCACCGTTGATCTTACAGTCCTATGCGGCCAGCCATTGTACCCTTAGCTCTTCAAGACGCCGTGACACCGCCGCCGTTACAGTAGTGTTGCAGCACAATCGCCTGACCGTCTTCCCCGCGCACCCTTTCCGGCCCGGCAGGCGCGAGTGTGCAGCGCGGTGCCGGCCACGGTTTCGACAACTCAAACCGCCGATGAAGGAAAAACACCGTGAGCATCGACCAGTTCAACCACTACCAGCGCAAGCTCGCTTACGAAATGGATTCCTGGGACCTCTACGACGCTCTGGGCAAGAACGAACCCATCATCATCGTTGACGGTCGTTCCGCCGCTGCCTACGCTCAAGAGCATATCCCCGGCGCACTCAGCCTCCCTCACAAGGAAATCTGCTTCAACTCCACCGAATCGCTCGACAAATCGAAGCTCTACGTCTGCTACTGCGACGGCATCGGCTGCAATGCCTCGACGAAAACGGCGCTGAAGCTGCTGACGCTGGGTTTCCAGGTGCGCGAACTGATCGGCGGCCTAGACTGGTGGAAGCGAGACGGCTACGCCACCGCCGGCAACCAGCCGCAGCCCGGCACCGCGATCAACTGCGAGTGCTAAATCGGCATCGGCCGTGGGCAGCCCCACCCGCCCCCCGCGCCGCGACACTCTAGCCCCTTCCCTTTAGGGAGGGGGGTTGGGGGTAGGTCCGCCCGGCCTCCCCCACTGACCACTGACCACTGGCCACTGGCGCGGCCACTGGCGCGGCCGTTGTCTTTCCCCCACCCCCGTTGATATGTGCCTATTGACGGGGATTGGCAGTTGCAAGTCCCTCCTGGAGCACCGGGCACCGCCCGGCAGGGACCCACTCGCATCATCATGCTAGTCAACCACGGTGGCACCGCCACCCAGCCGAGGGCACCGGGTCATGAGCGACCCCACG
>DAOUJP010000028.1:0-26515 GCA_034422515.1 Chloroflexota bacterium | reverse complement strand
GAACCGCCAGCCGTGACGACCCGCGCTCCCCCACGGTCTTGGTGGACCGAGGGCCATTCGGTCTGTCACGCCCGGGTAGCCACCATGACTACCACTCCCTAAGATACAAGGGCCAGGGTGGGGGCTACGGCACTTCAAGGAGACTCCCAGCCATGAAACGTCGCACTGTGGCACTCGGTAGCCTCGCCGCGTTCACCCTGACGGCGTGCAACGTTGCCGGCCTCGGCGGCATCCACGGCTCAGGGAACATCCGCTCCGAGACCAGAGACATCAGGAGCTTCGGTCAAGTCGCCGTCTCCGGCAATACGCGCGTGTTCGTCACTCAGGGAGAAGCGCCGTCCCTGGTCGTCGAGGTGGACGACAACCTGCTGGAGTACGTGCGAGCCGAGGTAGACGACTTCACCCTGCGTCTCGGGTTTGCGGGCACCGTCGGTGGCTACGCCCCCACGCAGCCGTTGACGTTCCACCTCACGGCACCCCGTCTCCGGAGCCTGGAGCTGGACGGCGCCGGCGCCATCGAAGCGACCAATATCAATGCCCCGCGGCTGGTGGTGGAGATCAGCGGCTCCGGCCGGGTCCGCTTGACCGGGCAGATCGAGGAGCAGTACGTCACCGTGAACGGCTCCGGCACGTATGACGCCGCCGGGACCGAGACCGAGACCGCCCGGGTGCGGGTCAACGGCTCAGGCACGGCCCTTGTCTGGGCCAGCAACACGCTCGCAGCCCGCCTCAACGGCAGCGGCCGGATCAGCTACTACGGACAGCCGCAGGTGAGCCAGGACATCACCGGCTCCGGCCACGTCCAGTACCTCGGCACGCGCTAGGTGCGGCCGTGAACCAGCGGGCGGCTTTCGTGTATCATCCCCTGCGTAGGTTGCGAGGCGTGTTCAGGCGTCAAGCACGCCGGGTTCTCAGCGCCGATGGGGGAGGGGTACGATGGTTGCTGTGCTCGTGCGGCTGGTAGCGGTGTACGTGTTTTTGGTGGGTGTGGCGGTGCCCGTGAATTTCCTGCTTACCCAGTTTTACGACCCCACGCTGGCGGGCGCTGGGGCTACCGTGTGGATGATCCTGGACCCACTCATGGTCGTCGCCATGGTCTTCGTCCTGCTCGTGGCCATCGCTAGAAAGCGCCAGCTCGGCTCTGGGTCGGCGGATCAAACGATCACCCGGGATTACCTGGAAACGAACGTCATCATCTACTACTCGGTGGCGCTGCTCATCGCGCTGCTCTCCAACTGGTTCGGTTTTCAGTTCGCTGACCCTGCAAACGACAATCCGTTGGTGTGGATTCTGATTGATGTGACGGTACCGCTGCTGGCGGTTTCCACGGCGATCAGGATGTGGCGCCGAACACAGCGATGATCCGGTTACGGCAGGGGCTAGGCACCGCTGACTGTGCCCGGTCATTTCCGTAGGCATCGTCCGTGAAATGCTGCGCCACCCACAGCTACATCTACGGACAGGGAGGCGGATACCATGAAACAGCGGCTTGCTGCACTCATCGCCGCCGGATTGCTGTTCGTGTTCGCCGTGCCGACGGCCGTCGCGGCCAACTGCCAGTTGGACGCCGGTTTCACCACGCTCCGGGCCTTGATTGAGGCGGCGGAGGGGGCGGACACGGTTGGCGCCTGCCTCGAAAACCCGCACGTCAATCCTGAGAATGGTGACGTCCTGCAGCAGACCACCGGCGGTCTGCTCGTGCTGCGTGCCGCCGATCACCGAGCGGCTTTCACCGACGGCTACCGCACCTGGATCAACGGACCGAACGGGCTACAAGCGCGACTCAACACGGAGCAGTTCGACTGGGAGGGCCAACCGGACCTAGGGTCCGTGATGGTCGCGCCCGGCGCGGCGATCCACATCCGCTCGATAAACGCCCTCACCGGCGGGTCAGGCATTGGCACTCCGAACCAGCGCGGCGTTGCCCTCGCCCTCGCCGACTACGGGCCAATACACGGACACGCCGTCTCGATGGGCGCCGGTCTCGACTCCCAATGCGCCGCGGCAGCGGGCCGGGCTGCCGCCGAGTCCGTAGTTGCCGATCAGCGGCCGGTTGTCGGGGTCATCGGCACTTCCTGCTCCGTCGCTGCCGCCGCCGCCGCGCCGATCATCAGCAAGGCCGGGCTAGTGATGGTCGCGCCCTCCACTACCTCGCCCTCGCTCACTTCCGACCTCCACGGTCACGCCGGCTCGAACTATCACCCCGGCTACTATCGGACCGCCAACAACGACCTCTACCAGGCGCGGGCCGTCGCGCAGTTTGCCTACAACGAGCTAGGCCTCCGCAAGATGGCCGCCATCCATGACGGCGATCCGTACACCTCCGGACTCACCGGCGCCTTTGCCACCGAGTTCCGGGCACTTGGCGGCGCAACCGTCATCACCGCCATCGCCAAAGGCGACACAGACATGATCCCCGTCCTGACCGAGATCGCCGCCGGCAGCCCTGACGGCCTCTTCTTCCCGCTCTTCCCGGCCGAGGGCACCCACGTCGTTCGGCAACTCGGCGCCATCGCCGGTCTGGATGACGTGACGCTGATCGGCGGCGCGGCCCTGCTCGTATCCAGGTTCCTCGCCGTCCCGGAGTCCGCCGGCATCTACTTGCCCGGCCCCGACCTGCGCTTCGACGGCAACATCAACGAGACGACCGGCAAGAGCAACGCCGCGCTCGTCGCCGCCTATCAGGACCGGTACGGCGAGCTGCCCTCGTCGGCCTACTTGGCCCACGCCTACGATGCGACCACGCTCCTGCTCCGGGCCATTGAGACGGTCGCCGTTGCCGACGGCGCGACGCTCTCCATTGATCGCGCCGTGCTCCGGGCGGCATTGACCGGCACCGCCGGTTTTCAAGGCATCATCGGCACCATCTCGTGCGACCAGTTCGGTGACTGCGGCACCGGCAGTGTCCAAATCGCGCACCACACCGACCCCAGCATCACCGATGTCGCGCAGCTACCGGTCGTCTACCGCCCTGTACCTTGATTGCTACTTCTGTCGAGCGCATGGTGCCAGCAACACAGCGAGACGCGGCAACGATTGATCTCCTGACGCCAACGCGCCGCCCGGCTGGGCCGAGTGTGGCGCGGCAGCGGTGGCGGCAAGTGCTCTTCTTCCATTGGGCCGTACCGGCGGAGGCGCTCCAGGCGCGGCTACCCGCACCGCTGGTCGTGGACACCTTCCAAGACCGCGCGTATGTAGGCTTGATCGCGCTCACGATGCCGGAGGTGCGCCTGCGCTGGCTACCGTCCATGCCGGCACTCACGCGCCTGCACACGCTGAACCTGCGGACCTACGTGCATCGGGACGGGCGCGAGCCGGGCGTCTGGTTTTTCAGCCTCGATACCACACACCCGCTGGCCGTGATCGCCGGGCGCCTCGGCTGGCGGCTGCCCTACCACATGGCGGCGGTGCGGCGGCAACGGGAGGGCCGCACCATGGCGTTCCGCAGCCGGCGGCTCGTGCCGGGACCGGTCCCGGCGCAGCTTGCGGCGCGCTGTCGGGTCGGCGCCCCCGTCGGCGCAGCACAACCGGGGACGCTGGAGCACTTTCTGGTCGAGCGGTACCTGCTCTACACGGACTGCGGCGCCCGCGGCCTGCGCGTCGGCCAGGTCCACCACCCTCCGTTTGCCCTCTACCGAGCCACCGTCGAGTCGCTGGACGAGACGATGCTCCGCGCTGCCGGCCTGGACGTACCACAGACAGCCCCGCTGGCCCACTACTCCCCCGGCGTGGACACGGAGCTATTCGGCCTGCGCTGATGGGGGGCGGGCTGGCCCCACCCTGGCCCTCCCCCGTCGGGACGGGGGAGGGAAGGCGCACCCGGCCGCTGCGGGTGCCCGCGCGGCGCCGCTGCCCGTCCCCCCGTCGCAACGGCGGGACCATAGGGGGGCGGCCTGCCCCCACACCTTGCCTCGCGCTCTGATCGGCTGATACCGTCCACTGACGGGCGCCGGTGCAGCGCGAGGCGGTGTTGTGGCCGCGTCAACAGCACGCTAATAGCACAGCAACGCATGGAGGAGACTCAGGGATGAGCAAAAGTCGGATTGGGCTGCTAGGTTTGGCCGTGATGGGCCAGAACTTGGCCCGTAATATCGCACGTTTCGCCACGGTCACGGTCTACAACCGCACGACCGAGCGCACCGCAGAGTTCCTGGCCGGGCCGGCGCGGGGCGCGGCTATTCGCGGCGCCGAGACGCTGGAGGAGTTGGTCGGCTCGCTCGAACGACCGCGGACGATCATCCTCATGGTGCAGGCGGGGCGGCCGGTGGATGCCGTGCTCGCACAACTCCGTCCCCTGCTGACCGCTGGCGATATTGTGGTTGACGGGGGCAACTCGTTCTACCAGGACACCATCCGCCGCGGCACGGAGCTGGCGCCGGACGGCCTGTACTACGTGGGCATGGGCGTGAGTGGCGGTGAAGAGGGCGCGCTCAACGGGCCGTCGCTGATGCCTGGCGGGCCACGCGCGGCCTACGACCATCTGGCGCCGATCTTGACCAAGATCGCGGCCCAGACCGACGACGATGGCGCGTGCGTGACCTATATCGGCGAGGGTGGCGGCGGTCACTATGTCAAGATGGTGCATAACGGCATCGAGTACGGCGACATGCAGCTCATCGCCGAAGTCTATGAGCTGCTGCGTCGGTTGGAGGGCCGGACGGCGCCGGAAATCGGGGCCGTGTTCGCGCGGTGGAACGAGACCGAGCTGCAATCGTATCTCGTCGAGATTACGGCAACGGTCCTGCGCTACACCGATCCGGAGACACGGCAGCCGCTCGTTGACCTCATCCTCGACACGTCCGGGCAGAAAGGCACCGGGCGCTGGACCTCGCAGGATGCACTCGACCTCGGGGTGCCGATCCCGACGATTGACGCGGCCGTGTGGTCGCGGAACATCTCCGCCCGCAAGGACGAGCGCGTGCGGGCCGCGCAGGTCCTCGGCAGTCCGCCGAACGGAACGGCGGCAGCAGCCGGCTCCGACTTTACGGAGCAGGTCCGGGCGGCGCTCTACGCGGCCAAGATCATCACCTACGCCCAGGGGATGAAGCTGCTCCGCGAGGCCTCGCAAGAGTACGGCTTTGGCCTGAACCTCGCGGAGGTGGCCCGCATCTGGAAGGGTGGGTGCATCATCCGCGCGGCTCTGCTGGACCAGATCAAGGCCGCCTTCCTCGCTACACCCGACCTGACCAGCCTGCTCCTGCACCCGCCGCTGACCGCGCAAGTAACTGCGCGCATCGGCGCCTTGCGGGAGGTCGTGGCGCTGGCCCGCGGACAGGGAATCGCCTGCCCGGCCCTGAGCGCGTCGCTCGACTATTACGAGAGCTACCGCCAGGAACGGCTCCCCGCCAACCTGATCCAGGCACAGCGCGACTACTTCGGGGCACACACCTACCAGCGCACCGACACGCCCGGCATCTTCCATACCGAGTGGCAAGGAGCAGAGTAGCTACGCAGCCCCCGGCCCTGATCGTGCTGGAAGCGACCGGCAGGCTGGAGCAGCAGGCGGCGAGCACCCTCGGCACCGCCGGTCTGCCCACTCCCTGCGCCCCAGACCGCAGAGTTAGCCGCGCTGCTCACGCGCCGGCGCCAGGTGGTTCAGCAACTGACGGCCGAGCAAAACCGGCGGAGGCTGGTGCGCCACGTGTATCGGCACATCGAAGTCCACATCCGGTGGCTGCAGCGGGAGTTGGCCCGCGTGGACGCCGACCTGGATGCGGCCCTCCAGGCGAGCCCGTTGTGGCGGGCACAGGAAGTCTTGCTGCGCCAGGTGCCGGGGGTGGGGCCAGTGCTCACCCGCACGCTGTTGGCCGAGTTGCCGGAGTTGGGCACGTTATCACGCCAGCAGGTGGCGACCTTGGTCGGGGTGGCCCCGCTGAACCGGGACAGTGGCACCTGGCGCGGGCGCGGGGTCGTGCGGGCGGCTCTGTACATGGCGGCCCTGACCGCCACCCGCTACCCAGGGCCGATACAGGCGTTCTACCGGCGGCTCTGCGCGGCGGGCAAGGCGAAGAAAGTGGCGCTGGTGGCGTGCATGCGGAAGCTGCTGACGATGCTGAATGCGATGCTCCGGGATCAGGCCCCCTGGCGGCCCCGAACCAGCGCCACGGCTTGACCGGCAACACAGTTGCTCCCCCTGCCGCAGCGGGGGGACCATAGGGGGCCTAGTTGCTGGTCACTGACACTGCCCGGTGCTCGGGAATCGTGATGACCTGCCCGGCCGGCTGCCGATAGCACTCGTACCAGCGCATCATCGCCAGCGTGTCGTCGAGGTTTGCGAGCTGGGGTGGGTGGTTCTCTAGCACGCACTCGCAGAAGTACAGCACTTCCGCCACGTAGCCCAGCAGGAAGAGGTTTTTGTTGTAGAGCTGGCCGAGCGAGAACTCCGGCTCCCAGACGACCGGACTTTCCGCGTCCGTTCCGATGTAGCTCGCGGCTCGCCCGTACCCGCCCTGTCCGCGCCGGGCGCCGGATCGGTAGTACCGGAGGTTGACGCCGTTCTCGACGACGACAAACGCGCCCTCGCCGACGATCTCCAGCCGCTCCAGTGGCCCCGACCACGAGTGGCTGCCGGCCAGATGCATCGTCGCCACCGCGCCGCTGGCAAAGGTCAGCGTGCTCACGCTGCCGCCGGTGCGCGGTTCCCGCTGATAGCTGACGGTCGTCACCGGCCCCATGATCGAATGCACAATCGAGGCCGGATGGAAGAAGTGATCGAGAAAATCCTGCATGGCGCGGTCATCCGAGCGGGACTCCGGCGGGGGTAGCTCTTGGGGATACCTGATCGCCAGCGAGGTAGGTGGCCCGAACTCGGGTCGTTGGCTGATCTCGCGGGCCTTGGCGATGGCCGGGAAGAACATCTTCTTGTACCCGACCGACACAAACCGGCCGCTGGCACGGCTGACGGTCCGCAGCGCCTTGACTTCGGCGAGCGACGCGGCCGGCGGCTTCTCGATCCAGACGTGTAGGCCGGCCTGCATTGACTCCATTGCCAGTTGAGGATAGCGGGGCCGATGGTGCTCGTCGTAGCCGGCAACGATGAACACGGCATCGAACTGCTCGCGGGCCAGCATCTCGCGGTGGTCCGTGTAGGTGCGGCGGGCGCCGAACTGCCGCGCAAAGGCGGCGGCGCGCGCCGGCTGCAAGTCGCAGACGGCGATGAGGTCCACCGGCGCGTACTGGAACGTGGGGAAGATGTTGCGGTAGGCATGGCCGCCGCAACCGATGAAGCCGACCCGCACTTTGCGGTCGTACTCGAAGTTGTACGTGATGGCGCGGTCAAGCATCGGTGGTCGTTCCCTCAACGGTCCGTGTACTCCGACGCCGCTCTGCCACCGGACGGACAGCTTGCTGCCGCCAGCTACCGGCAGCAAGCTCGCGCTACTCTGCGCGGGACGTAGCCGGCACGCCATAGTCGAACAGGTCAGCAACAGGAAGCGCGAGGCCGGGTAGCAGGTCGCCGCCATCGAGCGTGTCGTCCGCGCCGTAGACTCGCGCCGCGCCGCCCGGCCGGTAGACGGCTACGGTGCGCGTGGTCGGCTCCACGATCCATACCTGCTGTGTGCCGGCAGCGAGGTAGTCGGCAGTCTTCAGCATCAACTCACTGGCCTTGTCGGTCGGCGAGACGATCTCGACGGCCAGATCGGGCGCCCCGTGAATGGAGCTGGTGCGGAACCATCCTTCAGGTATACGTGCAGTTGCTATGAAGGAGATGTCAGGGATGCGTATCCTCACCGGATCATCTTGAAGAGTGAAGCTACAGTCCAATAAGACCACGCCGCGATCTGTGCCTTCGATATGCGAGCCAAGTCGCAAGGATATTCTCCCTCCGATCAGTGCATGCGCTGGATTCGGCATCCCTCGCTCCTTCAACTCGCCGTTGACCAACTCGTATTGTGCGCCGTGCTCGGCTTCCAGTGCGAGCAGATCATCCGGCGTGAGGGTGGCCCGCGCTGCGGGCGCTGGCGGCGCGGTAAGGGTCGCAGCCATGGTGTGTCCTCCTGGCCTGCTGAGTCGAGGCAACGTACCGGCAGATAGCTTCACCATACCACGTTGGGACGTGCCGCTAGTCGCGCTCGGCGCCGGCGGCTGTGAGATACCAGGTCTTGCCGACGCGCACGCGGCGCAGCCACTGCCGATAGCTACCACCGGTGGTCATCGCGGCCGACGCGCTGGCAGTCTCGGACTGCGGCTCCGGTGTTGGCCCGGTTGCTCCTGCGACCACTCCGGGCCGCAGCACCTCGGTCAATACCCGACCATCCATCGTAGCCGGCACCGGCAAGCCCAGCATGGCGAGCACCGTTGGCGCCACGTCAATCAGCCCGCCCGGGACGTCGCTCGTCGTCCCGCTACGCACGTCTGGGCCGGCCAAGATGAAGGTATTACGCAAGTCGCGCGGCGAGGTCGAGCCATGGCCGGCTCCGGCCGGCCCGGCAGCGTAGCCGGGCACGCCATACTCGTTCGTGTCATCCCACCACACGGGTGAGCACTGAATGTCAGGACGACGACGGTGCAGCCGACCACCCCACGCCATCGAGAGAGGCAGCGTGCCGGTCCGTCCCGCTGCCGGGCCGTCATCGGCAGCAAAGATGGCGCCGACCGCGGGATGGTCCTGCAAAGTCCGGACGATAGCTGCTGCTCGGTCGGTGGACTCGCTCGTCAGATAGATGGCCCCGCTGCTGACGATCACACCATCGGATGCGAGTGCCGCTATGGGGTCTATCTCGTACTGCGGCCGGCGCGTGGTGAAGCCGTGATCCGATGTGACGATGACGTTGGTGTGATCTCGCCAGCCGAGCGTGTCCAGCGACGCCAGCAGTCGGCTGAAGACGGCATCGCAGCCTCGGAGGGCATTGAGCGACTGGGGCGCACCCAAGCCGCAGCGATGCTGCGTGTGGTCCGGGTCGGTCAGCCAGCAGATCGTCACTTCGGGGCGCAAGACTGGCCAGACGTGCTCAGTGCATACCCGCGCCTGCCAGTCGAGCCGGCCGGTCGCCGGGTACGAATCCGGTGGCACCGGCCCGAACTGCGCCACGGCAGCCTGGGCCGCGGCCGGTCGTATCAGCGCTCGGTTGTAGAGATGGTCCTGGGAACGGGGATTGCTCAACCAGGCCGAACCGGGAGACCCACTGCTCACGACAACAACGGACTTGCCGGCCTCGGCGAGGTAATCACCCAGGCTGGGCACGGCAACGAGCGGCGGGTCGCGCTCGGCAATAGCCGTCAGTGTCGCGTCGTCGCCGGTCACGACCGCGCCGCGCGGGTCAACTTCCGGCACGTACAGGCTGTTCCCGACGATGCCATGCCGCCCCGGAGAGCAGCCGGTCGCCAACGACGTGGAATTGACTCGTGTCTCACTGGGATAGGCACAGTAGCTATTGCGTACCCAGATGCCGCGCTCGGCCATTGCGGCGAGGGTAGGAGTCACCGCCGGGGTGACGAGGTCGGGCCGCAGGCCATCCCACACGACGATGACAATGCGTCGCTCACGCACTGGAACACTCCTGGGGCGCGACATATCACCGCCGTGCCCTCTCTCTATGTTGCACGGCATAACAATAGACGCAACCGTGCGGGCAGGTGTCGTGATGACCGGAACTAGCTGTTGGCGCCGTGCATCCCCGTGCCGTAGCCGGCCGGACCGTCCTGTGGCGTCACATCAACCACGGCCTCGGTGATCTGCCCCAGCTGCCGTCCGTCTACGGTCACGTCGGCGGCGATGGCCAGACGCGGGTACGGCCAGGTGAAGTCGGCCGGCACGTGGATGGTGAAGCACGCCACGCCGCTGCCGCTTGCAGCCACGTCCAGTTGACGGGACTCTGCATCCGGCTCCCAGGACCGCGGCAGTTGGAGCGCGACGCTGGCGGACGTGGGTGCAGCGCCGTAGTTCCGCAAGCGCACCTCGATAGTGAAGGCGCCGCCTGGCGTCACCCGCGACTGATAGGGGTAGATCGCTGCCCAGGCCGGGTCCAGGCCGTAGTTCGTCTCGCCGGCGATCAGGTCCTCCCAGTGCTCCTGCTGCATCCGCATTCGCTGGGCGTAATGCTCCAGATCGGCGCGAGTCACGTCGAACGCTGGACCGTGACCGGGGGCGATCACCTCCGGCTCGAAACGCAGGAGCTTCTCGACCGCCCGCAGGTGGCTATCCTTCTCGACGTGGTTGCGATAGATCACGTTGTGGCGGATACGCACCGCGCCGTCCGGGAGTTGGTCCTTGAAGTAGTTGTCGCCGGTGAACGCTACTCGCTTGCCGTCAATCTCTGCCAGCAAGGCCATCTGGTACTCGGTGTGGCCGGGAGAATGGATGGCAGTCAGGCGGAAGTCCTCCCAGCGCACCTCCTCCCAATCGCCGACGGTGCGGTCAACGCGGATCGCCTCGGCGTTCGTGCAGCCGAGCAGGTGGCCCTGCGGGTGCTCCAAGATGTCCTTCATGTTCTCGTAGGCCCAGACTTGCGTGCCATGATGCCGTTGCAGGTAGGGAAAGCCGTTGAGATGGTCGTCGTGCATATGCGATGGCATGGCCACCGCAATGCGCTGCATGCCCCACTGCGTGCGCAGCGTATCTAGGCCGTGCTCGACGAAGCGCAGCCGGTCGCCGCCGCCGTAGCCGGCATTGAACTGCCCAAAGTAGTTGCCGCTGGCGCTGCCGTAGTCCACGAACAGCGCCTGACCGCTGTCCGCGATGATGGCGTAGAACTGGCTCGTCGAGGAGGTACATTCGACGACGTGGGGCGTGACCTCCAGGAACTGCTCGTCGAGTGTCGAGCCGGCCTGGCCGAAGCTGTAGAAGTCCAGCCAACCTCGCAGCTTTGCCTGGAGCGCCGCCAAGCCCTCCTCCGGGTCCGCCATCACCTCGCCGTGCGAGGGACAGAGCAGCTGTGGGCCTTGGTTACGCAGATGGTGCAGCGACACCAGCGCAAAGTCCACGCCGTCGGTGGCGCCGTATTGATATTGGAGGTCGTGGAAGGTGACGACCTTACCGGGGGAGTGGATGAGGTCCCCGCTGAAGGCCACCTTGCGACCGTCTATCTCGGCCAACAGCGTCACCGAGCCGAGCGTATGCCCCGGCGTGGGCAGGACGAAGAACTCGTAGCCGCTGGCCGGGAATCGCTCGTAGTCGGTCAACTCCGCTGCCACGGGCACGCTTTCCGTCAGCGTGAAGTAGGTGTTGCGGACGTAGTACAGGTGGAAGATGCGCCGGTTTTGCCAAAAGTTCTCGACATCATCGAACAGATGCCGCTCGTGGGACGGCACCGCGATGGGGAGGCCGCGCTCGGCGGCGCGCCAGTCGCCCTGGCATTGATCGCGGTGGTGGTGCGTATGCAGAATCCAGTCCACCTCCCGGACGCCGATCTCGCCGAGCTGCGCGAGGATGCTGCCGTCCCCGAAGTCCACCAGCGTCGCATGGTCCGGTTCGTCGGGATTGATGACGACGTAGACCGCGCAGGTGTCCTCGTAGCGGTACAGGTGCTCACTAAGCTGCTCAAACGCTGCCATGCCCGCTGCCCTCCCATCGGCCGTCGTACCGGGAGACACTGCCCAAGCAGTGTAGCAGTATGTGTTGACAGCCCTTCTTGTCGGTTATACATACATATTGTGAATAGTGCTGGTAATACAGAGGCTTTGCGCATAAATCAATAGATAGGTATTATGGCCGCAGCGTCTCCTCGCTCGCCGGGCGCCAGGGGACCCAGGTAAGGCGAGCGGCAGCCCCCACTCGGGGGAGAACCGGTAGGAGGGAGTGCCAATGGCCAGCGTAATTCGCAGACGGTACCTGGGTGGCGCCGCAGCCGCACTGGGCGGTTTGCTGGCGGCGGCCTGCGGTGAAATTGAGGTGCGCTATGTCCAAGGGCCAGCGGGGCCAGCGGGGCCAGCGGGCGCGCAGGGTGAGCGTGGCGCGACCGGCACGACCGGCGCTAAGGGTGCGGCCGGGGCCGCCGGTCAGACTATCGTGGTCGAGAAGGAGAAGCCGGTCGTCGTCGAGAAGCCGGTGATCGTCGAGAAGGTGGTCGAGAAGGTGGTCGAGAGGAAGGCGTCCAGGTTGGTGGCCTGGACCGGGCCAACCATCGGGAGCGTTGGTCGCGGCGCAGACTTGTGGACCAAGCTCGATGCGCTGTTCGCGGATATGCACCCCGAGATCCAGCTCACGCGGAGTCGACCGGCGCGCCCGGAGGGGAAGAGCAACGATGATGTGCTGATCGCTGCTGCTGCTGCCGGCATCGCACCGGATGTCTACTCAGTCAATGTGACCGCCTGGCAGCAGGCGCGATTGGTCGAGCTGGGACTGCCGCTGGCCCTGGACCGCTACTACTCGCAGAAGCCCAATCTCAACCGGATCTACCGGTGGATGAGGGAACAGGCGCGCTTCAACGGAAGGCTCTACGGCGTGCCGCACGAGATGGAGTTCATCGCCTTGTGGTACAACGCGAAGGTGTTCGAGAAGCATGGGTTGCAGATTCCCTCGACATGGGACGACCTCATGGCGGCCGCGCAGACGCTCCTGAACGCCGAGGTCATGCCGATTGCGGAGCAAGCGCATTGGAACTACGGGCACCTCTATAGCCTCACCCTGGCCGCCATCGGCGGCAAGGAGATTGTGGACGATATCGTCGCCGGCAACAAGCGGTGGGATAGCGCTGATCCGATCAAAGCGGCTGAGGTCATATTGGACCTGCAGCGTCGTGGCTACCTGCCTCCCAACCCCACTGATGAGGGCGATCCCGACTATCCGATGGGCGCCTCCTTCGTCTCGGGCAAAGTGGGGATGTGGGCTACCGGTACCTGGAGCGTTGGGTGGATGCAGCAGCAGGCGAACGAGTCGCAGGGGGAGTTCGCCTTCGAGTTCTCCGGGTTGCCCTCACCCACTGGCACCCAGCCGCTCGAATCCAACCTGGCCGGGGGCTCGGGCGGCGGCCACAGCGTCTGGTCGCAGAGTCGGTTGCACGAGCAGGCGGCGACCTTCCTGGACTTCCTGTTCGCGCCCGAGCCGCAGAAGGCCTGGATCGAGACCACGTTCCAGATTCCGCCCGTGCCGTTCCGGGTCGGGGACTACAACATCTCGCCAGGCCAGCGCAGGGCGCTCGAGATCATCCATGACGCGAGGGAAACGGGCTTCGGTTGGTCCTTGGACGTCATCCTGCCATCGAAGGTGCATGCGGCGTTCTGGCCCGGCGTGATGGGGGTGCTCAGGCAAGAGATCACCCCCAAAGAGATGATGGCCCGCATCCAGCAACTCTGGGAGGCACGTTAGGCTGGGAACTAGAGCGGGAGACAAAGAGCCGCTCGAGGCCCGCTAGCCGTAGCTTGTGTGCATCGGCCACCACATTAGACGTGGTGGCCGGTGCGTTTTCTCCTTCGATCCTGGTTCACTTCTCTCACTGATACACGCCTACCATGATCTGGCAAAACACGCATTGACTCGCCTCAACAGGTCGCCTATCCAGATGGTGAATGGAGGTGAGCATGACCGCGCGGCCGAGGTCTGTCAGAATGAGCAGGGGCCAACGGCATTGCACTAGCCGGGGCGCTGGCCGCCTGCGGGCCGACTGGCGAAGGGGATAGTGACGCAGCCCGCACGCCGGAGCCGCCCAGGGTCCTGGCCTGGGCTGGAGTGGACACGGCCAGTTTCAGCCATGCGATGGCCTGACCAGGATCAGGTCGGCCGGTAGGTCAGCACCGTCGAGCCATTGCGCGGCAGAGCGATGGGAAGGCCCTGGGTAGCCAGCTCGTCACCGGTGTGCGCCGCGTACTGCTCCGCACTGTAAGGGTCAGTGAAGATATAGCGCTGTGAATCCCCCAGCCCGCGCAGCACCACCCGCCGGACCCCATCGTCGGCCCGCAGGCGGAAGACGACAAGCAGCCCCTCACCCGTGGCTGGATTGTGGTACTGCCAGCCATCCCAGGCATCCAGGGAGGAGGGAAGCGGGAACAGGGGGTAGAAGTCACCCCACAGCAGATGGCGGACCTGCTTGTAGACCGCGAAGTGCTTTCGCGCTCGTTCGCGGTGTCCCGGTGACCATTGAACCAGGTTGTCGCTCAGACCGAAGGTGGCGCCGAAGCGGGCCTGAAAGGCGCTATCAGGATAGTCTGCCTCGTCGTAGGGAATGGCACCCCAGGGGTTACCTTCGCGGCAAGGCCGGCGGATGTTCATTTCAAGCCAGTTGGCCGGCAGAAAGCGGCTCCCACCAGAGAGGTGGTTGCGGGAAATGTCTGTGTCCTGGGTATGGTCGCTGCTGAAACAGGAGTGCGCCCGGCGCAGGCAGCCCAGATCAGCGCGCCGCCCACCCGACGAGCAAGCGTCAATAAACAGTAGCGGGTAGCGTTCCCGCAGCCAGTCCAGCAAGGCATACAAGCCCTCAATGTGCCTGATCTGGCTGATCCCCCGGCGGTCAGGCCCATCGCGTATTTCCCAGTACAGGCGCGGATCCATGTTGAAGTCCCACCGGATCCAGCGGATGTCATGGGTTTCCAGCATGTGCGTAAACATCCCTTGCATCCACTGGATCACTTCCGGGTTTCCAAAGTCAACCAACCCATGCGTGGCCATGGGCGCCCGCTGTTCGGGCGTGGCCATCGCCTTCAGGTGTTGATTGGCCTCGGTCGGCTCGATCCGCAGCACCCACTCGGGATGCTCGCGGGCCAGCGTCGAGGTGAGCGACGCTCGCTCCGGCTCGAACCAGAGACCGAAGTGCAGTCCCTTGGAACGCACGTAGTCGGCGAACACGGGGAGACCAGAGGGAAAGACAGCCGGGTCCACCTCCAGCCAGTTCCCGACCCCAGCCGAGAAGCCACCTTCCGCCGGTGAACCTGGGGGTAACGAGGGATCGAGGTCGCGGATGCCAACGAACCAACCAGCGTCGATCTCGAAGTACTCGAGACCTAGCTCCGCTGCCACGTCTACCTGGGCGCGCATGATGTCCTCGTCGAAGAGGTTTGTGAAATAGTGAAACTGGTGGTAGTAGGTGGGGGGCAGATGCCGCTCCTCACCAAGGCGCGGCACAAAGTGCTCCAGCAGGCAGCGGCGCAGCGCGTTTGCGCCCTGGTCACGGTCCCCCTCGTAGAAGCCGAGCAGCACAGGAGCAAAGGGGATTTCCTCGCCCTCCCGCAGCGTGAGGTCAATTCCCCAACTGCCACCGCGCATCAACGCCGTCTGGCCCTCGCGAGAGAACCGCACCTGCCAGTCACCCGACCACTCCAGGCCCCCGAAGATACCGGACTGGTTGGCCTCGTCGCTCACCAGGAACAAGGGGATGTGGCCCTGCGAGGAGCGGCCGTGGAAGCCCGAGTCGAGGCTCACCCCGCGTGGGTTATAACCGAGCACCGTGCGCTCAGAGACCGCATACGCCTGTGGCGGAAAGAAGTAGTGATTCACCCCACCGTTGAGGCCGCGCACTGTCGGCGCACCGATCACTCCCCAATCGAAGTCCAGCCTCAGGCTCTGGAGGTCACGCACATGGGCTATCGGCCGTGTCCCCACGTTCTTCAGGGCGGCGGCCACGCGGAGCGCACCGGTACCACTCAGGGGTTGGTGTGTCACAGCGAGTTCGAGTGGCAGTTGCGGGTGGCGGTAGACAGCCTTTCGGCCACCGCCATCCAGGGCTGTCACCTCTGGTGGCAGCATGCCAGACATAACATCGTCGGGTGGTGCTCCCTCGGCACTAAAGGCAATGCCTGGCCCCGGGGCCAGCGCCTGGCCGAAAGCGCCTGGCGCCGGACCGGGGAGAGCGTCACGCAGCGAAAACGCTTCCGTTGTCATTCCTCAGCTCCCTTGCTCACTAAGCCGCTCAAACGCTGCCATGCCCGCTGCCCTCCCATCGGCTGTCGTACCGGGAGACACTGCCCGAGCAGTATAACAGTATGTGTTGACAGCCCTCCTTCCTATTGTCACACTGGGGCGCAGGTGGTGGAACCGCAACTGATAGGAGAAGCGACATGCCGAAGTTTGTAATCCTGCTCAACTACACGGAACAGGGCATCCGCAACATCAAGGATGGTCCACAGCGCGTGCGCGAGGCAATCCAAGGTGCCGAGGCTGCCGGCGCCAAGGTGGAAGCGTGGTACCTGACGATGGGTTCCTATGACGCCATCGCCATTGCCGAAGCGCCCGATGACGAGACGGCGGCGGCCTTGCTGCTCGCGCTCGGTGCGTTGGGCAACGCGCGCTCGGAAACCCTCCGGGCATTCTCGCTCGATGAGTTCGAGCGCATCCTGGCGAAGTTGCCGTAACCCGAACTTGACATAAACGGCTCGGGATGGGGCGGCATACCTCCCGCCCCGCCTGACGCCGGCTAGATCTCATCGAGGTGCTGTGTAGCGATGTTGGCGATTACTAACGCGCACATTCTGCCCATTGACGGCCCGGAGATCAGGTCGGGCACGATCCTGATAGATGGCTCGACCATCGCCGCCGTCGGCAACGGGGTGGCTGTGCCCAGCGACGCCGAGGTCATAGACGCCGCCGGTCAGCTGGCTTTGCCGGGGATGCTCGATGCCCATACGCACCTCGGTATCCACGAGGAAGGTGTCGGTTGGGAGGGCAGCGACACCAACGAGAGCACCGACCCGGTGACGCCTCACGTGCGCGCGCTCGACGGCATCAACCCGGAGGAACTGGGGCTACTCGACACCGCGGCGCACGGCGTCACGACGGCCGTTGTGCTGCCGGGGAGCGCGAACGTCGTTGGAGGTCTCGGCGCTATTATCAAGACCTCCGGCCGGTTCGTTGACCGGATGGTCGTCAAGGCCGAGTGCGGCCTGAAGGTGGCGTTCGGCGAAAACCCCAAGCGCGTCTACGGCGACCGCAAGCAGCTACCCGCGACCCGTATGGGCGTCGCGGCGGTGCTCCGCGAGACGCTGGTGCAGGCGCAAGTCTATCTGCAAAAGCTGGAGCGGGGCGCCGCAGACCCGGACAAAGCCCCGGACCGCGACCTGCGCTTGGAGACGGTCGGGCGGGTGCTCCAACGAGAAATCCCGTTGCTGGCGCACTGTCACCGCGCCGACGACATTCTGACGGTGCTCCGCATCGCCGCCGAGTTCGAGGTGGACGTGATCTTGGAGCATGCGACGGAGGCGCACCGCATTGTCGAGGAGATCGCCGCCCGGCGGGTGCCCTGCGTCGTTGGCCCGACCTTTGGCGCCCGGATGAAGGTCGAGCTGCGGGAGAAGTCGTTCGCCTCGCTCGGTATTCTGGCCGGCGCCGGTGTGCCGGTGGCGATCTGCTCCGATCATCCGGTCCTGCCGAGCAAGTACCTGCGCCTCTACGCCGGCTTGGCCGTCGCCGAGGGCATGACGGAGCGGGACGCGCTGCGGGCGATCACACTGACGCCGGCCGAGATCATGGGGGTAGCCGACCGCGTCGGCAGCCTGACGCCGGGCAAAGACGCGGACATCGTGCTCTTCGACGGCCACCCGCTCGAATTGCGCTCCCGCGCCACGACGGTCATCATTGACGGCCAGCGGGTCGCGGCGCCGGGTGGCGAGCAAAGATAGCTTGTGCGAATCCGGCGCAGCGCGTACAATTGGGCGTCGCCACGATGTGGCGTGGGTCTGAGACTCCTTGTTCGCAACTGTCTAGGTCAGTGACCATGCTAGACGAACTGGAAGTGCAGGAAATTCGTAGTGCCTTTACCTCAGTGGGGTATGAGCAGGACTCCATTACGAAGAACTTCTCCTTTGCGCTGAACCAGGCCAATCATACATCTCAAGATAATTCCAAGGATGCACTGCCTATTGTTGCATTTTGGCAGAAACCATACGATCAGTTTTCGTCGGCGCTCGCTGTACGTACTTATCCAGATGATGAGCCAAGGCATCTCTCCAAGCACCTCAGGGTTCTGGCACAGGATCTCTGGCTTCCATATCTAATCACTCTCACACGCGGTACCTATAAGTGCTGGGAGTCGCTACCGCTCAACGGCATAGCCGATCCGCAGCGTTCTCAGGAACCGCTATTCACATGTCGGCGAGGTGATCTCGAACATAGCTTGCAACGGCACAAGGACAGAGTTTCTTCCACATACATCTCTCAGCAAAAACGCCGCTTCCGCCAGATGGCCTTATACGAAGCATCTTCGAACCCTAGTAGCTTCTTCGACTGGGCATTCGAACCCACAAGGAAGCAGCTTCGTAAGTATATAAATAATGTAGTTCGCGCCGTTGAAGAGATTCATTTGGGAGCCAGTGAAGAAGAACGCGCTCGCTGGCTACTGCGTCTACTGGCGGCACGGATCGCCCTGGACAAGAAGTGGTCTGATTTTTCTAATGTTAGTCGTGCTGATGGGAACGCTCTACTCCGTATTGCACGTCACTATCCAGGCTTTGGTGGGTCACCCCCCGCGATTGCGAAAGAGTTGGCCCAGGAGATAGCACAGAAGCTAGGCCTAGCTAATATGTGCACGATTGATAGCGCACTGTTGAGTAGCATTGTTCAGGCTTCGGCGCTCCCATCAAGTCTACTCAAAGATTGGAAACTCTATCCTACTCCTCCTCATATAGCATGGGCAATGCTGAAGGCTCTTCCTATCGAAACTATCCCTGATGAGCAGCAGCTAGCCTGGGACGGCACCTGTGGCACTGGCTCCTTGCTAGTCGCCTCTCTGGAGCGTTTCCACAATGCCAGCCTCCCAAGCAACGACGGCAAATTCCGATTGCACGCCCCACGCCTAGTGGCTGGAAATGACCAGCAATTGCTTCCCTCCGAACTCACACGGCTTGCTCTTGACCTCACGTTATCCCAGCCTGCCCAATGGAAAGTCACTACGATGCCAGTTGAGCAAATAGGCATCAAAGCTATAGGGCGGAGGCCATCCGTTGTAGTGGGTAACCTGCCATTCGCAGGAGGGGGGCGGAGAGAGGAGCGAGCTATACGTATCCTCAATCACTACCTGCAACTTCTTTTGCCTGGCGGCTTCATCTCTGTAGTTGTGCCACAGACATTCCTATCGGGCAGTCAACCCAGGGCAAGGCACCTTCGTGAGCAACTTCTGAACGAGATCGAAATCCTGGAAATATGGGAGTTGCCTCCCGGCACCTTTCCCAAGGGGGGAATTGGGGCCGCAGTTATTTCTGGGCGACGACCGAAGGCTATTTCAACAGGAAAGATGCCCGTGCTATGGCGCTTCTTTGATCGTAAACCTGGTCAACATCAACTTCTAGATATGGTCGAGTCCCAGACAGAATGGCTTGAGTCCTGTCACAGGACCATTGATCCGCCACTCTTGCGTCGCCTTGAGGAAGCTGTCAACTCTATTCCGAATGCTCCATTGAGGCATTTTATCCCTAGGAGCAACTATACTGAGGGGATTATCCCTGGCAGGATTGCTCGCGAAGCAGGTGACATCAGCCAGGATCGGCATCCTGGTCGAAAGCCCTACCTGCCTGGCCGAAGAGGTATGTTACCATTCCGTCTTCCCGATGAGGTCAACATTAGATGGCTCCACTATTCAGATCGAATCCAGTGGGATCGTCGTGATCATCAGTGTCTCTTTGCTAGGCCGAAGGTCTTCGTTAGCCGGCATCGGACCGGAGGATCATCATGGCCGCTGCGTGCGGCTGTTGATTACGAAGGCATCTACCCGAGTGATCAATTCTACGTTCTAGCCTCTCAACCACCATACACGTTAGATATAATTTCTGCCATATTCAATAGTGCATTTGCGAATTGTTGGCTGCAATTGGCTAATCCTGGTCTTACCACTCGTCTTGGGGAATGTCTGGAATTTCCTGTCCCGTCTGAGCCAGATCGTTCTGTTCTTGAGCAACTTGAGAGGCTCTCATGCTCACTCGGCAGAGGGCACGAGAGTCTCTCAGAGAGTGCCATCTACCGAGTAGATTGTCTCGTCTACGATCTCTACGGTATATCAAAGCCCCTTCGCGCACAGATAGCTGCATATTTCAGGTGGAAGGGTGACAAGAGGCCGGGATTCGATGACGTGACCGTTGAGGATACGGACGTGGAGTGGCCGGACCCTGACTCGGTATACGGCCCTCACCATGCGAAGCGACTCGAAGAACTCAGCGATCAACAAGACAGCCCTCAATCCGTCGAATCCGAGCACGAGATTGAGGAGCTCTTACAACGGTCAGAACGAGCGGCATTACTACAGTCTGCCCAAGCGCAACCGTTCTATGACAATGGCAGACCTAATCCTATGGCGCTCCTGTATCTCGCCGAGGCCGACCGTGCCTAATGTCAAGGTTGTCGCAGACGGTGCGGTCCCAAGTTCGGGCGCGTGCCGACGGAGCATGTGAGTATTGTCGCGTCCACGAGAGTGATTTCACAGCGGCGGCCACATTCGAGTCTGACCATATCAGGCCCAAAAGTCTCTTTGCGCCGGATGACCCAGCCCGCGATGATCCGGCCAACCTTGCTTACAGTTGTCCTCGCTGCAACCGATCCAAGGGCGGAGCTATGGCTGCAGCCAACCCTGAAACAGGTTTCCAAGAGCGCTTGTTCAATCCCAGGCGTGATATGTGGTGCGAGCACTTCACTCACACTCCGGCAGGATTAATCATTGGTACTTCCGATCCTGGTCGTGCGACAATGGACCGACTCAAATTCAACCTCCCAGACCGGGTGAGAAACCGACTTGACCTCTTGAGGAGGGATAAGTGGCCCCATCGTCACACCGGGGAATGACGATTTTGCAAGGGTCTCCGGGCGCGGTAATCACGTCGGGGCCTCCGGTTCGCAGCAACGCCGGCCGGCGCTAGACGCGCTGGAAGAAGGCGGCGACCGGGCAGCGGAACTCCGGGAGCACTGCATCGCCGGTGATTTCGTCATTCACCGAGAGCGTGCGCGGCGCAGTGCCCGGTGCATGGATAGTCACGGTTTGGGTGTCGAGGTCAACGACCCAGACCAGCCGCATGCCAGCGCGCAGGTAGTCGGCGACTTTTGCGTCCAGCTCCTGGGCCGTGTTGATCGGTGAGCGGATTTCTACGGCGAGATCGGGGACGACCGGGCTATAGGAGCGTCGCTGCTCGCGCGGAGGAAGCCGGGCCGCCTGCACAAAGGCCACGTCGGGCTGACGGAGCGTATCGGGATGCTGCTCCAACCGAAACATCACGTCGCCTGGGGTGATTTGCCCCAATCCACGTGGGCGGACGTGCTGCTGCAATGCGAACATGATATTGGACTCGATCTCACCGTGCTTGTAGCCGGTCATGGGCATCCTCACCAGCACACCGCGGACTAGCTCGTAGAGCTTCAGGTTGAGCGGCAGCGCCATGAACTCGTCGGCAGACAACAGCCGGTCGGATACCGGGGCCGCCGGCGCTATGGCGAGGGTGCCGGTTTGCTGCATGGTGCTGGCCTTTCCAGAGTGTGGGGTAGGGCTACCGCTCGTATAGAAGTGTAGATGAGCGGCGCTGGCCCCCCTATGGTCCCCCCGTCCCGACGGGGAGACGGGGATACCGCTCAGGCGCCTGCCTTGTCCCCTGCGCCGGGGCGGGCGAGGACGAGGCCGGCGTTGATACCGCCGAAGCCGAACGTGTTGCACAGCGCGTAGTCCGTCACGCGGTGCAGGCCGCCGGTCGGCACCAGGGGCAACGCACACTGCGGGTCGGGCTGCTTCAGATTCGTGGTGGGTGGGAACCAACCCGTGCGGAGCGCATCGACCGTGATAGCAGTCTCGATAGCGCCGCTCGCGCCGAGTGGATGCCCGTAGAGGCCCTTCGTTGCGCTGACCAGCGCGTTCGGCGTCAGGTAGCGTCCGAAGCCGGTCCTGATCGCCTGCGCTTCCGCCGCATCGCCCAATACCGTACTGTTGCCGTGCGCGTTGATATAGCCGATCCGGTGCGCCTTGAGACCGGCGTCGGCCAGCGCCAGGCGGATGGTGCGGGCCGCTTGCCGTCCGTCCGGGCGCGGCGCCGTCAGGTGGTGTGCGTCGTGCATCAGGGCATAGCCGACGACCTCGCCGAGCACGTCGGCACCGCGACGCCGGGCGTGGGTGAGCGATTCGAGCACCACGATACAGGCGCCCTCACCCAGCACAAACCCGTCGCGGTCCATGTCAAACGGCCGGCTCGCCCGGCCGGGGCAGTCGTTGCGCGTAGACAGTGCATTGAGGCGATCAAAGGCGGCGAACGTGAAGGGGGCCAGCGGCGCCTCGACACCGCCGGCGAGCATGACGTTGGCACCGCCGGCACGGATCAGCCGAAACGCCTCGCCAATCGCCACCGCCCCGGCAGCGCAACTATTGGCGTTGGTGAGGTTGGGACCGCGCCAGCCGAGGTCAATCGCTGTGGTGGTGGCACCGGTGCGACCGAGGCCGGCCAGCGCCAGCGTTGGCGAGACGGCACGTGTTCCGTGCGCCAGGAAGGCAGCGTGCTGCGCCTCAATGGCGGCCACACTGCCGAGAGCGCTACCCAGATACACCCCGGCGCGGTTGCGCGGGCGTCCTTTCGGCACGTGGAGGCGGGCATCGTCTACGGCCAGCCGCGCAGTGACGAGAGCCAGCTGTGCGTAGCGGTCCAGGCGCTGCGCCTGCCGGGATTCCAGGTGGGCCAGTGGATCGAAGTCGTTGATCTCGGCTGCCAGGCGCGAACGGAACGGCGTCGCATCAAAGCGCGCCACCGGCCCGACGGCTGATTGCCCCCGCTTGACTCCCGCCCAGAGTCCCCGGCGGCCAGTACCGAGAGGAGTCACGGCGCCGATGCCGGTCACGACGACACGCTCGCGGCCGCGCTCAGTCATCAGCCCTCAGCATACCGCCGTCGGCCCTCAACTGGCAGCGCGACCGGCCGCCCCATCCGCCGCTGCCGTCCCGCGGTCGCCTTGCCATAGCTTCCGTAGCTCTGCGGAAGTCGCCAGCAACTCGTCGAGGCTGCCGGCTGCATCCACCTGGCCGTCCTTCAGCACGATGATGTGATCGGCCCGCTGCAACGCGGCCCGCCGGTGCGAAACCACCAAGCAGGTCGCGTCGGGACGGGCAAAGACGCGCTCCCAGAGCTGCCGTTCCGTTTCCACATCGAGGGCGCTGGAGAGATCGTCGAAGACCAGTAGCTCGGGATCGCGCACGAACATGCGCGCCGCTGCCGCGCGTTGTGCTTGGCCGCCGGAGAGCTTGACCCCGCGCGAGCCGACGAGCGTATCGAGACCGTTCTCCAACTGGGCCACGTCCGGCTCCAGGACGGCCGACCGCAGGGCTGCCGGGACGTTCACCTTGTCCTCCGGCAAGCCGAGCAGGATGTTGTCCTTCAACGTCTCGCTGAACAGGCGGGGCACTTGGGCCGTGTAGGCGCAGCGCGGGGGGACAAAGAACGTGGCCGGCTCCTCGACGAGCGTGCCGTTCCACTGCACCTCGCCGGCGTCTTTCGGGACGAGGCCCAGCAGGACACGCAATAGCGTGGTCTTGCCGGCGCCGATCCGGCCGGTGATGACGGTGAACGAGCCGCGCGGCAGCCGGAGATCAATGCCGGCGATGCCGCGTCCCGAATCGGGATAGCGATAGGTCAGCCCCAATGCCTCCACGCTGACCAGACGGTCGGCAGCCGTCTTGGGAGCGAATGGCACCTCTGGCAGCGCGCCGCGCAGGTGGACCGGGCTATGCGCCACCAGCTTTTGGGGTGGCGCGTCCCCCAGCAAGGTCAGCAGGCGCTCGACGGAAACACCGATCTGCTTGTATTCGGTCCAGGCCGAGCCGATGTTGCGGTTCACCCACGTCAATTGCTGGAGATAGTAGACGAAGAGCGCAAAATCGCCGACGGTGAAGCTCCCGGCTTGCATGGACTGGCCGACCAGGATCAGGATGATGGCCGTGCCCAGGTTGGCCGAGTTATCGAACAGCGAGTTCAGGATGGCGCTCAACATGCGGTCCTTGATGGTGGTGTGCAGCCGCGTCTTGTTGAGCTGATCGAACCGGCCCATGACGCGCGCCTCGGCATTGGTGAGCTTGACCGCTTCGACCATGCGGAATAGCTCGCCGATGAACCCGGTCACGTGGCCGGTGGCCTCGCGGTTGGCTTGGCGATACCGCCGAATCCGCCGCGTCGCAATGCTGGCTGTGACGATGATGAACAGCAGGGGCAGAAACACGACAATCGTGATGAGCGCGTTGACTTGGAACATCACGAAGAGCGCCACCGGGACGTAGATCAGGTGTGCCAGCTTGAACGGCGACATCACCATGTACTCCGTGATGGCCTCCACGTCACCACGGAAGCGGCTGACCGCCTCGCCCGGCGAGGCTGGCAACGCTTGGGAGCCGGGCTGGTCCAGGATGTGCGCCAGCAGATTGCGGCGCAGCAGCGTTTCCATCGTGAAGCGGGACAGGAAGAAGATGACGATCTCGACAAAGATGGCGACCGCCCGCGCCAGCGCAATCGCGACCAGCAGCGCGATGATGGTATACGGTCCCCAGCCGAACTGTGCCCCGCCGGTCAGGCTGTCGAAGAACTCGCGGTTCGCCAGCGCGACCGCGTTCGGCACCACCATGAAGGACAGCGTGCGGAGCACCAACATAGTGCCGTAGCGCCCCGGCAGGAAGCGGATCAGTCGCCAGAGGTGCTGCCAGGTCTTCACGCCAAGACCTCCTCCAGCCCGGTGCGGAGCAGTCCGTGGAAGCGAGCGCGGGGATCGCTGGCGAGGTGCTGCCGGTCGCCGTGCTCCAAGATGTGTCCATCTTCCAGAATCATGATCTCGTCCACGCGCTGGACGGTAGCCAGGCGGTGGGCAATGACGATCACGGTCCGGTCCGCCGCCAGCTTGTCGAGCGCCCGTTCGATCAGCCGCTCCGTGCCCCGGTCCAAGCGCGAGGAGGCCTCGTCAAGGATCACCAGGCCCGCCGGTCGGAGGAAGACGCGGGCAAAGGCGAGCAACTGCGCTTCGCCCGCGGAGAGACCGCCGTCGTGCGCGAGCATGGTGTCCAGACCGGCGGGCAGCGCCGCGTACCACGACGCCAGACCAAGCTCGGTGATGACCTCCCGCAGACGCTCGTCCGAAATATCCGGGTCGAACAGGGTCAAGTTGTCGCGCACGGTGCCGTGGAAGAGTTGCACGTTTTGCGTGACCATCCCGATGCGCTCGCGCAGGTCGGGGAGCGTGCTGTGCCGAATGTCCTGCCCGCCCAGCCGGATCGTGCCGCTGTGCGGGTCGTAGAGGCGGCACACGAGGCGCGTGAGGCTGGTTTTGCCGCTCCCCGTGCGTCCGAGCAAGCCCAAGGTCCTCCCTGGTGATAGCCGAAACGAGATGTCGTGTAGCACCGCCTGCTCGCGGCGGTAGCCGAACGTCACGTTGTCGAACTCGACCGCCACTGCCCCGGCCGGGAAGGCCACGCCGGCGCCGTCGAGGATGGTGCTGCGGGCGCGGAGTAGCTCGCCCAGCCGGAGGATGCTTGCGGAGGCGTGCTGCAAGTTCTCCAGCTCCTGGGTCAGCCGGGTGATGGGCTGGACGAGCATCGTCGCGTAGTGAAAGAGCATGTACACCGTGCCGAGCGTGATGGCCGCATCCAGGAAGAGATAGGCACCGAGCGCCAAGGCTGCCGCGCTCCCAACCGCCCAGATGGTCTCGTTGGTATTCCAGAAGACGCCGATGGCCAGGCCGGCGCGCATCTCTTTGCTCAACCAGGTGCGCGTCAGCTCGTAGAACCGGCGCAAGACGTAGGGCTGCGCGTTGGCGGCGCGGATGTCTTCCGTGCCCGCCAGCCGCTCTTCGAGAAAGCCGAACATGTTGGCGCGGGCCTCGCTTCGCGCTCGCCAATAGGGGACGGAGATGTTTCGCAAGGCCAGCAAGATGGACACACTGAGGAGCACGAACAGCGTGAAGGCCAAGCCGGCGCGCCACTCCTCCCGAAAGAGCAGCACCAGGATGCCGACCAGGAGCAGGCAACTCCCCACGATCTGGATGGTGAACGTGGAGAAGAAGGTACCGAGGGTGTTCACGTCGCCGTCCACACGCTCGATCATTTCGCCCGGCGTGTGCTCGTGATGGAACGACATGTCCAACCCTAGGCAGTGCCGGGCCAGGTCCGAGCGGAGGGCGTTGGTCGCGTTCCAGGCAACACGCTCGCTGAAGTAGGTAGCGAGCACCGACACGACTTGCTGGCCCAGGGCTACCCCGCTGAAGAGCAGCGCCAATGTCACGAGCGTAGTGAACGCCTCGCCGGTCTGCGCCGTGTCAATGAAGCTGCGGAGAATCTGCGGCGTGACGAGCAGCAGGCCGGTATTGCCAAGAATGAATGCCGCGAGGAGCGCGACATGGCCGCGCTGGGGCCAGAGGTAGCTCGCCAACAGGTCATGGTACTGCCGCAGCGATACGTTCATGCGCGAGGTATCCGGTGGTGCAAGTGCATGGTAGCAGGGTGGGAGCCAGCACCCCTACGGTCCCCCCGCTGCGGTGGGGGGACGGTGTGTTCCCTCCCATAGGCATCAATTTAAGCCTCTCCTACCGCCAGTGCCAAGAGCAACTGGCCGGTGGAGGGGGCTTGGCGCCGGCGGTTCAGCCGGCAGCCCGCGGCGATGCCCGCGGCGATCTGCCGGAGCGCGGCGGGGAGCGAGCGCAGGCCGGTCAAGGCATGGGCCCGCA
>DAOUJP010000027.1:0-45140 GCA_034422515.1 Chloroflexota bacterium | reverse complement strand
GTCGGGGCCAGGGCCGTCGGCAACGTGATGGTGGTGCTGTCCTGGACGAGGACGGCCCGAAACCGGCGCCAGAGCGGTACCGCCACCGGCTCGGCGGCGAGCACCTGGGTCACGGCCGCGGCCAAGACCTGCGCCAAGCACGCGGCGGTGGTCGCTGTGCAGCGCTGGGGCAGCGCCTGGGGCGTGACCGCAATACCCAAGCGCGCCGCCATCTGGGCCAACTGCTGCAGCGTGGCCGCGGGGGTGCCCAGCCAGCCCAAGACCAAGGTCTGCACCAAGCCTGCGCCGGTGAGCTTGGAGCGGCGCTGGACACAGCCGGTCTGCCGGGCCGCCGTCTCGGCCGTGGTCGTCAAGAGGGTCCGCATCGTCCGCGCGACGTGTGGTACGCTGGTCATCGGGGAAGCGCCTGGCGGCGAAGGTGGGGTGGGCCTCCCCCGACGATGCCAGGATTACTTCCCCCGTGCCTTAAATTGATGCCTATGGGTGGTTAGAAGCCGGCCCCCCTATGGTCCCCCCGCTGCGGTGGGGGGACCATAGGGGGGCCGCGCCGCCGCCGGGGGCCGCCGTGTTCCCTCCCCGTCGGGACGGGGGCAACAGCGGGGCAAGCACCCGCCATTGGGCGGCGGTCAGGGCGCTGGAGTATGGTTTCCTAGTCATGTCCCGGAGGATACCCTAAATCCCCACTTCTCACACAGCCTCTAAGATACAAGGGTTAGGGAGGGGCTTGGCCCCCCTAAGGAGGAGCGATGGATGTGGTGACGGATTACGATGCCATCATCATCGGTGGTGGGCATAACGGGCTGGTTGCAGCGGCGTATCTGGCGCAGGCCGGGCAGTCGGTGCTGGTGCTGGAGCGGCGCGACATGGTGGGCGGGGCGTGTGTGACCGAGGAGCTGTTTCCGGGCTATCGCGTTTCCTCCTGCGCCTACATCTGCCATCTGTTGCAGGCCAAGGTGATTGATGACTTGCGCCTGCGGGAGCACGGGTTTGCGGTCTATCAACTGGAGCCGGCGCGCATTCAGCCGTATCCCGACGGCAACGTGCTGGTGTTCTGGGACGACGTGGACCGCACGGCTGAGGAGATTCGGCGCCTCTCCAAGCATGATGCTGCGGCCTACCCGCGCTGGCTCGATTTCTGGCGCCGGGCAGCCGGTCTGATCCATCCCTATTTCCTCACGGCGCCACCCTCGCTGTCTGAGCTGCTGGCGCAGGCGCGGCGGACCGGCGACGAGGACGTGTTAGAGACGTTGCTGACCCGCAGCATGGCGGACCTCGTTCACGGCTATTTCGAGTCTCCGTGGCTCCAGGGGGCCACGATCCAGGCCCACGACGTGGGCGATCCGGCCGCGGTGGGCAGCGCGTTCTGCCAGAGCTACATTCGCTGCGACGGGTACTCCCGGCCGGAGGACTGCGGGATTGTGCGCGGCGGTATGGGCACGATCACGCAGGCCATGCTGCGGTCCGCCGAGCAGTCGGGGGCTATGGTCCGGACCGGTGTGTCCGTGCGCCGGGTGTTGGTGGAGGGCGGGGCGGCGCGTGGGGTTGAGCTGGCGGATGGTGAGGTGATTGCCAGCCGGGTGGTATTGAGCAATGCCGATCCGAAACGGACGTACCTGCGGCTGGTCGGTGCCGAGCACTTGGATAGCGCGTTCCGGCGGCAGGTAGGGCAGCTCAAGACCCGTGCCACCTATCTGAAGTTCCACGCCGCCTTGCGCGAGCTGCCGGACTTCTCCCGCTACCTCGGCCCCGACTTCGATCCGCGCGCGCTCGCCTACATCAAGATTTGCCCCTCGGCGGACTACTTTGCCCACAGCTGGGACGACGCGGTCCATGGCCGGCCGTCGCGGTCGCCGGTGATGGAGGTGCAAATCCCGACCGTCTACGATCCGACGCTCGCGCCGCCGGGCCAGCACGTCATGTCCATCTGGGTGAGCTATGCGCCGTTACAACCGCGCGACGGTACCTGGGACACGCTGCGGCAGCCCGTCGGCGAGCACTTGATTGATACGCTGGCGACCTATGCGCCCAACCTGCGCGAGGCCATCATGGACTGGTCGCTGTTCACCCCATGGGACTTGGAGCAGCGTGTCGGTCTGACCGACGGCAACATCCGCCATCTCGACATCGTGCCGAGCCAGTTCCTCAGCCAGCGCCCGCTGCCCGGCTACGCCGATTACCGCACGCCAATTGAAGGCCTCTACCTGTGCGGGGCCGGGACGCATCCCGGCGGGGAAGTGACCGGCGCCCCCGGTCACAACGCGGCGGCGGTGGTGTTGAGCGACTGGGCTGGCTGAGTGGCGAAGTGAAACAGGCGCCGGCCCCCCTACGGCTTGGCGTGTACCTCTCCTAGTCAGCGGGTTGGATAGCGCATGGATGCCGAGCGATCCGGGTGGTGTGCTATAACGGGAGCGCGCAACATCGCAGTATGGGATACGGATGATGACCACTGCTCTCTCGTCCGAGCGGGCCGCCGTCATCGGCACCGGCGCGTGGGGCCTGACGCTGGCCATGATTCTGGCGCGTAACGGTGTGCCGACGGCGCTGTGGGCGCGTACTGCGGACGAGGCGGCAGTGCTGCGGGCCACCCGCCACCATCCCACGCGCCTCACCGACGTGCGATTGCCTGACGCGCTGCGCGTGACGAACGACCTCGCGGCGGCGGTGGCGCCGGCGGCGGTCGTGCTGGTCGTGGTGCCTTCCCAGACGATGCGGGCGAATGCCGAGCGCCTTGCGCCGCACATCTCGCGCGAGGCGGTTGTGGTCAGTGCGAGCAAGGGCATCGAGATCGAGACCAGCCAGCGCATGACGGAAGTGCTCGCCGCGGCCCTGCCGCTGATCCCGGTCGAGCAGATCGGCACGCTCTCCGGCCCCAACCTGGCGCGCGAGATCGCCGGCGGCCTCCCGGCCACGACGGTCGTGGCTGCGCCCGAGGAGGCGGTTGCCGTGCGGGTGCAGCGGCTGCTGATGAGTGCCGCTTTCCGGGTCTATACGCACACCGACGTGATCGGGGTCGAGCTTGGCGGGGTGTTGAAGAACATCGTGGCGCTGGGGGCGGGTCTCGGTGACGGCCTGGGGCTGGGAGACAACGCCAAGGCGGCGTTCATGACGCGGGGATTGGCTGAGATCGCGCGTCTCGGTGTGGCGGCCGGGGCGCAGGCGCTCACCTTTGCGGGCCTGGCCGGTGTGGGCGACGTGGTAGCGACCTGTTCGAGCCGGTTGAGCCGCAATCGCCGCACCGGGGAGCAGTTGGCGCGTGGCGTCCCGCTGGCGACCATACAGGCGCAACTCGGCGGCGTTGCTGAAGGGGTGCCGACCACTCGCGCGGCGCGAATTCTTGCGCGCCGGCTCGGCGTCGAAATGCCGATTACCGAGCTGATGTACGCGGTGCTCTTCGAGGGCAAAGACCCACGTGCCGCGAGTGTGGAGCTAATGGCCCGCGACCCCAAGCACGAGCTGGAAGGGTTACGTGCTCAGGCCGCGTCGCGGTAGTCCTGAGCGACTCAGGTTGTCCCCGGAACAGTGGGCGGCTGAAGCTCTGATCCTATACCCACCTGTAACGCCGTTTCAGAGAGGTCAACTGGTTGTAGGGAATCCGCTTTTCCTTCTGCAGTCTACCAACCACTATGAAGGGGGCTATCCCGACGGACTGTGCAAACTCTCGAACCGAGTGCGACGTGAAAGAGCCAGCACCGCAGAAATTCCTCCACGCCTCCGGCGCGATGAGGAAATCTCTGGCAAATGCATCGGCCTCTGCTTCGATTTCCGCTAGATCCGGGTCCGCGGCGAGTCCTTCTATCACGATCCTGCGCTGTGTTCGGTGCTTGAGCAGATGACACGCCTCGTGGAAGAACGTGAACCAAAAGATGTCGGCCCACTTGTGTCTGAGGCTCATCTGGATCAGGGCCTTGCGATCATCGGTCAGCCAGCGCGTAGCGCCATTAGCTCCGCTTTTCGGGAGTTCCTGCACCATGCAGAACGCGACCCCTGCTTCTGCACAAAGAGCCGACATCGCTGGGATGAATTCTGCGGGATGTTGCTCCGTCATGCGCCTGATTTTGGCAAGCGCTGCGCTAAAGACGTCTGCGTCGTAGTCAGCCGTGGACACCTTCTGAGCGTCAAGCTCTCCCTTGCGGAGCCAGGCCGCCAACGCGCCGAGAGAGATCTTGCGCTGCGCCGCCTCCGTAATACGGAACCCTACAGCCTGCTGGTACGCTCGTGGCTCACCAACAGCTGCTCCGAGGAAGTCGAGTAGTGCCTGCAATCTGCTCGACTTCTCTGGCCCGGCTTCTATCCAACCGCGCTTGATCATTTCCATGATCGGGTAGTCGGCTAGCCACTGCACCTGAGCCGAGGGCGCTTCCCGATCACGATTCCGGGCCAGGGTCAGGCGGTAATCGGCTTCGAGGTGGGTCCAGAACTGGGCATCAATCCCGAGTACCTGCTCCAGTCCAATGGCAGTCTCCGGGGTGATGGCCTTCTTCGCCTTGATGATCTCGTTTATGGCCTGTGCCGGCCGGCCGAGCCGTGTCGCAAGCTCCTTCTGGGTCATTCCGCGAGCATCGAGTTCCTCCGCCAAGACCTCGCCCGGCGGGATCGGCAGGTCCGACCACACACGCGGAGCGTTAGTCATCATAGTGGTTGCTTACCTCCTGTATGATGACACTCTCCTCCGTGTCACCCGGCGTCACGATGAGGCGCCATCGGCCCGTCAGATAGATAGACAACTCCCCTTTCCTCGCACCCTTCAGAGGATGCAGACGCAGCGACCGGATACTGTACGCCGCTTGCAGGTCGCTGACTGCATAGAGCAGGTTGACGCGGGTGATGTACTTTCGCCCGACGTCCGGCCCCCACTGCCGGATTGCCCGGGCGGACTCTTCGTAGCTCCGCCGCAGCCGAGCGGTTCTGAATTGGACTTCCACCATTCACCCTATGGGTGATGATAGCCAGAGTCGGCACGATTGTCAATCCACTACGTCACAAGCCGCCGGAACGGCTCGGAGACGATCGGCGCTTCGAGTCGCTCGGCTACGCGGTTGCTCTCCAGGGCCACGCGGATGACGACGAAGGCCTCGTGCGCTGCGGCTACCGTGTGCGCTACGTCCGCTTCGGTATGGGCCGCGTTCAGGTAGAAGGCGTGGGGGGCGATAATGCCGCGCTTGGCCATCTCCTGGATGTAGAGCGTGAGCACTTGCTGGCGCAACGTGGGATCGGCGACTCGGAAGTGCAGTGACGGGTGCCAGTCGGCCCCGGCGCATTCCGCATCAAGCCCCGCCTCGCCGAGCGCACCATTGATCCCTGCTTTGATGAGCCGGCCGATGTGGTGGAGGTGGGCAATCGCTTGGCGCTGCCGTAGCTCGCGGATGGTCGTCAGCGCCGCGGTGATACCGAGCGTATCGCTCCAGTACGTGCTGGAGATGAACATGCGGCTGGCCGGCTCCATCACCCAACGCTGCCCGACGACCGCGCCCATCGCGTAGCCGTTGGACATCGCCTTGGCCAGCACCGTCATATCGGGGGTGACGCCGACGTACTCCTGCACGCCGCCGAGCGCGGGGCGAAAACCCGACGTGACCTCGTCGAAGATCAGCACCACCCCCTCGCGCGTCGCCAGTTCGCGCACACGCTCCAGATACCCGGCGGGTGGACGCTCCGAGCGCAGCGGCTCCATGATGATGGCGGCCACCTCGCCGGCGTGCTGCTCCAAGAGCCGCTCCAGCGCGGGCAGGTCGCCGTAGGGGAACGGATAGCTCGTGCCGGCCAGCCCCTGTGGTACCCCGATTGGCTCGATCCCCGGAAAGAGGTGGTCGTCGAGGCGGTCGTCCGGGGCCAGGTTGGCGGCTAGATACCAGTCGTGCCAGCCGTGGTACCCGCAGAACAGCACCTTATCGCGCCCCGTCGTGCCGCGCGCGATGCGTACCGCGATGGTGCAAGCCTCGCCACCACCCTTGGCATAGCGCACCATCTCGGCGCTCGGGATGGTGCGGACCAGCTCCTCGGCCAACTCGATCTCCCGCTCGTGGTTGAGGGTATAGATGGGGCTGGCGTCAATCCGCTCCTTGACGGCCGCATCCACCACGTCATCGGCATAGCCTAAGACGACGGCGCCCACGGAACTCATCCAATCGAGGAACTCGTTACCGTCTACGTCCCAGACCCGCGCGCCCTTGGCCCGGGCCGCATAGACGGGGCTGACACCGTAGGCAAAGCGTGACGGCCGCCGGCTGATGAGCTGCGTGGCGCCGGGAATGAGATGCAAGGCCTGCCGGTAGAGGTCCAGCGAACGCTGCACACCGCGTGGGTTTGTCTGTTGCATCTGCGACCTCCGGGGCTAGAGCAAGCCGGTATTGTGCAAGAAGGCGCGTAGGGCCGCCATCTCGTCGTCGGTGGCGTTCGGCGCCGGTGAGCGTCGCCAGCGCGGCGCCACGCCGTAGATTTCCAGCAGGGCATGGGCCATCAGGCCATCAAAGCCGTACCGCACCCGGCGGGCCTCTTGCCAGAGTGGCTGCTCGTAGCGCCTGATTGTAGCCCACGCGGCGGCGCTGTCATTGCGCTGGATCGCCTGCCAATACGTCAGGCAGGGGGCGGCGTGGCAGCGGATGAAGACATCCAGCCAAGCGTAGCAGCCATGCGGCCACAGGAGATGGTGGCGCTTCATGGCGCCGCCGCCGACCATCGTCCAGCGGTCACCCCAGCGCATGAGCACCTCGTGGGCGTAGTCCAAGCCGAAGTCTTCCTTGAAGGCCAGGACGTTCGGCTCGTCCTCGATTAGCTCGCACGTCCGCAGGGACACATCACCCACCAGCATCACGCGCATCTCGGCAGCCACGGCCCGATAATAGTCCGCCAGCGTTTCGGGGGTACCGAGCGCGCCCGGCCATGCGGCGGGCCGGACCATATACAGATCAAAGCCCAGCTCGCGGACGTAGCGGCCGAACGCCAGGGCCTTGTTCAGTCCCCACATGTTGTCGCAGGCGATGGTCACGGCCCGGCCGCCAACGTGCTCGATCACGGTCCGGTGTATGGCCGCTACCTCGTCGTCGGTGAGGAGCGAGATGAGGCTATCGCCCCAGGTGAGCATGATGACGTTGCCGCCGTTGGCGATGGTGTAGTCAATCGCTGACCGGATACCGTGGTGGTCCACCTCACCGTCGCGCGTGAAGATCGTCGGCAAGGAGTTGACCGGTCCCCGCAGCCGCGCGCGGATTTCGTCGGGTGCTTGTGTCACCTGGTCACGCTCCTCTGCACCGGTTGGTTGATGGGATGGTACCAACGCAACCGCCGACGCGCTTGCTTGACACGCTGCGGACGGCTGGTGGACAATCCCCTAGGCTCAGGGAGGGGGGATGATGCGCTCGAAGCTAAAAACCACTGCCCACGTGCTGTTGTTCGTGCTGGCGTTTGTGGTGTTCTACGTGGGGCTGTTTGTCGGGTTGCAGGTCAATGCGAACGGCGGCACGCTCCTCTGGATTGCGGCGGCGGTGATTGCCGGACTGAACATCCTGTGGATGATCCGGTCGAGAAAAAATGACGGGACGGGGAAGCGGGGAGACGACGCTGACGGCTGATAGCGAATGGAGCGGGAGACGGGATTCGAACCCGCGACAACCTGCTTGGAAGGCAGGAGCTCTACCGGACTGAGCTACCCCCGCGTGCTACACCGGTCATTATACAGCATACGCCGTCCGAGGTCGGGCCGTGCTCACCACCAGCGCCAGAGGCGCCGGAGCCGACGCCACCAACGTCCCGGTTGTGACTGAGCGCCGCGTAGCTGCCCGCTCGTGGTGACGTGGGCAGCGCCAGGCTCAATCGGCAAGCTACAGCGCGAGCAGTAATCGGTGCGCCCCCGCAACTGCTTATAGCAATAGGGGCAGAGCAGTTGGTGGGCCGGGGAAGGATCGTTCATCGGTACCGAATACCGTCAATCCGGGCGGCTCATGCGGCTGACGATTGGCGCAGCAGCCGGTGTGACAGAAGAAACGAGACAGGCCCACCGACTGATGGTACCTGTCTCGTGTTGAATTTCCTGCCGGACCAGGCGTCCCACGCGCCTCAGCGAGGCCGGACGTCCCGGGCGCCGCAACGACACCCGTTCGGAACCGTCAAATGGAGGGCCTGTCCGGGGTCGCTCGCCCCTGTACACCCCGGTACAGGGGCACTAACAGCCTAGTTGCCATCTCCCGAGGACCGACAACGGATGCTTACGAAGCAAAACAGTCACAGTCTCGCCTCCTTCCGCTGTGGATTTGGGAGCCAAAGGCTCTGGACCTATAATAGGAGCGGCCGGCGCTCCTGTCAAGAGGGGATGCACCGGCGGCAGTGAAAGGACCGGAACGATGCCTACCACCGCGGCCACAGAGCGGCAGCGCCAACTCTATCGCCTCCTCGCCCGCCTCGGCATCCGCTTGGCTTTGGTCGGCGTGATCTACTTCATCATCACCTTTCTGCCCCGGCCGGCTGGACTAAGTCTGTGGATGGGACCGGTCGCGGCGGCGGTTTTGGTGCTGGCGGTGCTGATCCTAGTCGGCTCGGTGCTCTACGATACGCTCTTCTTCGACCGCTATTGGCGCGTCGTTGACAGCAAGTGAGCGACAGCGGTCCTCCCGGCGGTCCCGGCAGCCGCACAGGACGGATGGCGAGCGCACCCCTAACCAAGCGGGGGCTGCTGCCGGGCTGTGCGGGCGTGGCGGGCTGTGAGATGGGCCTGGCGCAGCGGCTCGGGGATCCGATAGCGGGACGTGCATTGCAGCGTCCAGGTGACGGCGGCGGCGAGATCAACGCAGTGCCCGACGGAGACGTAGACCGGCCGCACCCCGCTCCGCGTTCGCACGGCGGCGCCCACTGCGTCTCCTTGGTGGATCAGTGCTGCGCGAGCGCCGCGCTCCGGCGCGAGCGGACCGTGCTGGCCGACGAGGATGGACTTGGCGCAGCCAATGGCCGGGAGGTCGAGCAGCACGCCGAGGTGGCAGGCCAGACCGAACCGGCGCGGGTGGGCCAAGCCTTGTCCGTCTACCAGGAGTAGGTCGGGTACACGGGTTAGCCGGGCCATCGCGGCGAGGACGGCCGGCGCCTCCCGGAACGAGAGCAAGCCGGGGACATAGGGGAACTCGACCGGGACAACGGCCTGGGCGGTCTCGACCGGAGTCAGCGCCGGGTAGCTCAGGACCGAGACGATACCCACCATCTCGCCGCTGCGCCCCGATGAGCGCGACCCCAGGGGGTGGACGTCGGCCCCGGCGACGAGGCACACGTCCCCCAGCGCGGTGTGCCGTGCCACGCGGCCACTCAGCTCGTCCTGGATGGCGCGGGCCGCGGCCGGCGAGACATCCCAGCGATGCAGCTGCCGGCCAGCGAGAGCGACTGTGCCGGTATCCTGTATTTCTCGTGTTGGCATGGCGAGGCTTACATGGCGCTACCCGGCCGGGGTAGCAAAGCCGTAGCTCAGGAGCCGCTCGGCGTCGGTGAAATGACCGCGACTGCCGAGGACAACGACCAGCAGCGAGCGGCCGCCCCGCTCGGCTGCGGCGACCAGCGTGTAGCCGGCGTCGCCGGTCCAGCCGGGCTTCACGCCGAATGCGCCGGGATAGCTGCCGATCAAGCGATTGAGATTGGTTGGGCCGAACCAGCCGTGCTCGCGTCCCGCCTCACGGCTAGCGGAAATCACCTTGCGTTGCGTGCCGACGATCTCGCGGAAGGTCGGATTTTGGAGCGCGTAGGTGGCCAGCACGGCGAGGTCGTAGGCGGAGGAATGCTGCGCGGGATCGTCCAATCCACTGGGATTGACAAAGTGCGTGTTCCGCAAGCCCAGTGTGGTTGCCAAGTCGTTCATCAGGCGAATGAAGCGGGCGCGATCTCCGAATACGCCCCGCGCGATGGCCTCGGCAGCATCGTTACCCGAGTCGAGCATCAGGCCGTAGAGCAACGCTTCGAGTGTGAGGCGCTCGCCGGCCTGCAAGCCCATGACGTTCGGCTCCATCGCCGCCGCGGCGGCATCCACCTCGATAATCGTGTTCAACGGTGCCTGCTCCAGGGCAACGATAGCGGTGACGATCTTGACGGTGCTGGCCATCGGGCGGGGCGTGTGGTGATCTTTCACGTAGAGCACCTCGCGCCGATTCATGTCCACGAGGACGGCAGCCTGGGCATCCAGCCCCGGGATACCGGGGACAATCCCAGTCGGCGCCGTGCCGAGTGCTCCTCCGGCGACCTGAGCCAGGCGATTCGCGCTATAGCGAATACTGGGTGTCGGGACCGGTGACGCCGTGGGAAGTGCCGTTGGCTGGGCTGCCTCCGGCGGCGTCTCGAGGACAACGGCGGGGTCTCGGTTGCCACGCTGGGCGAGCACAAGCTGGAAGATCGCGAACAAGGTCAGCGCCAGCGGCGCCAGCAGCCACCACTCGGTGCGCCGGGGCCGACGCGGGCCGGGTAGTGGGGGGGCCGGTGTGGGGTCGCCTACCGTGTCTATGGCCACTTCCGACGACGCGAGCCACTGCTCCCGGTCCTCCCAGTCGTCGGTGGCAGCGGGTGTATCGTCGTTGCTCCGGTCCGGCGGCTGGCGGCTACGCCGGAGGCCAGATCGGCCCGGCGAGCGGCGCTGATCGGTACCTCGTTGCTGGCTGTCCGCGCTCATGGGTGTTGATCGTTGCTGGCCCGGCGCGGCACCGGGAGCTGCGCTCTGCTCGTGCTATCCATCGGTCGTCGCGTGACTTCGCGGCGGCGAGGGAGTGGCCAGTGCCGGAATGTCTAGGAGTAGTCGGAGGATACGTGACCACGACAAGAACGGCAGCGCCGCTGTCATCGGCCGCCATCACAAGCCGGTATCCCAGTCCCGCAGCTGCGCGCGGCCTGGCTAAGGATAGCCCGGCGCTGCCCGACCGTCAACGCCCGGATACCGCCCCCCTACGGCTTGGCGCGGGCGGTGTGCTACACTCCGGCTACGATGTGGGTGCAAGTGCGTTATTTCGCTGCGGTGCGCGAGATTATCGGCGACAGTGCGGCGCGATGGGAGCTACCGGAGGGCGCCACGGTCGGCGACCTGTGGAAACGCCTCGCCACGGCCAATCCTCCCCTGCGGCAGCTGACTTGCACGGCGGCCGTCAACCAAGAGTACGTCTCCCCAGAGACGACGCTGGCGGCTGGTGACGAGGTGGTCTTCATACCGCCGGTGAGCGGCGGTGTGCCGGGGGCGGGCCTCACCCCCCGGCCCCCTCTCCACACGGTGGAGAGGGGGGATTCCCGCTTGCGCGGGAATGACGGTCTTGCAAAGGTCTCAGGAGGTAGCACGGATGGCGCTCTGCCAGATCACTCGTGAGCCGATTGACGTTGATGCGCTCGTCGCCGCGGTGCAAGCCCCGACGGATGGGGCGCTGTGCGTATTCTCCGGGGTCGTCCGCGCCGATCCCGGTCTCGGTGGCGAGACGGATCGGGTGCAGGTGCTCGAATACGACGCCTACCCGGAAATGGCGGAAGCCAAGCTGGCCGAGGTGGCGGCCGAGGTGGTCGCGCGGTGGCCGGAGCAGAAGATCGCGATTGCTCACCGCATCGGCCGTCTCCGCGTCGGCGAGGCCTCGGTCGTCATCGCGGTGGCCTCGCCGCATCGCCACGAGTCGTTCGAGGCGTGCCACTACGCCATCAACCGGGTGAAGAGTACCGCGCCGATCTGGAAGAAGGAAATCTACGGCTCCGGGGCGGAGTGGGTCGAGGGTGATCTCCCCGGTGCTACGGTGGAGCCGGCTGAATCCGCGCCTGCCTCCGGCTGAAGCCGGGAGGAAAGTTACTACCGCTGGCTTATGCGCCGGCTCTTCCGCTCACGCTCTCGGCACGGTCCGGCGCGGCTATCCCCGGCACGAGCGGCTCGATACGCTCCCAGATGCGCTCGCTAACGTGGGTTACGGACTGCGTGGCATCGAGCACCAGCCATCGTTCCGGGTTGGCACGCGCCAGCTTGCGGAAGCCATCGCGCACGCGCCGGTGATACGCGAGGGCGCGGCGCTCGAAGCTGGACGCGGTTTCATCGCCACCGAAGAGGCGATATTTACGCTCCAACCCCACCACCGGGTCGAGATCGAGCAACACCGTCAGTGCCGGGAGCAGCCCATCCGTCACCAGGCCCATGGTCGCCGCGATCCACTGCCGGTCAACCCCGGAGCCGTATCCCTGGTAGGCGTAGGTCGAGTCGACGTAGCGGTCGGTAATGACGATGGCGCCGGTCGCCAACTGCGGCCGGATCACCTGCTGAAGGTGGTCGCGGCGGCTGGCCATCATCAACAGCGCCTCGATGACCGGGTCCCGGTCGCTGACGGACGGGTCGAGCAGGACGGCGCGGAGCTGTTCTCCCAAAGGGGTACCGCCCGGCTCGCGCGTCGTATGCACCTCATGCGCTGCCGCACGCAGGCGCCGTACCAAAAGCTCGATCTGAGTTGTCTTACCGGCCCCTTCCGGCCCCTCGAAGGAGATGAACAGGCCGCGCTGCTCGGCGTGGGCCGGAGTCTGCATTGGTGCAGGCACGCTCCTCCCCCTCTGTGCTATCGCTCGACCTGTCCTGTGGTTAGCGCCGGCCGCTGCGTGGTGATGAGATACGCACCCGGCGGTTCGGCTCCTGACCGAGACTGCGGGAGATCAGCTTGGCCCGTGCCGCCAACTCGTGCTGGAGGCGGCGGATCGGCGCATTTTGGGGTGATAGCTCCATCGGCTCCGCCGTCGAGAGGGTCCGCTTGATCGCCTCGTAGGTTTCCTTGAGGGCCTGCCGGCGCGGCGAGCGTGGCTGCTCGGCATCATCTTGGAACGCGGCGGCGAGTGACTGCTGCATTTGCGCCACCGTGTTGCTGCGGAGGACGTAAATCGGTACTCCGCTGGCCTGGGCTTGCCGCACCAGGCCGGTCTGCTTGCGGAAGTGGCTCTTGAGGGTCATCAGCGCATCGGCTTCATCAAGGTCGTCCGTGAGCAGCACCGGGATGTTGAGGGCGCGGCTGGCCTGGGCCAACCGATCCCGATTGATGCCGAACGGATACAGGCGCACGGGCCGCCAGGGCGGCGCTTCCGGCGCGTCGTCATCGTCCGTGCGCCGGTTCTCGAACGCTCCGACCGTGCCGACCACTGCTCGCCAGTCGTGGTCCCGCTCCAGGTCGAGCAGGTTGGGGGGCCGCTCGCGTTCGCGCGAGCCGTTCGTCCGGCGGCCGCGCCAGGGACGCTGCGGTTGCTCTGCCGGCCAAGCGTACTCCTCGGCAGCCGGCGCCAACTCCTCGTAGTCGCGGGTCATGGTGCCGTCGTCGTTCCACCCGCGCACTTCCACCCGGACCGGCACGTCACGCAGCAAGGCGTCAACCGTCGCGGCTACGTCGTGGTGGACATGCACGCGCTGTCGCTGGTGCATCTCGACGAGCGCGTCGAACGTCGGGGGCGCTTTCCGTTCGAGTACCGTCTTCTGGGTGCCCCGGCGGCGTGCCTCCTCGTCACCCAGCGTCACCGGCTGGATACCGCCGATGAGGTCGCTCAACGTCGGGTTGACCAAGAGGTTGTCGAGGCTGTTGCCGTGAGCGGTGCCGACCAACTGCACGCCCCGCTCGGCAATGGTGCGCGCCGCCGCCGCCTCCAGCTCGGTGCCGATCTCGTCAATGATGATGACCTCGGGCATGTGGTTTTCCACCGCCTCGATCATCACCGCGTGCTGCTGCGCCGGGGTCGGCACCTGCATCCGCCTGGCCCGGCCGATACCCGGGTGGGGGATGTCACCGTCGCCCGCAATCTCGTTGGAGGTGTCCACGATGATGACCCGTTTGCCGAGGTCGTCCGCCAGTACGCGGGCCACTTCGCGGAGCATTGTGGTCTTGCCGATACCAGGTCGTCCGAGGATGAGGAGGCTCTGACCGGTCTCGACGATATCGCGGATGATGTCAATGGTGCCGTACACGGCGCGACCGACGCGACAGGTCAGGCCGACAATCGTGCCCGCGCGGTTGCGGATCGCAGAGATGCGGTGCAGGGTGCGTTCGATACCGGCCCGATTGTCGCCGCCGAAGCGCCCCACGTGCTCGCGGGCGTAGTCGAGATCGGCGGCGCCGACTTCCTGCGTACTGAGCACGACGTCGCGATCCGGGAACCGCGCCTCGGGGCACCGGCCGAGGTCCAGGACCACTTCCAGTAGCTCCGCTACGTCGGGCAGCGCGACGAGCGGCTGGCGAATACGCGGCGGGAGGGCCGCCAGCAGCTCCGGGAGGTCGTTGGTGACGGTCGTGGGGACGAGGACCGGGTCGGCCGGCGTGTCCGAGGTACCGTCGTGATCCGGCAGTGCGGCACGCTCGATGTCCGGCGGGTCGGTCTGCTCCGGCGGTGGTGCGGGCGCCGTGCTCATGTGGCTACCTTCTCCAGGATCGGGACGAGGCCGCGCCGGAGCACCGGTACCGCGAGGCGCTTCACCAGCAAGTCGGACGAGGCGGCCACCCCGAACCCGCGGGACTCTAGGGCGAACCGCAAGGCCGTCTGATGCTCGCGGACGGTGCAGCTGAGGCGCGTGTTGCTCCCACCCACTTGGGCAACGATGTAGTCGAGCAGGTCGGCGATGAGATCGGTGGCGTCCGGGTCTACCATGACCTCGGCCGCGACCGACTTAGGCCCATCGCCAGCAAGCTGCACCCAGGCCATGGGCCGCTCCGGGCCGGGGACAACCCAGCCGCTGGCGCGGCGGCGGGGCAAAAGCGGCAGCGGGAGGTCCCATTGCCGGCTGCTCAACGCCTCGGCGGTCTGCACAACGGCCGGGGTGGAGGCACGATAGAGCTGCCAGAGGGGATAGGCGTCGGCCGGACGTTGCTCGCGGAGGCCCAAGTGTGGCAGCGGCGTACTGCGGGCCGGTGCATTGGCGACGTAGGTATGCTCCGTGAGCACTTTGGCGAACCCGACACGCCGGAAACACTCGACCGTTGCGGAATCCTCCGGGAGGCGCACGAAGAGCCGGGTGGTCCCTTCCGCTTCCGCCGCCTCACAGATGCCACTGAGGAGCTGCGCCACATGGCGCTCGGCCGCGGCGGCGGCGCCCGGCGGCGCTCCGGCGCCTCCGGCCGGCGCCAGCACCAAGTACATGATCTCCCACTGGTCCGGCTCGCGGCGCAAGGTTGTCTGGGCAAAGCCGATAACGCGCCGGTCCTCCCGCAGCGCGAACGTGCGCGTGCGCGCTGGCCACAGCCCGGCGACCGGTCCGTGGGAACGGATCGCGGCCCGCAACGGAGACCACGTGCGAGGACGCCGCACCAAGGAAGAGCCGTGCCGGCTCAACTCGCCGAAACGAAAGAGGTCCTGTAACCGGGCGAACGAGATAGTTAGCACTGCTATACAACGCGGCGGCCTGAGGAGCCGCTCGCCCACGCCCACGGCACACCAGACGCTGGGTGCATTTTCATCGCGTGCTTCCATTCTAACGTTCCCGCGACAGCCCCGGCAACAGCACCGCCGCCGCGGCCGGGCCGCTATTATTGCCAGCGTGAATCAACCGCCGCCGGCCGCAGGATCGTCTGCCAGGGTCGTGCCCCCGCCAACTGCCGTCTCCCCGGCAGCTCCCGGTTCCAAGCGGCCGGTGAGTCTCTGGCTGCTGGGCCTCACCGCCGCCCATACGCTCAACGATCTGTACGGGCAGGCGCTACCGCCGCTCTTGCCGGCCCTCCGCGCGGCGTTCGGCTTCAGCTATTTCCAAGGCGGCATCCTGGCCTTCACCGCGGGCGGTATTTCGGCGGCCCTCCAGCCGGTGGTCGGGTACGTCGCCGACCGGCGCGGCGGGCGGCGCCCGGTGCTGGCGCTGGGATTCCTGCTCTATGCCGTCGGGATGCTGGCGTTGAGTCAGGCCGGAAGCTATATCGGGCTGCTGCTCGCCGCGGTGGTGCTGGCGCTCGCCTCCACGACGTACCATCCGCAGGCCACGACGCTCATCGCCCACCGGTTTCCGCAGGCGCGTGGCTGGGCCTCGGGGATTCACGGCATCGGTAACAGCATTGGGTTTGCGCTGGCCCCGATCATCGTCGCGACGCTGGCCGAGCGGCTGGGCTGGCAGCAAGCTAGCTTGCTCCTGGCGCTGCCGGCGGCGCTCGGTGCGGTGTACATCTGGGTGCTAGTCCGGGAGCCGCGCGGCCGCTCCGAACCCGGCCTCCTCGCCGGCATCACCCGGCCGCTCATCCTGCTGACCGCGGTCCACGGGCTGATTGGCACGGCGGGCATTGGCATCTTCACCTGGCTACCGACCTACTTCGTCCACTTGGGCCGGAGTCTGTCCGGCGCCGGCCTGCTGACGGCGATAGCCCTGACCGCCGGGACGCCGGCCCAGCCGCTCGGCGGGGCGATCTCGGATCGTTTCGGGCGCCGCAACCTGCTGGTCTGGGCCTGCCTGTTACTGACGGTCGTCGTCATCCTGTTCGCCGCTGCCGGCAGCGACCTCTCCCCGTTCGCCGGCGTGGCACAGATCGCCGCGCTGGTGGCGTGTGCGTTTGCGGTGCAGTTCGCCACCAGCCTCACGCCGCCGGTCGCGTTGGTCTACGCCGCCGAGTTGGCGCCTGGCGGGCGCAGCGGCACGGCGGTTGGCTTGATGTGGGGCATGGGCATTGCCGTCGGCGCGCTGGCCGCGCCGCTCACCGGCAAGCTCATTGACGTGGCCGGCTTCACCCCCGCCTTCCTCTCGCTGGCCGGCGCGGCCCTGCTCGGCGCCATCGTCGCTCGGAGCCTCCCGCGTCCCGCCGCGCGATGAGCGAGCCGTGCGCCGAGAGCAGCTCGATTTGCGGCCGCTCACTTTCCGGTGCCGTACTACAATCTAAAGCGGAGAGGCTCCACGGGCGGTGTTACTGCTCGTTGATACCGTGGGTAGAGAAGCGCGATGGAAGCGCCAGCAAGCAAGGCCGCGCCGCGGGACCGCGCCGCACTCGTTGCCCTCTACCAGGCCACGGACGGCCCAAACTGGAAGGACAGTACACATTGGTTGAGTGACGAGCCGCTCGAAGACTGGTATGGCGTCACCACCGATGCCGACGGCCGCGTCTCCATCCTGTACCTCGCTGACAACAACCTGGCGGGAGGGCTGCCGGCAGAGTTAGGGCAGTTGGACCAACTCGTGGTCCTGCACCTGGCCAATAACCACCTGGTGGGAGAGCTGCCGGGGATGTTGGCGCAGTTGAACCGGCTCGCAGTGCTGGACCTGTTCGATAACCACCTGACGGGAGCACTGCCGGCAGCGTGGGGCCGGTTGGCCCAGCTCCGGGTGCTGTTCCTCTCCCACAACACCCTGCAGGGAATCCTGCCGGAGCAGTGGAGGCACCTGGGTAGCCTGGAGCTGCTCGATCTCGCCGACAACGACCTGACGGGAGGGCTGCCGGGGGAGTGGGGGCAACTGGGCAACCTCATGGAGCTGGACCTCTCCAACAACGACCTGACGGGAGGGCTGCCAGCGGCCTGGGGCAGCCTGGGCAATCTTGAGCGGCTGTGGCTGGCCGAGAACCGCCTGACGGGAGGACTCCCGGCGACGTGGGAGGGCCTGAGCAAGCTCAAGCGGCTGGGACTGGCCGGCAACCGTCTGCGGGGCGTGCTCCCGGCGGCGTGGGGCCGTCTCAGTAACCTCGAACAGCTGGACCTCGCCGGCAACCGTCTGCGGGGGAGGCTCCCCGGGGAGTGGGGCCGGTTGGCAGCCCTCGTGAAGCTCGCCCTGCCGGACAATGACCTGGCCGGACCAGTGCCGGCGGCGTGGGGCGGCTTGCGTAAGCTCACGTGGCTGGACCTCTCCCACAACGGCCTGGCCGGGGCGCTGCCGCCGAGCCTGACACGGCTGACGGAGTTGGCGGAGTTCTACTTTGACCACACGGAACTCTGCGCGCCGCGAGACAGCGTCTTCCAGGCCTGGCGCCAGGGCATAGACGATGTGCGTGGCGCCAACTGTGTGTCGGTGGTGCGGGAGCGGACGGACAAAGTCGCGTTGGTGGCCCTCTACCGCGCGACGGACGGCGCGCACTGGACGAACCACGCGAACTGGTTGAGCGACATGCCGCTCGACCAATGGTACGGTGTTGATACCGACACCGACGGCCGGGCTACCGCACTACGACTGACCGGCAACAACCTGACGGGACTGCTGCCGGTGGAGCTAGAGCAGTTGGACCACCTCACCGTGCTCCACCTCGGCGATAACCACCTGACGGGGCCACTGCCGGCCGAGCTGGGCACGCTGACCAACCTCGCGTCGTTGTCCCTCGGCAACAACCACCTGACGGGGCCGCTCCCGGCGGCGTGGGGCCAGCTGGGCCAACTCACGGCACTGGACCTCGCCCGCAACCGCCTGAGCGGACCACTGCCGGCGGCATGGGGGAAGCTGGCACACCTCAGGCAGCTGTCCCTCTGGGGCAATCGCCTGAGCGGACCGCTGCCGGTAGAGTGGGAACACCTGCGCCGGCTGGAGGAGTTGGACCTCGCCAATAATCAGCTGGAGGGGCCGTTGCCGGTGGAGTGGGGGCACCTGCACCGGCTGGAGGAGCTGGACCTCGCCAACAACCACCTGCAGGGGCCGTTGCCGGTAGAATGGTGCCAACTGGTCCGGCTCACGGTACTGTTCCTCGCCAACAACCGCCTGGAGGGGCTGCTTCCGGCGGCGTTGGGTGGCCTGAGTAAGCTCGAGTGGCTGGACCTCTCCGACAACGGCCTGACGGGACCATTGCCGCAGAGTCTGACCGGGCTGACGGCACTGGAGTCTTTGTACTTCGCCAACATGGAGCTTTGCGCGCCGCGGGACCGCGCCTTCCAGGAGTGGCTCCGAGGCATAGAAGACGTGCGCGGCGAGAACTGTTAGCGGCGCTGCGGCTCGCTGACGCCGCGGGCAGAGGGGGGAGAGAGCGATGGAATCGCCGGAAAGCGAGGCCGTGCAGCGCGACCGGGCCGCGCTGGTCGCGCTCTACGCGGCCACGGACGGCGCGCACTGGGATGACAGCACGGGTTGGCTGAGTGACGCACCCCTCGGCGACTGGTACGGCGTCACCACCGACGCCGACGGCCGAGTCATGGAGCTGTCCCTCGCCGGCAACAAGCTGACCGGATCGCTCCCGGCAGAGTTGGGCAACTTAGGCAGCCTGCAAGTGCTGGAGCTGGCCGGCAACAGCCTGGACGGAGCACTCCCCGCCGCGTGGAATTGCCTGGGGAGCCTGGAGGTGCTGGAACTGGCTGGCAACCGCCTGAGCGGGCCGCTGCCGACCGCGTGGGATTGCCTGCGGCGCCTCGACGTGCTGGACCTCTCCCGGAACCGCCTGAGTGGGATATTGCCAGCGGAATGGGGGCAGCTGGACAACCTCGGGGTGTTGAACCTCTCCGACAACAGCCTGACCGGGCCACTGCCGGCCGAGTGGAGTCGGTTGGAAAATCTGACGGTGCTGAATTTGTCCGACAACGGCCTGGTGGGGCCGCTGCCGGCGGAATGGGGCCAGTTGTCGAACCTGGAAGTGCTGCTGCTCTTCGGCAACAGGCTGAGTGGATCGCTGCCGGTGGAGTGGGGCGATCTATCCTATATCAGGGTGCTCAACCTCTCCGACAACAATCTCCAGGGCGTGCTGCCGGCGCAGTGGGGCCGGCTGGACAGTCTTGCGGGGCTGGACCTCTCCGACAACAACCTGCGGGGCGTGCTGCCGGCCGAGTGGAGGGCGCTGGGCCGCCTCGAAGGGCTGTGGCTGCACGGCAACAACCTGCGCGGACTGTTGCCGGGCGAGTGGGGCGAGCTGGGTCAACTCGAGTCGCTGTGGCTGCACGGCAACAATCTGGGGGGGCCGCTGCCCGCAGCATGGAGCCACCTGAGCAACCTCGCGTCGCTGTCCTTGCGCGGCAACAACCTGCGGGGCGTGCTGCCGGCGGAGTGGGGCCGGCTGGGCAAGCTGGAGATGCTGAACCTGCGTGGCAACAATCTGCAAGGGCCGCTGCCGCCGGAGTGGGGCCAACTGGACAGTCTCGGGATCCTCAACCTCGCCGGCAACAACCTGGCGGGGTCTTTACCCGCCGAGTGGGGCGCGCTGAACGGTCTCCGGCTGCTCAACCTCGCCCGCAACCGCCTGACCGGGCCACTGCCGGGCGATTGGGGGCGCCTGGACAGTCTGGGGGTCCTGAACCTCGCCGACAATGGCCTGCGGGGTGCGCTGCCGGCCGAATGGGGGCAGTTGGGCAACCTTGAGCGGCTGGACCTTGCCCGCAACCGCCTGACCGGGCCACTGCCGGCGGAGTGGGGCCACCTGAGCCGCCTCATGGAGCTAGACCTCGCACACAACAGACTGGCGGGATCGCTGCCGCCGAGTCTGACGGGGCTGCGAGCGCTGGGGAGGTTTTATTTCGACAACACGGGTCTTTGCGCGCCGCTCGATGATGCATTCCAGGGGTGGCTCCAGAACGTACTCAGTGTTCGTGGCGCCAACTGTGCGCCGGACGCAACAGAACAGCGGCCGGCGCAGCCGGAGCGGGCCACCGCGGCAGCGCCGGCGGGCGAGGCCGCGCAGCACGTTGCACCAGCGGCCGAGCTGGCCGCACTGCGAGCCGAGCTACAACGCGACATCGGCACGCTGCGGGCCGAGCTACGGGCACTGGAGTTGCGCTTGCTCCGGCGGCTGGATACCGGCTCGTAGCTGCGCCACGCCGGGTGCGGGCGGCGCTACTTGCGGGCGAGGGCGCGTTCGGCGGCGGCGACGAGGTCGTCGCCGGTGAGGCCGTACTTGACGAGGAGTTCGTCGCCAGGGCCGCTTTCGGCGTAGCGGTCGCCTACGTTCACGAACTCCAGCGGGGTCGGACGCGCTTGCGCGAGCGCCATCGCCACCACGCTGCCGAGTCCGCCGTGCGCCAGGTGCTCCTCGGCGACGACCAGCGCCCCGGTTTGCTCGGCGGCGTCCAGCAAGGCGGCGGTATCGAGCGGCTTGACCGAGGCCATATCCAGCACCCGTGCGGAGATGCCGCGGGCGGCGAGCTTGCGGTGCGCGTCCACGGCGGCTGCGACCATGAGGCCGTTGGCGATGATGGTCAGGTCGCTGCCATCGCACACGCGGATGGCCTGGCCGAGCGCAAACGGGCATTCGTCCGCCGACTCGTAGACCACCGGTACATCGCCGCGGCCCACGCGCATATAGACCGGCCCGGGGTGCTCGATAGCCGCTTGTAAGGCGAGGTGGGTCGCTACCTCGTCGGCCGGTACGAGCACCTGCACGCCGGGCAGCGAGCAGGCCAGCGCCACGTCCTCAATGCCCATCTGCGAGGGACCGTCCTCGCCAATGGAAATGCCGGCGTGCGACCCGACGAGCTTGACGTTCAAGCCGGGGAAGGCCACTGCCATGCGGAGTTGATCGAAGGCGTTGCACATCAGAAAGGCGGCAAAGCTCGCCGCCACCGGAATTTTGCCGGCGCCGGCCAAGCCGCCGGCAACACCGACGAGGTTCGACTCGGCGATGCCGACGTTGAAGAAACGCTCCGGAAAATCGGCAGCAAACCATTCGGTGCGCGTCGAGTTGTTGACATCGCCGTCTACCACCACAATGCGCTCGTCGGAGCGGCCCAACTCTTGGAGCGCCCGCCCGAAAGCATCACGGGTCGGGGTGCCCGGCCGGAGCGAGGCGGTTGGCTCAGGGACGGCTACGGCGGTAGTCATGCTGCGTCTCCTTGGGCGGTGGTGCAGGTCCCTAGCAGTATAGCCGGTGAGGAGGCCGCTGCGGTGGAGCGTGGAGGCCGGAGCGACCTAGAGCAACGCCGGCTGGACTGCGTGCTCCGTGCCAACTGCTGCCTGGATAGCGTGCTCTACCGACTCCTGTGGTCCGACCAGGAAGAGCGCCTCTTTGTTGCGGAGATGACTGACCCGCCCAACCTTTTCGCCGGCAGGATTGTGTATCCCGATCTGCGCGCCAACGTATCGCTTGTAGTCCACTTGCACCGTAGCGACGTGCCCTTTCTCGGAGAGCAGCGCAATCAGATCACTTTCCGCAATATATCCTTCATTGTTGAAGGAAAGCAGTATGTACTTGCAATTCATACTCCTGATGATCCCGCGTAGCGCCGCCAGGCAGCGCGGACGCGAGTTGAACACACTTTTGCGCTCGCGGCAGTCAACCCGCTTGCAGGCGACGCCGTAGACCGCGGGCTTGTCCCAGCGCACGAGCGTCTCCCAGATATGGTAGTTGCCGAGATAGGAGTGCTGATTGTAGGGCGGATCGAGATACACCAGGTCGGCGGATATGTTCGCGGCCAGGTGCTCGGCGTCGTCACACGAGGCCCGTCCACTGCCGGCGATGAGGTCAGGTACGCGCAGCTCCAGGTCGTTGTAGGAACGTGGTGCCCATTCCTTCAGAAAGGCCATTTGGAGGCCGGTGGTCGAATCGACGCGATCCGCAGCCTCCATCAGGCTGGTCAGCAGGATTGCCTCCAGCTCCGGCTCCAGCGACCAACGCGCGATCTGCTCGCGCATCGCGTCTACGCGCGCGCCGTTGTGCGGCTGGAAGAAGCGGGACCGCTCGCAGAAGGTCTCCGTGAAGTAGCCGCGCTTGGGCGGTAGTCGTTGTAGCAGGTGGATCAGTTTTTGCACCTCCGGCAGCCAACGCTTTCGATCAGCCTGCACGTAACAGCGTCCCAGCGCGAACGCATAGGCGTTGTGGTCATTGACGTGGACCGCGTAGCCGCTGCGCTTGAGCGCCGCCCCGACACGGCACGTGCCCGAAAACATGTCTACGACCGTAGAAACCTGCGGGAGTTGCCGCACCACCTGCAAGATATGTGGGATCAGGAGCCGCTTCGATCCAATGTACTTAATCATCCCCTACAGGTTGCCGACTAGATTGTCCTCGGCATCGAACTCCATCGGCGCCGGATCGGAGAGCACCTCCACCTGCGGGTTGGCCGCGACCTCCGGCAACAGCGCCTCCGAGACGGAGAGGTGCTCTAGCTGGAGCGTCGAGTGGACGCGGGCGAGCCGCGGGGTATCGGCGGCGCCAGCGGTTTTCAGCGCCGCAGCCACCGCCACGCGGTCGTTGTCCAGCGTGATGGGCACGCGGCCCACATCCGGCGCGTTAGCGGTCAGGCAATTCATATACATCGCGTCGTAGTCAATCTGCTCGACGAGCCGGCGGGTGGTGAAGTCAGCCCAGCCCACGCCCAGGGCGTTCCCGTGCGACTCCGGCGTGATGTCGCGGACGAAGATGCGGCGATAGTCGGGCCGCCGCTCGCCGCCCAGCCGGCGCCAGAGGCCGATGACGTTGGGGTCCATCCCGCTGCCGGAGATGTTCTTGCCGAGCCAGTCCACGATCAACACGTCGAGGTCGTCAAAGGGAATACGCGGCAGCAGCTCCTTGGCTGTGACCAGCAACTCGCGGTCGGTCTCGTGGATTCGCTCCGGCGGCGTGCCGACGATCCGGTAGGGCTGCTCGTAGCTGTTCTCGACGATGGCTAATCCCATCGCTACCGGCGCGGCCTCGATGGCAACGGCCGCCACCGCCGGGATGTGCTCGGCCAAGCCGCGGGCGTGGATGGCCTCGGCGCCGCGCTGCTTGCCCAGCCCGATGGCGAGCATTTTGCACAGCCCGCTCTCGATGGACGCGCGGAACCCGGTGTGCGGCTTGACGCGACCGGCTACCACAATGCCGTCCGCCTGGGCTGCGTAGCGGTCCATATGGACCGGGACACCTTGCGGCGTGGTCCCGAGCTGCACCACTTCCATCGTGGCTCGGATCGGCGCGCCGACGGTGGCCTCGGTGATGCCGTAGCCGGCGAGGACCGACCGTTGGCCTTCAGCGGTCGCGCCACCGTGACTGCCCATCGCCGGCACAATGAACGGCTCGGCACCCAGACCGCGGAGGCTACTCACCAACGCGGCCAAGATCGTCGGGATGCGGGCGATGCCCCGGCTGCCGGCCGTGATCGCGACCTGCGCGCCCGGCGGCAAGCGTGTCGCTATCCCGCTCTCCACGACGGCCGCATGGACCGCCGCCGGCACGTCGTCAATGGCCTCGGCCGGGAAACGCTGTCGTATACGGGCAAGCCGCGGCATCTCCATAAAGTCTCTCCAGGTGTATCGGGCTGGTATCCCGCGCATTATAGCGGTCAGCCGTCAGCTATCAGCTATCAGCCCTCCGCTGCGAGATTTAACTACATCTTTACGCCAAGCCGAACGGGTGTTTACACGGGGACGGCAAACTAATTGGCGTAGCGGGCAACGGCCGACGTAGGCCGAATGGGAACGAACCCAGCCCGACAACAAACACCCGATGAGGAGGTACGGAACCATGGTGAAGATCAATCGTCGCATCGCTGCACTGACGGGTATCGGCGTAGCGGGACTAGGCGGGGCTGCCGTGCTGGCTGGGCCGGCGTTGGCACATAGCGGCCCCGGTGGCAACCGTGACGGCTACCTCAACCGTCTGGCTGCGGCGCTCGGTATCGAGCGCTCCCAGCTCGACAGCGCCATCGAATCGGCTCGCGAGCAAGCGCACGCGGATGGCATCGGTGGGCGCGGTGGCAAGGGCTTCGGCGGTCACCGGGGCAAGCGCGGGCGTGGATGGCACGGCTCCAAGTCGGCGCTTGCTGGCAAGATGACGGAGTTGACGGAGGCGGTGAACGGCGCTACGGCCACGGCGTTCGGCTATGCCGACGTGGACGCGCTCCGGGAGGCGGCTAGCGGCAAGTTCCTGTTCGATCTGGCTGCGGAGAAGAATGTCACCATCGAACAGCTCGAAGAGGCCCGTCGCACGGCCGCGCAGCCGATCCTCGACGGGCTGGTCAATGACGAGACGCTCACCCGCGAGCAGGCCGACCAACTCCTGGAACGGGTCGTGAAGGTGCATGAGCCGTCCGCGGAAGATCGCGCCAAGATGGCCGTGGGCATGGCGATGAAAGAAGCCATCGCCACGGCGCTCGGCTACGAGAGCGTCGAGGCGTTGGGTGAAGCCCTGGAGGGCAAGAGCCTGCGGGCGCTGGCCGTCGAGAAGGGCGTGACGCCGGAGCAGTTGGAGACCGCCCAGCAGGAGGCGGCGAAGACGGCGCTCGACGACCTGGTGAGTGCCGGCACGATCACCCAGGAGCAAGCCGACTCGTATCTGGCGCGGATCGCCTGGAGTCGCTCCGGCCGGGGCCGCTCCAGGGGTGGACGCCGTGGCGGACGTGGCAGACGCGGCCACCACGGCGGGCGCGGCCGCGGCCGGGGCGGTTTCAAGAAGCAGGACGGGGACCCGACGCCGAGCGCAACCCCTGCGAGCGGCTCGACGGCCTAGGGCAGTCTTTTCCCAACCGACACACACGCGCCAGAACGACCCCGGTTCCACCACCGGGGCCGTTCGCTTTTAACGACGCCTCACCATCACCAGTAGCTAGTAGTCGGTAGAGAGGGGCCGCAGACCACCATTTCCACTGCTACCATCCTCATCCCACCGGCCTGGACTGCGGCTTCCGCCGCAGTGACGGAGGCCTGGTCACTGGCCACTAGCCACTGATTCGGTGGCCGGGTCCATCCCAGGCGAGGCTGGGATACTTGCCGGCGGCCAGATCGTGGAGTAAGGCGGTATAGGCTGCGCGGGGCACGGGAATCTGCACCGCTTGGCGCCGGAAGTGGGCCATGTAGAGGGCACACATCAACTCGATGTCGCGCTGGGCGAATTCCGGCGGCGCGTAGGGCGGCGTGTCGTCGCTGATCGCCTGCGCGAACTCCGCTACCGGATCGCGGTGCTCGGCGACCGGAGGAATGTCCTGCCACGTCGCCTCCGGTCGCGCGGCATCGGCAAGCGTCGCGCCGGGCCGGCGGGGCGCCAGCGCCGGATTGTGCAGGTACTCGGTCAAGGGGCTGGACAGCCGGGCGTAACGTTGGTCCTCGCCCCGCTTCACGATGCAGCCGCGATCACCGACGATCTCGTAGCCGCTCAATCCCGGCTGGCTATACAGGCCGAGACTCAGCTCACCGTAGGCGCCGTTGGCAAACCGCACGACTGCCGTGCAGGTGTCTTCCACCTCGATCCCCGGGTGCCCGACGTTCGCCAGCGTGCAGCTGACCACCTCCACGACGGGACCGCACAGGTAGTGCAGCCTGTTCAGGTCGTGGATGTACTGGTTGGTGAGCATCCCGCCGCCCTCGGTCGCCCATTGGCCGCGCCAGGGGCCGGTTCCGTAGTAGGCGACGCTGCGGGCCTCCTGCCGCGCATAGTGGACGCGCAGCATGTCGCCGACGACGCCTTGGTCGATCAGGGCACGGGCATCGCGCTCGACCAGGTGCGCCGTGTGGAACGTCGCCACTTTGGTCCCGGTGCGCTGGGCCGTGGCGATAATGCGGTCGGCCTCCGCCACGGTGATGCACATCGGCTTCTGGATGATGACCGGCTTGCCCGCTTCCAGCGCGTCGCACGCGACCTCGGCATGGAGGTAGTGGGGTAGTGCCACGATCACAAAGTCGCAATGCTCGGAGCGGTTGATGTCACGGTAGTCCTTGTACCAGGGAGCGTCGTGCTCGCCTTGCCAGCGAATTCCCAACTCGGTATCGGTATCGCAGACGGCGCCGAGCCGCAACTCCTCGCTTTCCTCGATGTCCAAGACGTGCCGGACGGCGATCCCGTTCAGCCCGATAATCCCGGCCCGGAGTGCTGCCATCGTTCGCTCCCTTGTCCCACGCCGCAGTGCTTGGTACCGATTATAGCGTTGCAGGGCTGGCCCCCCTGTGGTCCCCCCGTCCCCCTCGCTGCGGCGCGGGCTGGGCCACGGCGACCGGCCAAAGTTGGTAACGTTCATTGCAGTAGGGAAGAGCCGGAGCCGCTGTGGGAGTGAGCATGGGAGAGCACGCCGCATCACTACCTGCCGGGCCGGCGGACGACGCGCCGTGGTATCGCGACACGTTCTGCACGCTCTGTCTGGATTTCCACTACCCGGAGTGGGTCACGGGCCTTGGCGTGGCGCTCGATGAGCACACGGCGTTGGCACAAATGGAGGAGCTGGCGGCCATTGGCGTCGAAGCGGTCCACGTCGTTGCCAGGGATCGCTATGGCCAGGCGCTCTACCCGACCGACGTGCCCGGGGGAGAGCGGCACCCACACCTGGCCGGCGATTATCTGGGTACGATGGTCCGGGCGGCGCGGCGGGTGGGGCTGCGAGCGGTGGCGTCCTGCAACGTCGGCGCCAGCGAGGCGCTCCGCGCGCGGCACCCGGACTGGCGGATGCGCCTGCTCGATGGCGCGGACGACGGTCCGACGGATGGGCCGCTCTGCCTGCTCTCGCCCTACCGCAGCGAGATCGTGCTGCCCCAGCTGATGGAAATCGCCCGCACCTACGCCGTTGACGGTTTCTGGCTGGACGGGCTGGGCTGGCAGCTCTCGCGGTGGTGTGGCTGCCGCTGGTGCCAAGCAGCGTTCGGCCAAGCCACCGGCTACGATGCCGTTCCCACGCCCACCGAGCCGCACGCCGCCAGCTACCGGCAGTGGCGGGCGGCGACGCAGGAGCAGATTGCCGCGGAGATTACGGCGCGGCTGCACGCCATCAAGCCAAGCCTCGTGATCGTTTCCGCTGGCGCAACGCCCGGCAGCTACGGCCTCCCAGCGGCAGGACGGCCAGCGTCCCGGTGGCGCGGGCCATCCGATGCCGGCCGACATGGTGTCGGCGGCTGGCGGCGGTTCGATCCGCTCGCCGTGAGCTTTGCGGGCCGTCTACTCTCGGCACACCAGCAGCCGACCGATGCCGCCGTCGCTCGCGTGCCGGGGGCGGCCGGCTCGTGGTCACTGCCGCCGTCGGCGGCGCTCAATCTGGCCTGTGCGACGGCGCTGGCCGTCGGCGGGCGCTGCCTGCTCGCCGCGCAGCCGTATCCCGACGGGCAGCACGAGCCGACCGTTATCGAGGCACTGGCCGATACCTACGAATTCATCATGGAGCGCGAGGCATGGTGCCGTGATGCCGTCGTGGTGCCGCTCGTCGCCATTCTGCACAGCGCGGCCACGCTGCTACATACCGACCGCGAGCGCGGCGGCGGTAGCCTCGGCAGCGTGCGGGCCGCGCACAAGATGCTGGTAGAAAGCGGCTGGCACGCCCTGATCGTTGACGAGACGACCCTGGAGCAGCACATTGACGAGTTCGCCACGGTGGTCCTGCCGGAACAGGCGGCGCTGCCCGCAACGACGGTAGCGGCGCTGCGTGATTTCGTCCGGTGGGGGGGCGGGTTGGTCGCCGCCGGCAGTGTGGGCGCCTGGGACGAGCGCGGCCGGCCGGCGCCGGGCCTCGACGACGTGCTGGGCGTGCATCGCGACGACGACAAGCGGACGCTTGTCGGGTATCTCCGTCCGGGGAGCGCCTTCCTTGCGGGAACGGAGATTCGGGACATGGCTTTGCCGGTAGCGGGGCCATGGCAAGCGGTCCGGCCGGCCGGCGCACAGCCGTTGGCGCGACACCTCAGCCTGTACCCGGCGGTCACGGCGCCGGCTGGCGAGCCGCAGGGCCGCGCGGCGTGGGCCGGGTGGTCACCGCCGGGCGGCGAATCCGGCTACGCGGGAATCACGTTCCATCACTTTGGCGCCGGTCGCGCGGTGTATATCGCCGGGCCGATCTTCAGCGCCTACAGCCGGCACACCGCGTCCGATCTGCGCGGCGTGGTGGCGCGGTGCCTGGACCTGGCGACACCGCTGACGCAGCGAGTGGTGGCACTGCATGGGCCGCCCTCGGTCGAGCTATCGCTGTTTCGGCAGCGCATTGACCAAGCGGAAGCGGCTACCGAGCGCGCGGTCCAGCCGGTGCGTGCCGACACGCTGCCCCCGGAGCGCGCCGGCTGGGCGGCGGGCGCGCTCGCGGCGGCCGGCGATGCGGCGCCGCCAGGCCCCGGCATCCTCGGTGGTCCGGCCGACCGCGGGCGTTGGCGCTACATCGCGCATCTCGTGAATTACCACGCCGAGCGGCCGTTGCGGCCCGTCGGCCCGCCGGTGACGGAGTGGGTGCCGGAGGTGCGCGACATCCAAGTCTCGCTGCGGGCCGACGAGCCGCCGCGGGTGGTGCGGCAGGAGCCGGAGGGCAGTACGCCGAGCTGGGTGTGCGAGAATGGACGGCTGGTAATCACCGTGCCGCGCCTCCACATCCACAGCTGCATCGTGGTGGAGTGGTGAGGCAAGCTGTCAGCTGTCAGCTATGAGAGCAATGAGCAAGATCGAGACTATCGGCGTCGGTCGGTTTCTGCGCCTCCGTTCGCGCGACGGGTGGGAGTACGTCGAGCGACCGAACGTTCGCGGTATCGCCGTGATCGTAGCGGTGACGGACGATGCCAAGCTCCTGCTCGTCGAGCAACACCGCGCCTCGGTGGACCGTCGCGTCATCTCTCTGCCGGCTGGACTGGTCGGCGACCTGCCCGGTCAGGAGGATGAAGACCTCGCCGCCGGCGCGATCCGCGAGTTGGAGGAAGAGACCGGCTATCGCGCCGCGCGGATGGAGCCGCTCGTTGCCGGCCCGCACTCGGTGGGGAGTACTAGCGAAGTAGCGACCTTCATGCGCGCGCGAGGCTTACGGAAGGTCTCGGCGGGCGGCGGAGACGAGTACGAGGACATCGTGGTGCATGAAGTCCCGCTGGCTGAGGCGCCACGGTGGCTGGAGCGGCAGGCCGGCACCGAGCGCCTGGTTGACCCCAAGACCTACGCCGGCCTCTACTTTGCGCTCCACGGCGACTAGGCGCTCGAATATGCCGTCACCAATTCCAGCCGCTCGGAAAGGCGGTCCGCTGCGGTCTCCAGATCGTATTGGCTTTGCAGCCCCATCCAGAACTCTGCGCTGTTGCCGAAAAAGCGCGAGAACAGCAAGGCCGTCTCGGCAGTGATGGCCCGCTCCCCGTGAACAATGGCGTGAATGCGGCGTGCATCTACCCCTATCGCCTTGGCCAACCGGTACTGGGTAACGTTCAGCGGCACGAGAAACTCCTCGCTGAGGATTTCTCCCGGATGAATGGGAGGTAGCCGCTCGCGGTTGTGCTCCGTCGTCCTAATCATGGTTCCCTCTACTTCCCAGTTCGCCGTCAATGGTAGTCCACCATTTCCACCTGGTAGGCATCTCCCTCACTCCAGACAAAGCAGAGCCGCCACTGTTCATTGATACGAATGCTGTGCTGCCCTCTCCGATCTCCCGAAAGCGCCTCTAACCGGTTTCCCGGAGGGGCCCTGAGATCGTTCAGGTTCACGGCATTATTTAGCATCATCAGTTTTCTCTGTGCTCGACGCTGGATGTTCTCCGGGAACTTCCTCACGCGCCGACGCTCGGCTACCGCTTGGGTGTCCCGATCTCGATAACTTCTGATCACTCCTCAAGCCTCTCCCTGCAACCATAGTATACTGCGCTATTAGTGCCAGACGCCAATACCGATGTCTGTTCTGGCGAACCTTTCGCGCCGCTCGGACTGCCGCCGCCGAAGGCGCGTCTATATGATCGGCAGGAGGATGTGCGAGGGGCGCAGGGCGTCGTGGTAGATAGTCTGTTGCGCCGACTGCACGTCTGCCCGGCGGTCGGTGCCGATGGGCTGGCCGGTGTTGGCGTTGCGGTCGAACTGCGGGAAGTTGCTGGAGGAGATGTCCACCCGCAGCCGGTGGCCGGGCCGAAACAGGTAGCTCGTGCTGAGTAGGTCAACGTCAAAGCGGTACACGCGCTCCGGCTCCAACAGCATGCCCCGACCGTGCTCGGTGTCCCGGTAGCGGGCGCGGATGATTCCATCGCAGACGTTCAGCATGCGGCCGTCGGGCCGGACATCGAGCAGCTTCACCGTGAAGTCGGTGTCGGGAGTCGATGACGCGGCATAGAGCACGGCCTGCACCGGCCCGGTCACTTCGAGCGGCGCCGTGAGCGGCTCGCCGGTGAAGCTGAGTACGTCGTCACGAGCCTCGCCGGTCACCGGCCGCTGATCGTAGCTGCCCCACGGCAGCCCGATAGTGTTGCCGCCGCGCGTCGGGACGGGTCGGTGCGGGTCGTAGGTGTACCGCTGAGGCCGGTCCCAGGTAGGAGACCGCTGACTGAGCGTGCCGCGGGCGTTAGCGCGGTGCGCTGCGTGGTCGCCGGGACCGTGGAGGTAGTAAGGCGTGTACGTGATGCCGCCGGGTGGCCACTTGCAGCACGTGCGCCAGATGTTCGCGCCCATGGTGTAGTAGCGCACCGGCGGCTCCGGATCGAAGTCCGGGTCCGGCTGCCGCAACCAGTAGTCGAACCAGCGCCGCTGCACGGCGAGCAGGTCCAGGTCCGCCTCCGGTCCCGCGCCGATCTCGCCACTCAGCGCGGCGTGCGGACTATGCCCCCACGGACCAATGAGCAGGCGGTGCGCTCGCGCTGTCCGGTCGTCGGGAGCGTTCGCCACGAGCGCCTGATAGCTCGCTATCGTGCCGGCGAGAAAGAGGTCGAACCAGCCCCCCACGAGGCAGGTCGGCACCTCGATATTCTCTACGCCGCCCGGCGCGGGCGCTGCCGGTGGGCCAAGAGCGGCAAAGTTGCGCTGCCAAGCAGCAAAATAGTCGGGCACAGGCTTGAGCAGCGGCCACTCGCATAGCGGCCACACGTCGGCCCAAGCCGGCACGGTGAGGACGCTATCGAGGATTGGGTAGGCGCCCTCGTGGGGGGCGTCCTGCCACGCTTGCAGGTCGGGTAGCTGGGCAAATGCGGCTTGAAACTGCGCCAGCACACCTGCATCGGCATGTACCCGAGGGTCCTCGACCGCTACCCCGAGAAACCAGCGCTGCAGGTCAAGCTGCCGCAACACGCCGTGGTGCTGTCCCCACCGGGAGAACTGATACCAGTAGTGATCGCCGACCACGGCGAACAGCGCGGTCAAGCCGGGCGGGCGCTGCCGCGCCGCCGCGAACTGAGTCCACGCCATATACGACGGCCCATACATGCCGACCTTGCCGCTGCACCACGGCTGCTCCCTTACCCAGGCAACCGTGTCGTATCCGTCCGTGCCCTCGCGCTCCGCGTCGAAGTGTCCTTCGGAGCGGTAGCGACCGCGCACGTCCTGGTTGACGACGGCGTAGCCCCCCCCGGCGAATTGCTGCGCCGCCTCGTGCGCCGCCGATTCCGGTCCGCTGCCATACGGTGTGCGGAGCAGGAGGGCCGGCCAGGGGCCGCCGGAACGGTCCGGCAGATAGATGTCGGTTGCCAGGCGCGTCCCGTCGCGCATCGGGGCCATGACCTGCTCGACTACCTGCACTGACACACTAGGCCTCCAGGCACTCGCCTATTCTCACCGTAACCCCTGGACCCCAAGAAGCGGAGTTCCTTGACAGGCCGGTGGTATACTGGCTGCGCCGGCTCACATCGGCGATTTCCGGCCGTGAATAGCGAGGAGTGAGTATGCCATGCATGTTACACTGTGGATTCTACAAGCACTGCTGGCGGTGGTGTTCGCCTTCGCCGGAGTGACCCACTTTCTCCCGCCGGAAGGGCTGCCCGAGTCGATGCGCGGGGTGGCCGAGTTGCCGGCCGGGGCGCCGTACTTCATCGGCGCGGTCGAGATTCTGGCCGCGTTGGGGCTAATCCTGCCGGGCTTGACCGGCATCCAAACCCGCCTGACGCCGTTGGCGGGCGCCGGATTGATCCTGGTGATGGTCGGCGCCATGGTGTGGCACGCTCAACGGGAGGAATTCGAGAACATTGTGGCGAACGTGATCCTGGCGGTACTCGCCGCGTGCGTCGCCTATGGTCGTTGGCGGTTAAGGCCGTTGTAGGATCGGCGTGCCACCGTACTGGCTGCTGGCCCTCGATATAGACGGCACGCTCCTGAATAGCGAGCGCGTCGTCACTCCGCGCACGCGAGCGGCCGTGCTGGCCGCTCGCGCCGCCGGCATGGTGGTCGTCATTGCGACGGGGCGCGGTCCGCGCTCGGCCCGCACCGTCGTTGCCGGGCTGGGTCTCGGTGATCCGCTCGTGCTGGTGGCAACCCAAGGCGCAACCGTCTGGGACAACGGCCAGCTCGTGCTCCACCAACCGCTCGCCGCCGCGGCGGCGCGGCGCGTGATCGAGCTTAGTCTGGCCGCCGACGTGGCGGCGCTGGTCGTCCCGCCCCTCCACGGCGGCGAGACGATGTATCTCGCCGGCTCTCCTGCGGCGGCGGATCGCCTGCGCGGCTATGCCGAGCGCAACGCGGGGAACGTGCGGCCCTACGATCCGGCCGCGCTGCACGACGATCCGCTGGCGGTCTACATGATGGACGACTGGCGCCGGCTGATCGCCGTCAACGAGCGGCTGACCGGCGACCCGGCCGCCCAAGGCCAATGGCGCGTGATCTTCTCCCGCACCGCACTCGCCACGACGGCCGCCATTGAGGTCCTGCACCCCAGCGTCTCCAAAGGACGGGCGCTGGACGTGCTCTGCCGCCGGTTCGGCATCGGGCCTGAGCGCGTGCTGGCGTTCGGCGATAACGTGAACGACGTGGAGATGCTGGGGTTTGCCGGCCTGGGCGTCGCAATGGCCAACGGTAGCCCCGAGGCGCTCGCCGTTGCGGACCGGATCACGGCCAGCAACGACGAGGACGGGATTGCGGTTGTGCTGGAGGAGCTAGGGCTGGGCCCCCGGCCCCCTCCCTAACCCTCCCCCGTCCCGACGGGGGAGGGAATCCGCTGCGCCCCCGGCGCCGCAGCCGCCTACGCCGCCGTCCCCCCGTCGGCACGGGGGGGCCATAGGGGGCCAGTCTACTCCAGCAGTGCCTGCACCCGGTCCAGGATATGGGCGGCGACCGCCTCCTTGGGGAGTTGCGGTAAGGCTTCGGGCGCGGCGTGCGGAGCGAGCAGCGTCACGCGGTTGGTGTCTGTGCCGAAGCCACTGCCCGGCTCGGTGATGTCGTTCGCCACGATCAAGTCGGCCCCTTTGCGCTCCAGCTTCTCCGCGGCATTGTGCAGCAGGTTCTCGCTTTCGGCGGCGAAGGCGATCCGCAGCACGCCCTTGGGTACCTCTGCGAAGAAGTCGTCGTTCTTGACCAGGTGCAGCACCATCCCATCGCTGGCCGATTCCTTCTTTATTTTCCGGTCGGACACTTTGGCGGGACGAAAGTCGCTGATGGCCGCCGCCATTACCAGGGCGTCGGCACCCACACAGGCCCCAAGCACCGCCTCCCGCATCTCCGCGACGGTGGTAGCCTGCCTCGTCTCAACACCCGCGGGACTGTGCAGCGCCGTGGGGGCAGTGACCAGGGTCACGTTTGCACCCCGGTCCCGGGCCACCTGGGCGATGGCGTAGCCCATCTTCCCGGTGGAGCGGTTGGTTATTACCCGCACGGGGTCAATCGGCTCTTGCGTGCCGCCGGCGCTGACGACGATGCGCCGGCCGGCCAACGGTCCGTCGCGGCCCAAAAGCGCGCGCATCCGGCCGAGGATCTCTTCCGGCGGCGCCAGACGACCCGGGCCGATCTGCCCCGAGGCCAAGCGTCCGGCGACCGGTCCGACGAAATGCACGCCGCGCTCGCGTAGGGTAGCGACGTTGGCCTGGGTGGCCGGGTGTGCCCACATATGGCTCTCCATCGCCGGCGCGACCAGCACCGGTGCGGTCGTGGCCAGGGCCACGCAGCCGAGCAGATCGTCGGCCAAGCCGTGTGCAAGCCGGGCCAGGGTTGTCGCGGTGGCCGGGACGATGGCTAGTAGCTCGGCCTGCTCGCCCAGGCGGACGTGAGCACTGCTCTCATCCGGGAGCACGTCGAACAGGTCGGTGTAGACGCGCCGTTGAGTCAGGCTGTGGAAGGTGAGTGGCGTCACAAACCGGGCGGCGGAAGCCGTCAGCACCACGTCAACCTCGGCCCCCAACTGCACCAGCTCGCTGGTGAGCGCCGCGGCCTTGAACGCCGCGATACTGCCGGTGACGCCAAGCACAACACGTCGGCCGTTGAGCGGTTTCATCTGATCGCCGGGCCTCTGATCTCTGGCCCCGTACCCACTGTAGCAGCTATCTGCTGGCGGCCGGCGGCCTGCTCCCGGGGCAGGCCCCTGACAAGGGTAGGTTTTTTGTGCCGGGACGAATTGGACCTAACCCCCGGCCCCTTCCCTGGCAGGAAAGGGGAGCGATGGCAGAGTTGGTCCGCCGTTGCCCTCCAGGGAAGCAGGGGCGGTGTGGCGAGCGGCCGCTGGGGGGCCTGGATTGCGGCTTGCGCCGCAATGACGTGGGCGCGATGAATCGCGCCCCTACGAAAAAACCTACCCTTGTCAACTCTCCCGACGGGGGGACCAAAGGGGAGCCAGCGGTCAGGGCTGCTTTTCGGTAGTCGGGGCGTTGCGCTCCCAGATCAGCCGCAGCCCCTTGAGCGTCAGCTCGGCGTCTATCGCCTGCACGAGTGGGACTTCCGGGGTGATGAGCCGGGCCAGCCCGCCGGTGGCAATCACGGCGGTCTGCGGCCCCAGCTCGGCGACCATCCGGCGCGTGATGCCATCCACCAGCCCGACGTAGCCGTAGAACGCGCCGGCCTGCATCGCGGCGGCCGTGCTGCCGCCGATCACCGATTCGGGGTGGCTGATGGTGATGCGCCGGAGCTGGGCGGTGCGGGCAACCAGCGCGTCTACCCACACGTCGAGGCCCGGCGAGATGGCGCCCCCGACGTAGGCGCCGCTGCGGTCTACCGCGTCGAACGTGGTGGCCGTACCGAAATCCACCACAATCGCCGGCACGCCGAAGTAGGTTTGGGCCGCCAGCGCGTTGGCGATCCGGTCGGTACCCACCTCGTTGGGGTTGTCTACGTCGAGGCGCACGCCCAGGTCGAGCTGCGGCCCGACCCAGACGACGGGAGCAGCACCGGCGGTCGTGAGTAGCTGCTGGAAAATCTCGGTCAGCACCGGTACCACGCTGCCGATGATGACGCCGCTGAGATCGGACCAGTCCAGCCGGTGCCGCGCGAAAACGGCATCGAGCGCGATGAGATACTCGTCGGCGGTGCGCTGCGGATCGGTACTCAGCCTGGCCCGACCGGCCAGCGTTTCCCCACGGAACAGACCGAGCTTGATATTGGTGTTGCCGATGTCAACCGCCAGCAGCATCTGTGCCTCGCAAAGTATCGTGTGCTGGTCCCCCTATAGTCCCCCCGCTGCGGCAGGGGGACGGGGATTCTCGCGGGCGCGGGCACGCCGCGCAGGCGCGTGCGCCTGCAACACGCGCACGGCCGCCGCCCGCACCTCGTCAACGGTGACGGCCTTGACGCATTGGCAGCCGGGACAGGCGCTCACGGCGCCAAGGGCGCGGCGCTCGCGCATCGGGCAGGCATCGGCGTGGAACAGCGCAACGCCGGCTGCGGCGCGCGGTCCGTAGACGGCCGGGTTGGTCGGGCCAAAGATCGCCACGACGGGCGTGCCGACCGCCGCGGCCAAGTGCGTGGCGCCGGCATCGTTCCCGATGTAGAGGTCGCTGCGCTCGATCACGGCGGCGAGCTGGCCGAACGAGGTCTGCCCGACGAGGTCCAGCGCCTCGTACTGCATTGCCATGTGGAGCTGCCGCGCGACCGGCACATCCTCAGCGTGTCCGACGATCACGACTTGCGCGCCAATGCTGTCCACGAGCCGGTCGGCTAAGGCCGCGTAGCGCGTCGCCGGCCACCGCTTGGCTGCCAGCGTCATCCCCGGATTGCTGCCGCCGCCGGGGTGGATCACCACGACCGGACCGCGGCCGTGCAACTGCCATTCCTCGAACACTCGTGCCGCGAACGTCCGGTGAACGGGCGCCGGGTGATAGAGCGGCTGCGCGGCCACGCCGCCCGGCGCACCGGCCGCCTGCACCACGTCGAGGTAGAGGTCCGTTTCGTGGCGTACCTGGGTCCAGGGCACGCGCGTCGTGAGCGAAAAACCTCTGCCGCCGCTATCTATCCCGACGCGCAGCGGGATTCCGGCCCGCCACGCGGCCAGCGACGCAAACAGCGAGCGATCCAGCACGATGGCGAGGTCGTAAGCGCCGGCACGGAGGGTTTCGCTGAAGCGGCGGGACGCGCCCCAGCGTCGCCAGGGCCGGCCGGTGAAGCCTTCGCAGTCTACGAGGGTGTCAACGTGGGGGTTATTCTCGACGGCCGGGCGTGCCCAGGCGCTCACGGCGAGGGCGATGGAGGTGTGCGGGTAGGCTGCGCGGAGGGCGGCCAGCGCCGGGGTTGCCAAGAGCAGATCGCCGAGACAGCACGGCTTGATGACGACAATCGAGCGCACGGCCGCCGGGTCAATGGCGCGAGTACGAGCGCCGCGCCGGAGGAGGCGGCCGGCCGCGCTGGCGAGGGCTGCGCGCACAGGCATCCGTAGTGCGTCCAAAACAACCTTAAGGTGGTGTCACACCGATACTCGCCAGAGAGCGAGGCCGGTGGAGCGTCTCCCGACACTATACGTTGCCTTGGTTGGCTTGGTCAATCGGCCGCGACTCCCCCCGCTCTGAAAAGGGTAGGTATTGGTTGCTGGATGGTACCCACGCGCTTTGCGCCCAGGGTAGGGGCACGGCATGCCGTGCCCCTACGAGCACCCATTGCGCCAATTTTTCCGGTTTGCCTATCCCCCCTCCCTTCACGGAAGAGGCCAACGGTCGTCGCGCGGACTCCCATTCCCTGGAGGGAAGGGGCCGGGGGTTAGGTGCAATATCGGCCCCGCTTCATCACGCCGCCGGCGCAGCCGCCAGTCGGAACTGTACGTGGACGCGCGCCTGGACCACGATCTCACCGGCCTGCACGGGGACGGAGCCACCGAAGCCCCGTTCGGCGTACTGCACGCCGGTCGCCAGCGGTCGGGGGATGCCAGCGGACTGCTCGGTGATCTCGACGATGCCGCCGACAACCATGCCGGCGGCCCTAGCGATGGCATCGGCCTTCCGGTGCGCTTCCTGCGTCGCCGCGGCCAGCGCGTCGAGGTAGGGCTGCGTCCGATCCTGCACGGCGAACCGGATACCGCCGAACTGATTGGCTCCCGCATCCAGCCCGGCACTGATGATGGTGCCGGTTTGGGCCAAATCCAGCACGCGCACGGCAACCGTGTTCGTGGCCCGGTAGCCGGTAATCGTCGGCGGGGCATCGGAATCGTCGCGCGAGGGCCGGGCATACACGGGGGTCAGGCCGATGCTCGTAGATTGGATGTCCGTATCCTCGATCCCGGCAGCCTTGACCGCCGTGATGACGGCCGTCATCAGCTCGTTATTCGCGTTGCTTGCTTCCGCGGCGGTCGTGCCGGTGGTATGCACTCCGAGGCTCACGATAGCCATATCCGGCGTGAGACGTTGCTCGTACATGCCGATTACGTTAAGCAGCGTAGGCGTCTCTTGCGGTGCAGGGACAGCAGTGGCCATGGTCGGCGTTTCCTGGGTAGTGGGGACAGCAGTAGCGGTAGCCGGTGTTTCCTGCGGTGCGGGTGTAGCGGTAGGAAAGCTCGGCAAGCGTAGCAACGGGCGTGGTGTCTCCTGCGGCGTGGGGGCGACTGTGGCCGTGGCCGGAAGCGCGGTGGCGGTAGGGGCTGCCAGCGTGGGGGAGGCCTGCGCCTGTGCTGTAGGGAGAACAGTGGCCGTGGCCGGAAGGGCAGTGGGAGTAGGGGCTGCCAGCGTGGGCGTCGCCGCCGCTTGCGCCCCGGCGCTCGTCGGGTGCAGCGGACCGCCGGGGCCGGCGGCCAAGACGCCGGCCACAAGGGGAACCGCGAGTACAATACCGCCGATAAGCAAGGCGCGTAAGCTAAGTCCCAGCATGAACGGCTGACGGTCAGTCGTCATTGGTCGCTCCTTCCTCGCGGCGCTCCGTCTGCTCCACGCGGCCGCCGCCCGGTCCGGGCGCGCTCCTGACAGAGGAGTACTCCCCGGCTCAAAAGTTCCGCCCGGCTCCCCGCCGAAATACCTACGCCGCCGGCGCGGCCGCCAGCCGGAACTGCACGCGCACACGCGCCGCGACGACAATCTCGCCTGCCTGGACGGGCACACTGGCCGCGGCAGTCTCCGCAAAGCCCGCGGCGCGAGCCAGGAACGGTTGGGGCCCGCCAGCGGTCTCCTCGCTGATCTCGATGATGCCGTCCACGACCATCCCCGCCGCCGCCGCGATGGCATCCGCCTTCCGACGCGCTTCCTGCGTCGCCGCCGCCAGCGCGTCGAGATAGGGCTGCGTCCGGTCCTGCAGCGCAAAGCTCACGCCTTCGAGCCGATTGGCTCCCGCGCCCAGACCGGCATCGAGGACCGCGCCCACTTGTTCAATTGCCAGCACGCGCACGGACACGGTGTTCGTGGCCTCATAGCCGGTAATCTTCGGTGGCGTATCGTTATCGTCGTCCGACGGCCAGGAATACACAGGGGTCAGGCTGATACTCGTGGATTGGAGCTGCTCGTCTGCGATCCCAGCGGCCTTGATCGCGGCGACAACGGCCGTCATCAGCTCGTTATTCGCGTTGCTTGCTTCCGCGGCGGTCGTGCCGGTGGTATGCACTCCGAGGCTCACGATAGCCATATCCGGCGCGTAGCGTTGCTCGATAGTACCGACAACGTTGAGCGTGGTAGCTTTCTCTGGCGGCATGGGCGTGGCCGCAGCTTGCGCTCCTGCCCCCGTCGGGTGCAACGCGCCGCCGGGGCCGGCGGCCAGCACACCGGCAGCCAGGGCTACGGCCAGCACGATGCCTCCGATCAGCAGGGCACGTAGGCTTGGGCCAAGCATGAACGGGATACGGTCAGTCGTCATCGGTCGCTCCTTCCTCGCGGTACACAGTGTAGCTCCACGCGGCCACCGCTCGCGCCGCTGCGGTACCCGTTGCGGGCGCGCTACTGACAGAGACGCACGACCCGGCTCGAAAGTTCCCACCTCCCGAAACCGCACGGCCGGTTCCCGGCGCCGTCGTATATGCTATAGGAAGTAGGTGACTGAGGGCGATGGCTGATCCGGCGAACCGGCAGGAAATAGAAATCAAATACCGTCTGCCGCACGCAGTGGACCATGAGCGGTTGCGCCAACGCCTCACCGCATTGGGAGCACAGCCGGCGCCGCGACAGGACGAGGAGAACGTGCTGTTCGATTGTGAAGCTGGCACCCTCGGACGGCAGCAAGCCGTCCTACGGATACGCAGCGTCAACGGTGGCGCGGGTGGCACGCTGACGTATAAGGGCACCCCGACCCAGACCAACGGCGTGAAGACTCGTGCCGAGATCGAGGTGGCCGTCGCCGATGCCGCCGCGGCACGGGCGCTGCTGGCCGCCATCGGCTACACGCCAGTCACCAGTTACCGGAAACAGCGGGAAACGTGGCATCTCGATACCCTGGAAGTGTCGCTCGACACGATGTCTATCGGCTACTTCTGCGAGATCGAAGGGCCATACGCCCGGATTCTGGCGCTGGGGCAGCGGTTGGGGCTATCCGACGATCAGGTCGAAACCGCCGGCTATGTCGAGTTGGTCAAGCGGCAAGTAATGACTGTCCCCCCGTCGCAACGGGGGGACCATAGGGGGGGGCCAGTGCGAGCTTGATGCGGGAGACCTTCTGGGCATGACGAATGGCAAACACCCGGCGACCTCCTCGCCGGCCGCCGTGACCTTGGGCAACGCCGGCCGCGTGCTGCTGCTCAAGCACTGGCAGCGCGCGTTGCGTCACGAGGCCGGCGCCCGCACCGGCGCGGACATCGAGGACGTACACCGGATGCGCGTCGCCACCCGGCGGCTGCGGTCGGCTTTCCGCTTCTTCGGCGATTACATGGCACTGCCGCGTCAGGACGAGATCGTTGCCGGGCTGCGGGACCTGGCGCGGCGGCTGGGCGCGGTGCGGGACCTCGACGTATTGATCGAGCGCCTGGAGCAGGAGGCGGCTGCCGAGAGCGCCGACCGGCCGACGATTGACGCGATCATCGCTGCACTCGACCAGGACCGCGCAGTGGCCCGGGACGACCTGGTGGCCTATCTGGACGGCCCGGGGATGGCGACCCTGCGTGCCCTCGTCGCCGACGGACTGACGCAGCCGGCGAGCGGGTCTCCGGCCAAGCGTGACCGCCCGGTACGCACGGCCGGACCGCGGCTGCTCGCCCGGCGGGCCGCACGGGTGTTGGCCGACGGTGCCGATCTCTTGGCGCCGACCTCCGAGGAGCTGCACGACCTCCGCATCCGACTCAAGCGACTGCGCTATGCGGCGGAGTTCTTGTTGCCCTACACCCAGGGCAGCCGACTGAAGCCGCTGATCCGTACTACTACGAGGCTGCAAGACGTGCTTGGCGAGTTGCACGACGGGGATGTTATGCTCGACATGCTGCGTAGTCTCGTTGCGAACGCCTCGGAGCGGAGCGAAAACGGCGCAGTGCTCGCAGGAGTGGCGGCGGCCGCGGTGATCCGGCTGCTTGCCCGGCAAGCGGACCGCCGCGATGCGCTGCTGCTTCAGTTCCGCAGCTTGTGGCGGGAGTTCGCCGGGAGCCGGCGGCAGTGGCGGCGCAAGCGTCTCGCCCGGTGGTTCAGTGGGCCATCGGACGGTCTCGCCGGTCGCTTGCCAGCCGCGGTAGCTCCGGCGCCGGGGCATTGAGCGGCCGTAGCCGGGACAGGCGAGCGTTGAGTTTCAGGGAGCGATAGCGCAGCATTGGAGGTACCCCGTGGTTCGCTTTCGCAGACAGGTGGATACTACGACGACCAAGCCCTTTCCGGGCAAGCTGATTGTCGTGGAGGGCGTAGACGGCTCCGGCAAGTCCACGCAGGTCTACTTGCTGAAGCGGTGGCTGGAGTTGAACAACGTCCAGGTGTGGTTTACCGAGTGGAACTCCTCCACGCTCGTCAAGCGGGCGACCAAGCGGGGGAAGAAGCGCCAGCTGTTGACACCGACCACGTTCAGTCTGATCCACTGCACCGACTTTGCCCATCGCTATGAGCACGAGATGGTGCCGCTGTTGAAGCAAGGCTATGTCGTGCTGGCGGATCGCTATATGTTCACTGCCTTTGCGCGTGACGCGGTGCGGGGCTGCGACCGCGCCTGGCTACGCAATCTCTACGGCTTTGCCCGCCTGCCGGACATCACCTTGTACTTCGACGTAGCACAGGACGTGGCGGCGAGCCGGGTGCTCACCGGGCGGGCCAAGATCAAATACTATGAGGCCGGCATGGACCTGCGGCTGGCGGAAAGTACCCGCGAGAGCTTCCGCATCTTCCAAGGGCGGATCGCGCAGGAATACGAGCGGATGGTGGTGGAGTACGGTTTTACGCGGATTGATGCCAGCCAACCGATAGAGCTACAGCAGGAGCAAGTGCGGCGCATCGTGGCCAGCCATTTCGATATCGCAGACTTCAAGTGGCCTCGGGATATGGCGCAGCCGGTCAGTCAGTACCAGCCGGTGGCGCTGTAGCGTCGTGCCGGCCAGGGTGCAGCATACGGAAACAAGGGGCGCTCGGCCGCGTGAGACGACCCGACGCGAGGGTCTACGCGGACCACGGAGGGGATGCGTATGAGGCGCTTCTACGGAAGTGGGTTACCGGGGGTTGATCCGGCAGACTTGACGGGGCCGTTTGTGGTCGTCGAGGGTCAGGATGGGGCCGGCCGCTCTACCCACGTGCGCCTGCTGCAGGATTGGCTGGAGGAGCAGGGGCACGCCGTTACGACAGTTGGGCTGCGCCGCTCGGCGCTGATTGCACGCGAGCTGAGTAATGCCAAGCAGGGCCACATGCTCGGTCGCAAGACGATGAGCCTGTTCTATGCGACCGACCTCGCCGACCAATTGGAGCACCAGATCATCCCCGCGCTGCGGGCCGGCAACGTGGTGGTTGCCGACCGCTACATCTATACGCTGATGGCGCGGGACATGGTGCGGGGACTGGACCCGGAATGGGGCGAGGGCATATATGGCATGGCGCCCATCCCGGATGCGGTGTTCTACCTGCGCGTGACGCCGCGGCGGCTGGTGCAGCGGGCGCTCGCCAAAACGGGTGTGCTGGACTATTGGGAATCGGGGATGGACTTGGGCCTCAGTCCCGACCTGTTCGATAGCTTTGTCAAGTACCAGACGATGCTCCAGCGGGCCTATCGCGAGCTTCGGCAGAAGTACCCGTTCGAGATTGTCAACGGCAACCGTCTCGCCCGCGCCGTGATGCTCGATCTGCGGGGGCGGATGCGTGCTTTGCTGGAGAGCAAGTACCCGGAGCGGGTCGTCAGCGGGCCGCCGGGGGCGAACAACGTGCCGCCGCGGCGGCCGCCACCGGCAACGACGTAGCCACCAGTGAGGTCAGCGGCTAGGACCGCACGACCGCCGGCCCTCCCTCCGAAAGGAGTGCAACCGTGAGCGAACCGCCGACTGCCGCCGACGCGCCGGGCATAGTGATCGGTATTGACTTGGGCGGGACCAAGGTGCTCACGGCCGTCGTGGCTGCCGATGGGCGCATTCTGAGCCGGGACAAAATGTCGTCGCGGGGCACGTCCGGATACGAGGAATTACTGACCCGGATCGCCGGTAGCGCGCGGGTGGCCACCGCCGCGGCCGGCGTGGCGTGGGATACGGTCGCCGCGGTCGGTATCGGGGTACCGGGCACTGTGGACCAAGACGCCGGAGTCGTGCGGATTGCGCCCAACCTCGACTGGCGCGACGTGCCGGTCGGGAGCACCTTGAGGGAGCTTCTGGGGCTGCCGGTGATCGTGGACAACGATGTCAACGTGGCCGCGCTCGCCGAGCACCGTCTCGGCGTAGGCAAGGAGCTTCCCTCGCTGCTTGGCGTCTTCATCGGCACCGGTATCGGCGGCGGCCTGTCCGTTGACGGGGGGCTGTATCGGGGTGCCCATCAAGCGGCCGCCGAGATTGGGCACATGGTCGTCAAAGCCGGCGGGCCGCGCTGTCCCTGCGGCCGGCGCGGCTGCTTGGAGGCGCTGGGCAGCCGCACCTCGATCACACGGGAGATCGCGCGGCGGGTCGCAGCGGGCAAGTCGAGCAAGCTGGTCAAGCTGGCCGGCGGCGACGTGCGGAACGCCAAAGGTGGCGCGCTCCGCAAGGCGTACACCGGCGGCGACAAGCTCACCCGGCAAGTCGTAGACAAATCCGCGCGGTATGTCGGTATCGGCGTTGGCTCGCTCGTCAACGTCCTGGACCCCGCGATTGTGGCGCTCGGCGGTGGCGTTGCCGAGAACCTGGGCGCGCGTTACGTGAAGCGCGTGGCGAAGATCGCCCGGCGCTACATCGTTGACGAAACGGTGCGTGCCGTGCCGATTGTCACTGCGACGCTGGGCGACGATGCCGGCGTGTTGGGAGCCGCGCTGCTGGCGCAGCAGCTCAGTCGGACGACGGCGGCCGTCGAAACCGCCGCTTGAGTTGGGCCGGGGGTGTAGGCCTACCCCCAACCCCCTCCCTAAAGGGAAGGGACTAGAGGTCGCTGTATGGATCGCTTTCCCTGGAGGGCAACATCGGCCAGTCGCTACGATGACTCCCCTTCCCTCCAGGGAAGGGGCCGGGGGTTAGGTCCGGATATGGAGCCTGCCGGTAGCACTCGTGCTGTAGAGCGTGCCCGCTGTCCCACGGAGCGGGCACCGCCGCAGACGCTGCGGCTTGGCATCACCGCAGCCGAGGCGCTGCTCCAGGAATCGGGCTGGGCGTGGGGACACGTGCAGCAGGTAACACGCCTGGCCATGCAGCTATTCGATCAGACGGAAGCCTTGCACGAGCTACCGGATTCCGCGCGACCGGTGCTCCAGGCGGCGGCGCTTGGACACGACATCGGCTATCAACGCTCTGCGAAGCGTCACCACAAAGAGTCGTTCCGCCTGCTCCGCCGGCGGCTGCGCCCGCTGGTTGGTGACGAACTGGCGACGATGATCGCCTGTGTGGCTCGCTACCACCGGAAGGCGCTGCCCAAATCACGGCACGTCGGATTCCGCGACCTCGCGGCGCCGGCGCGGCTGACGGTCGAGCGCCTCGCTGCCCTGCTGCGGATTGCCGACGGCCTGGATCGCTCCCACATGCAGCGCGTCCGGCAGATGCACAGCCGCATCACGCCGGTCCGGTGGCAGCTTATCGCCATCGGCGCCGGTGAGGCCGAGTTGTGGGGCGCCGAGCGCAAGGCGGACCTGGCCGAGCGCGCGTTCGGCCGTGCCGTCGAGATCGTCGCGGGGTAGGGGCTGGTCCCCCTGTGGTCCCCCCGCTGCGGCGGGGGGGCGGGAGGCCGAAGGCGCTGGGGTGGGGATGGCGTGTTCCCTCCCCCGTCGCAACGGGGGAGCAACTGTGTTGCCGGTCAAGCCGTGGCACTGGTCCGGGGCTGCCAGGGTGTCTGGTCGCGGAGCATCGCATTCAGCATCGTCAACAGCTTCC
>DAOUJP010000026.1:0-36272 GCA_034422515.1 Chloroflexota bacterium | reverse complement strand
GTGACGACCCGCGCTCCCCCACGGTCTTGGTGGACCGAGGGCCATTCGGTCTGTCACGCCCGGGTAGCCACCATGACTACCACTCCCTAAGATACAAGGGCTAGGGTGGGGGCAACCCCCCTCCCCCATCACATTCGTAATCTTCATTTGTAGGGAAGGAGGGTCCCATGATGCGTTTCGCTCGCCGGCAGTATCTGCTTGGCTCCGCTGCTGCCCTGAGCGGCGTGGTGGCCGCAGCCTGTGACCTCACAGAAGGGCCCCAGTTGGATACCGGGCCGCCCCGCCGAGCGCCTCCGGCCACCCTCCGCGTGCTGTACGGACCGTGGGCCGGGGCCATGTACACCGAAGGCCCTGTTGGACAACCGGACACGCCTGACCGGGAGTGGTTCCACACCACCGCTGGCCCTGCTTTCAAGGAGCGCTACCCGGATAGCACGGTCAGCTTCGAGTCGCATCACGATCCGCTCAACCGGGCCTTGGAGCTGCACCGGGCCGGCACCGCCCCGGATGTCTTCCAGACCGACGATCTGCGTAATGCCGACTTGATCCGGCGCCGGCTGGCCCACCGCCTCGATGGGTGGATCAAGCAAATGCCCCAGATCGATGATTTTGTCCAGCCGGCTTTGCTCGCCGGCCAAACCGCGGGCGTGCAGTGGGGCCTGCCGCTGTTCTCCCAGGTCTACATGCTCTATTTCAATCGGTACGTCTTGCAGGCCGCCGGGATCGGCCAGCCGCCGACGACCTGGGGTGATTTGCTCGATGCGGCCTTTCGGTCGACGTTGGTGGCTGATGGTGAACTGGTCCGGGCGGGGCTGCCGGCGCCGCATAGTCGCTGGTTCTGGTGGCTGCTGCAGCTAACGGGGGTCACGCTCTACGACGGTGGGCAGGTCGCGGCACTGGAGAACGAGGCGGAGGTGGTGCTGGACTGGCTGCGTGACCTCGACGCCGCCGTGCAGCCGGCCGGCGTGGCCCCCCTTGAGCGGCACAAGTACTTCCCGTCGGTCGAGGATGCTGCCCGTTGGCACCTTGGGAAGGTGGCTCATGCATGGGCGCCGGGGTTGCCACCGCAGCCTGCTGAGTTCCTGCAACGGTACGACTGGCAGCCAGACTCGCCGCCACCGCAGGAGGCAGCACCACAGCAACAAGAAACTCCCCTACCGGCTGAAGTCCGCACAGCCATGGCGACTGCGGAGGTGGAGCAACGCCGGGCGGCGCTGTCCGGCCCACCGCCGGCCGCGGCCGGGCAGCCCACCCCGGAATCCACGCTGATCGGCTTGCCCCCGGTGCCGGGCAGCACGCGCTACGCGCTCCCGGGGGGACGCGCCGCGCCGCCGCTGGTCCATGCCCAGACCGCCGTCCTGCACGTGAGCACGCAATCGGCCGATGCCGATGCTGCCTGGGAGCTGCTGACGATGATCCTGGAGCCGGAGACGCTTCACTCGTATACCCACCTGCGCTGGGCAGTGCCGCCGCGCAAGTCCATCCTCGACCGCGGCTATCTGCAGAGCGCGAATACGCAGCAACTGGTTGCGCTCTGGCTGCGCTACGGCCGGCCGCCGTTCAATCCGCCCCGCTACGCTCAGGTCAGCGCGGCTATCGAGGCCACGTTCCAGGCCGTGGTGGTGCGGAAGCAACAGTCTCCGGGTGACGGGACAAGAAAACTGGTCGATCAGTTGGAGAAGATCGTGCAGGACATCACCCCGCCCTATACCGGCACGACTCGCCGGTGAGCGGGCCGCGGGGAGCGACAATGGGATGGCGAAAAGAGGCCGACATGGTGCGGATGAGCCGCCGGCGCTTGCTGCGTGGTACGGTCGCCGCGCTGGGCGGCCTGCTGGCGGCGGCCTGTGATCTGCAACCGCCCAGCACGCCGCAGTCGGAGGTGCCAAGTGCAGCGCCGGCAGTGCCATCGCGTCCGCCGGAGGGCGCGCCCGCGCGAGCCAAACCGCCGCAGAAAGTCCAAGTGCTGACCTGGTCCGAGTGGTTGGAGGAGCATAAAGACGTGCTCCCCCAGTTGGCTGAGGAGTTCAGCAGCCGGCATCCACAGCTCACGGTGGACTGGCAGCCCCTGCCGCTGACCTACAACTCTGACTCTCCCAGTGAAGCCCAGCAGATCGAGCAACTGCACAGCGCGGGTCTCCTCTTCGACGTCATGCAGTTTTTGCTCCCGCACTTTACCTCCCGCCTCTTCGTCGGCGACGCTGCCGTTGACCTGCTCCCGTTCCTCCGCAGCGACAAGTACGATCTCGCCGACTACTGGCCGGGAGCCATCGAGTCCATGCAGTGGGAGCGGAAGCTGTATGGCTTGCACACCGAGGTGCGCCCCACGCTGCTCAACTGCAATGAGGCGCTCTTTGCCCAAGCGGGTCTTGGCGTCCCCACGACCGCTTGGACCTGGCCGCAGTTCCGCGCCGCCACCAAGCAACTGACCGACCACCAGCGGCCCAAGCCGATCTTTGGTTTCGGCTTCGACGTACAGGTGTACTTTACCCTGCCATGGGTCTGGGCGAATGGGGGCGCCATGCTCAGTGCGGATCGCAGCGAGAGCCTGGTAGCGCGGCCGGAGGCCCAAGAGGCATTGCAATGGCTCCGTGATCTCACCCTGACCCAAGCGGTCACGCTGTGGGAAGCAGACTTCAGTCCGGCCAATGACATTGATGTCGTGGAGCTATTTCTCGATGGCCGGGTGGCGATGCGCTATGGCTCGTGGATCAGCGAGTCAGCCTTCATCCAAGCGCTCGGTCGCGCGCCGCAGTTCGGCCTTGCCATGGCGGAGCCACCGCGAGGGCCGCGCCGGTCTGCCAGCTTCTTGGACCAATTCCCTGGTGCCTCCAACCTGAGCAAGACCGCGCGGGTACTGGACGATGCCTGGCGCTTCCTCAGTTGGTGGACGAGTGAGGCGACGCAACGCCGGTTCCAAGCCGCCAATCGGAACGGATTCGTGGTGCCGCCGGCGCGGCGCTCCCTGGCGGGCGAATTCGTAGACCGGTACGGCGCCGCCACGCTTGCTGCGTTGGCCTATGCCCGGCCGCTGCCCTTGCACCCGAAATTGAACGACCTGCTAAAAGCCTACGAGCAGGGCCTAGTGCCGATGTGGAAAGGCGAGCAATCGGTAGCGGAGGCGACGGCCGCGATTGCCAGCGAGCAGAATGCGATCCTGGCGTAGTGGCGGCGCAAACAGCAAGGGACGCCGTAGGCCGGCGCAGGAGACCGTTACCTGACCGTCATTCCCGCGGGCGTGGGAATCCACTCAACCGCTCTATCGCTCCGTGCTGGAGCGGGGGAAGCCCAGCCCCGGGCGGCCCTATCCGAGCTAGGGCTGCCAATATGGTATAATCGGGACCATGGCGCAAAGGACGGCACGGAAGAAGGGGCGTACCGGCACCCCGATGAAGTTGATCCTGGCTATTGTGCAGAGCCAGGACGCCGACCGCATTACCGAGACACTGGTGGGGATGGGCTTTCCGGGGCCAACCCGCATCAACACCGTCGGCGGCTTTCTCCGGCGCGGGAACGTCACCCTCTTGCTCGGCACGGAAGCAGATCGCGTTGATCAACTCATCGAAATCGTCCGCGACCACACCGGAGCCAGCGCCGATCCCACCCGGCCGGACGCCCACCGGGCGACCATTTTCGTGCTCCACGCCAATCGCCTCCTGCGCGTCTAGTACGCGCCCTACGAACGACAGAGGGCGGCTGATCTATGCGCTTCGCCTTTTGGGTTATCGGCTGCCAGATGAACGTGGCCGATTCCGAGCGCCTGGCCCGTGTGCTCACCGAGCAGGGCCACGTCCAGGTGCCCGATACCGCTGGCGCCGATCTCGTCGTGTTGATGAGTTGCTCGGTCCGCCAGACCGCCGAGGACCGCCTGTGGGGGCAGTTGCGCGAGGTAGCGCAGCTCAAGAGCGCCCGCGCCTCGCTCGTCGTCGCCGCGAGCGGCTGCGTCTCGGACGGTGACGTGGCTGGGTTCTTGCACCGGGCGCCGGTCGTGGATGTCTACGTTGACCCGCGGCAGCCCGAATCGCTGCTGGGATGGCTGGCCGACCGCGGCCTCGCCGACGCCCCGGATTTTGGTGATCTCGACCTCGGTGCGCTCGTGCCCCGGCAGGGACTCGACCATACGGCCGTGGCGCTGCACGGCGTCTCGCGGCACGTGCCCGCCATCTATGGCTGCAACTACCGCTGCACCTACTGCATCGTCCCCTACACGCGCGGCCCGCAAATCTCGCGCCCGGTAGACGAGATTCGGCGGGAGGTCGAATGGCTGGTGCAAGGTGAAGGCGCCCGTGAGGTCACGGTGCTCGGCCAGACGGTAGATGCCTACGGCGAAGACCTGCCCGCGCAGCCACGACTCTCCCACCTGCTGGAACGCCTCGACCGGATCGAGGGGCTGGAACGGGTGCGTTTCCTGACCTCCCACCCCAACCACATGACCCTCGACCTCATTGACGCCGTGCGCGATCTCCCGCACGTCTGCGAGCACATCAACCTGCCGTTCCAGGCCGGTGACGACGATGTGCTGCGGCGCATGGCGCGCCGCTATCGGTCGGAAGACTATCGCGCGCTCATCGGCACAATCCGCGAGCGCGTGCCGGACGTGTCGCTCTCGACCGACGTGATCGTCGGTTTCCCCGGCGAGACGGCGGCGCAGTTCGAGCGCACGCTGACGATGCTCCGGGACATCGAGTTCGACGTGGTGCATGTCGCCATGTACTCGCCCCGCCGCGGCACGCCGGCCCCGAAAGTGTGGCCGGACGACGTGCTGCCGGCCGAAAAGAAGCGCCGCCGCCGTGCCGTCGAGGACACCCAGCGCGAGATCGCCCGGCGCCGCAACCAGGCACTTGTCGGCGAAATGGCGGAGGTGCTGGTCGAAGGGCCGTCGCAGCGCCGCAAGGATCGGCAGTCAACGACCCGGCGCTGGGGCGGCCGTACCCGCACGAACAAGCTGGTCTTCTTCCCGCACGACGGCAATCCGACCGGCGAGCTGGCGCCGGTGCGGATTACGCAAGCCGCGCCGTGGTACCTGGACGGAGTCCCGGCCTGACGCGAATGGCGCGTGCCGAGTCCCGTCCCCCCAGGCCGGGCTATCGGGACGATCACGGCAGCCGCGCGTTTCAAGTGCGGAGGACGGCGCTGTGCCGGCTCTACTGCCGCCGCCTGCTGCTAAAGTGTGGATGTTCATTCCGGCCAACGACCGCTGCCGGCGGATACTGCTGGCGCTCATCCTGTGCTTGCTCGTGGGATGCCGCTCCGACCCGGTGCCGCCGCCGGTGCCGCTCTCCCCGGCGGACTACTGGTCCGAAACCCACACCATTGTCCGCTCCGCCACGCAGCAAGTCCGCCTGTTCAACAACGCCCTGCGGGGCTTCTTGAACGCGGAGGAGCGCCTGACTTTCGAGCAGTTTCGCCTGGCCCTCACCCGGCTGGCCCCGGAGGTCTTCACGCTTGGTCAGCGGCTCGTTGCCGTCCACCCGCCGCAGAGCGCGCTGGAGGCCCACCCGGTCCTCATCGAGGCCCTGGACCTCCTGACGCTCGCCGGGCGTGCAGCGCGGCTCCTCACCGAGGACGATTATCACCGGCACGTGGCCGCGATTGCAGTGCTCCTGCCGGAAGCGCAAGCGCGGCTGGCCGCCTATAGCGCCACGTTCCCGGACTCCACGGCAGCGACCACCATCCAACAGGAGATCACCCAACTCGGCCAGGGACGGATCATTGCCACCACCGAGCGCACTTTCCTGGTCACGCTGGGGGCGGCTGCGTCAACCGCTGACGCCCGGCAAGTCGTCGGGCGGTACGCCACCCGCTGGGAGGCCGAGCAGGCTGCCACCGACCGTCGCTTGGCGGGTGGGTCGGCGCAAGTCGAAGTTGAGTACGCCTATGACTTCCACGCAGAGCTAGAGCAGGCGCCCAGCGGTCACTACTGGCGCGAAATGATCTGGCTTCAGGAGCTTCAATTCATCGGATCCTTGGTGGATATCGCTGCCGATGGCCGCTTCATCATCGTTGCCTCCCGTGACGGCGCCGTCCAAGGGTGGCGCGATGGGGTCTATCAGTGGCACCAAGACCTCGATGCCGCGCTGGTCAGCCTGGAGGTGGCCGCCCAGGGCAACCGGGCCATCCTCGCCGGCTACAGATCGTTTTTGCTGTCATCGGCATCCGAGGTCCTCTGGGACTCGCTCATTCCGAGCGAGAGCGATATCCTCACGCAGGCGCTGATCTCCGCCGACGGGAGCCAGGTCACGCTCCGTTCCGAGCCGGCCGGCGGAGCGGGCACGGTATATGCGCTTGATACGCAGACGCAGTTGTGGCATACCGCCGATTATGTCGGCGCCCGAGACATCGCGCTGACGCCCGATGGGTCGCAAGTCGCCATCGTCTCGGCCAAAGACGGCGTTGACTGCCTTGCTTCCGAGCCGGGAGAAGCTGTCTCTACCTCGTCCAAGAGCAGCGTCAGCTGTTTCATCTTGGTGGACGTCTCTCAGGCCAGGCGGCTGCAACGCTTTGCGCTGCCATCAACTCCGGAACGGCTGGCGCTGACGGCCACCGCCAGCCACGCGGCCATCCTGAGCGGTCAGGATGTGTTGTTCTACCGCTTACAGGACGAGAGTCTGCTCTGGCGCCAGCGGGTGCCCGGCAAGCTGCTGGCACTAACGCCGGACGGCCGGCTGCTCGTGACCGCCGGTCCGGGCGGACTGCTGGCCATCTCCCGCACCGGCGAGCCGCGCTGGCGGCACGAAGACGTGCAAGTTGCGGAACTGGCCGTCAGTCGGCAATACGTCGTGGCCCGGACCGACCGCGAGCGGCTGGACGTGTATGCGCTCGACGGCTCGCCCCTGGGTTCCATCTATACGCCGGGGCGCGTGCTGGCCTTTGCGCTGGCCCCGGAGAGCAGTCTGCTCGTTGCCACCGACGACCAGCACAATATGATCGCCTGGCAGCTACCGCCCGCGCCGTAGGGGGTGAGGCCGGGCGACCTCGCTAGGCCGTCGTTTCCGAGAACCCTAGGCCGCGCGCTTTGAGCGAGACGAACCGTTGGGCGCCGATGATGATGTGATCCAGCAGTTCGATGTCGAGCAGTTGGCCCGCGCGGTAGGTGTCGCGCGTCACCTGCACGTCATCCGGCGACGGCGTAGGATCGCCGCTCGGATGGTTATGCACGACGATGATGGCCGCACTGCTCTGCCGGATGGCATCGCGGAATAGCTCGCCGACCCGAATCGGGCTGGCGTTCAGGCTGCCGATATAGATTTCGCGGATGGCCGCAACCCGGTGCTTGGTGTCGAGCAGCACCACGCGCAAATGCTCCTGCTCGAAGGCGGCCATCTCCGGCATCAGCAGATTGGCAATATCCTCCGGGGAGCGCACGGCCATGCGCTCCTCTGGCTGCATCGTCATCAGGCGCCGGCCTAGCTCGAAGGCGGCCAACAACTCGACGGCCTTGGCCGGCCCGACGCCGGGTAGCTGCGCCAGCTCTGCCGCCGAGGCCCGCGCCAGCTGGGTCAGCGCGCCGTATTGCGCGAGTGCATGTGTCGCCAAGGTCAGCACGTTCTGGCGTTTTGTGCCACTGCGCCAGATAATGGCGATCAGCTCTGCCGTGGCCAGCGCCGTCGGCCCATACTTCTGCAACCGCTCCCGGGGGCGCTCCTCCGGCGGTATTTCCCGGATGCGCGGGCTATACCCCGGAGCGCCGTTCGCCGCTACCGATGATGGCACCACTGCCGGGCTGGTGGTCAGCGGCTCCGTCGGCACCGGCGGCCCGGCAGTCGCGGTCACACCGTTGCGCCGCAGCGCCGGCGTAGGTGTTGCTGCACGTCCACTGTTCACTATGGTTCACCCTTTGCGCGAGCGTGAGCGGCCGCCACCACCCCGAACTCAAAGCAGCATAGCATATAATGCATGTGATGACCAGTACTGCAAGGCGGAGTCTCGTTATCATCCCTCCTCACAATGGTAGGTCCATCCCCCGTCATTCCCGCGAAAGCGGGAATCCACACCCCCGCTCCCACCCACCATCCCCACACCCACCTCATTCCCCTTCCCTTTTAGGGAGGGGGCAGGGGGTAGGTCCGCCCTCCACCCCCTCTCCACCATGTGGAGAGGGGGCCGGGGGGTGAGGACAGACCACTACCCACCTACGCCCCGACGCATACTCCTATCCTGTCCATCCTGTGTATCCATGTGAATACCCGACCGGCCCAACTGGTTGCCCCGACGGCCCCTCCGGTATGATGCCGCCCCATGCCTCGTTCTGCTGTCGGGCCGGAAGTGGGAGGCGGGCTGCCTGCGCTTACGCCGCGGATCGGACTGGCCGCCCTGACCGCTCGCGCACTCGCGGCCGCCATGCGGCGCCTGGGGCGCGGCGGTACGGCGCTACCCGGTCTAGTCGCCGAGACGCTCGCGCCGGCGTTCGTGCCGACGGTGGCGCGGCAGCTACCGCGCGGCGTCGCACTCCTCACCGGTACCAACGGCAAGACCACGACGGCCCGGATGCTCGCGGCCATCTTGGCCCGCGACGGCACACGGTTCGTCCACAATGCCGCCGGGTCCAACCTCTCGCGTGGTCTGGCGTCGGCGCTGGCCCAGCACACCGGCTGGCGAGGACGGCTGCAGGCTATCGAGACGACGCTCGGTCTGTTCGAGCTGGACGAAGCCGCGTTCGTGCGCGCGGCGCCGGCGCTGCGTCCCCGCACGGCCACGTTCCTGAACCTCTTTCGTGACCAGTTGGACCGTTATGGCGAAGTAGATGCCGTCGCGCAGCGTTGGCAGGCGGCCCTCGCTGCGACGCCGCGCCCGCCGCAGCTCATTCTCAATGCCGACGATCCACTCATCGCCGGCCTCGGTAACGCCGGCCTGTCACCCGCGGCACTCTACTTCGGTGTGGATGCCGACGTTGCGGCCGGTCCCGACACGGCGGAGCACGCCGCCGATATTCGCGTCTGCCCGACGTGCGGCCGGTCGCTGGAGTACGGCCGCCGGTTCTACGCCCATCTCGGCCACTTCTCCTGTCCCGACGGCCACCTGGCGCGTCCGGCGCCGGCAGTACGCGCCGTCACCGTCGAGCCGCGCGGCATTGCCGGGACGGACGTGGAGCTACTGTGCCGGCCGCCGCTGGTGCCCGCAGCCGTCACCTTACACTTCTTCCTGCCGCTGGGCGGCCTCTACAACGTCTACAATGCCTTGGCCGCCACGACGACCGCCCTGGCGCTGGGCGTAGCTCCTGCCGTTGCCCGCGAGGCGCTGGCCGCGTTTACCGCCGCATTCGGGCGTATGGAGCAGGCAGTCTTGGACGGACGCACCGTCTACCTCGCGCTGGCCAAGAACCCCACCGGCCTCAATCAGGTCGTCCGGCTGCTGGCGGCCGAGGCCGACCGCACCGGGCCGCTCTCGCTGCTCATCGCGCTGAACGACCTCGATGCCGACGGGCGCGACGTATCGTGGATTTGGGATGCTGACTTGGAAGAGCTGGCCCCGCCGGGTCGCGTCCGCACGGTCGTCGTCAGTGGCCGGCGGGCCGCCGATCTCGCCGTCCGCCTGAAATACGCGGGCATCCACGGGCCACTGACCACTGACCACGGGCCACTGACCACTGACCACCGGCCACCGACCACTGACCACCGGCCACTGACCGCGGTCGTGGTAGAGCGCGATCTGGGGCTGGCGCTCGACCGGGCCGTGCAGCACACACCGGCCGGCGGGACGCTGCACGTCGTCCCGACCTATACGGCCCTCCTGGAGCTACGTGGCCTACTGACCCGCCGGGGCGCCCTGCGGCCCTACTGGAGGGCAGCGTGAGCACGCTACGCCTGATCCTCGCCCATCTCTATGCCGACCTGATGAACGTCTATGCCGACCGTGGCAACATCATCTGCCTGCGCCAACGGTGCGCCTGGCGCGGGATTGACCTTTCGGTCCGGTCATTCGGCATCAGTGACGACTTGCCCGACGACGGCCTCGATATCGTCTTCATGGGCGGCGGACAGGACGGCGAGCAGCGCCTCCTCACCGACGACCTGCGGGAACGGAAAGGGCCGGTCCTGCGGGCGGCAGCGGACGCGGGACTGCCGATGCTGGTCGTCTGTGGCGCCTATCAACTGTTCGGCCACTCGTACCGGCCAGCGGTCGGCGAAGCATTGCCGGGGCTGGGTATCCTGGATGCTCGCACCGTCCATCCCGGCCCGGCGGTACCCCGCTGCATCGGTAACGTCGTGGTATCTTGGGCCGCCCCGCCGGTAGCCGGTGAGCCGGATGGTGCGGCACCGGACAGCGCGGCCCTCTCGACCATCGTCGGTTTCGAGAACCATGGTGGCCGCACCTTTCTCGGCCCCACCGCTCGGCCGCTCGGCACGGTCCTGGCCGGCTACGGCAACAATGCCCGCGACGGCACCGAGGGAGCGGTGTCGAACAACGTCTATGGCACCTACTTGCACGGCTCGCTGCTGCCGAAAAACCCGCACTTTGCCGATCATCTGCTCGGCCTGGCCTTGGCGCGGCGCTACGGTGTCGAGACCGCCCGCCGGGCGCTGGCCCCGCTGGATGATCGCGCCGAGAGTCACGCCCATCATTCCGTCCGCGAGCAGTGGGCGCCGACCACGCGCTGGGGCCGGTGGCGGCTGCGGGCACAGCACTACCGCGAAGCGTGGACTCGCTTCCGTCGCGGCGCCTGAGCGGTTGCCTCTCGCTTACGGCACACTTCCCGTACCATGTACGTTGACGCGCTGACCCTGGCGGCGATCCGCGCCGAGTTGACCCAATGTGTCGTCGGCAGCCGCGTCCAGCGCGTGCATCTCCCGGAGCCACTGGGTATCGCCCTCCAACTCTACGGCCCCGCCGGCGCACACTGGCTGCTCTGCTCCGCCCATCCGCAGCACGCGCGTATCCACCTCGTTGCCGACCGCCCCGACCGCCCCTCCGATGCCGTCACGCCCTTGCTGCTGCTCCTCCGCAAGCACGTGCGCGGCAGCCGGCTGGTCGCCGTGGGGCAACCACCGCTGGAGCGGGTGCTGCGGCTTCGCTTCCAACGCCAGCGGTCCGGTGCGCCGGTGCAGACGACGGACCTCGTTGTGGAGGTCATGGGCCGCTTGAGCAACCTGATCCTGCTCGATGCTGAGGCGGTTGTGCTTGACAGCGCGAAGCGCGTCGGTCCGCAGATCAATCGCTACCGCACCGTGCTGCCGCGCCACCCTTACCGGCCACCACCACCGCAGGACAAGCTGGACCCACGCCAACTCATGACCGACGAGGTGCAAGCGGCGTGCCGCGCCGGCAACACGGCCGCGCCGCTGTGGCGCGCGCTGGTCGGCAGCCTGCGGGCGTGCAGTCCGCTACTTGCTAAGGAGGTCGCGTATCGCGCCACCGGCAGCGCGGAGACGACGGTAGCCGAGACGCACGACTGGTCGGCGGTCGGTGCGACCCTTGCAGAACTCTTCGCCGCTGCCGCTGCGGGTGCCTCCGCGCCGCACCTGGCCTACGACGGCGACACCCCGGTCGCGTTCGCTCCCTACCGCCTGACCCACTATCCCGGCACGCGCCCGGTCGAGCGTATGAGCACTGCCCTCGAACGGTTTTACGCAGCCGTCGCGACGCCAGCGCCGGCACAGCGCCCGGGGCAGCCGGCCATCGAGCCGCAGCGGCGGACCGTCCATGCGGCGCTCACCGCCGCCGCGGCCCGCCTGCGTCGCCAGGAGCGGTCCTTGCAGCAAGCGATACTGCCGACCGAGGAGGTGGAGCGGCTGCGGCTGTCCGGGGAATGGCTGCTCGCCTTGGCGCATGAAATCCGGCCCGGCCAGACCGTCTTGCGGGTCGCCGGGGCCGCGCCGGACGGCGGCGAACTGACCATCGGCCTCGACCCGGCCCTGACGCCGCCGGCACTGGCCCAGCGGTACTTCCACCAATATCAGCGTCAGCAGCGCGGCGCAAAGGTAGTTGCCGCCCGCCTGGAGCGGACGCGCCTCCGACAGCAGGCTATCGCCGAGACGCTGGCCTTGCTCGCCGCAGCCCAGACGGTCGCCGCCGTCCGGCGCATCGCTCAGGAAGCGCAGGAGGAGGGCCTGATCCCGACGGACGACCGGCCATCGCGTCGGTGTCCCGACGACCAAGCTCGCGGCTTTGACCGTCACGTTATCGGCGGGATAGCAGTGCTGGTCGGGCAGAGTCGGCGCGGCAACGACCGGGTGACGTTCCGCGAGGCCCGGCCGCACGACCTCTGGCTCCACGCCCGCGGCGTGCCCGGTGCCCACGTCGTCATCCGCGCGTCCGCACCGTCCGTCCCGGAGCGGGTCTTGCAGGCGGCAGCAGCGTTGGCCGCTGCGGCCAGCGCCGCGCGCCATGCCGCCACCGTCGCGGTGGACTACACCCAACGCCGATACGTGCGTCGCATCAAAGGAGCGCCGCCGGGCCTCGTCACCTACCGGCAAGAACGCACGCTCCACGTCACCCCGGCCCCGGACGGAGCGGGCGGCCGGTAGGTCGCGCCTCACCCCCAACTCCCCGCGAGGTACCCAGAGGGTGCGACATGCCATTGACATGGCCTGCTTTGGAATGCCACACTTATGGCGCGCGTCGGCTGCGGCGCGTCTTGACAACTGCATAGTGATACCAGGCGACGACGGAAACGAGTACGCTGCCGTGCCCGGCTGCAGAGAGCCGGCGGTTTGTGACGAGCCGGAGCCGCACCACAGATTCCCATAGGATGTGCGGCGCTGGTTCGTCAGGTGTGAGCCGGCGCCAGCGCGCAGCGGAAAATCCTTCCTGAGCCGTCCCCCCAACGAGCGCGGCCGGTTGGAGCACAACCTACACTGCGTTCTAGTAGACGGGACCGGGTGCGCTACCCGTTAGCAAGGGCGCGCATATGAACACGTATGCGACAGAGGTGAGAGGCGCCGTCGGCTGTGCTGGCCGGCGGTGATCTCTAAGCGGGGTGGTACCGCGAGCAGATCGGCTCGTCCCGGTAGGGACGGGCTTTCGTGTTTAAGGGAGTTGACGAGGGCAGGCCCCCACCCTAGCCCTCCCCCGTCCCGACGGGGGAGGGGACACGCCGTCCGCCCGCAAAGCGGGGGCCATAGCTCGTGAGGCAACCGCTTTCCTGCCTCCGGCCACGTCCCCCCGCTTGCGGGGGGACCATAGGGGGTACAGCAAAGGAGTACTGGGTATGGGATTTCGACAAGTGCCGCGGACAGTCGAGTATCCGGCGATGGAAGAGCGCATCCTAGCGTTCTGGCGGGATACGCAGGCGTTCGACAAGCTCGTCGCCAAGAACAAGGGTGGCCCGCGCTGGTCGTTCATGGACGGTCCCATCACCGCCAATAACCCCATGGGCGTCCACCATGCCTGGGGCCGCACCTACAAGGACACCTACCAGCGGTACCGGGCCATGCGCGGTTTCGACCAGCGGTACCAAAACGGCTTCGACTGCCAGGGACTCTGGATCGAGGTGGAAGTCGAGCGCGAGCTTGGCTTCAAGAGCAAGCGCGACATCGAGGCCTACGGAATTGCCGAGTTTGTCGAGCGTTGCAAGGAGCGCGTCTACAAGTACGCCGGCATCCAGACCGAGCAGTCCATCCGCCTCGGCTATTGGATGCACTGGGATAACTCGTACTTCACCCTCTCCGACGAGAACAACTACAACATCTGGCACTTCCTCAAGCGGTGCCATGAACGCGGCCTAGTCTACAAGGGCAACGACTCGATGCCCTGGTGCCCCCGCTGCGGCACCGGTATCTCGCAGCACGAGATCGTCACCGAGGGTTATCAAGAGCTTGAGCACCCCGGCGTGTTCGCGGAGTTTCCGCTGCGTGAGCTACCCGGCGAAGCCCTGCTCGTCTGGACGACGACCGCCTGGACCATCACCGCCAACGTCGCCGCAGCCGTACACCCGGACCTCCCGTACCTGCGCGTCCGGCAGGGCGACCGCGTGCTCTACGTCTCCAAAGGGACGGCGGCGGGTGCTCTGCAAGGGGAGTACGAGGTCCTGGGAGAGGTGCCGGGACGCGACCTGGTGGGCCTCACCTATGCCGGGCCGTTCGACGAGCTTCCCGCACAGGATGGCATAGCGCATCCGGTCATTGCTTGGGAGGAGGTCAGTGAGACCGAGGGCACCGGCATCGTCCACATCGCGCCCGGCTGCGGAAAAGAAGACATGGAGCTGGGCCGCGAGCACGGCCTGCCCCCCATCGTCCCGCTCGACGAGTTCGGCAATTATGTCGAGGGGTTCGACTGGCTGAGTGGCCGCAACGTGTACGACATCGCCGAGCCGATCATCGAAAACTTGCGCCAGAAAGGACGGCTCTACCACGTCGCGCTCTATACCCACCGCTACCCGGTCTGCTGGCGCTGCAGCAGCGAGCTGGTGTTCCGGCTGGTAGACGAGTGGTTTATCTCCATGGATGGCCCGCGCCGACCGCTCACTGACCACCGGCCACCGGCCACTGACCCGGCGCCGGCCACCCGGCTGCGGGACGAGATTGCGGATGTGACCAAGCAAATCACGTGGCTGCCGCCGTGGGGACTGGACCGCGAGCTGGACTGGCTCCGCAACATGGACGATTGGATGATCTCCAAGAAACGCTACTACGGCTTGGCGTTGCCCATCTGGACATGCGAGTCGTGCGGCTGGTTCGACGTGATCGGCAGCCCGGAGGAGCTACGCGAGCGGGCCATCGAGGGATGGGATACCTTCGAGGGGCATACCCCCCACCGCCCCTGGGTAGACGCGGTGAAGGTGCGCTGCGAGCAGTGTGGCGCCACGGCCAGCCGTATTGCGGACGTGGGCAACCCCTGGCTGGATGCCGGTATCGTGCCCTACTCCACACTCGACTACCGCACGGACCGCGACTACTGGTCCCAGTGGTTCCCGCCGCACTTCATCACCGAATCGTTTCCCGGCCAGTTCCGCAACTGGTTCTACGTCCTACTGACGATGAGCACCGTCCTGGAGCACGAGCCGCCCTTTCAGACGGTCCTCGGTCACGCGCAGGTACGCGACGGCGAGGGCCGCGAGATGCACAAGAGCTGGGGCAACGCCATCGAGTTCAACGAGGCCGCCGGCCGCGCCGGCGCCAGCGTCATGCGCTGGATGTACATGGGTACCAACCCGGAGCATAACGTGAACTTCGGTTGGAACACGCTCGCTGAGGTCGAGCGCCGGCTGTTGACGCTCTGGAACGTCTACGCCTTCTTCGTGACCTACGCCGATTTGGAGGGATTCGATCCGGTAGCCGGTGGTTTGCGTGCGGGAGATTCCCGCTTGCGCGGGAATGACGGTGTGGTGGTTACGCCGGCGGTGGCGGAGCGCCCGGCGCTTGACCGCTGGGTCCTCAGCGAGCTACACCACCTCGTCCAAGTAGCGTCCGATGGCATGGAACGCTTCGATGTGATGACCTTGGTCCGTCGCACCGAGGCGTTCATCGAGGAGCTATCCACCTGGTACGTCCGGCGCAGCCGGCGGCGCTTCTGGCGGGCCACGGACAAGACCGACCAAGCCGCGGCCTTTGCCACGCTACATGAGGTACTGGTGACGCTGGTGAAGCTGATCGCCCCGCCGATGCCGTTCCTGGCCGAGGAGCTGTACCAGAACCTGGTGCGGTCGGTGGATCGCGCGGCGCCGGAGTCGGTGCATCTGTGCGACTGGCCGGTAGCCGACGCGGCGCTGCTCGACCCGGCCCTGAGCGAGGCGATGGACCTCGTGCGGCGGGTGGTGAGCCTCGGCCGCGCGGCCCGCAGCCGTGCCCAGATCAAGGTGCGCCAACCAGTCGCCGCCCTCAACGTGCGCCTCGCGGCAGCGAGCGACCGCGCCGTGCTGACCGAGCATCAGGACCAATTGCTCGACGAGCTGAACGTCAAGGAGTTGCGCTTCGCCGAGTCGTCCGCTGAGTACGTTGCCTACCGCGTGCGACCACTCCCCGCCGTGATCGGGCCGCAGTTCGGCCGCCAAACGCAAGCCATTTTGCAGGCCCTCCGTGCGGCCGACGGTCGCGCTTTGGCCCGCAGCAAGGACGCTGGCGAACCAGTGACGCTCACGGTTGATGGCACGGCTGTTGAGCTAGGTCCGGACAGCTACGAGGTCGAAGTCGAAGATCAGCCCGGCTTCAGCGTGGTGGAGGAGGGCGGCGCGATGGTTGCGCTCGACACGCGCCTCACGCCGGAGCTAGAGCAGGAAGGGCTAGCCCGCGAGCTGGTGCATCGCCTCCAAGGCGTGCGCCGCGACGCCGGACTGACCATCAGCGATTGGGTCACGATCACCCTCGACACAAGCGAGGCGGACCTCGCGGCGGTTGTCGAGCACTACGGTGAGCACGTCGCTGGGGAGACGATTGCCCGCAGCCTCACGGTCGGAGACCTCCCACCCGCGGACCACGTTGCCGAGCTATCCTTCGGCGGCCACAGCGCCCGCGTCGCCATCGTGCGTGTTGACTGACACTCCACTCGTGCCGTGTTGTCTCAGGCTACGGTGCCCACTGCGCCAGGGTGTTGTCTTGCTCTTGCGCTACGGCATTTGATGCCTCGGCTACCGACTGCTGGCCGGTGAAGGCTGGGGTTAGCCCTTGCTGAAAAGCCGCAAGCAGGGCCGGCAGAGCCGGATGAAGCGGCACGGATTGCCCATGTGCGAGCGAGGCGAGAGTGACTTTTCCATAGCGTTGCTCGAACTCGTTAGCCACCGCTTGCCGGGCTGGCGGCGTGAGTAGCCCAACGTAGCTCGCATCGTGGCCAAAGGCATGATAGTCCCGCTGCACCTCTGCGCTCGTCCACAGCATCAGGAATGACCACGCTTCATCCATTACCGCTGATGCACTGCTGATGTACCAGGCGCCGAAGGGGATGGCCATGTAACCGGCGGGATGCACCGGCCCACGTGGTAGCTCGGCGTAGGCGACTTCCCCTGGTTGAGCACTCCGGCGCCGGCTGGCCTCTGGAAGCCAGCCTTGGTGCATCATCGCCACCCGGCCCGCTTTCCACAGCGCAGTGATCTCTCTACTGCTCGCGGCCTCGTCTGCCGTCTGGGTAACGGTGTGGACGTGGACGAGGTCGGCCAGCCATTGCATCGCCTCCTGTGACGCCGGTCGGTTCACCAAGCTCCGTTCTGAGTCGTCACTCAGCATGTCACCACCGTTGCCCCGGATCCAGGACAGGGTGAGTGAGAGATGGCCGTTGAAGGGAAATGCAAAGCCGTAGACTGGGGACGTCGCCAGCGTGCGGGCCGCAGCGAGGAACTGCGCCCACGACCACGCTCCTGGGGGAACGGCCAGGCCAGCATCAGTAAAGAGCGTCGCGTTGCACAGCAGCGGAAACGGTATCGCGTTGGTGGCTAGGGCGTAGAGCGCGCCGCGCCAGCGACTCGTGGCCAACACCCCGGGCCAGTAGTCCGTCAGGTCATAGCGGTCGCGCGCAATAAGCTGATCCAAGGCGAGCAGGCTGCCCTGGGCCACTGCCAGCCCGGTCCAATCCGATGGGAACTGCACCACGTCAATTGTGCCATTCGCGGCGATCAACTCACTGAAGGCCTCTTCTGCCGGCTTGCCGGCAGGAGTGCGGGGCAGTCTTTGCCACTCCACCTCGATGTGGGGATGCTTGCTCTCGAATGCGTCCTTTGGCCCTCCCCGATGCCAAAAGCCTTGGTGCATCGCTGCCATACCAAGTCCGGTAAACACTTGCAGCGTGACCGACTGCTTCGTAGCGGCCGGTGCCTCAGCCGGCTTGGGCAGTGGACGGGGCGTCGGAGGGCTGGTTGCACCTTCCTGGGGTGTCGGCGCGTCGCCGATGTCGCATGCTGCGGCGAGCAAACCGCCAGCGAGCGACACGGTCGCCATCAAGCACTGCCGTCGGCTTACACTGGCCATCGTTACCCCCGATCTACCCATGGGGAGGGCAGCAACTATCGGCGCCAGGTCCGCGCCGCGCCGTCGGGCTGGTCATCGTGGGGCCGGGTCATTGTCGGCGTGGCGTGCAGTGTCTGACTGCTCGTGCGCGTTGCTGGGCGGTTGGCGCGGTGGGAGGTTGAGGTCCGTGCGTTCCTCCTCCGCGTCACGCAGAGAGTCCCAGTGCGTGTAAACCTGCCGTCCGCTGAAGAGTTGCCACCAGCCGTGGCCCCAACCGCGGCGCGTGAGCCACCAGAGCAGTCCGCCGGTTACGCCCGCCGTGAGCAGCAAGGGCGGCAGCCCGGCGAGCACGTCCGCGCCGGCCATCCCGATGGCGATGACGGCGCCCATGCCGAGCAGCGCCAGCACCGCCAGACCTAGGGCGGCAGCGAGCACCACCATCACCACCCACTGCACCAGCAACCGCCAGTCCGTATGTCCCATGGTGGCCTCCACAATTTGGCCCTATAGTTCGACTTCGACGCGCTCCGCGTCGAGAACTCGCTCTAGATCTGCGATCAACGGTGATAGGTCTTTCCTGATCGTATCCCAAACCAAGTCTAAGTCCACGTCAAAATAGACATGGACTAGGCGATTCCTCATGCCGATAATGTCCCGCCAGGGGATTCCCGGATACCGGCTTTGTGTATCCGAACTTACGCCATTGGCTGCTTCGCCGATTATTTCAAGAGACTTAAGCAAGGCGAGGGTGAGCATACGGTCTCGGTCCAGGTCAGCGCGCTTGCGCCCACGGCTGAAGCTGCTGGCTTCGTGTGCTGCATCAAGCATGTGTTGGAGCCGAACCGTGTCATTCTTCGACATACTGCACTTCGCTGGTGCGGAGCACCTCATCACGAAAGTACCGGCTCAACTCTGCCGGCGTGCGGAGGTCCACCTTGCGCTTCAGCAACTGCGATAGCTCCCGCTCCAGTGCTGCCATTCGCAGCAGGCCGACTGGATGGCCCCGCTTGAACTCCACCAGCACGTCAATGTCGCTGTCGGGCCGAAAGTCTTCCCGCAGGATCGAGCCGAACAGCGCCAGTTTTCGGATACGATTGCGACGACAGAATGCGGCCAGTTCCTGCTGGGGCAACCCTCTGCCACGGCTGGATGGATCCGTGGTCATACCGCCTCCTACCGCGCAGCGCGGAGGGGGAGATCGGCCAGCTCGGGCACGACCGATTCGGGACGCTCCTCGCGTTCCAGCCGTGCGATGTTCTCGTAGGCAAACCGGACGCGCTTGGGCCAGCTTTCGTAGGTTGGTCCGGCGAAGTGCGGCGTCAGCACGACCTGATCGAATGCTGCCAGCGGATGCCCGGCCGGGAACGGTTCCGCGCTGAACGCATCCAGGCCGGCGCCGCCCAGCCGCCCACTTTGCAGCGCAGCGACGAGCGCCGCTTCATCTATTAGCCCGCCCCGCGCCGTATTGATCAGGATCGCGTCCGGCTTCATTTGGGCTAGCTCGGCAGCACCGATCAGTCCGCGTGTGCTCTCCATCAACGGCAGGTGGAGCGAAACGATGTCCGAGGTCTCCAGGAGCTGAGACCACGACACGTACCGCACCTGCAGGCTGTCGGTCACCTCGCTGGGTGCCGGCACCACGTCGTAGTATTGGAGCTGCACGTCGAACGGTCGCAGCCGCTGTGCGACCTCCCGGCCAATGCGCCCCATGCCGACCAGCCCGACGGTGCGACCCTCCAGTTCGTGCGGCTCCCACTCCGGGGTCTTGGCCGCCGTCCAGCGGCCAGCCCGCGTATCGCGGTCCAGGACCGGCAGCCGTCGGAGCACCGTGAGAATGAACATGATGGTGTGCTCGGCCACGGCCACGGCATTGGCGCCACCGTTCGTGGCAACCAACTGCCCGGCCGCCCGGCAGCGGTCGAGGTCCACCTTGTCGTAGCCGGCGGAGAGCAGCTGGATCAGGCGCACTTGCCCGTGCGGATCGTAGATGGCGTCCGGGAAGGGGCTGAGTGGCGAGGCGATCACCACGTCGGCGCCGCGGATGGTCTCCGCGTCCCCGGCGGCGAGCGAGGCAACATCGGCGCCAGCGTGCGGCACATCCAGTAGCTCCCAGCCGGCCGCGGCCGGCAGTAGCTCGTGGGTCAGGCGGCGGCAACCCTCGCCGAACTCCTGGTAGAGTGCAATTCTCATCGAGCGGTCTCTCGCGGGTGAAGTTGTCGGGCAGCGGTCTGGCCGCGAGCATACCATAGCAGCCGGGCGGTGGCCCCCGGCAGCTTCCGGCCCCCTATGGCTCCACCCCTTCGCAGGGGGACGTGGATTCCCGCGTGCGCGGGAATGACGGACGCGAGGTGTACCCCCAGCCGGCCGCATCTGGTCCTGTAGGATCATATGTCAGGCCTCGGCCGCGACTGGGTATTGTGGTCGGCCGACCGCTCAGAAGTGTGTACGTGCGGCGGTGCCGGCCGCACCGCGCAGCGCTTACTGTGCCGGCGCAGGGACTAGCTCTACGGTCCATAGGTGTGCGCCCGCGTCGTTGCGCGGCGCAGCGTTGGTGGTCATATCGCGGAAGGAGGGGAAGCCATGCCCCGCGATCTCCCCATTGGGAACGGTACATTGCTGGTGAACTTTGACGACCAGTACCACCTGCGCGACCTGTACTTTCCGTATGTTGGCTCCGAAAACCACACCCTCGGCTATCCCTGTCGCTTTGGTGTCTGGGTCGCAGCTGAGGATGATGACGGCCGGTTCAGTTGGGTCCACGATGAGCCGTGGGTGCGGACCCTCCGCTACCTGCCGGAGACGCTCGTTACCGACGTATCGCTCCACAACCCCGACCTCGGGCTACGCTTGGTCTGCAATGACGCCGTGGACTTTCACCAGGACTTGTATCTGCGACGGATTACCGTCCACAACGAGCACGACGAGTCGCGGCAGGTGCGTCTCTTCTTCCACCACGACCTGCGAATCTCCGAGCACGACGTGGGCGATACCGCCTACTACGAGCCGAAGCGGCGCGCGCTGCTCCACTACAAGGAACGGCGCTGGTTTCTGATGTGCGCCGGCCGCGGCAGCCTCGGATCGGCCGATGTACCGGCAACGGAGCTGGTGGACTTCGGCATCCACCAATTCGCGACGGGAACAAAGGGGATTGGTGGTGCTGAAGGCACCTGGCGCGACGCCGAAAATGCCCAGCTCGGGGGCAACCCGATTGCTCAAGGCTCCGTGGATTCCACGATGGGATTGCATCTGGAGCTACCGGCGCATGGCAAAGCGGTTGTCTACTACTGGATCGTGGTGGGCCGGAAGTTCGAGGAGGTCACGGCCGTCCACCGGGCCGTGCGCGCCCGCGGTCCGGAGACGTACCTCACGCGCACCACCGACTACTGGCGGCTCTGGGTCAACAAGGAGCAGTTCGACTACAACGATCTCCCCGCACACCTCGTAGACCTCTTCAAGCGCAGCTTGCTGGTGCTTCGCACGCAGGTCAACGAGCGGGGGGCGATTCTCGCTGCGACGGACTACGACATCGCGCAGTTCGGTCGGGATACCTACGCTTATATGTGGCCGCGCGACGGGGCGCTCGTCGCCTACGGCCTCGACCTCGCCGGCTATTTGGGTCTGACCCAGCGGTTCTTCGACTTCTGCCACCGGGTGGTCACGAAAGAGGGCTACCTGCTGCACAAGTACAACCCCGACGAGTCGCTGGCCAGCTCCTGGCATCCCTGGTACGAGCATGGCGAGCGCCAATTGCCTATCCAGGAAGACGAAACCGGTCTCGTGGTGTGGTCGCTCTGGCAGCACTACGTCAAGTTCCGCGATATCGAGTTCATCAAGCCGCTGTATCGGGGGCTGATCGTTCGCGCCGCCGACTTCATGGTCGAGTATCGTGACCCGGAGACTGGGCTGCCCCTCGCCAGCTACGACCTGTGGGAGGAGCGGCGCGGCGTCTTGTCCTTCACGGTTGCCGCGGTCCACGGCGGCCTCACCGCTGCCGCCTCGTTTGCCAAAACCTTCGGTCAGCATGACCTCGCGCAGCGGTATAGCCAGGCGGCCGCCGACATGCGGCGCGGTGCGGACATCTACCTCTGGCGCGAGGACGAGGGCCGCTTTGCGCGGATGATTAACCGCCGGGCGGACGGCTCCTGGGACGTGGACCTGACCGTGGATGCCAGCCTGGCGGGCCTGTTCCAGTTCGGGATGTACGCGGCGGATGATCCGAAGATTGCCGCGACGATGGAAGCCGTGCGCGAGCGGCTGTGGGTGCAGACCGATGTCGGCGGCGTGGCCCGCTACGAGAACGACTATTACCACCAAGTCAGCACGGACATCGCGCAGGTGCCCGGCAATCCGTGGTTCATTTGTACGCTGTGGCTGGCCGACTGGTATATCGCGAAGGCCCAAAATCGTGCCGACTTGGAGCCGGCCCTGGATATTCTGCGGTGGGTAGCGCGGAGCGCGCTGCCGAGCGGAGTGCTGGCCGAGCAAATTCACCCCTATAGTGGCGTCCCCCTCTCCGTCTCGCCGCTGACCTGGAGCCACGCCACGTATGCCACCACCGTCCTGCACTACTTGGATCGCCTCTCCGAAGCCGAGCTATGCCCGGCCTGTGCCCGGCCGTTGTATAGCCGTGAGCAGGCCACGGCCCACGCGGAGCACGAGCATCCCGCCGAGGTGGCGGCCGGTGGCTAATGGCACCGCGCCGCACTCCCCGGCGGCACCGGCCGCATGTACTATACTCTCCTAGCACCGCCCGCTGCTCCGAGGCCCACAATGGCAGTCATCGTCACACCCACCTTGCCCGCTGTGCTGCCCTACCGCGAGCACGGCACCATTGACTACGCCCGCCTCGACTTTGATCCCGATAAACGGGTCCTGAAACCCGATGCGATGGATGAAGAACGGCCCGTCCACGAAATCTATGGTCTCCTTGCGAGTCGGTTCACCGGATTCGGCCAGCGTCCCGATACTTTCCTCAGTAGCAACACGATCCTCTGCTACGACCCGGACGACCTCAACGTCCGCGTCTCCCCAGACGTGTACCTGGCCTTCGGGGTGGACGCGGACGCCATCCGGCAGCGCAAGATTTATCTGCCCTGGGAAGCGGGCAAGCCGCCGGATTGGGTGCTGGAGGTGGCCTCGGTCAGTACCGGCCGGATAGATGTTGGCCGCAAGCGGGACCTCTATGCGCGTATTGGCGTGCCGGAATACTGGCGCTTCGATCCGCAGGATGGCGCGTATCACGGGGAGCGGCTCGCCGGGGACCGGCTGGTGGGTGGGGGGTATGAGCCAATCGAACTGACTACAGCGCCGGACGGTCTCCTGAAGGGCTACAGCGAGGTGCTGGGGCTGAGTCTGTGCTGGGATGAGAACCGGCCGCGGTTGTACGACCCGGTGACGGACAGCTATCTGGAGAGTTGGCCGGAGGTGTGGGAGGCACGGGAGGCAGCCGAAGCCCAGGCTGCTGTCGAGCAGGCCGAGCGGCTGGCCGAGCGGGCGGTGCGCGAGAATGCCGAGTCCCGTGCGGCCAGGGAACGGGCGGCGCGCGAGAATGCCGAGTCCCGTGCGGCCAGCGAACAGGCCGCGCGCGAGGCCGCCGAGGCTCGCATCCGGCAGTTGGAGGCGGAGCTACGCCGTCGGCAAACGGACCGATAGCCTGGCGGGGGAAGAGCCGCGATCAGGGCACCGGCGCCCGGCTCCCTCCCCGACAAGGCCAGCGGCGTGTGTGTGGCGACCGTTGGTCCTTGCCGACTGATCTTGTGTAGCCCGGCTCTAGTCCTCGGTGGTCGCGGCCATGACCGCGTTGGAGAATAGTGTGCGTCGCGGGCGCTCCGTGGTCCAGCCGCTCGTCTGCATCCGGTTGGTCAGCAGGATGCACACCACGCCGCTCACTGGGTCGCCCCAAGCGAGCGTCCCTGTGACCCCGATGTGACTGAAGGTGTGCGGTGAGGTCAGGTCGCCCGACACGTGGCCCGTCTTCCGGCCCTTCACTTCCCAGCCTAGCCCCCACTCGACGCGCGGCCACGGTGCCTCCGCGCCGCTGTCGCGTAAACCTGGCGCGGCGTCGGAATCGGCTGGCGGCTCGGACACTTGGATGCGGGTCATTTCCGCGCGGCTGGCCGCCGTGAGTACGCGATTGCCGTCGGCAAGCTGCTGGCCGTCCGGCATGAAGCTGCTGGTGAAGCGGGCCAGGTCCGTGGCCGTCGCAAACAGGCCGCCCCAGGGGATGCCGAGCTGCCGGTAGTAGGCCGAATTTGCCGCCTCGTAGGTCTTGCCCTCCTGGCCGGTGTCGGCGACGTGTGCCACGCGCTCCCAAGCCGCCTCCGGCACCGGTATCCACGCGGCGGTCATGCCGAGCGGCGCTAGAATGCCCTCGTGCATGTGCTCGTGATAGTGCATGATTGCCGACGGTTTCCCATGCTGACCTAGCGTGCCGGCGTTCCCCCGGCCGACCAACTCGGCGAGCAGCAGAATCCCGCAATTGCTGTAGAGATGGGCCGTGCCGGGGGTGAAGAAGAGCGGCGCCGCCTGGAACGAATAGACGAACTCTGCCAGCGGCGCGTGCCGCCGCCGTAAGCGCATGTTCGCTACCGAGAAGCCCGGCAGGCCGGAGGTGTGGGTGAGCAGGTGGCGCACCGTTACCGTCGTGCGGTCAGCCGCATCGCGGCCGCTGGCTGGGCCGGCGAGGAATTCCGGTAGCAGGGTACCAACCGGCTCATCCAGGGCAAACCAGCCGCGTTCCACGCCCTGCATGACCGCGGTGGCCGTCACCGGCTTGGTGATCGAGGCGAGTGCGAAGACCGTTGCGTCGTCTACCGCCCGGTTCGTGTGCGGATCGGCCGAGCCGACGTAGCACGTGCCGGCTATCTGTCCATACCGAGCGACGAGCGCCGCAGCCCCAGGTATCACGGATTCGTCAACCCAGCCGGCCAGCAAGCCAAACGCGCGCCGCAGCGCGTCCGCGTCCATGCCCACCGCTTCAGCCCCCGCTACATCAACCCTCACGCCGCTACTCCATCGGCTTGTTCGGACCGGCCGGGCCGCTGGCCTCGCTTCCGGCACACCAGGCGCCTCCACCGCAACGCCGCGACCGCACCGTGGTCGTCACATCTTGCTGCCTATATCACAGCCCTGGTAGTGATTCTCTTTGAGCGCGGGTGAAAACGCAAGTTTTGGAGGGCAACACGGTACCCGTCAATCCGTTGAAACGATACGAGGAGGACCACACGATGCGCTTTGCCCGCGTTGCCGAGCATTTCGACCAATTGGAGGCTACCCGCAAGCGCAATGAGATGGTCGCGATCCTGGCCGCCCTATTCGAGACGGCGGACAACGCGACCGAAATCGCGCAAATGGCCTATCTCAGCCAGGGGCGGGTCGCTCCCACCTTCAAGCAAGTCGAGTTTGGGATGGGAGAGGCCCTCGTGGCTGAGGCCCTCGCCCAAGCGCTGGATCGGCCACGAGACGAGATCGAAGCGCAGTTTGCCCGTCTCGGCGACTACGGGCTGGTCGCGGCAGAGCTGCACGCAGACGACGCTGCTGCACCGGAGGGTCTGGAAGTCTCGGCGGTCTTCGAGATACTGACCCAGATCGCACACACCGCCGGCGCCGGCTCAGTCGCGCAGAAGACGGAGCTATTGGCCGGGCTGCTGCGTCAGACGAGCGCCAGTGAGGCCAAGCACCTCGCTCGTATCCCGTTGGGCCGGCTACGGCTCGGTATCGGCGATCCGACCGTGATGGATGCGCTCTCGTTCGCCCGGACCGAGTCCAAGGCGGCCCGCAAACCCATCGAACGGGCCTATAACATCTGTTCCGACCTCGGTCTCATTGCCCGTACCTATTGGGACGAGGGTGAAGACGGACTAGACAAGATCAAGGTGTCGGCTGGCCGGCCGGTGCGTCCGGCGGCGGCCGAGCGGCTGCCGGGGCCGGAAGAGATCATCGCCAAAGTGGAGCGGTGCTCCGTCGAGCCGAAGATAGACGGCTTGCGTGCCCAGCTTCACCTTCTGGAGGGTGACGAGGTACGTATCTTCTCCCGCAATCTCGAAAACACCACGGCAATGTTCCCGGAGTTGGCCGAGGGGCTGGTTGTGCAGGTGGGCGGGCGGACCGTGATCCTGGATGGGGAAGCCGTCGCTTACGATCCGGCAACCGGTCAGTATCATCCGTTTCAAGTCACCGGGACGCGGAAACGCAAGTACGGTATCGAGAAGCTGCGGAAGACGCTGCCGCTCAAGCTCTTTGCCTTCGATATTCTGTACCTCGACGGCGAGGACCTTACCGACCGTCCCTACACCGAGCGGCGCGAGCGGCTGGAAGAGTTGCTCGGCGCCGGCGAGCCGCCGGATCGGGAGACCAAGACCGACTGGCTGCCAACCGAGTGGATCGCCAATCCCGAGGGTCAAGCACTGCTCCCTAGCGACTGGCGCATCGTGGACGCCGCGGCGGACCTCGATGCCTACTTCTACGCTACGGTTGGCCTGGGGCAGGAAGGCATCGTAGCCAAGCGCCTCGATTCGCCCTACCAAGCCGGCGCCCGCAACTACAACTGGATCAAGCTCAAGCGCAGCTACCGTGGCGAGTTACAAGACACCATAGACGGGGTGATCGTCGGCTATTGGCAAGGCAAGGGCCACCGTGCCCAGTTCGGGATTGGCACGGTCCTGACCGCCCTCTACGACCCGGATCAAGAGCGGTTTGTCACCGTAACTCGCTTGGGCACCGGGTTCTCGGAAGAAGAATGGGTGGCCCTAAGGCAACGCCTCGACCCATCGCGGTCTACGGAGCAGCCCGCTCGCGTGGACTCGCAGTTGACACCGGACGTGTGGGTGGAGCCACAAGTAGTGATCGAGATTCAAGCCGACGAGATCACTCGCAGCCCCTTCCACACGGCCGGCCGCGGTGGTGAGGATGAGCTAGGCTACGCGCTGCGGTTCCCGCGCGTGATTGGCTTCGTGCGGGAGGACAAGCGCCCCGAAGACGCCACCACCGTCGCCGAAATCGTCAGCCTCTACGAGCGCCAGGGCCAGCCGGCCGCACCCAAGAAGTAGTGCTTTTGGCCACGGAGCACACAGAGAGCACAGAGTAGAGAGCAGACGGCGCTGGATTCCTAGGTGCGCGAGAATGACGAGTGGTAGCCCCCCTCTCCGGAGCCGTTGACAGCCGCTCTCGCTCGTGGTAATTTCTATGCACTACCCCTATCGCTTCGGCGGTAGGGTCGAGACCGCCGAAGGGCGGTCTCTGTCTTTTCTATGATTACCAACCTCAGAATGAACTCCAGTGGGTCGTCTTGCCGCCGTCCCTCCCGGGGGTGAGGCGTGGCCCTAGGGCCGCGTGTGGCCGTTGCCGTAGATGATCCACTTGTAGGTGGTCATCTCGCCTAGCGCCATCGGGCCGCGGGCGTGGAGCTTCTGCGTGCTGATACCCACCTCGGCGCCGAGGCCGAATTGGGCGCCGTCGGTGAACTGCGTGGAAGCGTTCAAGTAGACGGCAGCCGCGTCTACCTCGTTCACAAACCGTTGCCCCGTGGTGTAGTTTTCCGTGATGATGGCCTCGCTGTGGCCGGAGCCGTAGTGCGCGATGTGGTCGAGCGCCGTCTCGAAGTCGGGGACGAGCTTGACGGCCATGATGTAATCGAGGAACTCGGTTCCGTAGTCGCTTTCACTCGCCGGCGTGACGTTCGGCCGGCCGGCCAACACCGCCGCTGCCGCTGGATCACAGCGTAGCTCAACGTTGGCGCCCTGTAGCTCGTCGGCCAGCGTCGGCAACAGCCGCGGCGCAATCGCCTCGTGGACCAGCAGAGTATCGAGCGCATTGCAGATCGAGGGCCGGCGCACTTTGGCGTTGAACGTGACCTTACGCGCTTTCCCCACGTCGGCGTCGGCGTCTACGTAGGTGTGGCAGACGCCCGCGCCCGTCTCGATGACCGGCACCGTCGCGTGCTCGACACAGTAGTTGATTAGGTCCGCACCGCCGCGCGGAATCACCACGTCAATCAGCCCACGTGCCCGCAGCAACGCGGTGACGCTCTGCCGGTCGGTCGTTTCGATCAGTTGGACGACGCCCTCCGGCAACCCCACCTCGGTCATCACCCGGCCGACCACTCGCGCCAGCGCCAGGTTGGAGTGGATCGCATCGCTGCCGCCCCGCAGCACGACGGCGTTGCCCGACTTCACGGCGAGGCTGGCGATGTCTATGGTCACGTTGGGCCGCGCCTCGTAGACGACGCCGATCACGCCGAGCGGTACTCGTTGCCGGCCCACTTGGATGCCACTCTCGACGGTACGCATCTCGATGATTTCGCCGACCGGATCGGGCAGCGCCGCCACGTCGCGGACATCGGCGGCGATGGCCGCCAGGCGATCCGGGTCGAGCAGCAGCCGGTCTTGGGTATACGCCGGCAGCCCAGCGGCGACGGCGACGGCCAGGTCTTTCTCATTGGCGGCCAGTATTTCATCCTGCTCGGACCGCAACGCTCCCGCCACGGCCCGCAGCGCCTGGTTTTTCACCGCCGTCGGTGTCTGCGCCAGCCCGCGCGCCGCCTGCCGGGCGGCTTGGGCCTTGGTCCGCACTTCCGTCGCTGCATCAAGCTGCATGGTCGTCGCCATGGGCGTGCTCCTCCGTGCTCGGTGGTCTCGTTTGGAGATTATAGTGGTTTAGGCCCCCCTGTGGTCCCCCCGTCCCGACGGGGGGACGGGGAGGGCGGCCCCCCACGGCGAGCACGCAATCCGGTCCCTCCCCCGTCCCGACGGGGGAGGGCTAGGGTGGGGGCCTGCCCTGCGATCTACTTACTACCGGCCCTGGGTAGCAGGACGAGGTTATTGCGGTGTACGACGGCATCGCCGTAGGTATGGCCGAGGATGGTGGCGATGCGGCTGGAACGCTGGCCCTTGATCCGCTCGATCTCGTCGGACGCATAGCTGGCGAGACCGCAGGCCAGGTTGGCGCCGTCGGGACCGACGATAGCGACGGTCTCGCCCCGCTGGAACGGCCCCGCGACGGTCCGCACCCCAACCGGGAGCAGGCTGCGCCCGCGCGCTACCAGGGCAGTCACTGCTCCAGGGTCAATGTGGATTGCAGCCTGGTGTCCGAGCGCCGAGAGTATCCAGCGCCGGCGTGCCTCCGCCCGCGAGGTGGCTGGGTGGAAGCGTGTGCCGACGTGCTCGCCGGCTAGGAGGCGGGGCACGATATTGGGCGCTTTCCCCGGCGCGATCTGCACGGTGATACCGCTAGTGGTCGCGATGCGGGCTGCTTCGAGCTTCGTTCGCATCCCTCCCGTGCCCTGGTCGGAGCCGCTTTCCCCCGCGAGGCGCTCGACTTCCTTATCCACCTGGTACACATCGCGGACGAGGCTGGCAGCCGGATCGTAGTGCGGGTCGGCGGTGTAGAGTCCCTTGATGTCGGTCAGCAGCAGGAGCAGGCTGGCGTCAACGAGATTAGCCACCATCGCCGAGAGGGTGTCGTTATCGCCAAAGCCGTCTCGGTACACCAACTCGTCCACTGCTACCACGTCGTTTTCGTTGATAATCGGCAGCACCCCATGGTCGAGCAGGCCGAGCAGCGTGTTACGGGCGTTCAGATAGCCGACGCGGCTGCGTAGATCGCGCTTGGTGAGCAAGGTTTGCGCGATGGTCGTACCATGGGGGCTGAACAGCGCGTCGTAATCGCGCATGAGCAAGCTCTGGCCGACCGCGGCCAGCATTTGCTTGCCGGAGATGTCCTTGCCTCCGCGCTCCACATTCAGCCGGGCGCGACCGGCGGCGATGGCCCCGGAAGTGACTAGGACGACTTCCCAGCCGGCCTGCCGCGCCGCAATCACTTGAGACGCCAGGGTGGCCATGTAGCCCCGGTCGAGCGTGTCGTGGCCGCCGGTCAGGAGCGTCGTGCCTACCTTGACGACCACACGGCGTGGCCGGTTCCGGGCGTCCGCGCTGCCGGGTGTATCGCCTGATGAAGCCATCGCCGGAGTATAGCAGCGGGCGCGGTGCCCACATCGCCGCCGGGGTAGCTCAACGGAGTCGCACGACCAGCGCGTCGCCGGCGTCTACGACCACGGAGAGCGTGGAGCCGTCCTCCTCTATATGGGCTGTGGAATCGCCGGCCGCGGCGATGACCTCGGCGCGGAGAGCGCCGCCGAGTCCGAGGGCGGCGAGCGAGCGCAGCCGGATGGTACCGCGCTGGGCAGCACCGGGATTGCTGGCGAAGAGCAGCGCCTCGCCCGTCTCCACCTGGCGTAGTGACAGGTCCAGCGCGAGATGTGGCTCCGGGACCAGCCGACGGGGGGCCAACGGCTCCAACAGGTCGCTGATGAGCCGCCGCAAGGCCGCGCCGTCCGCTGCGGCTCCCGCCGACGGAAGCCGCAGCGGGACGCCGAGGACCGTCATGCTGCCGCGGCGTATCTCCGCCCGGTAGGCTACCGCCGGCCCGCGGCGCGAGCCGTGCCATTGCCACCAGAGGTCATCGCCCGGCCCGGCCGCGAAGGTCAGCGGCTCGCCGGTGAGCGGCACGTTGCTGCTCTCCGTACCGAACCGGGGCGGCGGCTGGCGCCGGAAGAGAGTGCGGAGGCGCTGCCAGAGGCGGTGGTTGCCGGCGCTGTGTTCCGGTGGCGCGCTGGGGGGCCGTGGGTAGAGAAAGCGCGTGTTGATGCGCCGGCCCGATTCGTCCGCGTAGACCGGCTGGCCGACGGTCAGTAGGTGCCCGCCGCCCACTGTGTAGACCACCAGCCGCCCGTAGGCCTCAAGCTCCAGATAGCCGTGCCCGCTGATGATGGCGGCGCGAAACTCGCCGAGCGTCTCGTCGTCCAGCGTGCTGAGGTCCAGACATTCCGGTTGCCAGCCCGCCGTACCGAGCAAGGCGAGCAGTTGGCCGATGGCGCTCTCCGCCAACGGCTCGTCCGGCTCCCTCACCAACGCACTCAGCCCATCCCACAGCACCACCAGCGGGTCGTAGACGGGCGTGGAGCGCACCAGTAGCTCTTCGTACCGGTCCAGCCAACGAGTCACCTGCGCTACGGCCGGCCAGCCACCTGGCGCGGGCGTGTCGTCGCTCGCTGGCATCGCGGCCGCGACGCTCCAGCCGAGACTCCGGCTACCTCGTGCCAGTGCAGCCATGCTCTGCCGCCAGAGTGCCCGGTCCTGGATGGGACCGGGCGGCTTGTTCCATTCCGTAGGGGCGCGATTGATCACGCCCTGGGCGTCATGAATGACGCCCCTACGGGGAATAGGCAGAGATGGCTGCTGCCACACGGTCGCGGGGCGCCACTCGTCGAGCGCCAGCGCGTTGAGCTGCGCGACGGCGCTTGGCTCGCCGGCAGCGAGGGGCGCCAGCAGATCGGGTGCCGTGTCGGCATCGTCCGTGATCGCGTGCAGTTGTACGGCGCGGGCCAGCGCCAGCCGGGTGTCGGGTACGAGCAGCGCCGTGCTGACCTCCGGCAGGTACTCGCGGATCGGCTGTGCCAGCCGACCGAGCGCCGCCGCGCGAACCGACACGTCGAAGAGCCGCCAGTCGCGTTGCTCGGCCGGCACGGCGCCTGGCCCAGGGGCAGCCACGCTCTGAAACGATTCCACCCCGCGCTGCCACTCGCGGGCGAGGTCGAGCGGATCGTCGTAGCGGCTAGCGAGCCACGATTGATACGCAGTGACCGCAGCGGCAGTGGCCCGGTCAGGGCCGGGTGGCTCGGCCAGCGCCCAGAGCAGCGTGTCGTCGGGCGTAATGGCCGCGACCGTCTGGACAACTGCCTCGTGCCAGTCATCTGCTGTCTCCCGATCCTCCAGGCGAGGCCGCTCACCGTTCGCATCGCGCAGCCACGCCGGGAGTTGCGCGGCGTCCGTTACGGGGACCAGCCCGAGGTCGGCGTCGGCGATGAGCGCCAGCAGGCGGATCAAATCGCGCCGCGCGGCGGTGCTGCCGTCGAGGTCGAGGACATCCGGTGCCGGCGCATGATGCGCCCAGGAGATGGGCAGCAGCAGCCCGTGGACGCCGGCGGCGCTGGCCGCCACACACGCATCAGGCCAGGCGTCCGGCCGGAGCTGCGGATACGGCAGCCAAGCCAGGCGCAAGATGCACGGCCGGTCGTCGAGCCAATACTGCCAATCTGCGGCGTGGAGACGCATGATGGTACCCGTGACGGTGATGTAGTGCCTGAATCCTGGCAGGTTCGCCGCCGCGCGTAAAGGCGGCGGGCGCGGATCGCTACCGGTTTTGTGGAGCGGGTAGAGCCGGAGCGTTATAATCGCCTTTATCCCAGTTGATTTGGAAGAGGAGCGGCGATGGACACGTATGGAGCTGATCGTATCCGCAATGTGGGCTTTTTGGGACATATGGGTGCGGGCAAGACCACCCTGGCCGAGGCCATGTTGTTTCGGAGCGGCGCGACCAGCCGCATGGGGCGCGTGGAGGACGGCTCAACCGTAGCCGACTATGAACCGGAGGAGGTCAAGCGCGGTGGCTCCATCAACCTCGCGGTTGTCCCCGTGGAGTGGCAGGATCACAAGGTCAATATCCTCGATGCGCCCGGGTATGCCGATTTTGTGGGCGAGGTCGTCGAGGCCGTGCATGTCGTTGACAGCGCGGTGATCTTTGTCGAGGCGGTGGCCGGCGTGCAGGTCGGCACCGAGCAGGTGTGGCAGCTTTGCGACGATCAGGGCTTGCCGCGCATCGTGGTCGTCAGCCGGCTTGACCGCGACAACGCGAATTTTCGGCAGGCCGTCGAACAACTGCGCGAGATGTATGGCACCAAGGTCGCGGCGGCGCAGTTACCTATCGGTGAAGAGAGCGACTTTCGCGGCGTCGTGGACCTCATTACCGGTAAGGCGCTGTTCTTCGGTGACGACGGTGAGGCGACCGAGGGAGAGGTACCGCCGGAGCTGCAAGACGACGTGGAGATGTTCGCCGAGCAGTTGACCGAGACCGTCGCCGAGACCGACGACGACTTGGTGCTGAAGTATCTGGAGGGCGAGGGATTAACCCCCGAGGAAGTGCGCGAGGGTGTCAAACAGGGCATCGCCAGCCAGCAGGTCATCCCGGTGTTCGCCTGCGCTGCCACCGACGACAAAGGAGTACGCCAGCTCTTGGATGCGCTGGTCGCACTCCTGCCGGCGGCCGCCGAGACCTCGATTGCCGGCACGGACGCCGGTACCGGTAAGGCCAGCCAGTTGACCACCACTGCCGACGGACCGCTCGCGGCGCGGGTGTTCAAGACTCTGGCCGATCCCTTTGTCGGCCGGTTGAGCTACTTCCGCGTCTATTCCGGGACGTTCCGCTCCGATGCCCAGGTGTGGAATGCGAGCAAGGAAGAGACCGAGCGGGTCGGCCAAGTCCTCATGGTGCGGGGCAAGGACCAGGAGCCAGTATCGCAGGTAGCGGCCGGTGACATCGGTGCCGTGGCGAAGCTGGCCGAAACCGCTACCGGCGACACGATCTGCCAGCGCGAGCAGCCCCGGTTGCTGCCGGCCATTCAGTTCCCGGAGCCGGTGTATTCCGTCGCCGTGGTGCCCGAGGCGAAGAGCGACCTCGACCGGATGAGCAGTGCGGTGTCACGGCTGCAGGAAGAGGACCTGACGCTCCAAGTCACGCGCAGCGTGGAGACGGCGCAAACCCTCCTCTCCGGTATGGGCGACTCGCACATTGATCTGAGCTTGGAGCGCATCCGGCGCAAGTTCGGCGCCAGCCTCAAGACGGAGCCGGTGCGGGTGCCGTACCGCGAGACGATCATGGCGACGGCATCGGCCGAGGGACGGCACGTGAAGCAGTCGGGTGGGCACGGTCAGTACGGCGTCTGCACCATCGAAGTCTCGCCCCGCGCCCGTGGCGAGGGCTACGAATTCGTGGACAACATCGTCGGCGGTGTCATCAGTCAGGGCTTGCGTCCGGCCGTGGACAAAGGCGTGCGCGAAGCGATGGAGCGCGGCGTCCTGGCCGGGTATCCCATCGTGGACGTGCAGGTCCGCCTCTACGATGGCAAGGAGCACTCGGTCGATTCATCGGAGATCGCTTTTCGGCTGGCCGGCGCGCAGGCATTTCATAGCGCGGTGCGGCAGGCCGGACTGGTATTGCTCGAACCGATAGTGCAGCTCGAAGTGCAGGTGCCGGAGGCCAACGCCGGCGACATCATCGCCGATCTCAACCAGAAACGTGCGCGTATCCAGGGTATGGATACCGAGGGTGGCCACACGACGGTCATCACTGCCGACGGCCCCCAGGCCGAGTTTGTCCGCTACGCCACCGACCTACGGTCCATCACCGGCGGCCGGGCGTCCTTCAAGGTGGCGTTCTCCCACTACGAGGAAGTCCCCGCCCACGTGACCCAGCAGGTCGTCGCAGCCGCGCGCGCAGCCCGCGAGAACGGGTAGCGCCGGACAGCCAGTAGAATACACCGCGGCCATTTGTGCCGGCACCCCATCCAGCGTTGGCGCTACGCCGGTGTCGTTGACGGACGTGCCGTGGTCCCCGGCGGTGTTGCACGCAGCAGGATCACCGCGCCAACGGTGCTCATCAGGCCGGCCAACCAGAAGAGCGCGTTCAGCCCGACGGCATCTGCCAGCCGGCCCCCGACGAGCGGACCGAGTAGCATCCCACTGGCATACACGGCCTGAAAGACGCCCATTGCCGTTGCTCGCTCCGCCGACGGCACGGCCAGGATACTCTGGCTCATTAGGCTCGTCTGCAAGAGGCCGCGTGCCAGCCCGGCAATGCTCTGCGTCAGGATGAGCAGAGGCAACGCGGCCGTTTGGCGGAGACCGATGCCCAAGGCCAGCGCGGGGACCAATGGGATCACAGCCGTCATCGCCGCGTTGAGTAGGAAGCTGGCGATGGTAGGTCCCCGAAAGCCGAAGCGATTCACGATGGTCGGCGCCAAAAACTGCGCGGCCATCAGCGACAAGACGCTGACTGCCGTGAGCAGTCCGAGATCGGCGCGATTGGCGCCCAGCTCATGGGCCGCGAAGACCGGCGTGAAGCCGTAGATCGTGGTGAATTGGACATAGGTGTTCACCGCGGCGAGGCCGGCGACGAGCAGCAGCTGCGGATGGGTGCCTACCGCCACGAGGCGGCGCCAGGTGACCGGCGCCACGGCTGGGCCGGTCCTGGCCTCGACGCACAGTCCGACCACCACAATCCCGACAACGGCCGCCCCGGCCGAGAGATAGAAGGGCGCGTGCCAGCCCCAGCTTTGGGCGGCTGCGCCGCCAATAAAGGTCGCCACGGCTTGGCCGAGACCGTTGGTGACGGCGAGGAAGGCGACGGCCCGCGTCACCTGCGCTGGCGCGAAGTAGCCGGCGTACATCACGGTGATGACGACCCAGGCGCAGGCGCCGATGCCGGTGAGCGCCCGCGCGAAAATCAGGCCGGGCGGCGCGGGCATCCAGACAAACCAGAGCGCGCCCAGTCCCGCTGCGCCCAGCCCGGCAATGACAAACGGCCGGCGCCGTCCCAAGAGGTCGGACCCGACCCCGACGGGAATACGCAGCAAAAACTGCATGATCCCGTAGGCACTGAGCATCACGCCGATTACCGTCAGGGAAGCACCATTCCGCTCGGCGTAGACCGGCAGGATGGGCACGTAGAAGTACAGGGCGATCCAAAAGCAAAAGTTCACGACCTGGAACAGCCATGGACTGAGCCGGTGACGGCGAGAGGGGGGCTGGCGCGGCACGCTGGTAGCCGCGGCGGAGTTGATTGCCACGCACCGAGTATAGGCGGCTCCGGCCCGGCACGCTCACCGCCACAGCCCCCTTCACTCCGGCTCCGCTCTAGCTGCTTGCTGCCGAGGGCCTTGGCCCGCTGGGCGCGATAGGCTACGCTCTGGCACGATGAGCGACGAGTTTGTGCGAGTCGGGCGCTTGCGCGATGTCCCGCCGGGCAAGCTGAAGCAGGTCCGGTGTGATGGTCAGGACGTGACTATCGCCAACGTCGGCGGCACCATCTACGCCTTCGATGCCTACTGCCCTCATGCCGCGTGGCCGCTGGCCTGGAGCGGCGTGGAGGTCGGCCCTCCGGCTCGTCTGCGCTGCGGGCTGCACGGCTGGCTGTTCGACCTGACGAGCGGCGACGCCATCCTGCCGCCGGAGCCGCAGTGCTTGCCCATCTGGGAGACGCGCATTGTCGGCGAGCACATCGAGGTGCGGCCGGCCGGCGCCGGCCCATCCACCAGGGGTTGACCGGACCGGCGGGTTTGCCGCAACGGCCGGGCCGTGCTATAGTACGAGTCCACTCGGTAGCAGAGCGCGTGCCGAGGGCGGACCTTCACAACTGAAGAGTAGTAAGAGGTAGCTTGCGATTTGTGAAGAGGCTAGGACGCTTTCCGGTCAGAGTTTTGCAACACTGACCATTGCTCCGCGCGAGCGATGGTATTACGGGGAGAGTTTGATCCTGGCTCAGGATGAACGCTGGCGGCGTGCGTGATCAATGCGAGTCGGACGGGGGGGCTACGGCTCCTCAGTGGCGTCCGGGTGCGGAACACGTGGGCAA
>DAOUJP010000025.1:0-351223 GCA_034422515.1 Chloroflexota bacterium | reverse complement strand
TTGCCCACGTGTTCCGCACCCGGACGCCACTGAGGAGCCGTAGCCCCCCCGTCCGACTCGCATTGATCACGCACGCCGCCAGCGTTCATCCTGAGCCAGGATCAAACTCTCCCTAATTCGCCACACTTCCTACCACTGTAGGAAGTCGTCTCGTCAAAGTGAGTTGCCTGGCCTTTGTCACTACCAGGTCACAAGTTTGGCTGCTGCTCGACCGGTCATCCCGCAGGACCACCAGCCGGCAGCTACTTCCTTCCACTCTTCAACTGTTAACGAGCCACCGCCACGACAACAGCACCCGATGGGCGGTGCTGCCGATTGCGGACTCTGTAATGATACGGGTGCTGGTGGTTCTTTGTCAAATGCGGGAGTGGGGGGAAGTGGTGGCCCCCCTATGGTCCCCCCGCTGCGGCGGGGGACGGGCACCTGACAGGGGTAGGTTTTTCGGCGGAGGTGGGTTGAACCTAACCCCCGGCCCCTTCCCTGCCAGGGAAGGGGCGCGTTGGCGGCGCCGGTCCGCCGCTGTCCTCCAGGGAAAAGTGGGCTGTGTGACAAGCGGCAGTTGGGGGCTGGATTGCGGCTTCCGCCGCAATGACGGGGGGCGGGGCGCGATCAATCGCGCCCCTACACAGAAAACCTACCCTTGTGAGGGGGCTGGAGCCTGTGAGGTATAGCTATCCGGCTAGGTAGCTGGCGGTGGGGCAGGTGTTGCCGGTGTGGCAGGCCTCGACCGCGGCGAACAGCATCGCCATGCTGTGCTGATTGTCTGCGGCTGCGGTCTCCGGCGCTCGATTTTCGGCGATGGCAGCGAGGAACTCGTCAAACGCGACGGCCTGGCCCTCGTGCGAGGAGGTCACGTCCATCACGTGCTCGCGTTGCAACTGTGGGAGATCGCGGCGGCGCTCGATGGTCAGCTGCGGATAGTGCATGACGAGCGATCCGTACTCGCACTCGGCGCGAATATCGCCGTACCAGAAGGTGTTGGTGCCGGCCGAGATGCAGTTGCCTTCGTAGACGACCGGCACGTCACCCTCCATGGTGAACAGCAGGCTCGCGGCCACGTCGCCGGCAAATCCGCTCCAAGCCCAGTTCCAACTGCGACCCGATACGGTAATTGCATTGCGTCCGAGTAGCGCGCGCAGGAGATCGAAGTGGTGAATGCTCATCTCGACGAGCAGGGGATCGTCCATGCGGTGCCGGAAGCCGCTTGCACCCCACCGGAACAGCGCGTCGCGATAATGCAGCGTGACGTGGTTGAGGCGTCCGAGCGCGTTGGTGGTAATCAGCTCGCGGAACCGCCGTACCCAGGCGTGATAGCGGCCTTTCTGCGAGATCATCAGGTGGCCTGGACTGCGACGGTCGGCGGCGAGAATGCGGCGCATCGCTGCCGGGGTATCGGCGATGGGCTTCTCGGAGAGCACGTGTAGGCCGGCTTCCAGGGCGGGAACGATCACGCGCTCGTGGTGTGCCGGCGGCACGATACACAGCACTGCGTCGGCCTCGACGGTGTTGAGCGCCGCGGCCAGTGAGTGAAAACAGCGGGCGGCGGGCACGCCCGTCTCGGCCGCCGCCGCCGCCAGGGCGACGGCGTCCACGTCAACGAGGCCGACGTAGGTGGCTCGCTCCGGGGCCGCCAGCACCGTATTCAGCCAAGTGGCTCCGTAGCCGCCCACCCCGACTTGCAGAATGCGTAACATGGTCAACTCCTCTTTCGGTGCATCAGCATAGGCTACCGGAGTCGGCGCCGGCAAGCGAGCCACTCCGGCTCACGCGCCGCCGATTGTGGGTGACACCAGGTGCTATACTGCCTCCGGGCAGCCTGGAACGTGGCCTTCCGTGACTCCGGGCTGCGCTGCTTGTTTTATGAGCACCTCGTTGACTATCGTGGGGCTTGGCCCCGGTGCGCCGTGGACACTGACGACCGGCGCGGTGGAACGACTGCGGGCGGCCCCGTTGGTCGTGCTCCGCACCGCGCGGCATCCGGCGCTGCGGCACCTTGTGCTGCGCGGCGAGGTGCGCTCCTTCGACGATCTCTGTGGGCAAGCGGAGGGCGTTGGCGGCCTCTGCGAGCGGATTGCAACCGAGGTGCTCGACTTGGCGGCCGAGGTGCCGGGGCTGGTCTATGCCGTGCCCGGTCATCCCCTCATCGGTGAAGCCACGGTTGCTGGCATCCTGCGGCGCGCGCTGGAGCGCGGGATTCGCCCGGTGATCGAACCGGCGGTCAGTTTCATTGATGTGGCGTGTGCCGCGGTGCAATACGATCCGCTGCGGGGGCTACAAGTCCACGACGCGCTGGCGCTGCCACCGCCGGACCGGATCAATGCCACTGTGCCGCTGCTAGTGGCGCCGCTCCACGATCAGCACCTGGCCGCTGCCACGCAGGCGGTGCTCGCAGCACGCTATCCACTGAGCCATCGGGTGCAGCTGGTGCCGCTGGCGGACGGATCGGTGGCCGCGCCGCCGTGCTCGCTGCCGCTCGGCGATATCGGGAGCGCCTACTGGGAAGGCGATGGGCTGACTGCGCTCTGGGTGCCGGCGCTGGCGCCGGAGCGGGACCTGCGCTCGGCGGTGACGCTGCGGGAGATCATGGCGCGGCTGCGTGCGCCGGACGGTTGCCCCTGGGATCGGGCGCAGACGCGGCAAACGCTCAAGCGGCATCTCCTCGAAGAGACCTACGAGGTGCTGGACGCGATAGACAATGAGGACATGGCCGAGCTGTGCGAAGAGCTGGGCGATCTGCTGCTCCAGGTGTACTTCCACGCGCAAATCGCGGCAGAGGAGACGGCCTTCACGTTCGCAGACGTAGTGGGCGCCTTGGGTGAAAAGCTGGTGCGCCGCCATCCGCATGTGTTCGGCGATCAGGCGGCCGCCAATGCCGAGCAGGCGCTTGCCAACTGGGAGCAGATCAAGCAAGCCGAGCGCCGGGCGAAGGGCAAGGAGCGGTCGTCGCTGCTGGACCGGGTGCCGCGCGCACTGCCGGCCCTGGCGGCCGCGCAAGCGTTGGGCGAGCGGGCCGCGACGGTCGGGTTCGACTGGGAGACGGTGCGCGGCGTGTTCGACAAGGTGGACGAGGAGCTGGACGAGCTGCGGCGGGCAGACACGCCAGGCGAGCGGGCCGAGGAGCTAGGGGACGTGCTGTTTGTGCTGGCTCGCGTCGGGAGTTGGCTGGACGTGGACGTTGAGGATGCGTTGCGTCGGGCCAATCGCAAGTTTCGCGCACGGTTTGGCGCGATGGAGGCGGCCGCGCGGCGGGAAGGGGTGGAACTGGCGTCGCTGTCGGACGCCGAGTGGGACCGTCTGTGGAACGCGGCCAAGCGGATCATCTGAGGTGGGGGTGCTGGACCTAACCCCCGGCCCCTTCCCTCCAGGGAAGAGGAGCGATAGCGGCGACCGGCGGCCCTCTCCCACGGGGGGGGTGCGGATTCCCGCTTTCGCGGGAATGGCGATTTTTGTAGCGGTCTCCGCACGCGGGGGGTGAGGGAGGGGTGGTGGTATACTGACCTGTGAGCGACGGGCTGACCGGCCGGGTCCGCAGCGTTGCCGGGCGATAGGATTGGGCGGGCCGGGCAGTCGGAGATCACTATCGAAGGGGAGCACCAATGGCTGTGCAGATGGATGACTTTCGCTCCATTGCGGAGCGGGTGGTCGAGAATGTCGAGCGAGTGATTGTCGGGAAGCACTACGAGGTGCAGTTGGCACTGATTGCCTTGATTTGCCGGGGCCATCTGTTGATCGAGGATGTGCCCGGCGTGGGTAAGACGACGCTGGCGAAGTCGCTGGCGCGCTCGCTGGGCTGCACGTTCAAGCGGATGCAGTTCACGCCGGACCTGCTCCCGAGCGACGTGACCGGCGTCTCCATTTATAACCAGAAGAGCGCGGAGTTCGAGTTCCGGCCCGGCCCGGTCATGGCGCAGATCGTGCTCGCCGACGAGGTGAACCGGGCGACACCCAAGACGCAATCGGCGCTGCTGGAAGCGATGGAGGAGCAGCAAATCACCGTGGACGGGGTAACTCGTGCGTTGCCGGTGCCGTTCCTGGTGATGGCGACGCAGAATCCGATCGAGTACGAGGGCACTTTTCCGTTGCCGGAAGCCCAGTTGGACCGGTTTATGATGCGATTGAGCTTGGGCTACCCGTCGGCGGCCGACGAGTTGGTGGTGCTGACCGCCCAGCAAGAGTCCCATCCGCTGGATGCCCTGGAGCAGGTGGTCTCGCTCGAAGACTTGCTCCAGCTGCAGCAGGAAGTGCGGGGTGTGTACGTGGACCGCCTGGTCTCCGAGTACATCGTGGCCGTCACGACGGCAACGCGCGAGCATCAGGAGGTCTATCTCGGCGCCAGTCCCCGCGGCTCGCTGGCGCTCTACCGGGCGGCGCAGGCGCGGGCGATGCTGTATGGCCGCGACTACGTGATTCCCGATGACGTGAAGGAGCTAGGCGAGCCGACGCTGGCACATCGCCTGATCGTCAGCCCGGCGGCGCGCATTCGCAACGTTGATCCGCGCCAGATCATCGAGGAGATCGTCGAGGCCGTGCCGGTGCCGGGCGCCGGGGCTGCGGCTCGGACCTAACCCCCGCCCCCTTCCCTAACAGGGAAGGGGGGTCCATATAGCGCCCCTATGGCACTCCGAGGTGGTACCAGCCGTTGCCCTTGACGGTATCCTTGCCTACATGCACGATGCTGCCCCAGAGGAGCAACGGCAGTAGTGCTCGCAGGGCGGCCCGCTCGCCCTCCCAGTCGGCCCGGCCCATGAAGCCGCCAATCGGCGTGGTGCGCCGGAGGCGGCGGCTCGGACTCCACTGATCTACCCAGGCGGTTTCGTCCGCTTGGAGCGTGATCGCGGCGGCGGGCGCGAGTAGCGCCTGGGGGGCATCGTGGGGTAGTCCTGGTGTCTCACCGGCGCCGAACACTTGGCCGAGGGCGCGCAGGCGCTGCACGAGGCGGGCCACTAACACGCGCGGCTGGGGCGAGCGCACCAGCTGCCCACGCGCAATGAGCCGCGTCGGAGTGAGGAAGGTCAGTTGGACGACAGCGCGCTCGTCGAGTGGCCAGTCCTGCGCTGCGGTGGCGACGTGCGCCGTCGTGATCGCCAGCGCCGGCGACAGGTCGGAGGGCCGGTCGGAGGGCCAGAGCACCTGGCGCTGGGCGGTGAACGGATTCTCGGCCGTTACGTGCAGTAACCGCACCCGGCCGCGTTGCCCGCGGTACCGGGTTTCCCCGGCATGACGGGGCTGGCGGGCGCCGATGCCGCGGGTCTGCCACTGCCGGACTGCACCGATCAGCGAGGGCACCAGGTCACGGGCGCCGGCAAAGAGCGTCAGGCCGAATGTGAGCCGCTGGCCGGCCGCGTACTGCCCGGAGGGGGTGAGCGGCGGCTCGATTGTGTAGGGGCGCGGGAACTGCCCGTCGGCTTCAGCCACGGAGCCGAGATCGGACTCGCCCTGCTGGCGCCAGAGCGACTCCAGCAGGGCGCCGCGCAACGCCGTGCCGCGTGGCTCCGGGAGCGCGAGCGGCTGCAAGGTCTCCAGCGTGAACCGCAGCCGATAGGCTGTGAACGGGGACATGGTGAGTGGTGGGTAGCGAGTGTAGGGTGTGCGGAGACACGTGAGCGACGCTTATTCTGGCACACTTGCTCGTGTAGCGGCCGCCGGTGGCCGCGTGATTGGCTGGAATTGTGTTTACACCGCCTGCGAATCGCACCGTCGTTGCCGTCTTCCTGCTGGTGGTCGTTGGCGCGTACATCTGGCGGGGCCAGTGGCGGCGGCTGGTTGCGTGGCTCGGTATCGTGATCGTGGTGTATGGCGGCTTGTTGCTGCTGAGGACGATCATCGCGCCGCAGGCGTTGAACCTGGTCGCAGTGGTGCTCTTCATGCTGCCGCTCTTCGATGGGGTATGGCTGCTGCTCTCCGGGCGGCCGCTGTTTTTTCCGCGCCTGTTGCGTCCCGAAAAGCCGGCCGGGGGCGGGGATGCGGCCGGCCGGCGTACACGCAAGTAGCTCTCCGAATGCCGGGGCCGGCGGTGGGCCTCACCCCCCGGCCCCCTCTCCATCGCGGAGCGATAGAGAGGGGGAGTGGATTCCCGCTTGCGCGGGAATGACGGGGGCCGAGGCCGGTGGCGATTATTCCGCTTGTCGCCGGCGGAGCTGCTCCCGCAGCCGCCGTAGCTCGGTTTCGACCGACAACCGCGCCGCTCGCTCGGCCGCGGCCCGGCCTTCAGCGGCCGCGGCTCGATCTTCCGCCGTCATGCGGGCGGCCTGCTCGGCCGCGGCCTGGGCGGCGGCGGCGGCGTGCCGGGCTGGCCACTCCGGCGCCGTCGGCAGATACGTCCCGGCCACCGGGTCATACGCCCGTAGCTCACCTTCCTCCCACCACAGGTCCAAGCCCAATACCGTGCTGTGGCCCCACTTCGTACCGTCCGGCTCTTCGACGATTGTGATCTTCTCGTACTGCCCACCCACCAGCCGATCTCCGGCCAGCGCCGCGTCGTGATACCGGCCGCCGGTGTGGTCGAACCGCCAGTATTCCTGCACCCCATAGCCGGCGTATCCGGCCCGCTTGACCGTGTAGTCCCGCCGCCCCGTGCTCCGTGAGGCCACCTCCAGCACGAAGTCCGGCGGCTTCCCGGCTTCACTGATGACGTAGCCGTTGCGCGCCACGATGGCGGCGGGGTTGACGCCGAACGCCACCACGCAGTCGGGCGCCAGCCGCTCGGTGTCGTTGCCGGCCTCGTGGCGGAGGTAGCCCTGGCCGGAGATCAATACGTCGGCGCGCGGGGCAAAGTGGGCGCGGAGGATGCTGTCGAACGCCACGAGATGGTTGTATTGCTGCATATCAGGTATCCGCGGCGGGTCGGGGAGTGGCTCCACGTGTGCATACGCGCCGGGCGCGGGGGAGCGGAGGGCGGTTCTGGTTGCCATCAGAGACCTCGTGCCGGAGTATAGCCGACCGGGAGCCTAGCCTCCCCTAGCCCCCCTACGGTTCCCTGACAGGGGTAGGTTTTTCTGCGGGGAGCCGCGGGCGGGGCCAACCTCACCCCTCTCACAGGGGTAGGTTATTCGCTGGGCGGCGAGTCGGACCTAACCCCCGGCCCCTTCCCTGCAGGGAAGGGGAGCGTGGCAGAGCCGGTCCACCGCCGCCCTCCAGGGAAGAGGGTGCTGTGTGACAAGCGGCAGTTGGGGGCTGGATTGCGGCGGAAGCCGCAATGACGGGTGGCAGGGCGCGATGAATCGCGCCCCTACGGCTTAAGCCGTACCTACCCCAGGCAGGAAGGGGGCCGGGGGGTGAGGGCTAACTAGCCACCGGGTAGAAACCGGCGCAGGGGTGGTGGGACGAGGATGCGTAGGTGCCACTGGGTATTGTCGTCGGTGAAGAGCGCGGCAACCATCGTATCCACCGGCGCGTGTTCGTCGGTGAGGAGTTGGACCGGCCCTTGCCGCAGCCAACGCTGCCGGTCGGCTTCGGCCATGACGAACGTGGTGCGCTCGCTGAGGAGCTCGTGCGTGTGATGGGAGCGGAACTGCGAGAAGTCTATGGGCCGGCGGGACGCGGCGACGACAAAGGTGGCGCGAGCATTCCCGGATTGGCGTAGCTCGCGCTCAAGCTCATTATCGGATTCTTCGGCGCTCCAGGCATCCCGGTCAAGCCCATCGAGGTAATAGGGGAACGGGATGTCGGCGTCCTGCCCCAAGATGTAGACGTAGGGGTAGATGGACTCCAATGTGTACACAAAGGCGCGCAGAAATCTACTGGGCCGGAGCTTGTCAATGATGTTGACCAGATAGATGCCATCGTCGCTCAGGAGGTCCTGAAGCTGCTGGCTGAACTCCAGGGTGGTGAGGTGATAGGGAACGGAGTAGTCGTTGAAGGCATCGCCGACAATGAGGTCGTATTGCCCATGTTGTACGCGATTGACGGCCATCCGCGCGTCCTCGTTGTAGGTCACGATGTTGGTGGAGGGGCTGAGGCCCAGCTCCGTGCGGACAATCCCCGTCACGCCGGGATCAATCTCGATGACCTCGACTGAGGCCTGGGGATACCGGTTTTCCAGGTGGATAGGTACCGTGTAGCCACCGCCGCCGATGAACAGGCTCCGAAAGGCGGGATTGCGCTGCGCGATGTACTGGGCCGTTTCCGCGAAGATGCGGGTGTAGGGATAGGTGAGCGTATCGGGTTGGCCGATGACATTGTAGCTATGGATGAGATGGTCGAGCTTAAGCTCCCGGGCCGGGCTGCCGGTGCCATGCATGGACCTGACTTGGATGCAGTAGTAGCTGCTCTCGACGAGGCAGGGACTTTCCCGTAGGTGCGGCTGGAGCGTGTATCCGGCCAGCGCGAGCGTGGGGATGAGGAGGACGGCTGACGCGAGGCGCTGCCGGAGCAGGCTGCCCACGGTGAGTGCCAGCGCCAGCAGCACGAACCCCACGAGCAGGACGACGTGGCGGGTGCCAATCGCCGGGATCAGCACAAAGCCGGTGACGTAGACGCCGAGGATGCTCCCGGCGGTGGACACGGCGTAGAGTCGCCCCACGGTCCCGCCGGCCCGGCCGAGGTCCGAGAGCGCCTCTTTGACGGCCAGCGGCGTCACCATACCGAGGATGCAGCTCGGCAAGAAGAAGAGCGCGGCGTTCACCGCGAGGATGTGCGGTATCAGGGGCAGGTAGTTGAACAGCGACGGCACTTCCGGCAGTAGGGCGAGCACGGCGAGAGCTAAAAAACTGGCGCCGAGCAGGGTGAGTCCGAGTGTACTGGCCGGGGGGAAGCGGTCGGCGAGCCGGCCGCCGAGGTAGTTGCCGACGGAGATACCGGCGAGCACGATACCGATGATGCTGGTCCAGGTGTAGATCGAGACGCCGATCTGTGGCGCCAGCAGGCGACCGGCGACGATCTCCAGTACCAGGATGCCGGCGCTGGCGAGAAAGACGATGACGTAGAGCCGGGCGGACCGGAGGGCGGGACTGCTCATGGCGCCGTCCGGGTTTGCCGCAGTGTGGGCAATGGCACGCCAGGTACGCACCACCACATCCATTCGATTGTGTTGATTGTATGCTTTCGGTCGGTCACTTTAGCTCCGAGGGTATCCCTGGGGTGGCTCATACGGCGAGACGGGACACGGGGGACGAGGGCGAGGCAGCGAGCGCACGGTCCACCAGGTCTTGGCCTTGGGCGATGCGCCGCGACCGACCGGCACGGTCTTCGCTGCCTAGTAGCAGGTCCATGGCGGCGGCGTGGCCCTGCTGCCGCACAATCGCGGCGACCGCCCGTAGCGCCGCGGCTTCCGTCTCGAAGTCCGCGACGATGTTGCGGGATGATAACGACCATAGCTCGTAGTTCATGGGCTAAGTATAGCCTGCTTACACGGGGATCACCGCTACGACACAGCGAAACAAGTAGGCCGGATCACCCCACAGCGTATGGTGGCCACGACTGCGCCGCAGTGTGCGCTCGCTCCGTACAGAAGCCTGGTCGGGAATGTCGAGCCGCGCGATGAACTGCCCCAAGAACGGGTAATCCTGCGCCTTGTTCCGGGCTTGTTGTGCTGTAGCGTACACTGAAATGCCATCCCAGAGATAGCGATGCGTCTCACTGCGCGGCGGCCGCCCCTGGGCCTCGTCCGAAAGAAAATCCACCAGCGTCGGCGGATTTGTCAGCACAATCCGATAGAACGTCGCCACGGTATCGTGTATCCATGGGCCACTAGCCGCTCGCCACGGGCCACCTGCGGATGCCCCGGTCGTGGAGCAGGTTGCCGAGCAGGGCACCCAACAGGAGCAGGACGGCCGCGACCATCACGACGATGAGGCGCGTGCCGAAATGGGCGATCAGGACAAATCCGGTGAGGTAGACGCCGACCAGGCTACCGGCGGTGGAGATGGCGTAGACGCGGCCAACGAGGCCGCCGGCGTGACCGAGGTCGGTCAGCGCCTGCTTGACCACGAGCGGCGTGATCATGCCCAAGATACAGCCGGGCAAGAAAAAGATCACCGTGGTGAGCACGAGGATGCGGGGGACGAGGGACATCCAGAGCGTGAACTGCGGGAGCACGCTGACCAGGCCGAGGGTGACAAAGCTCGTCACGCTGGCGGCAACGAGCGTTAGCCCCAGCACGGACGGGCCGGGATAGCGGTCGGCGAGCCGGCCACCGAGGAAGTTGCCGATGCTGATACCGGCGAGGATGACGCCGATGACGCTCGTCCAGGTGTAGAGCGAGACGCCGATGTAGGGCGCCAAGAGCCGGCCGGCTACGAGTTCGATCACCAGCGTACAGCCACTGGCGATAAAGGCAATGGCGTACAGGCGTGTCATGTTCAGGGCTGCATACATGTCCGGCTTACTCCTCAGGAAAGCCTTACGTGCCGCGCTGTACGGAGCGCCGTTCGTGTCGGGTGCGAGAGTCTACCCCGCGCAGCCAGGCGGCGGTCGGATATTCGGTAGAGGACAAGCTATGAGTTTAACCGGCTACCCACGACTCAGTAAAGCCGGAAACGTTAGCGCGACGTTAAATCGCGTGGTCGGTGCCAGTGGCGCGCGGTGTCGTGTGCTGCGCGAGCAGTGCCGCCAGGTCGGCGGCGGTGCGGGGGATGGGTGCTGACGGCGGGAGTAGCCCCTTTTCGCGTAGCTGCCGATAGGCGCTGACTACGATGGGCAGGAGCAGCCGCGCCTCGCGGAGCAGCGGCTCATCGGCGAGGACCGTATCCGGGCGACCCTCGGTGAGCAGCCGGCCCTGACGCAGCACGATGACGTGATCGGCCCAGGCCAGCGCCAGTTCTACGTCGTGAGTGGAGATGACGATGGTCCGGCCGGTGCGGTGGAGCGTATCGAGCAGGTCGAGGACGCGGGTGGTCATCTCGGGGTCGAGGCCGGCCGTCGGCTCGTCGGCGATGATGACCGCCGGCTCCATCACCAGCACGCCAGCGATAGCCACCCGCTTCTTCTGACCGTAGCTGAGAAGGTGCGTGGGGCGGTCGGCCAGATCGGTCAGGTCGGTATCGCGGATGACCTGCTCCACCTTGGCGCGTACTTGCTCCTCGGACCAGCCCAGGTTGAGCGGCCCGAAGGAGATGTCCTGGCGGACGTTGGCGGCGAAGAGTTGCGAATCCGGGTCCTGGAATACCAGCCCCACGCGGCGGCGTAGCTCGCGGAGGGCGTTGCGGTCGTAGCCGATTGGCTGGCCGCTCAGGGAGATGGTGCCGGCGGTAGGTTGCAGAATGCCGTTGAAGTGGAGGAAGAGGGTCGTTTTGCCGCAGCCGTTGGCACCGAGGATGGCAACGCGGCGGCCCTGGGGCAGTGTGAGGGAGAGGTCGCGCAGGGCCACGGTGCCGTCCGGGTAGGTGAACGTGACGTCCGCGGCCGCCAGCACCGGCGGCGCCGCCGGGTCCACGGCCGGCTCGGCGCCGTTGCGGCGCTCCGCCAGCGGCGGCTCTTGTGTGCGCCGCTGGCCGCCGGGCAATGCTGTCCCCAGCGGGCTGGTTCCGACGCGATGCTCGCCGCTCATAGCATTCTCCACCACCAGGTTGCGATGGCGGCCAAGAGCAGCACACTCTCGGCGCCAGCGATGACGATCAGGTTGCGCGGCGACCACGTGGGCTGCGCCGTGAGCACGCGCAACTCGCCGGTATAGCCGCGGGCAGTCAGCGCGGTGAATAGCGCCGCCGCGCGGGCCTGCGAGCGCAAGTAGAGGTTGGCGGCGAGCATTCCCGCCGAGCGCAGCGAGCGTCGCCAATTGCTGTAGCCGAGGCGGGCGTTCTGAGCGATATACATGGCCTGCGCGGTCTCGATGAAGACGAAGATGAACCGATACATGAGCACCATCAACTCGATGAATAGCTGGGGTACACGCCACTTCCGTAGCTGGTCGGTGAGGTCCACCATCGGGGTCGTGAGTGCGAGGGACAACATGCTCGCTACGCAGGCGAACGACACCGACGCGACTTGCGCGGCCCGCTCCAGGCCGCTCCAGGTTGCGCCGAGGTGCCAGGGGCCAACGGGGAACGCGACCAGCGTGCCGGGGGCGGCCGGGTCTACGGCCATGACCGCGAGCGTGAGCACGCCGAGCACGATGAAGCTGGCCGGCAGGCGAATGAAGTACCAGAACGCCCGGAACGGAATGCCGGCCACGCCGACAACGGCCGTGGTGACGAACGCGAGGGCCAAGAGGGCGACTACCGGCGAACTGGCAACGAGGCAGATCAGGATGGTGAGGCCAGCAAAGAGTATCTTTTCGGCCGGGTGCGTGGTCCGCAGCCGATTGTGGTAGGCGTACAGATCAATCGGGAAGGGATGCACGTTTGCTCCTCACCGTTGGCGGTGCGCGATCATTGTCCCGGACACATCCGGGAACCGCGCGGGACTCACCCCCCGGCCCCCTCTCTAACATTTGGAGAGGGGGCGTGTGCCGCCCGGCCTACCCGCTCGCCTCGGCACTGGTGCGGCGGCCGAGGGGGTAGCCGATGAAGAAGGCCAGCAGTCCGAGGCCGATGCCTTGCGCGGCGGAGATCGTCGCCTGTAGCTCGCCGAACTCGGTCTCGACAAAGAATAGCGCGATGGCCAGGACGACGCCTACGACGGCCAGGACTCCGGCTATGGTCAGATCGGTACCGCTGCCGATGCCGTTGCGGACGCGGGAACGACCCAAGAGCCAGCCGACAATGCCGGCCACGAAGAGCGTGCCGAGCAGTGCTTGCAGGCCAAAGTAGTAGCGTTCCAGGTCTTCGGGCGAGTAGATCGGATCGAACCAGGCTTCGAAGCCCTCACCGCCCAACTCTTCCACGGCCGCGGCGCCCTGCATGTCGGCGCCGCCCCACTCGGTGCCTTCGGCAATCCAGCCGCGATAGGCCAGGGGTACGAGGACTAGGAGAACGACGATGGCGGCCAGTAGCCAATTGCGCGTTTGCGGTGACATGAGATGCTCCCTCCAAGTTACTTGTGCGTAGGGGCACGGCAAGTCGTGCCCTTACTATCGGCTGACTATTAGCCGGCGGCTGCGGAGGCGCCGGTTGCGGGCGTCGGCGCTTCCGCGGGGAGAATGCCCTGCTCGACGAGCACGTCGCGGCTGTGCTGGACGAGCAGGTTGAAGACGATGACCGTGAGGATGCCCTCGGCGATGGCCAGCGGAACCTGCGTGATGGCGAAAATGCCGAGGAACTTGACGAATGACTCGACGATGCCGCCGGTCGCGGCGGGCCAGGCCAGCGCCAACTGCCCGGCAGTGACGATGTAGGTGGACCAGTTGGCGATGGCGGCGGCGAGGAAGACGGCCCACGCCAGGCCCAGTCCGCGGAAGGCGCGGAAGATGCCGTAGGCGACGAACGGTCCGACCACCGCCATCGAGAAGACATTGGCGCCGAGCGTCGTCAAACCGCCATGCGCCAGGATAATCGCCTGGAACAGCAGGACGATGGTCCCGAGCACTACCATGGTCGTCGGTCCGAAGAGGATGGCGCCGAGCGCGACGCCGGTGGGGTGCGAGCAACTCCCGGTGACGGACGGCAGCTTCAGTCCCGACAGCACGAAGGCGTAAGCGCCCGACATGCCGAGCGTGATTTTGCTCTGTGGCGAGCGGTTGACCTGCCGGGCGACGGAGCGCAGCCCCCAGAGGAAGAACGGGATTACGACGACGAACCAGATCACCGCCCACATGGGCGGGAGGAAGCCCTCCGAGATGTGCATGGCGTGTGCCGACCGGACCATGCCAAAGGCCAGCAGCAGCGCCGCCGCGAGGATCAAGGCCAGGCGCTGCAACGTCTTGGGATGAGCGAACGCGGTTGACATAAGCAACCTCCTACTGTAGAGAATGGTTTGCATTAGCACGACAGCAGTAATATACACCCGATTTCCGGAGGAGTCAAGGGGAGTGGTGACGAGGGGTCAGCAGAACAAGAGCCGGGCCGGGAAGAGGGTTGGGTATCCGTCCCTTACGGAGTGCTCCGTGCAATCCGTCTTAGCGCGGACAATACTGCGGGAACGTCATCTAGGACAAAACCTTTTCGCCAAATCCGATCATATCCTGTATGTAGAGACGCCATTCGCGTAGCCCCTGGCCGGATTCAGACATCAATGGCCTCTGCTATGACATACGGCCGCAACTCTGGGCACAGTGCTTTGTCCGTCACCAGATCCACCGGGCGGCCCAACAGGTCCTCGATGTAGAACTGCACGCCAAAGTACCGCTTTGACGTTGCCGGGCCATCGAAATACACCAGGATGTCAATGTCGCTGCCGTGCGTCGCTTGATCACGGGCGGTCGAGCCAAAGAGCGTGAGGGCCGTGACGCCGAACCGCTCGACCAGCGTCGCCTTGTGTGCGCGCAACAGCTTCAGCGCTTCGTCTCTGGACACCACGGCTCCTTTCCCGGTGGCCGGGGTGCTCAGACGGCGGCGGCGCGGCATTTGGCACAGCGGCCGCTGATGTCAATATCCATGGCCTCGACCTGGAACCCGCTCTGCGTGAGTAGGTCGGCGCGGAGCTGGGCGGTCAGCTCGCTGGTGAACTCCTCGACGCCGCCGCACTGGCGGCAGACGACGTGATAGTGCTCGTCGGTGCCTTTGATCTCGTAGTGGTGGTGCTCTTCGGAGAGGTGCAACTCCTCGATCAGGCCGTGGTCCTTGAGCACGACCAGGGTGCGGTAGACGGTGGAGAGGCTGATGCGTGGGTCGCGCTGGCGGGCCAGGCGATATAGCTCGTCGGCGTCGAGGTGCCCTTCGGCCGCCTCGATTACGTCGAGGAGCAGGCCGCGCTGCTGGGTCATGCGGCGGCCGCCGCTCCGCATGACGGCACGCGCGCCCTTCTGGAAATCGCTCAACTGGCGCGTGTCGGATGAGTCTTGCATCGCTGTACCTCGGACCTAACCCCCGGCCCCTTCCCTCCAAGGAAGGGGCGATCGCTGGAGGCCGTATTCATCGCACTAGCCAGCCCGGCTCCTTCCCTCCAGGGAGGGGGTTGGGGGTAGGTCCGCTCTCTCGATTGTAGGTAGGCGGCGCGAGGAGTGTCAATAGCGGGAGGGTGTCGAGGTATGTGAGCCGGGTGGCTGCCCCGCGTGCTCCGGCGGCATCGCCGCGCTGACGGGAGCGGTGTAGAATGCGGGGCGCGGTGTTCACGGGCAGCGAGAACGAGCATCGGCGGCGGGCAGCATGGCGAGACAGGCAACAGGCGCAGCAGCCAACGAGCGGGAGACGGTCCTGCTCCTCGACGGCTTTTATCTGCTCTTCCGCGCGTTCCACGCCGTACCGAGCACCTTCGCAACCTCGGCCGGCGAGCCGACCAACGCCGTCTACGGCTTTACCTCCGTCCTGCTCAAGACGATTGCCGACCTGCGACCGGAGTACGTGATCGTCGCGTTCGACAGCTCGGGACCGACCTTCCGGCACGAGGAATATCCCGACTACAAGGCCAATCGTCCGCCGATGGACGAGACGCTGCGGGTGCAGATACCGCGGGTGCGGCAGCTTGTCGAGGCGTTCGGGTTCCCGATCTGCGAGGCGGAGCGAGCCGAGGCGGACGACGTGATCGGCTCGCTGGCCGTGAAGGCCACGGCGGCGGGCCTGGATGCGGCTATCGTGTCGGGGGATATGGACCTCTTGCAGTTGGTGGATGAGCAGGTCTCGGTGGTCTGGCCGGGGCGGCGTATCTCCGACTATACCATCTACGATCCCGCAAAGGTGCAGGAACGCTACGAGCTGCGGCCGGAGCAGGTGCCGGATTTCAAGGCGCTCGCTGGCGATAGCTCGGACAACATCAAAGGGCTACGCGGCGTCGGCAAGAAGACGGCGGTGCGGTGGCTGCACGAGTGGGGCACGACTGACGAGATCGTAGCGCACGCCAACGAACTGCCGAAGCGGTTTCAGAACGCCGTTGCGGCGAGCGCCGAGCAGATCAGCCGGGACCGGCGCTTGGCGACAATCCGGCGGGACATACCGTGCGAACTGGACCTGGAGGACGCGCGGGTGCGGACCTACACGCGGGATCGGGTGGTCACGCTGTTCCGCGAGTTGGAGTTCCGCTCGCTGCTGCGGCAACTGCCGGAGGATGAGTCGGCAACAAGCTCTCAGCCGGCGCTGCTGACCGACGGTGCAGAGGCCCCGGCGCCGGCCGAGATCGCCGTTGAGGTGGTCACGGCGCCGGGCGAGGTGGCCGCGGCGGCGCGGCGGCTGGCGGCGACGGGAACGCTGGTCATCCACCTGCTTACGACGCAGCGGCCAGGCGCCGACCCCGACATGGGGGGACTGGCGCTGGCCGGCGCGACGCCGGACGCGACGCCGGTCTTCGCTCCGTTGGCCGCGGCGGATGACGCGGCCCGGGCGGCGCTGGTGGCGGCGCTGCGCGAGGTGAGCGAGGACGCCGCGGTGCCCAAGGTAGGCCACGACGCCAAACGCGCGATGGCGCTGCTCGCGCGGTACGGCGTGGCGTTGCGCGGCCTTGCCGACGACACGATGCTCGCGGCGTACCTGGTCAACCCGGCGAGCCGCTCGCTGTCGGTGAAGGACCTGGTGTTGGCGCAGACGGGGGAGGAACTGACCGAGCCGGCGAGCCTGATTCCGCGCCGCAAGTCGTGGTCGGCCGTAGAGCCGGCGGCGCTGGCCCAAGCGGCGGCCGCCGAGGCGGTGCGGCTGCCGGACATGGCGCGGCTGTTGCGCGAACAGTTGGGGGAGCGTGCGCTGCTGGACCTCTACCGTGACGTGGAGTTGCCGTTGCTGCCGGTGCTGGTGGGCATCGAGGCCGCCGGTGTGGACCTGGATACCGACTACCTCGCCGAGATGAGCAGCGCAATGGGGGCGCAGATCGCTGCCGTCGAGCAGAGTATTTATGAGGACGTAGGCCACGAGTTCAAGGTGAACTCGCCGCAACAGCTGGGGCAGGTGCTGGTGGATGAGCTGCATCTGCCGCTCACCAAGCGCACCAAGACGGGATTCTCGACCGATGCCGGGGTGCTGCAGGAGTTGATCGGCGCGCATCCGGTCATTAAGAAGGTGCTGGACTATCGGCAAGTGACCAAGCTCAAGTCCACCTACGTGGACGCGCTGCCGGCGCTCGTCAACAAGCGGACGGGGCGGCTGCATACCTCGTTCAATCAAGCCGTCGCTGCTACCGGGCGGCTCTCGTCGGCCGACCCGAACTTGCAGAACATCCCGATCCGGACCGAGGAAGGGCGGCGGATTCGCCGGGCCTTCGTGATCGGGCGCGCGGGCTGGGTACTGCTGGCTGCGGACTATGCCCAGATCGAGCTACGGATTGCGGCGCATCTCTCCCGCGACCCGCTATTGATGCAGACGTTTCGGGACGGGGTGGACGTACATGCGGCGACAGCGGCGACGCTATTCGATACGACGCCGGACGCCGTGAGCGAGGACCAGCGCCGGCTGGCCAAGACGATCAACTTCGCCATTCTGTACGGCATCAGCGGGTGGGGCCTGGCCCAGCGGACCGACATGAGTTTGGAAGAGGCCGATCCGTTTATCAAGCGGTACCGCAGCCGCTATCCGGGCATTGACGAGTACATCAAGCGGACCGAGGCGCATGGGCAGGAGTATGGCTGGGTGGAGACGCCGATGCGGCGGCGGCGCTATCTGCCGGAGTTGAAGTCGCGCAGTGCGCCGGTCCGCGCGGCCGGGAAGCGCATGGCGATTAACCATCCCATTCAGGGTGGGCAGGCCGATCTGATCAAGGTGGCGATGATTAACATTCACCGCGACCTCCAGGCGGCCGGCTTGCGGAGTCGGATGATCCTGCAAGTCCACGACGAGCTGGTGTTCGAGGTGCCGGAGGAGGAGTTGCTGCGCGTGGCACCGCTGGTCAAGGAGCGCATGGAGACGGCGATGGCGCTCGACGTGCCGATTGTCGTGGAGATGAAGATCGGCCCCAACTGGGGTGAACTGACGAGTTTCTAGTGGCCGGTGGCTAGTGGTCAGTGACCCAGGGTGCTATGCCTGAGCTTCCTGAAGTGGAGACAACGCGCCGCGACTTGGTGCCGCAGCTTGTCGGGCGCCGGATCGTCGGGCTGGACCTGCGCTGGCCGCGGACGTTGGACCGCCCGCCGAGCCGTGCGGCGGCCGAGGCGCTGCTGGTGGGGCAGTGCATCACCGGGCTGCGGCGGCGGGGCAAGTACCTGCTGATTGACTTGCAGAGCGGTGCCATTCTGGTCATTCACCTGCGGATGTCGGGGCGTTTGGGAGTGGTGGCGGCGGAGAGCCAGGAGCCGGTGCATCTCCGCGCTGCGCTGCTGCTGGATGATGGGACGGCGCTGCGGTTCGTGGACATGCGGAAGTTCGGTCGGCTGTACGTGCTGGCCGGGGCCAGCGAGCTGGACGACCTGCTGGTCAACGTCGGGCCGGAGCCGCTGGAGGACGAGTTGACGCTCGCTGCGTTTCGTGAGCGCCTGGCGCAGCGGCGCACACGCCTCAAGGCGCTGCTGCTGGACCAAAGGTTTCTCGCCGGTCTCGGCAACATTTACGTGGATGAGGCGCTGTTTCGGGCCGGCTTGCACCCGCTCCGCAGCGCGGCCGAGCTGAATGCGCGGGAGACGGCGCGGCTGTACGAGGCGTGCCGCATGGCGCTGACGGTAGCAATCAACAACCGGGGCACAACGTTCCGTTCCTACCGCGACGGATGGGGAGTACGGGGCCGCCACCGGGAATTGTTGCTCGTCTATGATCGGCAGGACCAGCCGTGCTACGTGTGCGGCGGCGAGATCGAGAAGCTCAGAGTTGCCGGTCGCGGCACGCACCTCTGCCCGGTTTGTCAGCCGCTCGACCCGCTGGCGCCGGCTACCGCCACGGCCCGCACGCGGCGCGTTGCCGAGTTGGATGCGCCTTATCTGGCGGAGGGCGCGGCTGGCGAGGACCTACCCCCAACCCCCTCCCTGAAGGGAAGGGGCTAGAGGTTGCCGTGCGGATTACTTTCCCTGGCAGAGAAGGGGAGTCCGCTTGGCGACCGGGGGCTACGAATGGTCCTGGATTCCCGCTTTCGCGGGAATGACGGGGGACTCGCCCCCCTATGGTCCCCCCGTCCCGACGGGGGGACGGGGGCTGCTGGGGCCGCTGCGGCGGGGGGACGGGCGCAACGCCCCTACAGCTTAACCCGTACTTACCCCCGCTATGGACACCCGCCGCAGCGCGGCTGGCGATTCGTCGGCTGAGGGCTGATAGCTAGTGGCTACATCAGCGAGAGTTGTTCGGGCGGCGGCGTAGGGTCTAGGGCCGGCTGCGGCTCGGTGGGCTGCTCGTGGGCCAGTTTTCGGGCGGCGCGGACGACATCGGGGATTTTGGCGAAATCGGCCTCAATCTCGCGGCGTAAGGAGCCGCGGTGCAGCGCGGCGGCGGGATGGTACATCGGCATGACGGTGCGGTTACCGATCCGCCGCGGCTGGCCGTGAATGCGGCTGATGCGCTGGCCGGGGAGGAACTTGTTGAGTGAGTAGCGCCCTAGGGTGACGATCACCAAGGGGTCTATGGCCGCGATCTGGCGGTCGAGGTAGTCGTTGCAGGCGCTCACCTCGCCGGCTTCCGGGTCGCGGTTGTCGGGCGGGCGGCACTTGACGACGTTGGCAATGAAGACTTGCCGCCGGCTCACGCCGATGGAACGGAGCAGGCTTTCGAGAAACTGACCGGCGGCGCCGACGAACGGCCGGCCTTGCTGGTCTTCGTGGAAGCCCGGCGCTTCACCGATGAACAACAGCGGACTATTGGGGTTGCCCTCACCGGGGACGGTGCGCGTGCGGCCCTGATGCAGCGGGCATTTTTCGCACGCGGCAACCTCTGCGTTGATGGCTTCAAGCTGCTGAAGCTTTTCTTCTTTGGTCATGCGTCCACCTCGGCTCGCCCTCACTCGGAGGGTTCACCAATAGAACGCAGACAGGCTGGCGGGCGCCTCACTGTGCCGGTAGCCGGTGGTCAGCGTGACGGGAGAGTGCGGCGGCCGCCCCCCTATGTTCCCCTGAAAGGGGTAGGTTTTCTGTAGAGGCGCGATTTATCGCGTCCCCCGTCATTGCGGCGTAGGCCGCAATCCAGGGCCATTCGCAACCCCGGTCCAGGCACTACTCCCCCTCTCCAAATGTTGGAGAGGGGGCCGGGGGGTGAGGCCCGCCCCCCATCCTGCTCATCCTTGCATCCTGAAAATCCTGATGCAGACAAAAACCTACCCCTGTGGCCCCCCCGCTGCGGGGGGTGAGTCCCGATATACGCCTAGTCCTCGTCGAGCGCGTACTCGTCGAGGAGTGCCCGGAGGGAGCCTTGTGCCTCTTCCGGTAGCTCGATGAGCGGGAGGCGTAGGCCGCCGACGTTGAAGCCGCTGAGGTTGAGGGCGGATTTGATCGCCGATGGCGAGGCGACCGGCGAGACGGGCGGGAAGAGCGCCTTGGCGAGTGGGAGTAGGTGGTGGTGGAGGCGGGCGCCCTCGGCGGTGTCGCCGCTGGCCGTCGCCTCGATCATCTGCTTGATGAGGCGGCCGGTGACGTGGCTGGCGACCGAGACGACGCCGAATCCGCCCAGGCACATGATGCCGAAGGTGTCCTGGTCGTTGCCGCTCCACACGCGGAAGTCCCCGGGCGTGCCGCTGATGATGCTGGCGATCTGCTCGTAGTCGCCGGAGGCTTCTTTCACGCCGACGATGTTGGGTACCTCGGAGAGCCGTGCTACCGTATCGGCTTCCATGTTGCGGACGGTGCGGGTGGGGACATTGTAGAGGATGCACGGCTGGTCGGTGGACTCGGCAATGGCGCGGAAGTGCCGATACAGCCCTTCTTGCGGCGGGTTGTTGTAGTAGGGCACGACGAGTAGGTAGCCGTCCACGTAGGCGGCCGCTTCCTCGGTCAACTCGATACTCTCGCGGGTGTTGTAGTTGGTGGTCCCGCCGATCACCTTGGCTTGGCCGGCGACGGCATCGCGGACGGTGCGGAAGAGCCTGATCTTCTCTTCCGTGCTGAGGGTCGGTGATTCGCCGGTGGTGCCGGAGACCACGATGGATTCGGTGCCGTTCTTGACCAGCCGCTTGGCCAGCCGCCCGGCCTGCTGGTAATCAAGCGCCTCGTCTTCGTCGAAAGGCGTTACCATCGCGGTGATGAGCCGTCCAAAATCGTCTGCCGAACCGGTCATGGTTGCTACCTCCTGTGGAACCTAACCCCCGGCCCCTTCCCTCCAGGGAAGGGGAGTCGGGCTGAATGTGGTCGGGGGCCGTGTCGTGCTGCTATTACGCTACTCCAGACCGAGTAGCTTGTCCAGTCCTACCGTGACACCGGTGCTGGTGAGCACGTAGCGGAGGGAGGCGAGGGCGCCGGGCAGGAACGATTCGCGGCTGGTGGAGTCGTGCCGCAGGGTCAGGGTCTGGCCGAGGCCGCCAAAGATCACCTCTTGGTGGGCCACGAAACCGGGGAGCCGGACGCTGTGGATGCCGACCCCACCTTGCTGGCCGGCCCGCACGTCGTCAAGTGTGAACTTGGCCGTCTCGGCCCGCTCGAAGTCTCGACCTCGCCAGGCAACCATCTCGCGGGCGATGTGCAGCGACGTACCTGAGGGGGCGTCGGCTTTCTTCTCGTGGTGTAGCTCGATGATCTCGGCCCAGTCGAAGTGCTGGGCAGCGACGCGGGCGAGGTGGAGCAACACCGCCGCGCCGAGGGCAAAGTTGGGCACGATGGCGGCGCCCAAGCCTCGTTCCGCGCAGAGCCGCTCGATGGTCTCGATGTCCGCCGGCGACAGTCCGGTCGTGGCGATGACCGGGGGAACGCCGTGGGTGAGGGCGGTGCGGGCGTTCGCCGCGGCCGCTTCGGCCGTGGTCGCGTCGAGGAGCACCTGTGCCTGAGTCTCGGTGAGCAGCGGGGCGAGGTCGGCCGCGAGGGGCACGCTGCGTCCCGACGGCAGGGTGATGGTGGGGGCGTCAACGCTGCGCCGGGTGACGCCGACGACCGTAAAGCCGTCGTCCTGCTCGATACCGGCGGCCAACTCGCGCCCCAAGTGGCCGTAGCCAGCCAATACGACACGGATCGGGTCTGCTGCCATGGTTGCGGTTCCCTTCGTCCGTCTAGCCCCCCTATGGTCCCCCCGCACGGCGGGGGGACGGCGGGGGCCTGAGTACGCACATCAGCACCGTCCCCGGTCCCCCCGCACGGCGGGGGGGCATGGATTCCCGCGTTCGCGGGAATGACGACTTTTGCAAAGGTCTTCCTACGCGAGAATGACAGAGAGCGGGTCTGATCGCTAGCGGCGGCGGCGCGCGCCGGTGGGCCGCGAGGGCTGGTCGCCGCCGTTTCGGCGGCCGCCGTAGGAGGTGGCCGGGGTGGCGCCGCCGCGGGGCCGCGGCCGGCCCGGCCCACCCGATGGGCCTTGGCGGACGCGCTGCATCTTGCGGCGCATCACGTCCTGCGGGGTGCCGCCCTCGACGACGGCGCGGCGGGAGAGGTTCACGCGGCCCTGCGAGTCGATCTCGCTGACCATGACCATGACCTCATCGCCGATTTCTACCACTTCCTCGGCGCGGCTGACCGGGTGCTCGGCAAGCTCTTCGAGCGGGATCAGGCCGTCGGAGCCGACCGGCAACTCGGCGAAGGCGCCGAAGTTCATCAGGCGTACCACCTTGCCCAGGTAAATGCGGCCGACCTCGACATCTTCCGTCATTTCGCGGATCAGGGTCTCGGCCTGCTCGGCGCCCTCACCGGAGGGCGAGAGAATGCTGATGAGGCCTTTGTCGTCAATGTTGATGTCGGCGCCGGTCTGCGCTTCGAGGCCGCGGATCGTCTTGCCACCGGGTCCGATGACCGCACCGATCTTCTCCGGGTTGATGGAGACGGTAATCATGCGCGGCGCATACGGACTTAGCTTGGCGCGTGGCTCCGGCAGGGCTTCCTGCATCTTGTCCAAGATGAACAGGCGCCCGTCGCGTGCTTGTGCCAGCGCCTCGCGCATGATCTCGGTCGTAATGCCCGTGACCTTGATGTCCATTTGGAGGGCGGTGATGCCGTCGGCGGTGCCGGCCACCTTGAAGTCCATGTCGCCGAGGAAGTCCTCCATGCCCTGAATGTCGGACAGCACCTTGTATTGGCCGTCCTCGCCGAGCACGAGGCCCATGGCGACGCCGGCCACCGGCTGCTTGAGTGGCACGCCGGCGTCCAGTAGGGACAGCGAGCTACCGCAGACGGAGGCCATCGAGGTCGAGCCGTTGGAGGAGATGATTTCCGAGACGACGCGGATGGTATAGCCGAACTCCTCCTCGGAGGGCAGCATGGGCAGGATCGCGCGCTCGGCCAGGCGGCCGTGACCGATGTCGCGGCGGCTCGGACCGCGCAGGAAGCGGGCTTCGCCCGTCGAGAACGGTGGGAAGAAGTAGTGGTGCATGTACCGCTTGATTTCATCTTCCCAGGCCAGCCCGTCGAGGCGTTGGGCGTCGCCGGGTGAGCCGAGGGTGACGACGGAGAGCGCCTGGGTCTGTCCGCGGGTGAAGACCGCCGAGCCGTGCGTCCGTGGGAGGATGCCGGCCTCGATAGAGATGGGTCGAATTGTGCGGGAATCGCGGCCGTCCGGGCGCACGTCCTGTTCGACGATCTGGGTGCGTACCGCCTGCTTGATCTGCTGCTCGACACAGGTCACGATCTGATCGGCGGGGTGCTGCGGTTCGAGCTTGCCGACGACCTCTTGGGACAGTTGATCCAGCCCGGCTTCACGGGTGGCCTTGTCCTTTTGGTTGAGGATAGCTGCCAGACGATCCTGAAGCTCCGTCTCGACCGCTTCCCGGACCTCGGGGTCAATCGTGGGCGGCTCGAACGGCTGTTTGGTCTTGCCGACTTTCTCGGCAAGCTGCTCCTGGACGGCCACGATGTCCTTGATGACCTGCTGCGCCGTTTCGAGCGCTTCCAGGATGACCGCCTCGGAGACTTCGTTGGCCCCGGCCTCGACCATCATAATGGCGTCGGCCGTGCCGGCGACGACGAGGTCCAGCTTGCTCTTTTCGTCCAACTCGGTCGTGAGGGGGTTGGCGACGACCTGGCCGTCTACATAGCCCATCCGTACCGCGGCGATGGGACCGGCAAAGGGAATATCGGAGATCATGAGCGCGGTGGAGGCGCCGATAATACCGAGCGTATCGGGGGCGTTTTCGAGGTCGGCCGAGAGCACGTAGACGATGACCTGCACGTCGTTGCGGTAGCCTTTCGGGAAAAGCGGTCGGAGTGGGCGGTCGGTGAGGCGGCACATGAGGATGACATCGTCACTGGGCCGTCCCTCGCGGCGCGGATACCCGCCCGGAATCTTGCCGGAGGCGTAGTGCCGCTGTTCGTAGTCGACCGTGAGCGGGAAAAAGTCTGTGCCTGGGCGCGGCTCTTTCGAGGCGGTGGCGGTGGCCAGGATGAGGGTGTCACCGTACCGGACGGTGACGGCGCCACCGGCTTGTTCCGCGAGTTTGCCGGTTTCGATGGTCAGGGTACGACCGGCGACCTCACACGATACCTGCGTTGCCTGCAAAGCCATAATCGAACTACCTCCCTGGGTAGATATGTGGGTGTGGTGGCGACGCGCCGCGGCACCGCCCGCCGGAAGTGGGGGTGGGGCCAGGGAGCGCGCCGGGGAGGGAGCGGTCGCAGGCGCAGATTATTAGTTAACACTTGACTACCAGCAGCCTGCCAGGCGCTGCGCCGTTGTGGCGCGTGCCACCGAGCACGATAGGCCGGCCGGTGGCCTGGAGTGATGCTCATAGTCATGTGCTAACTAACAACCCTAGAGCGACCGTCCCCAACGAATGAAGCCGTAGAGAAGGTGTGGAAGGCTGCTGATTACCTGTGTCGCGCGGCGGCGTCTTTTCCTTGTGTGAACTATCTGCCGGCAGCGGCAGTACCGGGAGTGAACCGGGCACTGCTCCGTCAGCCGGCGTGCCCGCCCGCCAAAACGTAGCAGCACGTGCCCGGAGCACCACTGCCAGCGAGGGGCGTGGGCTGAACGACCGGTCCAACCCGCGCCACGAACCGGGGCTGCTTGCCGACGCCACACTACCGCCGCAACCCGGCTCGCGCAATGACGCTATCGTAGCGCTCGGGATGCTTGCGCTGGAGGTACTTCAAGAGGCGGCGGCGGCGACCGACGAGCTTCAACAGGCCGTACTTCGAGGCGTTGTCCTTCTTGTGGACATTGAGATGCTCGGTGAGCTGACGGATGCGCTCCGTCAGCACGGCAACCTGTACTTCCGATGAGCCGGTGTCCTTTTCGTGGAGTTTGTAGGGCTTGATAAGCTCCTGCTTCTCCTCAACCGTCAGCGTCACGCTGTCTGGGCCTCCTTCTGCCCTTCGCCATCTTCCTGAGGCGACTCACGCAATCAACGGATTCCACTTCTCTTCACCGGCAAGTATACCAGGCGCAGCGAGTTTTGTGCCGGCGGACTGCATATGAGCTGACTGCCGGCCGCGGTTTGATTGACATAAGCGGTGGTGATGTTGGCCCCCCTATGGTCCCCCCGCTGCGGCGGGGGGACGGGCATCATGCCCGGCTACCTCTGGATGCCGCTTGGGCGTGGCGGGCGGCGGCCTCGTCGGGTTGGTCCGTGCCTACGCCTATGGCGGTAGAGGGCCGGAGGGCCGAGAATCGCGGGCTAGGCTGGGAGGTGGACGCCTTCCTGGGCCAGGAGCCAGCGTTTCAGGGCGATTCCCCAGCGGTAGCCCGTGAGGCGGCCGTTTGCGCCGACGACCCGGTGGCAGGGGATGAGCGGGGCGAGCGGATTGGCACCGATGGCCCGGCCGGCCGCACGGGCTGCCTGGGGCCGGCCCACGCGCCGGGCCAGCCAGCCGTAAGTGCGCGTCTCGCCGTGTGGAATGTGCCGGACCTCCGCCAGCACTCGCTGTGTGAAGGGTGACAGCCCGGTGAGGTCGAGTGGGCCGTGGTAGGGCAGTGGATCGCCGGTGAAGTAGGCCGCCAGTGCGACAGCGACCGGCTCGGTCGCGGACTCGATGGTCGTCGGCCGGGGGCCGGCGCTGAGGGCGTCCAGCCATTGGCGCGCCGTCGCGTCTGTCGCGGCCAGAGGGGTGATGAGAGCGAGACCCTGGGATGACCACGCCAGCCCCACCCAACCTACACCGACGCCGGCGACGCCGGCGACGCCGCGGCGCGTGGCGGCAATTGCGGCCGCCGTGCCGCCCGGGGGTGGTGGACCGCAGAAGGGCGGTGGCTCGGTCATGTTGATCGCCTATATCCGGCCGCCGCCAGTGTGGGCGGCAATGCCGCTGCCGCTGTCGGCGGCTCGCCGCCGCAATTCGCTGTCGGTGGGGATGCTGTGCAGCAGGGGAATAGGGTGGGCGACCCTAGTGGATGGGATGCTGCGATGAAAGTAGGATGTATGGAATAGAAGGTCGCCCCACCTATCCACAACGACAGCCGACTGTCCACATCGGACTGTCAGGTCCATGATACCCGCGGCCACACGGGCTGTCAACGATGTGTCAGATGTATCATCTTGCGGCGTGCCGATAGCGGTGCGACGGGGAGCCAGAGCCGGTTGGCGGTGTATAATCTACGGAACAGCATCAAGAGGCGTGCCCGGCAACGTGCGATGGCGGGATTCGCGGTGCCTGGGGGAGGTGATTGAGCGGTGAATGCCAAACGGGCTGCCCCAAATTCGCAATCAGCGCGCCAATCGGCAACCCGAGGGGGGCAGGTGAGGGGTGGTAGGGTAGCGCCTAGCTCAGAAGCTCCGAGCCTGGCCCAGCTGGGAGCGCGGCTGGCGCGGCTCCGCATTGGGCGCGGACTGACGCAGACGGCGCTGGCGGCGCGGGCGGGGATTCCGCGTCCCTACGTCAATGCGCTGGAAGCCGGGCGCCACGAGCCGACGGTGCGGACGCTCGCGGCGTTGGCACGCGCGCTCGACGTGGAGTTGGCGGCGCTAGTGTGGCACGTGGCCGGTCGGGACTATGCTGATCCGCGATCTGCGCTCGGCGAGCGGGTGGCGCGGCGGCGGCTGGCGCTGGGGTACGACCGGCAGGCGGACTTTGCGAGTGCGGCCGGTGTGCCGCGGGCCACGCTGAACCAGGTGGAGCGCGGAGGCATTCCCAATCCCAAGCTGAGTCTGCTGGTGCGATTGGCGGCGGCGCTGCGGTGCTGTCCGAGTGAACTGGTGCGCGGTCTGGATGCGCGCGGCGCAGACGGCGAGCGGGGAGGGGCTGAGGAGATGCGGTAATATCTCATACGTAGGTGAGGAGGGGCTACGCTATGTCAGCAGTACGACGCCCTAATCCTGCGCGCATCATCCAGGACCCCGACATCATGGTCGGCAAGCCGGTGGTCGAGGGGACCAGGATTCCAGTTGAAATGGTCCTCGACCAACTGGCGTATAAGCCTGATCTGGAGGAGCTTTTTGCCGTATTCCCGGACCTGACCGTGGATGACGTGCGGGATTGCTTGGCCTATGCTCAGGCCGCTGTCGCGCGGAAGAGGCGTGCTCGCCATCGCCATGCAGACTCTCTGGCAGCATCTGCATGAGGTTCCTCTTCGACCAGAGCACTGATCGACGCTTGGCCCCCATGCTTCGGCAACACGGCCATGATGTCCTGATCGTCGGCGTGGACTACCCGCATTCACTGCCGGATTACCGGGTGCTCGCTATCGCGCGGCAGGTGGGGCACATCCTCGTGACCCAGGATCGTGACTTTGGCGAGTTGATCTTCCGGTACCGCCGGGCACATGCCGGGGTCATCTTCCTACGATTCCCGCCGATGGAACTCAATGCGAAACTTGCGCGTCTCCTCCATGTCATCAACAACTACGCCGACCAGCTCCGTCAGTTCGTCGTGGTGACTGAGCGGCAGGTGCGGGTGCGGCCGTCAGCCGGTTCGCGGCGAGACGGCCGGCGGGGAGGGGGCTGAGGTGCCTGAGGTGCCTAGCGTACTACCGTAGCGTTTTGAGAAAGCTAATGCTGATTATAGTTCGCAATGAGTAATACGGCTGAGCCTTGGGTGTCTCTCCTGGAGTCCGGTCCGGTCGTGCGGTGTGCGCGACGCATCGCCGCTGCGCTGTGAGTCGTTCCAGGTGCGAGGCTGGGGCGCACAGCCACGCTCTGGCTTGCCATACCACATCGTGAGACCGTCGGAGTGCTGGGATGGTGGTGACTCGACTCTCGTCAACCAGGAGGCAGGCCTCACCCCCTGACCCCCTCTCCACCATGTGGAGAGGGGGGTGTGGATTCCCGCTTTCGCGGGAATGACGGAAGGGAGGCGGGAATGACAACTTTTGCAGCGGTTTCATCTGGGGCTGTGTCGGTGTCGGGGTTAGGACGGGTAGCGGTGCGTCAGGGGAATTACGATGTCTCGTGATCTTGTGCTCAACGGCCGGATTTCCCATGATCCGGTAACGGTGGACGGTGCTGTCACCGTCGCTGCCGCCTGTGCCGCCTTTCTGCAAACGCAGGTGGTGCGCTCGCCGCGCACCCTGACGACGTACCGCACCGGGTTGCGCCGCTGGGCCGAGTTCCTGCGCCGCGAGTTTGGCGACGATGAAATTTATGTCAATCAACTGCCGGCGACTATCCTGGAGCAGTTCTACGCCTGGCTACTCCGGCATCACGGCCGGGAGCGGCGGGCAACCGTGCTCACCTATCTGGCCGGCGCCCGTGCCTTGATGCGCTACCTCGACCGCCGGCAGTTGCTGGCGCCGGGGCTGTCGTATGAGCAGATGCGCCAACAACTGAGTGACGTAGTTGGTCGCTCGACGTACCGCACGCCGCGCATTGACCGGGGCATTCCGCTCATTCTCGAATACGTGGACGGCTTGCCGTTACCGGAAGCGACACCGCAGACGCGCCGGAAGCGCCTGGAAGTGCTGCGGGACCGGGCGCTGCTGCATACGCTCTTCTCGACCGGCTTGCGTCGGGCCGAGGTGGCCGGTCTCAACCGGACCGACGTTGAGGACGGCTGGGCGCGGCGGGCGCTCGTCACCGGCAAGGGTGACAAGGAGCGGATTGTCTTTTTCGGCGAAGAGGCGCTGGCTGCGATCCGCGCCTATCTGGACGAGCGAGCGGACCGCTACGTGCCGCTGTTCTTGCGCCACGACAAGGGACGGGGCCAGCCGCGGCGCGACGGCGAGAACCTGCGCCTCTCGCCCCTATCGGTGTGGCGAGTGGCCAAAGCGGCCGGCGCGGCGGTGAACGTGGCGGTCAGCACACACCATTTTCGGCACCACAAGGCCAGCACGTTGCTCAACCGCGGTGCCAGGTTGGAGCAGGTGCAGGACCTGCTCGGCCATGCCTCGCCGGAGACGACCAAGCGCATCTACGCGCACTATGAGGTCGAGGCGCTTCAGGAGGCGTTTGACCAGTACAGCGTGTCACCGGCGGAGCAGGCAGCGGCGCTGCGGGCCGGGAAGCGGTAGCGAGGATTGTGGGCCTAGCACCCGGCCCCCCTGTGGTCCCCCCGCGCAGCGGGGGGACGGATTGTTCTAGCTACTGCGGCTCAGGTTCCCCGTGCAGCGGGGGGACGGGCAGCCCCTACGGCGGGGGCGGGACCACGACGTGCTCATGTGGGCTGAGGAGGCGAGGGTATGGCGTTCGAGCGGACCTACTCCCACGCGCCGTGGGAGGCCAAGATCGGGTATTGTCGGGCGCTACGCGCGGGCAGCCTGATCTTTGTGACCGGGACGGCGCCGGTTGCCGAGGACGGCGGCGTGTTCGCGCCGGGTGATCCCTACGCGCAGGCGCGGCACTGCCTGGAGCTGATCGAGCGGGCGCTGCGTAATCTGGACAGTGATCGGACGGCGATAGTGCGGACGCGCATGTTCGTGACCGACATCGAGCGGTGGGCGGAGTTCGGTCGCGCCCATCGGGAGTTCTTCGGCGATTCGCACCCGACGACGACGATGGTCGAGGTCTCACGCCTGATGGAGCCAGGGATGCTAATTGAGATTGAGGCCGATGCCGTTGCGTCGGCTGCGTAGCCGGGGCTGGATGGTTCCACTGCTCAACATTATGTAAAGCAAATCAGGTCGCTCTTGGCCGCGGTACGTGGCGTTCACACCCTCGTTCCACACCTCGCCGCACGTCGCAGTATTGCGTGGAACGAGCGGACGGTGGCTGATGCTATAGTGACGGGGTAGCTGCGGTTCCTGGTTTCCGAGCACCACGTGGAGAGAGCGAATAGCTTGTGATGAAGGTCAGCGCCGAGTCCCCGGTAGCCGTGCCGGATGGCCCCGCCCAGCGGTGGTCGGAGGACGATGCAGCGGCGGTCAGTCGGCAGCTTGATGACTTGCTCCCGGACCCGGCCCTGTTTCGTGTCGAGGGACCGGCGCGGCTGCCCGGTCAGCGCGCCCCGTGGCGGCTCTCACCGGAGCCGTTCTGGCTCTCGCCGGAGCTAGTGGAGACACTGGAGCGGCTGGGCGCGGACCTGCTCGCCTTCTACCAGGCGTGCAACCGGCTTTACCAGGCCAGCGTGCGCGGTCGAGTGCCCTCTTGGGTTACAGAGTACCTGGATGCCGGGCGGCCGGATCAGGTCGTGCTGTATGGCCGGATGAATCGGTTTCGGCGGCATACCCCGTTGGTCATTCGGCCGGACCTGTTCTTGACCGATCAGGGCTTGAAGGCGACGGAGTTGGACTCCGTGCCTGGCGGGATGGGCTTCACGGCCAGTCTGGCGCAGGCCTATGCCGCTCTGGGGTACGAGCCGGTTGGTGGCACGCACGGGATGGTCGAGCGGTTCGCGGCCATGGCGCAGCACGCGGCGACGACGGCCCGCGATGCGCCGACTGACGGTATTCTCGCTATCGTCGTCTCCGAGGAGTCGGCGGACTATTGGCCGGAGATGCAGTGGCTGGCGGCGGCGGTGGACGATCTGGGCGTGCCGGCCGTGGCTGTGCGCCCGGAGGAGGTGGTGTTCACCGAGGAGCACTTGCAGGTGCCGTATGCCGGCGGCTTGCGGCCCGTCGCGGTCGTGTATCGCTTCTTCGAGCTGTTCGATCTACCGAATATTCCCAAGTACGAGTTGATTCTGTACGCTGCCAAGAAGGGGCGCGTCGCGATCACGCCGCCGGTGAAGTCGTATCTGGAAGAGAAGCTGCTGTTTGCGCTGTTCCATCACCCGGTCCTCGCGCACTTCTGGCGCGAGCAGTTGGGCACCGCGGTGCAGCGACGGCTCGCGCAGGTCATACCGGAGACGTGGGTGCTGGACCCGGCGCCGTTGCCGCCGGCGGCTACGATTCCCGGCCTGCGGATTGCGGATCGGGCGGTGCAGTCCTGGGACCAACTACGCGGCCTGACGCAGAAGTGGCGGCAGCTGGTGGTCAAGCCGTCGGGCTTCGACGCGCTCGCCTGGGGCAGCCGCGGGGTGTCCGTCGGCCACGACATGGCGGCGGAGGACTGGGAAGCGGCGGTGGACACGGCGCTCGCCAGCTTCCCGCGCACGCGCTACGTCTTGCAGCACTTCTATCGGATGGAACGCTCGCCCGTGCCCTACTTCGACTTTGCCCGCAACCAACTGCGGCTACTGCGCGGCCGCGCGCGGCTCAACCCTTACTACCTGGTCGTCGGAGATCAGGCGCACCTGGCCGGGGTGCTGGTGACGGTCTGTCCGCCGGATAAGAAGGTCATTCACGGCATGGTGGATGCCGTGATGGCGCCTGGTGGGTTGCTCGCCGGGGCGTAGTGGACTGAGATGGGGTGAGGCTGGCCCCCTCCCTAGCCCTCCCCCGTCGGGGCGGGGGAGGGAAGCACCGTCCCCCTGCCGCAGCGGGGGCACCATAGGGGAACAGGCCACTCGCCTCGTAAGCGCCAGAAGGAACGTCTATAATAGAAGTAATGGGAGGCGGTATTGGGTATGGATGAGTGGAAACGGCTACTCCGGGACGGAGTCAATAACTCGCAGCAGCTTTTCGAGCGCTTCGGTATTGACAAGGACCTTGGCGATAGGATTGCCGAGGATTTCGAGATCAGGGTCAATGCGTACTACCTGAGCCTCATCGAGGAGCCGGGCGATGCGATCTGGAAACAGGTCATTCCCGACGCGCGCGAGCTGCTCGATGATCTGTCGAGTCCGGAGGACCCGCTGAACGAGGAAGGCGATAGTCCGGTACCGAACATTACCCATCGGTATCCCGACCGGGTGCTGTTTCTGGTCAACCACCAATGCCCGATCTACTGCCGTTTTTGCACGCGCAAGCGGAAGGTGAGCCACCCCGGTTGGTGGAATAAAGAGACCCTCCAACTGGGCATAGACTACATTCGCCGGACCCCGGAGATCCGGGACATCATCGTGTCCGGCGGCGATCCGATGATGCTGCCGGACCGCATGATTGACTGGATACTCAAGGAGCTACGCGCGATCCCGCACGTCGAGGTCATTCGGATTGGTAGCCGGGTGCCGTGTGCGCTGCCGCAGCGTGTGACGCCGGAGATGTGCGACATTATCCGGCAGTATCATCCTATTTATGTCAACACGCACTTCAACCATCCGCGCGAAGTCACGCCGGAGGCCGCCCTGGCCTGTGCCCGCTTGGCCGATGCCGGCGTGCCGATTGGCTGTCAGACCGTGCTGATGGACGGCGTGAACGACGACCCGGCGGTGATGAAGGAGCTGGTGCAGAAGCTGCTCAGGATTCGCGTGCGGCCGTACTACATCTACCAGGCCGACCTCACGCGGGGCACCAACTACTTCCGCACGCGCGTCGAAAAGGGGCTGGAGATCATCAAGGCGCTGCGCGGCTGGACCTCGGGCCTGGCGGTGCCGCACTTCGTGATTGACGCGCCCGGCGGCGGCGGGAAAATCCCGCTCCTGCCCGAGTACGTCGTGGAAATGAACGACGATGAGGTGGTGCTGCGGAACTACCAGGGCAAGACGTTCCGCTATCCGCAGATTCCGCCGGAGCGGCCGGTCGGCGAGCAGTCCGGGAACGGGGTGGCCGCCCCGGTGGCCGCACTGCTACCATAGGTGTCCTTCACTTAGCGATTCGTGGGTGAGCGCGGCCGCTTACAGCGATCATCGCCTCTAGCATTCCTCTACCGCGAGCGGCGGCTGGCTTGTAGACCGAGGTGCGGGTGCCGGTGGCATCCCCTTGCGTCTCGCCACTCGCTCCCCTACTCCATAGCCCAAGTGCAGCATCTCAAGTAGCTCTCTTTGCCGGCTGTCGGTTGCGGGGCCGGGCGTGGCCGCGATGTATTGCGGCCGCCAGCGTGGCCGCCAGCGTTAGAGAGCATCGTGGACCGATGCGGAAGAGATTGGGGATTGTGAGTAACACCTTGCGTTCGACGCTGTTGGCAGCCACGCCGGGCAACTCGCGCGCGTCTGCCCCGTTGAAGATGGTAGGAAGGGAGAAGACCGCCATGGCAGTGGCAGTGGCAGACGCCGCACTGATTGCGCGTGCTCAGGCTGGTGACGAGGCCGCCTTCGAGGTCATCTTCAACCAGTACCACGCGGCGATCTACAACTACGTCTTTCGGATGATGGGCAACCCGGAGGATGCCTCCGATCTGACCCAAGACACCTTCCTGAAGGCGTGGCGGGCACTGTCGCGGACTTCCGACGACCTGCGCGTCGGGGCTTGGCTCTACCGGATTGCGACGAATGTCTGCCTGGATGAGTTGCGGCATCGCAAGCTCATCAAGTGGCAATCGTGGGACAATTTTGTGTCCGTCTTTCACCCGGTAGCCAAGGAAAGCCCTGAGCGCGACGTAGTGAATCGTGAAAACAGAGAGGAGGTCCAGTACATTCTGGACCGCCTGAACCCCAAGTACCGGCTGTGTATCCTCTTACGTGAGTATCAGGGCTTGTCCTACGACGAGATCGCCCAAGTGCTCGGCACGACCCGTGCCGCCGTCAAGTCGCTGCTGTTCCGTGCCCGGGAGGAATTCCGGCAAGTCTTCAAGACGGTCGAACGGCAGCCTGGACAGGTGAAGGAATGATGATGTGCCGCCATGGCTGCACCGTTTTCGTCGCAGCGGCGGGTGCAGCGCCGGCGTGTCACCGGGCAGATCACCCGGCGGTCAGCGTTCGAGGAGGAACGGCCGCGAACGGGCGCAAGTGACCACGGGGGCTGCACGACCTGAACTCCGGCAGAGGGTGCAGGGCTTGGTGGTCTGGAGCGCAACGTGAGCCGCCACGACGCGCGCGAGCGTGATTCCTGGCACCGGCAGATTTCGGCCTACATCGCCAACGAGCTGGAGCCGGCGCTACGGCCAGCGATTGAGCAGGAGGTACGCACCTGCCGCGAGTGCCGCGACTACTACCGGCAGGAAAAGGCACTCCATGATCGGCGCCGCGGCGTGGACTTGGTTCCCCCTCCGCAGGACATGCGCCGCGAGGTCTTCGCCAAAATCGAGGACGAAAAGCGTAGCTGGCTTCCCGCCGGTTGGCAGCTGCCCAGTCTCGGTGCGGTCGTCACCGTCGTCACCCTCATTGCCCTGGCCTTCCTGGTGCCGCAGCTCTTCCAGTTGATTCGGTCGGGGCAGTCCGAGCAACAAGCCCTGCCGGCGCGACTGGCGGTGCAAGTGGACGTTGCCCCACTGCCCACGGTAGCCGTGCAGCCGGCGGCGCCGGACATTCCTGCCGCAACGGCCGAGGCGTCACTCTCGCCGCTCCCAACGGCGCAAGTGCAGACGCTGGCGGTCGGAGGGCCGGGGTTGGCCACCAGCACCGCGGCCGTCACGCCGCCGGCAGCGGCCGTGGCGCCGGCTACGGGCGTGCTGGAGGTGCAGATGAGCGGCCGGGTGACGGAAATCCGGCGCGCGCAGCGGCTGGCAGCGGTCCGCGACGGTCCGACCACCGTGACCGTCGCCTTCTCTGCAGACACCGTCATTAGCTCCGATCCTGATGGTCAGCCCTTAACCTATGAGCAGATCGGGATTGCCGACCGCGTACGGGTGATCGGCGTGCGGGGCAATGCCCCGGATACCGTGACGGCGCTGCGCGTGAGCGTGCTGAATCCACTGTTCCGCGCCCAGCCGACGCCGGTGCGGTCGGCGGTCACGCATCCCCGTGGCCGCACGGCCAGGGTGCTCTATCTCCAGGACGGCATTGACGGCGCTCCGCCCGGTGGTGATGGGCCGGCGAGTACCCGGCAGTGGCTCGACCGGCTCACGGCAAATGGGTTCAACGTCGTGCCGATCAACCCGGCCCGGGTGGCGGGACTGGCGCTCGGCGACGTGGGCTTGGTGGTGATCGGCTTCCCGGCTACACTCAGTGGGGAGACGCTGGCGAGCATCCAAAACAGCGCCGTGCCCGTGCTCAACGCCAATCCGCTCTATGTTCCCGCGCTGGGGTTGGGGGCACATCCCGATCCGGCCAACCCCGGCCACAGCGTCCCCGGTGTCGCGGTACAGGTGATGCCCGGTGTGGCGCTAGTGCAGGATTTGGCCGGGGTGCAGGCAGTAGCGGTGGCACCCTTGGCGCGGGTGCCGATTGTCGCGCAGGGGACGGTACTGGCAGCACTGGACGAGCAGGGGCACGAGCGGGCCGTCTGGACCAGCAACGCCAACCGGATGTACTTCGGAATCTGGCCGGACGCGGCCGGCAGTGCTCCTACCGCCCTCTACTGGACCTTCCTGAACCGCGCTGTCACTCAGCTCCTCGGGGCGTAGCAGCTACGCTTGACCCCTCTACAAGGCCGGTCTAAGCTGACCGCGACAGTGTAGCGTGCCGTTCCTGTCTCCCCTGCTTGCCGTACACAACTCATTGTTCTATACTGCTGGCGATTAAACCGATCAATGGTGATTACATCCCGTCGTAGGAGCGAGGGCCGGCGGCCGGGGCGTAGCTGTTGCCGCGGAGGGGCAGAGATACGGTGAGTGGCCAAAGCGACCGGCCGGCGCTGCGCTCTGGCTGGGCAGCCAGCCTCCTTTCCCACACACGGCAGGCCCTCGGCGTCTATCGTGGCCTGTCGCGCAGTCTCCGGCTGGTCGTGAGAGCCGCGCCGCGCCATATCGTCATCATGCTCCTGGTTTATGCGCTCTTTCGCCTGATCGAGCCGGCTACCGTCTGGTTCTCCAAGTTCCTCGTAGAGGCGCTTACGGACAACCGGCCAATGACTGCGCTGGTGATTGCCGGTGTCTACGTACTGCTCCGTATGGTGGTCGAGGTGGCGCTTTGGATATTCGAGCTTGTGGCCGCCAGCCAGAGGGAGCGCCTGCGCTATTCCTTGCAGAGCCAATTGATGCATAAAGCCACGGCGATGCCGGATCTGGCGCTCTTCGAGTCTGCGGGGTTCTACGACAAGCTCCAGAACGCGCGCCGGTCCATCGGGTCTGCCGAGGAGTTGACCGTGCAAGTGGTCAACGGGTGTTCCGTAGTCCTGGTCCTCGCCACGCTGCTGGGATCTCTCGTGCTGCTCCATCCGGTTGCAGCGCTGGTTGTGTGCATAGCGACGGTGCCAATGTATCTGGGGCAGATACGTTATGCAGAGGGCTACTCGTGGGTATTTCGTGACCAGGCACCCCAGACGCGGCGTCTGGACTACTACTTCCAACTCTTGACGACCGATAGCGCGGCCAAGGAAATCCGGCTGTTCGGTCTCGGCGGCTACATTATCGGTCTATACCAGCGGACCTATCGCCGGGCACTGGCGCAGGTGGATGCGTTCCGGCGACGGCAAGTCCCGGTGAGAATACTGTTAGGGGCTAGCTCGCCGCTGGGCGCCGGGCTTGTGCTGCTCTTTGCCGTGTGGCAAGCGGGTCAGGGGGCGATCAGTCTCGGTGACGTGGTGCTCTATATTGGGGCGGTGTTCTTAGCCCAGAATGCGGTACGGGATGTTCTGCGTACTGCAAGCCGGATGTATGCCCACCAGTTGCAGGCGGCGAACATTCTGGCGTTTCTTGATCTGGAGTCGCCGATGCAACCGGTAGCCGATGGCCGGAAGGTGTCGGTGCCGTGGCGGGAGGGATTGGAGCTGCGGGACGTGACCTTCCAATACCCGGGGACCGAGCGGCCGGTACTCCGACAGGTGAGCCTACATATTCGTCCCGGTGAAACCGTTGCCCTGGTCGGTCACAATGGCGCCGGCAAAACTACGCTCGTCAAGCTACTCTGCCGGCTCTATGATCCGACCGAGGGGCGGATTCTGCTCGATGGCAGCGATCTGCGCGGCTACGATCTGCGCGACGTGCGGCGCCACACCACGGTCATCTTCCAGGATTACGCCCGCTATCACTTCACCGCCGGCGAGAATATCGGCTTGGCGGCGCTGAACCGGCGCGATGACGGCGAGGCAATCGCGGCGGCCGCGGCACAGTCCGGGGCCGACGAGGTGATCGAGCGGCTGCCGCGCGGCTACGACACGCAACTGGGCCGCGAGTTCGAGGACGGGATGGAACTGTCCATCGGCGAGTGGCAGAAGGTCGCGTTGGCTCGCGCTTTCTTCCGAGAAGCGCAGTTCCAAATCCTCGATGAGCCGACCGCGGCGCTGGATGCACAGGCCGAGTACGACGTGTACCTGCGGTTTCGTGAGCTGACTCAAGGACGCACGACCTTGCTCATCAGCCACCGCTTCTCGACGGTGCGCATGGCCGACCGTATTCTGGTCCTCGACCGGGGCCGCTTGGTGGAGATGGGCAGCCACGACGCTTTGATGTCCCGTGGTGGTCTGTACGCCGACCTGTACGAGAAACAGGCGGCGCGCTATCGGTGAGACGGAGTGAGCGATCAGCCATCAGCGATCAGACTAGGAGCGCGCTAACCCTGCTCCTACCTGAGCGGGACAAACTAATCCGCCGGAGGCCGCAAGGCGGAGTGCAACATTCTTCGGGCTAGTGTCCGCTCGTATGCGGCGAGTTATCAATCCACCGCAACGAAGGCTATTCGTGAATCTCCTTATAGCAATGAGGGCATATCCTGGGTGTGTCCGTGCTCTTTCTCAGTTCATCCACAAAGCCGGATCCCAGGATACCTGCGGGTAGGGCAAACAGTCCGATGCCCACTACTGCAATCAGTCCGGCGAGCAGGCGTCCCGCGACGGTGACCGGATACACGTCTCCGTAGCCGACGGTGGTAAGGGTGATGACACTCCACCACATGGCTTGGGGAATGTTGGCAAACTTGTCCGGTTGGGCTTCCCTTTCGGCAAAGAAAATCAGTGAGGAGGTCATCAACAGTAGTATTGACAGGACCATTATCACGGTGAGCAGTTCACTGCGTTTGGCGTGTACGACTCGGGCCAAAGTACGTAACCCCGAGAAATAGCGGCCCAGTCGGGCGACTCGGGCGAGGAGACGTACTGCCCGCAAGAAACGCAGGTCCAGGCCATGCAAGTTGACGAAGAGCACCATGTAGAAGGGCAAGATCGCTACCAGGTCAACGAGTGCCACGGGCGAGACAATAAACCGCAAGCGCCCGAATACGGGATGGGCGTATCTCGGATCGGCGGTACAGGCCCAGACTCGTAGTAGGTACTCCACCGTGAAGATGGCTACGGATATGATCTCGAAGGTTCGAAAGGCCTGCGGTGAGATTTGGTGGATTTCCTCGACGGTTCCTACGATCAAGGCTACGGCGTTTAGGGCGATTAGCGAGATGATGAATACGTCGAAGGCCTGGCTGGCCCGATTGCCGGGCGCGGCCTCCTCGACGATCTCGTAGACTCGCTGCTTCATTGGTAGCGCCGAGCCTCTATGCGGCCAACAGTGACGGGGCCAGCTTGCCGTCGTCGGCTGCGATGCACTCTACTGCGGTGACGAGGCCTCGGCCTCGACCGGTGGGGGGCGCCAGAGGCCGTAAGGCTCGATTTCCACGCCTTCGACCTTTGGGCGCAGCCCGGCGACCATAAGGCCCGGTCGGCCGTGGGCTTGGCCACTGAGCTGCCGATTGCGCGGGTTGCGGTAGCCTAGGCGCACGACCCGGCGCCACTGCTTGGTCCGGTTCAGGCTCGATCCGTGGATGGTGTGGATGCTGAACAGGACGACGTCGCCGGTACTAGCCGGGCACGAAACGGCGTCTTCGATGCGGTACTGGTCCGTTGGCAGGTGTGGTGAGCCGTTGCGGAGGTGCTCCAGTGCGCCGAGCTGGTGACTGCCGCGCAGAAACTTCAGGCAGCCGTTCGCCTCGGTGGCTGCGTCCACATGCACGATGGCGTCAATAAACCGGCCGTCCTGGTGGGGGTAGAACGGGTAATCCTGGTGCATCGGGAATGGTGTTCCGAACTCCGGCCCTTTGGCGTGGAGCGTGACGTGGTGTAGCTCGACTTCGGGGCCGATCAGGTCGGCCACGGCGCCGACGAGCCGCGGGTTGTAGATCGCGTGCCCCCAGGCCGGCGAGTAGTGCTGAAGCTCGTGGGTGGCGGAGAGCAGGGACTTCTCCTCTTCTTCCTCGGAGAGATACTGCTTGTCTTTGCGCCACGGCCCGGTCCAGCCCTTGGTGGGCACGATGAACGTCTCCATGATGTAACTCAGCTCGCGGTCCAGCGCTGCAACCTCGTCGGACGAGAACACCTGCTTCAGGCGGAGGTAGCTGTTCTCGTTGAAGAAGGCAACCTGTTCGGGTGTTAGCATTGGCTCAATCCTCCTCGCCAGCCTACCGTACCAGATGGCACCCATCCTGTCTGGTCCTGTCGGGCGCCGGTCCCGCTGTCAGGGGGGTGTGCTCCCCGTGCTACACTGAGGCGGAATCGTGCGACCGGGGTGCTGCTGCAGGAGAGCAACCATGATGACCGCGGCTAGGCCTCGTGAGCGGCCCGGTGGTCTCCCTCAACCTCCTGCCAGGGAGGCTATTGCCCCCCTATGGTCCCCCCCGTGCAGCGGGGGGACGGGCGTAGCATGTTGCGTCCCTACGGGTTAAGCCGTGCATCCCCAGTCGAGGTTGTGTCGGGACGCTGTGCCTGGCGTCGAGGCAGTCATTCCGGCTAGCGAAGCCAGAGCTTGGCCCGCAGCCACTCGTCGCCCAGCAGTCCGAGCGCAACTGGTTGGGGACGGTCGGGATGATATTCGAGCCGGCCGCGTTGGAAGTATTGGACGGCGATCCCGCCTTCTTGTAGCTCGTTGGAGATCGGGTAGCCGAGAATAGTCAGCCCATCGCGCTCGTCGAAGAAGCGCTTGAAGCCGTGGAGCACGGCATAGCCGGTCTCCGGGAAGTAGCGGTAGCTGGCGGTAGTCGGGCGCGGCTCCGCTTGGGGGAACACGGAGCCGCGCTCCTTGGTCAGGATGTCACCGATCAGCGTGAGCTGCACCTCGTAGGGGGTGCCGAGCTTATCGGCGTGCAGCTCAAAGCGTGCCCGCTGGAAGTACTGTACGGTGAGTCCGTCTTCGTTGAAGGCCTCGGTGCGCGGATAGCCGAAGATCTCAACCCCACCGCGTGCATCGAAGAACGTGAGGAAGTTGCCGGTGACGTGGTGGCCGGTCTCCGAGAAATAGCGACCACCGAGCGCCGGATTCTGCGGAACGGGGTTGGTGCGGGAGAGATCATACTGCGGTGTTGGCGGTGCTGGAGCGGGCTGCACTGTTTGGACGCTACCGCCCTGCACGGCCGGCGCATCGGTCCAGTGCATTCGGAATTTGGAGCTTAGGAGCGCACGAGCGCCGTTCGGTCCGTGTCTGGCGATGGAGTTGAGAAAAGTGCTGGCACGTACCGTGCGCGTCGCATCGCTCCCCGTCAGCGTCACGTGGGTGAGCCGTCCGGACTGCGTGCGGCGCGAGAGGTCGAGGCTCCGGAGCTGACCGACTCGTGTCTTCGGATCGGCGTTGAGTGCTGCCGCGAGCTGGGCGATGGAAACCGGCCCCACTTGCCAAGTCGTGTGTGGTGAGGCGGCGTCATAGGCCTGACCGAGCACGTCAACGTCGCGGATCGCTCGCAGGTACGGCCGGGGGTTGTTGCCGAACCAGATGTCCTCGTTGTTCTCGGTCCAGCCGGCACAGGTCGAGGAGAAATAGCCCGCCACGACCTGCCCGTTCAGCGTGATGGCCAGTCCCGGATGCCGGTCAATCAGGGCGTTGATGTGTGGGTACTCCCTGGCCGTGCCCAGGTACACCTGCGCCATTTGGGTGGCGTCGAAGTCATAGGCGCGTCCGCCGGTATGGCGGGAAGAGGCATAGGCAAACGAGCGCGAGGCGATGAGCTGGGCGTGGAGGGCTTCGATAGGCCAGCTGTGGGTCATTTCGGCGGCGATAACGCCCCGCAGGTAGTCTTCGATCCCGACCGTGTTGACGGTCTGCACTACCGCACCGCTCGGGATCAGACTGATGCTGCCCCGATAGGTGGTTGCTGCCGGCTGCGGGTAGGCGAGTTGGAACCGCGCGTTGGCATCACCCGGATGGAGGGTGATGGGCAGCCCGAGTCCTGGCCCCTCCAGCGTGTGCCCATCGGGAGCATGGACGGACAGTTGGGGAGGCTGATTGCCGCCGGGTAGGCGCACTTGGAGGTACCCGTTCGGCGGCAGTACTCGGTTGCTCCCGGCGATGCGCCAGGCGCCATGGCGGGCGTAGATGCGATTGACGTGCTCGGTGCTCTCGGGCATGGTATGGCGGACGAGGACGCGGAGCGTCGTTTCAGGCGGTACGGCCGGTGCGACGGTTGTGCCCGAATAGTAGGCCGTCACTATCTGCGTGGCGCTCTGGCCGGCGATAGCGCGGCCCCGGGCGCCCCACTGACACAGACCGACGCCGTGCCCGCGCCCGCGGCCGACGAACACGAGGTTCCGGGTCTGGCCGGTGAGGGTGAGTACGTCACTCGTCGCTGCGGAGGCCGGTGCGTGCTGCCCGCCGATAGCCCCGGTGGAGGCGAGTAGTGCGAGGACCAGGCAGCATCGCCCGATAGTCCACAACAGGTCCAAGCTCCGCTGTCTCATCGCCGGCTGAAGTCCCTGTGTATACTCCACAACGAGCGGCCGAAAGAGTGATACGGCTTCTGCCGCACTCCCCTAGCCCTCAGGGCCAAACGGATGAAGCCGTCGGTAGGTCCGGTCCTGTTCGGGTTTAATGGTTAATTGGGAAGGGCCGTGCAGTCGGAAAGCCGGTCTCAGGGCGCGACTGCGGGCCGGACACCGTTGCGCCGCATGATCTCAGTTGGCGATATGGCAGTCGAGTGGTACAATCCATCGGTAAATGGTCTAGGAAACGGTGTAGGACAGTGCAGCTTAGGCCATCAAGCCGCAGTGGCACCGTGCCCGTGCCGGGAGTCGAGGACAATGACGGCTGCAGAAGCAACAACTAACCCGTCTCAATCAGTCGTTGGTGTAGCGTTGGCCGAGTCACGGAAGCCGGCACTGCGCGAATACGAAGATTTCGCGAACCTCACCTTTCAGGTTCCGGCTCTCAACCGGTTGCTCGATCTCGTGGGGATATCACCGGAACAGGACGTGGTTGATCTCGGCTGCGGGACCGGCATGGTCACCCGTGCGCTCCTCGACCGGCGAGGGGCCGGCGCCAGCGGCCGGATTTATGCGGTGGATCCGGAGCCGGCGATGCTGGAGAAAGCCTCGAAGTCGCTGGAGCAGAGTGCGTCGGCCGCGGTTTCCTGGGTGGTTGGTCGCGCTGAAGACCTTGACGGGCTGGTGCCGCCGGTTGATCGGGTGCTGTTCTGCAACGCCATCCACCTCGTCGAGGAAAAGACGCGGGGCTTACAGGCCATTTTCGAGTCGCTCAAGCCGCAGGGCCGGCTGGCCTTCAACTCGGCGTACACCAAAGACCATCGTCCACCCGAATCGGAGTCTTTCTACGTCGCGTGGATGCGGCAAGCATTGCGGGCGCTGCGGCAGGATCACCCGGACGTTCAACGCGATCCCTCGGCGCCGCGTCCGCTCGCCGGGACCGACCTGATGTCGCGTGGGGAATACCTCGACCTGGCGCGCCAGACGGGCTTTCGCGTGGTGGCTGACGAAGTAGCCCAGGTGGACATGCCGCTGGAAAGCTGGGTAGACATTAGCGCCTATAGTCGCTTTGTCCGCTCGGTGCTTCCTGGCGTGCCGCTGGAATGGGCGGCTGAGGCACTGCAAGAGGGCGCCCGGCGTGCCTTCCGTCGGCTGGGCCTGACGACGGTGCCGCGAAACTGGTTCCAGGTCGTCCTTGAGCGGCCCTGACGGGCGCTCACTGCGCCGGAGGTGGTGTCCCTTCCACCGTCGGGTCGGCCAGAGTCGGTGCATTGACCGGCTGCGTCGGCGCAGCTTCCGGCAGCTTCAGGAACTCGGCCATCACCACGTACAGTTGCTGGCGATCCGCGGGTACGGCAACTTGCAGACCGTAGTGGTTGATGAGGTTGGCCGAGGTTTGGAGCCACTCGGACCAGCACGCGGCGCAGGTGCGCGCTTGGATGACCTGACCACGGGTGCCGCCCAACGGCGGTCGTGGTAGCTGCTCACCGGTCTGCCCACAGCGCGCGCATGTTACCTGCGTCATCATCTGCTCCCTTCACCCGCTGGTTGCTGGGCGATTCTACTCCGGGCCAAGTCTAGCAGGATGCAGCGCCGGCACGCGGCCGGCGCGCACTGCTCGCTCAAGTGCCAGGCACCTCATTTGTCCGGCCGCTGTTGCCGGTGGCAGGCGTAGGCGTAGATGATGGCCTGCTGTTCGCCGGTTTCGACCGAGCCTGGTCGCCGGGCGCGGACGTGGGCAATGGCCTCGGCCGGCGTATAGCCCTCGTGGACCAGATAGCAGGCGATGACCGTGCCGGTGCGCCCTAGGCCGGCGGCACAATGTACGGCGACCCCTTCCCCGGCGGCCAGCGTGTGCTCGATGAACGCAACGGCCGCCTCGATCTGATCCAGCGACGGCGCGGCGAGGTCCTCGACCGGATAGTGCTGGGCCGTAATGCCGAGCGCGTCGAGTTTGCCTTGGTCAACTGGCTGCTCGTGCAGCGTTACCAGGGCGCGCACGCCGGCAGCGTGGAGGGCACCCAAATGGTCGTCAGTGCGCGGATACATACTGGCCGCCAGCTTCCCCTCGATGATCCAATCGAAGCGGCGCGGTCCTATCCAGTCCGGCAAGTTCGTCACCATACGTCCCTCCTGCCTTGCGCTGACGCTGCCGGCTGGCAATACCTTTGGAGGCGGCATTGGCTTGTGCCAGTCGGAGTGTCGCCAACACCATAGCGCATCGGCGGCCGCCAGCGTGACGTGTGGCATTATCGAGAGCAGCACCGACCAGCGTGCTCCGCCCCGGTGCAGCGTGTCCTCCTGGCGTGGGATCGGGCGCGAATACACAACCTCATTGTGCAATACGCTGGCCGGTTGTCGTGTAGCGCGGTGGTGGGCCAGGGGGTGTCATGCTTGACGGTATGCTCGGTGACGTGTCGGTCTTCCACCTCATCCTGCTCCCGCTGATCGGTGCCGTCGGCGGCGTGATCGCCGGGATGGTTGGTAGCGGTGGCGGGGTGCTGGTCGTACCGATGCTCGTCTATTTCGGCGGTGTGCGCTGGGAGGCGGCGACGGGCATCTCGGCAGCCCAATACTTCTTCGGCGCTATGTCGGGCGTGGTGCCGCACTGGCGCCGACGCAACGTACACCTCCGCGTGGGCGTGGCGATGATGGTGACGGGCGTGGTGTTTGCCCAGTTCGGCGCCTTGCTGTCGGCGCTGATGCCGGAGTGGACGCTCTCGCTGCTCTACCTGCTCTTAGCCGTGGTGGCGGCCACGTCGCTGCTCTTTCCGACGCGCGAGGAGCGTGCCGGCACGGACGATGGCGAGATGCCCCGCCCGAACTGGCTCCTGATCGGCGGCATGGGGATGCTCGTCGGGTTGGTGGACGGCATCCTGGGGGTTGGCGGCGGGTTCATGCTGGTCCCGCTGATGGTATTCGTGCTGCGGTTGCGGACCCGCCCGGCCATTGGTACGTCGCTCTTCGTTATTGCCGGCACAATGGCCTCGGCGCTGGCCGGCAAGCTGGTCCAGGAGCAGGTGCCACTACTCTATTCGGCGCTCGTCACGCTCGGCGCCGTGGCCGGCGCGCAGTTGGGGGCGCGGTTCAGCGGTCGGCTGCGGCCATCCGTCCTGCGCCGGCTGCTCAGTGTGATGATCTACCTGGTCTGTATTCGCATTCTGTGGGACGTCTTCACGTAGACGCTTGCACTTGTCTTCCGGTCCAACTGTGTAGCAGCGCCGGCAGCTCGCGGAAGTGCTCGATGATCGCGTCCGGCCGGGCCAGCCCCGTCGTCGCCGGCGTTTCCTGCCGAAACTGCCGCGTCAGGATGGCTTGCATCCCCAGCCGCCGCGGACCAGCGACGTCCTCCAGGAGACGATCACCGATGAAGACGGTCTCGGCCGGCGCGACACGCAGGTTGGCGAGCGCAGCCCGATAGATCGCGGGGTGCGGCTTACGCACTCCGACCGCCGACGAGCAGAGGACCACGTCCAGGTGGGGCAAGAGACCGTCGCGGTCCAGCATCGCGCGTATCACATCCACACCCCAGAAGGCGTTCGACACCAGTCCCAAGCGCAGCTCCTGGTCGTGCAGGGCAGCGAGTACGTCGGCAGCGCCCGGCGCGGCCCGCATGGCTGCAAGCAGGTAGATGTGTTGGCGCAGGACCAATGCCCGCTGCTGCACGGGGTCAGCCGGCCAGGGCCGCCCGGCGATCCGGTGGGCGGTCCGGAGCAGCTCGCCGGCGGTGGTTTCGCGCCACGCTTGCGCCGGCGGCTCCCAGCCGGGCTGCGCCAGCTCCGCGAGGCCGGGGTCCGGACCGCCCAGCAAGTGCTTGGTGGCCGCCGCGAGCACGTCTTGGCCAAAAATATCCTCACGCCGCATGGCAGCGATGCCGCGTTCCGATACCACCGGCCCCAACGTTTCACCCCAGTCGAAGATCACGGCCTTGATCGGCAGGGCACTGTCGTCTTGCATGGGGTCATGCTACCACGACACCGAGAGTGTCAGCGCCGCCGCCCCGCTCTGCTACACTCTCGCCGTCCGCATGACGCCAGGATAGAGAGGCAGATGGCTATTGATCCGTCGCGTGGTCTTACGGTGGGGGTGCTCGGCACCGGGCGCATGGCCCGGCTGCACGTGATTGGCCTGCAGGGCCTGCGGCAGGCCGGATTGGAGATCGGGGGCACGCGCTACCCGGTGACTATCGCGCTGTACGGGCGCGACCCGGCCAAGGTAGCTGCACTGGCTACCGAATTCGGAATCGAGCATACGAGTACCGATCTGTACGGCTTTGTGCGCGACCCGGCGCTCGACGTGGTGGACAACTGCCTGGTCAACTCGCTGCACTACGAGCCGCTGCTGGCGGCCATTCGCGCGGGCAAGCACGTCTTCAGCGACAAGCCCTTGACCATCGCGGCATCCGAGGCCGAGCACCTGCTGGCCGAGGCCGAACGCGCCGGCGTCGCGCACGGGATCGTGCAGAACATGCGCTTTCAGGGCGGCCCGACGGTCGCGCGGGAGCTGCTGGCGGCCGGTAGGCTAGGTCGTATCTTCCATGCTCGCGTCACGTGGGGCTACATGGTGCCCAAGCGCGTGACCAATCGGCCGACGTGGTTCTTCAAGCAGGAGCTGGCCGGCGGTGGCATTGTCCACGATATGATGGGGCATTTCTTCGATCTCCTACGCCATCTCTTGGAGCCGTCCTGCGGCCCGATTGCGAGCGTCTACTGCGCGACCGACCGGGGATTCGACGAGCGCGAGGAGCCGGACGGCACGCCGTTTCCCGTCGCCGTCGAGGACACGTGCAGCGTGGTACTGCGCTTCCGCTCCGGTGCGATTGGCGACGTGTTTGCCAGCTGGATACGGCGCAAGCACGAAGAGGTACCGTTCGTGGAGATTGACGGCGAGGCCGGGTCGGTGGCGTTCAGCTTCAACGACCTGCGTTTCCAAAGCCAGGAGCGGACACCCAGCTTCACCTACGATCCGACCCGCGTGCAGGCGGCGTTCGGCGAGGGCTGGGAGCAGATCGAGGTCCACCGCCAGGACCCGTTCGCGTTGCAGCTGGGGCGGTTTCTGCGCGGTATCGTGACCGGGGAGACCGTCAAACCCGATTGGCACGACGCGGTACTCAACCAGCGTCTGATCGAGGCGGCCTACCGCTCCGCTGCCGAGCGGCGGGAGATCGCGGTCAATGTAGACAGATAGCCGCAGACTTGACAGACTGATACTGGAGACGGCGACTTGGGCTGATGTTGCCGCCGCTGCGGCTGTAGTGCCGGCAGTCTGCCTGGTTGGATGAAGAGATACTATGACGGACAATGGAGACGCACAGCATCTTGACCTCAGTAGCAGCCAGCCCTCTTTGCGTGTCAGAGCTGGTAAGCAGGCCGTACCACAAGACACACATGTTGTACCGGCAGAAACTGATGAATGCCAACCGCGCCACTCGTTAGAGTCCTACGGCTTTAATCCACTGCCGAAACGAGGTGTGAGAGTTACAAATGCATTGGTCAATAAGCTGCGTGATGAGCTAGGGATTTGATGGATGCGGTCATTACTTGATGTGAATGTTCTGGTTGCGTTGCTTGACAAGGACCATAATGCTCATGAGATAGTGGCGAATTGGTTTACTACGCACGTTAGGAGAGGGTGGTTGTCTTGTCCGCTGACACAAAATGGCTGTATACGGATTCTCTCGGCGCCGCAATATCCGCAGCCGCTGCACATCACCGATGCCATGGAGAAGCTGCGTCAAGCAGCTTCCAGCAAATTCCACTCATTTATCGGTGATAGCATCAGCATTATGAATGATGAGCTAATAGACAGTGTGTATTTATTGGGACATAGGCAGATTACGGATGCTTATCTTCTAGCACTTGCTGTAAGCCATGGTGCTCGCTTAGTAACACTTGATAGTCGAATCCCACTTCGGATTGTCAAAAATGCAAGCGAACGCTCTTTGATCGTTCTTCCCTTTAGGGAAAGGGCCGGGGGGTAGGTCCAACTGTTCCCACCTCGCAGGGGGACGGGCACGCGCCACTAGCCGCTGGCAGTGAGGTCGAGGGCTACGACTGCGGTAGTGGGACTGCCGACCCACAGGCCGTAGAGGCCGTCAGGCTCGCGGACGACGAGGTCCACCGCGCCGTGCGTAGCGGCCTTGTCTTGCAGCCGGTCCAGCGCACCCGGCCGCCCTAAGGCTTGCTGGTGCGGCGCGCGCACGATCCACGCGCCGATGCCGTAGCGCCGGTTGCTGTAGGCACGGACCAGCGCGGTTACGTCGGCGGTTTCCGGGAGCACGAACGGCACCGCAACGGCATCGCGGCCGCGTTGGCGCAGCGCACCATTGAGCCGTGCTAACTCCTCGTCGGACGGGAGTGTTGGCGCCACGATACCAACGGCCAGCGTCTCCGGACCGATGGCCGACGCTTGGTAGACCGACTCCATCGCGTCAACGGGCAACTGCCCTGGCGCGACCTGCTCGCCCTGGCCAAGGGTGGCGTAGGTCAGGAAGCACTGCGCGTAGCGGAGCGCCAGGACGCGGCTGGGTAGACCGGCGACGCCCATGCCGATGGCGATGGTGGGCAGACACGCCTGGTCAAAGGTCTCCAGCACGTACCGGTTATCGGCCGGGTGCTGGGCCATGCCGACGACCTTCACCACATCGGCGCCCTGGTCCTGGAGCCGGGCCGCGATGCGCGGCAGCGTCGGCGGGGTGGCGGTGAAGTCGTGGAAGGAGACGATGACCTGGGTATTCCCGCGCTGCGCCGGCAGCAGCGATACGGAGTCGTGCTCGATGTCTACGTAGTCGGCGCCCAGCTCGATGGCCGCGTGCAGCGGGCGCAGCCGGTCGGCCTCCGAGCCGGTGTAGCGCCCGCCCTCGCGCTCCGGGCGGTTGGTCACGATCACCGGGCAGGGCCGGTCGGTGAGCAGGCGCGGCAGGTCGTATTCCGCCATGAAGTCGAGACGTAGCTCGGCGATGTCGGCCGCGGCGGCGACCTGCACGAGGGCGGCGCGTGCCTCGTCCGTAGTCCGCACGCCGAGCGACACGCCGATGCTGCGTTGCTTGCTCATGGGGGTGCCCGGCGCCTCAACCGTAGCGGTCGAACAGTTGCTCCAGTAGCTCGTGGCGCTTGACTTGGTCCGGCGGTGCGCCGGCGTTCATGTGGTCTTCGAAGGTGGTTGCCTCGCGCTCGTGGAACAGTCCCAGATAGAGCGGGTCTTGGCTGATAGCCAACTGCATGGCGTCCGGTAAGCTAGACGGATCGTGGTCTCTGGGTAGCGGCTCGGTCTGTTCCTTGTAGTACTTGAAGGTGTTGACCTTGTTGAATACCACGCAGGGGCTATAGACATCAATGAACGCGAAGCCCTTGTGGTTCATCCCCTCGACGATCAAGTCGGCGAGCTTCTGCGGCTCGGCGGAGAAACCGCGGGCGACAAAGGTCGCGCCGGAGGCCAGCGCCAGCAGCATCGGGTTCAGTGCCTGCTCCGGGTTGCCGTGTGGCGTCGAAAGCGTCACAAACCCGGTGCCGCTGGTGGGCGAGGTCTGACCCTTGGTCAGGCCATAGGTGGCGTTGTCCATCACGACGTAGCACAGATCAACGTTGCGCCGCATCGCGTGGACGAAATGCCCGGCGCCGATGGCAAAGGCGTCGCCGTCGCCGCCGAACACGAGCGTCTTCAGGTCGGGTCGCGCCAACCGGACTCCGGTAGCAATGGGCATGGTGCGGCCGTGGATGCCGTGAAAGCCGTAGGCGTTGATGAAATACGGGATGCGGCTGGAGCAGCCGATTCCCGAGACGCACACGACCTGGTGCGGCGGAATGCCCTGGGTGCGGAGTGCTCTGTAGACGGAGTTGAGCACGCCGAAATCGCCGCAGCCGGGACACCACGTCGGCTTCTCGTCGCTCTTGTAGATATCCGGGCTGCGTTGCCGGCGTTGCGGCCGACGGCGTGTGACTGTCCGGCTAGACACGCTGTACCTCCTGTTCGGGCGCAGCATACGGCGCCCCTACGGCGGCTGGCACGGCCGACTCGGCTGTGCCATTCTGCGCCGCTGCAATGATGTCTTTGATCTGATCCACGAGGAAATCTACGCGCATGGGCTGTCCACGATAGACGTTGACGCGGTGGATGTGGCGCGGGAACCGGGCGAGCAGGAAATTGGCAAACTGCCCGCTGTAGTTCACCTCCGGCACGATGACGATGCGCTTTTCGGCCATGAAGCTCGCTAGTTGGTCGTGCGGGAGCGGGTGGACCATGCGCGGTACCAGCAGGTCGGCCTGGATGCCTTCACGCGCCAGCCGATCCAGCGCCTCGATGGCCGTGCCGGTCGTTGATCCCCACGTCACGATCCCGACGTCCGCCGTCGGCTCGCCGTAGCGTACCGGCTCCGGAGCGTCGGCGACGGATCGCTCCATCTTGCGAAATCGCTTCTGCGTCATCAACATGTGGGTTTGCTGGTCCCACCGTCCCCGCCCCTTCTCGTTGTGCTCCAGGCCCATCGCCACGTACTGCCCGCCGGGAGTACCCGGCACCGACATGGGCGACACGCCGGATTCCGTGATCCGGTAGGGCAGGTAGCCGCTATCGTCCACTTCCTCCGCCAGCGGAATCGGAGCGGACGCTTGGCCGTTGGTGCCGTTGGCTGACCAGGTTTCGCGCTCGGCACGCTGCACTTGCGACAGGTCGGGACGCTCGATGCTCTCCGTGCGGACCGCGACGACGGTATCGGTCATCAGGATCACGGGCATTTGGTACTTCTCGCTCAGGTTGAATGCCTCGATGGCGAGCCAGAAGCAGTCCTCGACCGAGGTGGCCGCCAGCACGATGCGCGGCACCTCGCCGTGGCCACCGAGCGCGGTAAGGTTGAGGTCGGCTTGCTCGTGGCGGGTGGGCATACCGGTCGAAGGGCCGACGCGCTGCGCGTCTACGATGACCGCGGGTAACTCGGCCATCGTCGCCAGCCCCAGCGCCTCGACCATCAGCGAGAGGCCGGGACCGCTGGTCGTGGTCATGGCCCGCGCCCCGGCGTAGGAGGCGCCGAGCAGCATATTGACCGCAGCGATCTCGTCCTCGGCTTGGACGACGTGCCCGCCCTGCTGGGGCAGCCAGGCCGCGAGGTACTCCATCACGTCGGAAGCGGGGGTGATCGGGTAGCCGGCAAAGAACTGCACGCCACCGGCAATCGCGCCGAGGCCGGTGGCTTGGTTGCCGGAGACGTGGATCGTGTTCTGCATTTCCGCGGCCGGCGCGAGCACAAAGGGCGCCGCCCCGTTGACTTGCTCATTCACGTAAGCGATGCCGGCGTCGAGCGCCTTGTAATTCGTTTCGACAACCGCCTCGCCTTTGCGTAGCCACAGCTTGCGGATGACCTGCTTGAGGTGATCCGTCTCCAGCCCGAACAGCGTCGCCATCCCCCCGACGGCAACCACGTTCTTGACAATGGGCATCCGCAGCTCTTTGGCCGCGATGTTGCCCATGGGGAAGGCCAGTGTTTGGAAGTGACTGACCTGGTCCGAGTCGAGGGTCACGCGGTCGGGGTCATAGATCAACATGCCGCCGTCGCGTAGCTCGGCGACGTAGGCGTCGTAGGCCTCCTGATTGAAGGCCAGCAGCACGTCGGGGGCATCGCCGCGGGTATAGATCGGCTGGGTACTGAGGCGTATCTGGAAGAACGACACGCCACCCTTGATTTCGGCCGGTGGCGAGAAGTCGGTGATGATACGATACCCGGCTCTGGCAGCAGCTTGGATGATAAGCTCGCCCGGGCTTTTGATCCCTTCACCGGCCTCGCCGGCGAAACGAATGACGAGATCGCTTCGTCGGACGGCTCCGGTGTCGTCGGTCTGTGCCGCGCTCATGTTCTTGCGCTCCTCCTCGATGAACGGCGTGCTGCGGGTCGTCAGTGCGTGACGACACAGCCGACGCCGGGTGGTGTTCAGCCTTTGGTTTCTCCATTCGCCGGACCGGCTGCAATGTCGGTCGAGCCGACGGGTTGGACGGCCTGTTGCCCGGTGTTCCACCGCCGAGCGGTCCGGGCCTGGACGCGCGGGCGTGGGTGCGTATCCTTGCGGCTCCGTTCCTGCCGAGGCGTGTAGCCCAGCCGGGCGGAGATATGCTCGGCGGTGTCCTTGACCAATCGCGCTGCCGTGTCCAATTGCTCCGGGTGCAGGCGGAAAGTTGGCCCCGAGATCGTGATGCTGGCGACGATCTCTCGGTGATAGTCGTAGACCGGCGCACCCACGGCCGTCAGGCCCGGCTCGTACTCCTCGGAGACGATCACGTAGCCGCGCGCGAGCATCTCTTGTAGCTCGCGCCGCAGTTGCTCCGGGGACGTTACCGTCCGCTCGGTGTAAGCCGGGAGTGGCTGCCGGAGCCAGCTTTCGAGCCACTCTGCGGACAGCGATGCCAGTAGCGGCTTGCCGCCGGCGGACGCATGGAGCGGCAAGCGGCGGCCGATCCAGCCCAGGTCCTTGACAGGATGCGGCCCAGGGACCTGGTCTATGTTGACGGCTTCGTCCCCGTCGAGCACCGACAGGGTAGCCGTTTCCTCGGACTGTGCGGCGAGGTTGACGAGATGGGGCCGCGCAGCCGAACTGAGATCGAGCTGCGTGACCGCCAGGCCGGCTAAGGAGGCCAGTTGGAGGCCGAGCCGGTAGCGCCGCGTGTCGGAGACCTGCTCGACAAATCCGCCCCGTTCGAGCGTGCCGAGCAGCCGCGAGACCGTGCTCTTGTGGAGGCCGAGGCGCTTGCTGGCCTCGGTCACGCCAAGCTCCGGGCCACTGAGTCCGAATTCCTTGAGCAGCAGCATTGCCCGTTCGACGGACTGGATACTGCCGGAGGGGCTACGTCGAGGACGAAGCTCGGCTTCGGCCGTTCCGTCGGAGGTTGTCTCGGTTTGCACCGTCAGGCCCATCTTTGCACCAGGCGCATTGTTGCGTAAGGAGCAACACCGTTTCGTATTGCAGCTACCAGAGCAGAGTCTACTGCGGCGGATCGCTCGATGTCAAGGTATTCGGGTTCAATGGCGTTGTGCAGCGTGGTCGCTGGCGGCGGAGGGTGCCGTGGGGTGCGTGGTGACGACTGGCGGTGGGGCCGGCGTGTCCTCGGTCGCCGCCTCGCTGTACTCCCAGTCGGTGTCCTCGTCCTCGTTATCCTCTTCATCTGGCGACCCGGCGGCCAGCCACGCGGACACGGCGGCGCCGCCAACCACCAAGATACCAATGAGGGCCAGCAGCCCATAGTCAACGATGAGGTCCGCCGTCCCCTCCAGTCCGAAGTGTGCGCTCGCAGACCCGGGCGCGAGCGCGGCGACGAGTACCCCGACGATACCGGCAAGTCTCGACAGGCAACGGTGTGCCCGGTACTGTCCCATCTCCAGATTCTACGAGCCGGTTGCACTGGCTGTCGAGGTGGCTGGGGCATACGGAGGCGGGTGCCTGCTGCTCAGGCGGTATCATAGTGTCCGCTTGGCGCCGCCGTGCCGTAGCCCGCTGGCGGCGCCGGTGAGGAGGACGCATGGCCGGGTATCGAGTTGTTGCTGCCGCTGACCTGGAGCACCTCGCGCAGGCGATCTTTGCCAGTGCGGGTACGCCTGATGCTATCGCGCACCACGTGGCGCGGCATTTGGTACGCGCCAATCTTTCCGGCCATGACTCGCATGGCGTGCTGCGTATTCCCCAATACGTGCAGTTCATTGACGACGGGATGATCCGCCCGGCAGCGGAACCGCGGGTCTTGCGAGAGCATGGGGCGACGGCGTTGCTCAGTGCCGAGCGGGGCTTTGGGCAGTATTCCACGTCGGTAGCCCTCGATCTCGCTATCCGTAAGGCCGGGGAGTTCGGGGTGGGGCTGGTGACGGTCCGGCAAGGCAATCATATCGGTCGCGTCGGCGAGTACACCGAGGCGGCGGCGCGGCGGGGCTTTGCCGCGCAGGTCTTCGGGGGGACGGCCGGCGCGAGGGTGCGACCGGCAGCGCCGTTCGGTGCGGCGGGCACGGCTTTCGGCACCAATCCGTTCTCGGTTGGCGTGCCGACGAGCGGGGACGATCCGGTGCTCATTGACTTCGCCACGACGGTCCTGGCGGAAGGAAAGCTGCGGATTTACCGGGTGAAGCAGGAGGAGCTACCGCCCGATGTCATCGTTGACGGCGCGGGCAACCCCAGCGTTGATGTCGAGGACTTCTACAGCCGCGGGGGGATGCTCAAGCCAATCGCGGCGCACAAAGGCTCCGGTCTCTCGCTAGCGACGGCGCTGCTCGGTGGGCTGGCGGCCATCGGCGAGGACAATCCCTCGTCCAACGGTACAGCGCCCCAGCCGCCCCCGGAAGGCGGGCGTGATCGCACCGGGGGCATCTTCCTGCTGGTCGTCAATCCGGGTGCCTTTGGCGATGCGGATACCTACCGCGAAACCGTGTCGCGGACGGTCGGCGCGATCAAGGCGACACCGCCGGCACCGGGCGTCGAGGAAGTGCTGATCCCCGGTGAACCGGAGTTCCGGGCGCGGGAAGCGCGCGGACGGGAAGGCATCGCGCTCCCGGCCGGCACCTGGGACGAGCTAGGCGCCGTTGCCCACCGCTTTGGCGTTGCGCCGCCGGCGACGCACCCCGGTTGATGACTGCTGGCCCCCCTGTGGTCCCCCCGCTGCGGCGGGGGGACGGGGCCTCGACAAAGAACTCGCCGCGGCTGCGGCGGGGGGACGGGCGCAACATGTTGCGCCCCTACGGCTTGGCCTGTACCTACCCCTGTGAGGGCGGTAGGATGCCGGAGGCTCGGCTGCGGATCTCTGATGCAGAGAGCGGTCCGGCTTCGGTGATGACGGCCGTGAGGGAGTGCAGCGGGGTGCGGTCGAAGTAGTAGTTGGTCACGGCGACGCCCGGCAGCGGCGCGGCGAGCACTTCCTCCGGCGGCTGCGCTCGGTCCGGCACGGCGAAGCCGCGGCGCGGCCGGTCCGTGCGGCGCGTGCGGGGCAGCCGCGGCAGCAGCTTTTCGCTGGGGCAGACGGCATACACCGGGACGCCACAGGCGCGGGCGGCGAGGGCCAACGCCGCTGTGCCGGCCTTGTTTATCAGGCCGCCGGGCGCCACCGTATCGCCGCCGACGAGTACGGCGTCCATATCGCCAACGAGCCGAGCCGCCAGGGCATCCACGGCGAGGGTGATCGGGATACCGGCCGCTGCGAGGCGTTGGGCGAGCGCCCGGCCCTCATAGAGCGGGCGCGCCTCTAGGCAAGTGACGTGGCCGAGCTGACCGGTAGCGGCGGCGCGCCGCAGCACCGCCTCGACTGCGCTACTGGCGGAGTGGGTGAGCACGGCGGCGTGGCTGGGCAGGAGCGCCGCGGCGTGGATAGCGGCCCGTTCCTGGTGCGCCTGCATCGCCGCCATGAACGCCGCGGCGGCCGCACGCACGGCCGCGGCGACCGTTGCAGCGTCGGCCTGGTTGCCGGCGGCGGTCAGCACGGCCCAACCGAGTCGGCGGAGGGGCGCCATGACCGGCTGGGCAGCGGCCAACTCTGCGGCCGCTGCCCGCACCAGCGCGATTGGTCGGGCCGTGTCCGCGCCGCCACCTGACTCGTCGAGCCAGGTGGCCAGCGCGCCAAGGGCCGCGACGGACTGTGCGGTGAGGGCCGCGGCGCCGGAGGTGTGATCGTCGCGGATGGCGGCGACCTGCGCCCGCCACGCTAGCGGCAGCCGGCGCGGTGCCGGGGTGTCGGTGCGGCCGGTGCGGCGGCGCATAGTCTGCCTTGCGAGCGCCTGCTGGCGGTGGACCTGGCGAGTCAGTGGGACGGTATGATGATGTTATGACTCAGCGACGGCGGCCGGCGAATACTGCCCGCGTGCAGTTTGCAGCGTTGGTGCAGCAGCCGGAAGAGCAGTGGCACCTGGACCGAGCCGCGCTGCTCATCGCGCAGGAAGCATACCCGGACTTGGTGATTGAGCGGTATCTCCGGCGGCTCGACGTGCTGGCCGAGACAGCCCGGACACGCTTGCCGCGCGTGGCCGGTCACGCCATGTGGTCCCGCGATGACGCGCTGCGGGCCGTGCGGGAGGTGCTTGTCGAGCAAGAGGGCTTTGGGGGCAATGAAGAGGACTACCACGATCCGCGGAACAGCTTCCTCAATGAGGTGCTGGATCGGCGGGTGGGGCTGCCGATCACGCTCTCGCTGGTATACATGGAGGTCAGCCGCCGGCTCGGTGTGCCAGCCCAGGGAATCGGATTGCCGGGGCATTTCATCGTCGGCTGGCCGCCGGACCGTCCGGGTGGCGAGATGCGATACCTGGACCCGTTCCACAGCGGCCGGGAGCTGACCGTTGACGACTGTGGCGAGCTGTTTCGGGAGATGTTCGGCACGGATGTCCCGTTTAGCGAGGACCTGCTTCAGGCAGTGGGCAAGCGTGCGCTGATCGCGCGGATCCTGCGTAATCTCAAGCTGCACTACGTCGGCGGGCGGCAGTTCCAGTTGGCGCTGGACGCCGTCGAACGCATCTTGCTGGTGGAGCCGGTGGCGGCGGAGGTGCGGGATCGTGGTGTGATCCTGGCGCACATGGGGCTGCTGAGTGCGGCCTGGTCCGATCTCCAGGCGTATGTGCAAGCGGTTCCCGACTACCCGGATGCGAAGCAGGTACGCGAGCTGGCCGACCGCATCTGGCGCAACCTCGGCCGCATGAACTGAGGGGCGGACCTACCCCCTGGCCCCCTCCCTAAAGGGAAGGGGAATGGCGGCCTTCCCCCCGGCTCTCTCCTTGTCTTCAGAGAATGACGCGAAGGGAGCGGGATTCGCGCGAGAGGGAACGCCTACCCGATGAAGAGTGGTCCGAACACGAGGGCTACGATGGACATGAGCTTCAGCAGGATGTTGAGCGCCGGTCCGGAGGTATCCTTGAAGGGATCGCCGACGGTATCGCCGACGACGGCGGCGGCGTGCTCGTCGGACCCCTTGCCACCGAGATGACCGGCTTCGATGTACTTCTTGGCGTTGTCCCAGGCGCCGCCGGCGTTCGCCATCATAATGGCAAAGAGAAAGCCGGTCGCAATAGAGCCGATCAAGAGGCCGCCGAGCGCCTCAGGACCGAGAATCGCGCCGACGACTATCGGCACAACAATCGCGATCAAACCCGGGAGGACCATTTCCTTCATCGCGCCGCGCGTACTTATGTCAACGGCGCGCGCATAGTCGGCGGTCGCCGTGCCCTCCAAGAGACCCTTGATTTCCCGGAACTGCCGCCGCACCTCCTGCACCATGGCATACGCTGCCCGTCCCACGGCCTGCATCGTGAGGGCGCTGAAGACAAACGGCATGATGGCGCCGATAATGAGGCCGATCATGACGTTGAGGTCCATGATGTTGAAGACCTCGACGCCGACGACGCCGGAGTACGCGGCCATCAGCGCCAGAGCGGTCAGGACGGCAGAGCCGATGGCAAATCCTTTCCCGGTCGCTGCCGTGGTGTTGCCGAGCGAGTCGAGTGCATCCGTTCGCTCGCGCACCTCCGGGTCCAAGCCGGCCTGCTCGGCGATACCGCCGGCATTGTCTGCGACCGGCCCATACGCATCGGTAGCGAGGGTGATTCCCAGTGTAGAGAGCATACCCACGGCGGCCAAGGCCACCCCGTACAGATCAGCCAGTTGATACGCGCCCCACATCGCGACGACGACCACGATGCCGGGAATGACCGTGCTGATCATGCCCAGCCCCAACCCGCCAATGATGATCGTGGCTGGGCCGGTGGCGGCTTGCTCGGCAAGCTGCTTGGTATGGCGGTATTCGTAAGAGGTGTAGTACTCGGAGGCCGTGCCGATGATCTGCCCGGCGACGAGGCCGACGGCGACCACCCAAAAGAGGTTGAAGTCCAGACCGAGCGCCAGCACGGCCCCGACGGTGCCGGCGAGCACGAGGACGCCGGCCGAAAAGATGCCCGTCCGCAGGGACCACAGCAGGCGCCCCATGTCGGCGCCCTCGCCGGTGCGGACGAGGAAGGTGCCGATAATGGACGCCGCGATGCCGAGCGACGCGACGAGTAGGGGGAAAAGAGACAATTCCTCCCGACCGGTGGACAGAGCGCCAGCGCCTACCGCGGCCAAGGCGACCGTCGCGATGATCGAGCCGACGTAGGACTCGAAAAGATCCGCGCCCATCCCGGCAACATCGCCCACGTTGTCACCCACGTTGTCGGCCACGGTGGCCGGGTTACGGGGATCGTCTTCCGGGATGCCCTGCTCCACCTTACCGACGAGGTCCGCGCCTACGTCCGCCGCTTTCGTATAGATGCCGCCGCCTACCCTGGCAAACAGTGCGATTGATGAGGCCCCGAACCCGAACCCGGCAACGATGCTGGCGTCTCCGAACGCAATGAACATCAGGGTCACGCCGAGCAGCGCGATCCCGACGACGGACGCACCCATGACGGCACCGCTATTGAAGGCCACGCGCAGCGCCGGATTCAGCCCCTGCATCGCTTGGACGGTCGTCCGCGTGTTCGCCCGGACGGCGATGCTCATGCCGATAAATCCGGCCAGCCCGGAGCCAACCGCACCGACCAGGTAGGCTATCGCCGTGCCCGGCACGGATGACGCGGCGCCGTTGCCGATCTTGCCGAGAATATCGAAGTCGATGAAGACGGCGAGGATGGCGGTCATAATCACCACGAAAATCGCCAAGAGGCGATATTCGCGCGAAAGAAAGGCCATGGCGCCTTCCTGTATGGCCTGGCCGATGAAGCGAATCTGCTCATTGCCGGCGTCCTTCTTCAGGACGGTAGAGGCTAGAAACGCCGCGAAAGCAAGCGCCACCACTGCGGCAACGATAGATACTATCTGTATTGTCTCCATACGATCCTCCTGCTACCGGCTTGGCGGTGAGTCTTCCAAGGCGGCCGCGTTATGAAAGTTGCCAACTTAATCGGGTAGTGGAAGATAGCCCCCCTATGGTCCCCCCGCTGCAGCGGGGAGACGGGCAGTTCCCTCTCCCGTCGCAACGTCGGCCTCGCCGGCCTCCGGGTACGGCGCGTCATGCTACCACTTCGCGTAGCGCGGCAACAAGCGCGACGTGATCGCTCTCGCTGCCAATCGAGATGCGGAGATATTGCTCCAAGCGTCGCTGGTGGAAGTAGCGCACCAGCACCCGCCGCTCGCGCAGCGCCGCATACACCGCGGCGGCCGATTGGCGCTGCGGCTCCACGAGCAGGAAGTTGGTTGCCGACGGCCAGACGCGCCAGCCGAAAGTAGTGCGGAGGATTTCGGCCAACTCATCGCGCCGCCGGGCCAGGCGGCGGTTAGCGGCCATCGCCAGGTCGTACTGGGCCAACGCGGCAATGCCGGCGGCCTGGCTGAGGCGGTTGACGTTGTAGGAATCCTTCACTTTGTAGAGGCCGCCGATCAACTCGTCGGATCCGAACGCATAGCCGATACGCAGACCGGCCAGCCCGAACCCTTTCGACATGGTGCGGGTAATCAGGAGGTTGGGATGGTGGCTGAGGAGGGAGAGCATGGAGGTAGCACCGAAGTCCACGTAGGCCTCGTCGGTGACGACGACGCCGTTCAGTCCCGCGCAGAGGGCCGCCATCTCGTCGTGCGTGACAGGTTTGCCGGTCGGCGCGTTGGGATGGGCGATAAACGTGACGTGACCGCCGGCGCGCACCAACTCATCTACCGGCAGGGCGAATCGGTCGTCCGAGTCGATCTCCAGGAGTTGGGCGCCGTGAATCTCGGCCAGCGTGCGGTACACACTGTAGGTTGGGTAGGGCGTGACCACCCGCTCGCCCGGATCAACGCACGCCCGCAGCGTCAGGGCAAGCAGCTCGTCGGAGCCGTTGCCCACGATGATCCGCTCCGGCGGTACGCCGTACCGCTCCGCCAGGCGGTCACGTAGCGCGGAGCAGGTCGGATCGGGGTAGAGGCGCACCTGCTCGTCGAGCGCCGCCCGCACGGCGTCGGTGATACCGGGGAGCACGTCGGGATGCTCGTTCGTGTTCAGCTTGACCCATCCGGCCTCGCGCGGCTGATCTCCGGGCACATACGGCGCCAGCGCAGCAACGTCAGCGCGGAGCAGTGAGGCAGTCATCGTGTTCTCCAGTGATTGGCGGCCGAGGTGAGCGAGCCGGTCAAGCGGGGATTGTAGAGCCTGGTGCCGGATTTCACAAGCGCGACTGCTCCCAGCGCCGTAGGGGCGCGATTGATCGCGCCCAGGCGTTCGTCATTGCGACGCAAGCCGCAGTCTATCCTGCCCATCCTTGCATCCCGAAAATCTTGATGCAGACAAAAATCTTACCCTAGTCAGTAGGGGGCCGGGGGTGAGGCGAGAGAGCGGCGTAGCGTTGTGACGCGGTATCATCAAGGCGGAGCAAGGTGGTGAAAGTGATCGAGCAAACCAGCGTCGCAACGCTGCCGGCGCCACCGCCACGGCTGCTGACCGCGGAGGAGTTCTTTGCGCTGCCGGAAGAGATTCGGGACCGGCACGAACTCGTGCGTGGTCGGCTGGAGGAATTGGACACGGTGCGACCTGGAGTTCGCCACGGTTGGGTGATGGTTCGGGTTGCCTGTGCGCTCATGGACTATGTCGAGCCGCGCGGTCTCGGCTTGGTGGTTAGCGGCGACGCGGGCTTCATTCTGGAGCGGGCGCCGGATACGGTGCGGGGGCCGGACGTGGCCTTTGTACGGGCGGATCGTGTGCCGCCTGACGATGAGCTAGACGGGTTTGCGGACCTCTCTCCCGATCTCGCTGTGGAAGTTCTATCTCCCAGGGATCGGCCGGGCGGAGTGCAGGCCAAAGTCGCGGACTATCTGAACGCAGGTGTGCGACTGGTGTGGGTGGTAGACCCCCGCGCACGGACGATAGTCGTCCATGTCCCCGGCCATCCCCCGCGTAGGCACACGGCGACCGACCGGCTCGACGGCGGTGACGTGCTCCCCGGCTTCACCTGCGCCGGGCGTGAGCTGTTGGCGTAGCCACTGGTTGGTCCGGTGGTTTAGGAGCTGCCCTCCAGCGTTTGCCGGAGCCGGAAGATTTCGAGCCGCAGCTCCGACAATTCCCGGTCGAGGCTGCCCAACTGCCGCTGCACGTCCGCCGGTAGCTCCAGTAGCGTGCGCTGCAAGCGGTTGGCCCGGTCCTGGACGGCCTCGACGGCGGCGAGCACGGCCCCACGATCCAGGCCCGACGTCGCCGCCGGCGTGGTCGGTTGCGCTGCGGGCGCCGTTTGAGGTTGTTGAGTTGCCGGTGTCGTTTGCGTGGGTTGGGTTGTCGTTGCGGGCGCCTGGGCGGTCGTGGTAGGGCTGAGGTCCATCGGCCCACCGAAGAGTTGGGCCAACGCCTCGGAGACGGTCTGCTCCATGACAATCGAGTTGCCGGTCGCCATGATGACGCGCTTCATTTCGGGGATGCTGCCTTGGTCGGCCTGGAGATAGATCGGCTCCACGTAGAGATTGGACTGTCCGACCGGGATCACCAGCATATTGCCGCGGATGACCCGCGAGCCGGACTGATTCCAGAGGGTGAACTGCTGGCTAATCTGCTCGTTTTGGTCTATGCGGGCCTCGATCTGCAACGGGCCGAAAATGAGCTTGTCCTTCGGATACTTGTACGCCACCAACTCGCCGTAGTGGGCGCCGTCGGAGCGGGCGGCGAGCCAATGACTCATGTTGTTCTTGTTGTTGGGAGTGTACGGCAGGAGCAGGACGAACTCCTCGCGCTGCTCGCCCGGCAGGCGCATGATGACGTAGTACGGCTGTACCGGCAGCTCGCGGTCAATGTGGACCTCGGACGGGATGGCGAGCAAGTCTTCGCGGTTGTAGAACGCCTGCACGTCCTTGATGTGGTAGAGCCGGTACATGAGGCTCTGGACGCTGAAGATCCCCTGCGGATAGCGGATGTGGTCGCGCAGCCCTTGCGGCATGGCGCTGAGTGGCCGGAATAGCCCCGGAAAAGCCTGCGCGTAGGCACGGATCAGCGGATCGCTGTCGTCGGCGATGTAGTACTGGACGGAGCCGTCATACGCATTGGTGACGATCTTGACGCTATTGCGGATATAGTTGGCGCCCAGTGGCGAGGGCTGCGAGTAGGGATAGAACGCACTGGCGGTATAGGCATCTTGGATCCAGTACAGCCCGCCACCGTGCGCCACGATGTAGGGGTCCGGATCGGGAAGCAGGAAGGGTGCCACACGGAGGAGCCGTTCGAGGATATTGCGCCGGAAGAGCAGGGTGGTATCCGGCTGCACGTGCCGGCTAATCAGCAGATTGAGGTCGCCCAGATGCCAGGCGAACAACAAGCGCCGCCAGAGCGATCCGACGGGCACGCCGCTTTCGCCGGCATAGATTGTCTCGACGTTGGACTCGCCGCGGGGGTAGTCGAACTCCGGCGTATCGGTCTTGGTCAGTACCCAGTCACCGGCCGATTCGCCGTAGTAGATCTCCGGTCGTGTGATCGAGAGTTTGCCCTTGGGCGGCACGTCCTGAACGAACAACTCCGGTAGTCCCTCCGGAGTGACCTCGTTCACGGGGCTGATGACCACCCCGTAGCCGTGCGTGAACTTGAGGCGGCGGTTGACGAACGTCTGCGCGGCGGCATCCAGATTCTCGGGCGCCAGCTCCCGCGCCGAAATGAAGACCTGGCGATACTCGTTATCAAGCTGGTAGCGGTCGAAATCTCCGCCAATGAAGTTGTAGTATAGACGGATGCTCTGGATCTGGTTGTAGGTTGCCAGCGAGGGGAGGAAGTCCCACAGACGCACGTTGCGTAACGTCACGGCGTTGGCCTCGATCTCCTCGCGCGTCACCGCATCCTGGGCCGGATAGTCGGTCTCCCTAACCTTGTCGAGGCCATAGGCCTGCCGGGTGAAGGTCATGTTGTACTCGATGTACGGCCGCTCGGTTTCCAACTCGGCGGGCAGCACGACAAAGCGGTGGACGACCGCCGGCAGCATGGTCTGACCGAAGAGCCAGACCAGCGCCCAGAGGCCGAGGGCCGCCGGACCCACCCAGAGCAGCCGGACAAAGGCGCCGACGACCAGACCGATGGCGCCGAGCGCGGCCACGGCGAGGCCGACCCAGAGCGCCGGGGCGAGCACGTTCAGGTCTGCGAACGTCGCGCCCAGCGTCGCGCCGCGGCCGGCGTATACGAGCTGGTCGAGGCGCAGTGCCTGGTGCCAGGCCAACAGCGCCATCGGGATGGCCGCCAGGAGCGAAAGGTGGGCCTGAATGGGACGCCCGACCTTCAGGACCATGCCCCGGCCCTCGTCCCGCTGGCCGCGGGCCTGCGGAATGATGAGCCAGACGAAATAGACGACCGCCGTCGCGACCAAGATAATGATCGTGGCGACCAGCAGCCATGACTTTGCAATGAGCAGCACGGGCAGCACGAAGAGGTAATACGACACGTCGCGGCCGTGGATCGGATCGGCGATCCCCATGTCGGTGCGGTGAGGGAGGCGCAGGGCCGGATCCCAATTGCCGCTGAGCGCGCCGCCCAGCCAGAGGGCAATCAGACCGCCGAGCGCGAGGATCGCCACGAGCACGAGAGCCGGGGGCGTGCGCCGGCCCGCAGTTGCGATGTCACCGGCACGTCCCCACGCGGCCCAGCGACGCTGGGCCAGTCGGTAGGCGATGGTGGTAGAGAAGAAGAAGACGGCGAAGAACAGGGCGCCGCCGCCGAAGAACAGGAATAACCGCGTCTTCAGGATCGTGAGGAAGACATCGGGGATGCCCAGGCTACCAAACCAGAGCAACTCAACCGCGATATTGGCGCCGTTAACCAGGAGTATGAGGGCGACAATGGCCGTCGGAATGCCGATCAGCGCCCGCTTGGCCCAGCGAACGGCCCGGCCACTCGGCTGGCGCTTCCGGGCCTTTTCTTCCTGCTCGTCCTCTTCCGGGGCAAAGTCTTGGTCCAGATTGCTACGGGCGATGCTCACCGGTTACTCCTTGCCGGCGGTCCATTGTCCTCGCCGGCCTGTTCCTACCCCAATTGACACGCCGTTGCACAACAGTCACACTCCCATATATTGTATCAGTTACCGGAGACGGCCGACCTCGCGGACAAGCAAGCACAGTGGCCGCGTGTCCCGGGGAAGTGTTGCAGGAGCGCCGGGTCCGGCGTTCGTAGGGAGGAGCAGGGGCGCATCTTTGCGCTATGTGAAACATATGCGCCGCTCCTGCGTTATGGTAAGTCAAGATGTCTATACCTACGTTACTCACGATCCTGTTAGGAGTCATCCTCTTTGGCGGCGGGCTGCTCATGCTCGCCCGCGTGGTGCGGCCTTGGCGCGGCGGCGACCAGGTGCTGCTCGTGTTCCTAGCCGTGGTGATCAGCGTGCTGGGGTTGGCTGTTGGCTGGCTGGGTATTACCTTGAGCACCGAAGACACGGAAACGGCTGCCCCGCAGCCGCAGCCGACCGTGGTCCAGCCGACCGCTGCGCCTCCGCAGCCGATCAGCACGGTGCCGCCACCGGCAACTGCTCGCCCGACGGTCCAAACCCCGCAGGTGACGCCGATTCCCACGCTAGTCGTCACGGCGCCGCGCCCGACCACGCCGCCGCCGCCAGCGACGCCGGCGCCGGCAGCCACTGCCACACTCAGCCCAGTTCAAAATCTCATCCAGGATGCTCGGCAGGCGGAGGAGCGGGCGGTCGAGGCGACCAACCCTGCCGACCAACTCAGACACCTCAGAGGCGCCAAGGCGATAGCGCAGTCGCTGCTGGCCAACAATCCTTGTGAATACTCGCTCCAAGAACTGTTCATCCGCATCTGTCGCAAGCTGAGTCTGCTCGACCCGGCCGCTGCCGCGTGCGCGAACGCGCCGACCTGTACCTCCGGCTAATCCTCGACTCGCTTGCCGCACCGGTCCCCCGCATCATTCGAAACCTTGCGCCGCCCTCGTTGGTCATACTTGGTGGGAGGCATAGTAGTCATCATGCGCGACTACGCCTCAGTGACCGAGCATGAGGGAGCAAGGTGCGATGGGAGACCGCAATGATTTTCAAGTTGGCTGGTGAAACCCGGATCGAAGGCGCCTGGGACCTCGACGACGAAACCGTCTTCTTGGGACTGGGGGAGATTCGGCTGGACCTCTCGCAAGCGCGGATAAGCGCTCGCTATCCGTGCCTCACCGTCTTCTGTGGTGTGGGCGATGTCCGGATCAAGCTACCACCCGATGTCCCGGTGCTGGTGAACGGTATGACGGCGCTAGGTGAGCGGGAGGTGCTGGGGCGTCATGACGAGGGCATCTTCATCGACTCGGTCGTGCAAGATATGGCCGACACGGCCCCCGACGATCCCGCGGTGCTCACCGTTACGGCCACCTGTTTGATGGGCGAGGTCGAGATCGAGCGGCTCAGATATGCCCCCCGGCCGGACTCAATGACCTGAGCGCGTTGCCCCGCACTCCTTTGGGGCTACAAAGAACACGGAGCACGTAGAGTCGGGTACTGCGGCCTACTGCGCTCGTCATTCCGGGGGAAGCCGCAATCCAAGGCCATTCGCAGCCCCGTGGTCGGTCTGGATTGCGGCCTGCGCCGCAATGACGGGTGTCGGGGCGGACGAGGGGCAGCCGCCGGGGGCGGCTATTGCTCCGGTCGGCGGCGGGTGCTACACTCGCGGCGCTATGAGTACGACATTTGCGCCCGGTGGTATTCCGCTCAGTCTCTCCCGGCTCCGGACCGAGGTGGTGTATGGCGACGGCTGCGCCGCCAACATCGGTGAGCACGTGGCGGCTCACGGCCGGCAGCGGCCGCTCGTGATCTCCGACCCGGGAATCGTCGCGGCCGGTCTGCTAGAGCCGGTCACAAGCTCGTTGGCGGCCGCCGGGCTGGCGTATGAAACGTACACCGACGTGGAGCCGGACCCGCGTGTTGCCGTCGTCGCGGCCGGACTGCGGCAGTTTGAGGAGCAGGGCTGCGACAGCTTGATCGGCGTCGGTGGCGGTAGCTCGATGGACACGGCCAAGGCGATTGCCATTTGGTCGCGCAATCCGGGCAGTCTGCGGGACTATGAAGGGTTGGACCAGTTCGAGCAGCCGCCGGTACCGCTGTTCTGTGCGCCTACCACGGTCGGCACGGCCAGCGAAGTGACCCAATTTCTGGTCGTTACCGATCCCGAGGCGCAGTTCAAGTTCACCATCGCGGGAAGGCTGGTGCCGCCGCTGGCGGCCTTTCTGGACCCGCAGCTTGTGCTCGGTCTGCCGGCGCCGATCACGGCGGCGACGGGGATGGACGCCCTGACACACGCTATCGAGAGCTACCTCTCCCTGCTCGCGACACCGCTCACGGAGGCGCTCGCGCTCCATGCTATCCGCCTCATCGGCGCAAACCTCCGGCCGGCGGTTGCCAACAGCCGGAACCATGGCGCGATGGCGAACATGCTCGTGGCGTCGTGTCTCGCCGGGATGGCGTTCAACGCCACGCGGCTCGGCAACGTCCACGCGATGTCGCATCCGGTCGGTGCCTTCTTCCACGTCCCGCACGGCGTTGCGAATGCGATCATCCTGCCGCACGTCATGGAGTTCAACGCGCTGGCGGTGCCGCGGAAGCTGATCGAAGTCGGGCAGGCGTTGGGTGAGCCGCTGGCCGGGCAGGGGGAAATGGCGGCCGCTCGCCGTGCCGTGAGCGGTGTGCAGCAGCTAGAGGCCGACATCGGCATCCCCTCGTCACTAAGCGATGTCGGTGTGCAGCGGGAGGCCATCGCTGCGATGGCCGTGGATGCCATGAAGAGCGGCAACATCCCCATCAACCCGCGACGGACCGAGCAATCCGACATTGAAGAGTTGTTCGAGCGGGCGCTGTAGCGGGGGGCGGACCTAACCCCCGGCCCCTTCCCTCCAGGGAAGGGGAGTCCGCGCGACAACCTGGAGCCTCCTCCCTTATGAAGGTTGCGAACTTGATTAGGTAGTGGTCTGGCCCCCCTCACCATCCCCCGGAGCAAGCCCCAGGGGAGGGAACCCGCTCCCGGCCCCCTGCGGAGCGGGGATAGGGCTGGGGGAAGGGGATGCCTCACTACCCGATTAAGTTGGTAACTTTCATCAGGGAGGGGTTGGGGGTGGGTATGTGCAACTACTTACGCAGCAGCCCGGGGATGGTCCGGGCGAACTGCTCCGCGCGCTCCAGGTGCGTGTCGAAGGGGTCGGGTAGCTCCAGCACGTGGTTATGCACGGTGACGGCGCCCCAATCCACCAGATACGGGATGAGGTGCCACGTGCCGGTGTCCCGAACGTCCTGCCAGTCTTCCACGTAGCTGTAGATGAAGAACGGCTCGTCACCCCACAGCGCGCGCTCCCCGAGCCGGCGAGAGAGCAGGTCCCAGGGGATGGTGGCGTCGGCGCGGGCGTCGGCGAGCGCCCGGATGACCCGGCTCCGGCCCACGGCCCGCGTGTCGGACGGCGGCTCCGTGACCGCTCGTTCGATGCGCGGCTCGTCTACCCGCGTGCTCACCAGGTCGCGCTTGCGGAGCGACTCGTAGAGGCTGGTCTTTGGCTCGATGTGATGGTAGGCGAGATCAACCTTGATAAGCTGCGGGTCTTCCCAACCCTGCGGCGACTGCTCCGCAAAGGCGTTGAGCTGGTGCCACTTGGTGACCCAATCGAGATGGCCGTCGAGCCGGAGAGGATCAAGCTCCAGGCCATTAATCACCTGTGCCCAGTTGCGGAGCACCCAATCGGTATCCGGGTCGCGGCCGAGGAATTGGCGGGTAGCCTCGTGCAGGTAGAGGCGCTGCACGTCCACGGCCGGCATCGTGCCGCGGTCCATGAAGCGGGCCGTCCACCCCCCGCGCGTGTTGCGCGAGATGTCCTTGAGCGCCTGTACCGGATTTTCCAACTCCAACTCGGGGTCCCAGCCCAATTCGAGCAATTGCGCGACGAGGGCGGTCGTCCCGATCTTGAGGGCCGTCGTGTACTCCGAGCGGTTGGCATCGCCGATGATGATGTGCAGTCGGCGGTAGAGGCCGCCGGCCAGCGGCTCATCGCGGAGATTGAGAATTGGTCGTCCGCCGAACCGCACGCGATGGCTCACGTCTACGGAGACAAACGCGGCGCGTTGGGAGAGATGGTAGGGCGTATTCGCGTCCTCATCACCGCCGCGGCCGCGGCTGGTGCGGCGGGTGGGCACGACCATACCGGCGCCGGCGAAAATCTGCCGGGTGACCAGGAAAGGCAGCAAGCCCTCGACCATGTCCCGGCTTCGCGGGCTGACCCGGAGGCAGTAGTTCTCGTGATAGCCGAACGTGTGGCCGAAATGGTCCGTATTGTTCTTGATGAAAAAGACAGAGCCTTGCTGTCCCAGTAGGGTTACTGCGCCGCTGAGGATACGGTCACCGGCCACCTCGGCAGCGACTAGGTCATCGAGGGTCCGGCATTCCGGCGAGGCGTATTCGAGGTGCCCGGAGTCCAGGTACAGGCGGCCGCCGTTGTAGAGAAAGCCGCCGTTCCCCGGGATTTCGCCCCATTCCCGCGGCGCCGGCTCGATCACGCCGTACAGGCGATTGCCGAACACGCCGTCCTTGGTGCGGATGGCGGCTTCGGCCGGGGTCCAGCGCCCGGCGCACGCATACTCGATCTCCGTGCCGAAAAGCGCGTTTTCCATCTACTTTGCCTTGCGCTGGCTCTCTTGCCACTGCGTCTCGGCTTGACCTGGTGTTCGCCGCACTTATGTCAAACTATTTGGCGCCGTAGGACCGCGCCGAGCGTGTTATTCGCCGCCCGGCTGCGGGGTCGGATCGGGAATCTCGCGCACGATCCGCTTGATCTCCTCATCCAGGTCCGTCTCGCCGTCCTCGCTGCCCCCGTCGCCATCGGGATTGTCAATGCGGGTCGGCGTTTCCGTTGGCGTCTCCACCGGCTTGACGGGCGCGTCAATCTCCGCCGCCGGTAGCGGCAGGATGCGGTCGAAAATGGCTGTGGTCTGTTCAGGTGTCATTGGGTTCCTCCCGACTTCAGGGTGGTCAACAGGGCGTCGAGACTGTCTGCTCCGCGCGTCAACTCCTCGATGCGGGTCGTTCCGGCTCCCCACACTTCATCCAAGTGTAGGACCACCTCGCGTCCATTGACACCGAACGTTACGGAGTCCCATTCGAGCCGGCGAATCCGGTCGCCGAACTTCCGCAGACAAAGCGCGCGAATGGCGGCCCGTGTGCCCGCGGGTGGCTCGGTGCGCGCGCGCGCGATGGCCTCCTCGTCAACGTACCGGCGCATCGCGCCCCGCCTGCTCAGGGTAGCAAAGAGACTGCACTCCGGGTTGACCAGATGGTAGGCGAGGTCGAGGCGGCGCAAGGCCGGGCTGCTCCAGTCTTGGCCTTGGGCTTGGCGGATACCCTCGAACAGCACCCATTTCGCTACCCAATCGAGCCGGTCGCGTAGCTGCTGCGGATTGGATGCGAGCAGGTCCAGCACGGTGGCCCACTCGCGGAGCACCCAGTCCGTTTCCGGGTCGCGGCCGGCGAACTCGCGGCGGGCCGCCGTGTGAAACTCACGCTGCACGGCCAGTGCCGTGGTCGGCGTGGCGGCGCGGGTGGGCAGCGGTGCGCTGAGGGTGAGGTCGTGGGCGATGGTCTGTAGCGCCTGGACCGGCTCGACCAGTTCGACCGACGGTACCCAGCCTAGCTCCCCCAAGTCCAGCGCCAGAGCGGTAGTGCCGACTTTGAGCGCGGTGGCGTACTCGGAGCGGTTGGCATCGCCGATGATGACGTGGAGCCGGCGATATTTCTTGCGATCCGCGTGCGGCTCGTCGCGGGTGTTCAGGATGGGACGCTGGGCCGTTGTGTTGATGCCGACGATTTGCTCGAAGAAATCGGCCCGCTGACTCAGTTGAAAGCCTGCGGCCGGCATCGCGGCCTGGCCGTCGCGCGCTTCGATACCGACTTTGCCGGCGCCGGCGTACACCTGGCGGGTCACCAGGAAGGGCACCATCAGCCGCACCAGCGTCGGGAAGGGCCAGGCGCGAGCAACAAGGTAGTTCTCGTGCGTGCCAAACGACCGGCCGTGATAGTCGGTGTTGTTCTTGACCAGCCGCACGCGGACGCCCCCGCCGCGCTCGCGGCGCAGGACCTCGTTGCGGGCCTGCTCGGCTTGGTAGAGCACGTGCTCGCCGGCCCGATCCTGAGCGACGAGATCGGCGAGCGTGGCGCAGGCGTCCGTGCAGTATTCGGGGTGATTGTGGTCGTTGTAGAACCGCGCCCCGTTGGTCAGGACGGTATTCGCCAATAGCTCATCGCGGTTGAGCCGCTTACTCAGCTCGGTCGTGCTGTGCAGGTCGTGAGGATCGTGGGCGAGCTGCTCGACCCGCATCCCACGCAGGTCCAGCCGCGGATCCTCGTGCCGGTAGTCCCAGCCGCGCAGCACTCCGTCGAGCGGCGCGCCGCGGACGATGGCCGAGGCCTCGTAGGCAAAGTCCACCGGCCCGGCAAAGCCCTCGCAGTTGATCCCGTACTCGGTCTCGATCCCGACAGGACGGTTCATCTAGGAGTGGTGTCCCTTTCCCGGTCGTTGCTGCCCCGGAGCGTCCCCTCCGGCCGGAGCAACCGACCCGCTGTTGGCTCTGCATCCATTCTAGCACCGGCCGGCACCGGCCCGGTCAAGTCTTCGCCGGGCCATGGTACTCGTCGCCGACACCGCGCCTGACGGTCCACGCACGTCCGATCATACCGCTCGCTTGACAAATGATCGTCGAGAGTCTATGATCTTGATAAGATCATCAAGATTTCTCACAGTTGAGTGGAGGATATTGAAGGAGCCGCCGATGAGCGAGGTTCTCGGACAGTGTCCGGTCTGCACCGGTGAACTGGTTGTGGTCCGTGAGGAGTGTACGCACTGCGGTACCGCGCTCGAAGGACGGTTCACGCTGCCGCGCCTCCTGCGCCTCGCACCGGAGCAGCTGCGCTTTGTCGAGCTGTTCGTGCGGTGTCGGGGCGTCATCCGCGACATGGAGCAGGAATTGGGCGTGTCCTATCCGACGGTACGCTCCCGGCTCGACGACGTTATCAACAGCCTGGGGCTGGCTGCGGTGGATGAGCATATCGCGGCCGAACAGGCTGCCGGACGCCCGGTCTCGCCGGCGGCGCGACGTGCCGTGCTCGATGACTTGGCGGCCGGCGCAATCGGCGTAGACGAGGCGGTGCAAAAGCTCCGCGAGCAGTGACGGGCGCGTGTCGCAGGATGCGCGGCCGTTGTGACCAATGAGGAAGAGGGAAGGAGAGCAGCATGTTCGAGCAAGAGGTACCCGCAGAGGGCACGCTGGAGTTGAACGTCTTTGCGTGCCGCGGCGACATCGAGGTGCTAGGCCACGATGCCCCGACGCTGCGCGTGGAGGCCCAAGACCCGCAAACCGAATACCACGTCCGCGAGGAGGGCCACCGCTTTATCGTGGAGGCGTCGGGACCGCTCCGCATTGACGTGCCGCGGGCCGCACAACTGGCCGTGGTCGCCGGCCCGCGCAAAGTCAGCGTCCACAACATGGACGGTGAGTTCACTGTTCGGTCGGCCGGCGACGATCAGGTGGTGGAGACGGCCACCGTGTTTGCGCGTGAGTTCTCGGATGTCGGCCGGCGCATCGGCGCCGACTTCGGGCGGCTAGGCCGCGATCTCGGCGAGCAGTTCGGACGCACGTTTGGCGCGTGGGGGCGCGGCGACTTCGGCGACCAATCCGATGACCGTCCACGCCGCCGCGGGCGGCGCGGGAGTGCCAACATAAACGTGGAGGCCTTCATCCGCCGGGCAGAGGAGGGCGCCGAGCGGTTTGCTCGTGCCGCCGAGGAGCGTGCCGAGCGGTTTGCCCAGCGCACCGAGGAGCGGATGCAGCAAGCAAAGCAACGGGCCGGGGAGCGCCGCCCGCGTGCTGCGGGAGAGGCCAGAGCCGACTCCGGGCCGGCGGACGCTGTGGAGGGCGCCGCTGATGCGGCTGCGACCGTTGCCGAGGAGCGGCGGGCCGTCTTGACCATGTTGCAGGAAGGGAAGATCAGCGCCGAGCAGGCCGAAGAGCTACTGCAGGCGCTCCGCCACTAGCGTCACGCCGGCGGCCGCTCATTTGGAATCGGCGGAGTCCTTAGCATCAGCAGCATTATCCGGCCCAGACCGGCGGCGCTGCGGGGCCGGTGCCTCGGACCAGCCGGCCGCGCCGATGAGCGGCACGAAACGCACCGGGCCGAGCGCCGCCGCCTCGACCGGACCGGCAGCGTCCTTTCGCACGACGAGTAGCCGCTGACCGCGGCGCCGGCCGACCGGTGCGACGAGCCGCCCCGCCTCGCGGAGCTGGTCCAACAGCGCCGGTGGGACCGCAGGTGCGGCTGCTGTGACGATGATCCGATCATAGGGCGCGGCCTCGGGCCACCCCAGCGTGCCATCGCCGGTATGGGCGGTGACGTTGTGATAGCCGAGATGGCGCAGCAGCACCCGCGCCTGATCGGCCAGGCGAGGCAGTCGCTCGACGGTCACGACCTCGGCGCCCATCTCGGCCAGGACCGCGGCCTGATAGCCGCTGCCGGTGCCGATTTCGAGCAGGCGCTGCCCCGGCGTGACTCTGAGTGCCTCCGTCATCGTCGCAACGACAATTGGCTGCGAGATCGTCTGCCCTTCCGCCAGCGGCAACGCTTCGTCTGCGTAGGCCAGATGGCGCAGCTCTTGGGCGATGAACAACTCCCGCGGCACGCGGATCAGCGCCTGCAGCACAGCCTCGTCGCGGATACCCTGACGCCGTAGGTGTGCTACCAGGATTTGCGCTGGTGCTTCGCCACCCATCCGTGGTGTCCCCCGCCCGCTGGCGCTGCGTGGCCGTGACTGTGGCGTTAGCATACCGATTCGACTGTTAAAGAGGGTGCGTATGTGGTGCGTGCAGGACGTATGCTACGCTCCTACTCCAAGTCCTAAGCTCCTACTATGCTCCCCATGTCTGCTCGTAAGCTACGGTGCCTGACTTGCCCTCCGGCAGCGCCAGGTAGGCGGCTGACGCGCCGCCGTTCCTACGCCATTGCCGGCGGGCTGTTCCTCGCTGGCCTGTTGCCGGCCTGTGCAGTGACCGCGCCGGCGCCGGTGCCCCAGACTCCGGCCGGAGGCGAGACGCCGCGGCTGGAATGGTGGACTGCCCGCCACACGCCGGCCCAGCAGGGCGCGGCGGCCGCGTGGAACGAAAGCCACGGATCGCTGCGGCTGGAAGTGAGCGAGCGAGCGGAGGCCCGGGCTACACACGAGCTTGCGGCGGCCATCGCGGCGGGACAGTCACCGGCACTGCTCGCGTTGGCAGCCGATGACCTCACCCCGCTCGCGCTGGCCAACGTGGTGCAGCCGCTCGATAGTCTGGTCCGAGCGAGCCGCTACGATCTCAAAGCCTTTATGCCGCCGGCCTTGCAGCCTTGCTACGGGTTGGATGACCGGCTCTACGCGCTACCGGAGGGGTTGACGCTCACGCTGCTCTTCTTCAATCGCCGGTTCTTGGAGGAAGCCGGCATGGACTACCGCCAAGCCGGGCTGGACTTCACGCAGCCGGAGAGTACGTGGGAGCGTTTCCGCGAACTGGCCGGAAACCTGGCGCGCCCGGCCGGCGGCGGCCGCTGGGGCTTCGATCCCAGTGAGCGGTTCTCCAAGCCGCTGGTCTGGTGCTGGCAGAACGGCGGGCGTCTTGTGAGCGACGACGGGCGCGTCGCCAGCCTGACGCATCCGGCGAACCTTGACGCGCTCGAATGGCTGACCTCCTGGGTGCGGGACCAGGGCGGCCCGGCGGAGCTGGTGGAGCAGCAGCGGTCCTGGGGGTTTAACGACGCGCATCCGCTGCTCACCGGTCAGCTGTTCGCTGCCCATGCCGACAATCGCTTCCTGGACCAGATCTCGCGGTATGCGCCGCACCTGCCGTTGCGCTTTGTGCCCTTGCCGGTGCGCCGCGCTGGCGAGACGCCTATCACTCAAGCGGCGGTGCAGGCGCTCGCGCTGGTGCCGGGTCAGCACGTCGAGGCCGCTTGGGAGGTGGTGCAATTCCTGGTAGCGCACCCGACGGCCGGCCCTCGTGATCGGGCGGCGGCGGCCGAGGCCGCGCGTCACGGCGGGCAGTGGGTACCGACGTACAGTGGGCAACTGCCGCTTGATCGCATCCGCCTGGCCGAGCGGCCTTCCGGCCACGCGACGCTCGACGAGTTCAACCTCCATGCCCTGGAGCAGGCGCGGTATGCACGCTCGCCGGAGCGGAATCCGGTGCCGCGGATTGTCGCGGGCAGTCTACGCACGGCCTTTCGGCGGGCAGTGATCGGCGAGGCGACGGAGCTACGCGCCCTGCGAGACGCGCAGAGCCGCGTACAACGGGAGCTTGACCTCGCCTGGACAACGTTCGATGAACGGGCGTGAGAGTCCTGGATTGTGTTGACATTTCCCGGTCGTTGGCGCGAATATGAGGGCCTCCGCCCACAAGAGTAGGTTTTTGATGTAGGGGCGCGATAAATCGCGCCCAGCCCCCGTCATTCCGGCTTCCGCCGGGCGGCCGCTCACCGGGTCTCCGGTGCGAGGATGTGGTAGAACAGGCCGGACTGTGCTACGGTAATCCGCGCCTCGCTGCCGGGTGCTGCTCGTGACCTCGCCGGTCGCTCGATCCCGTGTAGCGGTGTGGAGGCCGTCTGGTCCGGAGATGGAGATATCCGTTCGGCGGATACCCCCTACTCTACAGATGACGCGCGGATATACTATATTGATCCATGTGGAGCGGTCTCACCGCTTCGGCAGCAACGCTGAGTGCTTGCTGAACGAGATATTCGGAGCGGGGGCCGCAACTCATCGGCGAGGAGGTTCGCTATGACCTATGTGATCGCGCAGCCGTGCATTGGCACCAAGGATGCCTCGTGCGTGGACGTGTGCCCGGTGGATTGTATTCACACGACGGACGATGAGGAGATGTACTACATTGATCCCGATGAGTGCATTGACTGTGGCGCCTGCGAGCCGGTCTGCCCGGTGAGCGCCATCTACCCCGAGGACGCGGTGCCCGAAGAGTGGGTGCATTTCATTGACATCAACGCCGACTTCTTCCTGCAGTAGCCCACTCGGCGTTGCGGCAACGACGTGGGTGAATCGCCTGCTCCGGTTGGTGGGATGCGGCCGCGCCGTTGGCAACTTCCGGCCTGTTGAGTTGGCCTAGCGGCTGGTGTCCGGGCCATATGTCATGTCGCTGCTGGGTGCCGCGGCCGGTGTTCGCGCCCCGGCGGTGAACGGGCATCATGGACACAGTTCGCAAGTCCCCGGCCAAGAGCCAGCCTCGCCAACCTACTGGTGCCCAGCGCGCTACCACGCCGACTGCTGCGTCCAAGACTGCCCATCTGAGCGCCGAAGTCCAATATCTGCGCCGAGTGCAGGTGCGGTTGCGCGCCTCTCAGCGGGTGGTACATGCACAGTTGCGGGCACTCTTGGAGATTGGTCAAGCGAGTACCGCTAACCTCACGCTGGCCGAGCTACTCCGCAAAATCATGGCCAGTGCGACTAACCTACTGGGCGCCTCGGCGGCGGCGGTATGGCGCATTGATGAGCAGGGCACGCTCCAGCGGCTCTCCTCCGAGGGCCTGTCGCGCGAATACGTGGAGGCGGTGGCCAACCTCGAAGTCGGTGAAGGCGTCACCGGCTTGGTGGCCCTGTCCGCCCATCCGCTCGCCGTCGCCGACGTGGCCAGCGACTCGCGCGTCCCGCGCCCGCTCTGGGAGCAGGAAGGCATCCGCTCCTTCTTGGCGGCGCCGCTGCTCCGCCGGGGCCAGCCGGTGGGGGTCTTGAGCATCTATCGGCGCGACGTTCACGAGTTCACGCCGGCCGAAATAGCACTGCTGGTCAGTTTCTCGGCCCACGCCGCCACGGCTATCGAGAATGCCGTGCTGTACGCGCGGACCGGGCGGGCGGAGGCGGCAGCGAGCCGCCAGCGGGAGCTCCTGCAGAACGTCATCTTCCACGCCGAGGATGGCATTCTCGCCCTGGATAGCGAGTGGCGGGTCTTGCTGTTTAGCCCCGGCTGCGAACGCCTCACGGGCTGGCAGGAGGCCGAGGTCATGGGGCGCGTGGTGTTCGAGGTCCTGCCAGCCGACCTGGCGAACGGTAGCCCTTTTGATGCCGATACCCTCGCCGGTGCCCTTGATACCGCCGACGAACAAGCTCCGCCGTGGGTGGACGAGCGGCCGGAGAGCCAAGCGGACGCCGGTACGGACGTGCCCTATCTGGAGCTGCGTATTCGCGCACGCCACGGGGACGAACGGTGGGTGGGAGCCAGTCTGGCCGAGGTGGCGAGCCGGCGGCGCGGCACGCCGCGAATTGTCCTGGTGCTGCGTGACATTACCGTGGCAAAGGAGATGGACGAGCTGAAGTCATCCCTGATCTCCACCGTGTCCCACGAGCTACGCACCCCGCTCACGTCGCTACGGGCATTGAGCGAGTTGCTGCTGGAGCACGTGCTCGCACCGGATCAATCGCGGGAGCTGGCCGGGCACATCAACGCGGAGGCGGTGCGCTTGAGCCGGTTGGTGGACAATATCCTCGACGTGACGCGGATCGAGGCCGGCGGCCTCACGTCCGAGCCACAGCGGCTCGACCTGGAAGCGTTGCTGCGAGAGGCTGTCGCGGTGGTGCAAGGCCAAGCACGCGAGGGCGGCCCCCATTTCGTGCTGACGCCGTTGCCGCCGCTGCCCGCGGTCTGGGCCGACCGTGACCACCTCGGCCGCGTGCTTGACAATCTGCTCGGAAACGCGCTGCGCTACGTCCCGGCCGGCGCCGGCGTCCGTGTGCAGGCGGCACTGGTGGAGACCGATGGCGTGTCGGAGCCGGGGGAGGACATGGATGCCCGCGCCCGCGCGGATGGTAGGGCCGTGGTGGGGAGGGGTGCGGCGCTGGCGTCGTCACGCGGTCCGTTCGTTGAGATCAGCGTGGCTGACGGGGGGCCTGGGATCGCGGCCGAGCACCTACCCTATATCTTCGACAAGTTCTATCAGGTCGAGGGTCAGCAGCAGCTCCGTCGGACCGGGACCGGCCTGGGCCTCTACATTGCCCGCAATCTGGTGGAACTGATGGGCGGTACGCTCCGCGTCGAGAGCGAGCTGGGCCGGGGCGCGACGTTCCGATTTACTGTGCCGGTTGCTCCGGACCACGTGCAGCGCCAGGATAGGCCCGTACCGGCGGCGGATGGGCCGGAAGCATGACCGCGCCGGGGCGACGGAATAGCGGCCGGCGTGGTGGCAATGCGGTGCCGCGTATTCTCATCGTCGAGGACGAGCCGGCGGTGCGTTTCAGTCTGCGCGTGGCCAGCGAGCGCGAGGGCTGGCAGACGGTCGAGGCGACGACCGGCGAGCAAGCCTTGGCGGCTGTCAGCCAGGAGCGGCCCGATCTCGTCTTGCTGGACATCATGCTCCCGGACATGAGCGGCCTCGACGTGTGCCGGCAGATCAGGCTGGAAGATCGCCTCTTGCCGATCATTATGGTCAGTGCTCGCGGTGACGAGGTGGACAAGATCGTCGGGCTGGAGCTAGGCGCCGACGACTACGTGACCAAGCCGTTCAGCGTGCGTGAGCTGGTGGCGCGGGTGCGCGCGGGGCTGCGCCGGGCTGCCGCCGAGTCCGCGCGCAGAACGGCGCCGGGCGCCGGGCGCGATGCCGCAGCCGCCACCGACGCGGACGAGTCAGCGGACCGCCTGGTGTTCGGCGCCCTGGAGGTATTGCCGGCCGAGCGCCAAGTGCTGGTCGGCGGCAAGGAAGTCGCGCTGACGCGCACCGAGTTCGATCTGCTCCTGGCACTGGCCCAGGCGCAGGGCCGTGTGCTGACGCGCGACGAACTGGTGGCAACGGTGTGGGGCTACGATTCGGAAGGCGGCACCCGCCTCCTCGACAGCCACATCCTGCACCTGCGGGGCAAGATCGAAGCCCAGCCGCGTCGGCCGCGTTTTGTCCTCACCGTGCGCGACGTAGGCTATCGTCTCAATCGCCGGCCGTGATGGGGGACTAGCCCCCCTATGGTCCCCCCGTTGCGACGGGGAGACGGGCCCTCGACAAAGAACCACCTCTGTCAAGAGGGGTAGCGGCGCTCTCGTTGGGTAGCATTAAGGGTGTGGTGAGGTGGGAAGCATGGGTGATCGGCCGGGTGAGGGGGCAGCCTTATACACGATTGGTCATAGCCGGCTGGCCCTGGGACGGTTCATCGAGTTACTGCGGCAGCACAACATTACGCTGGTGGTGGACGTGCGGTCTGCTCCGTACAGCGGCATTGCGCCGTGGTTCAACAAGCAGCCGCTCCAGCAGTATCTTCAGCGGCACGGGATCAAGTATCGTTTCGCCGGCAGTGAGTTGGGCGGGCGTCCCGATACGGGGGAAGCGTATGACGCGGCGGGGCGGGTGGACTACGAGCGGATGACCGGGCTACCCGCGTACCGTCAAGCCATCGCACGGCTCAAGCAGCTGATGCGGCGCGAGCGCGCTTGCATCATGTGTAGCGAGGGCGACTATCGCCAGTGCCATCGGCACAACCTCATTGGCCGGACACTGCAAAACGACGGCCTGACGCTGCACCATATTCTGGCGGACGGGTCGTTGGCAGCGAGCGGTCCGGAGGCGTGGTACACGCAGCCGGGTCTCACCCGGCAGCATCCCTCGCCGCACTTTGCGGCACCGTGAGATTTGCGGGTGGATAGGCTGCTGAGAAAATATCAAGCACCATGACCATGACCGAGGCGGTGCGGGCGCTGGCGATCTACGGTGGCCGCGTGGTGACGATGCACTCGGCGCAGCCGGAGGCCGAGGCGCTGTTGCTGGTCGGCGGCCGGGTGCATGCCGTTGGCTCGGCGGCCGAGGTGCGGGCGGCTGCGCGGGCGCTTGATCGGCGCGGTGTGGAAGAGCTACACGTGCCGGGCGCCTGTGTGCTGCCGGGCCTGACCGATGCCCATTTGCATCTCGGCGCCTATGGCTTGCAGCTAGAGCAGCTGGATCTGACGGATGTCGGGTCACTTGCCGAAGCGGTGGCGCTGGTGGCGGCGCGGGCCGGTGAACTGCCGCGCGACGCTTGGCTGCTCGGCGGCGGCTGGGACCATACGCTCTGGCCGGAACCCCGCGTGCCGGACCGGCACGCGCTTGATGCTGTCGCCGGCGGCCGGCCCGTCGCCCTCGCTCGCAAGGATCGGCACATCACTTGGGTCAGTTCGGCGGCCCTGCGCCGCGCCGGGATTGGTCGGGATACGCCGCAGCCGGCCGGTGGGGTGATTGACCGGGAGGCGGACGGGGCGCCGAGCGGCATTGTGCGCGAGTCGGCCCAGCGGCTTGTCGAGACGGCGATTGGCGACCCGCCGCCGGAAGTGCTGCGGGGCGCGTTGCGGCGGGCACAGGCGGCGCTGCTCAAGCTGGGAATCACCTGTGTTCATGCGCCGGACACGCCGGCGACCTTTGCCGCGCTGCAAGACCTTGCGGCTGCCGGGGAACTGCGGCTGCGGGTCGTCTACCTGCCGCCGGCCGCCACGCTCGATCAGCTTATTGCTCGCCGGATGGCGGCCGGTTGGGGCAACGGACGCCTGCGTATCGGGCACCTGAAATGCTTTCTCGATGGATCGCTCGGCTCGCACACGGCCGCGATGTTGGCGCCGTTCGAGGACGAGCCGGGCAATACCGGCGTGGTGATTACCCCGCCGGAGGAGTTGGCCGACTTGCTCCAGCGCGCGTCTGATGCCGGCTTCGGCGTAGCGATGCACGCCATCGGCGACCGGGCCAATCGGCAAGCCCTCGACACGGTAGCCGACGCGCACCTACCGACCGACGATCCTCTGCGCCGCCCACGCATCGAGCACGTCCAGGTGCTCCACCCGGACGACATCCCGCGCCTGGCCGCCCTTGGCGTCGTCGCGTCCATGCAGCCGATCCACACGACGCAGGACATGGACAACGCCGACCGCTTCTGGGGCGCGCGCAGCCGTGGCGCCTATGCGTTCGGCAGCTTGCTGCGGGCCGGGACGGTCCTGGCGTTCGGATCTGATGCACCAGTGGAGACGCCGGACCCGTTGGCCGGTCTCTTTGCGGCGGTCACGCGGCAGCGGCCCGACGGCACGCCGGCCGGCGGCTGGTACCCGGAGGAGCGCATCTCGCTCGCGGCGGCGGTGCGGGCCTATACGGTCGGCGCGGCCTATGCGGCCGGGCTGGAGCACAGGCATGGGACGCTCCGGCCGGGCGCGGCGGCCGACCTCACGATCATCAAGCCGAATATCTTCGACCGGCCGCCGCACGCCATATTGGCGGCACGAGTAAGCCACACGATCATTGGCGGCGAGGTGGTCTATGCAAAAGCAGCGCCGTCCGACGGCGCGGCTGCGCCCGCAGGACAGCGGGCCGCGGCTGTATGACGACCTGGCCTGGCTGTGGCCTATCGTCAGCCCGGCGGAGGACTACCGCGAGGAGTGCGCGGAATATCGCCAGCTGATCGAGCAACGCAGCCGGCGCCCGGTGCGGTCGCTGCTGCACTTGGGCTGTGGCGGTGGGCACCACGACTATCACCTGCGGCGGCATTTTGCGGTCACGGGCGTGGACCGCAGCCCGGCGATGCTGGCCTTGGCGCGCCGGCTCAATCCTCACGTCGCCTATCGCGTCGGCGATCTGCGCGAGGTGCGCTTAGGCGAGGCGTTTGACGCGGTAGTGCTCTTCGACGCCGTGGCGTATATGTGCGCGCCGGATGATTTACGGGCAGCGTTCGAGACGGCCTTTGCCCAGTTGCGGCCCGGCGGGGTCTTCCTCACTGTTGTCGAGGCCACACCGGAGCGGTTCCGGCAAAACCGGACCTGGACTTCCGTGCATACCGCCGGCGATACGGAGGTCGTCATGGTGGAGAACGTCTACGATCCGGACCACTCCGATACGACGTATGAGGTGACTTTTCTGTATCTCATCCGGCGGGACGGGGGCCTGTCAATCGAATCCGACCGCCATACGTGCGGTATCTTCCCGCTACGGACCTGGCTCCATCTGCTAACCGCCGTGGGCTTTGCCGCGGTGCAGCGGCATGAGGCGCAGCCGTCGGGTACAGTGGACGCGGCCGACGATACCGGGATGGTGCTCACGGCGCTGCGCCCCTGACGCGCCGGAGTGGCTGGTCGGAGCCAGCTACGCCTTACCCCTACGAGGGGAGAGCAAAGAAACATGTCCTACCCAAACCACACCACGTGGGATGTGGTGATCGCCGGTGGTGAGATCGTGGACGGCACGGGCCGACCGCGCTTTCGCGCCGACGTGGCCATCCGGGCCGGGCGCATTGGCGCCGTGGCGCCGGGGCTGCACCGCGAGCCGGCGCGCCGCCGGATTGACGCCGCCGGGTTGCTGGTATGTCCCGGTTTCGTGGACATGCATACGCACTCCGACATCCAACTGCTCGCGTCGCCGGCGCATGAAGCCAAGATCATGCAGGGCGTGACGCTGGAGGTGCTGGGGCAAGACGGGCTAGGTGTCGCGCCGCTCACCGATGAGCGCGTGGAGATGGTGCGGGGCCAAGTGCGGGCGCTCACCGGCGATCCACCGGGCGTGACCTGGCGCTGGCGGAGTCTCGGCGACTATCTCGACGCGCTCGACGGCCGGGTGGCGCCGAACGTTGCGACATTGATCGGGCAAGGCACCATCCGCATGAACGTCATGGGCTTTGCCGACCGTCCACCCACCGACGGCGAGCTGGCGGCGATGCAAAACCTGATCCAGCAAGGGATGGAAGAAGGCGCCGTCGGTCTCTCGACCGGGCTGACCTATCCCCCAGGCATGTTCGCCAGCGACGACGAGATTGTGGCGCTCTGCGCTGCTATCGAGCCGCACGGCGGGTTTTATTGCACGCATCACCGCAGCTATGGCGCCGGGGCGCTGGCGGCGTACCGTGAGAGCATCGAGATCGGCCGCCGGGCCGGAGTGCCGGTGCATCTGGCACACGCCCAGCTGGCCTTTCCCCTGAACAAGGGCCGCAGTGGCGCGCTCCTCAGCATGATTGACCGCGCGCGGGCCGGCGGCGTCGCGGTGAGTATGGATAGCTACCCCTATATCGCGGCGAGCACCTACCTGTGGGCCATCCTGCCGTCGTGGGCTTACCGCGGCGGTGACGAGGCGCTGCTGGCGCGCCTGCGCGACCCGGCAACGCGCGAGCGGCTGCGGCATGAGGTCGAGGTGGTCGGGACGGACGGGGCGCAGGGTGTGCCGGTAGATTGGTCCATCATCCAACTCGGGGCCATGACGGTGCTGGCCAACCGGCGCTTCACCGGGATGCGCGTCAGCGAGGTGGCAGCCGAATTGGGCCGGCGGCCGTTCGATTGGGTGTGCGACCTCCTGATTCAGGAGCAGTTGGGCAGCACCATGGTCTGGCACCAGGGGAACGAGGACAACGTGCAGGCGATCATGCGGCACCCGACGCATACCGCCGGCAGCGACGGGGTGATGGTCGGCGAGCAGCCGCATCCGCGCGCTTGGGGCACCTTCGCGCGGTATCTCGGACACTATACGCGCGAGCTAGGACTGTTCACCTGGGAGCAGGTCGTCCGCAAGATGACGGCGGTGCCGGCCCGCATCCTCGGCTTCCGGGATCGCGGCTCGCTCCGGCCAGGTCAGGCCGCCGACGTGGTGTGCTTCGATCCGGAGCGTGTAACCGACACCGCCACCTACGAGCGGCCCCGTTCATACCCGGAGGGTATTCCTTACGTGCTTGTGAACGGCGTGCTCGTCAAGGACCACAACCGCCATACGGGCAAGCTACCGGGCCGGGCGCTGCGGCACGGCCGTGACGGGTAGCTGGCCGGACCTACCCCAACCCTCTCTCTGTAGGATGTAGCCCCCTATGGTCCCCCCGCCGCGGCGGGGGGACGGGACTACGGTCTGGCTGCACTCCTACAGACACCGGAATAGCCGGGCAACGTCATCCGCGCCTAGCCAGTGGGTGTCGCGGTGGCCGCGGTGGCTGGGGTCGAAGTTGGGGCTGGCGTTGCGGTGGCCGGTACCGGTGTCGGGGTGGCAGTCACCGGCCGGGGCGACGTTGCCGGAGGGGCGCTGGCCGGCTGGCTTGGCGCTTGAGGTGCGTCCGGGCTACGCAGGTACTGGAGCAGCGTGGTGTCGGAGGGTAGGATCAGCAGCGTGCTGTCGTCAATCACCGCGCGGTAGGCCTCCAGCGAGCGCACGTAGTTGTAGAACTCCGGGTCGCGACCAAACGCTTCGGCGTAGATCGCTGCGGCTCGCGCGTCGCCCTGGCCCTGCAAGTCCTGGGCCTTCTCATAGGCCTCGGCGAGGATGATTTGCTGCTGGCGGTCGGTATCGCCGCGAATCTTCCGCGACTCCTCTTCGCCCTCAGAGCGGTACCGCTTGGCGATGCGCTGGCGCTCGGCGACCATGCGGTTGAAGACACTGGCGTGGACTTCCTCCGGTAGGTCGGCACGCTTAATCCGCACGTCCACGATCTCGATGCCGAAGGGACTGAGGCGCTCCTGGGTAGCCGCCGTCACGCTCTCCATGATCGGCTCGCGCCGCTCGTCAATGATCTCCTCCAACTCATGCTTGGCCAACTCGGCCCGCAGCTGTGAGAAGATGATGTCATCGAGCCGCGAGAGGGCGGCCCCTTCGGTGCGGATGCGTTCGAGGAACTGAAGCGGCTCGACGATCCGCCACCGCGAGACGTGGTTGACGATCACGCGCTTCTTGTCGAGGGTCAGATATTCCGTCGGCGCCGGGTCGGAGCGCAGAATACGCTTCTCGAAGCGGTTGACGGCCTGGATGAACGGTATCTTGGTGTGCAGACCCGGCGCCGTCACCGTGCGGACGGGCCGCCGGAACTGCGTGATGACCACCTGATCGGTCTCGTCAACGAAGTAGAAGACCTGTGGCATAGCCAGCGCAGCCAGAATGACCAACGCTAGTACGGCGATTCCCAGTAGTTTCATCGTGTGATCCTTGTCTCTTCCTTGTCCGTATGCGCGAGCCTCTCAGCTGCCAAATCCCGCTGCGGCCGCTCCGCCTTGGGCAGGAGTGGTGCCGTCCCGGAGTGGCAGGAACGGCAGGATGTTGTCACTCATCGGTCCATCGGTGATGACCTTCTCGACGTTGGGCAGGACTTGGTTCATCGTTTCCAGGTAGAGCCGCGCTCGCGTCACTGCGGGAGCTTTCTCGTACTCCTCCAGCACCTGGATGAACTTGGAGACGTCGCCCTGGGCGCGGATGATCCGCTCTTGCTGATAGCCCTCGGCCTCGAACACTAACCGCTCGGCTTCACCGCGAGCCTTCGGGATCACGTCTTCCGCGTAGCCGCGGGCCTCGTTAATCAGGCGCTCGCGGTCCTCCAGGGCGCGTACTACGTCGTGGAAAGCGTCCCGCACCTGTTCTGGCGCGTCTACGACCTGGAGCTTGACGTTCTGGACGAGCAAGCCGGCCTGGTAGTCGTCGAGCTGGCGCTGCATGAAGGCCAGCGTTTGCTCTTCAGCGTCGGCGCGGCCGATGGTCAGGAGGTCGTCAATCGTCGTACTCCCGGCGATGCTCCGCAGGGCCACCTCCGCGGCGTCCTTCAGGACTTCTTCCGGTTCCCGGACATTGAAGAGGTAGCGGGCGGCGTCGCGCACGCGGTACTGGACGATCATCTGCGCTTCGACGATATTCTGGTCGCCGGTCAGCATCAACGCTTCTTCGGGCACGCGCTGGGCGCGGTCCCCGCCGCCGGAGCGGAAGCCAAGCTCCAGCCGTCGCACGAGGGCCATGTTCACCACGTCTACGCGCTGGATGGGCCAGGGGAGGTGATAGCGCAGGCCGGGGTCGGTCTGATCGGCGAGCTTGCCGAACTGACGCACGACTCCCTGCTCGCCGGGGCCAACCTGATAGAACCCGGTGGCGAGCCAGCCGCCGATGATGACGACGACGAGGACGACCCAGAGTCCCGCGCCGCGCCGCAGGAGGCCGGACCAGCGGCCACTGCGGATGATGCCCCGCACATAGTCTTCGAAGTCCTCGCCGTCCCCACCGCCGCGACCGCCACCACCGCCAAAGCGGCGGCGCGGTGGCTCCTCCGGCGGCCCGCCGTAGACGCGGCGTTCGCGTGGTTGGTCGTCACCGTTTTCTTCAGGGGCAGGGGGTGGATCACCTGGCCGACGTGCCATCGTTTGCCTCCAAGGTTTCCCAACGATGCCTCGCCATCCGCACCGGACCGTTCATCGAGGCACCGTTGTATCGAACGGGGAGTTTCAGCGCATACCGTCCCCGGATCGGCGTGGGTGTGTGGTCATGTCCTCTACCACAGAATAGCATGTCGGCGGTGATACTCGCAGTCACCGTCAACGCTCACGGGCTTCTTGCAGCTCGATCTGATTGCCAAAGGGATCGAAGAAAAACACCTGCTCCGCGCCGACCGCAGCCGTCTGGACAAGGTAGGGGATATCGCGCTGGTCCAGGGCGTTCTTGGCGGCAGCCAAGCTGGTGACGGCCAGTGCTAGGTGGGCCACCTTGCGGCTCATGGGTTCTTGCGCGTCGGTGTCGTCCGCCGGTGCCCCGTTCGGTCGCCCGATGAGATGGATCTGTCGCAGGTGCGCCGGCGGGGGGCCAACCGCGCGGCTATCTTCCTTCCCAGCGGAGGATGGGCGTGGACCGCTCGGAACATTGTACCAGTAGCCCGGTGTCCCCGGGATGTCCGGGCGCCCCGTATCGAGGGGCAAGCCGAGCAACTCACCATAGAACTCCTTGGCCTTCACCAGCGCGTCGGTATCGCCTTTCCCGATGGGTATTGCGTGGTGCATCAAGCCGACGACCTCAATCATGCCCTCGTCCCCCTCAGCGCGCAGATGGTTAACAACCCTATCCCTTGGCCCACCATAGTAGCACGACGACAGCGGTTGCCTCTGGAGTGCATCCGGTTAGGGAGCGGGCCGGTTGCTGCCGATCCGCTGTGCCGTTCCATGCTGGCTACTGCGCTACGGCGGTCAGCTCCATGTCCAGCTTGAACCAGTCCTCGACCGCCAAAATCCGAATCGTGATCTGCGGGATCCCGAAGTCCGCGTACTTCAGCTCGCTCGTCCCCACCTTGCCCGTCAGCGTGTTGCCCTCCAGCTTGGCCGTCCCTTGCCAGGAAACCGGTTTGGTGATCTCCCGCACCGTCAACTCCCCTTCCAGCACTACCGTCACCTCGGTTCCCTCCTGGTACGACTGCGGCACACCCGCCACCCGCTTGAGCACGAACGTCGCCATTGGATACGTGTTGGACTCCAAGAACCGCCCCCGGATCGCGTTGTCGCGGCGCGAGCTATCGGTCTGGAGGGTCCGCAGGTCTACGGTGATGACGGAGGGCGGATCGGCGGCCGGCTGCCAGGTGGTGCGGTCGAGGTGGAGGTCACCGGAGATGGCGGAGGTCGTGCCGGTGACGAAGATAGGTGAGGGTTGGTCGAAGAACTTCTCACGGGTGGTGTAGCTGGCCAGCGAGCGATCCCCCGCGACTTGGAAGCGCGTGGCACCGGCAGCCGGTGCCGGAGCGGTCGTCGCCGCGGGAGCCGCAGCGGTCGGTGCCGGGGTGTTTGCCACGGCCGCTGGCTGTGGCGCCGCCGGGGCAGCCTGGCCGTCGTCACCCTCTTCCGGGCCGCAGCTTACGGCTACCAGCGCCACCAGCGCAGCCAGTGAGCGCCGACGATCCAGGAGAAATGTGCGTAGTCGGCCGCTGGTCACGGGGTCGGTTACTGCTTGTGCGATCTTTGCATCATCGCCGTAGGGATTGCTTGCTGGAGACACTGAGGGACCTCCTCCTCGGAGCGCGCGATTACCACCGGTTGGCGTGACTGCGCTCACGGTCGCCGCGCGTTTCTCCGAGCGTGCAGCCCGTACTAAGCACTGCGAGGACCATCAGCAGCCAGCGACGCCGGGTTTTGGCTGGTGTTCTCATGGCGGCCTCTCATCGACTGACATCCGCAGGATCGCTGCCGCTATGAAAGTACCATGAACACGGCACAACGGCATGGAGGGCTACACTCGGCGCAGTCCGGCAAGCACCGACCGGTGCCTTGCACTCGCCTGTGCAGCCATCCGCCGCGAGACCACCTACCACCAAGGTATAACAGGCGAGTATTAACCGCAGGATAAATCCCGGTAAGGCTGTCCGCAACTCCTGCCCGCTCTGGTGCTCGGTTGATGTTAGTGGTTGGCCGCCTTCGACCTGACCATTGGTCACTGTGAGGGGCAGGGCGTATTCCGGCGTCGTTCGAGGCGGTAGAGCACACCGTCCGGCTCAATACGAAAGCAGCGCTCTATTGCTGCGCGTTCGTAGTAGGGAAACGGGCTATTGTCGGCGAGGTAGAGTGGGCGCCCGCGCTCCTGGTCCAGCAAGTAACGCAACTGCACATTATCGCCGGCATTAAGCTGCGTTATCGTTATGTCGGTCCGCAGACCCTCAATTGCTTGGAGATAGCGGAGCGTATGGAACGGCAGCCAGTCGGCGACGACGACCGCGTCGCGTGGCAAGCCGGTGAGTGCCGCGTGGCCGAATTCTCGTGCCCCGTGGTAACCCGTTTTCCAGGGTAAGAGGTAGAAGCTCACCGGGTCGCGGCCCGGCAGGTGGCGGGCCGGGGCCAGTCTGAGGCTGACCTCACCGGCGAAGCGGGCTGCCAGCGGATAGATGGCTACCGGGGCGGCAATCAGAACTGCTACACCGAGCGCCGCGGCTAGGCGCCACGGCCGCTGTCGCCAGGAGGTCGCCGTGACCGCGAGCACGGCTGCACCGAGGCCGATTGAGAGTGCTACGGGCAGGTACGACGCGAGGTAGAAGAGAAATTGGTCGCGCACGTACATGCCGGGATGGTGGCGTGTGAGCATCAGGAGCGCATTACCTAGGTACAAAACGAGCAGGCCGAGGAGCACTGCTCGGTCCCGGCGCCACAGCCACCCCGCGCCGAGGAGTGCCAGCGGCAGCGAAAACGGGAACTGGTAGGCCAAGTAGGCGGGCAGGAGCAGCACGTCCCGCAGCAACGGAAGTTGCACGCGGTAGCTGGCCATGGCGCCGAGCAAGTCGATCACCGGCAAGCCTCGCAACGCTGCCCCCGTCAGGGCGATCAGTGCAAGCGCAGCCGTCAACAACACAGCCGCTACCAATTGGCGCCTGGCAGAGCGGGGAATTACCATCACGAGCCACACAAATCCCGGCACGGAGGCCAGCACCAGCGCGTGGTTGAAGAGCGCCAATCCGAGCAGGCCGGCCGCTGCCGCCGGCAACCACGGCCGATGAGGGGGAGCGCGCCACCGCAGGACGAGCCATAGCGCCGCGGCGATGAGCGCTGTCTGGAGCGTGTAGACATTCGGCCGCACGGCCAGTAGCCAGAAAGTATGGGACAAGGCGAGAGCGGCGGCCGCCGCGATCCCGGCCACTGACGGCCAGGTTGGCCTAATCCGGGCAAGTCTGTCGGCTTGTGTGCTGGGTCGCCTTTGTCGGCTTGATACCTGGCGAGTGATTTCGGCAGTTGCCAGGTAAACGAACAGGACCGTCAGCGCGGCACAGAGCGCCGAGACAAAGTTCACACGCCCGGCGAGGTCGCCCGGCACGGTGGACGCACGCACAAACCAGGAAGCGAGCGTCAGCCACAGGAGGTGGCTTGCCGGAGAGGACTGCCCAATGGTGCGCTGCTCGCCGGTGACTACGATGCGTTGCAGCTCCGCGTCGTCTCCCCAAAGAACTGTTGGCGCCAGTGAGGTGCTGTAAAGCACGAGTGCTAGGAGCATCACGACCAGCGGCCAGTGGATGCCGGATTTCCACCACCTCAATATCCACCGGTTTGGGCTGCTCTGGCGCACGTCGGTCACCTGCTGCCGCTGTGTCAGCGCCGCCAGAAGGCCAGCCATTGGAAGCGCCGTTTCTGCTGGAGAATGCCCCGCAGCCGATCCCACGGCTGCCGCAGCAGCGCGGCCTCGTCGCTACTGACTGCTGCTTGGCTGTACCGCGCCCGGACAAAGGCCTCGGTCAGCGACGCGATAGGCTCGCGCTGCTGCGGCAGGTGGCGGGTGAGCTGCGTGCTGGCCTCGTAGGCGGTGTCACTTTCCTGCCGTCCCCAGCCCAGTTTAGCCGCCCAGGCGAGCATCGAGAGGTAGAAGTAGATGAGTAGCTGGCGTGGCGCGAGGCGGTTGAGCGCGCGCCGCCCTAGCTCAGGGAAATCGAGGTCTGCTATCCCCTGCTGCTGCTCGCGGCGCTTGGCCCGTGCGCGTCGTCGCCGCCGCGGCCGCTGCGCTGCGGCGGCGCGCCACACCCAGGCAATGAGGATGGTGAGGACATCGCGGAGTGAATCGACGGCCTCGCCCCAGGCACTTGCCAGCAATACCCGGATGTCGCGCCGCTTGCGCCACGCATTCCAGAGCGCATAGAGCGCGATGACTGCGGCAATGGCGCCGGGGATGCCAAAAGTGAGCAAGCGCCAGATGATGTTGAGCCAAGTTGGTTCTTGCTGCAGCGACCCAGCTTCGATAGCCTGGCCCTCTCCCTGTTCGATGGTCTCCTGCGAGGCCAATTCCGGCTCTGGCGTGGGGAGCTGGGCGTCGGGTAGGAACCACGTTAGCGGCGCGAGCAGCAGGGCCAAGAGATTGCTGAAGAGCCACGCCAGCCCACTCAGAACCAGCTTCACCAAAGCAAAGATGGGCGCGAGCAGTTGGCCGAGCAGCGGCAGCGACCCCACTGCGTCCTCGGCCAGGGTGGTCGGCAGGAGTAGGGCCAGGGCCAAGCCACACAGCATCAGCATAGTGCCAGCGACCAGCCAGCGTGGGATCATCCCCGGCTGCACCGCCGCGCCGCTGCGAATCCAGTCGGCGCGGAGTCGGTCCAGTCCGGTCTGGGCCGCGAGGACCAGGCCGAGGAGGAAGTAAAGCAGCAGCAGCAGCATGGGGTCGGTCCGGAGTGGGCGGTCGGGAATAAGGAGGTTTGGTCCTAGTTCGGCGATGCCCAGGATGAGCATGAGGATCACTCCGCCACCGAGGAAGCGGCCCATGAGTCCTTGCCAGGCGCCGGCGTGGTCCACGTAGCGGTAGGGACTGTCGAGCCAGTCGTGGTATTCGACCGTGCCGGCGGTCGGGGGTAGCTCGCCCGGCTGGAGCGACAGTAGCTCCAGGTTGCGGGCCACGGCCAAGGCGTACATCCAGACGCCTAGGAGCACGAGCGCCGATCCGATGAGGCTGAAGTCGAAAAAGCTGGTCGGGTTGCTGCGCCACTGGGTCATATCGGAGGCGAGCTGCTCGCCGCCCAGGCCGATGTAGGGGAGAAAGCGCAGCAAGAGCATGATGGGCACGAGCATCAGCAGCCAGTCCCGCGGCCCGAGGTTGCCGGTCGGTCGGTACGGCTGCGAGCTACTCCGGCCCCCTAGCAGGATGCCGGCGACGAACGTCACGAACGAGGCCAGGGTGGTGGCGACGGCCTGCGCTTCGCTGGCGCCGGCGCGGAGCAGCAGTTGCCACAGTGCCGCGGCCACGCAGGCGTACATGCCACACACGAGGCCACGCTGGAGGCCGCGATTACCAAGCCATTGCGACCCGAGCATGGATCCGACGGACATCTTCTTCTCCCCGAATCTCCTGGCAGGCAATCCCCTGCGCGCGCATCGCGCCCAGGAAGTCGTCGGGCGGGCCAAACCGCACGAGCAGCAGGACGACGTGGAAGTTGGCCCGGCGCAGCGCAACGAGCGTTTCTTGCAGGCCGGGCGATCTTCCCCAGGCGATGGCGACAATGGTGCAGCCCCAGGGCAGGTCCGCGGTGTAGCGGCGGAGCACCTGGGAAAATGGCTCGACGCCACGGGCCTCGGCACGCGCGAGGACCTCGAGTATCCGCATCAGATGCGCGCGGGTCTTCCCCGGCGGTACCACGACCGGGGGTAGCTCTTCGTCGAGCAGTGGATGGAAGTCGGTGAGATCATCGTGGCTCCGGCCCTCTACGGTGGTCTCTTCATCGTCCGTTTCTTCATCGTCCTCAGTCGAGAACGTGAAGTCGAACGGCGTCCGCTGCGGCGGTGGGAGCGGCACGGAGCGATCCCGGCCGTTGAGTACCAGTCCGACCGACTGGCGCCGATTGGCGAGGTGGTGTGCCAGCGAGGCGGTGAGGCTGATCGCCAACTCGGAGGCCGGGTCCAGATAGTGCTCCTCGAACTCGGCGGGGTTGAGGTTGAGGAACAGCATCGTGTCGAGGGTGATGGCCGGCTCGTACTTCTTGACTTGCAAGCGGCCCAGCGTTGCCGTCGCCCGCCAGTTGATCCGGCGCCACGAGTCCCCACGCAAGTAGTCGCGCACGCCGGCGACGCGCGAGGGGTCCTCGTAGATAATCTCGTTGGTGCGAAACTGGCCGAACGGCGAGCGTGAGGGGAGGTCCAGGTCGGCGAGCGGGATGATCTTCGGGTAGACGGTCAGGTAGTGCGGTGTCTGGGTAGACAGCATCCGCTCGAAGAAGCCGAAGACATCGCCAAAGTGTAGCTGTGCCGGGCCGACCGGGAAGTAGCCGCGGGTCTTGGCAACCAGTTCGTAGGTGACGGTACGGGAGAGGCGCGGCCCGAGCGTCACGACGGCTCGGAAGGCATCGGTCGTAGTTAACGGTTGCGGCAGCCGGTCTTCGACCTTGAGCCAAGGCAGTGGCAGCCGGCTGCGGTTGGAGAGCCGGAGCTTGAACGTGACCTTCTCACCTTGGAACGCATGGCCGGCGAACTCGCGGCGGAGGGCGATGCGCCGACTCGTGTGTCGTACCCACAGCCAGGCGAGCAGCACGACAAAGCCGAGAAAGTAGGCGATGAAATAGTAGAAGGAGATACGGAACATGGAGGCGATGACGACGAGGCCAATCAGAAAAAGGAATAGTCCTTGCACCGGTTCGCCCTCCAGCCGTTCGCCTTGTGCCTGCGGTCGTGAGCGCGCTGATAGCCGAGTGCTGACCGCTACTGGCTCAGTGTGACCGTCTCGCGTTCCAGAATGTTGCTGACGATGCTGTCCGCCGTGCGGCCGCGCAGGGCGCTCTCCGGCTTGACGATCAGGCGGTGGGCCAGTGAGCAGACGGCCAGCCGCTTCACGTCGTCCGGGATCACGTAGTCGCGGTTTTGCAGCGCCGCATACGCCTGCACGGCCTTGAACAGCCCGATGGTGCCGCGCGTACTGGCACCGAGGATTAGCTCGTCGTGCTCTCGCGTAGCTTGCACCAGTTCGATGAGGTAGTCGCGCACCGTGTCGTCCACGTGAATGTCCCAGACCGCCCGCTGAAGCCGGAGGAGGAGGCGCCCGTCTACGACCTGCTCCAGCGATTCGATGGGATGCTCGCGCTGCAGATTGTGCAGGATCGTGCGCTCGTCGTCCGCAGAGGCATAGCCGAGCGACAACCGCATGAAGAAGCGGTCGAGCTGCGCCTCCGGGAGCGGGAAGGTCCCCTCGTACTCGATGGGATTCTGCGTGGCCATAACGAGGAAGGGGCGCGGCAACGTCCGCGAAACGCCGTCCACCGAGATTTGCTGCTCACCCATCGCCTCCAACAAGGCGGATTGCGTCCGTGGAGTGGCGCGGTTGATCTCGTCGGTGAGTAGGACGTGCGAGAACGCCGGGCCGGGGCGGAACTCGAATTCGAGCGTCTGCTGATTGAAGACCGAGACGCCGACGACATCGTTGGGTAGCAGGTCGGGCGTGAACTGAATGCGGTGGAAGTCCAGGCCGAGCGAGACCGCGACGGCTCGCGCGAGCATGGTCTTGCCGGTACCGGGCATATCCTCGAAGAGCAGATGGCCTTCGCACAGCAGCGCAACCATCACCAACTCGATCACGTCGCGCTTGCCGACGATGACCTGCTCGATGTTGCCGGTGACGGTCTCGCTGAACTCGCGAATCTCGCGTACATCCACCATGCCTAGCGCCTCGTGCGGCGTGATCGGGCCGGATGACCAATGGTAGCAGGCGCGTCGTATTGCTGCGGCGATAGGTGTCTGCCGCCCGGTCATTCCCGCTTACGCAGCAATCCGGGTCGGATACACTCTTGGCGCCTTGCTGATCGGGAATCGCGGCAGTTATAGTTTGGCTACTATGACTGAAGTGAATCCTGGCGCGGTCCGGCGCACGGACCGCGATTTGCGTATCCCCGGCCCCACCCCGCTGCCGGCGGCAGTGCGCCGTGCCCTGGCGTCGCCGATGATTAACCACCGGGGGCCGGAGTTCGCGGCGCTGCTGGCGGACCTCACGGCCGGCGTCCGGCGCGTCTTGCGGACCGAACATGACGTGCTGTTCTTCCCCGGGTCGGGCACCGGCGGGCTGGAGGCGTCGCTCGTCAACACGCTCTCGCCCGGTGATCGCGTCCTGGCCATCACGATTGGCGCGTTCGGCGACCGCTACGCGGACATTGCCGACAGTTTCGGCCTCGCGGTCGAACGGTATGAAGTCGAGTGGGGACAGGCGGCCGACCCGGACGAGGTGCGGCGCCGATTGCAGACGGCGCCAGCAACGCGAGCGGTCTTGATTACACACAACGAGACGAGTACCGGCGTGACGAACGATCTCGCGGCCGTCGCGGCTGCGGTGCATGAGCACAGCGATGCGCTGCTGCTGGTGGATGGAGTCAGCTCGCTGGCGGCGTTGCCGTTTGCGATGGACGAGTTGGGCGTTGACGTGGTGGTAACCGGCTCGCAGAAAGCCTGGATGGTGCCGCCGAGCCTGTTGCTGGTGGGCGTCGGTCCGCGGGCCTGGGCGTTGGCGGACACCGCGCAACTGCCGCGCTACTACTGGGATTTCCAGGCGCAGCGTGAGGCACAGGCGCGAGGGGTGACGCCGTACACACCGCCACTGACACAGATGTTCGCGCTGCGGGCTGCGCTTGAGATCATCGAGAATGAGGGACTGGCGGCGGTCTATGAGCGCCATCGGCAGGTCGGCGGCTATACGCGCCGCGGCCTCGCCCGCTTGGGGTTTGCGCTGGCGGCGGACCCGGCGCATGCCTCGAATACCGTCACCGCGGCGCGTCCCCCGCCGGATGTAGCGCCCTCGGACTTGCTACGACGGGTCCGCGAGCGTCACGGGATTGTCCTCGCTCGCGGTCAGGGCAAGTGGACCGACGAGATCATCCGCGTCGGGCACTTGGGCCGGGTCAACCGGGCGGCGATCCGGCGCGTCTTGCAAGCGTTGGCCCATGAGCTGGGTGATGGCTGATACGACACCGCGCTACCGTTCCGGCTCGCGCCCCCAGTCGTGCCCGACCGTGCTCGTGGCCGACGGACTGGCGGGCGAGGGGCTGGCGCTGCTGCACGAGCAAGCCGAGGTGGTCGTTGCCAATGGCCTGGACGAGCAACAGCTGATCGCCCGCATGCCCCGTTTCGATGCCCTGATCGTGCGGAGCCAAGCGCCCGTCACGGCCAAGGTGCTTGCCGCCGGCCAGCGGCTCCGCATCGTCGGGCGTGCCGGAACGGGCGTGGACAACATTGATCTCGCGGAGGCCACGCGCCGCGGGGTCATTGTTGTCAATGCCGCGACCGCCAACACGCACGCGGCCGTAGAGCATACGCTGGCCTTGATCCTGTCGCTGGCCCGACACGTGCCGGCGGCGCACGCTGCCGTGCTCCAGAAGCAATGGGAGCGTGGTGAGTTTGTCGGTGTCGAGCTACGCGGCAAAATCCTCGGCATCATCGGTCTGGGGCGGATCGGCAGCCTAGTCGCGCGGCGGGCACAGGCATTCGAGATGACCGTGCTCGCGCACGACCCGTTTGTCTCCGAGGATCGCGCTCAACAGGTCGGTGTGCAGTTGTCCGGCCTGGAGGACCTGCTGCGGCGCGCCGACTTCGTCTCGGTTCATGCTCCGCTGACCAGTAGCACCGCCGGCCTCCTGGATGCCGACAAGCTGGCCTTGCTCAAGCCCACGGCACGCCTCGTCAACTGCGCGCGCGGCGGAATCGTAGACGAGCACGCCTTGGCCGCGGCCCTCACGGCCGGGCGGTTGGCCGGGGCCGCGGTGGACGTGTTCGAGACGGAGCCACCGCGCTGTAGCCCGCTGCTGAACGCGCCCAACGTGGTGCTCACGCCGCATCTGGGCGCCTCGACCGAGGAAGCGCAGCGGGGGGTGGCGCTGGACGTTGCCGAGCAGACACTTGCGGCGCTGCGGGGTGAGTACGTCGCTGGTGCGGTGAACGCGCCCTTCATCCTGCCGGGCGCATTGTCACTGCTCCAGCCGTACCTCGACCTGGCGGAACGGCTCGGCTCCTTCTTGCGGCAGGTCAGCGGCGCTGTGCCGGGTGGCCGTATTGACGAGGTGGAAGTCACGTTGTCCGGCCTACTGGCCGAGCATGACAGCGCGCCCCTCACGGCGGCGGCGCTCAAGGGCTTGATTGATCCCATCACCGACGAGCGGGTGAACATCGTGAACGCGCGGCACGTGGCGCGCGGCCGAGGTTTGCGCGTGCGCGAGCGGAAAGAGAGTGCGATTGCCGCCAACTCACTCGCTCGCTCCGCACGATCTGCCGACATAGGTGGTGCGGACCGAGCAAGCGACTATGCCAACCTGATCGAGCTACGGGTGCATTCCGGTGCGACGGCCCGTCTCGTCGCCGGCACGATCATCAGTGACGTGCCGCGCATTGTGCGTATTGACGACTTCGATATTGACATCCATCCGTTCGGCCATCTGTTGATCACGACCCATCGGGACCGTCCCGGCGTGATCGGCCGCGTGGGGACCCTGCTGGGCACCGGGGACATCAACATCTCGCGGATGCAGGTCGGTCGGCACGTGCCGCGCGGCGAGTCGATCATGGTGATGAACGTGGATGAGCAGGTGCCGCCGGAGCTACTCGCGGAACTAGCGGCCCTCTCGCCGATGCAATCCATCATCCCGGTGAGCCTCTGACTGTCAGGGCAGCACGGTCCGATAGGAGCATGAGATGTTGGAGCACTCACCATCCCCAGGAGGGACGCAACATGATGCGCCCCTCCCGGAGCCGCCCGATCCGGGCGTCGTGCGGGCGATGGTGCGGCAGGCCTTGGTGGAGGATGTAGGGCCGGGCGACATCACGGCAACGGCAGTGGTGCCGCGGAGCGCCCGCGCCGTGGCACATCTGGTCGCGCGGACGGCTGGTGTGCTGGCGGGGGCCGAGGTGGCCGCCCTTACCTTCTCGCTGGTAGAGCCGCGGGTGGAGGTCGAGTACCACCGGCGAGACGGCTCGCGGCTGGCACCCGGTCAGCGCGTGTTGACGGTGCAGGGGCCGGCGCGCGGCATCCTGACGGCGGAGCGGGTGGCGCTCAACTTCGTCCAGCGGCTGTCGGGAGTCGCAACGCTGACGGCCCGGTACGTCGCTGCCATCGAGGGTACCGGCGCGACTATCGTCGAGACCCGCAAGACGACGCCGGGCCTGCGTGTGCTGGAGAAGTACGCTGTGCGTGCCGGTGGGGGGCGTAACCATCGCCAGGCGCTCTACGACGGTATCCTCATCAAGGACAATCACCTGCTGGTAGCCGGCTCGGTCCGCACTGCTATTGAGCGAGCACGGGCCTACGCACCGCACACGGTGCGGGTGCAGGTGGAGGTGGACACGCTGGCGCAAGTCGAGGAGGCGCTCGCTGCGGGTGCCGACGCGATCACGTTCGACAATATGTCACCGGAGCAAGCGGAAACCGCAGTCGGACTGGTGGCCGGCCGCGCGATCACGGAGGCCTCGGGGCAAGTGACATTGGAGACGGTGCGGGCCTACGCTGAGGCCGGCGTGGACATCATATCAGTAGGTGCGCTGACCCACTCTGCGCCGGCCCTCGATTTAGGGTTAGACTTTGCGGAGTTGGGGACCTAGCCGCGAGTGAGCGACCACCTGACCGCCGGGTTGGCACAAAGTGACCAAAATGAGCGAAAGCGTGCGGTTTGAGCGACAGTATCGCACCGCTGCCTCGGAGGGCTATCATCTGCTCGACGGGGAGCAGCGGATCGGGCACGTTGACTTGCACTATACGCAGCGCGACGTATATGCCTCGCTCATCCTGGAAGAGGATATGACCGAGGGGGCGCTACTCGACCTCATCGAGCGGATTGACGAGGCGCTCGTGCTCTCGGCCGAGGTGGCCCGCGATGACTTCCTGGTGACGGTGTATCGCGGCCAGGAGGCCGGCTTCTACAGCGACGACTTCCTCGCCGAGCGGGCGTCGCGCCGGGCTGCTCCGGATAGCCGCCGGGTGAGCTAGGGCCTCGTTCGTCGAGACATGTCGGCTCCGGCCACTGCTCCCCGGCTGGACTTGCGTGGCCTATTCGTAGGTGTCGTCCGGCTCGTTGGGGGCGACCGTGGCGAGGACAAGCAACGGTTCGGTCGCACTGACCGCTATCTCGTGCGGGACGCCGGGTAGCGCGAGCAGGCAGTTGCCCGGCTGCACCTCGACTGGTGGGGCGTCACCAATCTTGAACGTGCCGCTCCCCTCCAGCACCAGGAACGATTCGCTGGCACGAGGGTGCCAGTGGGGAGTAAGCTGCTCGCCCGGCATCCAGTACAGGAGCACTTGCCGAAAGGCCGGCGTGGCAACGAGCGGCTCCCGCCACGGTGGCGGACCGCGCCTGGCTTTGATCGCCGCGATCATCGTGCTGATCTCGTTGTTGGCGTCTTGCGGGTTCAGGTAGGGCATGGTCAACTCCTTGCTGCCCGGCCTATGCGTGTACTGCTACGGTAAACGGCACCGTAGCGGGTACACTTCGGCTAGACTACCACAAGCGTGTGCGTGGAGCCGACGGTGCCGCTTCCAACGGAGCTGCAACGGCCGTCGGCATTTTGATCGCGCCGTGGGGAGTGAAGCCTGATGGTAGAGGTCGAATGGTGGGTTTGGGTTGTCTTCATCGCCGTCATCCTGTCGTTACTGTGCTTTGATCTTCTCGTGCTCAACCGCAAGGCGCACGTGGTTTCGACCCGCGAGGCCGGAATGTGGACGGCGGGCTGGGTGACACTCGGCCTCTCGTTTGCAGTGCTACTGTGGTTTTGGCAGGGGTCGGAGCCAAGTCTGGCATACATCACCGGCTACCTCGTCGAGTACAGCCTCTCCGTAGACAACGTGTTCGTCTTCGCGTTGATCTTCACGTACTTCGCCGTGGCGCCGGAGTATCAGCACCGCGTCTTGTTCTGGGGCATTTTGGGCGCGATGTTCTTCCGGGGAGTTTTCATTTTCGCCGGCGTGGCGCTCCTGCAGAACTTTCACTGGATGTTCTACGTGCTGGGGGCATTTCTCGTGTACACGGGGATCAAGCTGGCGCGGAACAGCGGGGTCGAGGTCGAGCCGGGGGAGAACCCGGTGCTGCGGCTGCTGCGTCGTTTGGTGCCGCTGACCGATGAATACCATGGCCAGCGCTTCTTCGTGCGGCACGCCGGCAAACTGATGGCCACGCCGATGTTGGCGGTGCTCGTCGTCGTCGAGACGACGGACGTGGTGTTCGCCGTCGACTCGGTACCGGCCATTCTGGGGATCACAACCGATCCGTTCATCGTCTTCACCTCGAATGTGTTCGCTATCCTGGGGCTGCGGGCGCTGTACTTTCTGCTGGCCGGTATGCTCCGCACGCTGGACTATCTCAGCATGGGACTCGGCATCATTCTGGCGCTCGTCGGGCTGAAGATGCTCACTAAGGACCTGTTGGAGATGTGGTTCCACTACGAACTGCCGACGGCCATTTCCCTGGGCGTGATCGCTTTGGTGCTCATCGTATCGGTCGCTGCTTCGCTCCTCTTGCCACCCCGGGAGCAGCCCGAGGCCGAGCCATCGGCGGCCGGCCCTGACGGTGCGTCGAGCTGACCCGGCGGCCGCAAAAGATGTTGCCGCAACTTGTTGCGCTAGACACACTTTTCTCACTCGATATTCGGAGGTACCGGCATGGAGTTCAGTCCCTGGATTGTCACCGTCTTCCTGGTCTACTTCGTGGCGCTGATCGGCATAGCGGTAGCCCGTGCCCGCGGGATGCAGGAGATGTCGGACTACGTCCTGGGCGGCCGGCGGATCGGCATCATCACGTCGGCATTGAGCACCGGCGCATCAACGTCGAGCGGCTGGACGATGCTGGTACTGCCTGCCCTGGCCTTCCAAGGCGGCCTCATCCAAGTGTGGCTGATCGTTTGCATTGTGTTTGGTCTGTGGTTGAACTGGCAAATCGTAGCCAAGCGGTTGCGCCGCTTCACCATCGCCGCCGAAGACTCGCTCACGTTGCCGGAGTTCTTCGAACGACGCTTCAATGATCGGACGGGAGTGCTGCGGACTATTACCGCATTTGTCACCGTCTTCTTTGTCATTTTCTACGTCAGCTCCGGTATGATCGCCGGCTCCAAGCTCCTCAATACGATATTCGGGCTGGACGAGACGGTGGGTATCCTGCTGACGTTTTTCGCCGTGGCCTCGTACACCCTGATCGGCGGCTTCTTGGCAGTCTCCAGGACCGACGTATTTCAGGCCATCCTGATGGCGGGCAGCTTCATCATCATGGTGATCACGTTGATCTTCATCACGGACAATCCCTTCCAGACGACCGGAGCGGTCTCTGCCGGTTTCTGGAATCCGCTGACCGATGCCGCCGGGGAGCCGATCGGTGTTTTCTTCCTGCTCTCGGTCGCCGGGTGGGGGTTGGGCGCGTTCGGCTCTCAGCGGATCTTGCAGCGGTTCATGGCGGTGGAGAGCGAAGCGAAGATACCGGCCAGTCGTGACCTGGGTACGGCATGGAGTTTCTTAACGTACATCTTCGGACTGCTGCTAGGGGTGATGGCGTTCGCCGCTCTGGCGAAAGCGGGTGCGCTGGCGGAGGTCATGGAGGATCCGGAGCGGGTCTATCTGGTGGTATCGGAGCTATTCTTTCATCCCATAGTGGCCGGCGTCTTGCTCACGGCGGTGATTGCAGCCGTGATGAGCACAGCGGATTCGCAATTGCTCTTGGCTTCCGCGGTCGCTACTGACGACCTGCCGTTGATCAGGAGGCTCGCCTACGCGAAGCGGTACGTCTATGTGCTGGGAGCCTTTGTCCGCGTTTGGCTGGGCCGCCTGCTGCTCGTGATCGTAGGCATCATCGCCGCCCTCCTTTCGATACTCCACCCGGAATCGGTTCTCAACTTGGTGGCCTACGCTTGGGGTGGCATGGGCGCAGCGTTTGGCCCGGTGACAATTCTGGCGCTGTATTGGCGCCGGTTCAATTTCTGGGGCGCACTGGCGTCCATCATCACCGGCACGGTCGTCTCCACTATCTGGGGATACTATTCGGGAGGACCCGGTGGGATCATGGACATTCAGCCGGCCACGCCCGGTTTCCTGCTCGCGTTCCCGGTGGCTATCGCGGTCACTCTTTTGACAGCCAAGCCGTCCGAGGAGGTCGTGGAGTTATTTGACCGGTCAATGGCAGCGAGCGACCAAGTCTAATCCGGCCTCAGCCACCGGCCCTCGCTCCACCCCCGGACGAATGAGAGGGGGAGCTTGCCGGTGGTGCTCGTCGCAACCAAAGGGGCCTCGCTACTCTTGCACACTACAGAGGAGTTGAAAGCCAAGCCGCGGGCGGCGCCGCTGCCCTAGCCCGTATCCGGCGGCGATGACTGGGCATTTGAACTGACCAAGCAGTCTCGAGTGTTGTTGCTCCGACCTTGCCCACTCGGTATCTTTGCCCGGACTTAATACACTGACTGCAGGAGGTCAGCATGGAATTCAGTCCTTGGATTCTGACCGTCTTTGTCATCTATTTTCTGGTGCTGATCGGCATAGCGGTAGCCCGCGCCCGCGGGATGCAGGAGATGTCGGACTATGTCCTGGCCGGCCGGCGGGTGGGTCGAATCACCTCGGCGTTGAGTGCCGGTTCGTCGGCGTTGAGTGGCTGGACCATGTTGGTGTTCCCGGCCTTGGCGTTCCAGCACGGCCTGATCGAGCTGTGGACGTTGGTGGGCCTTGTGCTCGGCAGCTGGCTCACGTGGAAGGTCCTGGCCAAGCGGCTGCGCCGCTTTACCATCGCCGCGGAAGACTCGCTGACCTTGCCGGAGTTCTTCGAGCGGCGCTTCCGAGATCGGACGGGGGTGTTGCGAACGCTCTCGGGCTTCATCACCGTGTTCTTCGTGATTTTCTACATTAGCTCCGGTCTGATCGCTGGCGCCAAGCTCTTGGAGACGGTGTTCGGGCTGGGCTACAACACCGGCATCATCGTGACGCTGATCGCGGTGGCGTCCTATACGTTCATTGGCGGGTTTCTCGCCGTCTCGCGGACGGACGTATTTCAAGCGCTCATCATGCTGGGCGGCTTCATCATCCTGCCTGTGACGTTGATTGCCATGGCCGGCAACCCCTTCCAGGGTACCGGCGACGTGCCAGCCGGTTTCTGGAATCCGCTGACCGATGCCGACGGTGAGCCGATCACCTTCTTCTTCCTGTTGTCCGCAGCCGGCTGGGGAGCGGGGTACTTCGGCTCGCAGCGGGTCTTGCAGCGGTTCATGGCGGTGGAGAGCGAGGAGCAGATTGCACCGAGCCGCGACCTCGGTACCGCCTGGATTCTCTTGATGTTCTCGTTCGGGCTACTCCTGGGGTTGGTGGCGCTCCCCGCCCTGTCGCAAGCGAATATGCTGGCAGAAGTCACGGCGGACCCGGAGCGAGTCTTCCTCGTGGCTTCGGAAACGTTCTTCATCCCCGCGATTACCGGCCTGCTGTTGACGGCGGTGATTGCGGCGGTGATGAGCACGGCGGACTCGCAGCTCCTGCTGGCTTCCGCGGTCGCTACCGACGACCTGCCGTTCATCAAGCGGCTGATCTATGCGAAGAGATACGTGTTCGTGCTGGGCGCGTTTATCCGCGTGTGGGTGGGCCGCCTGTTGCTCGTGGTCGTCGGTGTCATCGCTGCACTGCTTTCGATATTCAACCCGGAATCGGTATCCACCTTGGTTGCTTACGCCTGGGGCGGCATGGGCGCGGCGTTTGGGCCGGTCACGTTGCTGGCGCTCTATTGGCGCCGGTTCAACTTTTGGGGCGCGTTAGCGTCCATTCTTACCGGCACGGTCGTTTCCTCCATCTGGGGATACCTCTCCGGCGGTCCCGGCGGGCTATGGGACATTCAGCCGGCCACGCCTGGCTTCCTGCTGGCGATACTGGTGGCCGTCGCGGTCACGCTCCTAACGGTTAAGCCGTCCGAGGAGGTCGTCGAGCTGTTTGACCGCACGATGGCGGGGGAAGAGGCGGCTTGAACTGGGAGGAGAGGGCCGTGTAGGATACAGGCCCCCCTATGGTCCCCCCGCTTCGCAGGGGGACGGGGCCTCGGAGGCTAGGCTTCCAGTAGGTCGCGGGCAGCGGTGGCGATCTTGTCGGCGCTAATCAGTGCGACCTGCTCCAGGGCCTCGGAGCAGGGGATCGGCACGTCCTCCGAGGTCACGCGCATGACCGGCGCGTCCAGATAGTCGAACCCCTGCTCCATGATCCGCGCCATCACCTCGGCAGCAAAGCCGCAGTTGCGATAGCCGTCGTTGGCGACGATCACGCGGTGGGTCTTGGCGACAGACTCGATGATCGTGTCCATATCGAGCGGGACCAAAGTCCGCAGGTCAATCACCTCGGCCTCGATGCCCTCGGCGGCCAGCGTCTCAGCGGCCTCAATAGCCATCTGTGCCGACAGGCCGCTGGCGACAATCGTCAGATCGTCGCCGGTCCGGCGGACGGCAGCCTGACCAAAGGGCACCAGGTATTCCTCCTCCGGCACCGGACCGGCCGCGGCGTAGAGCAGGCGCTTCTCGAAGCAGACGACCGGGTTGCCGTCGCGGATGGCGCTCTTCATGAGACCCTTGGCGTCGTAGGGTGTGCTGGGCATGATGACCTTGAGGCCCGGAATGTGCGCCACCCACGCTTCGAGGCTCTGCGAATGCTGCGCCGCCAGGCCGATGCCGGTCATCACGACACCACGCAGCACCATCGGCACCGACGCCTGACCGCCGGTCATGTAGCGGAGCTTGGCGGCGTGGTTGGCGAGCTGGTCCATCGTCAGGGAGAGGAAGTCCATCACCTGTATCTCGACGACGGGATGCGCGCCGGCAATGGCCGCGCCGACGCCGACGCCGGTGTAGCCCGGCTCGGCAATCGGCATCTCGCGGATGCGCTCCTCGCCGAACCGCTCCAGCAGGCCACCGGTGACACCGAACAGGCCACCGATGTTGCCGATGTCCTCACCCATGATGAACACGGTCGAGTCGCGCGCCATCTCCTCGTGCAGGGCCTCGTTGAGTGCTTCGACCATGTTGAGTTGCCGCACACCGGATTCCGGCGCCGGGTGACCCGGCTCGCTGTAGCTCTCCGTCTCGGACGGCAAGAACACGTCGGTCAAGGCCTCTTCCGGTGCGGGATACGGGCTGGCGACGGCAAAGTCGGCCGCTTCTTGGGCCAGGGCCGCTTCGTGGGCACGCAGCGCATCCAGTTCGGCCGCGGTGAGCACGCCGGCGTCGAGCAGCTTGGCGCCGAGGATTTCGATGGGATCGCGGCTCTTCCAGAAGGCCACTTCGTCGGCCGCGCGGGGGTCTTTGGTCGCAAAGGCGGAGTGGGTGTGGAAGCGATAGGTCTTGGCCTCGATCAGGGTCGGACCGTCACCGGCGCGGGCGCGGTCAATTGCCTCCTGGGCCGCTTCATGCATGGCGAGGGCATCTTGACCGTCTACGATGACGCTCGGCAGCCCGAACCCCTGGGCGCGGGTGGCTACGTCGGGCACGGAGAGCGTGGACTGGATCGAGGTGGATAAGGCCCACTGGTTGTTCTCGCAGATGAAGACGACGGGTAGCTTGGACACGGCGGCGATGTTGAGCGCCTCCAGCACGACCCCTTGGCTGGCGGCGCCGTCGCCGAAAAAGCTGATCCCGACGCGGTCCTCGCCCTTCAGTCGCGCTGCCAGCGCCGCGCCGGTGGTGATCGGCGCATTGGCCCCGACCACGGCATCCGCGCCCAGCATCCCCAGGGCCAGGCAGGCCACGTGCATGGATCCACCCTTGCCCTTGCAGTAGCCGTCGCCGCGACCGAGTAGCTCGGCCATCATTGGCTTGGGATCGAGGCCCATCGCCAGGCTATGCCCGTGACCGCGATGCGTGCTCGCCAGGAAGTCGTCGGGACCCATGGCCGCCCGCGTGCCGGCCGCAACGGCTTCCATGCCGATGTAGAGGTGGGCGGTGCCGCGGATGTGGCCCTTGTTGAAGAGATCCAGCACCGTCTCCTCGAAATAGCGGATGCGCCACATCAGCGCATACGTTTCCCGGAGTTGGTCGGTGCTCAGGTCCGTACTCAAGTCGGTGTCCGTGCGGGTCTGCGGTGCAGTTGCGATAGCCATGCTCATGTCCTTTTCTTGATTATTCCACGCCCCCCTATGGTCCCCCCGTTGCGGCGGGGGGACGGCTCATTCCTCCCCTGTTGCGATGGGGAGAGGGGGGCAAGCTACTTGGCCATGTGTCCGCCGTCAACGACGAGGGTGGCGCCAGTGACCATGCTGGCGGCGTCGGAGGCCAGGAACACGACCGGGCCAACGATCTCGGGCGGCTCGCCGAGCCGGCCAAGCGGGATGTTCGACAGGTAGTAGGCCCGGACCTCGGGATTCTGCATGTTGCGCTGGATGAGCGGCGTGTTGAAGTGCGTGGGTGAGATGCAGTTGACCAGGATGTTGTGCGGCGCCCATTCGAGCGCAAGGCACTTCGACATGGCGACCAGGCCGCCTTTGGCCGCCGAGTAGTTGGCGTTGCCGCTGGTCACGCCGACGTGCGCGCCGATGGAGGCGATGTTGATGATGCGCCCACCTTGTCCCTGCGCGATCATGGCCCGCCCGACTATCTGGGCGCAGAGGAAGGCGCCGGTCAGGTCAATCGCTACTACCTCGTCCCACTCTGCGTCGGTTAGTTCTACGGCCGGCGCGCGGCGCGCGATACCGGCCGCGTTGACGAGAATATCCACGCGACCAAAGGTGTCCAGCGTCCGGTCAACGAGCGACTGCACTTGGTCGCGGACGCGCACGTCGCAGGTGACGGGCAAGGCTTGTCGTCCGCCGCTGCGGATGGCCGCGGCTACCTCTGCCAGCCCTGGCTCATTGACATCGGCGAGCGCCACGTCGGCGCCGAACACGGCCAGCCCGCCGGCAATGGCTTCGCCTAGCCCGGAGGCCGCGCCCGTCACGATGGCGGACCGCCCGGAGAGGTCGAAGAGGTTGCGCGTGATGTGCTCGTCAATCGTGCTGCTCACAACGACGCTCCTGCTCGGCGCTCCGGATTCCCGCTTTCGCGAGAATGACCGCGGTAGGGGGGTACCTAGGAAGCGCGGACCAGTATAGCAGTGGGACTGACGGGGTGGGGCGGGCCTCACCCCCGGCCCCCTCTCCATCGCGGAGCGATAGAGAGGGGGCGCGGACCTACCCCCAACCCCTTCCCTCCAGGGAAGGGGTTGGATTGCGGCGGAAGCCGCAATGACGGGGCGGCGGGAGAGCGGCCAGGGTGCCCTAGTCGAGGCCGAGGCAGGCCAGGGAGTCCCGTTCGACGACTGCCTGAAGCTCATCGGTGGGCACGCGGGGGAGGGCGGTGCCGGCGAGGATGTCGTTGACGTGGGGGATGGCGTCTATCGTCTCCTGGGGCGTTGCTACCGGGAAGTCGGAGCCGAATAGCAGTTTCGGCAGGACTGCCCATTCGGTCGCCAACCGCATACAGGTGTAGTAGGACCAAGGGCGGTAGTGCTGGGCCGAGATGTCGGCGTAGACGTGCGGGTGCTTGCGGATTACTGTGATGCAATCGGTCTGCCAGGGATGACCCATGTGCGCCATCACGATCCGTAGCTCCGGGAAGTGCATGGCGACGCGATCAATGTGCCGCGGGTGGGCGTAGTCGAGATCGGCGAAACGGACCGGCGAGGTGCCCTGGTGGAACAGGATCGGCAGTCGCAACTCCTGCGCGCGGGCGTAGAGCCGGAACGCCTCGTCGCTGAGAGGATCGAAGTTCTGGTAGTTTGGTCCGAGCTTGATGCCGCGTAGCCCGAGATCGCCGGTTGCGCGGTCCAACTCGTCGTCCATGGCCGGGTCGCGCGGATGCACCGACAGAAAGCCGATCAGCTTGTCGGGATAGGCGCGCACTAGGGCGGCGGTGTTGTCATTCACCGCACGGGCCGGCGCCTCGAACACGGAGCCGGTGAGGTGGGCACTCAGCGGGTCCGGATCGCCGGGCGGCGGTGACGCGATGTTGAAGACGATAGCTCGATCCACGACGGCCATCGCGGCTAGGTAGTCGTCCCAGGTCACGCCGGCCGGGTCAGGGCGGTCCGGGCGCATGGGCGCGCGGTCGGAACTCGGTGTGGCTGCCGCAGTTGCCGCCGTTCGCCGACGCGGGGCGTGGGTGTGTACGTCAACGATCATCGCGCGGTCCTTTGGCAGGCCCCCCTATGGTCCCCCCGCTTCGCAGGGGGACGGCGCGGGATAGCTCTGCATGGCTTGCTGGCGGAGCCAATGGTCGGCGAGGGTGAGCGCGGCCATGGCCTCGACCATTGGGACGGCGCGCGGCAGGACGCAGGGGTCGTGCCGCCCGCGCCCGCGGAGGGTGGTGGGCCGGCCCTCCACGTCTACCGTTTCCTGCTCTTTGAGGATGGTGGCCGTCGGCTTGAAGGCCACGCGAAAGATGATCGGCTCGCCGTTCGAGATGCCACCCTGGATGCCACCGGAGTAGTTCGTGCGGGTGCGGATGGCGCCGGCGTCACTGTAGAAGGGGTCGTTGTGGGTCGAGCCGGTCATGAGGATGCCAGCGAACCCGGAGCCGATCTCGAAGCCTTTGGCGGCCGGCAACGAGAGCATCGCCTTGGCCAGATCGGCTTCGAGCTTGTCGAACACCGGCTCACCCAGGCCGACCGGTACGTTCCGGGCGACACACTCGACCACGCCGCCGAGCGAGTCGCCAGCCTTGCGGGCCGCGTCAATGCGCTCGATCATGCGCTCGGCGCAGGCGGCGTCCGGGCAGCGGGCGATGTTGGCCTCCACGTCGTCGAGCGTGACGGCGCCCGGGTCCACGTCGGCAACGAGGTCATGGACTTGCTTGACGTAGGCAACGATGTCTATGCCGCCGGCCTCGCGCAGAATGCGTTTCGCAATCGCGCCGGCTGCGACCCGGCCGACGGTTTCGCGCGCCGAGGCCCGGCCGCCACCCATCCAGTCGCGGATGCCGTACTTGGCCTGGTAGGTGTAGTCGGCGTGGGAGGGGCGATACTTGACGCGGACTTCCGCGTAGTCTTTCGGCCGGGCGTCCTTGTTCTTCACCATCAGCGAGATGGGCGTGCCGAGGGTGTGTCCCTCGAACACGCCGGAGATGATTTCGACTTGGTCCTCTTCTTTGCGCTGGGTGGTGATGCGGCTCTGTCCGGGGCGGCGGCGGTCCAACTCGTGCTGAATGGTGGCAGCGTCGAGCGCGATCCGAGGGGGGCAGCCGTCCACGACGACGCCTACGCCCCCGCCATGCGACTCCCCCCAGGTCGTCACCCGGAACAGCACGCCAAACGTACTAGCCATCGCTGCACCATACCACACGCCGGTGGCGCACTCGCCCCCCTATGGTCCCCCCGCACGGCGGGGGGACGTGGTGTGCCGCGGTGGATGGGCTGACGCGGATAGAATTCGGGCGGCCGGGCCAGGGTCTATACTTGAGGGTAGACGGCAGCGTTATTGTCTGCCGCGAGGAGTAACGGGGCATGTTACGTACTATGTTCGCGCTGGGGTTGGTTTTCGTTGCGTTTCTCATTATGTACGGCGCGATAATTGTCATCTTCCTGATGGGTCCGGGTGTCCTGGATGAACTGTTGGGCGGGCGCGGCTCCGTCATAGCGGCGTTCGTGGCCTTTGGCATCGCGGTCTTGGTTACCCGGCGCGTGATGCAGTGGTCGGACCGGCTCCTCTCCGGGGAGGACGACGCACAGGCGCTGCTCGACCGGATGCGGCCGCCCAAGGACGAAGACTACGTGGCGACGCAGGCCCAAGTGGCGCGGAACAAGCGCTGGGCGTATCTGCGCCGCACGCGGCAGTTCGATAAGCTCGCCGCGCTGGAAGCCGAGGAGTCCGAGCGCGCCAAGGCGGCGCAAGCGGCAGACGCGGAGCCGGAAGCCGGCGAGCCGTCAGCCGACCGGCGGCAATAGCCCGGCGTCGGCGTGCTCCCACGCGGCCTCCGTGAGTGCCCACAGCCCGCCGCCGACGAGTGACTGTCCGCCGAGGGCGACCGGCACCGGTGCGGCGCGTGCGGCGGCGGTGAACGAGCGCACCTCCGCGTGACCTATCCGTTCGACGCAGCCCAAGTCGGAATAGAAGCGGTCGGCCGTGGCTACGTCCCAGCCCATGTGTCGGAAGATGGGGCGCGTATCCAGGAGCACCGCGTCCGATCCGAGGTCCGCGAGCGCCGCGAAGAACCGCTGGGCGCCGACCTGCTCCAGGAGAATGCCCAGTAGCGAGCGCACCTCCCCCCGGCGGTCACGTCCGGACGCCTGCATCCCGCGCTCCTCGGCATAGATGCGGAGCCGGCAGGCGAGGTCCTGGCGCAGCCCGCCAAAGACGCTGTTACTCACACGACCGGCCAGGCAGACCTCGGCGCCGGGGCTGACCAGCGGCGGCATGAATGCCGCAAGGTGCTGATCCGGCCAGCCTGCTTGTCCCCAGGGGATCGCTTGCAGGGCGGCTCGCGTGTGCGGGTAGGTGCCGTGATGCAGATTCAGAATGGCAACGTCCGCCGGCGTGTCAATGTCGAAGCGTGAGCCGACGGACGGCGGAATGTCCTCGCGGGTCAAGCCAGCCTGCCGCTGCAACAGGACGGCCAGTTGGTTATCGCGGCGGGCAGGGAGATCAATGTGGCGGATGGCCGAGGCCGGGGTCCAGCCGAGAAAGTCGGCGGACCAGAAGTTGTTGGCGCTCACCACGCCGGCGCCGGTCCCTGATGCAGTGGCCTTCTGCGCGAGCAGCGTGTCGCACAGGCGCGTCAGCGTGTGCGCGGAGAGTAGGGGCGCGGCGCCGGCGCCGAAGTAGAGCGCGTGCCGGACGGAGAAACGCTCGATGACGCTGGCTAGTCGCCGGCCGAAGTGAAACGGCTCGGCCGCCGCGTCCAGGTCAACGTGTACCGGCGGAGTGGCCGGTGACTCACGGCCTGCGGCGAGCAGGCGGTCGGCAATGGTGTCGTCGGCTACCACCGCCACAATCCGTCCGATCCGGTCGCAGGCTTGCGCCAGGGCTACCAGGTCGAGCACGGCGGCCTGTCGGATGCCGGCGACGGCCCGCTCCACTGGAGAAGGGCCTGGCTGGCCGACAAAAACGATGAGGTCTATCTGGACGACGGAGGCGGTCACGCTCGGCAACCCTTGGCTGATCGCTGATCGCTGATAGCTACCGTTCACCGATCAGCGAATTCAGTAGCGCGATGGCTGCGCGGATGTCGGCGGCTTGCTGTGGACCGCTGATTTCGCGCTCGATGGTGACGGCGCCCTGGTAGTCCAGCGCCTGGAGCTTGGCGATCAGCACCGGGAAGTTGACCCGGCCTTTGCCCAAGGGCTGCTCGTGGCCGAGTGCCCGGCCCGTCGTGGGGTATTCGCCATCTTTGGCGTGGACCCCCTTGATGAGCGTGCCGAGTTGGTCAACCGCGTCGAGCGGGTTTGCCCGGCCGTAGAGGAGCAGATTGGCCGGATCGAGATTGATGCCGAGGTTGTCGGTGCCGATGTCGTCGAAGGTGCGGAGCAGCGTCGTCGGGGTTTCCTGGCCGGTCTCGAACCATAGCTCGATACCGTGCTCCGCGCAGGTGTGCGCGAGCCGCGTGAGCGCGTCTACCGTGCCCGGATAGCGCGGATCGTTCGGGTCCTCCGGGATGAAGCCCATGTGCCCGGTGAGCGACGGCGCGCCGATCCATTCGGCAAAGGCCGCCGCCTGCTGGAGCGCGGCCAGACGATCCGCGCGGGTCTCCGGCGGGACCAATCCCAGCGTCAACGGCCCCTCGTAGAAGTTCCACACCCTGCGGCCGGGCGCATGTGCCCAATGGGTGGTGACGGTGACTTGATGCTGCTCGGCGGCGGCCCGCACCTGATCGGCCATGGCGGGTGTATACAGTGCCGGGTCGTCGGTGGTGAGCTGACAGGTCGGCAAGTCGAACGCGGCCACGCGCCGGATGGCGGCATCGGCGTCGTCTTGCAGGCGGGTGATGATGCCTAGCGCAAATGGCTCGTGCTGATTGCTTACCGGATCGTGGTCCGGCACAGGTGCGGTGCTCACGGCGATCCCTCCGGTGCGGCTGTGCTGGCTATGCTGCCGGTTGCTCGGCATTGTAGCGGACGCGCGGCTGGTCTACTCTAACTCGGCCAGCAGTTCGCGCACGTAGTTCAGGCTGCGGGCATCGCTGGTGAGCTGGTCGCCGTCCCGGGCGCCTTCGACGGCCAAATAGCCGTCAAAGCCGGCGTCGTGCATGGCGGTGAAGGCAAAGCGGTAGTCAATATCGCCGTCGGGCAGGGGCACGCGCAGGAAGATGCTATGCCGCAGCTCCGGGATATGCACGCGGACCAGGTTCTTGCAGTGCATATACATGGCTCGCGGGGCGAGCGCGACGATGGCCGCCTCGATGCTCTCCTGCGGGGTGTCGTAGACCCAGTAGACGTTGCCCAGATCGGGGTTGGCCCCGACGTTGGGACGGTCAACTAAGTCCAGTAAGTGGAGCGTCGCCCAGCTACAGTCGGCTATCGAGTGCTGGTGGACTTCGATGGAGATGCGGACGCCCTCGTCCGCAGCGAGATCGGCAACCTCGCGCAGCCCATCGGCCGTTCGCTCGAAATCGCTGGCGCTGGCCTGGCGGCTGGAGCCTTGCGAGATCGGGTCGCCGACGAAACTGCCCGGTCCGCCCGGATCGCGTGGCGGCGTCGTGACCGTGGCGTTGAGCACGTCGGCCCCGATCTCGGCGGTAAAGCGCACCGCGTTCTCCAGCCGCTGCCGGTTCGCCGCCGCGACGCGGGGATCGTGCATACCGCCGCCGCCGCGCACGGCCGCGCAGGGCAGGTCCAGGGCACGCAGCACCCGCCGTAAGTCCTCGCGCTGGGCGGTAGTGTAGCTCTCGGCGAGGGCCGCCGGTAGCTCGATGCCATCAAAGCCGATGGCTTTGACCTTGGCCAGGTAGGACCGGATCAGAGCCGCCTCGCTCGCTGGCGGGAATTCCCCGCCTTGGTAGGGATGGAAGACGCTGCGACGGTAGGCATAGCAGACCTTTATCACGCTGGGACCTCCCTCGTTTCCTATGGCTCCGTTGGCGTTTCCCGGTCATTGCCGTGCAAGCAGGAACGACGCCCCCCTATGGTCCCCCCGCTCTGCCGGGGGACATGGATTCCGGCTTCCGCCGGAATGACGAAAGTAGGGGCCGCTCACACTCGCTCATGATGCAAGATGGTCAGCATGAGCGGTGCGGCCGACTAGGCGCTCCGTGTGGCGTTGCTCCGGGAGCCAGTGCGGGACTAAGGATACAGTCCGCGCAGGCGGGTGGCTTCCGCAACCCGCGAGATGGCAAGCATCTGCGCGCCCTGGCGGAGGTCAACGTCGTGCTCCTGGGACATCCGATAGACCTGATCGAAGCTGCGGACCATAATGCGGTGCAGCTGCCGGTTGATCTCCGCTTCGTCCCAGAAGAAGTGCTGGAGGTCCTGGACCCACTCGAAGTACGACACCGTGACGCCACCGGCGTTGCAGAGGATATCCGGGATTACGAATATCCCCCGGTCGCGGAGGATGGCATCGGCCTCCGGGGTCGTCGGCCCGTTCGCCGCCTCGGCGACGATCTTGGCCCGGACCTGCTCGGCAACCGCAGCGGTGAGCTGGTTTTCCAGCGCCGCCGGAACGAGGATGTCGCACTCGAACGTCAGCGGATCGGCACTGCTGATCGCGGTTGCATCGCCAAAGCCGACGACGGACCCGGTTTCCTCCCGATGGCGCAAGAGCCGGTGCGGGTCGAGACCGCGCCTATCGGCGATGCCGCCCTCGGCGTCGCTCACCGCGACGATGCGGCAGCCGAGATCGTGGAGTAGGCAGGCAGCGGTGGCGCCGACGTTGCCGAATCCCTGCACGGCCACCGTACTCCCGGCGAGGTCGAGGCCGAGGCGCTTGGCGGCTTGCTGGATGGTGAAGACACACCCGCGGCCGGTCGCTTCGTTGCGACCTTCCGAGCCGCCGATACTCACGGGCTTGCCTGTCACGACCGCGGTGGCGGTGTAGCCCTTGTGCATACTGTAGGTGTCCATCATCCAGGCCATGACCTGCGGGTCCGTGTTCACGTCGGGTGCCGGAATGTCGCTGTGCGGACCGATCAACGGCTCGATTTCCAGGGTGTAACGCCGGGTCAGCTTCTCAAGCTCCGTTGGCGATAGCTCCCTCGGGTCCACGGCCACGCCGCCTTTGGCGCCGCCGAAAGGAATGTTCACGACGGCGCATTTCCACGTCATCCACATGGCGAGGGCGCGGACCTCGTCGAGGTCGGCTTGGGGGTGGTAGCGGATGCCGCCCTTGCCGGGACCGCGGGCCAGGTTGTGCTGAACGCGGTAGCCGGTGAAGGAGCGGACGGAGCCATCGTCCAACTGCACCGGGAAATTTACGGTGAACTCACGCTTGCAGTTGCGGAGCACCGCGCGCTCGTCGGCGCCGAGGCCCAGACGGTCGGCGGCGAGATCGAATTGCTGCCGGGCAATGTCCCAGGCGTTCAGCCCCTCGTCGGAAGGGGCGGCGGGTGTGGGCGGTACGCCGTTCGGGAGGTCCCATCCGCTGGGGACCGTAGTGGGTGTGACCAGGTAGCCGGGCGATGGGTATGGGGAAACCGCTGCGCTGCGACGCACGTCTGCCATTGACAGTACCTCCTCATTGAAGTACTTACGGGTGCCACGCCGCCGTTGACCTGAACACCAGGTCCAAGCGTGACGCCCTACCTATGATTGTAGCGGTCAAGTCCACTGCATGGCAACCGTTGGCGGGGAGGACCTAACCCCCGGCCCCTTCCCTGCAGGGAAGGGGAGTCGGTGCCGTCCCCGGCTGCCCTCACCCCGGCCCTCTCCCAGGGGAGAGGTGGTTGGGGATAGGTGTGCTCTGTGCGACGGTGGTGCTATCAGCTTGGTCCGGTCACTCGTCCGGGTATTGCCGCTACAATGACGGGCCAAGGTGGCGCGGACGGGGTACGTCGGCAAGCCGATAGAGCAAAGGAGGCCGCCCTCACGGGTAAGCGTGCATTATGAAAGGGATTCTTCTCGCCGGAGGGACCGGGTCGCGCCTGGCCCCGCTGACCAACATCACCAACAAGCACCTGCTGCCGATCTACGACCGGCCCATGATCTACTTTGCACTAGAGGCGCTCGTGCGCGCCGGGCTGGAGGAGATCATGGTCGTCACCGGCGGCAATCACGCGGGCGAGTTCCTGCGCCTGCTGGGCAGCGGCGGGCCGGTAGGTCTGCGGAGCTTGCAGTACGCCTATCAGGAGCGACCGGGTGGAATTGCCCAGGCGCTTGGGTTGGCCGAGCACTTCGCGGCCGGCGACAAGGTGGTCGTGATGCTCGGCGACAACATCGTAGAGGACGATCTAGCTCCCATCGTCCGGCGCTTCGAGCGCCAGCCGCAAGGAGCGCGGCTGCTACTGAAAGAGATCGCGGACCCGGCGCATCTGCGGCATCTCGGCGTGGCCGTTTTCGATGGCGATCAGCCAGAGCGGCTGGTGGACATCGAGGAAAAGCCCGCTCACCCGCGCTCTGCCTATGCCGTCACCGGCGTCTACTTCTATCCGGCCGAGGTGTTCGACATTGTGCGGACCCTCACCCCCTCCGGGCGCGGCGAGCTGGAGATTACCGATGTCAATAAGGCCTTCCTCGAACGCGGTCAGGTCGAACACGATGTCCTGTCTGGTTTCTGGGGCGATGCCGGCGAGTCCATTGAGGCCTACTACGCCTGCACGCAGTATGCCCGTGCGCGTGTGCTCGCCGATGGTGAGAGGAAGAGGGTAGAAGATGGCTAAGGAGCAGGACGCTGCCGCCCTCAGCGCTTCCCTCGCGGCCGCCGGCGGATGGCAGGGCCTCGTAGACGGCGAGGCGCTGAAGAAGCGGATTGCTGCTGCGCGTCGTCTATAGTTAGGGGCTAATGAAGGTTGCGGACTTAACTGGGTAGTGTTTTGGCCCCCACCCTAGCCCTCCCCCGGAGCAAGCTCCAGGGGAGGGAACCGTACTCTCCTCCTTTGCATTCCCCCGCCGATTCCGCCGGCAACTCCACACTGCTGCGGCCCGGACCACGTGCGCGTCGTCTATAGTTAGGGGCTACAGCCGCCCCGGCAGAGGGGCGGTGCAATCCACGCGGTTTGGGGAGGCTTTGTAATGGCTGGCGAGAGTCCAGCGAAACGGTTCATCTTGGTGGGTCTCGACGGTGTGGGCATGGAGAGTATGCTGCACATGGTTGAGGCCGGCTACATGCCCAACGTTGGCCGGCTCATCGAGCGGGGTGTGCATCGAGAGATGTGGGGGGTGCTACCCACGCTGACGCCGCCGGGCTGGACTACGTTGGCCACCGGCGCGTGGCCGGGTACGCATCAGGTGATGGACTTCAATATCCGCGCGTTGGGGCAGCCGCTCGATCAGACCGTGTGGGGCATCAACACCCGGCTATGCAAGGCGGAGTACCTCTGGAATACCGTCGAGCGCGGCGGGCGCGTGCCGGTGCTGGTGAAGTACGAGATGTCGTGGCCGCCGACGATCAGTCGCGGTGTTCAGGTCGAGGGCACGGGGCCGGGCATCAGCAATCACGCGCAGATCGCCGGCTATCACCTGTTCGCGGTGGGCCGGGAGGAAGAGCAAACGGCGGCCTCGACGGACAGCGCCGCCGTTGATCCGAGCGCCTTGCGGGAGAGCCAACGTTTCGAGCCGATCACCCTGCGCGGCGTATCCGGTGCCGGATGGAGTAACCTGCCGGCGAGCGCGCGTGAGCCGCTGGAAGCGGAGCTGGTCATCCGGCCACAACACCGCAGCCACCATTCCATGGGCCGCTCGGGCGCCGTCGTTCCGAAGAGCTACTATGCGTTGATCTACGCTTCCGGCGGGGAGGGCTATGACCGGGTGCGGATTACCCGTAGCCGCGATGGCGCCGACTGCCTGTTCGAGCAGGACCTCCAGGCCGGCGCATGGACGGGATATGTCCGCGACAGCTTCCGCATCGGCGATAGCGACATCGCCGGCCACGTGCGGATGAAATGTATCGAGCTGACGCCGGACGGCGAGCGATTCGAACTGTTCGTGCCGCAAATCTGGCCGCTGGACGGCTTCACCTACCCAAACGCCGTGGCAGGAGAACTGCTGGAGAACGTGGGGCCGTTTCTGCAGAACCCCGGTCGTGACGCGCTGGGGGTGATTGACGACGATACCTACTTCGAGCTAGTCGAGCACCATCTGGGCAAGCTCGCCGACACGGCGATCCACCTCTGCTCGACACGACCCGATTGGGGCGGCCTCTTCACCCAGACGCACGTGCCCGACTATGCCAACCACTTCTTCATGGCCGATGCCGATGCGGTCAGCGGCCAGCCGCCGGAGCGCGTCGAGCGGTGCTTCCAGGGAATGGCGCGCTCTTACGCGGCCTGTGACCGCTGGATCGGGCGGCTCTGCGAGGCGCTGCTCGACGACCACACCGTCATCTGCATTGTGGCGGATCACGGCGGCACGCCAACCAGCTATCCGCTAGTCGAGGTCGCCGACGTGCTGGAGCAGACCGGCTTCCTGGTCTACACGGACGATGGTAACGGCGGCCGGGCCATTGACTGGACGCGCACCACGGCGGCGCCGGTCGGCAACGTGAACATTTATGTCAATCTCAAGGGCCGCGAGCCGACCGGTATCGTGGACCCGGCGGACTATGAGCAGGTCCGGCGGGACATCATTCACGCGCTGAACGGCTATCGGGAGCCGGGCGCCGGCTACTGCCCGTTCGTGTTCGCGTTGCGGCGCGAGGACGCCGAGGTAGCCAACCTGTGGGGCGAGCTGGTGGGTGACGTGGTGTACGCGACGCTGCCGGAGTTCAACGGCGCGCACGGACCGCAGCTACCGAGCGCACGCCTCGGCTGGGGATCACAGCATACATGCTTTGTGCTGGCCGGCGCCGGAATCAAAGAGGGTGTTCACTTGCAACAGCAGGTGCGCCAAGTGGATGTCGCGCCGACCCTGGCCTACGTGACCGGCTTGCCGCGTCCGCGCGACGCGGAGGGCGGCGTAGTCGCAGAGGCGCTGACCGATCCCGACTGGTATCTCTAGCAGTGGCGAGTGAAGAGTGGAGAGTGGTTAGTGGGGACTGCGGCTGGGGTGAGGGTGTCGTCCATCACAACTCGCTCCCTACGGCTCCTCATCCACCGCGGAGTATCAAGTTCACACTGGTATATCCTCGGGGCGCGTACTTCTACGGAAATCGTCCCACATCGCTCTTGCAGCCTGCTCCGCCGGCGCCAGCGCCGCCCGCAAACCTGCCACGTCCCACGTCGCCGTGAGCACTTCACCGGTGCGCTCATCTCTCGGCGAGAAAAGCCGCCACCTCGGCATAGGTGATCTAGCCCTGGTAGTCATCGTGTTCCATCAGCCTCCTACCGCAACTCCGCCGCCTGCGTCCACTGGATTGCGGCGCAAGCCGCAATGACGGGGGCCGGGCAGCGGTATATGACTGCACAAATGAACATCTACCCCAGTCAGCCTATGATCCCCCCCGCACAGCGGGAATGACCGGGCCGGGGTGAATGCTACGGGGATGCTGCCACCGGCATGTTAATGTTGGTAGAGCCAAGGACGCTTCGCTCGCGGGCACGATGCTTATGAACGGACAGCCGCCGGGTGCCGCCTGGGAAGTCGGACCGCTGACGCGCCGCGTGGTCTTGCCGCCGGGAGCGGAGATCGCGGTGGCCGTCGGACAGCCGGTGGAACCGGCCACTCCCCTGGCGCACGTCCCAGCGGCAGCGGCGCTGGTGGCGCTCTCCCTCAGCGCGGAGTTGGGTGTCGGACCGGCACAGGTGGCCGAGTACCTGACCGTCGAGGCCGAGCAGGATGTCGCGGCGGGAACCGTTTTGGCCGAGCGAGCCGGTCTCTTGGGCTTGCAGCAGCGGACCGTGACGGCGCCGCACGCCGGCCGCGTGGCGTTCGTTTCGCAGGACACCGGCACCGTCGTCATCCATCCGCACGTGGACGGTGACACCGTACCGCTGCCGGCGCTGGTGTATGGAACGGTCACAGCCTTGGAGGAGGCGCCGGCGCCGGCGGTGGTGCTCACGGCGCCGGGCCTGGCTATCGCCAGCGCGTGGAGCTACGGCGCGTCCGTCTGGGGACCACTGGTGCTCTGGGAAGAAGCAGCCCCGCCCGTTGGGGCCGAAGACTGGGATACTTGGGAGGCGGCCGTGGTGCTCCGGTGCGGCGCGGCGACGGCCGACCTCCTGGCGGCGGCGGCCAGGTATCGTGCTGCGGGCATCGTCGCGGCGGGCAGTACGGATCTCGTGCCCGGCACCGATCCACACAGCGTCGTCCTGGAGGCGGCAGCGGCACCCGTGGTGCCGACGCTGCTGCTCTACGGACACCTCGCGCCGACACTCCCTGCGGCGGTCCTGGAGGCGCTGCGGCCCTTGGCGGGTAAGACAGTCGGGATGGCCGGTGCAGACCGGAGCAGCGTGCCGGAGCTGCTGCTGACCGGCCCGGCGGCCGAGGCGTTGGCCGCGCGCCTCGGTCCGCCGGTGCTGGCGCCGGGCAGTGACGCCGTGATCCTCGGCGGCCCGCAGGCGGGAACGGTCGTGCAGGTTGTCGAGACGACCGAGGCGTATCTCTTTCCGAGTGAGTGGCGCGGGCCGGCGGCCCGCGTGGCGGCCGCCGGCGGCGCGACGCAGTGGGTACCGCTGGTCAGCCTGGCCCCGCTGCCGACGGTGTAGCGCGGGCTAGGGCGACCGGCGTGACATGGGCCGGCCGGCTGTTGTACCGTGATGTCCGCCAGCACGAACGCTGGGGAGGAGGGGCCGTGACAGAGGGACCTGTGCTCACTGCTGCCATTATCGGGGCCGGCAATCGCGGTGCGACGCACTTGGCGACAGTCAGCACGCTGCGCCAGCACTTCCGGCTGGTGGGCGTGTGCGACGCGCGGGAGGAACGCCGGCAGTGGGCTGCCGAGACCTATGGCGTGCCCACATTCGCGCATCCGGTGGCGCTGCTCGACGCGGTGCGTCCGCAGGTCGTGGGCGTGGTGGTGCCACCGGACGCACACCACTTGGTCACGGCCGTTGCCGCGGCGCGCGGCGCTCATATCATCACGGAAACGCCCATCGCAACCACGTTGGCGATGGCCGATCACATGCTGGCATCCGCCGAACGACACAACGTCTTGCTCGAAGTCTCCGAGAACGTCTGGCGGTGGCCGCACGAACGGCTCAAGCGACTGGTGGTCGAGCAGGGGCTACTCGGACAAGTGACCCAAGTCCATTTCTGGTACACCTCCGGCAGCTATCACGGGATGGCCGCCATGCGTCGCTTCATCACCAGCCGGCCGGTGGGCGTCTGGGGTACAAGTGCGCCCGTCACGGTCCGGCCGTTCGTCGAGGTGGATGGGCACACGCGCACGCAGCGCACCTGGGAGCTGGGCGTCATTGAGTTTGCCGATGGTGAGCTAGGCGTCTACCAGTGGCCGATTGGTACCACCCGCGGCAACGAGTGGGAAGTCGCTGGCACGCAGGGGGCGATTGTCGGCAACGAGGTGGTGTTGTGGGAGGATAGCCGGTCGCGGCGTGGTCGCCGGATTCCTATCGAGACGGTGCTGGGCGCTAGCGCGGACGGCAGCGAAACGATTACGCACGCCGAACTGGCGACTGAGCCACCGCTGACCTGGGAGAATCCCTACTCGCAGTATGCGCTGCCCAGCGCGGACGACGTTGCTCGCGCGGATACCTGGCTCGGTCTGCATCGCTCGATTGTCGAGGGCCGGCCGGCAGTCTACGGGACTTCCGCGCGCACCGACTTGGAGCTACTGATAGCGATCCGCGAATCGTCGCGGCAAGGGAACCGCCGGCTCGACCTGCCGTTGCGCGCGCCGACGGGGCTGGAGGGGCAGCTGCACGCGGAGTTCGTGCAGCAGTACGGGGCCGATCCGTTCGAGGACGCCGAGGTGCTGCTAACGCGCCTGTTCCCGGCGCCCAGCCTCAGCCGCTCGCCCTACACCTTGGGGGTATCGGCGGGCGGTGGTTAGTGGTGGGATGAGAACCTAACCCCCGGCCCCTTCCCTGGTAGGGAAGGGGGAGTCCGCGCGGAGGCTAGGGTAGGGGCCAGCCCACAGATTATTGCACCCCATAGCGATCTAGCAACTCGCGCAGGCGCTCTCTGTCAATAAGATCAATGCGCTTACCCTCGACAAACAACCGGCAACCGGCGGAGAACGAGCCACTGGTGACGAGTACGCCCCGCGCTAGGCGCTGATCGGCGCTTACGACGCCAAAGAGCGCTCTGGCCTCTGCCACGCCGACAGTGCCGCTGTAGTGTTTGCATTGGACGGCAACCCCCTCAACGCCGGCTTCATTCGTTCTGCGCGCATACAGGTCCACGCCACCGTCGTGACTATGTTGGGTAAGGTCCACATTAAATCCCATTTGCTCATACAGGCGAGCGACTACCTTCTCAAACTCACTGGGCGTCATTGTCTCCAAATCAACGCCTGCCGAGACAGAAACCTGCCGTGCTGCCTCAGCGACTTGAGATAGGAGCGTGGTATAGTGCCCTGCTTCAGTCCGCTCTTTGCAGATGGCCAGTAATTCCTGGGCCTGTTCCTTGACCGAGTTAGCGAGTTGGAGCGTGCGGCCGTCGGTCGTGGTCAGGCGGAAATCGGTAATCCCGAATGTCTCGTCAATGGACACGTCCTGGACATCTTTCCACACGGTATCTTCGAAGGTAGGCTCATGTCCCCCGGACCAACGCATCTTGATCCGGTAGATGATAATGCGTCTGTTAGTGACTATTACAGCGCCGTTCCCGCCCTTAGCCTGGTGTGCAGCGTAAATGATCGTCTCGTTGCGTTTCAGGATCGGGTACACACTCTTGACGATCTCGGCCATGCGTGTGGTATCTTGCATCGCATCAATCCGCTCAATCTTCTCCTGCCAACGCCGCGGTTTCCGCCGCTTCCTCTTGCAGATGGCTAATAATGCCTGGGCCTGTTCCTTGACCAAGTTAGCGAGTTGGAGTGTGCGACCGTTGGTCGTGGTCAGGCGGAAATCGGCAGTCCCGAATGTCTCGTGAATGGACACATCCCAGACATCTTTCCACGCAACACTTTCGAAAGTAGACTCATTCTCCCCGGACCAATGCACCTTGATCCGGTAGATGATAACGCGTTTGTTGGTGACAACTACGGCATCCTTCCCACCGAGGAATCCCGTGCTCTGGTGTGCGATGTAAGTGATGGTCTCGTTGGGTGCTAGGATCGCATGCACATCCCTGGCGATCTGATCCAGGCGCATGGTGTCCTGCCCCTCGTCAACTCGCTCAATTTCGACATCTTTGCCCTGCTTGATCCTCTCGTGGCAGATGGTTAACAGCATCCGGGCCTGCTCCTTGACTAGGTTGCCGATCAGGAGCTTGCGACCACCAGTTGTGGTCAGGCGAAAATGTGCAACACTGAACAATCCGTCAATGGTCGCATTCTGGACATCTTCCCACGCGACAGCTTCGAAAACGGCCTTCCCCCACCAGCGCCACTTAACTCGATGGATGATAATGCGGTTATTGGTGGCGACTACGGTATCTTTCCATCCGGAGATATTGCCCTGTCGCGCGATACAGACGATCGTCTCGTCAGGTGTCAGAAGCTTATGCACATCCTTGTCGGTTTGTTGCAGGCCCTTCGTTGTTCTATGCCGATGGATCATAGGGATGATGCCCACGATCAAGGTGATGCCTGCCCAAAGGACTACGGCTAGAGCTAGACCCACAACAAAGTCCATGCTGTCCTCGGTTTCCTGACCACGCGCCGCGAGGCTGGGGCGCCTAGCCGGGCAATATCCGGTGTGTCTATAACTTCTTCCTTGCCTCTACCATATCAGCGGTCTATAGGCGATTCAATTGCCCACAGCAGCCATGGCGGATTCTGTCGACTCTGGATTCCGGCCTGTGCCGGAATGACGGGCTTGTCTCCATCCACTGGCCCCCCTATGGTCCCCCCGCTACGCAGGGGGACATGGATTCCTGCGGGCGCGGGAATGACGGGCGAGATGATGGGGATGACGGAGCCAGGGGCGATGGTAGGAGGTCAGGCTGCGGCCCCGATAGGCTCAAAGCTGATCTTGAGCCGGGTGCCGGTGGCCTGTGCAACCCTCTCCAGCGTTTTGGTGGATGGGTGAACGCGGCCGCTCTCCAGTCGGGCGATGACCGACTGCGTGGTCTTCATGCGGGCGGCAAGCTGTGCTTGCGTCAGCCCGGCGCCGGTACGCGCCTCGATCAACAAGCGGGCCAGCGCAAACTCTGGACCAAGTTCGTCATAGGCGGCCCGGTAGTCCGGGTCCCGGCTCCATTGCTCGTGCAAGTCACGTACATTGCTCATGCCAACACCTCCCTAGCGCGCTGCAGCGCCAAGTCCACCTCCCGGCGGGGAGTCTTGCGGGTCTTCTTGATGAAGACCCGCACTACCACAACTCGTTTGCTGCGGACGGCAACGTACAACGCACGCGATATGCCGGCGCGGCCGCTCAGACGCATTTCCCACAGCGGGCCGGTCACGTGCCTGACGTGCGGCGCACCGACACGATCCAACCCAACGGCCGCGATCAGTTCACAGAGGCGCACGAAACGGGCACGCATGTCGGCCGGCAGCGCGTCAAGCTCCCGGTCTACGGTCGCATTCAGGGTTTCTACGGCTCAGTCCATGGGATCGTAACTATAGCAGAATTGCTATAGTTTTCCAAAGAGTCGCTCTGGCCCGAACCCTCGGACACGCGAAGTGGCATGCCCTGGTGGTGGAGGAATAGGGCTAGGGTGGGGGGACCTATGGTACCCCCGCTTCGCAGGGGGACGGGCGCAACATGCTGTAGCCCACTACGGATTAACCCGTACCTACCCCAGTCAGGAGGAGAGGGCGCCCACAAGGGACACGCCTACGGGGGTGAGGGCCGCTCCACAAGCGAGAGGGGGATTGCGGCTTCCGCCGGAATGACGAATTCCAGGGCGCGATGAATCGCGCCCCTACCGGGGGTGATGCCTCGCCCTAGACCGTTTGACGCTTGGTTCGCGGGTGCGGTATTGTGCCGTTGCCGGCGGTGGGGTGCCACAGTCGAGGGCGCTGCGGAAGGGGAGGGAGCAGATGAGCAAAGCAACTCGGCGAACGTACCTGGGAGGAGCCAGCGCCGCGCTGGCCGGGCTGTTGGCTGTGGCCTGCGGTGAAATCGAAGTGCGCTACGTCCAGGGGCCGGCGGGGCCGGCTGGACCGGCTGGGCCGGCGGGTGAGCGGGGCGCGACCGGGGCGGCGGGGGCCAAGGGTGCGGCCGGGAGCGCTGGCGAGACTATTGTGGTCGAGAAGGAGAAGCCGGTTATCGTCGAGAAGATCGTCGAGAAGCCGGTGGTGGTGGAACGGGTCGTCACCGTCGAGAAGCCAGTGGAGAAGGTGGTCGAGAAGCTGACGCAGCAGAAGATCATTCGGTATCTGCACGTAGACGTGAACCAGCTCTACTGGAAGGACGCCTGGAACACGATTTTCCGCAATTTCGAGGAGCAGAACCCGCAGTATCGGATCGTGTGGGACCCGGCCTTGGGCATTGGCGCTTCGGCCGAGAAGGCGGTGGCGACGTTTGCTGCCGGTGACTACTACGACTTCCTCTACGGCCACTACACGATCATCGGGGGGTACGTGGACCAGGGGATCGTTCAGGCGCTCGATCCCTTCTTGGCCAAAGAGAAGAACATCCGGGTGGACAACTTCGTGCCGGCGGCGGTGGAGAAGTTCGAGGGCAAGACCTACGGATTGGCCTGGTTCACGAACGGCAAGGAGTTCTGGTACAAGTGGAACAAGCTCCAGGAGGTGGGCCTCGAAAACCCGCGCGATCTGGAGCAGGCCGGCGAGTGGAACTGGAACACGCTGTTGGAGATGTCGAAGAAGCTGGTGAAGCGAGAGGGCGACGAGATCACGCAGTACGCCTTCAACCTGCCGTTCAGTAGCACCGGCTGGATTCTCAACGTCCTGCTGGCGTGGGGCGCGGACTGGTTCGACGACAACTTCACGAAGGCGACCATTGACACGCCGGAGTTCGTCGAGGCGATCGAGTTCGCGGTGGACCTGGTGCGGGAGCATCAGGTGGCCGGCGGGAACTTCGCCAGGGGCGAGAACGCCTCCCTGGTGACCGGCTCGTACTACACGCGGACGTTCCAACGGCTGCTGCAGGAGGAACAGTTCGACTTGCAGATGACGCTCTTGCCGAAAGGGCCAACCGGTTTGCGGCGAGTGCCGCTGGCTAATAACGCCAGCTACATCACCGCGCAGGCCAAGGAGCCGGACGGCGCGTGGGAGTTCAACAAGTTCATCATCGGCGAAGGGGCACAGCACGAGATGGCCTTGTTGGGCGGTGGCCGGTACTCGGTGTTCAAGGACGCGACGCCCAAGGTGCTGCACGCCTACGAGGACGCCGAGGTGTACTCCGCCTCGGCCAAGGCCTCCGCGCCCACCAAGCTCATCGTCAAGCAAGGCGACATCAACAAGATGTGGAGCGAGGGCTGGAAGGAACTGGTCGAGGGCACGAAGGGGGTGCGTGAACTGCTGACCGAGATGCAGCGGCAGGCGGATCGCCTGCTGAAGGAGCACGGCTCTATTTCCTAGCGGCAGTGCCGGTGAGCCTCACCCCCAGCCCTCTCCTGACAGGGGTAGGTATTTTACATGGATGGATGGGATAGACAGGAGGAGGGCTGTCCCCCCTATGGTCCCCCCGTCCCGACGGGGGGACGGGCGCAACATGTTGCGCCCCTACGGGAAAACCCGTACCTACTCCAGTCAGCCCGGCCCTTCCTGACAGGGGTAGGTAAACCCGGAAAACAGGCGCAAGGCGGATTGGAGCGGCGGATGGGACCTCACCCCCGATCCCTTCCCTGGCAGGGCAGGGGAGTCCACGCGACGACCGGAGGCTATGAATGGCCCTGGATTGCGGCTTGCGCGGGAATGACGGATGGCGGCGGTGCAGTGTGGGGGTTACAGGACGAGGTGGTGGGTGGTGGGTAGCGAGGCGTCGAGGGTGCAGGGGCCCGTGCGGTGGGCAGGCCAGTCGGGTTTGTGCTGGCGGCGCCAGGCGACGTAGCCGGTGGTTGTTTCGGGGTCGGTGAGCTGCAAGCGCACGGCCAGCGGGAAGCGGGTGCGGTAGGGCCGGTAGTGGTGTGCGCGTTCGACGGCGGCGCGGGCGCCAACTCGGATTCGGTGATACGTGTCTGCGGCCGGGAACAGGTCCACCGTCCCGTCGGGGCGTAGTCGCTTGACGGGGACGGTCACGAGGGCGGGGCCGAGCCAAGCGTGCGCTTCCCGACACAGACCGGTACAGCCGGTAGCCATGATGATCGGGACGCCGTGATCGTGACCGGCCGCGATGGCGTAGGCGGCCAGCTCGCCGCCTTCCCGGCCGTTGAACCAGTAGCGGCGCCGACGGGCGCTGGACCAGGTGTGGGCCAGCACGGCGTCCGGGGCGCCTTCCATCGCGTGGAAACCGACGAGCATGACCCCGGCGAAATGCTCGTCCAGCCCGTTGAGCAGCGGGCCGCCGGAGAGGATAAGCTGCGCTCGCGGGTCGAGTAGCTCCGGGAGGATGTTCCGGTCCCGAAAGCCGTCGTCCTTGACCACCACGGCGGCGGCGCCGGCATCGAAACAGCCTTGGACGGCGGCGTTGACATCGCCGGTCAGTAGCTCGCGGAAGGGGCGCAGGCGCGGGCTGGTGGCTGGGAGATTCCTGGCCCAATACTCGGCTACGCCGGTGGGGCCTTCGCTGTCGGCGACGATGAAGATTTTGGGGCCGTTGGTTCTCATGGCAAGCCTACGTGCCTTGCGATCCGGCCCCCCTATGGTCCCCCCGCACAGCGGGGGGACGGGCATCGTAGCCACCATGTCGGGCTAGATAACGGACAAGCGCAATGCAGGTTAGGGGCGGCGGAGGGTGATGGCGGCGAGGGCGAGTAGCCCGATTGCGAATCCGCCCAATACGGCTAACTCCAGGCCGATACCCCACAGGGTCTCGCCTTGCAGCATGATGGCCTTCAGGCCGTCCACTACATAGGTGAGCGGTAGAAACTGGCCAACGGCTTGGAAGTAGCCAGGGAGTTGCTCGAACGGGAGGACGGCGCCCGATAGGAATATCTGGGGCAGCAGTATGACCGGGATGAATTGCACCACCTGGAACTCGTTCCGGGCAAAGGTGGAGATGAAGATGCCGAGGTTCACCGCCATGATGGTGACGACAACCAGGAGCACGAAGATCTGCCATAAGGAGCCTTCGTATTCGATCCGGAGGGCGAAGATCGTGTAGAGGAGGATGACGAGGGACTGGATTCCCGCGAACGGCAAGAATCCGAGCAGGTAGCCGGCCAAGATATCCGCTCGGCCAACGGGGGTAGTCAGCAGTCGCTCCAGGGTACCCTGGGATCGTTCCCGCAGAAAGCTCACGCCGGTCAGAATAAAGACGAAGAAGAGGACGAAGGCGCCGATCAAGCCCGGCGCGATTTGATCAAGGATCGGCTGCTGGTCCGCGAAGGAGAAGCCGACCAGTGACATCACGATGACCGGCGCGACGATGATGAGTGCGAGGGAACGGTGGTCGCGCGTGATCTGGTTGACGATCCGCGAGGCGATGGCGAGGGTCCGGTCTATGGTCACGATGGACCGCCCTGCCTGACGAAATGGAGGAACGCATCCTCTAGGGTGGCGTCGCTTCTCCCGGTGGCCGCCCGCAACTCATCGGGACTCCCCAGGGCGACGACGCGCCCTTCCTGAATGAAGGCGAGCCGGTGACAGTGGGCAGCGTCGTCCATTGTGTGGCTGGAGATGATGAGGGTGGTGCCGGAGGCGGCCATGGTACGGAAGTGCTCCCAGAACGAGGCCCGTAGCTCCGGGTCAAGGCCCACGGTGGGTTCGTCCAAGACCAGGAGGTCGGGCTGGTGGACGAGGGCGATGGCGAGGCTCACGCGCTGGCGCATACCGCCGCTCAGGCGGGTGAGCGGGTCCTTTTGGCGCTCGGTCAGCGCGACCCATTCGATAGCCTGGTCAACGGCTTCGCGCCGCTCGGCAGACCGGGAGAGGCCGTACATCCGGGCGAAGAAGTCTACATTCTGGCGGACGGACAGCTCCTGGTACAGGGCACTGAGCTGCGGCATGTAGCCGATGCGCCCGGTGACGCGAGACGATGGCGGTTCGCCGAACACGCGGACCGCTCCGGCGGACGGCTGCTGGAGGCCGATGAGCAGCCGCATCAGGGTGGTCTTGCCGGCGCCGTTGGCGCCGAGGACGCCAAAAATCTCCGACTCGTTCACCGCGAGGGTAAGCCCATTGAGGACGTTGAGTGGGCCGTAGCTGAACTCGACCTCGTTCGCTGTAAAGACCGGTGGCATTGCTGACAACCTTTGTGGCATCCAGTATAGCAAGAGTGACGCCGGCGGGGCGAGCGGGGGTGGCGGCCCCCTATGGTCCCCCCGTCCCGACGGGGGGACGGGTGCAACATGTTGCGCCCCTACGGCTTGGCCGATACCTGCTCCGTGCTACCATTCAGCGGTAGTCCGAGGGCCGGAAGGGTGGTAGGGGCGGACGGCCGTTCGGCCGGACAAGGAGCGAGCAATGGCTGAGAGCACGACCGGCGGGGCGCGGCCGCGGGTCTTCTGTAGTTGGGGTTATCCGGAGAGTGGGCTGGACCTGCTGCGCGCGCGCTGCGACGTGGAGGTATGGGAGGGTAAGCTGCCGGCGCCGCCGGACGTGACGCATCAGCGGATTGCCGACGGTGTGGAGGGTATTTTTGCGATGCCGCCGACGGACCGGCTGGACGAGCCGATTCTGGCGGCGGCGCCGCGGCTGCGGGCAGTCACGGGCTTTGGGGTCGGCTTCGATTACATAGACGTGGACGCGGCCACGAAATACGGGGTGGCTGTGACCAACACGCCCGGCGTGCTGGTGGACACGACGGCCGAGCTGGCGTTCGGGCTGATGCTGGCGGCAGCGCGGCGGCTGTCGGAGGCGGATCGCTACGTGCGGTCCGGGCAGTGGGGCGAGTACGAGCCGGGGTTGCTGTGGGGACATGATCTGTTCGGTTCCACCCTGGGCATTGTCGGCATGGGCGCCATCGGGCAAGCGGTTACGCGCCGCGCGGTCGCCTTTGGGATGGACGTGATCTACACGAGTCGCACGCGCAAGCTCGACGTGGAGGGGCGCTATGGGGCGCGCTATGCGAGCTTGGCAGAGGTGCTGGCCGAATCCGACTTCGTGAGCGTTCACTGTGCGCTGACGGCGGAGACGCAGGGACTGCTCGGCGCTGCCGAGTTGGGCGCGATGCGGCAAGGGGCGATCCTGGTCAATACCGCGCGCGGCCCGATTGTGGACCAGCCGGCGCTGGCGGCGGCCTTGCGCGACGGCCCGTTGGCAGCCGCCGGCTTGGACGTGTTTGAGGAGGAGCCGCTACGGCCCGACGATCCGTTGCTGACGCTCGACAACGTGGCGCTCACTCCGCATATCGGAAGTGGCACGCACGGCACGCGGGCGCGGATGGCCGAGCTGGCGGCGCAAGGGCTGCTCGACGCGCTGGATGGGCGCCGGCCGGCGCACTTGGTCAACCCGGAGGTGTGGGGGTAGGGCGGGGCGGCTTTCCTCACCCCCGGCCCCGGCCCTGATGAAGGTTGACAACTTGATGAGGGAGGAGCTGGCCCCCTCCCTAGCCCTCCCCCGTCCCGACGGGGGAGGGAACCTGTGCCCGGCCCCTACGTGGGAGGAGTAGGGGGGCGGCCGTTGCCGGAGGTGAGCAGTCGGGGGAGGCTGACGCCGAGTAGGTAGGTGACGTCGGCGATGCCCAGTCCCCAGAGCAGCAGGGGCATCTCCCAGGCGGCCGACAGGGCGTCGTAGACGACGAGGCCGAGCCAGACGACGAGGATGCCGAGGGCAGCGGCGGTGCGTGCCCACGGGGCCGGGGCTGGCGGCGGTGAACTCTGACTCATGGTACGCGCCGGAAGCGGCTGTGCTCGATCCAGGCGGCGAGCAGGCCCAGGGCGACGGAGAGGGGTACGATCAACCATTCAGCGGTCATGGGGAGTGCTCCTTTCTCGTTTTTGGGGGGCTGGCCCCCCTATGGTCCCCCCGCTGCGGCGGGGGGACGGCGGCGGGGTGTGGTTAGCTATGGTTCGTGGAAGGGTCGTATGGTGCGCGTGTCGGGGTCGTACTCTTCGATCACGAGGTCTTCGGGCGGCGGTGGGTTGTCCATGTACTTGGCCGCTTCGTCGAGTAACTGATTCAGCTCCGACGCGGCGTCGGGGCCGAGGGCGCGTTGCGTCTTGAGCATCCGCTGGAGAATGTCACAGGTGCGGCCGATGGCGGCGATCTGTTGGAACAGGACGGTGCGCTGCCAGCGCCGGCCGGCGCCACCGCGCCGGCGTCCGCGGGGTTGGGCCCGGTCGGGGCGAATGGCCAGGACCCGGCAAATGAGGACCTGGAGTACACGGATCTCTCCATCAAGCACCGGTGCGGAGGCAGCTTCCAGCAGTGCCTGCACCTCTTCTGCGGTGAACAATCGGTCGTACACGGTTTCCTCCTGGGTGGTGAGATGGGCGACAGAGGCTGACGGCGAACCGGCGGCGCCGGATGCACGACGGGAGCAGTCGTGACCCGGCGCCAGCGGGAGCGAGACGGGGGAGCGGTCGGGGGCCGCCGCGGCGGCGCTGGGGGCGCCGGAGCGGTTGTGCTCCGGCACCAAAGGCGCGGCACTCAGACGGTCGTGACGTGGCGCCCTGGCCGTGGTGGCGCGGGGTACGTCGGGACCCGGTGCCTTTTGGGCGGCACTCAGACAGTCATGACCCGGCGCCCGCACCGTGGTGGCGCGGGGTACGTCATAACCCGGTGCCGTAGAAGCGGCACTCAGGCGGCCATGCCCCGCCGCGCGCTGGGCGGCGGAGGGTCGCTCATGGCCCGGTGCCCTCGGCGTGGTGGCGATGCCACCGCTGATGGCCGGCAAGATGCCGAGACCGCTCCCAGCCGGTGCGCGCGGTGCGCCAGACTTGTCTCGCATCCGTCAGCCTCCTGTCAATGGGACATATTGGCGGGGCGGGGCGGGGCGCAACGGGGGGATTTACATGGATGGACAGGATGGGGGGATGGCGAGTGGGACCTAACCCCCGGCCCCTTCCCTGCAGGGAAGGGGAGTTTGGGTGGGGGACGCATGGTCCTGGACTGCGGCTTGCGCCGCAATGACGAGGGAGAGAACCGGGAGGGCCGGGACGCTGGCGGCTGGGCCCCCTATGGTCCCCCCGCTGTGCAGGGGGACAGGGACAGGTGGGAAGGCCAGAGTGTGAGGAGGAGTGATGGCTAGGCGTGAGCATGGGGGAGATACCGGGGAGACCGATCTGCTGGGCGGGCGCCGGGTCGCCAAGTCGGACGCGAGGATCGAGGCGTTGGGGGCGCTCGATGAGGCCACCAGCACGCTCGGGGTGGCACGCCAGGGTGTGCAGCGTCCGCAGGCCGGGGAGGTGCTGCGGCAGGCGCAACGCGACCTGTATCAGCTCATGGCCGAGTTGGCGATGCCGCCGGAGCATCCCAAGCGGGTGCGCGTGACCGCGGACCGGGTGGAGTGGGTCGAGCGAGCTTTAGAGGAACTAGAAGCCACCGTGACCATTCCGGCCAAGTTCGTGCTGCCGGGCGCGTGCGCGGCGTCGGCCGGGGTGGACTATGCCCGCGCGGTGGTGCGCCGGGCGGAACGGCGGGTGGTAGAGGTCGTCCACGCGGAGGCGGTGCCCAACCCGCACCTGCTGACCTATATCAACCGGCTCTCGCTGCTGCTCTACATGGTGGCGCGGGCGGAAGACGTGGCGGCGGGCGTGGATTTTGATATTGCGGGGTAGGGGGATGTGGCCCCCCTATGGTCCCCCCGCTGCGGCGGGGGGACGGGGATTCCGGTGAAAGCGGTACGGGTGGAGGGTGTGATGAGTGGGCGGTCCATTGATCCGGCATATCTGCGGTATCAGTACGGGACGGCGGAGAAGCTGAAGGTCCGGATTGCGAGCCACGAGCGGTACAGCGAGCGGGCGCAGGATTTTCGCGCTTGGGTACTCCGGTGGCTCGACTTGGCGCCGGGGCTGACGGTGCTGGACGTGGGCTGTGGCTCCGGCGTGTACCACCGGGCCTTGCGGCAGCACGATGTACGGATCATCGCGTGTGACCGGTCGCCGGGGATGGCGCAAGAGGTGCTGGCGCAGGCGGCGCAGTATCGGCTGTCGGTAGGCACCTGCCAGGCCGATGCCGAGGCATTGCCGGTCGCGGCCGGGAGCTGTGATCGCGTGATGGCGAACCACATGCTGTACTACGTGCCTGATCAGGAGCGGGCGCTGCGCGAGCTGCGCCGCGTGCTCAAGCCGGGTGGTCGCATCGTCATGGCGACCAACGCGGCGGATCATGGCCGGCGCTTCCATGTGCTGCACGACGAGGTGGCCGGCGAGTTAGGCTATACGCCGACCGGCAACTCGGCGGGCCGGTTCACGCTCGATGACCTGCCGCTGGTGCAGCGGGTGTTTGCGGATGCCGAGCGGCACGTCGTCCGCAATGCTTTCGTCTTCCCGACTGCGGAGGCGGCGCTGGCCTACTATGCCTCGGGGCTGGTGGATGGGATCGCGGAACGGGACGCAGAGGGCAGTCACCGGGGGAAGCTGCTGCCACTCATGGCGGCGCGGATCGAGGCCGTTATCGAGCGGGAAGGCGTATTCCGCGTGCCTAAGGATGCCGGCTGTTTTGTGGCGGCGGTCTAGGGGGTGTGGGATTTGGCAGGCCCCCACCCTAGCCCTCCCCCGTCCCGACGGGGGAGGGAATAGATTGTGCTCCGGCTGCGGTGGGGGACGGGCGCAGCATGCTGCACCCCTACGGCTTGGCCCGTATCCAGGCCGCCCGGGGGACCACGAACGACCCTGGATTCCGGCTTTCGCCGGAATGACGGTTGGGAGGGGGGCAGGTGGGGTTAGGCGGCTGGCTTTCTGAGGCCGTAGATGGGGGTGCCGCCGAGGGTGATGATGGACTGCTTGTAGACCTCGGGGTGTGTTTCGATATGCCGGCGTACCGTTTCCTCGCGCAGGCCCGTATCTCTGGCAATACCCCAGATAGTCCGCCAGCGCGAGTGGTGGCCGCGGATACTGAAGGCGATGGCTATGGTCGCCTCGAGGTCGTGCTGCTGTTCGACTCGCTGCTCAACTTGCCTGGCCACCGCTGCGACTCCTCTGTCCCTGCTTCAACGCATCATCCACGCAGATTCCGGTCCGGCGGACGACCTACACTATATACCATCTCTCGAATCTTATCAGTGAGTGCGTCACTGTCAAGTGTGTCCTTCATTGCTGCCAACTGCTCACCGAGGTGGGCGGGTCGAAAGAAGGTAATCACTACGGTACTCACTACTAGAATCAGGAAGAGTACCCCTAGCCCACCCAGGACAAGGAGCTTGGCAGTCTCACTTAGTCCGGCAGAGGTAATCACCGCAATGGCGACGACACCGAGCACGAGGGCAAACCAGCCCAGAAGTACCTGCGGACTCCTGATGGCCGCTAGGATCGCTGCCCACTGCTCGCCGTTGCCCATCCACCTCACTCCATGCTCAGTATGTCGAGACTGCTGATTGTAGCAGTGCTTCATCGGCCAGTCGGGAGGGGCGGGGATTGACGGCGGGGGAGGGAGACGTTACCCTCACTGATCGGGAGAGGGAGAAATGGAGACATTTCTTGGGTATCGGCGCCCCGATGGGACGGTGGGGGTGCGGAACCACGTGGCGATCATTCCGGCGGTGGTCTGTGCGAATACGGTCGTGCAGCGGATCGCGCAGTTGGTGCCGGGGACGGTGGCGCTGCCGCATCCGCACGGCTGTGCCCAGATCGGCGACGACATACAGATGACGATGTGGAGCCTGGCCGGGGCGGCTGCGAACCCGAACGTGGCGGCTGCGCTGATCGTGGGGCTGGGCTGCGAAACCTGCCAGTCCACGGACGTACTCGACCTGGCACAGGAGCGAACGCCCGGCAAGCGGCTGGAACGCTTCTCGATCCAGGAAGCCGGCGGCTCGATCAAGGCGATCCAGCGCGGCGTGGAGACGGCCAGGGCGCTCGTCGCCGAGGTGGCGACGCAACAGCCGGCGCCGACGGCGTTGAGCGAGTTGGTCGTGGGGACCGAGTGCGGCGGCTACGACGCCACCTCGGGCGCGGCGGCCAACCCGACCGTGGGGATCGTTGCGGATTGGCTGGTGGGGCAGGGCGCGACCGTCCTCCTGGGTGAGACGGCGGAGTTTTTCGGCGCCGAGCAGACGTTGGCCCGCCGCGCCCGCGACAAGGCGACGGCGCAGCGGCTCTACGAGATTGTGGCCCGCCTGGAAGCCGAAGCGCAGTACGTCGGCGAAAGCTTTGCCGGAGAGGACGGATCCGACGCGCAGGCTGAGGCGGCGCTGGGCTGTATTCGCAAGGGCGGGACGACGGAGGTGCAGGAGGTGGTGGGCTTCTCGGATCGGCCCTCGCGTTCCGGGCTGGTCGTGATGGATACGCCCAGCCACGACACGGTGGCGCTGACCGGGATGGTCACGGGGGGCGCGCAGTTGTGCATTGCCACTACGGGCCGCGGCTCGCCGGTCGGCAACGCGCTCGCGCCGGTCATCAACGTGACGGCCAATCCACGCACGGCGGCGCGGATGGGCGACAATATAGACCTGTCGCTGGCCGGCATCGTCGAGGGGATGGACACGCCGGACGCGCTCGCAGCGGAGCTGACGGCGCTGACGGTCGAGGTGGCGCGGGGTGAGTTGACCGCTGCGGAGATCATCGGGCACGAGGAGTTCGCGCTGTATCGGATTGGGCCGCAGGTGTAGGGGGCAGTAGCCAGTAGTCAGTGGCCGGTTGCTAGTGGGTGGCGAGTCGGACCTAACCCCCGGCCCCTTCCCTGAAGGGAAGGGGAGTCAGTTTCGCGGAAATGACAGGCCGGGAGAGGCCGGGTGCTGGGATTGGGCGGGTCCCCTCCCTAGCCCTCCCCCGTCCCGACGGGGGAGGGGGTGGACCATCATCCGGCGACGGGGCGCGGGGGGCTGAGGATCAATGAGAATGAGGGGGTGTGGGTAGGTGCGGACGTTTTTGGGCTATCGGCGGCCTGATGGGCAGGTGGGTATCCGCAATCACGTGCTGGTCATTCCGGCGAATGGGTATGCCAGTACGGTTGCCGAGCGGATTTCGCGGCTGGTGCCGGGGGTGATTGCGATTACTCATCCGCACGGGGCGGCGCAACTGGGCGAGGATACGCGGCTGACCGAATGGACGCTGGCCGGCGCCGCGGCCAATCCCAACGTCGGCGCGGCGCTGCTGGTCGGGTTGGACGGCGAGCAGGGCGAGGCGGAGCGGGTGCGGGCGCTGGCAAGTCAGCGTTCCCCTGGCAAGCGTTACGAGGCCATTGCGATCCAAGACGAGGGTGGCTCGATCAGGGCGATCCGGCGCGGCTGCGCCATCGCCAAGGACCTGCTCGGCCACGTGGCGGACGATGAGCGGAGCGCGGTGCCGGTTGGCGAGCTGATCCTGGCGACCCAATGCGGCGGGTCGGATTCCACCTCGGGGATGGCGTCGAATCCGACGGTCGGCGTGGTCTCGGACTTGCTGATCGAGCAGGGCGGCACGTCCATTCTGGCGGAGACGCCGGAGCTGATGGGAGCAGAGCATATCTTGGCGCGGCGCGCCCGCAACGAGCAGGTATCCCGCCAGCTATTCGAGATCGTAGCCAACGTGGAGAAAGAGGCGCAGCACGTCGGCGCGACGGTGGCCGGCGGCAATCCGACGCCGGGGAATATCGCCGGCGGCTTGACCACCATCGAGGAGAAATCGCTCGGCTGCATCTACAAGGGTGGGACGACGACCGTCGAGGAGGTCATCGGCTATGCCGACCGGCCCACGCGGCGGGGCCTGGTGGTGATGGATACGCCGGGGCACGATCCGAGCTCGGTCTCCGGTGAGCTTGCCGGGGGCGCACAGGTATGCATTTTCACGACGGGGCGCGGCTCGCCGGTGGGCAATGCGCTGGGGCCGGTCATCAAGGTGACGGCAAACCCGCAGACGGCAGAGCGGATGGCCGACAATATGGATTTCTCGGCTGCGGGTATGATCGCCGGCACCACCGACAAGGAAACATTGGGGCGGGAGCTGTTCGAGCTGATGCTGCGCGTCGCCAGCGGTGAGCCGACCCGTGCCGAGATCATCGGGCATACGGAGTTCGCGCTGTATCGGATCGGGCCGCAGGTGTAGTGCTAGGGATCACTGGCCCCCCTATGGTCCCCCCGCACAGCGGGGGGACGTGGATTCCCGCGAAAGCGGGAATGACGGGCCGGGGGGCGTGGACGCGGTGTTGGCGATACACTCCTTTCGGAAGCAGGATGGGCCATGGCAATCTGGCTGATTGTGCTCGGCGTGGTCGCGTTTGCGTTGGGGTTGGTGGCGCTGCTGCTGGCCGAGGCGGTGGCGGCGCGCTTGGCGACGGTCGGCAACCGCCCGGAGCTGACGCCGGTGGCACGCGGTGGCACGAGCCACGACCGGATGGAGGCGCTCATCGAGAGCCAGACGACCATGCGCCGGCAGCGGCGGGTCTTGGCGCGTGCCGTCCGGCGGATCGGGATGGCGCTGACCGTGATTGCGATGCTGCCGCTCGCCGGGGGAGTGATTATCCTGCTCTCGCAGTAGCCGGAGGTCGCGGGCTATGAACGGCCGACATTGGAGTGTCGCACTCACGACCTGGGTTGCCATCGCGCTGCTAGTCCTGCTGGCCCACGCACAGGCGGGGCCGGCGGCGGCACAAGAGACCGGGCAGCCGAGCCGGTGCGATAACTGGCAGTTGACGGGACGCTGGTCGGCCGCGACGACGGAAGCCGGCAGGAACAGGAGCCTCGTCAATACGACGCTGCACCTCGTCCAGCGGGGGAGTTTGCTGGTCGGGCGCTGGACGCCGCTGGAAGGCCGCGAGGTGGTCGTCGAAGGCAGCATCGCCGCCGGTATTGCGCGGCTGACCTTCCTCAAGGCGGACGCGCCGCGCCATATGGTACTGGCTGTGGCCAGCGACGGCACGCGGATCGGCGGGCGCTGGACGGAACCGGGCACCGACGGCGGGGAGTTCTGGGCGCGGGGCGAGGCCGTCTGCTCGCAAGGACCGGCCGCACCGGCGCCGCCCGTGCCCGGACCGGCCAATGCCTCCTGTCTCGCCTGGGACGTGACCGGCCAGTGGGGCGTGTACTGGCCGACCGGCGGCGCTCGGCTGGGCAATACGCCGGGGCCGGGCGCTTGGACGCTGCATCTCTGGCAGGATCAGCAAGAACTCGTCGGCTGGTACCGGTCGGCGGACCGCACCGCGTACTGGCCGGTGGATGGCGAGGTGCTGGGCCGGCGGGTCAAGGTGACGCTGCGCTTGGAGGAAACCCTGTGGGTGGAGCGCAACTTCCTGCTGTCCAGCCACGGCCGCAGCGCCCGTGCCTACTGGCCGACCGACTTGGGGGCGGTAGGGGCGGAAGTCATCACCGGCCAAGCGGCTTGCGCCGCGGCCATTGCACGGTAGGCGGCGCCTCACCCCCCGGCCCCCTCTCCATCGCCGAGCGATAGAGAGGGGGAGTTTCGTATGATGATGGTGACTGCACCAAAGGGGGGAGGATGGCTCCACAACGTACTGTGCTGATCGGTGGTGGGACAGCGCGCACGGCTCCGGCGGTGATCGGCGCCTTTCTTGCGGCCGGCTATGCGGTTTCGGTGACCGGACGCGATCCGGACCGCTTGCACGCGGCGCTGGCGGCGATTCCCGGTGGGGAGGCGGTCCATACCGTCACGGCGGACTTGGCCGAGCCGGCTGCTGCAGAGCGGGCCGTCGCGGCGACGCTGGAGCGGTGGGGACGAGTGGATGCGATGACCTCGCTGGTCCAAGCGTCGGTACCCTGGCGTCCCTTTGCCGATACCACCTTGGCCGATTTCGAGGCGCTCATCCTCGGCGGTCTCTACACCACCTATAACCTGGCACACGCCGTCCTGCCGGCGATGCTGGTGGCCGGAGGCGGGCATCTCGTGACCATCGCTGGCGGGAGCGCCGTGGACCCGGCGCCGGGGCGTGCGCTGTTTGGCGCGACGAAAGCGGCCGTGGTGACGCTGACCAAGGGGATTGCCCGCGATTACAAGCACCGGGGGATCGTGGCGAACTGTCTCGTGGCCGGCGGGATCGGTACGGAGGAAGCGCGGCAGTATCTCAGCGCGGCCGACTTTGCCGCGGCTGCCACGCCACAGGAGTTTGCCAATGCACTGGTCTTCCTGGCCTCGGCGGAGGGGTCGGGTATCAACGGCGCTGCGGTCGAGTTGAATGCGCGGGAGGTGGATTAGCGGCGTGGGGGCACAGCGCCTTGGACACTGACCAGTGCATAGGTTATTCTGGGAGAGGGAGCGATGGTGAGCACTAGCCATCCATGGGCACCGATGCCGCGGGCGGCAGCGTGAGTGATTGGCGGCTACACCGGTGGGCCAGGTATCTGTATCTCGCGCTGTTTGCCGGCCAGTTGATCGGCGGCAGTGCTATCTGGGTCTGGTATGCCTGGCCAATCGAACAACCGACCCTTTTGGCATTGGTCAATCTGTGGATAGTCATAGGCTCATTGACGGTTACAGCGGGACTCTTCACGCTGTGTATCATGGAAGGAGGGAGTGCAATCGTGGTGATACTTTCGCGCTATCTCAGACAACGTGAACGGGAGCGGGAGCAACTCCGTGCCGAGGGTCGTGCTGAGGGGCGCGCTGAGGCCAACGCGGCGGCGCGGGAGTGGTATGAGCGGGAACGTGCGAACGGACAGCAGTTTCTCAATCCGCCATTCATGAAGGACGAAGACGCAGAAGACGCAGAAGACGCGGAAGACGAGTAACCCGGTCACGTCCAGGTCACGCGACCGTCTCCGGTAGCCCCTCGCAGATTATGTCTGCGAGGGGTCATCCATTTCTTGTAGCTCGCTAGTACAGGGTGCCGTAGTCGGAGCCTTCTTCGTCAATGGACTGGAAGGCGCCGGGGAAGTAGCAGTTGACCTGATAGCCGAAGTGAGCGAGCAAGGCGCCGTCGAGCCGGTCGTCGAGCGCCCATTCGAGCGTGAGGTTGTGCAGGTCGGCAAGCGCCGTCGCCTCGCCGGGCTGACCCTCTAGCCCATACCGGCTGGCCCAGAAGATCGCCTCCCAGCCGAAGGCAATGGCCTGCTCTCTGATACAGGTCCGACCGCTGACCTCGTGCCAGTAGCGGTGGAAAAAGATCGCGTGGACGGTCTGCTTGATGAGGGCCGCAGCGAGGCTGTCGTCCGACTCACCTTCGACAAACCCGGCACCAAAGGCGATGACGTTATTCGAATCGCTGTATTGGGGCAGGAGGGACCGGTCGTCCTCCTCGACGATTAGCGACACGCCGGCGCGCTCCAGAAAGTTGGGCCATTGGCTGGTCGGCGTAAAGGAGCGCATCAACTCCAGGGCCGGGAGGAAGCGGGAGTCAACGGTGCGCTGCTCCGGCTCCGGCTCGGGCGCGAAGCGGTGCGGCGCGGCGCCGAGATAGGGCAGCGGGGCGGCGGTTTCGGACGGCGAGGCCCAGCCGGTGATGATCCAGGGGAGGGCGGGGCCGGCCGGCACATCTTGTAGCGCGGCGACCGTGGCCGGGCGCACCTGCGACCACGCCAAGCCCAGGCCGTTGAAGGTCAGGAGGTCCGGTATCCAGCGCCGCTGTCCGTCGGCGATAAGGTAGACCCGGCCCGATTGCTGGTCCTGCCAGAGTGACCCAGTGAGCAGCGCCGGTCCGACCGGCCACTGCCGCAACCAGGACGGGCTGACGAGCACCGCGTCGTCGGTATTAAGTCCCTGCGCCTGGAGGCTTTGCCGGTCGGCAAGCCAGCGCCGCTGCCCATCGGGTCCGATGAGCCACAATGCGGCTCGATCCGGTACTTTCACGACCTGCGGCCAGACGGACGTCGATTCGGTACCGGCCGGGGCGCTGCTCTCAGCGTGCAGGGCTGCCGGCGCCGGGCCGAGGTTCGCCAGCACGGTTGCCAGCAGCGCGATGAGTACGCGGAGGAAGTACCTAACCCCCGGCCCCTTCCCTTCAGGGAAGGGGAGTCCGCGCGGCGAGGGGATTTTCTTCCTCATCCTCACCCCCTCTCCCACTGGGACAGGGAGGGCTATGTCACGAAAGCCTATCCTTTTCAGGAAACGTATCCGTGATTCCAAGCACCACCACAGCAACATGGCTCTATACTAGCAGTGATGGTTAGTACCGGGATGCCGCTCGCAGGCAGGAAGCGTACCCGTCGGGTCGCGCGCCGCTGGCCGGCGGTGCGGTGGTGGCTGCATCTCGGTGTTATGGCGGCGCTGGTGGGTCTGCTGCTGCCCGCGCCGGCGGTGCAGGCGGACGGCGCTACGGCGACGGTGCCGGCGGTGGCACTGCCGGTGCTGCGGCTGGAGTTGGCGGCGGAACCGCATACGCTCGATCCGCAGCGCGCGGTGGGGCCGGACGAGATCGCCGTCGTGCGCCAGCTCTACGAGCCGTTGCTGCGGTTCGATACGGAGTTGCGGCCGCAGCCGGCGCTGGCCGAGCGCGTGCAGAGCAACGCCGATAATACGGTCTGGACGTTCACGCTGCGGGCCAACGCGCGATGGAGTGACGGGGAGCCGGTCACGGCGGCGCAGGTCCGCGACGGCTGGCTCCGCATGATGACGCGGGAGATTCCCGACGAGTTGAGCCGGCCCTTCCAAGTGATAGAAAACGCCCGTTTCTTTCGCGTCAACCTGATCGTCAATCCGGCGGCCGTGGGTGTGCAGGCGCTCGATGACCGCACGTTGCAGGTGACGACGGAAAATCCGGCGCCCCACCTGCCGATGATTGCAGCTTTGCCGGGCGCCGTGCCCTACCGCGGCGATGCGCCGGCGCCGCGCGGCGAGCGGGCGGCGGGGACGGCCGGAAGCCCGCTGCACATCGGGAACGGGCCTTTCCGGCTCACCGCCTGGCACCCGGGCGAGGTCTTGCGTCTTGAACCGAATCCGTACTACTGGGGCGGACCACCGGCGGTCGCGCTGATGCTGCACCTGCCATCCCAGGCGCCGCCGGAAAGTGGCGAGGATGCGCTGACGCGCTTTCGCGCCGGCCGCCGGGACATCGTGGTGGTGCCGGCGGAGCGGGCGGGCGAGGTCCTGGCTAACCGCCCGGCGGGGGCGCGCGTGCTGCGCCAGCCGCTGCCGCAGACGACGTGGCTCAGTCTGAACGTCACCAAGGAGCCGCTCGATACGGTGGAGGTGCGGCGGGCGTTGTCGTATGCGTTGGACCGCCGGGCGATCATTCGGAACGCGCGCGGCGGGGTGGGGCAGCCGGCCTACAGCCTGCTGCCGCCGGGCGTGCCGGGGCACAATCCCGGCGCGGGGGTGGGGCGCGAGGCCAACGCGACCACCGCCCGGCTGATGCTGGAGGCAGCGGACTGGAACGTGCCGTGGAGCGCCGGCTTTGGTGGCCAGGACCTGCCGCGGTTCACGCTCCGCTACCCGGCGCTGCCGCAGCCGACGCGGCTGGCGTTCGCCATTCGGGACCAATTGGCCTATGCGCTCGGTCTTTGGATTAGGCTGGACCCACTCGACCCGCTGCAGTACGCACACGCGCTGGAGACGAAAGACTTCGAGTTGGCGTTGAGCGGCTGGACCAGCACGTACCCCGATCCGGAGGCGTGGTTTTGGCTGACATTTGGTGAGGGAAAGCTGGCCAACCGCACCGGCTGGTCGAACCGGGTGTTCGACCGGCTGTGGCGAGCAGCGGAAGAGGCGCCGACGGAGGAAGAGCGGCTGCGCTTGTACTACACCGCACAGCATCTACTGACGGAGGAAGCGCCGGCGATCTTCCTGATGCACGGCGAGCGGCTGATCCTGGTCCGCGCGGGAATTGTGGGGATCGAACCGGCGCTGATGGACGATCTGCCCGGGGCGGCCTCGCTTGCCCGGGCGCGGGTGGAGTGAGGACGCACAGCACGCTGGACGCTCGTCCAGGACGTTGCCGTGACTGCTGTCCCGGTAGGTGAGTCGCGCTGTCGGCCCCTCACCCATGGCTGAGAATATATTTCTTTATTTTTTTGGAGCACGATTTTCCAGCCGACTTGACATTATAGGGACACCAGTCTATAATAGAAATATATTTGTGGCAGGAGGGCAGGATGAAATCTGTGCGTGATGCGGCAGTACTGGCGTTGAAGGAGGAGCAGCGAACCATCCCAGCCGATATGATCGCCGAGATAATTCTGGACCGTGGTTGGTGTACTAGCAAGGCGGCGTCTCGTAAGGAGCAGATCCAATCTATCGGATCGTCGCTACAGCGATGGTACACACAGATCCAGCCTAACCGGCCGCCGAGCGACCACATTTTCTACCGCGAAAAAGGCCAGCATCCCAGGACAGGCCACAAGGTTTACCTATACGGTCTCATGGAATGGCAGCCCAATGGTCCTGCTCCTCGTAACCACGGGAGCGTACCTCAGACTGCTCCAGCGAATCGCGTGACCATTCCCCTTGATGAGAAAATCCGGGAGAATATCGAGTTACTGGTGAGGTCTGGCAAGTACCCCTCAGCAAGCGACGCCGTTCTGGCAGTTGTCGGATGGGGACTTGAAGCGAAAGCGAAGGAGCTTGCAGAACTCAAGGAGTGGCTTGACGAGATCAAGCGCATTCCACTGTAGGACGTGGAGCCGTTTTGGTCTATGATTGAGCACGGTCACATGGTGGCCCTACCATCACTTTCCGCCCAAGCACCTCACCGCCACATCAACGAGATTGCCGGGCAGCAGATACGATTAATCGGATGGCGGCAATGGCGCGTGGGTTTACCGGCCAGCGGCTGCGGTATCAGGACTTGATCGCGGGCGGTCCGGCCTATGGACACCTAGCTGCCAAAGAGCAGTCGCAGCAACATCATGGTCAGTGTGAGCAAGACGTTGATGGTGATAGCAAGGAGTAGCCCCATACCCCAGCGAGTAATCCGGGTTTCGAGTTGAGCAATCCGGGTTTCGAGTTTGGCTAGTCCCGTATGCAGTTCACCCTCAACTCTGGCTAAGTCTGCCTTCAGATCACCCTCTGCCCGCGCCAGGTCTGCCCTCGTTGCAAAGTGCTCTTGTAGTTCAACTGAGATGCTGCTCATACTCCCTCCCTCCGAACACAGCCGCCGCGATGGCGGCGAGTGGAACGGCGTCTACCGCCAGCGCACCGGCGGCAGCCTTACTAGGACTGTAACACACAGGCAGCCACCCTTGGCCGTCACACCGCAATCAGCGCGGCGCACCGTTATCCGTCTCTAACTCCCTTCACTAGCGAGGCTCCAACTCGTCGGGGAAGCTGCGGCGGAGGCTGAGGTAGGGCATGGGGGCGGCTTGGCCGAGGCCGCAGAGCGAGGCTGCGGTGATGACTTCGGGTAGGGCGTCCAGTTGGGCACGCATCGTCGCGTCCGCGGTGCCGCGGCGGACCGCGCCGATGAGGTGGGTCATGTGCGCCATGCCTTCGCGGCAGGGGGTACACTTGCCGCACGATTCGCGGGCGTTGTAGGCCGACAGGTGCTCGACGGCCTCGATGATGGGCAGGCGGTCGTCAATGACCACCATCCCGCCGGCGCCGAGCATGGCGTGGGTGTCGGCGAGCGGGCCGCCGGCGATGGGAATATCCAGCCGGTCGGCCGGGATCAAGCCGCCCGAGGGGCCGCCACATAGCACGGCTTGGAGTTGCCGGCCCTCGCGGGCGCCGCCACCCAAGTCTTCGACGATGGTGCGAATAGTCGTGCCGAACGGCACTTCATAGGTGCCCGGCCGGCGCACGGCGCCGCCGAGGCTGATGACTTTGGTGCCGGGGAAGTCCTTGGTGCCGACGGAGCGATACCACAGGCGGCCATGCTGGACGATCAGCGGCACGTTGCACAGGGTCTCGACGTTGCTGATGACGGTCGGCTGACCCCACAGCCCTTGCTCGACGGGCAGGGGTGGCTTCAGCCGCGGCTCGGCGCGGTGGCCCTCAATGCTGTTGAGGATGACTGACTCTTCGCCGCAGACGTAGCCGCCGGCGCCGCGCCGCACCTCGACCGGGACCGGCAGGAGGCCGTTTGCTTGGGCTTGCGCCAGCGCAAGCCCCATCCGTTCGGCCGCGAGATCGGCCTGCCCGTTGATGTAGAGGAAGATGTGCGCGGCTTCGAGGGCGAGGGCCGCGATCTGCATCCCCTCAACGAGCAGGTGCGGATCGTATTCCATGAGGTACCGGTCTTTGGAGACACCCGGCTCGCCCTCTTCGGCGTTCACCACGTAGTAGCGTGGACCGGCGTACCGACGGGCGGTTTGCAGCTTGATGTCGAGCGGGAAATAGGCCCCTCCCCGACCACGTAGGCGCGACGTGTCAAGCAGCCGGATGACGGCCGGCGGCCCCAACGCCTGCGCCCGCGCGAGGGCCCGATAGCCACCGGCGGCGCGGGCGGACTCCAAGGAGAGGGGGTCAACCGTCCCACAGCGGCGCAGCACGCGGCGCACTTCCGGCGGCCGTGCGGCGCGGCGCGGACGGACGGGATGGGGTGGCGGCTCCGACGACGCCAGAGCGGCGCGCAGCCGCTCCGGCGTGGCGCCGATGATACAGCGGCCGTCTACCTCGGCTACGGGGCCGGCGTCGCAGATGAACAGACACTCGTGCTCGACCACGGTGCAGCCACCAACCTCGTCCGCGAGGTCCCTGGCCGCGGCCAATAGCTCGTGCGCCCCATGCTGGCGGCAACTGAGGCAGGTGCAGACACCGACGACCCGGCCGTCCGGCTGCTCCAGGCGTAGCTCGTTGTAGCTGGTCGCTATGCCGTAGACGGTGCTTTCCGGCACAAAGAGGTGCCGGGCGACGGCGCGCAGCCCCTCGGCCGAGAGGTAGGAGTCCGCAGCGTGGATGGCCCGCAGCGCTGGCAGCAACTGTGTCCGCTCGCGCGGCAGGCCGGCTAAGATCGTGTCATAGTCGGTGCGAGCCATGCGGCTATTCCTTCACCGTGTCGTCGTCCATCTAAATCTAGCGCAGCACGCCCAATCTGTCAGCCGCGTGCCGCTTGCTACCATCTTGGCGAGTGGGACCTAACCCCCGGCCCCTTCCCTGCAGGGAAGGGGAGTCCGTGCGGCTACTGGTCACGGCTAGGTCCCAGGGAAGACGCCCCACCCGGCGACTGGTTATGCCGGCCCAAGTCGAAAGGTAACTGGGGGATGGTAGACCGCTCCACAGAAAAACCCACCTTTGTCAGGGGAGGGTGGTGGGAGCAAGGACCGCCGAGGAGGAGTGAGTGTCCCAACCGCCTGAGCGCCAGCAGTTGATGATGCGCCGGCCCAACCTCGACGGGCTGCCTCGGCTCGTCGTGCCGTCCGGGTATGCCCTGCGACGCTATCGTCGTGGCGACGAGGCGGCGTGGGCGGCGATCATGAATACCGGGATCGGCAGCGATTGGACCGCGGCGCGCTGTGTCGAGCAGCTGACTGGGCAGCCGCAATTCCGCGCCGACGGCCTTTTCTTTGCCACGGTAGGCGATACGGCCGGCCCGGCGATTGGCTCCGCCTGTGCCTGGACCGAGCACCCGGACGAGCGGGATGAGGGCCTGGTCCACATGGTCTGTGTGCTGCCGGAGCACCGCGGCCACGGCCTCGGACGGGTGGTGACGCTGGCCGTGCTGCGCTACATGCGGCAACACGGCTTTCGGTCGGCGCGCTTGCGGACCGACGATTGGCGGCGCTCGGCCATCCGCGCCTACCTGTCGTTAGGCATGGAGCCGCTGTACCCGCCCGCTGCGGCGCCGGGAGACGACCATCGGGCGCGCTGGACCGCAGTCATCGCGCAACTCGGCACGTCTCCAGCACCGGGACCCGATGGCGCATGAGTAACCGGCCAGATCGCGCGCCGCTGATGGGCCGCCGCGGGCGGCGGGCGCTGCTCGGAGCAGGGATCGTGGTCGTCGTGGCCGGCGGCGGTGTGGTGGGGGCGGCGCTGTGGGGGAGTTTCACCCGCTCGGAGCAAGCGGCGCCGAGCGGACCGCCAACACCGGTGCCGCTCAACGCCGTGGCGACGCAGCCCACCGATGGGCAGCTCTGGCCCAAGCTGGCAGCGCGGCTGGCCGAGCGAGAGCCGGCCGCGCCGCTGGCGCCGGAGATGGTCCGGCTCGATGACGTTGCCCCGTCACTCGCTGCCGGAGAGGCAGGCGGCCTGCTGGCGGTGCCGGACTCCCGCGTGACGCAGTTGGCGGCGACGGGTGGGCTGGTGGCGACGGCCGATCTCCTGCGCGGCAAGAACGCGCCGACGCGCGACGAATTCGTTCATCGTCTGTTCGGGGCGTTGAGCCTGGAAGGCGTGCTGTACGGCTGGCCCTGGCGCTGGCGCGGCACCGCGTTGCTGCTCGACAGTGCGGCCTGGCAACGGGCCGAGCTGAAGCTGCCGCCCGACCACTGGCGAGATGACCGCTGGTCGCTGGCAGCGATGGAGGCCGCTATCACGCGGTTTCAGGAGCTGGCAACGGCTGATGATCCGGGTCCACCGCCCTTTCGGGGCGGGACACGTTGGTCGGATTGGCTGCCGTGGCTGTGGCTGAACGACGCCGCGTTATGGCGGCATGGCGCGACGGCCGCGGCGCTCACCGAGCCGGCTGCCGTCGCTGCACTGTACCGCTATGCCGAGTGGCGCACGCCACAGCCGGCTCCGGGCAATGCCGGTGCTATCGTCATGGTGGAGCCGACTTGGCGCACAGTGGGTCAGGCGCTGACAGCCGGCCAGGTGGCGTACCCGCTGCCTCGCGGCGTGTGGCGCACGACCCTGCTACGCTCGGATGCCCTGCTACTGACGGGCGCGGCAGCGCAGCCGGACGCAGCGCGGCAGGCGCTGGTCGCGCTGGCAACGGACGCGGGGCAAGAGATCGTCGCCGCGGACGGGGCCGGCTTTCCGGTGTGGCGGGCGACACTGGCCGGGCGGACGTTGTGGGAGCAATGGCGGGAGACACCGAGCTTGGTCCGGGCGCTGCGGACGTTTATCGAGACGGGGACCTACGGCGCGGTGCCACCCTATCCGAGCCGCTGGCCGGAGGTAGAGCGTGTGCTCAACCGCGAACTGGGATCGGCATTGGACGGGTACGCCCCGGTGGCTGCGGTGGTACAGTCGGCAGTAGCGGCACTGGCGCCGCTGCTGGCGGCCTCGCGTTGGCCGTAGGAGCGAGGCGGGACCTAACCCCCGGCCCCTTCCCTCCAGGGAAGGGGAGTCCTAGCGGCATCTCGGCGCAACGGGGGCTAGTTAGGGTGGGGGCAGTGCTCCCTGACCGGGAGACATGGTTGCGGCGAGGGTTAGCAAGCGATGATTCAAGCACGGCTCACGAGGCTGCTCGATACGGCGTGGCCGGCGCTGGCGTTGGTGTTGGTCGCGGCCGGCGTGGTGCGGCTCGGCTACGTCCTGACGCTGGAGAATGCGCTCAACGTCACGTTCGAAGCCGATCCGATCACCTACGATCAACTGGCCCGCAATCTTCTGGCCGGCCGGCCTTACGTCGGGGCCAGCTTCTACTTTCCGGCCGGCACCGAGAATCCCACGGCGCTCTGGGACCCGCTCTATCCGCTGTTCCTCGCCGGCATCTACGCGCTGGTGGGACACGACTTCCTCGCGGTGCGCTTGGTCCAGGTCGTGCTGGGCGTGGCCGCTTGCGGCTTGTTGTACGTGCTCGGCCGCTCCGTCTTTGGCCCGCGGATTGGGCTGCTGGGCGCCGGATTTGCCGCCATTTATCCCTTCTTCATCTACTACACCGGGCAGCTATTGACCGAAACACTCTTTATTTTCCTTATCCTGCTCCTCCTGACCCTCGCCCGCGCCATCGCGCAGCGGCGCCTCCGGGGTACGCTGGCGATCCTCACGCTGGGCATCACCGCCGGCCTGACGGTGCTCACTCGTGCCGAGGCGCTGTACTTTGCGGTGATCCTGATTGTCGTGCTGGGCTGGTGGTCGGTACCGCTGCGGACCGGCGGCACGCCGGGTTGGCGGGCGCGGCTCGTCTCGCTCATCGCGCTCGTGGTGGTGTTTGCGGCCACGTTGTCACCCTGGGTGGGGTTCAACTACGCCCGGTTCGACCGCCTCTTTGTCACCACCAAGCTCGGCTACAACATCTACAAGTATTACCACCCACGCATGACTGCCGATCAGCGCGTGCGTAGCGACGACATACCACTGCCGGACTTGACCGGGCTGTCGGAACCGGAGCGCGAGGCGCGCCTGTTGCGCGCGGGGCTGAGATTTATGGCCGACGATCCGGGGCGGACGGCGCGGTTCATGGTGGCCAAGGCCGGACTGCTGTTCAAGCTGACGCCAAGCAACGAGATCAACCGACGCTATGCCCTGGTGAGCCTGCTGTCATATGGGGTGCTGGTCCCCTTCATGGTCATCGGCGCCATCCTCAGCCTGCGGCGCTGGCAACTGACCTGGCCGTTGCTGTTGTGGGTAGTGATGGGGAGCGCGAGTGGCATCCTGGTCTTTGCCGGCATCCGCCTCCGCATGCGGATCGAGCCGATCTTGCTCTTGTTCGCTGCGGTGGGGGTCATCGAACTCTTGCATTGGCTTTGGTCGCGGCGCGGTGCCAGGCGTGAGGTGGAGCAGCCGGAGCAAGACGGCGGGTGACGGTCGTTGGCGCGGGGCCTGGATTCCGGCGCGCGCGGGAACGATGGTATCTCTGGTAGTCTGCGGCCTTTGTGGGCGGACTATCGCAGCCGCCACCAGGCGATGCCGGCGGCCAGAGCGGTGAAGAGCAGCAGCAACGGGTTGCCGAGGGCAAACGCGAGGGCCGTGCCGGGAGCGAACGTGCCCTGCACGAGCATCAGCCCTAGGGCAAAGGTGAGCGGGCCGAGAATGGTGCCGCCAAAGAAGCTCAGGGCCATGATCGCCAGGCTGCGGTTGCGCGTGCGATTGTTGACCAGCGGCGCCCAGCGGGTGGCGCCCGCGAAGCCGGCGATAGCTGCGAATAGCAGGATGAACCACCAGCCTCTGAGGATGAGCGCGCCGGCGCTGGTGGCCGCCGTAATAGCGACCGTCTGCCACACGGCGGTCCAGGTTGCTTGCTCGGCGGCGTGGCGACTGACCCCCGCGCATTGGTGACAGCGCTGCCCGGCGGGCGTGTGGATCAGACAGGCGGTGCAGTAGGGCTGGCCGCAGCGGCCACACGTCAGCAACGTCTCGCGGTCGCTATGACGCGAGCAGACTTGGGTCGCTTGCGTAGCTGGGGTACTCACGATGCTGCTGCCAAGGGTGTGGTTGGGGGGGCCATCGCGCGCAGCGTCGCGATCAATGCCGGTAGCTCGCGGAGCACGTAGTCAATCTGCGCTGCGGTGTTGTCCAGCCCGACCGTCAGGCGGAGCGAGCCGCGCGCCCACTCGGCCGGCAGACCGAGTGCCTCCAGCACGTGCGATAGCTCCAGCGACCCGGAGGTGCAGGCGGAGCCGCTGGAGGCGTAGATGCTCTTGACGTCGAGGCCGAGCAGGATGCTCTCACCTTCGACGTTGTGAAAGCAGAAGCTGGCGCTGTTGGGCAAGCGGTTGGTGGGATGGCCGGTGAGCCTGGCGTCCGGGATATCCGTGAGGAGGCCGGTAATCAGCCGGTCCCGGAGGTATTGATCGTGGGTGCGCCGGGCGGCGAACTGCGCGTGGGCGAGGTCGAGCGCCTTGGCTAAACCGACGATTCCCGCTGTGTTCTCGGTGCCGGCGCGTTGGTTGCGCTCTTGGCTGCCTCCCTGTTGCTGCGGCTGCCACTCGGCACCCTCGCGCACGTAGAGGACTCCCGTGCCCTTGGGGCCGTAGAACTTGTGCCCGGCCAGCGAGAGTAGGTCCACGCCCAGCGTATTGACATCAAGCGAGAGGGAGCCGCCGGCTTGCACCGCGTCGGTGTGGACCAGCACACCGCGCTCGTGGGCAACACGGGCAATCTCGCGGATGGGCTGGATCGTGCCGACTTCGTTGTTGGCATACATGATCGAGACGAGGATCGTCTCCGGTCGGATGGCCGCGGCGACGGCGACGGGGTCTACCTGCCCGTACCGGTCTACAGGTAGCACCGTGGTCTCGAAGCCGAATTGCTCCAGGAATTCGCACGTGTGCAGGATGGCGTGGTGCTCAATGGCACAGGTAATCAGGTGGTTGCCGCGGTCGAAGTTGGCGAAGGCGGTTCCCTGCAAGGCTGCGTTGTCCGCCTCGGTGCCGCCGCCGGTGAAGATTACCTCGCGCGGCCGGCAATTCAGGACTTGCGCGACGGTATCGCGGGCGGAATCGAGGGCATGGCGAGCTTCGCGGCCCCAACCGTAGATGCTCGACGGGTTTCCGGGGGCCGCGCGCCAATATGGCAGCATGGCAGCCAGCACGTCCGGGTGGACCGGCGTGGTGGCGGCGTGGTCCAAGTAGACGGGTAGCTGCTCCATCGTCATCCCTCGCAGGGGCGCATCCGGCACGGGGTTGTCGGCAGGTACGCTCTATCAATAGTCTAGCAGCGCCGGGGGGTTAGCAGTAGGCGGGGGCTGGACCTCCTGACAAGGGTGGGGTTTTTTGTCTGCATCAGGATTTCGGGATGCAAGGATGAGCAGGATGGATTCCTGCTTTCGCGGGAATGACGGAGGGGAGGTGGGAACGGCGGCGGTGCAAAGGTCTCCGGGTGTGGGAATGACGGATGTGGGGGGGACTTTCCGAACTCGGTACAGCCGGGTTATTGACCGGCGCGTTGGGAGGTGCGTTAGACTTGGCGAGACGACTGTGTGGACGCTGACGTGGCAACGCGATGGGTCAGGACGACGGCACGACCATCTACCTCCTACGGCACGGCGAAAGCCATGCCAACGTGCGCTCCGTTCTGTCCAATGGCACTGCCTACGATGCCGGACTGACGGAGCGGGGCCGGCGGCAGTCCGTCGAGGCGGCCGGTTGGCTGCAAGGGACGCCGCTGGCTGCGCTGTACACCAGCCCGTTGCGCCGCGCCGCGGAGACGGCCGCCATCCTGAGCACGGCGCTCGGCTGCGTGGCTAGAGTCTGTGCGGACGTGCGGGAGATTGACGTTGGCACGTTCGATGGGCGGGGCGACCGCAGGATGTGGCGCGACCACGATGCCATTTTGGCGCGCTGGTATGACGGCGAGGTGGACGTGGCGTTCCCCGGCGGCGAATCGCGGCGGCAGGCCGAGGCACGGATGGTCGGTGCATTGCAGACGATGCACGAGCGGCATCCGCAGGGTGCGGTGGTTGTGGTGGCGCACAGTATGATCGCACGTTTTGCCGTAGCCCGGCTGGCGCCGCTCGCCACGACCACGCCGAGTGCTCCGGCGTATCGCCTAGGGCACGGTGAGATCGGCGTGCTGCGCTGCGAGCGCGGGCGCTGGACCTGCCCGGCGTGGAGGGTCAACCCGCGGCGGGCGGCGGCACCGGCGCGAGCGGTGCGCGATAGTGGTCGCTGACGCTGCTGATGGAGGGTGCCCATGGGTATGCCCGTCGTCCCGAACCTCAATGCCTTTGGTGCAGCGCCGGGCGGGCGCGTCTTCCGCGACAGCCTGATCGCCGGCGAGGCGAGTACGTCGCGCACGGCCCTCGCCGGTGGGCTGGCGGCGTTGATCCTGCTCGGTGTGCCACTGGTCGTGCTGGCCCTCAATGCGCTGCTCGGTGCCTGCGGCGACCTGGTACGGGCAAACGTGGCAGCGCCGCTGACGGCGCTGTGGGACGTGGCGGTCGGCTACGTCCGCACCGTCGGGCCGTGGCTGCTGCCCATCGTGGTGCTCGGCGTGCTACTGGGGTGGCTGCGCCGGTACGCTGCGCGCCGCGGCTACGTCTTGGTTTTGTCGCTGGGTCCGACGCAGCAGATGCGGTTCGGGTTGCAGTCTGCCGTTCCGATCCTGCTCGTACCGGTGGCCGTCTGGATGGTTGCCCAGCGGCTAGCGGCCACGCAGCAGCTCGACATCACCATTGTCCTGCTGGCCGCGTTTCCGCTGTGGATTCTCTCCGGTGTAGCCATAGACGTGGCGTGGGAAGGCGCGACGGCGTGGCTGCTGCGGCGCTTGTCTCCGCTGCCGCCGGCGCTGGAGATGACGATGGCGGTACGCACGGTACTGCAGACGGCGCGCGATCTGGAGTCGGCGCGGCTTCGGGACGTGGCCGCCGACCCGGACACGGGTACCGTCCATATCCGAGGGCAGTTCGAGGATGCCGAGCAGCAACGGCGCGCGCAGCAGCTCTGTCAGATGGTGGCCGGAGTGAGGAGCGTGCGGATCACGGCCATGGGTGCGGACGAGTGGCGGGATTAGACCTAACCCCCGGCCCCTTCCCTGCGGGGAAGGGGAGTCCGCGCGACGACCGGGGGCGATGCATGGTCCTGGATTGCGGCGGAAGCCGCAATGACGGGGGCCAGGCAGCGGTATATGACTGCACAAATGAACACCTACCCCAGTCAGCCGTCGGGACGGGGGAGGGAACCTGCTCCCGGCCACTACCTAGTTAAGTTCGCAACCTTCATCAGGGAAGGGGGGCAGCGCGGCGACCTTTAGCCCCTTCCTTGCAGGGAGGGGGGTGGGGGTAGGTCCGCGCATCTACAGATCGCGGTGGCTGAAGACGGCGATGGCGACGCCTAACGCCGCGACGGTGTAGAGGCCGGCCCAGATCAGCATCGCCGGGGCGGTGGGGGTGCTGGAAGCGAACGGCAGGCCCGTGCCGGCAGCCGCTGCGTTCTGCATCAAGAGCAGCCAGGACGGCTGCAAGTAGAACGAGGCCGCCCGCCAGAGCACGTCGCTGGGCATCAGCAGGCTCACGACAATGCCCAGGTTGACCATGAGGTCACTCCGCAACACCGCGCCGATCTGCTCGATGAAGCCGCCGATCCAGGCGGCGCCGTAGAGCATGAAGATGATGATGCCGTTCGTGACCGTGGAGAAGAGCGCGCTCCCCAGTAGGGCAATAGCGAGCAGCAAGGCCATCTCCAGCACGAGCAGTCCAGCGGCTGGGAGCGGCAGCGGCGGCACGTAGCCCGACAGGACCCACACGATGAGCAGCAGTAGCGCGAACGTACCGGCCATGTAGATCGTGGCGATGACCAGCAGACCCAGCCACTTGCCGATCACGATGTCGCCGCGACGCAACGGCCGGGCCGCCACCACCTGCATCAGCCCGGACGCGACTTCACCGGCGAGCGTGCCGGCGCCCAAGAACAGCGCCGCGCCACCGGCCATGAGATTGAGGCCGTAGATGCCCAGGGTGGTCATGATCGGCGGTACCAGCATGGCGGCCTGGGATACCGTATCCGAAGGTGGTTGGGATGCCTCTTCCCGTGCAACCTCCTGAATCAAGAAGCCGAACCCGAGGCCAAAAAGCGCCACGTACAGCAGACTGAGCAAGACAATGGCCAGGAAAATGCGCCGGCGGGCAGCCTCGCGGATCGTCAGTTCCGCGACGAGGATGATGGGATGGCTCATGGCGTCGCGTCCTCCGCGTCACCGGCCGCGCCGAGCGCACCGAGAAAGACCTCCTCCAGGGAGTGCTGCTCCGGGATCAAGGCGAACAGCTGTCGGCCCTGCGCGATGACCGCCGCAGCCACCGCCGGCGCCACTTCCGGCCCCGACGTGACGATCCGCAGCTCGCGTGCGTTCAGGCGCTCGACGGTCCCCCAAGCGCGGAGGGCCGCCACCAGTTCCGCAGTCGCGCTGTCTACGGTGAGGCGCAGCACATGCTCACCGGCGAGCAAGTCCGCCAGCGCGCCGGCACGTACCACGCGGCCGTGGTTCACGATGGCTACGCGGTCACACACCAACTCCACCTCGCTCAGGAGATGCGAGTTGAGAAAGACCGTCACGCCCTCGCCACGGAGCCGGGTGATCAGATTACGCACGTCGCGGCGGCCCACCGGGTCGAGCGCCGAGGTTGGCTCGTCCAGGAAGACCAGGGTGGGCCGGTGGACAATCGCTTGCGCCAGCCCGATACGCTGCTGCATGCCCTTCGAGTAGGTGCGGAGTTGCTTGTCGGCCGCCGCCGTCAGCCCTACCGTGGCCAGCGCCTCGGGGACCCGCTCGTGGCGCTCGGCGCGTGACAGCCCGGCGAGGCGGCCATGGACATCCACGAACTCGCTGCCGGTCAGCCAGTCGGGAAAGCGGAAGTGCTCCGGGAGGTAGCCGACGTGTCGCCGCGCGGCCCGGTCGCCAACCGGCCGATCCAGGACGTGCCCGCTCCCGCTGGTCGCAGCAGCCAAGCCGAGCAGGATTTTGAGCGCCGTCGTCTTGCCGGCACCGTTCGGTCCGAGAAAGCCGAAGACCTCACCGGGCGCGACGCGGAGCGTGAGGTCCTCCAAGGCCACGAAACGACCATAGACTTTCCGCAGCCCCTCGGTTTCGATGGCCCATTCCGACCGCTCGGTAGGCCCATCGGTACGTGCAGCCATAGTCGTTATTGGAGGGAGGCGGCGACGGCCAGCAACTCTTGCTCGCCGTAGCTGCCGCCTACTCCGTACACCATGCCGTCTCGCTGCCAGAGCACGACGCCGTGCCGCGTCTGGGCGTCCTGCACGCTGACGCCAGGCGCACCGGCTACCGTGACGTGCTGGGAGACGGCCTCATCTTGTGGTACGGGGATCGGCAACGTCTGCGTCCAGTCGTCAATCGCTTGCAACTGGTTCACCGTGTCGGCCGGGAGGCCCGGCAAACTCAACAGGAACGAGCGGAACTGCGCCAGCGTCGCATCGCCGGAGACCGTCACCGTCGGGCTAGGCGACTGACCAACCACCAGCGATACTTGCCCGGCATCGTCGCCGTAGACCAACAACACGGCTGCCGCTACGGTGAGGTGAATGGTGGAGTCGTCCAGGGCTTCCGGCACACTGACGTCGGAGTGACCCTGCTCCGCCAGATAGGCCAACGCCTTGTCCCGATCCACGGTGAAGCTCACCGTGGACGCCGGCCGCGTGTGGATCTGCGGGTCTGCCGACAAGCCGGAAGGCAGGTGCGTGGGCTGCAGGACAGTAAAGCCGACTTGCTCAGTGGCGGCGGCAACGCTGGTGACCTCCGTGCCCGCCTCATGGATGTCGTCCGGCACGTGCAGTGTGCCGAGCTGCTCCAGGCTGGCAAAGTTTGCCACCGGGTCCTGCGGTGCGACCGTGATGAGGGCGAACTTCTGCACCCGGAACTGCCCCAGTAGCTCCGTCGCCACGGCGCGGCCGGCCGGCGTTGCCAGCACGCCGCCCAGCAGCAGCGCCACGACGGCCACCGCTGCGGCCAGCCGCCAGCGCCACTGGCCGGTCAGCCAAGCCAGCCACGCGAACCAGGAACGCGGTCTCGAAACTTCCATCGGCTCTTCCCCTTTCCGCCGGTCATCAGTGGCCGGTCTTGGCGAGCGCGGTTGAACATCAGCACCGGACTCCACGGCGGCAGCGGCCCCAACCGTCTCGGCAGCACGCTCGCCATTGTGGCTATGACGAGCAACGAGCGCCGCCGGCGGCGGCAACGGCCGGAGTCCCGCCTCGCTGTGCAAGGCCGTATTCACCGCCATGATCCGTCGGTCAAGCTCCGGGTCGTCGGCTGCCTGCGCCAAGGCGTCGGCCAGAGCGGCCAAGTCCCCGTCGTCGAAGGCCTGCACATAGCGGCACAGCACCAACTCCCGCCGTAGCTCAGGGTCCAGGCCATTGGTAGCGGGCATTGTCAGCCCTCCTCTCCGGCGAACCGGTCGGCTCGATGATAGGCAATGGCCAAGCGGCGCAACGCCCGGCTCAAGCGCGTGCGCGCAGCGCCATGCGAGATGCCCAACGCTTGGGCCAGCTCCCGCCCGCGCAGCCGGTAGACAAACCGCAACGTGAGGACTCGTCGGTCGGCAGCGCTCACGAGATCGAGTAGCTCCAGCAGCCCTTGCCGGTCGGTCGTTGCGAGGTCGCTGACGCGCTCCAGCAGGGTGTCGGCAGCGTGCTCCACCTCCTGGGACGCGCCGCCGGTCGCGGCGACGAGATACCGGCGCTCGCGGTGCTCACGCCGGCGCCGCTCCTGGAGCACCTTGATGGCAAACCCAAGCACCCAGGCGTGCGCCGAGCGCCGCGGATCATATGTCGCCGCCCGCTGCAACACCCGCGCGATGGCCTCTTGGAGCACGTCCTCCGCAGTAGTACGGAGCGCGGCATGGTTGAGCGGACGACCTTGCCGTGCGAGGAAGCGCCACACCAGTAGCTCCACCGCGCGCTGAAGACTCACAAAGTCGCGCTCGATGGCCGCGCCCAAGACGGCATTTGGCGACGTGCCGGCGCTGTCACCGGAAAGCTCCGAGACAGCCGCCGGTGCATCGCGTGTCATCTCTCGCGTCGCACGCATCTCCAGAAACCTCGCAGGTCCACCGCAGCCGAGGCTGCCAGCTCACCCTGGCCTTATGAACTACTTGGCCAAGTAAGCCGGAGATGTTACAGGGCCGGCCCCCACCCTGGCCCTCCCCCGTCCCGACGGGGGAGGGAATATGCCGCCCCCCGCCGCCGCGCCACCCCCGGCCGTAGGGGGGCCGGCGGCTTACAAAGGTGGGGTTTTCGCGTCGGGGCGCAGCATCCTGCGCCCGTCCCCCCGCCGCAACGGGGGACCACAGGGGGCTGGGGGGCGAGGCACAGGTCGTCACGATCCGATTAGCAGGGTCGCTGGCGCTGGCGTGGTCGGTGAGACGCGATCCGGCCGCTGCACCAGGCGCGCCCGTAACTCGTAGCGGCCTGCTGCACGCGGCGCCGTGATCTCCACGGTGACTTGCGCCGTCTCCCCGGCCGGCAGGTCGTCCGTCAGCAGTACCTCCCCGATGAGCGCCCAAGGCGCCGCCGGCGAGGGCCGCCCCTCCACCGCCACGCCCACCGGATAGGTCGGGCTACCGCACGTTCCATACCACCGCTGCGTACTCCGGTTGGTCACGTCCAGCCGCACCGTCGTTGCGCTGCCTGAGGCGAGCGGCCCGACTGCCCCGGCGGCGAAGCGGATTGTGCCCTGAAACTCGTCCTCAGTCAGCGGGTGCGGGATCGTCAGTGGCACTAGCGAGGCGTCGGTCGCCGCGGCGGTAGCGACCACGAACAGGCCGCGCCAGCGCACCGGGCACTCGCCCGGCTGGACCTGGAGCAGGACCGGACGCAGGCGCGTCGGGTCGAGCACGGCGGTCGCCGCTTCGCCCTTGAGGGCACGCGAGTTTCCGACCCAGACATACTGGATTGCGTGGCGTTGCAGCGTCTCGGTGGGCAGCCACTTGCGGATGGCGGCACGATCATCGGACGTCAGGGCAATCCGCCACGGCGCAGCCGAGAAGGCACTTTCCGCTGTCACTACCCGCACGTCGGCCCGCTGCACCAGCGCCACACGGGCCGCGGCGGCAGCGTACTGCGCCAACCAGTCCTGCGCCGCTGGCGCCGTGTCTCGCCGCCGGACCACCAGCGGTTCAGCTTCGACGGGATAACTCAACACGATGCCATTGTCTAGGTGCAAGCGCAGGACCCCGAATTGCGCGGGCGCCACCGGTTGCCCGTGAGCAGCGGCGAGCACCAGCAGCCGGTCGCCAACCTGTAGCTTCAGCGACTTGCTCCGGGGATCCGTGTGCTGCGACACGTACTCGCCATCGCCTACTCTGATGACGAGCAGCGGTTGATACCAGCCGGTCGTGTCCCACGTCGGCCCGTTCGCGCCTCCCAGCTCAACGAACTTGAGCGCATGGGTTTGGAGGTCTTGTACTGTCGGGCCGACGTTCAGGAGCAGCGGCGTGTCAGCCTGACCATCCGGGACCAGTCCCGCTGGGCCGACGAGATCGAACGAGAGTTGGTCAGGGAGGCTCAACTTGACGAGGTGGGGCTGGGGGAAATCGGTTGGCAGATGCCAGTCAAGACGGTCGAGTTGGGCACTCAACTGTGGACCACCAATATCGCGTGTCGCCAGCGGGAGCGCCGCCTCCCGCGAGCGGTGTGTGGAGGCCCGGTGTGCCTCGGCCAGGGCGGCCAGAGCGGCTAACACGACCGCGGTGGCGATCAGAGCGACGGTTGGCGGTAGCTGGCCGCGACGCACTGTGGGCCAGAACCTTGGCGTGGCCCACAGACTCCGCCATCTCCCGGCCGTGGACGCAATCCGGGAACCGGCGAGGGAACCCCACACGTTGCGCGGTGCGGTGAGCAGTGCGGCTATGCCAGCCGCGGCAAGGAGATAGACGGCCCACGTCACCGGGTATGTATACCTCGGGACAATGGCGAAGTCGTTGATCGTGCCGGCAGACACGGCGGTGGTGGCGATAATCACCGCCAACAGCATGGCGGCACGACCGAAATAGCGAGTCCCGCCAAAGACAGCCAGGGCGATGAGCACCCAAGCGTAGGTCCTGAGATAGAAGAACCGCATATTCCGGTCAAACTCCCGCGCTGCCATCAGGTCGGATCCAAAATCGTATGTACTCACACCCAATCGATCCGCTCCCCCGGCGATGGCGTACTGCTGGCGACCATACTCGACGAGGCCCGCAGCGGTCACGCCGCGTTCCATGAGCAGCGGTGGCAGACGCCGCACAATGCCGCTGATATAGGCCAGGGGATCGGCGCGCACAAAGTCCAGCGCCACGCGCATCAGCAGCCGGTCCAGCACCTCGTTCGTGAGGTGAAAGCGCGCCAGCAGCCCGCCGTATGGCCCCGTCCACGGCGATGTGGGGTGATGAGTGATGGTGGCCTTGACCCGTCCCAGCAACGGCTCGCCCGTGCCGCGGTCACGCAGCAGCAGTTCCGGGTGCTGACTGATCGGATAGAGCATGTTGCGCTGTAGTGAGGTGGTAAGAGTAAACATCCCATGCGTCCGTTGATTCCAGGCCATCATCGGTACGACGATGAGCGCCGCTCCCACGAATGCCACTAGCATCAGCCACACTCGCCGACTGGCGTGCCAGAGTCGGCTATACCGGGCGGGCCTGGAGGTGGCTCCGGCAGCGTCACCCACTGGGCCAAGCCCTGGCAGGAGCAGCACCAAACCGGGCAGCAATAGCCCGGTGGGCCGAACCAATGTCGCGGCGCCGGCCAGCAGCCCAAAGCCGGCCACCTTTAGCCAGACGGAGCCGGGCAAGCGCAGGAGGACCAGTGCCATGCCACAGAGCAGCAGCATGGTGAATAGAGTCTCCGTCATGACGGCATGCTCGTACACTGTCAGGTCCCCGTCCAACACGGTCAACAGCCCGGCCGCGAGGCCGACCAGCGGCCCAAACAAGCGGCGCCCAATCAGATAGACCAGCACCCCACCAGCGAGACCGATGAGATGCTGGACGAGCATGGCAGCGGCAGTGCTGCCGTCGGTGACTGCGAGGATGGCGGCAAGGAAGAGGGAATAGCCGGGCGGAAGGTGCAGCCCAGAGTCGAACGGCAGGCCAGCGAGGAGCTGGTTGGCGGCGTAGTGGTAGTAGCAACAGCGGCTATCGGTGGTGAAGAAGGGCGCGAGAGACAGGAGCGGCCAGCGGAGGGCGGCACCGGCCGCGAGAACAATGAGCACGTGCAGCCAGGTGGCCCGGTGAAATGCGCGGTAGACCGCTGGAAGCTGCACGGGCACACGCTGGATCATGTTTCGCTCGACGACCGGCCGGCGCTGTGAACGCGGGGACAACTTACGCGCTCCAAAGGGTAGCAGTACAGGCCCCCCTATGGTCCCCCCGCTGCGCGGGGGGACGGGGAGGCTGACAAGGGGGGTTTTTTGTCTGCATCAGGATTTGCGGGATGGAAGGATGAGCAGGATGGATTCCCGCGTGTGCAGGAATGACGGAACGGGGACCGGATTGCGGCCTGCACCCCTGGCTTGAGCGGCCAGCGCAGGCGCAATGGCGGGCCGGGCTATGGCACACTAGCTGTACCATTCGCAGAGAACGGATACGGTGCGACCATGGTCTTACGACTTAGGCTACTTGGTACGGGTACACCGACCCCGCTGCTCGACCGGGCCGGCGCGAGTTTTTTGATCGAGTGCGGTGCTGATCGGCTGCTCTTCGACTGCGGTCCGGGGGCAGTACGGCGGCTGCTGGAAGTCGGTGTCTCCCCTACACAGGTAACCCACCTGTTTCTTACCCACCTCCACTACGACCACTGCAATGACTATCCCTATCTGGTGCTGACCCGTTGGGATCAGGGCGCCGGGCGCATTCCCGATCTGGCAGTCTGCGGGCCACGCGGCGTGGCGCGGATGACGCGCCTGCTTTTCGACGAGACCGGCGTCTGGGGACCGGACCTGGAAGGCAGGACCGAGCACGGGGGCAGCCAGGCCATCTATCAGCGCCGGGGTGGCGTCTTGCCGCGGCAGCGACCGCAGCCCCTCGTCACGGAAGTCCAGGACGGCGCCAGTGTGCCCGATACCAACTGGGAGGTGACGGTGGCTGAGACGCGCCACTGCCAGCCGCACCTGCACTCGGTCGCGTACCGACTGGCTGCGCCTGGGGGGAGTGTCGTGTACAGCGGTGATACCGCGCCGACGCCGCGCCTGACCGAGCTGGCGCAAGGGGCCGATGTGCTCCTGCATATGTGCCACTTCATCAACGGCGAGGAAGCCGACTCCCGCATGACCGACAGCTGCTCCGGTCATCTCGATGCGGCCCGGACGGCCCAGGAGGCCGGCGTGGGTACGCTCGTGCTCGTGCATCTCACGGAGCAAGTGCTCGCTCCCGGCCTCCGCGAGCGCATGTGCGCCGAGGCCGCGGCCGTGTTCGACGGGACCATCGTCGTGGGTGAAGACCGCCTCGCCGTGCCCATCAGTCCCGCGCCGCCGGCGCCGGCGCGCTGAGTGGCTGCGGCCCCCCTATGGTCCCCCCGCTGCGGCGGGGGGACGGGTGCGGCTGGGGCCGCTGCGGCGGGGGACCATAGGCTGACAGGGGGAGGTAAACCGGGAAAACAGGCGCAAGGCGTGCTTGGAGGGACGGATTGGACCTAACCCCCGGCCCTGGATTGCGGCCCCGTATCGGAGTGCGGGGCATGCTTTCGCCGCAATGACGGGCGGCTGGGCGCGATTCATCGCGCCCCTACAAAAAACTACCCTTGTCAGGGACGGGGTGGGGGCTAGTAGTAGGCTGGCGTGGTATGCTTAGGGGGCACAATGAGCGCTGCTTCTGGGTCGCTGACGCACCTCGACGCTGCCGGTCGGGCACGTATGGTGGACGTGGGCATGAAGCCCGATACCCAGCGTGCGGCCGTCGCGCGGGCCGAGCTGATGATGGAGCCGGCTACACTGGAGTTGATTATTGCCCAGCAGGAAGGACCACCGGCTGACTGGCCGGCCGGCGCAGCCGACGGCGCCCCGGCACTCGGGAAAGGCGACGTATTGGGGGTGGCGCAGGTGGCCGGTATCATGGCAGCGAAGAAGACGGCGGAGTTGATTCCACTCTGCCATCCGCTGCCGTTGACCAGCGCCACCCTGCGCTTCGACTGGGACCGCGCCCAGTCGCGCTTGCTGCTCGAAGCCGAGGTCCGCACCACCGCTAAGACGGGAGTGGAGATGGAGGCGCTGACGGCGGTCTCGGTAGCAGGGCTGACCGTCTACGATATGTGCAAAGCCGTAGACCGCGGAATGCGCTTGGAGCGCGTGCGGTTGGTGCGGAAGAGTGGAGGGCGGAGTGGCCGCTATGAAAGCAGCGAATGACCAGGTTGACGATACCAGGAGCACGCCACAGTTGGCCCTCTCGTCCGCCTCCGGCGCTCCGGCAGTGCCGAGCACTATGGCGGCCGAGCAGCACCGCTGGGCCAAGCTCGTCGGCATCATCTTCATGCCACCGCTGGTAGCCATTGGCACGCTGGTCGTGTTGAGTGCGTATCTGGTCGCCGAGCCACTGGTCGCGGCGCGCACGGCACTGGTGAGTGCGCTCTTCATGGCCATTATTCCGGCCGCCTACATCGGCTGGCTCATCCGGCGACAGCGCATTCACGGCGGCATCGAGTTGGTGTTTACCGAAGAGCGGCTACGCCCTTATCTCGTCTGTACCCTCAGTTGTGCCATCGGCGCCGTGGTGTTGATCCGCCTCTCCGCCCCACAGCACATCTGGGCGCTGGCCCTCGGTTACGTGCTCCTGGGTATCCTGATGGCAGCGATCACCCAACGCTGGAAGATCAGTATGCACGCAGCCGGCAGCGCCCTCCCGACTACGGCACTGCTCAACGTACTGGGGCCTACGGCGCTGCCGGGCATCCTCATCGTGCCGCTCGTCTGCTGGGCGCGAGTACGCGCCTCCCGGCACACCATCCCCCAAGTTGCCGGCGGAACGCTGCTCGGCAGCCTGGTGGCCTGGCTCGATTTCGCCATCATCCTGCCGCGGCTGTAAGCGGTCCGAGCAGCGCAATCGCGTGTGCGGATCAGCGATACTTCCCTGGCCGTACACTGCTGCCACACGGCGCAAACCTCGGCAAGTACGGTATACTTACCGGGTATAGATGAGGCGTTTGCCGCTTTCCAAAGCGTGCGTCCGGAACCACTACCCGGCTGCATTGAGCGGCGCCTCGTTGGCCCCGATCTACACACTACGTCGGCCGCACACCGCGGCCAGCCCGGCCAGCAGACAGACGGAGGGTCCATGACCGACAGCATCGGCATCGTGCGCCCTATTCAGTTCGAGGCGGAGATGCGGACCTCCTACCTCGAATACGCCATGAGCGTCATCGTTGGCCGGGCGTTCCCGGATGCCCGCGATGGCCTCAAACCGGTCCAGCGGCGCATTCTCTATACGATGTGGTCCAGCGGTACCCGTGCCAACAGCGCCTATAAGAAGAGTGCGCGTACCATCGGCGAAGTGCTGGGAAAGTTCCATCCTCACTCCGAAGGTGCGATCTATGACGCGATGGTGCGGATGGCCCAAGACTTCTCCCTCCGCTATCCACTGATTGACGGCCAGGGAAACTTCGGCTCCATTGACAACGATCCACCCGCTGCGATCCGCTACACCGAAGCACGGCTGACGCCGATTGCGGAAGAGCTGCTGGTCGAGATCGAGAAAGAGACCGTTGACTTCGATGACAACTTCGATGGCACGGAGCAGGAGCCGCTGGCGCTCCCGGCACGGCTGCCAAACCTGCTGCTCAACGGCGCAGAGGGTATCGCGGTGGGGATGGCGACAAAAATTCCACCCCACAACCTAAACGAGGTGGCCGACGGCCTAATTCGCCTGATTGATAATCCCGAGACTTCCGTCGAGGAGCTACAGCGCCTGGTACGTGGGCCGGACTTCCCTACCGGTGGTCTCATCGTGGGGGTAGAAGGCATCCGCGACGCTTATGCCACCGGGCGCGGCCGGGTGGTCATGCGTGCTCGCGCGACCGTGGAAGAGAACGGCCCGGACCGCTTCCGTATCGTGATCTCCGAGCTACCGTATCAGGTGAATAAGGCCGCGCTGCAGGAGAAGATCGCCGAACTGGTGACGCGCAAGGTCATCACCGGCATCACCGGGATGCGCGACGAGTCGGATCGTCAAGGACTGCGCGTCGCCATTGACGTCAGGAGTGGGGTGCAGCCGCAGGCGGTGCTCAACCAGCTCTACAAGCACACGGCCCTGCAAAGCGCCTTCAGTGTGAATATGCTCGCCCTGGTAGACGGCCAGCCGCGCGTCCTCACCCTCCGGCGAGCGCTGCGCTACTACCTCGAGTACCGGCAAGAGGTCATCACGCGCCGCACGCAGTACGACCTGCGGCGCGCCCAAGCACGCGCCCACGTGCTGGAGGGGCTGACCATCGCCCTGGACCACCTCGATGCGGTCATCGCCGTCATTCGGGCCGCGGATACGACCGAGGCGGCGCAGCAAACCCTCATGGACCGGTTCGGACTGTCTCAGGCGCAGGCCGACGCCATCCTCGCCCTCCAGCTTAGGCGGCTGGTGGCACTGGAACGGCAGAAGATCGCCGACGAGCTGGCCGACCTGCGCCGCACCATCGCCGAGCTTGAGGCGATCCTCGCCGACCCGGCGCGGGTTCGGGCGCTCATCCGCGAAGAGCTACTCGCCCTCAAAGAGCGCTTCGGAGACGAGCGCCGGACCACCATTCTCGTCGGAGCGAGCGAATCGCTCGATGACGCCGATCTCGTGCCTGACATGTCCGTCGCGGTGGTGGTCACGCAGCGCGGGTACGTCAAGCGGATGCCGCTGCACTACTACCGCGCGCAACACCGCGGCGGCCGTGGCGTGATCGGCACTACCACCCGCGACGACGATCTCGTCGCGCGTCTGTTCGTCACCCACACCCACGATTCGTTGCTGCTGTTCACCACGCACAGCCGGGTGCTGCGGACGCACGTCTACAAGCTACCGGATGCCAGTCGCACGGCCCGTGGGGCCGCTTTGGTCAACTTCGTGGCGCTGGAGCCGGAGGAGCGCATTGCCACCGTCCTGCCACTGGCGGCCTTCCAAGACGATGCCTACCTGATCCAAGCCACGACGCAGGGTGAGGTGAAGCGTACTCCGCTGGCGGCGTATGCCACGGCCCGGCAAGCCGGCGTGAAGACAATGGACCTGGAACCCGGCGACGCGCTGTGTGGCGTACTCCTCACGAGCGGACAGGACGACGTAGTCGTTGTCACCGCGTCCGGCATGGGTATTCGCTTTCACGAAACCGAGCTACGCAGCTCCGGACGGACCAGCGGCGGGGTACGCGGTATTCGGCTGGCCGCCGGTGATCGGGTCGTCGGTCTCGTGCGCGCAGACGCGGCCGGCGCCCTGCTCTTGGTCACGGACCACGGCTACGGCAAGAAGACGTTGGCCCGCGAGTTCCCCACCAAACATCGCGGCGGAAAGGGGGTGCGCGCCTTGCTCACCGACGAAAAAGCCGGCCAGGTCGTCGGCTGCGCGTCGGTCCGGTCCGGTGATACCGAAATCCTCGCCGCGTCTACCGATGGCCTCATGCTCCGCGTGCCTCTGGACTCGATTCGGCTCTCCGGCCGCTACAGCCGGGGCGTGCGCCTGATCGACCTAAAAACGGATGATCGGTTGTCATCCATCGCCATCATCTCCCAGGAGGACCTGGAGATGGCCGTGCCCCCGGAGAGCAACGGCGCCGGTAACGGCACCGCATTGAACGGCGATGCAGCACCGGACGGTGTTTCCGACCCGCCGGACCCGAACGGCAGCGCCAGGGACTAGTCACCGGCCACCAAGCGGTAGCCGCGCTTCTTCACGGTCACGAGCCACGCGGCGGCCGACGGCCCGGCCGCCATGCTCAGACGCTGCCGGAGGCGGCTGGCCAGTACGTCAATGTTGTAGTTGCTGACCGCGCCGTCATACTCCGGCCAGACCAATCTCGCAATCTCCGCCCGCCGCCGCACCTCACCGGGCCGCTCGGCGAGCAGCGCCAGGAACGCAAACTCTTTGGGCGCCAGGGAGAGCGGCTGACCACGCACATAGGCCTCTTGCCGGCGATGGTCGAGGAAGACCGGCGCGGCCGTCACGTGCTCACTCAGCCCCGGTACGCGCAGCGTGGCGCTCGGATCGTGGAATTGCAACTCGCTCGCGCCGAGCCGCAGCGTGTCGCTGTCCCGCAGCGGGCGAGACTCAGCGGCACTCAGACGCTGGCCGTTCACAAAAGTCCCGTTGCTACTCCCGAGGTCACGAACGGCGTACCCGAACGACTCCCGCCGGATTTCGGCGTGCTGGCGGGAGACCAAATGATCAGGCAGGACCACGTCGCACGTCGGGACGCGGCCGATGATGGTGCGGTCATGCCGGAGGGAAAACGAGTGGCCGCCAGGCTCCACGGTCAACTGCGCCGTCGGTAGCGGTGGGTCCAGCGGCGCAGACATGCCCCCTCCCTACCCCTCCCCCGTTGCGACGGGGGAGGGGACCGGATTACGCATTCGGTTGGCGACACAACCTACGCCCGCAGCACCCGGTCCGACGTTGGCGGTGGCTGCAACAGCACCTCAAGCTGCTGCTCGTATTGGTGCTGATCAATCTTCCCGGCGATATAGCGCTCTTTGAGCAGGTTGATTAGCGCCTCCTGAAACTCCCCTTGCGAGAGCTGGCCGGCGGCGTAGCGTTGGCGCAGAATCTCCGTCGCCGCGTCTTGGCTCGCCGGTGATTGCGCCGGCGGCGCGTCCCGGCCGGTCGCACGCTCGCGGCGCTGTCGCGCGTCCATAGAGGGCGTGCCACCTGACCGGAACATGGCACGTAGCACCATGACCGGGACACCGACCAGCGCGACAAACGGCGCGGCCAGCACTGCACCGGTCAAGCCAAGGACGCCGAGCACGATCACCCCGGCCAAGGCGATAGCCAAGAGGAACACCACTATCCCGAACGCGCCGATAAGCACCTCGAAGGGCACGCCCGCTGCGACCAGCCCCGCCACCACGCCGACAACGATCAGTGACCAGCCGAGAACGGATGCGCCGACATGCCCGTGGTACCGCCGCTCCATGTAGCGACCCTTCACTGGCCCCCCTCTCTCGTTCCCGTGCGCGGCCGCGGTGGCCGGCTACGGACCGAGTCTCACTGCATACTATCCCAGTTAGACCATTCTAGCAGCACCCAGGTTTCCTGCCGGGATAGCGCAACGGGACTGCCTGACACTGGCAGTAGAACTTCTGTTAAACTTCCGGGCAGCGCGGCAAGCCAGACCAAAGAGGAGATGAGCAATGGTACAGCTCTTTGCTCCAAGCGACAGCCCAACCGAAACCCCGGCGTTGTCCGAGCAGCCGATAGGCTTTGTCATCGGCCGCTCTTCGCCGCAGAGCTTTGTGTTCGTCTCCGACGAGGCCACGGTGCCGCCGCGCCTGGAATACGTGGTCATCCACGGCGCCCGCGAGCAGGTGGACGATACGTTCCGTTCCGTGGACCTGCTCGCCCAGGTGACGGGCATCCGGGCGGAGGTGCTGACCCTCGGCGAGGACTTGGACTACGCGGAAGCGCAGACGGTCGTCTCCCAGAACGCGACGCTCCCCCCGCGCGTGCAGGCCGAGGCCACCGTGCTGGGCTACCTGCAAGACGGGGTGGTCCGGCAGGCGCGGATGATGGTGCTGCCGGGCACACCCGTCCATACGGCCCCGGACTCGCTGCTCCGTGAATTCTTCTCGCGCGATGAAGCGTCCTCGATCACCTTGGGCACGCTGATTAACCGCCGGGGCGTTGACGTGCGCCTGGACCCGAACGGACTGTCGCGCCACCTCGCCATCATCGCCCAGACCGGCGCCGGCAAGTCGTATCTTGCGGGCAAGTTGCTCGAAGACCTACTCGGTCTCGGCGGCACCATCGTCGTGCTCGATCCCAACTCCGACTACGTGCAGCTACGCAAGACGCAGGCCGACGCCGACCTGCCGTACCACCACGCGAGCAAGACGCCACACGCCGACCGCATCGCCATTCTCCGCGTCCCCGGCATCGAGGGGCGTCGGTACCCCGACGAACTGGTCGGTCCTACGGAGAGCTACACGATCCGCTTTGCCGAGCTGGATGCCGACGACATCGCGGACGTTGCCGGCGTGCCCACCACGGCGACGCGCATCCGCGAGGCCATCATGCACGCGGTCGGGCGTCTGCGCCAACGGAACGTGGACTTTGTGCCACGGGACCTGGCCCAAGACCTCGCCGACTTTGCCGGTGTTCCCTTGGATGAAGGCGATACCTCGCCGGAAGAGTCGTCCGATCAAGCTGCTTCCCGGCACATCGAGCCGCCCGACGGCGATGACCCCGCGGAGGCCGAAGCGTACCTCCAAAATCTGCAAGCGCTCGGCACGGCTCCCGAGCCGCCGGCCGGCCGGCCGCAATACGGTGGCGGGGGAATGCCGGGTAGCGAGGATGCCGATCTGCGCCGCGACGCCCGCAACGCTCTGCGGTACGTGCGGCGGCTGGAACGCTACCCGGTCTGGGGCCACACTACGGTCAATATCGAGCGGCTGATCGAGCCGATGAAGACGACGGTCATTGACCTGGCCGGCACCGAGAAGGTTGTGATGGCCTACACGGCCGAATGGCTGCTCTCCCACCTGTGGGAGCGGGCGCTGGGCGGTCGGTTGCGGTGGCCCGTGTTCGTCGTCTTGGAGGAGGCGCATAATCTGGTCCCCGGCGGCGGGCCGCGCGACCAGCAAACCAAGGCGTCGCGGATCATCAACACCGTGGCGGCGGAAGGTAGAAAGTTCGGCGTCTACCTGATCGTGATTACGCAGCGACCGTCGAAGATCGCCGACGATACCCTCTCGCAGTGTGCCTCGCAGCTCATCATGCGCCTGACCAATCCCGACGACCAAAAGGCGGTGCAGCGCGCCTCCGAGGTGGTATCGCAGGGGCTCCTGAGCAACCTGCCGGGCCTCAATCAGGGCGAGGTGGTCACGCTCGGACGACTGACTCGCATCCCGGCGATGGTCAAGGTCAGCGGGCGCCGGGGCGCCGAGGGCGGCGCCGACCGCGATCTGGTGGAAGACTTCCGGGAGGCGCGCCGGGAGGCCACCGCCCAGCAGGCGTTCGACCGCGGCAGCCCCGCAGGCAACTTACCGCGCAGTGGCCCGAAACGTATTCCGCTCTAGGCGCTGGTCCCCTCCCTAAGCCCTCCCCCGTCCCGATGGGGGAGGGAACATCCCCGTCCCCCCGCCACAGCGGCCCTAGCAGCAGCCGTCCCCCCGCCGCAGCGGGGGGACCAGTAGGGGGGCTAATCCCACTACCCGATTAGTAGGTCCAAACCGTTGGCACACCCAACGACCGGCGAGTATCTTTGGGGCGGGCGCAGTCCGCGTGAGGGACGAGCAGGTGATGGCTGAACGTAGTGACCGGTCGGAGGGGCAGGGAGCCGTCGCCGCGCCGCTGCTCTCCGTCGTCATCCCGGTCTACAACGAGGAAAACCTGATTAGCGAGGTGCTCCGCCGGGTGCGGGCCGTCCCCATCCACAAGCAGATCATTGTCGTGGACGACGGCTCGACCGACGGGACCGTCGGCGTGATCGAGCGGCTGCGTGACGATCCGTCCGGTGACGTGCTCATCGTCCACCAGGCGATGATTAACATGGGCAAGGGCACTGCCATCAGGATCGGCCTGCGTTACGCCGTCGGTGACATTGTGCTGATCCAAGATGCCGACATGGAGTACGACCCGGACGACTACCCGGCCCTGCTCGCGCCAATCCAGCGTGGAGAGGCGGATGTGGTCTACGGGGTGCGGTTTCACCGCCCGATCAAGGGGATGCTCCGGCGCCACCGGCTCGCCAACTGGGTGTTCGCCGCCCTCGCCTCCGTGCTTTATGGCCGTATCATCCGTGACGAGGCGACTGCCTACAAGGTATTCCGGCGTGAAGTCATCATGGGACTGGACCTGCACGCCTCGCGGTTCGAGTTCTGCCCGGAGGTCACGGCGAAAATCTGCAAGCGCGGCTACCGGCTCGCGCAAGTGCCCATCTCCTACACGCCGCGGACCTTTGCCGAAGGAAAGAAGATCGGCTGGCGCGACGGGGTCCACACGCTCTGGACACTCCTCCGCTACCGCTTCTTCGATTAGAGACTGGCCGAGTTCTCCGGCACCACCCGGAAGCCACGCTGCTGTCCGGCCTCGCGGAAATGCTGATCGAATCCAAACGCCTGCCGGCAACCGGTCTCCGCCATGACAACGAAACTGGTGCAATCCACTACTCCCCAGGTCTTGTCCTGGTACTCAAAAAATAACCGCAGAGCCGCTGCCTCGACAGCATCAGTGACTCTGGCAAGACTAACAAGCATAGGATCGTTCGCAATCTCCCATAATTGTTCAGCGTGCTGGGAACCCATCCGACTCTTCAGAAGTGTCAGTCCCTCGTAGACTACCCAGTTGGTCGTGATGAGCATGACTTCGCTGTGCATGAGCTGACGATAGACAGCCTGGGCGGCGTAGTGATGCCGGTCGCGCGGATGGAGTAGCGCAATCCAGGCAGAAGCATCCACGAATGTGGGCGCGTAAAGAAGCGGATTACTCACGAGGCCGTCGCTTCAGCCCGTAGCGGTACTCGTGCCAACGAGATGACAGATCGGTCGGCAGCGTAGGATCGTCGAGGATGCCAATCAAACGCTCCGCCTTGGCAGTGGCCCCCGGACTTCGCTTCACGGGAGTATGGAGGCGTTCCCGAATCTCCTCAACGGACAGTCCGATCCGGAGCGGGGCCGGCGTCGTCAACCGGGTTTCTAGCTCGGCGAGGCGGGCTTCAATGCTGTCCAAGCGCTCGTCCACTGTCGCACTCATGATCCATGCTCCTCGTCGTACCGGCCAGCAGTATCCAACCGGCCCTGAATACATACTATGCGCGTGGTAGTCTGGGACTATCCTAACACGCCCACGCGAGCCGGACACTCTACGTTAAACCGGGCGCGCCGCCGCGCAGGAGAGCGTAGCGTAGCCCACCCCCCTCTCCGTGCCGTATACTCTGAGCCGTCCCCTGATAGTGCTGGTAACGAGGAATAGACAACATGGCAGCAACGGCCGTTGACGTGAAAGCGCGGAGCCGCGAAGTGACGATGGGTGTCGAGCACGCCGCAGCACGCTCGATGTTCCGAGGCACCGGCCTCAGCGAGGAGGACCTGCGGAAGCCGATCATCGGCATCGCCAATACCTGGACCGACGTCACCCCCTGCCAACTCAACTTGCGCGACCTCGCCGAGAAGGTCAAGGAAGGCATCCGCGCCGCCGGCGGCACGCCCATCGAGTTCGGGACCATCTGCGTCACCGACGGGATCGCCATGGGCACCGAGGGGATGCGTGCGTCCCTCGTCAGCCGCGAGGTAATTGCCGACTCCATCGAGTTGGTCGTGACCGGGCACCGCCTCGACGGGATAGTGACCCTGACCGGGTGCGACAAGACGCAGCCGGGCGGCCTGATGGCACTGGCGCGCCTGAACATCCCCGGCGTTTACGTGTACGGCGGCAGCATCATGCCCGGTATCTACCGCGGCCGGAAGGTCACGATCCAGGACTCGTTCGAGGCACCCGGCCTCCATGCCAGCGGTGAGATGTCCGAGGAGGACGTAGACGAACTGGTCGGCCGAGCGTGCCCCGGCGCTGGCGCGTGCGGCGGTATGTTCACCGCGAACACGATGGCGGCGGCGGCCGAGGCGTTGGGGATGGCGCCGCCTGGTAGCGCTTCCATTCCGGCCGTTGACGCGCGGCGACAGGTGGTGGCCTTTCAAGCCGGCGAGCGGGTGATGCAGCTGTTGCGCGAGGATACCCGTCCGCGCGACTTCCTTACGCGCGCCGCCTTCCTCAACGCCATCGCTACCGTGGAAGCGCTCGGTGGCTCGACCAACGCGGTGCTGCACCTGATGGCGATTGCGTATGAAGCCGGTGTGGACCTGCGGCTGGAGGACTTTGACGAGATCAGCCACCGCACGCCGCACTTGGCCAGCCTGAAGCCGTCCGGCAAGTACGTCATGGCCGATCTGGACGTGGTCGGTGGCGTGCCGGTGGTGATGAAAGAACTGCTGGACGGCGGGATCATTGACGGCAGCACGCCCAACGTCGCCGGCGGCACGCTCGGCGACCACCTGAATCGGGTCCGCGAAAAGCCGGATCAGGACCTCACCTTTGCGCTAGACCGCCCCCTCAGCGAGACCGGCACGCTGGCCATCCTGCGCGGCAACATCGCCGCCGACGGCGCGGTAGCCAAGGCGGGCGGGGCCGCGCACAGCACCTTCAGCGGACCAGCGCGGGTGTTCGACGGCGAGGAAGCGTGCTTCGAGGCCGTGCTCGCCGGCGATATTCTGAAAGGCGATGTGATCGTCATTCGCAACGAGGGGCCCAAGGGCGGTCCGGGGATGCGCGAAATGCTGGCCGTGACGGCGGCCATCCAAGGACGTGGCCTCGGCGATCACGTCGCGCTGATGACCGACGGACGCTTCTCCGGCGCCACTTACGGCTTGATGATCGCGCACATGGCGCCGGAGGCGGCCGTTGGTGGCCCGCTTGCGGCGCTGCGTGACGGGGACATGATCGAGATTGACATTCCGAACCGCAAGCTGGATGTCCGCCTCTCGGACGAGGAGCTACAGGCACGACTCGCTTCCTGGGAGGAGCCGCCACCACGGTATCAGTCGGGAATGCTCTCGAAATACGCGCGTTTGGTAAGCTCGGCAGCAGTCGGCGCGGTGACATAGTCCGAACGACAGAGCGCCCTCACCCCACCCGCACCGGGAGCGGGGCCGCAGGGTGAGGCACGAGGAAGGGATAGGCGATGACAAAGCAGGTTCCTGGCAGCCCGTATGACGGACCACCGTTGAGTTGGCGCCCAGCGCCGCCGCGTCCGGCGCGCCGCCGTCGCTCGGAGTTGGCCGTGCCCGGCAGCAACCCGCGCATGATGGCCGGGGCAGCGAACAGCGATGCGGACGCCGTGTTCCTTGACCTGGAGGACTCCGTCGCACCGAGTGAAAAGGTGGCCTCGCGGGCACGGATTGTCCAAGCGTTGAACGAGAACGACTTCGGTGATAAGGCCACGGTCGTGCGGATCAACGACCTGTCCACGCAGTGGGCCGTGCGCGACGTGGTAGACGTGGTGGAGGGCGCCGGTGCCAAGCTGGAAGCCATCATGCTGCCGAAGACGCGCGGTCCCGAGGACGTGGCCGCGCTGGATATTATGTTGACCTCGCTCGAACAGCAGCTCGACCTGACCCATACCATCGGGATCGAAGCGCAGATCGAGAATGCCAACGGAATCTCCAGCGTCGAGCAGATCGCCTTTGCCAGCAAGCGGCTGATCGCGCTCGTATTCGGCCCCGGCGATTACGCCGCCTACGCCGACATGCCTGTGCTGTCCATTGGGGCGCACGATTTCGCCTACCCCGGCCACATCTACCACTTTGCGCTCCAGCGGATCGTCACGGCCGCGAAAGCAGCCGGCTTGCAGACCATTGACGGCCCGTTCGGCAAGTTCCGCGATCTGGAGGGGCTGCGAAACTCGGCGCAGATGGCCAAAATGTTGGGCTGCGACGGCAAGTGGGCCGTGCATCCGGCGCAGATTCCGGTGCTGAACGAAGTGTTCTCGCCGTCCGCTGCGGAGATCGCGAAGGCCACCGCCATCCGCGACCGCTACTTCCAGGCCACGGAGGAAGAAGGGCTGGGCGCAGTGGCGCTCGACGGCGAGGAGATGCTGGACGAAGCGAGCCGCAAGCTGGCCGAGGTGGTCCTGCAGCGGGCTGCGGATGATGGCCTGCTGTAGCGAGTGAGGTGAGTAGCCCGGCCCCCACCCTCGCCCTCCCCCGTTGCGACGGGGGAGGGAACCTGCCGTCTCCCCGCCGCAGCGGGGGGACCATAGGGGGGCCGCCACCCCGTCCGTCATTCCCGCGAAAGCGGGAATCCAGACTCCCCTTCCCTGGAGGGAAGGGGCCGGGGGTTAGGTCCAATCCATGTCCCAGCCGATGAGACCTCCCGATTACTTTCATTTCCCTACACTCCTCGCTCTCCACGACGCCATCGAGTCCCTCGATCTCGCCGCCGCGCCGCGTGCGGCGCTCGTCTCATCGCAGCCGGATCCCGGCCCGACTGCCGAGCGCCGCGTCGCCATCTTGCCCGGCTCCTTCAATCCGCTGCACCAAGGGCACGTGGCCTTGGCTGCTGCGGCCCTGGAATCCAACGCCGCCACCGAGGTCTGGCTGGGCCTGGCGCGCGTCACGGTGGACAAGGAGCAGATCGCCGGGACGCTGCTCGAAGACCGCCTGGTGGCACTGCGGCATTTCGTCCAGGATCAGCCGCGCTATGGCGTGCTCCTGTTTAACCGCGGCCTGTACGTGGATCAGGCGCTCGCAGCCCATGCGCGATGGCCTGGTCTGGATACCCTGCTGTTTCTCGTTGGCTACGACAAGATCGTCCAAATCTTCGATCCGCGCTACTACGACGACCGCGACGCGGCGCTCCAGAAACTCTTTAGTCTGGCGTCGTTTCTCGTCGCGCCCCGGGACGACGCGACGGCCGACGACCTCGCCGCGCTCCTGCGCCGGCCGGAGAATCGGCCGTTCGCGGCGGGAGTCCGCAGCCTGCCGCTGCCGAGCACGGTAGCCGCCGTTTCTTCGACCGGCTTACGCCAAGACCTCGGCGCAGCAGCGGGGTTTAACCTTCACCATCTCTCACTGGGAGGGACCCAGGGAGAGGGACAAGGCGAAGGACCCATCCCGCCCGGCGTGTCACTGCCCCAGCCCTTTGCCGATATGGTCGCCGCGACTCATGCCTACGCACCACCCCGGCCGCTCGGCACCGCGCTGGTAGACCGCTACACGGTACGTGCCGCGCTGCTCACCGCGCTATTCCAGGACCGCGAGTGGGCACTGGCCCACGCCAACCTGCGCCTGCTGCTGACGACGGCGCTCGGACCAACCGAGGCCGGCAGCGCCCTCCGCGCTGCCCTCCTCCGTTCCACCGACTCCGCGCCAGCGCCGGGGCGGTTGCGTGCATTGATCCAGTCCGTGCAGACTGGCGGGGGTGCGTAGGGGGAGGCTCGCGGAGGCGGCGCTCTGCACCGCCGAAGAACTAGAGCGGGAGCTTGAGCAGATACGCCACACGCTGGCTAAAACAGGCCGTCCTGCATTAACCGCCGCTTCATTTCCTCTAGGCTAATCGGTTCTTCGCCCCGACGCGCTGCAATCACGACTAGGTCGTGCAAGTCTTCCAGCAGCCGCTCGTACTGCTCTATGGGCAGAATGACGGCTGTGCGCTTTCCGTCACCGTCAACTACATATTGCTCTTCCAGGGCAGTCATAGGGTCATCTCTCATTATTCTGTCAGCATCAGTAGGCCAGAGCCGCGCCGCCGCCGCGGGGGGCGCTGCTCCGGCACGAGCCACTGCCCCTGGGCCGGAGACGACATGCTCTTCGCGGATCAGTCCGTTGCCGGGGACCGGGACATCGCGCAAACGCTCTTGGAGCGGAACAGCCTCGTCCCGGTGCTCTACATGCAGAACCTCTCGCAGCTGATGGGGGTGCTGTCGGTATTCCGGGCGGCCGGGGTGCGGATTCCTGGGGACATTTCCCTGGTCGGCACCTCGTTCGTCCAGCTGAATGCGCCCGAGGCCGCCGCCTACATGGACCCGCCGATCCCCACCGTGACCTTTGCCAAGGAAGAGATGGGGCGCCGCAGCGTGGAGTATCTCTTGGCCGCCGTAGACGGGATGGCTACATCATCCCTGACCGACCTGCTGCCGGGTATCCTGGTCGAGCGCGCCTCGACGGCGCCGGCGGGATAGAGGCGCCGGCGGGATAGCGGAGTTGGGGGGTAAGGTCAGTGCTCGTCCGTCTCGGCCTCTCCAGAATCCGGGGGAGTGCGCTGCACCCTCAGCTCCTCTCCCGCCAAGGATGCAGTGAACTCCGAGCGATCCATCCTGAGCACAAGCTCCGGAAGCTCTGCGGGTACTTCCGCTAGGAGGGTTTGGATTGGCTCGCGAACATACTTCCGCAGGAAATGGTCGAGTGGCCGGCCGGCCTGGTCAGCGAGATAGGCCCAGGCATCGTCACCCACGTAGACTGCGCCATCCCGATCAAGGAACGCGCGTTGAAGCTCCGTGAGCTTGGGACTTGGCGTCGGGTCCAGGACGAGTAGAACGGGAGTATAGCCACTGGCCCGGCAATCTGCCGGGAAGTCTAGCTCTTCCTGCCAGCGACCCTGGCCTGACGCAGCGATTGTCACTCGTAGCTTAATCTCAAACGCCTTATCACCCTTCAGACAGTCTACTTGCCGCCCCCGGCCCGTGCCCTGCCTGAGTACCGGGCTGCTCCGCGCGCTGGCCGGCGCACCGCCGATAGCTGCGGCGATGATCGGTTCGAACAAGTACCCGGTTTCCTGCGCTGCTCTGTTGTCAATGTCGAATACCCATTTTCTCCAGAAAAGGAGTGCTGTTAGCGCCTTAGGCCCCAAGCTCCCGTACTGAAGAAGACCACGGGGGCCGACCTGGTCAATAGTAGGAATCGGTTGAGTGCGGAGAATGCGCTCGTACTTCAGCCGGCTCTTGTGCAGTGCTGACAGGCAGGCAAAGTAGGTGTCCGCATCGGGTTCGAGTGTGACAAGACGCTCGAATAGCGCCAGAAAGTCTTGGTTGGAAATTCGAAGACTTGCCAGCGGCTCCGAGCCGAAAAACGGCGCCAGCTCTGCTCGAAACTCCGGGAAGTGGTCACGCAGCCCAAGGTCTTTTGCGATAGTGGCAACCAGATATGTGCAGGCACTGTCGTCCAGCGCCACTCCCTGCCGGCCGCCACCTAGCGCACGGGCCTTTTCCACAATGACCCGCTGTGCCTGTGTGAGACTCATAGGAGCGCCAACTGTCCCGTTACGTGCTGTCGAGGCGCTAGGGTCGAGAGCACCCGGCCGGTCACTCGTTCGAGCGCCGGACTCATCCCCTTGGATAAGGTTGGCACAAAACTCAGCAGCTTTCCCGGTGAGCCTGTCGGCACTGCGACCTGAAGGTCCTGGCGTAAGGAACGGGCGATACCAAAGGCCAGGCGCGGGGGTACTGCGTCGCCAATGAGCTGAATCCGCTCGGTAAACGTGCCGGCAAACCGAAAGGCGTCCGGGAATGTCTGCAACCGGGCACACTCCCGAAGCGTGAGATTGCGGTCCTCAACCGGGTGGAGAAACTCGGAGCGAGCGCCACTCGTGATGGCTTTCGACGGCTCGTTCCCGCGGAGCCGCAAGATGCCAGCCGGTGCGCCACCGCGACGCTCGGTCGGGGTCCCATCCATGACACGCCGAAACGCGCGCCGCCCGTAGCTGTTGTGCCACAACCGTTTCGGCAGGTCACGCATCCGTTGCCCCGGTCGCAGCGCCCGCGCTCGTTCCAAGTCGATCCCCTCCAAGGGACGATAGACGTGGTCCGCAGGACACCCAGGCGCTTCTGCCACCGGAGGTGGGAGGCCCTCCAATGCTTCGAACACAGTCGGGGCAAATGGCAGGTGCTGCCCGGCAAGGCGTGCCCCCGGCGCACCGTAGGCGGAGTGGGTGGGAGGTGGAAAGGACGGCTCCCAGCCAAGACCACCAAGCGCAATAACTCGCTTGCGGTGCTGTGGTACGCCATAGTTCGCGGCGTTGACCTTACACAGGTGGATACGGTACCCGGCCGCAATGAGCGGTGTGAGTAGCTCCAAGACACGATCACCGTGTTCGGCCGTCAGGAATCCCTCGACATTCTCGAACACAAAGGCGGACGGACGGAATGCAGCGACAAGCTCTGCAAAACGGCCCACGAGGCTGTTCCGTTGATCGCCAGGTTGGCGCCGTCCGCTGGAGGAAAAGCCTTGGCATGGTGGTCCACCGACGAAAACGGTTGCTGCCGGGAGATCCAATTCCCAACTCAGGTCTCCACAGACGACACGGCGGCCTACGTTCACTCTGTACGTCCGGACCGCCGTGGCATGTTTGTCCACCGCGCGGACTATCTCAAACCCGGCCTGGGCGAAACCCAGAGAGAGACCACCGCCGCCACAGAAGAGATCAACAACCGTGAGGGGAAACGACACTTACCTTTCAACCCCCTTAGCGTATGGAGGCATGGTACCCCACTGCGCCCGCGGCCGCACACGACGATGGCGCCCGGTCCTGGCGAGGGGGTACACTGGTGGTAGGCAGGGTTGCCGGTGGTGCTGGCACCCGCGCCGGACGATCCTGCAACGTGAGTGAGTATCCCCCTCGTGCTGCTCAACTTCCGCGATCCGGTCGAGACACTCATCGTCATGGCGGCCATCGTCGTGGCCATCTCGGTCCACGAGGCCTCACACGCCGCCACCGCCAACTGGCTCGGCGACCCCACCGCCCGCCGCATGGGGCGGATGACGCTCAATCCGCTGCGGCATCTTGATGTATTCGGCACGTTCTTCATCCTCGTGGTGGGCTTCGGCTGGGGGAAGCCGGTCCTGGTGGACGAGAGCCGCCTGCGTCACGGCCGGCAAGGGGCGGCGCTGGTCTCGGCAGCCGGTCCGCTGGCCAATCTGGCGACGGCGCTCCTCGTCGTGAGCGTGCTGGTGTTCGCTGTATCGCTCGGCACGGATATTCGCGGTACCTGGCTTGACGTGGCGAGTTGGATCATCCGCATTAGCATCATCCTGACGGCCTTCAACTTCCTGCCCATCCCGCCGCTCGACGGGTTCGGAGCGCTGCTCGGCGTGCTGCCCGGCGAACTGGCGGAGCAACTGGAGCGACTGCGGCAGTATGGCTTGGCTATTCTGTGGACAATGTTCTTGCTGAACTGGGTACTGCCGATTAATCTCTTCTGGACGGTGATGTCGCCGCTCGTGGGCATGATCGAGCGGTTTATCGGGTTGTGGGAACAGGGCTTGCGTGCAGTTCTGCTATCGTAGCCGGCAGTGGTGGCGCAGTCTCGGCGCGGAGCTCCCCGCTGCCGACCGCGCCTTGGTGCAAGTACACTTGAGCCGGCCGCAGTACACTCTTTTTGCGGCGCTGCTGCCCCGGGACCAAGTCCACGCCGTCGCCGTGTATCGAGCGATCCTCCGCGACTATCCCGACGTAGCGGACGACTCCGACGTAGCGGTCGCGGCGCTGCTGCACGACGCCGGGAAGGCGGGCACGCGGCTCTGGCACCGTGTTGCCTACGTGCTGCTGCAAGACTTTGCGCCGGGGGTGCTGCGCCGACTGGCGCCGGTGAGTCCGCACGATGTCCGCTACCCTTTCTACGCGCTGCGCGAGCATGCCCGGCTGGGGGCAGCATTGGCCCGCGCCGCCGGGTGCAATGACCGGGTAGTAACTGCAATCGCCCAGCACCACAGTCCGGCGGCAGCGCAGCGGAGCGAGGACGTCCTGGTGCGGGCACTGCAAGCGGCGGACGCGCAGGAATAGGGCCGAGGACGGCACGGATTGGCCATGGCTGCTAAAGCGCCCGGAAACCAAGCGCCGTCACCGCGGACGCCCACGACCGCCGCATCGGTCCTGCCGGGCTTCCCGTTCGTGCGCTTGCCGCCGTTCGACGTTCACCTGCCAACCTTCGACGGGCCGTTGGAGCTACTGCTCGGGTTGCTGCGCGAGGGAGACCTGGCGATCACGGAACTGGCCCTGGTCCAAGTGACCGACCAGTATTTGGCGCACGTGCAGGCGTTGCGCGAGCTGGACGTGGAGGCTATCGCCGGCTTCCTCGCGGTGGCTGCACACCTGCTGGTCCTGAAGTCGCGGGCGATTGTGCCGCGCGAGCAGTCGGTCCACACCGAGGGGGATGAGGCGGAATCGGAGGACGAGCTGGTCGCGCGGCTGCGGCTCTATGCCGCGGCCCAGCGGTCCGCCGGCGTGCTGGCGGCGCGGCAAGCGAGCGGAGAGCACGCCTTCTCGCGCAGCACACCACCGGCGCTGCCGCTCCCGCCTCCACCAACCACTCCCCAGGCCGAACCGGCACAACTCACCCTGGCCTTCCAAGGCGTGCTGGCGGCGCGCGCCGCCGAACTCCCCACGGCAGAGCCGCAACTGCCGCGGCGACCCTCCTTGCGCCGCCGCATCGAGGATATTCACCGACGACTCCACACGAGCGACCGCGTGGCCTTCAATGATCTGACCGCCTCAGCGGCCGGTGCGGCTGAGTTGGTCGTGACCTTCCTCGCCGTGCTCAACCTCTGGCACACTGGCGAGATCGCAGTGCAGCAAGAGACGCTTTTCGGCGACATTTGGATTGCGCGGCCGCAGCGTTAGCGTGCCGGGCGCCGGAGCAGTGCCTCGACAGATGGCTGGAAACGACGTGTCTACCGAGCAGGACGATACGCAAGCGCCGGCGCTCGGCTTGGCGGCTTTGGTCGAATGCCTACTGTTCGTGGCCGGGCGGCCGCTCGCGGTCAACGAACTGGGGCGTGTCCTGGCAACACCAGTTGCGGCGATCCGGGCTGCCATCGAAGAGTTGGCGGCGCATGACAACGGGCGCGGCTTGATGGTCCAGCGCTTCGGTGACCGGGTGCAGCTGGTCACGCATCCGGCGGCGAGCAGCCTGGTCCAGCGCTTCTTGGGGACGGAAACACAGTCGCCGTTGAAGAAGGCCGAACTGGAGACGCTGGCAATCATCGCCTACCGTCAGCCGGTCACACGCGCCGAGCTGGAAGCGGTCCGGGGCGTGAGCTGCGACCGGCCCTTGGCGCAGCTACTCGCCCGCTCCCTGATCGAGGTCACCGGGCGGCGGGAGACTCCCGGCCGGCCGTATATCTACGCGACGACGCTGGAGTTCCTCGAAACCTTCGGCCTGCGCTCGCTGGAGGAACTGCCTCCCGTCGAGGCGGACCACTGACGAGGGATTCCGGCCCCCCATGGTCCCCCCGCTGCGGCGGGGGGACGGGGCGCAACATGTTGTGCCCTTACGGCTTAACCCGTATCTCCCCAATCAGCAGGGAGAGAGGTGGTATGGAGGCGTGCCGGGCTACCGGTCCGCTTGCCGACGGCGTAGCTCCGCTTCAAGCTGCCGGATGCGTGCCTCGGCGGCCTCGCGCGTCGCTCGCTCGATAGCGGCCTGTGCTTCGGCTCCCTCGCGCGCCGCCCGCTCGCTGGCCACCCGGGTTTCGGCTGACCGACGGGCCGCCCGCTCCGCCAGCCGGCCGGCCTGCTCGATAGCCACCTGGGACTCGGCAGCCTCGCGCCCAGCCTGCGCGCTGGCCGCCCGCGCTTCGGCCACCCGGCGCGCCACCTGCTCTTGCTGCCAGGTCTCCAGATAGGTGTTCGTCGTTGGGTCGTACAACCGCGGCCAGTTCTCATCCCAGCACAGGCTCAACCCTAGGACCGCGCTGTAGCCCTTCAGAATGCCGTCCGGCGCGGTGGTCAGCGGGATAGGCTCATACCTCCCGGCCACCAGCCGGTCGCCGGCCAGCCGCTCCCCGTGATACTTGCCATCATGCGGATCGAACCGCCAGTATTCCGGCACGCCGATGCGGGCATAGATCGATCGCTTGCGGCCCACGTCCTCCCGGCCGGTGCTGGACGAGGCCACCTCCAGCACCCAATCCGGCGGCTTGCCCGCTTCCCCGGGCAGATACAGCTTGCGCTGCCGGATGGCGTGCGCGTCCACGCCAAAGGCCAGGTACACGTCCGGGGAGACGCGGACGTTGAGGTCGTCCGGGTCGTAGCAGAGGATCGTGTTGACATCGAGAAAGACGTCGGGCTGGCGGTTGAAGTCGGTGAAGTGGGCAGCGAGGAGGTGGTGGATGGCGAGGAGCGCGAGGTTTTGTTCCATCGCATCAGGCTTCTGGACCGGTTCATCGGGGTCGAAGTCGAGGCGGGCGTAGTCAATCTTGCCCTGCCGGTGGTAGGGCCGCATGGTAGTTGCGGGCGCGGCTGCCGTAGCTGTCATGATGGTCTCGGGGCCGGGCATGGGTACAGGGGATTATAGTAGGTAGACGCGCCGAGTACCGCCGGGCGGCGGGGCTGGCGCTTGTTGTCCACAGTAGGAAAACCCTCCTCCGGTCAGCCTATGGCCCGCCGCGGTGGCGGGAGCGGCTAGACTGCGGTTTCCGCCGCAATGACCACACAGCGCATAAGGTGCGCCGCTCCGTGTCGGGGATGCTTGGGAGTTGGCGCGTGATGGCGTAGACTCAAGGAGACACCTGGTCACAAACACAACAAGGAGCAGCACCAGTGAGCACAGCGCAGTCCTCTGCCGGAGCAACCCGCACCGAACGCGACACGATGGGGCCGTTGGAGGTGCCAGCCGACGCCTACTATGGCGCCTCGACCCAGCGGGCCGTCCTGAACTTCCCGATCAGCGACCTGCGCTTTCCGCGGCGCTTCATTCGCGCCATCGGCCTCATCAAACGGGCAGCCGCGGAGGTCAATTGCGATCTCGGCGTGCTGGACCGGAGCCTGAGCGAGCCTATCGCCGCGGCAGCGCAAGAGGTGGCCGACGGGAAGTTCGACCTCGATTTCGTGGTGGACATCTATCAGACCGGCTCCGGCACCTCGACCAACATGAACGCGAACGAGGTGATCGCCAACCGGGCCGCGGAGCTGATGGGTGGGGTGATCGGCTCGCGGCTGGTCCATCCGAACGATCACGTCAACAAGGGCCAGTCCTCGAACGATGTGATTCCGACGGCCATCCACCTCGCCGCGCTGCTCGGCATCCAAGAGGGGCTGGTGCCGGCGCTCGCCGAGCTACGGGCCGCGCTGATGGAGAAGTCCGAGGCGTATTGGGACATCATCAAGACCGGCCGCACGCACCTGCAAGACGCCACGCCCATCCGTCTCGGTCAGGAGTTCTTGGGATACGCCGGACAGGTGGAACGCGCGGAGCGACGCTTGCAGCACGCGCAAGTCGAACTGGCTGAGGTCGCCTTGGGCGGCACGGCCGTCGGCACCGGAATCGGGATGCATCCCGAGTTCGTGGCGCGCGTCTGCGAGCGGATTGCCGCGCTGACCGGCATCACGCTCCACGAAAGCGATAACCACTTTCAGGCGCAGAGCACCATGGACGCTGCCGTGGAGGCGAGCGGGGTGCTGAACACGATTGCGGTGAGCTTGCTCAAGATCGCCAACGATATTCGCTGGCTCGGCTCCGGGCCGCGGGCGGGTATCTTCGAGCTTTTGCTGCCCGAGGTGCAGCCGGGTAGCTCGATTATGCCGGGCAAGGTCAATCCGGTCATTCCCGAGGCGCTGATCCAGGTCTGCGGGCAGGTGATGGGCAACCACGTGGCGGTCACGGTCGGGGGGCAGTGGGGGTTCTTCGAGTTGAACACGATGATGCCGCTGATCGCACACAACCTGCTGCAATCCATTGATCTGCTGGCGGCTGCTACGGCCAACTTCAGCCGGCAGTGCATCCGCGACCTGACCGCTACCGACCGCGGGCCGGCGCTGGTGGAGCAAGGGCTGGCGATCTGCACCGGCCTCCAGCCTTACATCGGCTACGACGCGGCCGCGGCCATCGCCAAGGAGGCCTACGCGAGCGGGAGGACGATCCGCGAAGTGGCCCGCGATCAGACGGAGCTATCCGAGGAGGAACTGGACCGCGCGCTGGACCCGGAGGCGATGACCAGGCCGGGACTGGGCGGCCCACCGGCGGGTGGATAGGCACTGCCGCTCGTCGGATGTCACGGAGAAACGGCGACAGTACGCCGGCCGCTGGTCGCGGGACTAGGGGTGAGGTCCGGTGTGCGTAGCTCCGCTTGCAGTGACTGCCGCAAGTCCTCTTCAGTGCCAATGTCGTCGTAGATGAAGGCCATGCCTTGGGTAAGAGCGCCAATCAAGCGGACGGCCAGCGAGCCGCGTGGCAGTTGAGGCAGCCGGTGGACCTGTGCCGCTTCGATGCGGAGCAGCTCTTGCAGCGAAATGTCTCCATCGAGATACTGCTGCGTGGCGTCGGCGAGGGCCTGAGACGTGTCCATGGCTAACTCCTGAGCAGGCGTGACTAGGCTCTGCTGGCATCCAGCTGTCTTTGCCATGAAAATAACACCTATCTGTCGTTCTCGCCTCCTCCGTCATTGCGGCGCCGGCCGCAATCTAGGACAGCTAGTTGGGATGGTGACGGTGGCCCCCCTATGGTTCCCCCGTTGCGACGGGGGGACATGGATTCCCGCGTGCGCGGGAATGACGGGTCGGGGCAAGCGGGGCGGGCGGCGCTGCGTTGCGGAAAGGAAGAGCTATGAGATCGGCCCTGATCGTGCAAGGTGGCTGGCAAGGCCATGAGCCGGCGCAAGTAGCCGACATTCTCGCGGCTGCCCTGCGCGATGAGCAGTTTGAGGTGACTATCTCCGATACGCTGGATGCGCTCGCCGAGGCGGAGCGCCTTGCGAGCTTGGACCTCATCATTCCCGTCTGGACGATGGGCACCATCGAGCAGCACCAACTCCAGCCGCTGTTGGAGGCCGTGCGGGAGGCGGGTGTCGGTATCGGCGGGGTGCATGGCGGGATGGGTGATGCTTTCCGCACGGCGACCGAGTATCAGTTCATGGTCGGGGGACAATGGGTGGCGCATCCGGGCGGCGACGGTGTGACGTACACGGTGCAGATCGGCCCAACGCCCAGCCCGATTACCGCCGGCCTCAGCGATTTCGAGGTCACGAGCGAGCAGTACCTGATGCACGTTGATCCGGGGAATACCGTGCTGGCGACGACGCTGTTCGGTGACACGGTGATGCCGGTGACGTGGACGAAACGGTACGGCAAAGGACGGGTCTTCTACTGCTCGCTCGGTCATCAGGCGGCTATCGTCCGCATGCCACCCGTGCTGACGATGGTGACGCGCGGCCTGGTGTGGGCCGCCGAGGGCAAAGGGTGTGTCTAGCAGGGGACGGTCATGCCTCACCTCCCGGCCCCCCTATGGTCTCCCGGCTATGCGGGGGGACGGTCCATTTCCTCCCCCTGGAGTTGGCTCCGGGGGTGAGGCGGAGGGCCACGGGCTGAAAGCTGATGGCTAGGACACCATGTCAGTACGGAAAGAAGGCGATGCGCGCGAAGTGGTCGTTGATCTCGACGACTGGGCGGACCTGGCCGAGCGGAAGATCAAAGAGGCGCAGGCCGCCGGGCACTTCGACAAGCTGCCCGGTTTGGGCAAGCCGTTGCAGCTCGACGACAATCCGCACGAAGGCGAGTGGGCCTTGGCGCATCGCCTTCTGCGGAATGCCAACATCAGCCCACCGTGGATTGCGCTACAGCAGCAGGTCCAGCGCCGCAGCGACTCTCTCCGCGCCAGCCTGGCACGGATCGGACGGGAGCTGGACGATCGGTGTCAACGGCTGCTGACGCTGCCCTACTCGGAGCGTGTGCGTGCCACCAAGCGGCTCCGCGCGGACCGCGCCGCGGCACGTATTCGCTACCTGCGCGAGGCGGCGGCGCTGGACCGCCTGCTGGCCGCTTACAACGCGGCGCTGCCCCGGCACCTCTTCTGGCTCCAAAAGCCGCGCCTCACGTCAAAGCGCGCCGCCGCGACTTTCGACGAGGCATGCCCGCCGCTCGACGGGGTGCAGTAACGTCCTGCACGGCCGGGCCGCTATGCGGGCGTGGACGTGGAGAGGGTGAGCGAATCATCGAAGGTGATCTCACCGGCCAGGGTTCGATGCACCGGACAGCGGACGGCGATCTCGCGCAAGCGGGCAACCTGCTCCTCGTCGAGCGGCCCGGTCACGGTTACTCTGGTGCGGATGCGGTCGAGCAGCCCGGTAGCGGTTTCGCAGTCGGCACAGTCTTCGGCGTGGATGCGGTCGTGGTCAAGCTCGACAACGACATCCTCCAACGGCCACTGCTTGTGGGCGGCGTAGAGGCGCAGGGTGATCGCTGTGCAGGACCCCAGCGCGCTCAAGAGCAGCTCATACGGGTTTGGCCCTTGGTCGCGCCCACCAACGTCCAGCGGTTCATCGGCCGTTAGGGTATGACTGCCCGTGTTGATGCGCTGGGTGTAGCCGCCGGCTGCGGTCCCACCGACGATGACTTTCCCGGCCATGGGAAGCACTCCTTTGTAGGCTTGTATCGGCGTGCGGAAGTATGCCAGCGCGGATTGTGGGGGCGTCCTGGGCAGTGCCGGCAGTCAGTCCGGGCGCTGGTGGATGACGAGCAGTAGGCCGGCGGCAAGCGAGATGCTGGCGACTGGGGCCGTCATGACATTGCTGACGCCGCGTGCCCGGCCAAAGGCCAAGTCTTCACCGGCAAGCGCATACTGCAAGCCGCGCGTGGTGATCCCGCGAGCCGGGCCGGCCAGGGGTAGGAGCGCCACGATGTCGCCGACGGCGCCCGGTACGTCAACCGATTGACCGCCACGCACCACCAGCGCCGTCGCCGTCGCTTCGACCACGCGCAGACGCACACTCGCGGGCCAATCGGCGGCGAGCAGCAAGACGTTGGCGAGGCTATGATCGAGACGCGCCCCGCCCGTCGCGCCAACCAGATCAATGTTCGTCGCGCCTCGGTCCAGGGCCAATTCGATAGCCAACTCGGTGTCGGTGGCATCCTTGTCGGCCGGGTGGCGCTGTAGCTGGCAACCGGCGGACGTGAGGCGGACTACGGTCTCCTGGGGCAGAGAATCGAGATCGCCCACTAGATAGTCTGGCGTGATACCGAGGTCCAGCAGCCGGCGCGCGCCCCCGTCGGCGGCGATGACGAGGTCCGCCGCACGCACCGCTGCCAGCGCAGCCCCGGCCAGCCGGCCCGGCCCATTGGGGACCACGGCGGCATGGGTGGAGGCGGAGGGATTTGTCATGGGTATGCCGGGAGACCGAATTCCTGCTTGATAGGCAATGCTACCCCGTTGGCGTGGCGGCTGGCCATGCCTTGAGCTATAAGGCCAAGCACGCCCGGTAGGGTTGTTGCTGAGGGTGCCGGGGAGTTGGGGCAGCGGCTCAGGTGAGGCGGCGCAGGGCGGGCACGCGCGTCAGGAACATCAGCGCAAGGAGCGCACAGATGGCGCCACTCACGGCGATGGTCAGGGGCGCACCGGCGTAGCTGGCGAGGGCGCCGACGAGCAGCATCCCGACCGGCGCCAGCCCCTGGTCCAGCAAGCGAATGCTCACCACGCGCCCCCGTAGCTCGTCGGGTGTGGACGTAATGACCAGTGTTTGGGTCATGGTGGACTGGATGGCCGCAGCCATGCCCACGCCGATCAGTAAGAGCGCCGACAGTGGGACCCAGCGGGCAAAGCCAAAGGCCGTCAGGAGCAGGCCATAGCCAACGATAGAGGCGACCAGCACGACGCCCTTGGCGCGGAAGTTCCCGGCCGCGATCAGACCGAGCACGGCGATGATCGAGCCGATGGCGGTGGCGGCGGTCAGCGTGCCCAGGAGCGCCGGGCCACCCGCGAGTATGTCCCGCGCGAAGACCGGCAGCAGTTCTCGATACGGTTGGGCGAGAGTTACCGGCACCAGCCCCAGAAGCAACAGCGCCCGAATGGCGGGATCGCGCCACACGTAGGCAAAGCCCTCGCGCAAACTGCTGCCCGCCGACTGTCGCGGTTGAGGCTTGCTTACGGACGCCTTACCGAGCGGCAGCCAGATAGTCAGCAAGGCAGCGAGGGCGTGGGAGAGGGCCTGCGCGATGTACGTCACCAGCGGTCCGCGCCACGCCAGCAGCACTCCGGCTATCGCCGGACCGATAAAGCGGGCCGTGGTCATGGCGGCAGAGCTGAGTGTGACTGCGTTGAGGAGGCTGGAGAGCGGCACGAGGTTGGAGAGTAAGGCTTGTCGCGCCGGCAGGCGGATGGAGCTGGCCGTCCCCAGGACTGCTACCGAGACAAAGAGGTGCCATACCGCCAGCGCATCGAGCGCCACCAACACGGCCATGACGGCATGGGTGAGCGTGTTGGCGGTCTCCGCCGCCAGGAGCACGCGCCGCCGATCAGCGCGGTCCGCCAGCAGCCCGCCGACGAGGCTGAACAGGAGCCGGGGTACCCCGCGCACGGCCCCTAACGCACCCAGCAGGAGAATGGAGCCGGTCAGCTCGTACAGGAGCCAGCTGTGGGTGATGGAGGACATCCAGTAGCCGGCGGAGGAGGACATGCGGCTGGCCCAGAACAGCCGGTAGCCGGCGTACCGAAAGGCTTCCAGCGACCGGCCGGCGCCGCGATGGAGCCACCAGCGCGGGCGGACCGGCGCGGTAGTCGTGGGCGCGGCAGCGGCCGCCGGCGCGCTCACTGACTCCGGCGCTGCGTGGTCCCGCCGGGGAATCATGCCGAGGATGCTGCCCGAACACGGCAGGTCACGTCAAGCAGCCGCGATGGCCCTAGGCAGTAGCAAGCATGGCACGTGCTGCTCGCTGGAGCGGTTCCGGCACGACGGTCCGCGCCATCTCTGCTACGATGCCAGTTGCTGTCCGGCGCCGGCTGGTGTCCTTGAGTACCGCCTTGATCTTGGCGGCGCTCTGGGCACACCCATGCTGCTCCAGCCAGGCTGTGAACACGGGGATAATGACCGTCAGCGGCACCCCCGTCTCGAAGTCACAGCGCAGGTAGAAGGCGTCATCAACAAGCACGTAATCGCCCTCGCGCCCGGCGCTGTTGGGCAGCACGATGTTCAGTTCATCACTCTCGCTGTCGTAGCACCACTCGGCTGCAGCGAGGTGCAGCATGGAGTCCGCACGCAACTGCGGCTGCTCTACCGGTGCGTTCATGGGGGGCTGATATACCTAACGAACAAATCGGAATCACGACTTGGACTGTCATTATCGGTAGCAGATAGAAATATTCTTTTAGCTAGCCAGGAGGGAGTCAACGTTGCAGAGGTTGACTCCCCTAGTTAGCTTCAGTGAGCAATTCTGGTACAATAATGGGAGAGGAAGAATGTTGCTGCGAGAGAAACGCTTGCTACTAGAACCAGCGGACATCACTCACCTACGGCTGACCTGCGAGCAATGTGGCGGTGCGACGCTATGCGCCTTGCAGAACGAATAGCAAGCGCCGCTGACTTGCCCTCACTGTGGCACATCCTGGCGTCGCAGCAACGGTGCAGCCGGCGATCTGGTTGTATCACACTTGCTGAAAGAGCTACGATGTGCGGCTAACCACGACGGGCTACAGGTGAAAATCCAGCTTGAGGCACTAGACGAGGATTGACGTTATGTCTGGACTAACTAAAGAGCAGTCTGATAGGATATTTACTGCTCTGATAGCAAAAGGTGTTTGGAAAAACTGCCATCTTTGCGGTTTTCCACGATCTATCAGCGGTGGAGCAGCCGCTATTCAGTTTTCGTCCGATATTACTATGTTGGGAAAGAGATTTCAACACGACAGATACTTGCCTCTTATTACTGTTGTTTGTAATAACTGTGGGGATACTCATTTCTTTGATATGGGTGTGTTAGGTCTTATGGATTTGATCGAGACTAGGACGTAGTGTTATGTCTGAGGACGCACCTTCTAAACGAGAAATTAGAAATGTGCCGCACACTGTTCATCGTGTAGGAGAACAGAGAATGTACGAATTAACTGACGCAGACCTTACTGCTCTTTCTCAGGAAGACAATACTTCAGCTTATATTTTCGGTACTTTATCGCTAGCTGTATCTACGTGTTCCTTTGGGGTATCTAATGCAGCATCTGGTGAATGGTTTGGCGCTTTTATTGCCGCAGGAATTCTTGGATCCATATTTGCTGGTTTCTTCTTTATCCAAGCTTTTTCGAAGCGTATTAGTTTACTAAGACGAATTGATAAGATAAGAGGCGTATCTAGCGGTAATAGACTTAGGTTGCGTTTGCCCTGGACTTTCGACTAGATCCCCTCTTTCTTCATTCGTAGTAGTTAGAGATTTTCTTCCAGTTCTTGCGAGGGAATTTACGTCCTTTATTCGCACAACACACCTTTTTCTGTAGGCCTAGTAAGCTCTTCTAGCACATTTCCAGGAACTAACAATAACCTCGGCATAGTATCGTATCTCCAATTAGTCAAACCTATGTCTATTCTGATGGGAAATGTAAATAGATGATAAGCGCCTACAGACTTGGTTATTAAGTGCAACATCTCCAGATCATCACTAGAGATTCTATTACGGCGTTTTTCCAATCCCCCAACGGACGACCTTTACTACATAGTCCGCGCCCATAATAGTGGTCACAATTGCTGTCACGACTACTGCTACAGTCTCAACTACCATACCGTCGCCCTCTATCCAACTGAGCTACAAGGATGATTAGAGCGAGGCGTGCCGATCTAATTCTACTGATTCGTCGGAGGTGTTAGGTTGGTAAGTCAGTCCCGTTCATGGCATCTCACGCTCCCAGCACGGGAAGTTCGCGGTTAGGAGGTGGTGGGGCCGTATTTGAACTGCATGGCGTGTAGCTCCTGGTAGTGGCCACCGGCGGCCAGTAGCTCGGCGTGGGTGCCGCGCTCGATGATCTCACCGGCGCGTAGCACGATGATCTGATCTGCGGCTTGGATAGTCGAGAGGCGGTGGGCGATGACGAACGAGGTCCGCCCGCGCAACAGCACGTTGAGCGCTTCCTGGATCAGTTGCTCGGTGGCCGTATCAACGCTGGCCGTCGCCTCGTCGAGGATCAGGATGCGCGGGTCGGCCAGCAAGGCCCGCGCGAAGGACACCAACTGGCGCTGGCCGTGCGAGAGGGTGGCGCCGCGCTCGTGGACGACCGTATCGTAGCCGAAGTCGAGGCTCTCGATGAAGTCATGCACGTTCACGGCGCGAGCCGCGGCTTCGATCTCCTCCTGCGTGGCGTCGAGCCGGCCATAGCGGATGTTGTCGCGGATGGAGCCGCTGAAGAGGAACGGCTCTTGGAGCACGAGGCCCACCTGACGGCGCAGCGACGACCGCGTGACTTGGCGGATATTGTGCCCATCAATCGTGATCGAGCCGGAGCGGATGTCGTAGAAGCGCTGCAGGATATTGATCATCGAGCTTTTGCCGGCGCCGGTGTGGCCGACGAGGGCGATCATCTCGCCGGGCTGCGCTTCAATCGTGATGCCGTGCAGCACCGGCCGATCCCGTTCGTACTCGAAGACCACGTTGTCGAACGTGACGTGACCTTTGATCGGCGGCAGCTTGCGGGCGTCGGGGGCATCGGTCACGTCGGCCGGCGTATCCAGAATCTCGTAGATCCGCTCGCCGCCGGCGAGGGCGGCCTGGAGGGCGTTGTAGTTGGCACTCAGCTCGTTGATGGGCTGGAAGAAGCGGACAATGTAGGCAATGAACGCCGAGAACGCGCCCACGGACAGCTCGCCGGCGAGGACCCGCGAGCCGCCGAACCAGATGATGATGACCAGCGCAATGGCGCTCAACAGGCCCATGATCGGCTGATAGCCGGCTGCAAACGCGACCGCCTTCAGTTGGGTACGGAGGAAGTCGCGATTCAGGCCCGCGAAATGGGCGGCGTTGCGGTCTTCGCGGACAAATGCCTGGACGACGCGGACGGCGTTGATGTTCTCGGCCAGGTTGGCGGTGACAATGCCGTTCTTGCGGCGCACGGCGCGGTAGTGCCGGCGAGAGCGGGAGCGGTAAAAGTGGGTGGTCACGGCAATGACCGGCATGACCGTGAAGGTCAGCAGTGCCAACTGCACGTCCATCGTGAGCATGATGACCATGATGCCGCCGAGGATGAACAGGTCGCTGACGATGGTGACGAGGCCGCCGGTGAGGAACTCGTTGATGGCCTGCGCGTCACCGGTCAGGCGCGACATGATCTCGCCGGCCGAGGTGCGGTCGTAGTAGGAGAGCGTCAGGCGCTGGAGGTGGAGGAAGAGCTGGCGCCGTAGGGACAGCAGCACGCGCTGGCCGACCCAACTCATGATGAAGGTGTGGGCAAAGGTGCCAATCCAGGAAACGCCGGTGGCCGCGACGTAGCCCAGGGTGAAGAGGATCAGTAAGCCCACGTTGCCCTGGGGAATCGCCACGTCGAGCACCTGCTTGATGATGAGCGGCTCGATGAGGTTCGCTGCGGCCACAATGAGCATGAGCACGACCGACACGCCCATGCGCCAGCCATACGGACGGATATAGCGGGCGGTCCGCCGCAGGATGCGCGGACTGTAGGTAACGTCGCCGGTGTCAACGCTGCCACTCCCGAACCGTTGGCGCTGACCGATACCCATATTCATCATCGGATCAGGCCCTCCCCCCGGCAGCGGCAAGCGGAGCGGCCGGCTCGCCCGTGCGTTCCCCGGTCTGCGCTAGGGCAATATCCCGATAGGTGCCCGGCTGCGCGACCAACTCGTCGTGGCGGCCACGCTGGATGATCCGGCCGTCGTCGAGCACGATGATCTGATCGGCGTGCTGTACGGTGCTCACGCGCTGGGCAATCACAAACGTCGTGCGGCCCTCCATCACGGTCCGGAGCGCCTGCTGGATGTGGTATTCGGTCTGCATGTCCACGCTGGCGGTCGCATCGTCGAGAATCAGAATGGGTGGGTTGAGCAGGAGGGCGCGAGCAATGGACACCCGCTGGCGCTGGCCGCCGGAGAGAGTCGAACCGCGCTCGCCGACGATGGTGCCGTAGCCATCGGGCAGGTCCGCGATGAACTCGTGGGCCTGGGCCGCCCGGGCGGCCGCCTCGATCTGGCGCTGCGACGCCTCCGGCCGGCCAAAGGCGATGTTCTCGCCGATGGATACGGCGTACAGGAGCGATTCCTGCATCACGATGCCAACCTGGCGCCGCAAGTCCGGGAGCACGAGATCGCGCACGTCGTGGCCGTCAACGCGGACCGCGCCGTCCGTCACGTCGTAAAAGCGGGGAATGAGCGATACCAGACTGGACTTGCCCGTGCCCGTAGCGCCGATAACGGCTACCGTCTGGCCGGGAGCAGCATCGAGCGAGACCTCCTCCAGGACGGGGCGGTTGTATAGGTAGCCAAAGGAAACGCGCTCGAACGTGACCTGGCCGCTCAGGGGGCCGGGCGCGGTGGCGTTGGGGCGCTCACGCACCGGCGACGGCTGGTCGAGCACCTCGAACAGGCGCTCCCCGCTGGCGATCACACGGGAGAAGCGGTCCACGGTCATGCCGATCATGCGGGTGGGCATGGCGAGCTGGAGCAAGTAGGCGTGAAAGGAGATCAACATGCCGATGGTGAGATTGCCGCGGATCGTTTCTTGCCCGCCGTACCAGAGGACGATGGCGACACCCAACGCCGAGATGAAGAGCATCAGCGGTCGGACCGCCGCCGACAGCCGGAGCGCGGCCAGCTCGCGCGTCAGGTAACGCTCGTTCTGGCGGTCGAACTTCTCGATCTCGTGCGGCTCGCGGGCAAAGGCCTTGACGACGCGGACGCCCATCAGGCTTTCCTGCAGGGCATCGCTCAGGGCGGCGAACTGGCGCTGGAGTTGGCGGTAGAGCGACCGGACGCGCCGCGCGTAGAGGATGGCGGCGGCGAACATGAACGGGATGGTGGCAAACGCGAGCAAAGCCAGCTGCGGATGTTTGCTGAACATGGCCGAGGCAACGGCGATATAGAGGAAGAGCGTGTTGGCGATGCGAATGAAGTCCTGGCCGGTGAACATCCGCACGAGGTTGATGTCGCTGGTCATGCGGGAGATCAGGTCGCCGGTCTTGGAACGGTCATGGTAGGCGAAGGAGAGGCGTTGGAGGTGGTCGAAGAGCAGGTTCCGCAGGTCGTAGGCTACGTGCTCGGAGACGTACTGGTTGAGGAACTGCACACCGAACTGAAAGCCGCCGCGGGCGACGTGAATGGCGATCATCACCAGGGCAGCGAACAGCAAGTATTCGCGGTCTCCGCCGACGAGACCGCGGTCCACAATCTGTTCGAGCATCCACGGCACTGCGAGGTTGGTGGCCGTGGCGCCCAAGAGGCAGAGGTAGGCGAGGCCGGTCCAGAGGAAGTACCGGCGGGCAAACATCAGGACACGCCAGAGGATTTTCATGCTACCGGCTTCCACGACACCGGACGGTGCCGGCGGTGAGGTTGTGGCATTAGTAAGTCAAGGCTCCGCAGTCGGGTTGCAGACGTATGAGGGGATGGCGGTGGGCGGGGGGACTGTTGAAGACGGTGCTGGTTATACCTCTGACAGCCTCAGGGGGCGCAGAGAGGGCGAGGCGGCACGGCGACTCCCTTGCTTTAAAGTATGGCAGAAAGACGGCAATGCTGTCTGCGGGGGTCTGGCCCCCCTATGGCCCCCCCCGCTGCGGCGGGGGGACGGGCACAGCATGTTGCGCCCCTACAGCTTGGCCCGTACCTACCCCTATCAGAGGATGGCAGGGGGACGGCCGTAGGCTGGTAGCGTGGATGCGGGTGCTATACTGCCTCGCGTGTCCACAGAGGGGTCACCGGCGCTCGTTATAGACCTGGACACGTCCGCGGTGCGGGCGTTCGTCGTGGAGCAGGTCGAGGGCGAGCGGCGCCTGGTGGCGCGGGTCAGTGTGCCGATGCCCTACCCGGCCGTGCCCTCGGCGCTGGCGGCAGCCGTGGCGAGCGCCACCGAGCAGGCCTGGCAGCTCAGTACGGACCCCGAGGCGCCGGCCACGGAAATCCACCGCCTCACCAACCGGCCGGCGGCGCCGCGCACGCTGCTGGTGGCGCCGCGAGCCGATCAGGTCGCCGAGTATACGCTGGCGACGCTCAGTGAGACCGGTGTCCACCTGCTCGAACCGTTCTATATGCACGGTCGGCAGGCCGTATCGCTGACCGACGTGACCGAGTACCTCCGCACCGCGCCAGCGGACATCGTGATTTTGCTCTGCACCGGCCGGCACCAGGAATGGCTGCCGATTCAGGCCGTGGCCGAGTTGTTGGCGCACGGTACGCCGGGACCGGCGCGGCCGATCCCAATTGTCGCCGGGGACCTGCCCAAAGCACTCGATGCCGTGACCCGGGCGCTGGCGCCGATCCTACCGGCCGACGCCGTTCCGGCGAAGAACAGCTACCAACTGGCCGGGGCTGTGAGCACGGTGCAGCGCCAGCGGGCCGAGACGGCGCTCCACCGAGACGGCATCCGCCGGCTGCCGTCTGAGCCGGAGGCGGACGGCCCCCTGGCAGCGTCCATCTCGACGACCGCGATGGGCAGCCGGTTGCTGGCCCGGCGCTACGGGCTGGAGGCCTATGTGCTGGACATCAGCACCGGCCACGGCGCCGTCTATGCGGCCGCAGCGGAGGAATCAACGCAGCACGTGCGCGTGGACTTGGGCGGCCGGTTGGGGCCGGCGACGATTCTGCGGGAGGTCGGGGCGGAAGCAGTGCTGCGCTGGCTGCCAACCGACGTGCCGGTCGCACGGCTGGAGGAGCTGGCTATCCTACGCCTGACCGCGCCGAGCTGTCCGGCGACGACGCGAGAAGAGCTGCTGATCGAGCACGCCTTTCTGCGGGAGCAGGTGCATCTCCTGGCCCTCGGCGCCCAACGTTACGTCGGCGATGGACCGGGCGCAGTGGGCCGTCCGATGGACCTGCTCATTGCCGGGGGCAGTGTGCTGGCCCAGACTCCGCGCATGATGCAGGCGTTGCTCATCCTGCTGGATGCACTCCAGCCGGAGGGGCTGACCCACCTCGCCGTGGACCGTGCCGGGGGGGTGCCGCTCTTGGGGATGCTCGGCTCGACGCCGGAAGCGCCGGTCGCGCAACTCTTGGAGCGCGATGCCGTGCTGAACGCCGGGCTGGCCGTGGCGCCGGTCGGCCAGGGCCGCGCCGGCCAACCGGCGATCACGGTCGAGGTGGTCTATGCCGAACGCTCCCCGGTCGTGACCGAGGTCCCCTACGGCTCGCTCGCCGTGGTTCCGCTGCTGCCGGGCGAGCGGGCGGCGCTCACGCTCCGGCCGGAGCAGGGCCTCGACATCGGGGCCGGGGCGGGCAAGGCGGCGACGCCGCAGTTCGAGATCGAGGGGGGCGCGGTGGGCATCGTCGTGGATGCGCGCGGCCGGCCCTTGGAGCTGCCCACGGACGTGGACCGCCGGCAAGCGCGGCTCCTCGATTGGTTCCAGTCCACGGGCGCCTACCCGCCGCTGGCGTTTGTCGCCGGTCCTGAGACGGCGGCCGGCGCTACGTCTCCCCCTGGGAGCGGGTCTTCACAGGGGTAGGTACCTACATGGATGGACAGGATGGGCGGGTGAGTAGCCCCCCTGTGGTCCCCCCGCACAGCGGGGGGACGGGCGCAACCGGTTGCGTCTCTACGGCTTAACCTGTACCTGCCCTAGTCAGCCGGCGTCCCTCTCCACCATGTAGAGGGGAATGATCCGCCTACCTAGCCAGAGGTATCTACCTCGAGCGAAGCTCAGGATGTATTCTGAGCGCACTAGGCTCCACCCCCCACCATCCATCATCGCCATTGACTAGGCCCTTCGACACAAGCTGGCATAAAACTGCTTTCAAGACACCTTTCTTCCATTCGTTTGGCACATCAAGGTCATAAAGCCCTAGATGCACGAAAACCGCAGTAAAGCTCTTTGGGCCATCGCCATCCTGGATAGCGTTTATCACGGCTCTTTCCAGAAAAGACAGCTCATCCATCGTTCACCTCTCCTAGCTCCATGCTGTCCCAGCGATGCGCCGCCGGCTGCTTCTGCTTCCTCGGATCGGGCTTCTTCGCAGCAGCAAAGATTGCCCGCGCCACTTGCTCTGGCGTCACATCCTGGAACTCGTGGTTGATGGGCTGGTCGTAGCGTGAGGGGGTAGGTGTCTCCTGACGCACTGGCTGCTCGCTCATGCTGCTCGCTCCTTTCGTTGTCCCCACTGCAGCACATTTTGCCGCACAATTTGGCATACACGCTGCCACGCTGGCTTGACAATCCCCTGCTGGCTATGGCGGCATAGCCCTCGACCGGACCAGGTCTGCCGCCGGAGCGTCACGCATCGCGAGGATGGTGTCGTGCCTCCTTGTGGCGTGACGCTTCTATGGCTGGCACCCCTGGTCCGGTTGTCACCAACCTCGCCGCAGGGGGGCTTCTCCATGGCTCAGACCGATTGGGTGCTCATTGCCCTTGGTGGATTTGTGCTCCTGCTGCTGATCCTGTTCCTAGTATCCAAACTGTTCCCGAACGAATTTGCCGAGTATGACCGGTTGCGTGAGGCAAGCAAAGCACCACCTGGGCCGTGGCCTGGACGCCCTGGCCCAGGTGGCGGATTCGTCCATATAGGAGCACCCTCGCCAGGGGCACGGACTCCGCCATGGTTGGCCAAGGCCAGAAAACAGCAAGCAGCAGAAAAGGCAGCCGCAGAGCAGGCAGCACGAGTTGCGCCTCCACCAAGTCCTGAGCCAGCCCCGCCATTGGAGAACTGGCTCCGTCGACGGGTTGGCGCTCAACCACTGGAAGCAGCGGTCAGACGACAAATTGTGAAGCAGCAGCGTGAGACAGTGCGCCGGCGGGAGCGACAAGGATACTACCACGGATGGGACAGAGACGACGAATACCACAACTACCCCGATGATGCAGACTGGGACGACCACGATGTAGACTGGGGAGAGACACGGTAGGAGGAGATCACAATGACCAGCCAGAGAGAAACCCCGCTCCAAGAAGCAAGGCGATTGCTCCGCGAGATCAGGTTTATCTACAACCAAGAAAACAAGCGGGCTGCTGAGATGATCGAAGCTGAAGGAATTCCCGATCTTCCACCTGAGGATACTAAGATGCTCACGGCACTGGGTCGGGTTCCGAAGAATCAGTTTCGGATTCTGGTGCTCCTAGTGCAGGAAGTAGCACGATTGGAATCCCGAGTTGCTGAAGTAGAAGCAGAGATCGAAACCGAAGTTGCGGAAACCGATAAGCCAGCAGTAGCAGATACGTAATCATAGAGTCCATAGTAGAATGATACACGCCGCGAAGCGGCTATGCAACCAAATCGCACCAGCGCAGTTGCTTCCCGGTCATACCTTGTGCGACCGCCGCTATTCGCTCCAGCGTTGGCAACGGCCGGAGGTTATGCCGACCGGCAAGCTCGCGGACGTACCGATGCAGATGCTTCACGGACATCCAGTGGTGTGTTCCCTTGTGGCTGCGCTTGAGGATGGCCCAGGCGCTCTCAATGCCCTGGGTATGCACGTCCCCATCCACGTACTGTCCCCGACCATGGTTGACCGAGGAGTGGTTGGGTAGCGTCTGATAAGCACTGTGCTGATCGGTGTAGACCGTGGCTCCTGGCGCCACATGGCGGTAGATGAACTCCGGCATCGTGTCCTGATTGACCTCCGCCATCGGTTCAGCCACAAGCTGATTGGTGGGGCGGTCAATGATCCCAACGACGGGAGCCTTGCCGACCATGCCACGGCCGACACGGAGCTTCTTGTCCCCGTGCTTGTTCTTCTCTAGGCCACCCACATACGTCTCATCCACCTCGACGGGGTCGGAAAACGGCTCGACGTGGCCGGCGAGGAAGCCTTCGCGGATACGATGGGCGAGGTGCCAGGCGGTTGCTGGGCGAACCCCGAGGTCCTTGGCCAGTTGCCGACTGGAGTAGCCTTTGGGATGCGTGGTGAGCAGGTAGATGGCAAAGAGCCAGTCCTGATAGCCGAGCTTGCTGGACTGCATGACGCTGCCCTTGCGGGCAGAGAAGTGGGAACGGCAAGAGCGACAGCGATAGGGCATCGGCTTGCGGGACTTGACGACCACTGTGTTGTCCGAGCTACAGTCGGGACAAGTACGTTTTCCATCCGGCCAACGCTGTTCCTCAAACCACTGTTCAGCGTGACTATCGGTAGGAAAATGACGGAAGAAGTCCTTGATGGAGAGAGAAATGATGTCCATAGTAGAACAAGTATATCATACAGAAATAACTCTGAGCAGGGTTGGAATAAAGGCCGCTGGCCGCATGTGAGCAGAGTCGGTATGTTAGAGTAGCGGCTGCCGCCGAGGTAGTCGCTGGCACGGGCGAAGCGGGGAGGGCTAGAAGAGTCCTCCCCGCTTGTTGCCCCTATTAGCATACCAGCCGCAGCTTATTTGTGCCGCTGGCTAGATACGCGGATCATTCCCATGTAGAGAGGGGGGGCTACTGCGCGTTGTCGCACCTAGCCCTCTACATGGTCGGGCGCGGTGGCATGGGCCGGCGCCTCTATGGTCATGGTGGTGGCGATGGCGGCGGTGCCGCCGTTGGAGTAGATGTGGACTTCGCCGGCGTATTGCTCGCCCACGGGCAGGCCCGCCGCGTTGGCGATGAGTTCGAACGAGGCATCATCGCCATCGAAGCGGCGGTGACTGGCCGAGAGCCAGCGTCCCGAGACGGCGATGCTACCGCTGAGGCGGCCCGAGCCGGCGTTGCGCGGCCGAATGGTCCGGGACTTGACCTGTCCTGGTGCGGCAGTACCGAAATCAATGGTCGCGGGGATGCCGGCGATGACGGGCTGCACCGGCTCGGCAACCCCTACGGAGACCCGCACCACGCGGTCGCCGCCGTTGAGCGTCGAGACGACGAGGTTGCCCCAATAGTCGTTGCCGGCCTGGAGATGAGTGGTGTCCACGGAGACGAGCACCAATGTCGAGCTACTGATGAACGAATGGCGGTTGACGGTGAGCCAGGCGCGGTTGCTGGTGATCTGTCCGAAAAGGGTGCGCCCGCCGGCGTTGCTAATCCGCAGGGCCAACTGGCGCCGCTTGCCCGCAGACATCAGCCCGAAGTCGAGTGAGCTGGGGGACACGACGAGCAGTGGGTCGGCGCGGTGCCGGCCGGCGGTGGGGCCGTTGTCCGCCGCCGCGCCACCGTCGCTCGGCGGGGGCTGTGCTGCCGAGCGTGAGCCTTGGGTCTTGGGCGCGGACCGCTGGCGGCGCGTGCTGCGCTTGGTGGTACCGGTGCTGCGGCGGGGCTGGGCGCGCAGCGAGCGGTCGTATTCGCGGCGGCTCTCGGTATTGGACAGCACTTCATAGGCGCGTCGGAGGCGCTTGAACTCCGCTCCCGCTTCTTCCATCAACTGCGAGCGGAGCGGCTCATCGTAGTTCTCGTACTTGTCCGGGTGGAAGATATGGGAGCGGAGGCGGAACGCGGCCCGCACGGTGGCCTTGGAGGCGTTGCGTTTGACGTTGAGCACGTCGTAGTGCGTCGGAGCCATACTTACACCGGAATGCGCGGACGTGCCGGCAATGGCGATAGGTGTCTCGCAGGATGCCCGCCTACGGCGGCCGAGGCCTAACCTCGCCATTGTACGGAGGGCAGAAAGCTGCCGGCAACCTTCTGTCCGTATCAGGATGGGCAGGATGGGGCGGGGAAGCGGCGAGGGCGCCCACAAGGGACGCCCCTACGGTGTTGGTGGCGGCACTGGCCCCCCCTATGGTCCCCCCGCACGGCGGGGGGACGGGTGCAGCGTGCTGCGCCCTACGGCTTGGCCCGTACCTACCCTAGTCAGGAGCCTAGCTCGCGGCGATGGCTTGCGCTACCTCTTGGGCAGCGAATTCCTCGACCATGCGCCGGGCTTCGTCATCGCTGTGCTGGACCGGGGGGGATTTCATGAAGTAGGACGAAGGGCCTTCGAGCGCCCCAGACAAGCCGCGGTCCAAGCCCAACTTGCAGCAACGGACCGCGTCAATGACCACGCCGGCCGAGTTGGGCGAATCCCAGACCTCCAGCTTTAGCTCGATGTTGAGCGGCACGTCACCGAACGCGCGGCCCTCCAAGCGCACGTAGGCCCACTTGCGGTCGGTGAGCCAGGGTACGTAGTCGCTCGGTCCGATGTACACGTTGTCTTCACCGATGTCGTAGTCGAGCTGCGAGGTGACGGAGTTCGTCTTGGAGATTTTCTTGGCGTCGAGCCGCGAGCGTTCCAGCATGTTGTAGAAGTCCATGTTCCCGCCGACGTTGAGCTGCGAGGTGCGCTCCAGGCGCACGCCCCGCTCACGGAACAGCCGGGCGAGGGCGCGATGGACGATGGTGGCGCCGACCTGGCTCTTGATGTCGTCGCCGATGACCGGTAGGCCGCGTTGGCGGAAACGCTCCTGCCAGTAGTCTTCGCGGGCGATGAATTGCGGCACGCAGTTCACGAAACCGCAGCCGGCATTGAGCACTTGCTCGACGTACCACTTCGTGGCCTGCTCACTGCCGACGGGCAGATAGCTCACCACCACGTCGGTACCACTGTCCTTGAGGATGCTCACCACGTCGTCGGTCGGTCCGGATGCTTTCGTGATCTTCTGGGCGCCGTATTGGCCCAGCCCATCGTGGGTCATGCCACGCTGCACCGTGACGCCCAGCGCGGGCACATCGGCCAGCTTGAGCGTGTTATTCGGCTCCGTGTTGATCGCCTCGCTCAGGTCCAGGCCGACTTTCCGGCTATCAATGTCGAAGGCGGCGGAAAACTCGATGTCGCGGATGTGGTAGCCGCCGAGATTGACGTGCATCAGGCCGGGCACGAAGCTGTCGTCGGGAGCGTCGCGGTAGTACTGCACACCTTGGATGAGCGACGAGGCGCAGTTGCCCACGCCAACCAACGCTACTCGTACCTTGCCGTCGCTGCGTTTGGTCATGCCGGTTTCTCCTTGTTGTTGTTCTAGCTCGTGGACACGCTGCTCCAGTTGCCGGATGCGTTGTTGTCGCGCGCGCGCCGCCGCCGGGCCGCCGCGCTTGGCCGCCGCCGCGGTCCGATGCGCGGCGCAGTAGCGCAGCGGGCGGTCACGCCGCTGATAGCGGGTCTTGAGCGGCGTCCCGCAGATGACGCAGTGCAACTGCTCGCGGGCCATGATGTCCACAGTATAGCACCACGAATACGCCGTGTCCAGGGATGAGTGCAGGATTCTTATGACACGGTGTAGGTCGTGGTGCATTGCTCGCGAGGGCACGAGGGTAGGTACCGGCCGCAATGACGGGCAGCGGCGTGGCTACTAGCCACCGGTCACGGCAGGAGGGGCGCCGCGTACCCGGCCGGCTTCCACCTGCAAACGCCCGGCCGCAAACCAGCCGATCACCGCCGGCAGCAAACGATGCTCCGCGGCGAGGATACGGGCAGCGAGGGTGTCGGTCGTGTCGTCGTCCAGGACCGGGACGGCTGCTTGGGCAATAATCGGCCCGGCATCTACATCTTCGGTGACAATATGAACGGTGCAGCCGGCGATCTTGACGCCGGCGGCGAGCGCGTCGGCCTGGGGCTTGGGCGCCATGCCGCCCGCGAAGGCCGGGAGTAGCGAAGGGTGGATGTTGATGATGCGGTCACGGTAGGCTGCCACCACGGACCGGTGGAGGATCGCGCTGTAGCCGGCGTTGACCACCAACTGGACATTGTGTGCTTGCAGGGTGTGCAGAATGGCCTGGTCGCGGGCGCGGCGGGAAGGGAAATCGCGGCGCTCGTGGACCGCCGTCGGGATGCCGCGCTGCTCGGCGCGAGTAAGCGCCAAGACACCCGGCCGATTGCTGACGACGACGGCCACCCGGGCCGCCAACTCGCCGCGCTCGATGGCATCGAGGATGGCCTGCAAGTTCGAGCCGCGCCCGCTCACCAGCACGCCCACTGCGAGCGGCGAGGGTTGCGCTCCAGACGTGACCGAGGGGCTAGGTTCAGCCGGCATTGCTCTCACTCACTCGTGCAGATGATACCGCCATCGGCGTCTACGACGCGCACTACCGCTGTTCCCGCGTTGGTATGTATCTCGCCGATGGTCACGGCAGCGGGCACGGCGGCCTGTGCTGCGGCCACGTCGTCCGCGGCGCACACGACCACGTACCCCACGCCCATGTTGAAGACGTGACACATCTCCGCCAACGATACGTCGCCGGCCCGCTGAATGAGCGAGAAGATGGGCGGGACATGCCACGAGCCGAAGTGCAGGTCCGCCCGGGTATGCGGAGGTAGCACGCGGACGATGTTGTCGCGCAGGCCGCCGCCGGTGATGTGCGCCATGCCCTTGATGGTGATAGCCTGATCGAGCCGCTCGATGTCGTCGAGATAGCTGCGATGCGGCTCGAGGAGCGCGTCGCCGATGGTCCGATTCGGCGTTGCAGCCGCCAATGGTTCATCCCATCTTTCCGGCGGTAGCAGCCGCCGGGCCAGGGAGTAGCCGTTGGTGTGTAGGCCGGACGACGGCAGGCCGAGGAGCACGTCGCCGGGCGCAATAGCCGCGCCGTCAACGATGCGGTCATGCTCGACGACGCCGACGATACAGCCGACGAGGTCGTAGTCACCCTCGGCGTACATGCCCGGTAGCTCGGCCGTTTCGCCGCCGATCAGGGCTACGCGGTTGGCGCGGCAGGCCGCAGCCAAGCCGGTGACGATGGCTTCGACGGTCGGAGGGTCGAGATGGCCGGTACCGATGTAGTCGAGGAAGAAGAGCGGCCGCGCGCCGCCGCAGAGAATATCGTTGACGCAGTGGTTCACAATGTCGTGGCCGACGGTATCGTGCCGCCCGAGGCCGATGGCGACGCGGACCTTGGTGCCGACGCTATCAACGCTGCTCACCAGGACCGGCCGGTCGCCGCGCGGGGCAGCGTAGAGGCCGCCGAAGCCGCCAATGTCGCCGACGACCTGCGGGCCGAACGTGGAGCGGATGGCGCCTTTGATGCGGCCGAAGGTCTCTTCCCACGCGGCAATATCCACGCCAGCCGCCGCATAGGTAGTGGGTGGGGTTGGACCTAACCCCCGCCCCCTTCCCTCCAGGGAAGGGGAGGCCGCATCGTGCCCGGTGGGTGCGGGCGGTTGCGATGGGTTGCTCACTGTGGTCGTGCTCCCCGGCGGTAACGGTGCGTTCCGCGATCAGCCGGTCTTCAGGGCTTCCGCTATCTGTGCGCCGGTGAGTCGGCTGGTCAGGCGCAGCAGGCCGAGGTTTGCGTCGGCGGTGGCGGCGAGGCTGAGGACGGCGAGGTCGCGGAGCGGCTTGATGAGGATTAGTCCGTCCTCGTGCTCCAGAATGACCTCCAGCAGCCGGCTTGGCCCCTCCTCCGCCACCACGTCTGCGGCCGGCGGGAGGACTCTGCACGCGAGCGCCCCGATGGCCTCCGGGTCAAGGGCGGCGGCACCGGCCTTACGCTCGCTGTGTAGCAGCAGCCCGTCCCGGCCCACGACCACAGCCGCCGTGACCCCGGTGACTTTCGTGGACTGCGCTAACAGCGCGGCCAATTGATCGCCGGGGCTGCCTACCGCGCCAGACTCCGGCGCGGCGCGGGGTTGGCGTGTCGTCTCGATCATCCGGACCTCCGGTGTCGCTCCTTAAGTGGCCCTTGGTGCATACTCCGGGCTACCCGGTTCGGTTACTGAAAACGGGTTAGCGCCAGGCGGGTTCTGCCGGGACGAGCGGCGGGGGTGTGGGACTTTCGATTATTCGCTCTCGCCCCCCTACGCTCCCCTCATAGGGATAGGTTTTTCTGTAGGGTCGCGATTTATCGCGCCCAGCCCCTCCGTCATGCCCGCGCCAGGAGACCTTTCATAACTCGTCATTCCCGCGAAAGCATGTCCCGTACCCCGATACGGGGCGGGAATCCACTCCCCGTCCCCTAGACCGTTGTCTTCTCCCCACCCCCGGCCGATATGTCCCATCGACAGGGAGTGGTAGATGCAAGTCCATCCTGCAGCGCCGGGCCACGCCCGGCAGAGGCATCCAGGCACCGACGGGCCGGCCGCGTGCGGTGGCGCGGCCGTGCCCTCGCCCCAGGCGTGGGACCATGTCCGGTCCCACGCCGTGCCCTTGCACTTGCCCTTGGTGCTGGCCCACATCCGGGCCGGTGCCGCGTCCTTGCTCTTGGCGCTGGCCCATGTCCGAGCCGGTGCCGCGTCCTTGCCCTTGGCGCCGGCCCACGTCCGGGCCGGTGCCGTGTCCTTGCCCTTGGTGCCGCCAGGCCAACCTGGCCCGGCGAGCGCCGACCGGTCGGTGCTACGGTCCACCGACCTCTCGCCGGCGTACCTGCGCCGGCGGCTCCAGGCTGTCTTGCGCCGTATCGCTGCCACTCCCCGTCACCTTGATTGCCCGCTCGCCCATCCACACCCCGCGCACAATCGCCCGTCGAATGCCCACCCTTCCACCGCGCGCTCCGCCCGCCGCGTCACCTATCACGTGCATCCAGCCATCCAGGTACCGAACCGCCCGCCGCCGGCCACCGCGGGCACGGGCGGCCCCCGCCAACACCCCTCGCGCGCCCCGCCCGCCGAAAATCTACCCTTCACAGAGGTCCGTCCCCCGCCATTTCCACGCCAGGAGACCTTTGCATAACTCGTCATCCCCGCGAAAGCACGTTCCGTACCCCGATACGGGGCGGGAATCCAAAACCCGGCCCTCCCAGGTTGGCGAGGTGGAGTCACCGCCACCACCGCACCACACTTGGCACTAGCCGTGCGGCGTTGCCCCGTCAGGGGGTGAGGCCACCCTTCTCAGTTCTGGCCGCCCCGCACCGCCGGGGACAGGGCTACAATATGTTGCGCCCCTACGGTTGGCCTTTACCTACTCCAGTCAGGGAGTGCCGTCGGGGGTGAGGTGGCTGAAGATACGCTGGCCTGGGTAGTGAGCCCGATTGCCCAGTGTCTCCTCGATTCGCAGGAGCCGGTTGAACTTGGCGACGCGGTCGGTGCGGGCCGGCGCGCCGGTCTTGATCTGGCCGGCGGCGGTGGCGACGGCGAGGTCGGCGATGGTCACGTCTTCCGTCTCGCCGCTGCGGTGCGAGATCACCGTCGTCCATGCGGATTGCCGGGCGAGACTGATCGTGTGCAGCGTCTCGGTGAGCGTGCCGATCTGGTTGAGCTTAATCAGAATGGAGTTGGCGGCCCGGCACTCGATTGCGCGGGTCAGCCGCGCGGGGTTGGTCACGAGCAAGTCATCGCCGACGAGTTGCACGCGGTCGCCGAGCCGCTGTTGGAGGAGCGCCCAGCCGTCCCAATCGTCCTCGGCGAGGCCGTCCTCGATGGACATGATGGGATAGCGGGCGGACCAATCGGCCCAGAACTCCACCAGCTCGGCGCTCGACAGCACGCGGCCCTCGCGGGCGAGGTGGTAGCGGCCGTCCCGGTATAGCTCGGTTGCTGCCGGGTCCAGTGCCAGCACGATGTCGCGGCCGGCTGCGAATCCGGCGCGGTGGATGGCCGTCAGGATGACCTCGATGGCCGTCTCGTTCGTCGGGAGGCTGGGCGCAAAGCCCCCTTCATCGCCGACGTTGGTGTTGTCGCCGCGATCATGCAGGACGGACCGCAGGGCGTGGTAGACCTCGGCCGCCCAGCGCAGCCCCTCGCTAAAGCTGGGCGCACCAACCGGCATGACCATGAACTCTTGGAAGTCGGTGCTGTTCGCGGCGTGTTGCCCGCCGTTGAGGATGTTGCACATCGGCACGGGTAAGGAGCGGTGCGTGGTGCGTGGTGCGTGGTGCGTAGTCGTCCTCCCATCGTCACTCCCGCGCAAGCGGGAATCCAGCGGTTCCGGCCCGTCAGGAGACCGAGAATTGCGGTGCCAAAGATCGCCCAAGTACCGATAGAGCGGCTGCCGGCGGGAGGCGGCCGCGGCTTTGGCTACGGCCAACGACACCGCCAAGATCGCGTTCGCGCCGAGCCGCCCCTTGTTGGGCGTGCCGTCGAGGGCGATCAGCGCCTCGTCAATGGCGGTCTGCGCTAACGCATCGCGGCCGCGGATGTGGGTGGCTATTTCTGTGCGGACGTGCGCTACGGCCCGCTGCACGCCGCGGCCGCCGTAGCGGCCGGGATCACCGTCGCGTAGCTCGACGGCCTCGTGCTGGCCGGTTGAGGCGCCGGAGGGCGCGGCCGCGCGGCCCGGCGAGCCGTCCGCCAGCACTACCTCGGCCTCGACGGTCGGGTTGCCGCGGGAATCCAAGATTTCGCGGGCATGGACGCTCTTGATCGCGGTTGGTTTGCTCACTGCTCGTTACCTCTGCCGGCCGGTCCGGCCAGCCATACTCGGTGCCTATACTACTATTACTCTGCCGCGGCTGGCGGCCGGCACCCCCGGCTTGACCGGCGCGGTCGGCGGGAAGCGGCAGACAGGAGGCGCAGCGCAACGGTGCAGGGGTCAGCGAGAAGGCAGTTCGGTCGCACGTCGGCGGACTATGCCACGAGCACGGTCCATGCCGCTGGCATGGACCTGCGCCTATTGATGGATGCGGCCGCACCGGCACCCGGCGCGACGGCGCTGGACGTGGGGACGGGCGCGGGCCACACGGCGCTGGCGCTGGCGCCGCACGTCCGCCTCGTGATGGCGCTCGACATTACGCCGGAGATGCTGGCCGAGGCGCAGCGCCTGGGTGCTGCCAGCGGCGTGACCAATCTGCGGTTGGTCGAGGGGATGGTGGAGGCCCTACCGGTGCGGCCGCGCAGCTGCGACATCGTGACCTGCCGCGTCGCGGCGCACCACTTTCGCGCTGCCGACCAGGCCATCGCGGAAATGGCGCGTGCGTTGCGGCCGAACGGCCGGCTCGTGCTCGTGGACAACTACGCGCCGGATCGGCCGGAGCTGGACGAGTTCATCAACCGGCTGGAGGTACTACGCGATCCGTCGCACGTGCGCGAGTACACGCTGGCGCAGTGGCAGGGGTTCATGGCGGCGGCCGGGCTGCGCGTGGAGATCAAGGCACTCGATTGTATTCGTCTCGACTTTGCCGATTGGGTACGCCGCTCGCAGACGCCGCCGGACGCGGTGCAACGGCTGCGGGAGATGCTGCTATCGGCATCGCCGGAGGCCGTCCGGTCGTTCGGCATCACGGTCGAGCCGCAGTTGGCGTTCTCGCTCTTACGGTTCGTTGCGGTGGGCTATGCGGCCTCATAGGGTTAGGATGTGGGCAGGTTGACGACGCATGGCGGAGCTATCGCGGGAGAAATTGGCGCAGGCGCTCGCCGAGCGGCGGCGGCAGTGGGAGTCGTTCAACGCTTGGGAGGCCGAATCGTCAGCGAAGGCCGATCTCTTGGCCAGCGTTGAGGAGCGCATCGCGTGGTATGAAGCTGCGTATGAGTTCGCAGCGCGTTACGGTGACTTGGCGGCCGCGTCGGAGGAGCACCGGCGCCAGTTGATCGAGTGGGTACAGGTTTCACGCAAGGCATGGCGCAATCTCAACGTCTCAATGCCGCGCTCGCCGGAGTAGCGCGGCTGCTCGACGGGCTGCGGGTGCCCTACATGGTGATCGGCGGATACGCCGTCACCGTCTGGGGCCAGCCGCGCTTTACTGCTGACCTGGACTTGACGATCCACTGTCCAGTGCCGGAGCAAGGCCTTATCGAGCGGCTGCTACGCTCACTGACACCGCTCGTCGCCGATCCGGTGCAATTCGTGCAGGCGCGGCGGGTGCTACCGGCGCGAACGGCGGACGGCACTGCGGTAGACATCGTGTTCGCGGGCTTGCCCTACGAGGTGGCGGCTATCGAGCGCGCAGTACTCGTGGAGGTCGCCGGGTATAGCGTGCGAATCTGTACCGCCGAGGACTTGATCGTGCATAAGATCATCTCCTCGCGCCCACGTGACCGCGAGGACATCCGGGGCATTGTCCAGCGGCGGGGTGAGCAGTTAGACCGCGACTACCTCACTCCTATCGTGCGGGAGCTGGCGACGGCGCTCGATCAGCCCGACATCTTCGACTTCTACCGCTCGCTGTGGGAGTAGCGCGGCGCTGCGTCTCCTTGACGCGCCGGTGGAGTGAGCGTTAGAGTCTGGGCAGCTTCAGGCTGATTTTCCCAACACTCTCTTTGGAAGGAGCGATGACGATGGCATTCGAGGTGAAGGACCTGCTCTGGGCGAAGGATGCGCTGCGTGGTATCTCGGAGAAGACTATCGAGACCCACCACGACAAGCTCTACGCCGGTTACGTCAACAAGCGCAACGAGATCGAATCGCTGCTGCCGGGCGTAGATCGTTCGGCGGCCAACCAGGCGTACAGCGCCTACCGGGCGCTGAAGCTGGAAGAGACGTTCAGTGCCGACGGCGCCATCCTGCACGAACTGTACTTCGACATTCTCGGCGGTCCGGGCGGCGCCCCGACGGGATCGCTCGCCGACAAGATCAATGCGGACTTCGGCTCGTTCGAGGCCTTTGTCGAGGACCTGACGGCGTGTGGCATGGCGGCGCGGGGCTGGGCGGTGACGGCCTACGATCCCTCCGACGGCAAGCTCCACAACTTCCTGTGCGACGTACACAACCAGGGCGGCGTGTGGGGGACGGTGCCGCTGATGGCGCTGGATACCTACGAGCACGCCTACTTCATGGACTACGGCTCCGACCGGGCGGCCTACATCCAGGCCTTCTTCGACAACGTGAACTGGGACAAGGTGCAGGAGAACTTGGACAACGCCTAGCGGCGATGCGCCACGGGTAGCGCGGTACCGGTGACGAACCGTCGCGACCCTCGATCCGCACAGCTTCGACCGGGTGGCTGACGTGCTACCCGGTTGTTGCTTTGGGGAAGATGGGTGGGTTGGACCCACCCCCGGCTCCTTCCCTGCCAGGGAAGGAGCGTCCGGGCGGTGCCCGGCGTCACCATACTGACGAGTGATTAGAGTACGGACTATGACTGATCCTGCTGCACGATACTCCGCGCTCTTTGCCCGCCGGGCCGCAACGCCGGTCGAGGCGCTGTTTCGGGCCGGGGCGGCCTCACCCCAGGACGTTATTCCGCTGACCTACGGCTTTCCGGACCCTGGCTCGTTCCCGATTGCCGACTTGGCGGCGGCGGCCGGCCGGGTGCTCGACGACGGGGGTGATACCGCCCTGCAATACGGGCCAATCGCCGGCGACGAGCGCTTTCGTGACCATGTTGTCGAGCGGCTGCGGGGCGACGGTCTGGCCGTCTCGGCCGACAACATCATCGTGACCAATGGGGGGTCGCAAAGTATCCACCTCGTCACCGAGATGGTCGTTGACGCCGGCGATGCCGTCATCGTCGAGGCCCCGACCTTTGTCGGTGCCCTCCAGACGTTCCGCAACGCCGAGGCCGAGATATATGAAGTGCCGCTCGACGACCAGGGGATGCGGACGGACAAGCTGGCGGAGGTGCTCGCCTCGCTCGCCGCAGCCGGCAAGCAGCCGAAGCTCATCTACACGATCCCGACGTTCCACAACCCGGCCGGCGTCTCGATGCCCCTGGCGCGTCGTCACGAGCTGATCGCGCTGGCCCGGCGGTATGGCGTGCTGATCGTGGAGGACGATGCGTATAGCGAATTGCGCTTCGATGGTGAGCGTGCGCCGTTCCTCTACGAGCTGGAGCCGGAGGGGCTGGTCATTCAGGTGCGGACGTACTCCAAGATTCTCGCGGCCGGCTTGCGGCTGGGCTATCTCGTGGCCCCCAAAGTGTTGATCCCCCGGCTCTTGCCGCTCAAGGTTGACGTGGGGACCAGCCCGTTGATAGCACGGCTGGCCGTCGAGTTCGCCGCCGACGGCCGCCTCGCGGCCCACATCGAGCGGCTGCGGAGTATCTATCGTGAGCGGCGCGACGCCATGCTCGCGGCGCTGGACGAATACGCGCCACCGCCGACCAACTGGACGCGGCCGGAGGGCGGATTCTTCGTGTGGCTGCGCTTGCCGGAGGGTCTCGATGCCGGCGAACTCCTGCCGCGCGCCGAGCAGTCCGGTGTCTCGTTCATCCCCGGCACGGCGAACTTCACGCACGGCGACGGATCGCGCTATCTGCGCCTCACTTTCAGCTTCCTGCCGCCGGACCAACTCACCGCCGGGATTCAACGCCTCGGCCGGGTGATCCAGGTGGCGCTGGCCGGGGCCTGAGCCGTGCTCACAGCGGCGGCGGCCATATGCGGCGACGCACACGTGCTGGACAGTGCGGCCGCCGCGCGCGAATACGGCGCGAGCCGCCGGGGACCGCCACTCCTGGTGGCGCGGCCGGTGAGTGTTGAAGAAGTGCGGGCGCTGGTCCGGCACGCTGCCGGCGAGCGGGTACCAGTCGTCGCGTGGGGCAGCGGCTCGCGGCAGGACTGGGGGCCGCCACAGTCGGCGGCACAACCGCCCTGCGTCATTGATCTCCGTCGTCTAACCCAGCCGCAGGACGTACACGCCGACAACCTCACGGCAACGGTCGGAGCGGGCCTGTCGCTGGCCGATCTCGACGCATTGCTGGCCGCGGAAGGCCTCTGCTGGCCGGTAGAGCGGCTGGATGGCGGCATCTCAACGGTCGGTGGGGCGGTGGCTACCGCGGCGGCGGGACCTTCGCGGCGGGCTATCGGACCGACCGCGCGGTGGGTGCTTGGCGCCGAGGTGGTTAACGCGCCGGGTGAGATCGTGCGTGCCGGTGGGCAGACGGTCAAGAACGTTGCCGGGTATGACCTCACCCGCATGTTGGTCGGATCGTGGGGAGCGCTGGGTTTGCTCACCGCCGTCACGCTGCGCCTGGCGGCGCGCCCGGCGCTGACCCGCTCCCTGCTACTGACGTTTGCCGGGACTTCCGCCGTGGCCGGGGCGGCGGCGGCGCTCGCGGACCATCCGCTCGGCGCTGCCGCGGTCGAGCTGCTCGATGCGGCTACGCTTGCCGGATGCGCCCCGGCGCTGCCCTACTCTACGGAGGGTGCGGCGCCGGCATGGGCACTGCTGGTGCGCGCTGAGGGCCACGAGGAGCGTGTCAGTGGGCTGGAGCGGGCGGCCGGCGAGATCGCCCGGCGGTATGGCGGTAGCAGCCGTGTCCTCGACGAGGACGCGGCCACGCTGGTTTGGCGAGCGCGGCGCGCGGCATGGCGGCCGCGTGGGGCCGCCATGGTCCGCGGCACGTGGACCATCCCACCCGGCGGCCTGGCCGCGGCGCTGACCATGCTGCCGCAGGTGCTCCCGGCGCACGATCTCGCCGAGCACCGGATAAGCGGCCATGCCGGCGACGGGATATTGCACGTCGTCTTGCAGCCACGCGACGAGCACGGCCGGCCGGCGTTCGTGCCGGCTGCCGGGCGCTGCATCACCGCGCTGCGCGCCGCCGCGGCCGCGCTGGGCGGCTCTTGGCGGACGGAGCTTGCACCGGCCGCAGTGTGGTCACGCGCTGGCGCCGATCCTGCGGCGGCGCGACAACGCCTCTTTGACCGCTTCCGCGCCGCCGCCGACCCGGATGGTCTGTTCAGCCTGATTTCCTGATTAGCCACAGAGCACACAGAGAGCACCGAGTAGGGGCCGCAGGTTGCTGTAACGCTGGCCCCCACCCTAGCCCTCCCCCGGAGCAAGCTCCAGGGGAGGGAATAGACTGGCCCCTTGCAGGGAGACTCATATCGACTTGACAGGCGTGTCCGGTCGATGCATGATTAGAACTAACGTTCTCTAAGCATACACGACCAGCCGGTGTGTGGCCGCTGCGCTTTCATTGCGGCTCGACCGTTCTGAAGGTGTATCTGGGCGCCTAGCGGTCTTGGGCGTCGGGTGGCTGCCGCATCTTTGACAATGGCCCCGCAGTGCCATATATTGGGTTGATCTTCACGGATGGCACAACATATAGTGTGTCACGAGGCACCGACCAGTCGTCTGCGGCAGTTTCATCCGCTGGGGGATGGAGCCGTGCAGAGGGCGGCAGGTAGTCAGCCAACATCGTAGTCCACATCGCAGCAAACATCATAGGAGGCGTCATCGTGGTCATTGCCGATTTGGTCCAGCCGGTACAGCAGACGAACGGAAGCAGCCCAGCAGTGCGGAGTGAGACGACACAGCTTGAGGGGGTGCGCGAGAAGGTCTTCCTCGACCGCTACGCCCTCAAGGGCCGCGACGGTACACCGACGGAGACGGCGCCGGAGGAGATGTGGCGGCGCGTTGCCGAGGGCATTGCCGCGGTCGAGTCGACCCCGGAGAAGCAGGCTTATTGGAGCGAGCGGTTCTACGAGGCCCTGAGCGACTTCAAGTTCGTGCCGGGGGGCCGCATCCTGGCCGGCGCCGGCACCGGGACCGCCGTCACCTTCTACAACTGTTATGTCATCCCGTCGCCGGAGGACAGTCGGGGCGGCATTCTCGACAACCTGAAGGTGATGGTGGACATCATGGCGCGCGGTGGCGGCGTCGGGATCAATCTCTCCTCCCTGCGGCCGCGCGGCTCCTACATCAAGACGGTCAACGGCACGTCGTCGGGGCCGATCTCGTGGGCCGAGCTGTATTCGGTGGCCACAAAGGACGTAATCCAACAGGGCGGCTCGCGGCGCGGGGCGCTCATGCTGATGCTGAACGACGACCACCCCGACATCAAGGAGTTCATCACCGTCAAGAAGGACCTCCAACGCATCAACGGCGCCAACCTGTCGGTCTGCGTCTCGGACGACTTCATGGCGGCGGTCAAGCAGGACCGGCCGTGGCAACTGAAGTGGCAGGGCGAGGTCAAGAAGGAGCTACCCGCCCGCAAGTTGTGGGAGCTTATCTGCGAGGCGGCGTGGGCCTCGGGCGAGCCGGGCATGGTGTTCATTGACCGCTACAACAAGGTCTCGAACACCTGGTACTACGAGGACATTATCTGTGTCAATCCTTGTGTGACCGGTGACACCCTGATCTATACCGACCGCGGCTTGCTCTCGGCGAGGGAACTCGCCGAGAGCGGCGAGGCGATACGGATTGTCTCTCCTGGGGACAAGGGTGTTGCGATCCGTCAAGCCAGCCACGTATTTCGCACCGGCGTCAAGCCGGTCTTCCGCCTCCGCACCAAAGAGGGCTACACCGTTCGGCTCACCGCGGACCATCGCGTACTGACTGAAACGGGCTGGAAAACGGCCGGTACGCTTGCCGCCGGTGACAAAATCCGCTTGCTCAATGGGATCGGCGGTTTCGGCACCGACGGGAGTCTCGGATTGGGGCGCGTGCTCGGCTGGCTGGTTGGCGATGGCTATATCAACAAGAGTCAGCAGTCCGTCGTCCTGTCGTTCTTTGGCGACGAGAAGCGGGAACTGGCGCCGCTGTTCCGCAACGCCGTCGCCGATCTTGTAGCACCGCAGAGTGCCCGTGCTCGTGCCTACCCGATCAGCGTGCAGGAGATCGTGCAGCGGGACGAGGCGCGGGTCGAATCGGTCCGGCTACTGCGGCTCGTTGATCCCGAGCTGCTGCACAATAAGCATCGAGTCCCGTCGTCCGTCGAGCGCGGGTCGCAAGCCATGCAGCTTGGCTTCGTGCAGGCGCTTTTCACGGCTGACGGTAGTGTGCAGGGTACCCGCGAGAAGGGTGTCTCCGTGCGCCTGGCATCGAATAGCGTGCAGCTACTTGAAGGCACCCAGCGCCTGCTCCTCAATCTGGGCATTGCCTCGCGCATCTACCGCAACCGCCGTCCGGAGATGGTGCGTGCATTGCCCGATAGCAACCGTGTGTTGGCCGAATACGTCTGCCGGGCAAACCACGAGTTGGTGATCTCCAAGGAGAATGTGCCTTTGTTTGCCGAACGTGTCGGCTTCCTGACTACCCGCAAACAGCAGGCGCTTGAGGAGCATTTGCTTGGTCGTTCCCGGGGGTTCTACCGCGAGCACTTCCTCGCAACGTTTGAGGCACTCGAACCGGATAGCGAGGAGGAGGTCTACGATCTCACTGAGCCGGAGGCCCATCTTTTCGTTGCCAACGGGCTCGTCGTCCACAACTGCGGCGAACAGGGCCTTCCGGCCTGGGGCGTGTGCAATCTGGGGGCGCTCAACGTCGCGGCCTTTGTGCGGGACGGCGAGTTGGACTACGACGCCCTCGCGGAGCACGCCAAGGTCGCTATCCGCTTCCTCGATGATGTCGTGGATGCCAACGAGTACTTCATCCCGGAGAACCGCAAGGCCCAGTTGGGCACGCGACGCACGGGCCTCGGCACGATGGGGCTGGCCGACGCGCTCATCAAGATGGAGCTACGGTACGGGCACGAGGAATCGTTGCCGGTGATCGAGCGGGTGTACCGGACCATCCGCGACGCTGCCTACGAGTGCTCGGCGGCACTGGCCGTCGAGAAAGGGCCGTTCCCCTCCTGGGACAAGGAGAAGTACGCGCAAGGTGTCTTCATCGAGCGGTTGCCGGTGGCGCTGCAAGAGCAGATTGCCGAGACGGGCACGCGCAACGCCGTGCTGCTGACGCAGGCGCCGACGGGCAGCACCAGCCTGCTCTCCGGCGTCAGCTCCGGGATCGAGCCGGTCTACGATTTCGCGTTCGTGCGCCGGGATCGCATCGGCGAGCACGTCATCTACCATCCGCTGCTCCAGGAGTGGAAGGAGGCGCACCCCGACGCGGAGACGCCGCCGTGGTTCGTGAGTGCGAACGATCTGACGCCGGAGGAACACGTGCGCGTGCAGGCGCTGGTGCAGCAATACACCGACTCCAGCATCAGCAAGACGGTCAACGCGCCGAACGCGCATACGATTGACGACGTGAAGACACTGTACACGCTGGCCTACGACTTGGGCTGCAAGGGCATCACGTACTTCCGCGACGGCTGCCGCGAGGGGGTGCTGTCGCACATCGAGGAACCGGATGAGCCGGTGGAAGAGCAAGAGAGCGAGGCCGAGGCGGTGCAACTGGGCCTGAACGGCCTGGAGACAGCCTCGCAGGTCAAGCCGCGGCCGCGGGCGATGCACGGCGTCACCTATAGCAAGCGGACGCCATTGGGTACCGCGTTCGTGACGGTCAATCATAATGGCGACGAGCGGCCCTTCGAGGTGTTCACCCAAGTCGGCAAGGCCGGCTCCGATACGGCGGCCGACGCCGAGGCGATAGGGCGACTGATCTCGATCATCCTGCGCTTGCCGTCGCCGCTGAGTTCCGTCGGGCGCCTGCGTGAGGTGGTGGATCAGCTTTCGGGGATTGGCGGGGGCCGCTCGATGGGCCTCGGCCCACAGCGGGTCCGCTCGCTGCCCGACGGCATCGCGCAGGTGCTGTCCGAATACTTGGCGGAGCGCGAGCCGGCCGAGGGCGACGCCGTGGTGGCGACGAACGGGGCGATGAGCGAGCAGGCGACGGCTACCAACGGCCACCCGGCCGATGCCTTTGCGCGCCCCGGCGACCTCTGCCCGCAGTGCGGCGTGGCTGCGCTGATCCACGAAGAGGGCTGCCAGAAGTGCTACTCGTGCGGCTACTCCGAGTGCTGATAGCGGCTCCTCGGTTCTTCTGACTCTCCGGCCCCCCTATGGCCCCCCCGTCCCGACGGGGGGACAGGTATTGTGGCGCAGCATGCTGCGCCCCTACAGCTTACCTACCCCAGTCAGTCGGCCCCGCTCCATCGCTCGGCGATAGAGCGGGTGTACGGCATATTCGGCGATTATCCCGGTGTAGTAGAGAGGCGGTCATGCTAGGGAAAACGCTGTACTACGGCGACAACCTGGAGGTGCTCCGCGAGCATATCCCCGCTGAGTCGGTAGATCTCATCTACCTCGATCCGCCTTTCAAGAGCAACCAGGACTATAACGTGCTGTTCCGCGAGCAGGACGATTCCTGCTCGGTGGCTCAGATCAAAGCATTTCGGGACACGTGGCAGTGGGATCAAACGGCTGCCGTAGCCTATCGGGAGGTCGTAGAAGCCGGGGGCCGGGTCTCTCCGGCGATGCAAGCATTTCGCACCTTCCTTGGGCCTTCAGACATGCTGGCGTACTTGAGTATGATGGCCCCGCGCCTGCTGGAAATGCACCGGGTCCTGAAGCCGACGGGAAGCCTCTATCTCCACTGCGATCCGACCGCCAGCCACTATCTCAAGCTGCTGCTGGATGCCATCTTTGGCCCTACCAGCTTCCGCAATGAGATTATTTGGGCCTATCGGACCGGCGGTGTGAGCAAACGCTATTGGCCGCGCAAGCATGACGTACTCTTGTTCTACGTAGCGTCACACCACTACCGGCATCAACCACCGAAAGAACGCATCTTTTACGAGAGTGAGTTTTTCACCACGCAGGTTGACGAGCAAGGACGGCATTTTGCCGATGTATACATACGGGACGTGTGGGATGACGTAAAGCCGATCATCAATGTATCCCGTGAACGGCTTGGCTATCCTACGCAGAAGCCGGAAGCTCTGTTGGAGCGCATCATCGAGGCGAGCAGCAATGAGGGAGACGTGGTGCTCGACCCATTCTGCGGCTGCGGGACCGCGATTGCGGCGGCGCAAAAACTCGGCAGGCGATGGGTCGGCATTGACACCACCCATCTCGCCATCAATTTCACTCGCTCTCGTCTCCGAGATGCCTTTGGTGCAGACAGCGAGGACACCTTTACGATCATTGGAGAACCTGGAAACTTGGCAGGAGCGGAAGCATTCGCGCAGGGTGCTCGCTCCCGAAGCTGCAAATCCTGACCATGGCCGACTTAGCTGTATTATCTAGCAGGGCATGGATTACCATGGTCCGGGAATCTATGCTCCGGTGAGAGGAGACGGCTCGATGGGTGTGTTGGAGGGGCGGGTGGCGGTGGTGACGGGGGCAAGCAGCGGAATGGGTCAGGCGACGGCACGGCTGTTTGCCCAGGAAGGGGCGGCGGTCGTGCTGGCGGCGCGACGCGGCGATCTGCTGCAGGCGCTGGCCGACGAGATCAATGACAGCGGCGGCCGTGCGCTCAGTTGGCCGACCGACCTGACCGACCGCGCGGCCGTGGATGCCTTGGTCGCCGCGACGCTCGACCGGTTCGGCGCACTGGATATCCTTTGCAACCCGGCCGGGACCAATATCAAGCGGCGGGCGCTCACGGTGCTCGATCCGGCCGAGTGGGACGACATGGTGGACAGCAACCTGACCGGCGCGTTCAACGTCACTCGCGCGGTGCTGCCGGCGATGCGGGCGCAGCGCGACGGGGTTATCATCCACGTCTCGTCCGGTGCGGTGCAGGCGCCCGATGTCTCCGGCGTGGCGTATCAGGCCACGAAGCACGGCATGGTCGGCCTGACGCACGGCACGATGGCCGAGGAAAAAGCCAACGGTATCCGCTGTACGGTGCTGTTCCCCGGATTGACCGACACACCGCTCTTGGACAAGCGGCCGGTGCCGACGCCGCCGGAGGTCGTCGCGCAGGCGCTGCAATCGGAAGACGTGGCGGCGGCGTGCCTGTTCATCGCATCCCTGCCGCCACGGGCCTACGTCCCGGACATGCGCCTGCTGCCGGCGGCGTTGTAACACCCCCCCTATGGTCCCCCCGCTGCGGCGGTGGATGGCGTATTCCCTCCCCCGTCGGGACGGGGGAGGGCTAGGGTGGGGGCCGTTCCCGCCCGCCGCCCGCCGCCCGCCGGCTCGACCGCGACGTAGCGATAGCCGTAGCGCACTGTGTCCCCGCTTGCGACCTCGGCTACCAGCAGGTCTACGCCATCGCCGAGGTCCAGACGGCGGACTGCGCCCGGCTGCTCGCTCGTGTTCTCGCCGAGGTCCGGGAGCAGGACGTGCGTGACGCCCGGCGGCACGGTCAGGGTGGTGCGGCGCTCCCAGTAGTGACTGGGGTCGTAGCCGCTGGCAGCGACGGCGACCGCTTCGGTGAAGAGCAGTTCGATACGATGATCCGGGAGGTAGTAGCGCAGCTGGCGCGAGCGGTCGTAGGCGAGAATCAGCGTGCTCGCGGCCGGAAACTGCGCCTCGATGGCCGCCACTTGCCTACTGAGGATGCGGTCAATCGCGCGGATTTCGCGCAGCCGCCCCTCGCCGTCGGCGACGAGGAAAAGCGCCGCGTTGCTCAAGGCGATAAGCGCAATCAGGCCGGTGGCTACGTACCTACCCCCAAACCCCTCCCTGAAGGGAAGGGGCTGCCCGGTGCCACGTGCCTCATCCTGCCCTGAAGGGGATGGGGCGGAGGTTAGTGCCAACTCTTCTCCGGCCGTTGCTCCTCGGGCATCCCGCCGGGCGAGCCGTATCGCTTGGGCGGTGTCCTGGGCGAGGATGAGCGTGCCGTGCGCCGTGAGCAGGCAGAGCGCCGGCAGGAAGGACAGCAGATAGCCGGGGTTGCCGATGTGGATGAGCAGGTAGAAAGCGAGCGGCGGCGCCAGCCATAGGCCCAGCACCTGCGCGCGCGTATCGCTCACCAGCCGTGGTGGCGCAAAGAAGCGCCCGGCGACATAGAGCAGGGGCAGGAGCGCCAGGCCCAGGCCGTTGTACGTATAGCCGACGAGCGTGCGGGTGTTCTCCAGCACGGCCAGCAGGAGCTTCCCGAAGCCGGAGGTGGCGCGCAGGAAGAAGAGGAAGTAGCCGCCGGAGGCCGACTGATAGGTCTGCCAGCCGCCACTGAGCCAGATCATCGGTAGGTACCACGCGGCGACCAGCACTGCCAGTAGCCCCAGGCCGGCGAGCCAGCGCCACCGCGGTCGCCGCCACGCGCCCCAGAGCCAGAGCGGTAGCAGAAACGGCACCAATTCCGGCCGGAAGCCGCCGGCGATGGCCAGCAGCGCGGCGCTGACGAGCGTGGTATCGCGGCCACCGGGCGCGTCACCGTTGCGGTTCTGGATGGCGAGCAGCACGACCAGCGACGAGAAGAGCGCGAGGAAGGTGTAGGGGTACGCTACCTCGCCCTGTCCCCAGAAGAGTGAGCTAGTCGTCAGGACCAGCCCGCCGAGGACGCCGGTGGATGCACCGAACAGGCGGCCGCCCACGAGCACCACACACCAGACGGCGCCGACGCTCGCCATGACCGACAGCCAGACGTAGGCGGCGTTGGCATCAGGGACGACCACGTGGACGAGCCGGGCCGCGGCGACGTAGAGGATAGAGCCGGGTGGCTGGGGCTGGTGCCACGCGACGTTGTAGTGCTGGAGGGCGAGCGCGAAGTTGGCGGAATCCCAGGCAAAGAGCTGGGTCGAGCGCAAGGGTAGCCGCGTGATGAGCGTGAGCGCGGCGAGGCCGGCGGCCCACCATAGCAACGACCCGCTGAAGCGCGTGGCTCCCCACATCTCGCCAGGCTAGTGCGTCAGGGATGCAGCGTGAGACGGACCCACCCCAGTGGCCCGGCCGGGCGGCTGCCGCCGGACAGAATGACCTGCCGCCGGGCGCGTTCGCCGGTTGCTCGCGGCCCGGCGTGCCAGCGTGTACCCCAACCGAGCCACAGCAGCGTACTCAACTCGCCCTGGGCGGCGTGGGCGCGATGGGCTTGGAGGGCATCGTACACGGCCACGACCGACTGCGCGGCCGGTTGCTGGCGCCACCATTCGTGCTCAGCGTTCATCACCTGCTCGCTCCACGCCTGGCACGCGGCAATGACCTCGGCAACCCTTTCGGGCCCGGCCGCCGGCGCGCGTCCGCGGCGCGCGGGCAGCCGCTGCGGATCAAAGGCCACGGTGCCGGTCAGTGTGGCTTGTGGAGGCAGACATTCCAACCAAGTGCGATCCGGCTGCGGCTGCGCGGCACCCGGCCGCCTGGCCTGCGGCTCGCCAGCGCCCGGCGGATTGGGCCGCTCAGTCGTATCACTCTGGCCGCGAGCGCCCGTTTCGAGCAGGCGCAGGAGGCCGTCCGCTAAGTCGTCAGCGGAGGGATAGCAGTCGGTCACGGCGAGCGCCCGGAGCGGGGCGGCGCGTGGCCGGCGCCGGGTGCGCTGCCGCTCGCCGCCGGAGGACGACTGCGCCGCTGGCGTGCTCTCGTCGGGTGTTTCCTCCTCCGCTGCCGCGGCCGGTTCGCTCTCCCGGGAAGAGGTATCTTGCTCTGCCTGGTGCTGCTGCCGGCGCACCGCGACGGCGAGGGCCGACCGCAGGAGGCTACCGGAAACGTAGGGCTGCTCGAAGGCATCGCGCAGGTACGCTCGCACCTCCGTAGGCATTTGCGTTCGGAGGGGTAAAGCGAGGCGGTAGGCGGCCAGTCCGGCCAGCTTCTCGCCGGAGCCGAGCGCCGCCAAGCGGAAGGCCGGCTGATCGGCCAGAGCCGCTGCGCCAAGCTCTTGCTCCAGACCGTGCAAACGGAAGACCAGCAAGTGCCCCTGGTGGATGAGGTAGTCCACGTTGCGGTGGAGCTGCTCCCCTTGCCCCGCGTGCAGGGGCGTCAAGACGCTGATCGTTGCCTGAAAGCGCTCTTTCCGGGGCCGGTCGGTTACGCTCATGTCCTGACCGCTTTCATTCTGTGTCTTCATCGGGAGTAGTGTCGGCTGGCGCCGCAGCGTCGGGTACGGTGTCGGAGGCCCCTCCATCGGGTGGGGCGGCGGCTATCGGCAGCCGGAGCGGCCAGCCGAAAGCAAAGCCGTAGCGCCATACGCGGTGGCCGGGCGCCGGGTCCGGCGTCACGTCCACCAACTGGCCGAACCAGTCCGCACCGGAATCCGCCGGTGACGCGACGACCGATCCGGCTGTCAGCATCGTCACGCGCCGGCGGAGCTGACCGGCGGCTTCGGGTGATCCGGCGCGACCGCCCCGCTCCACGAGTGTCCAGGCGGCGTCGCGATGGGTGAGTAGACCAGCCGCCAGCTCCGGTCGTGTGGGGCAGAGCAGGGCGAGGGTCACGAGGCCGTTGGCGCCCGGCAACTGCGGCACTGATCGGGTCTCGACGCTTTCGACGGCGAAGTGCCCATGGCCGACGCCGCGGTCGGTGCCGAGGCCGCTATCGCCGAGCGCGGCCAGCGTCTGTTCGAGTGCCTCGCGCCAGTCGTTGCGCCGCCAGGCGACAAACAGGGACAGCCGCGTGCCGGGCGCAAAGCTGGTAGTCGGTCGCGTGTAGGCGCGCACGCCGCGTCCATCGCGGCCCGTGACGGTCCGGGCGCGCTGCCCGTGCTGCCAGGCAATGGCGCCGCCCGCCGGTCCCTGGCGGATCAGTGCTCGTGCCTCTGCCGCCTGGCGATGCTCGTCGGCGGCCAGCCGGATCGTGCCACCTTGGGCCGCCGGCGGCGGGGCAGCGCCGTCCGGCTCCATTGCGCCACCAACCCAACGCTCGAATACCGACCAGGAGAGCCATTCCAACTGCGTGAAGGTGCGGTAATCGAGTTGACCGTTCGCCGCCGCGCCGTTAGCCGCCGGTGGCGTGGCCGGACGGGGCAAGAGCTGGACCTCACCCAGCCGCGGGAAAAGACCGCTCACCAAGAACGGTGGATCGCCGGCGATGAACTCGTCGAGGAATTGCTCCAGCGCAGCCCGGCCACGCAATTCGCGTAGCTGGGTACACAGCGCCGAAAAGAGGCTATCGGAGGGAAAGAGTCCCAACCGACGCTGTACTCCGTACCCTCGCGGCCCAAAGTTGAAGGCGCTCTTGGGTGCCAGCGTGTAGACGCTCCATTCCGCGCTGCTGGGAGTAGACTCTTCGATGGACGCGCTGCTCACCAAGGCTCGCTCCAAGTCGTTGCTCGGCAATTCGGCTCGACGATTAGCGATTATACGGCACGGGCAGCCTTTCGCACACCTATGGGGGAGACCTAACCCCCGGCCCCCCTATGGTCCCCCCGCACAGCGGGGGGACGGGGATTGGTCCGCACCCTCGGATTGCAGCGTGCGCGGGAATGACGATTTTGCAACGGTCTCCAAGGGGTGATCGGAAGACAAGCGAGGACGGCAGCGGCTAGACTGAGAGCAAGCGTCGGTTGTATCCACAGTGGATAGTGGATAAGAGGGGAGGTCGTCGTGATGGTCAAGGTAGTCGAGTCACCGCCGCCTGGCGAGCAGACAGCGCCGCTCACCGCACCGACGGGCCTCGATCACGTCAACCTGCACGTGCGCGACGCGGACGCCGCCCTACGGTTTTATACCGAGGTCCTGGGACTGACCATTGACTGGGTAGACCGCGATGACGCCGGCTGCGCGACGTTCGTGGTGCTCGATGCCGGGCCGCACAACGTTTTCCTCATGCGGACGCCCGACTATGCGCCGCCGGCGCAACGGCGCAGCCGGGGCCTCAACCACGTCTGCCTGATGATCCGGCCGTCGGAGCCGGCGGCCTTGCTCGACGCGCTCCGCGCTCGCGGGGTGGCGCTGCGGAGCGAGTTGGTGTGGCGGGGCAGCGCCGCGCGACGCACCTGCTCGATCTATATCGAGGACCTGGACGGGCACGGCATCGAACTGAAGCAGGCGCTGTCGCCGGACCAAGCGGCGGCCTGGGGCGCTCCGTCTGCCTGATTGCTCCCGCCCGGTGGGCGGCTACTCGTCGTCGAGGCTGGGCCAGGGATGGCCGGCCGTGAAGCCGCCGTCCACGGCGAACGTCTGGCCCGTGACGAAGTTGGAGGCCGGACTAGCGAGGTAGACGGCTGCCCCGGCGAGATCAGCCGGCACTCCGAAGTGACCCTGGGGCTTGTGGGCGTTCACCCAATCTTTGCGGGCCTGGTTCATCGTGATGGTCATGGGGGTGGTGATCCAACCGGGTGCTATCGCGTTGACCTGGATGTTGTAGTGTGCCCACTCCACGGCCATCGCCTTCGTGGTCTGGACGATGCCGGCCTTGGAAAAGCCGTACAGCGCGATGTCCGAGAAGCCGCGGAAGCTCGTCATCGAGGCGATGTGGATGATCTTGCCGGCTTGCCGCGGAAGCATGGCACGGGCGGCCGCCTGGGCCGTGAAAAAGGCGCCCCGCGCGTTCACGTCCATCACGTAGTGCCAGTCGTCGGCCGTGGCCTCCAGAATCGGCTTGCGGCGCTGCACACCGGCGGCGTTGAGCATGATATCGAGGCGACCATACGTTTCGACTGTGTGGGCAACCATCCGCTCGATGGCGTCCAGGTCGCGGATATCCGTCGGGACCACGAGCGCCTGGCGGCCGCGGCCGCGGATCGTCTCCGCTACCCGTTCGAGGTCAGCTTGAGTGCGCGCGGCGAGGGCCACGTCGGCCCCGGCCTCGGCAAAGGCCTGGGCCACCCCCGCGCCGATACCGGTACTGGCGCCGGTAACGAGGGCGACTCGGCCGTCGAGCCGAAACTGATCGGTGATGCCGCCGCTCTGTTGTGCTGCTTGAGGCTCCATCTGCTCCTCGGCATTTGCGTGCTGTGACTGCCCGGCTGGCTCCATGAAGACGATGGTAGGGTACCATACCTCCGGCCCCCTCCCTCGCCCTCCCCCGTGCTGACGCACAAGGGAGGGAACTAAGCCGTCCCCCGCCGCAGCGGGGGGACCATAGGGGTTGCCGGTGTATGGAGGGAATAGAATGACTGAGCTTTTGGCGCGGCCGCCGGACGGCGCCGTGGCGCTGCGTTGGCTGGGGCAGGGTGGGTTTCTCTTTCGCAGTCCGGGTGACGTGACCTGGGCAGTTGATCCGTACCTGACGAATTACAGCGCCGGGAGCGGCCGCGTAGAGCGGCTCAACCCGCCGCCGGTGGCACCGTCGGAGCTGCGCGTGGAGGCAGTGCTCAGTAGCCATAATCACTCCGATCACCTCGACCCGGAGACGCTGACGGCCGTCGCCGCCCAGACGAGCGCCGAGTTCTACGCGGCGGCCGAGGGCGCTCGTAAGTTGGGCGAGCTAGGGGTGGACACGCCACGAGTGCATGCCGTCGCGGTTGGTGACGAGCTAACGTTGGGCGATCCGGCACGTTCGGATGTACGGACGACTTTCGTGTTCGCCGAGCATACCGGTGACCCGGTGGGGTTTGTGTTCACGGTGGGGCGCAGCGGCCGTGCCGTTCGCATTTACGTCACCGGCGATACGCTCTTCAACGAGCAACTGTTCTCGCCGGCCACCCAGAACATTGACGTGCTGTGCGTGTGCATCAACGGCCGGGGCGGCAACATGACCTACCAAGAGGCGGTAGAGCTGACGCGCCGGCTGGCGCCGCGCGTGGTGATTCCCATGCATTTCGCCGTCATGCCGCACAACACCATTGACCCGCAGCTCTTCGTTGACGCGGCCCAGGCGGCCGGACTGGCGGCGGAGCCGCGCGTCCTGGCCGTCGGCGAGGCAACTCAAGTTCCCGGCTGAGGGTGAGGCGCGGCCGGACAATAGCATCGAGCAAGTTGATGACATCGCTGCCGCCCGATCCGCTGAGGCAATTTCGCTACTGCCCGCAGTGCGGCGTTCGATTGACCGGCGTCGCCGTGCCGCCGTTGCGCTGCGGCGCCTGCGGGTGGACGTTCTATCCGCACCCCGAACTGGGCGTGAACGTCGTGGTGCTTTGGGAGGGCAAGGTCGTCTTGATACGGCGCGGTATCGAGCCGTTTAAGGGATGCTGGGCGCTCCCCGGTGGCTTTGTTACCTACGGTGAGGAACCGACGGTAGCTGCCGTGCGGGAAGTACGCGAGGAGACCGGACTGGAGGTTGCCATTGAGTCGCTGGTCGCCGCCACGCTTGTTCGCGACGATCCGCGCGCCCTGCTCCTGGTCCCGGCTTATCTCGGTCGAGTCACTGGCGGGACGTTACGCGCTGGCGACGATGCGGCCGAGGTTTGCGCCTTCCCCGTTGGTGAGCTGCCGCCGATCCGGCCATCCTACCATCGGCGCCAACTGGACGCTGCGCTCGCGCACCGGAGCGCCGAGTCTCGGATTTGAGCGGTCAACGGATGAGCATGGATGGGGAAACCTCCGGCGGCACCTGCTATATTGAACGGCTACACACTCTGACGCGAGGGAAGCAATGGTTGATCCAGGGTACTCTGACGAGCCGGAAGCACAGTCAGCAGTCCGCACACTCGGTCCGTGGCGCGGCGCCAATCTCTCGTCCACCAGCCCCCTGCGCCTGGGGATTGTCGGCTGTGGCCGCATCCTGCCGGCGCACCTGCACGGCCTGAAGGCATTGGCGGAGAGCGGGGCCGCGCATATCGTGGTCACGGCGCTCTGTGCCCGCCGCCGCGAGGACGCAGAGATGTTCCGGCAGCGCGGCGAAGGTCCGCCGCCGCGGCCGCCGGTGACGGATATGGCCGGGGACCCGCTGGCCGCGCCACACCTGTACGTGTCGGACTTTCAGCCGGACCCGCTGCCGGCGATCTACACCGACTACCGCGACCTGCTGGCGGCGGACGACGTGGACGCGGTGCTCTGCCTCACCGCACTGGATACGCACCACACTATCGCGCTGGCAGCGATGCAAGCGAACAAGCACGTCCTCGTAGAGAAGCCGCTGGCAATCACCATCAAGGCCGGAAATCGCATGGTGAACCTGGCCAACACGCGCGGCCTCGTGCTGGCGACGGCGGAAAACGCCCGCTATAGCGAGCGGACCCGCGCGGTAGCCTGGCTCGTGGACGAGGGCTACTTGGGTCAGATTCAACTGACCTTGGGCGGTGGTGTCGGCGCCGGCGATTGGTCGCCGAATCGGATTGTGGCCGAGACGGCTTGGCGCCACGACAAGCTGCGCGCCGGCGGCGGCCCGATCATTGATCTGGGGGTCCACCGGTTCAACGTGATCCGCTACTGGCTCGGTGACATAGACGCCGTGTCCGGCCTGGTCCGCACGTTCGAGCGCGAGCGTGTCCACCGGGACTCGTCCGGCAACGTCGTCGAGCGGGTGCGGGCCACCGTCGAGGACACGGCCTTCGCCACGCTGCACTTCGGCAGTGGGACGGTCGGGCAGTTCGTCGTCTCGTGGGCCGGTCACGGCGATCAGTTCCACGTCCCCGGCGGCTGGAGCATTTGGGGTTCCAGAGGCTCGTACCACGACGGACGGCTGCACCTGGACGACGGCACTCGTGCCGATGCCGTCGAGGTCTACCGCAGTGATGCCCCGGCCGCCGAGCGCGAGCGCCACACGCCGCACGGCCTGACCGATCCGATTGCGCTGGAGCAGTACGACTTCTATCAGGCGGTCCGCCGCGGCGGCAGCACCGAGGTCAGCGGCGAGGAGGGCTTGCTCGATCTGGCCGCGGCTTACGCCGTGATCGAGTCGTCCGTAGAGGGCCGGCTGTTGAGCTTGACCGAGGTGGAAGAGTTGCAGGCCGACCGCTACCAGGCCGAGATCAACCGGGCACTCGGAATCTAGGTGCCCGGTGGTGGCACGTACCTCTGGCCCCCCTATGGTCCCCCCGTTGCGACGGGGGGACGGATCGGACCTAACCCCCGGCCCCTTCCCTGGCAGGGAAGGGGAGTCGGCCCTCACCCCGGCCCTCTCCCAGAGGTAGAGGGGGTGAATTGCGGCTGGCGCGGGAATGACGTTCAGCACTGTGGGCAAGGAGTACCGGTAATGGCAGAACCGAGTGATGACGCGGCGGCGGCGCTGGAGTTGTTGCGGGGGATGGCCGCGGAGCAGGGCGTCATGCTTTCGGCGGAGCGCCTAGCGGTCTTGGCTGCGCCGCTGGCCGCGCTCCGGGCCGGTCTTGCGCGGCTGGATACGCTGCCGGTTGAGGATGCCGAGCCGACGGTGCATTTTCGGCCGGCCGGGGAGTAGATCGGGCCTCACCCGCTGCCAGGCCCGTCAATTCCGCCTTTTCGCCGCTGCGGCGGAGGCCGCAATGACGGGGGCTGGGAGTGCGGCCCTACTGTCCCACTGGCCGCGGCGGTTAGGTGACGTGGACGTTGGTGCCTGGCTGCACGTGGCCGATGCGCCACACGGGCTGGTCTGCGGCGGCGAAAGCGGCTTCGACGCGCTCGGTCGTCGCGGCCGGTGCGGCAAAGAGCAGGCCGCCGGAGGTCTGCGGATCGAACAGCAACTCCGCTCGCAGTGGGTCCACGTCCGCGTCTATCGTCACGCGGGCACTGCCGTCCGCTGGTGCAGTCAGATAGTCGCGGTTGCGCTCCTGTCCGCCGGGCAGGAAGTCCGCCGCGGCGTAGTCGTAGGCGCCGGCCAGCAGGGGCACGTCTGCGGCTGCCACCTCAAAGCGGACGCCGGCCGCGGCGGCCATCTCGTGGGCGTGGCCGAGTAGGCCAAAGCCGGTGATGTCGGTCGCTGCCTGCACCGCGAGCGGGCGTAAGAGGCGCGCGGCCGCGCCGTTGAGCCGGAGCATCCACGTGACGGCCGCGTCGAGATGCGCGGCGTGCCCCGCGTCGTTCTTGTGTGCGGTGGTAATGACACCGGTGCCGATAGGCTTGGTGAGATAGAGCACGTCGCCGGGCCGGGCGCCGTCTTTCCGTAGCAGGCTATCCGGGTGGGTGCGCCCGGTGACGACGAGGCCGTACTTCGGCTCTTCGTCCACGACCGTATGCCCGCCGGCGACGATGACGCCGGCCTCGCCGGCCTTGTCGGCGCCGCCGCGGAAGATCTGCCGGATAATCTCGTGCGGCAGGTCGCGGGGGAAGCCGGCGATGGCGAGCGCCAGAAACGGCTCGCCGCCCATCGCATAGACATCGCTCAAGGCGTTGGCGGCCGCAATCGCGCCGAACGTGTACGGGTCGTCAACGATGGGCGGAAAGAAGTCCACCGTCTGAATGAGCGCCGTATCGCTGCCGAGGCGGTAGACGGCGCCGTCGTCGGCGGTATCGAGGCCGATCAGCAGATCGGGATGGGACGGGCGTTTGAGTGGCTGCAGCACGTGCGCCAGGTCCTCCGGACCCATTTTGGACGCTCACCCCGCGCAGGCAGCGAGCGCCGTCAGCTTGATTGCCGGATCGCTCATCGCACAGCCTCCTTATATCCGCGTGGTACCGGGCGCGAGTAGCATACCCGGCTATTTATCGTAGCGTCGAACCCAGTTGGTCGGCGGACCTACCCCAACCCCCTCCCTAACAGGGGTAGGTAACAGGTAGGGGCGTCATTCATGGCGCCCCTCTGGGCACGCTCCCTCCCTGGGCGCGATCAATCGCGCCCCTACGGCACGGCCAATACCTACCCTTGCCAGCACTCCCCTTCCCTGGCAGGGAAGGGGCCGGGGGTTAGGTCCAACTCCCCTCAAGGCGGAGCAGCCCCTTGACGTATGTGATATACTCATCATCCATCTACCGCCGTTAGTGTAGAGTATTGCACGTCACCTCGCTGAGTGAGGAGGGGTAATGTTCCTTGTATCCGTGCTCCGCACGCGCCTCGGCATCCTGTTGGCCCTGGCCCTAGCCGTGGTCACGCTCGCCGGTGTTGCCGCAATACCCCCCCCCCCCCACGCACGAGCACCCGGCGGTCGTCGGCCTCGCCGGCTCGCCTCATCTCTGGTTTACCGACGCGGATGAACTGCTGCATTGGGGTGGCGATACCCGCGCCCTGGCCGGCCGCTCTATTCCCTGGAACAACCGCATCGAGGTGAGCCAAAATGAGATCTGCTCGCTGCCGGCCGACCAACTCGGCGATCCCTGGCTATCCGCCGGCCTGCTGAAACAGGGCGATCCCATTTACCTGGTCAAGTGGGAGACCGAGTGGGCGCAGCCCAAGCTGCTGCACATCCGGTCCATCCGCGACGTGGAGGCGTTCGGGGTCAACGAAACCAACTACGGGGACCTCGTATTCGACGTGCCGACGTGGGAGGCGCGCTACGGATTGTCCGTGGCGGACCTGGAGCGGGGCGTCCTAGCGCCGGTGTGTACGCCACCGCCCACGCCCACGCCCACGCCGGCGCCCGCTCCGACGGTCAAACCCACCAGTGGCGGCTCATCCGGCGGCTCCACTGCCGCCCCCAGCGCCCCCTCCCCGGCGCGGCCCCGGCTCACCGCGTCCAATATCGGCCGGCATACGGCCACGCTGACGCTCACCAACTACACCGGCAGTTGGTATTACCAGTACACCGAGACCGACACTGGCACTGCTGGGCAGTGCTCCGATGAGCAGACCGGCGCCACCGCCAACGTCACCGGCTTGACCGAGAACAAGACGTACACCTTTCAGGTGTACAGCGAAGGTAGCTGCTCGACGGCGCTTGCCACCGCCGCCAGTTTCACCACCCCGGAAAAATCGCTCACCTGGTCCGCCCTCACGGCCACCACGGTCACCCTGAACATCGCCGGCCATACCGGCAACTGGTACGGCCAGGCCAACAAGGCACCACACACCTCCTGCTCCAACACCGCCTTAACCGACACCACCGTCGCCCTCTCCGGCCTGAGCGTGAACACGAGGTACACCTACACGGCGTACAGCGACAACACTTGCAGCACCAAGATTGCGGCAACCGAAGCGTTCACCACCCTCAAACCGGCCCTGGCGGCGTCCAACGTCACCGCCACCACCGCCACCCTGACGCTCTCCGGCTGGGTCCCGGCCTCGGATGGCGACTGGTACTACCAGGCCGACAAGGCGCCGCACACCACCTGCTCTAGCGCCCAGAGCGCCACCACCGCCGACCTCACCGGGCTGACCAAGGGCACGACGTACACCTACACGGCGTACAGCGACAGCAATTGCACCGGCGCGAACGAGATTGCGACGAGGACCGTCACCACCACCACCCCGGCCCTGACGGTGTCCAAGGTCTTCAACACCACCGCGACGCTAACGCTCACCGGCTGGGACCCGCGCTTTGGTAAGGATGACTACTGGCGCTACAAGGCGGACAAGGGGCCGCACGCCACCTGCTCTTCCTCCCAGAGCGCAACCACTGCCGGCCTCGACGGCCTGACCAAGGGCACGACGTACACCTACACGGCGTACGATCTCCTCTGCACCACCGAGATTGCAGCGGCCAGCCCGTTCACCACCCTCAACACCAGCCTGACCGTGTCCAACGTCGGCGCCACCGCCGCGACCTTGACGCTCACCGGCTGGACCGGCGACTGGTACTACAAGCCCGGCGGCAGCACTCTAATCCCCTGCTCCAGCGCCGTCACTACGGACAGCGTCAAGGTCACCGGCCTGGAAAAGGGCAGGTGGTACAGCTTCGACGCGTACGGCGACAGCGGCTGCAACAATACCGAGATTGCATCGTCCAGCGATGTCCGTACCCTCACCCCGTCCCTGGCGGTGTCCAACGTCACTGCCATCACTGCGACTCTGACGCTCTCCGGCTGGAACCTGAACACGGACGGCAACTGGTACTACAAGGCCGACAAGGCGCCGCACACCAGCTGCTCTAGCGCCCAGAGCGCAGCCACTGCCGCCCTCACCGCCCTGAGTGTTAACACGACGTACACCTACAAGGCGTACAGCGACAACACTTGCACGAGCGCGAACGAGATTGTGACGGCGAGCGCGTTCACCACTTCGTCGTGAAGCTGACGCTCTCCGGCTATTCCATCGCCAACGACGGCCCCTGGTGGTACCGGGTGTAGCAGCTGGGGCCGTCGACGGGGCCGCCGCTAGACCGTTGTACATCGGGCGGCAACAGTCTGAGGCACGACACCTGGGGACTGACCGCGGCTTCGTCCTACACGGTCTCCGCGCACACCGCGACCAATTGCACCGCCGGGTCCAAGATTGCGGAGGTCACCGGCGTCATCACGGACCCAGTTGATTAGTGGGTCCGTGTAAAAACCCTTACCGGCCAAGGGCTTGTCATGGCGCGGCGCGGGGCTGGCGGACCTACCCCCAAACCCCCTCCCTCCAGGGAAGGGGCTGGATTGCGGCTTTCGCCGCAATGACGGGTTACGCAAAGGTCTCCACGGGGAGAGGGGTGTCCGTCGGTGCCTCGGTCCTGCGGTATCATGTGCGGGGTGAAACTCTCGGCACGCGCTCCGCTTTGCATACTCCCCGCGCCGGCCGCCGCTCCAGCGCCATGAATGACGAACCGCTGCTCGATCTGTTGGATGAGCCGCTGACCGCTCCGGTTTGGCCGGTCAGTGAGTTGACGGCCCAGGTACGCGAAACGCTCGAAGCCAACCCGGTCTTTGCCGACCTGTGGGTGCAAGGCGAGGTGTCGAGTAGTTACACGTCCGCCGCCGGGCACACCTACTTCACGCTGCAAGACGGCTCCAGTCAACTGGCCTGCGTCCTCTTCCGGCGGCAAGGACTGGGCTTGGGCGCACCGGAGCAAGGACGGCTGTACGTCGTCAGAGGTAGCCTCACCGTCTACGAGGCCAGAGGGCAGTACCAGCTTGTGGTCTCCGACCATCGGCCCGCCGGCCTCGGCGATCTCTTCATGCAGTTTCAGCGCCTCAAAGCGCGGTTGGAGTCCGAGGGGCTGTTTGCTGCCGAGCGCAAGCGGACGCTGCCGGAGTGGCCGACGCGCATCGGTGTGGTGACCTCGGCGCAGGGTGCGGCGCTGCAAGACTTATGTAAAGTCATCGGTCGCCGCTACCCGCTGGTGGAGTTGGTGGTGGCCCCCAGCCTTGTGCAGGGCGCGGCGGCGCCGGCGGAGGTGGTACGGGCGCTGGGTAGGCTTAACGCCCAGCCCGATCTCGATTTCGTCATCGTCACGCGGGGCGGCGGCTCGGCGGAGGACCTGTGGGCCTTCAACGATGAGCGGGTGGCCCGTGCGATTGCGGCCTCCCGCCTGCCGGTCGTCAGCGCCGTTGGTCATGAGGTGGACTTCACGATCACCGATGGCGTTGCCGACGTGCGCGCGCCCACGCCGTCGGCCGCCGGCGAGATGGTCGTGCCGGACGGTGCGACCCTGGCGCGGCAGCTCGCCGACCTGAGCAGCCGGCTGCACCGGGCCGGGCAAGGGCAGGTGCAAGCGGCCGCGACCCGGCTGGAAAGCGCCGGGGAGCGCTTGCGGCAGGTCATGGCGGCGCGGTTGGATCGTGCCGGCGTGGCGCTATCGGCCGCCGAGGGTCGGCTGGCGGCACTCAACCCGCTCGCCGTGCTGGGCCGCGGCTACGCCATCGTCCGCGATGCCGGCAGTGGGCGCGTGCGGGCGCGTGCGGCCGAGGTCAGTGTCGGCGATCTGCTGCATATCGTATTGGCCGACGGCACCGTCGTTGCCGGCGTGACCGACGTGCAGCCGGCGAGCGTGGATGACGAATAAGTGACGGGTAGACGTATGGAGAGCAACAACGAGGCACGGCAGGATAGTCCACACTTTGGCGCGGCGCTCCAGGAGCTAGAGGGCATCGTGAGTCGGCTGGAAGCACAGCCCGACTTGGAGCTGGAAGAGGCGTTGGGGCTGTACGAACGCGGGGCCGCCCTCGCCGAACGTTGCCGCACGCTCCTCGCGGGGGCGGAGCTGCGCGTCAGCCAGCTTACCGTCGAGAGCGACGGCGAAGAGCCTGGCGCCGGAGGTTAGGTGCGATACCGGCCCCCCTATGGTCCCCCCGTCCCGACGGGGGGACGGGCGCAACATGTTGCACCCCTACAGCTTTGCCCATACCTACCCTTGTCGGCTATGGTCCTCCCGCTTCGCAGGCGGACGTGGATGCCGGCGTGCGCGGGAATGACGGGGGCGGGGCGCGATGATGAAAGTTGACAACTTGATTAGGTAATGTGTTGGCCCCCACCCTCACCCTCCCCCGTCCCGACGGGGGAGGGAATCTACTCCCGGCCACTACCTAGTTAAGTTCGCAACCTTCATAATCGCGCCCTACAGAAGAACCTGCCCTGCATGTCAGGACGGGCGGAGTTTGTCGAGTTGTGCCCGGAGCCGGGCCAACTCCGCTTCGGCCGCTTGTCGTGCCGCCGCCTCGGCGGCCATCCGTGCCTCGGCCACCCGCCGCGCGGCGGCCTCTACGGCGGCGCGGGCCTCAGCCGTTGCTGCCTGCTGGCAGTGGAGCACGGGCAAGCTGGCCGCGCAGCTTGACAGAAACCCTGGCTTGGCCCTATACTTCTTATCACGTCCAGTGATAACCTCGGTATTTTGCGCTCTCCGGCAGGGCCGAGCGGCCCCCGGCCGCCTGACTTTCGTCGTTTTTCCTCGCTCCGCCCAGCCGCGTACCTACCTCGCCACCCGTCAGCAGAGTCACCCGGATACGCCGGCGGTGAGCGCGATTTCTCAGTTGTGAGGAGCAAGCTATGACTCGGACTCTTCCCGCCGAAACCACTGCACCAGGGAATGGCGCCGCTGCTGAATGGCGTCTCACCTCGCCGAACGGTGTCGAGCGCCGCTGGTACGGGCAGGCACCGGAAGTGCTGCCCATGCCCAACCTGATCGAGGTGCAACTCCGGTCGTTTGCCGGGTTCCGAGAGCGCGGGATGCGGGATGTCTTTGCCGAGATTTCGCCGATTGAGGACTTTACCAAGAAAAACTTGTCGCTGGAGTTGACGGTTCCGGAGGACCCGTTCGAGGAGCCGAAATACACCCAAGAGCAGTGCCGTGACCGCGACATGACCTATGCTGCGCCACTCTACGTTGACGCGCGGCTGCACAATCTGCAAACGGGCGAGATCAAGGAATCGCGCATCTTTATGGGCGACTTCCCGATCATGACGGAGCGCGGGACGTTCATCATCAACGGTGCCGAGCGGGTAGTCGTCAGTCAGCTGGTGCGCTCGCCGGGGGTCTACTTCACGGCTACTGAGGACGCCAAGTCGGGGCGCCGGCTCTACGGCGCCAAGCTGATTCCTAGTCGGGGGGCGTGGCTCGAATTCGAGACGTCGAACCGCGACCTCATTACCGTCAAGATTGACCGGCGCCGCAAAATCCCAGTGACCACGCTGTTGCGCGCCTCCCATCAGTTGTTCGGAACGGACGAAGCGCTCTTCAGGCTCTTTGAGCACGTGGATACCGACCCGGATCATCCGTTCGTGGCCTCGACCATCGGCGAGAGCACCCGGCGCGACCCGGCGCGCAACCATGAAGAAGGGCTGATGGAGCTGTATCGTCGGCTGCGACCCGGCGACCCGGCGACCGAGGAGAACGCCCGCAACCTGGTGGAGTCGCTGCTGTTCGACCCGCGCCGCTATGACATCGGCGAGGTGGGCCGCTACAAGCTGAACCGCCGGCTGCGTCTCTCCACCACGGAGCGCACGATGACGCCGGACGACCTGGTCAAGATCGTCGAAGAGCTAATCAAGCTCAATAACGATCCGCAGTCCATGCCGGACGACATTGACCATCTTGGGAACCGCCGTATCCGTCCCGTCGGCGAGCTGATTCAGAACCAGTTCCGCGTCGGCCTGTCGCGCATGGAGCGGGTCATCAAGGAGCGCATGACCATCCAGGACGCGGCCACGGCCACGCCGGCCGGCCTGGTGAATATCCGGCCGGTCGCGGCGGCGATGAAGGAGTTCTTTGGCGGGAGTCAGTTGTCGCAGTTCATGGATCAGGCCAATCCGCTGGCGGAGATCACCCACAAGCGCCGGCTGTCGGCGCTGGGGCCGGGCGGCCTCTCGCGCGAGCGGGCCGGCTTCGAGGTGCGCGACGTACACCATTCGCACTACGGCCGCATCTGCCCCATCGAGACGCCGGAGGGTCCCAACATCGGCCTGATCGGCAACCTCGCCACCTTTGGGCGGATCAACCCGTATGGGTTCATCGAGACCCCGTACCGGCGTGTGGCACGCACGGTGCAGATCACGCCGGAAACCGACCCGGCAACGCTGGTGGGGCGTATGCTCCCGGAAACCACGCAGCCGCAGTTGCCGGCGCCAGCCAACGGCGATAGCGCGCTGGCGGCACTAGCCCGCGGCGATACGCTGACGCAGGAGCACGCCGCGGCGCTCGTGGCCGCGGCGACGGACGGTGAGGGTTTCGAGCTGGCGGTGAGACCTTACGTCACCGACGAGATTGCCTATATGCCGGCGGACGAGGAAGAAACCTACATGATCGCCCAGGCGAACGCCGTGCTCGACGAGCATGGGCAGTTCACCAATCCGCGGGTTGCGGTGCGCTATCGCGGTGAGTTCCAGGCGGTCGCGCGGCGGCGCGTGGACCTGATGGACGTATCACCCAAGCAGATTGTGTCCATCGGCACGTCGCTGATTCCGTTCTTGGAGCACGACGACGCCAATCGCGCGCTGATGGGTGCGAACATGCAGCGGCAGGCGGTGCCGTTGGTGCAGCCGGAGGCGCCGCTCGTCGCCACCGGCGTCGAAGCCCAAGTTGCGCGTGACTCCGGTCAGGTTGTCGTGGCCCGGCAGGACGGTGAGGTCGCGCGGGTCACCTCCAACGAGATCATCGTGCTGGAGGCGGCCACCGGCGAGGAGCGGGTCTACACGTTGCAGAAGTTCGTGCGCTCGAACCAAGGTACGACGATCAATCAGCGTCCCACGGTCCAGCGTGGTGAGCGCGTGGTCCAGGGGCAGGTGCTCGCCGATAGCTCGGCGACGGATCAAGGCGAGCTGGCACTCGGTCAGAATCTCTTGTGCGCGTTCATGTTCTGGGAAGGCGGGAACTACGAGGACGCCATTCTCATCAGTGAGCGCCTGGTGCAGGAGGACAAGTTCACCTCCATTCACATCGAAAAGCACGAGGTCGAAGCCCGCGACACCAAGCTCGGGCCGGAGGAGATTACGCGCGATATTCCGAACGTCGGTGACGATGCCCTGAAGGACCTCGACGAGGACGGCATCGTGTATATCGGCGCCGAAGTCGGTCAGGGTGACATCCTGGTCGGCAAGATCACCCCCAAGGGCGAGACCGAGTTGACCGCCGAGGAGCGGCTGCTGCGGGCGATCTTCGGTGAGAAGGCGCGCGAGGTGAAGGACACGTCCTTGCGGGTGCCCACCGGGGAGCAGGGCAAGGTCGTTGATGTCAAGAAGTTCTCGCGCGACGCGGGTGATGAGCTATCGCCCGGTGTGAATACGATGGTGCGCGTGAGCGTGGCGATCAAGCGCAAGCTGTCGCAGGGTGACAAGATGGCCGGTCGGCACGGCAACAAGGGGGTCATTGCACAGTTGATGCCGGTCGAAGACATGCCCTATCTGGATGATGGCCGTCCGGTGGACATCATTCTCAGTCCGCTTGGTGGGCCGTCCCGCATGAACATCGGGCAGGTGCTCGAAACCCATCTCGGCTGGGCCGCGCACGCCTTGGGCATGAAGGTGGCCTCGCCGGTGTTCGATAGCGCAAGCGAAGCGCGGATCAAGGCCGAGCTTGCACAGGCCGGCCTGCCGGCGAGCGGCAAGGTGAAGCTGTACGATGGGCGCAGCGGCGAGCAGTTCCACCAAGACGTGTGTGTTGGCCATCTCTACATGATGAAGCTCGACCACCTGGTGGAAGACAAGATTCACGCTCGCTCCACCGGACCGTACTCGCTCATTACCCAGCAGCCGCTCGGCGGGAAAGCGCAGATGGGTGGACAGCGGTTCGGCGAGATGGAGGTGTGGGCCTTGGAAGCCTACGGCGCTTCCTACACCCTCCAGGAGTTGCTGACGGTCAAGTCGGACGACGTAGTGGGGCGGGTCAAGACCTACGAGGCCATTGTGAAGGGTGATCTGAACCTGGAGCCGGGCGTACCGGAATCCTTCAAGGTGCTGGTGAAGGAGTTGCAGAGCCTGGGCCTGAACGTGGACATCCTCAACGAGAAGAACGAGCAGATCCAGTTCGTTGACGAATCTGGCGCAGACATATTGCCCGAGCTAGGCATCAATCTCGAAGGCCTAGAGGATCGGGAATAGGGAGGCAAGGGAGCAAGCCATGTTGGAAGTTAACGACTTCAATGCCATTCGCCTCATGATCGCCTCGCCGGACCAGATCAGGCGCTGGTCTTACGGGGAAGTGGTCAAGCCGGAGACGATCAACTACCGCACCCTGAAACCGGAGAAGGACGGCCTGTTCTGCGAGCGCATCTTCGGTCCGCAGAAGGACTGGGAGTGTGCCTGCGGCAAGTACAAGCGCGTGCGGTTCCGCGGCATCACCTGCGACAAGTGCGGTGTCGAGGTTGCGCGGGCCAACGTGCGCCGCGAGCGGATGGGCCACATCGAGTTGGCCTCCCCCGTCTCGCACATCTGGTACTTCAAGGGCATCCCCAGCCAGTTGGGTCTGCTCCTCGACTTGTCGCCGCGCAACCTGGAGAAGGTGCTCTATTTCGCGTCCTACATCGTGACGAGCGTGGACGAGGAAAAGCGGCGTCAGCGGCTGGTTGCCTTGGACGATGAGGTCGTCGAGCAGGCGGCCGCCTTGGAGCGTGCCACGACCGAAGAGCAGCAGGTGATCGAGATGCGGGTGGACCAGGAGCTGGTTCGCCTGGAGACTGAGCTACGCGACAAGCTGGCGGCGCTGCAGGAGCGCCGCGGGAGCGCCCGTGAGGCGGCGGAAGCGGCCCTGCCGGCGGTAGAGACGGCGCTGGCCGACCTGAGCGGCAAAACGGCCGACGAGACGGTGGTGTTCGAGCCGTCCGGCGTAGTGATCGTGAGCGCCGGTGATGAAGTCACCGCCGACCACGTGAATGAAGCGCGGGAGGCGGCGCGGCAGTTCGTGGAGGACACGGAGCGGCAGGCAAGCCTCGAAGAGCGCCAACTCCACAACGACCTGGAAGAGGAGGCCGAGCAGCTACGCGGCGTGGCCAACGACGAGATTGACGAACTGGCGCGCAAGATGAATGAGGAGATCGAGGCGATTGACGGCGTGGTCCAGGCACGCCGGCAGGAGATCGAGAAACTCCAGCCGATGACGCTGCTTACCGACGCCCAGCATCGTGAGGTGCAGGAAGCCTGTGGGCCGATCTTCGAGGCCGATATGGGCGCCGAGGCGCTGCTGGAGATCATCCGGCGTCTGGACCTGGACGCGCTGGTAAAGCACCTCCGGGAAGAGGTTCACGCCTCTTCGATGCAGCGGCGCAAGCGGGCGATCAAGCGGTTGGGCGTGGTTGAGGCTTTTCGCAAGTCCGGCGCCGAGCCGACGTGGATGATCCTCGCCGTCTTGCCCGTCCTACCCCCGGACCTCCGGCCCATGGTGCAGTTGGATGGTGGCCGCTTCGCGACCAGCGACCTGAACGACCTCTACCGCCGGGTCATCAACCGCAACAACCGGCTCAAGCGGCTGCTCGACCTCGGCGCGCCGGAGATCATCATTCGCAACGAGAAGCGGATGCTGCAAGAGGCGGTGGACGCGCTGATTGACAACGGCCGGCGCGGCCGGGCCGTATCCGGATCGGCCAACCACAAGCTGAAGAGCCTCTCGGACATGCTCAAGGGCAAGCAAGGCCGTTTTCGGCAGAACCTCTTGGGCAAGCGCGTTGACTACTCCGGCCGGTCGGTGATCGTGGTCGGTCCGACGCTGAAGATCAATCAGTGTGGGCTGCCGAAGCGGATGGCGCTGGAGTTGTTCAAGCCGTTCGTGATGCGCGAGTTGGTGGATCGGGGCCATGCGCCCAATATCAAGAGCGCCAAGCGGATCGTGGAGCGGGCGCGGCCGGTAGTATGGGACGTGCTCGAAGATGTCACCAAGGGCCATCCGGTACTCCTGAACCGGGCGCCCACGCTGCACAGGTTGGGCATCCAAGCCTTCGAGGTGGTCTTGGTCGAGGGCAGTGCCATTCAGATTCACCCGCTGGTGTGTACGGCGTATAACGCCGACTTCGACGGCGACACGATGTCGGTCCACGTGCCGCTCTCGGATGAAGCGCAGCGCGAGGCGCACCAGCTGATGCTCTCCACCCACAACCTGCTGTCCCCGGCCGACGGCTCGCCGCTCGTCGCGCCGACGAAGGACATGGTGCTGGGCTGCTACTACTTGACGCTTGAAGAAACCGGGACCACGTCCAACGGTCGCGTGTTCATGGACTTCGATGAAGTCATGCTCGCCCATGATCTGGGAGAAATCGGTCTCCAGACGGAGATCAAGGTGCAGGTCAACGCGAGCGATTTCGGCGGTGATGAAGCCATGGTCCTCAGCGATGGGCCGCAAGGGCGCGGGACATCCATCGAGACTGTGCCGGCCGGCGGCATCTTTACCACGACCGTCGGCCGCGTGCTCTTCAACCGCGTCTTGCCGGCGGAGCTGCGCTTCGAGAACCGCATCATGGACAAGGGCAAGCTGAAGGAGCTTGTGGCCCGCACGTTCTTGCTCGTTGGCCGCGAGCGCACCGCCGAGATCGTAGATCAAGTGAAAGATATCGGTTTTCACTACGCCACGGTTTCCGGTATCACCGTGGGCATTGACGACATCAAGATTCCGGCGGCCAAGCAGGTCATCCTGGAAGAAACCGAAGCCCTCATTGAGGAGTTCGAGGCTGAGTACAACGAAGGGCTGATGACCGAGCGGGAGCAGTACGAGAAGACCGTCGAGGCGTGGGCCAAGGCAACTTCCGATGTGACGGAGGCGGTGCAGAAGGAGCTCGATCCGTTCGGCTCGGTGCATATGATGGCCGAGTCCGGCGCGTCCAAGGGCAGCTTCAACCAGATTCGCCAGTTGGCCGGGATGCGCGGCCTCATGGCGGCGCCCGATAGCAGGATCATTCCAATTCCCGTCAAGTCCAACCTACGCGAGGGGCTGTCCGTGCAGGAGTACTTCATGTCCACGCACGGCGCCCGCAAGGGGTTGGCGGATACCGCCCTCCGCACGGCCGACTCCGGCTATCTCACCCGGCGGCTCGTGGACGTATCGCAGGATGTCATCGTGCGCGAGGACGACTGCGGCACTACCCTGGGCATCACCCTCAAGGCTCCGAGCGCCGAGGCCGTGCAGGACGACCTCGGCGAGCAGGCCCTCGGCCGGTTTGCTGCGGAGCCGGTTGCTCATCCCGAGACCGGTGAGGTGCTGGTCGAAGTGAACACGCCGATTGACGAGGCGGCCGTGGCGGCCATTGAGGGTGCCGGGGTCACAAGCGTCACCGTGCGGTCACCGCTGACCTGCGAAGCGCGACACGGTCTCTGTGTCAAGTGCTATGGGCGCAATCTGGCCGACGGTCAGGAAGTCACCATTGGGACGGCAGTCGGCATTATCGCCGCGCAGTCCGTCGGTGAGCCGGGTACCCAGTTGACCATGCGGACCTTCCACACCGGTGGTGTCTTGGAGAGCGGGCAGAAGCGCGTCGAGGATATCACCACAGGGCTACCGCGCGTTGTGGAGTTGTTCGAGGCACGCGAGCCGAAAGGGAAGGCGGTCATCAGCGAGATTGACGGCAAGGTGGAGATCATCGAAGGCGAGCCGCGGAAGGTTCACGTGACCAACGTCCAGGTCCTCACCGATACGCTGGACGTTCCCGAGGGCTACGAGATCGTGGTTCAAGACGGTGATGAAGTTGATCCGGGCGACGTTGTGGCCCAGCGGGTGGTTCCGGCCCAGTCGGAGGAAGGCACCGATGGCACCGATGGATCGGATAGTCTCGTGCCGGTCGAGACGGAGCAGCTGCGGGCCTCTACGCAGGGTCAGATCGTGCGCGAAGGCCAGCGGGTCATCGTGCGGTGGGAAGAGCCAAGCGATGCCGAATACGCCGTGCCAGCTATGGCCCGCATCTGCATCGAGGCCGGTCAGGTGGTGAAGGCCGGCGATCAGCTGACGGAAGGGCCGGTCGATCCGAAAGAGTTGCTGGCGGTCACCGGCGAGCGTGCGGTGCAGGAGTACCTAGCTGAGGAAGTGCAGAAGGTCTACGACGGTCAGGCGGTGTCCATCAACAACAAGCACATCGAGGTCATCGTGCGGCAGATGCTCCGCAAGGTCCAAATTGACGAGGCGGGCGACACGGAGCTCCTGCCCGGTGAGCTGGTAGACCGCTTCAAGTACGAAGAGGTGAACGCGAAGACTCTTGCCGAGGGCGGCGAGCCGAGCACCGCGCAGCCGGTGTTGCTCGGCATCACCAAGGCGTCGCTGGCGACCGACAGTCTCCTGGCGGCGGCCTCCTTCCAGGAGACTACGCGCGTGCTTACCGAGGCGGCGGTCGGAGGCCGCACCGACCAACTCCTCGGCCTGAAGGAGAACGTCATCATCGGCAAGCTGATTCCGGCCGGGACCGGGATGCAGACGCTCTTGGAGCGCCAGCGGCAACGGGAGTTGCTCGAAGCGGGCTTGGCCGAGAGCGGCGAGGACGGCGAAGAGGCTCCCGCAGCGTTGGAGGACGACGAGGCTGCACCGACGCTGTTCGGTCAGCCCAGCCCCGAGGAAGCGGTGGCAGCGCCGGCCGAATAGGTGCCTCGCCGGGACGCGAGGGGTGTTGGACCTAACTCCCGGCCCCTTCCCTCCAGGGAAGGGGAGTGAGGAGATGGCCCCCCTATGGTCCCCCCGTTGCGACGGGGGGAGGGTGAGGGTGGGAGCCAACACACTACCGCATCAAGTTGTCAACTTTCATGCAGGGAAGGGGGGCCGCTCGGTGATCGCTGGTGCGCGCGTGTTGTCGCTCCGGCACCTTCCCTGGTAAAATCGGATAGTGCCCGCGATGGCTGCGAGACGCAGCGGCGTGGGAGGTGTGGTCCAGCGGTTAGGACTCTGGTCTGTGGAACCAGCGGCACGGGTTCGACTCCCGTCACCTCCCCCACACGCAGACTCCACCCGTAGCGTTCCCCTCCCTCCGGCCTGGCTCTCGTAGTATCCTCGCGGTCCGCACCGCCGCCGCCCGAGCAGCAAAAGTGCCGCTGCTAGGGACCATGTGCGACCACGCGCAATCGAAACTCCTACCGGCTGAGAGTCACGGCACAATGGAGACGCCATGAGCGCAAAGATCAAGCCCCGCATTCTGCGCGGCACGCGCGATTTTCTGCCCCGGACGATGCTCTTGCGCCAGCACGTCACCGGGGTCATTCGGACCGCCTTCGAGCGGTTTGGCTTCGAGCCGCTGGAGACACCGGCCATCGAGTTGGCCGAGACGCTCGAAGGCAAGTACGGACCCGAGGGCGACCAGCTTATCTACCGGTTCCGTGATCGGGGCAGCCGGCGCGTCGGCTTGCGCTACGACCTCACCGTGCCGCTGTGCCGGGTGGTGGCGATGTACCCCACGCTGCCGAAACCGTTCAAGCGTTACCAGATGCAGCCGGTTTGGCGGGCGGACAAGCCCCGCAAGGGCCGCTACCGCGAGTTCTGGCAGTGCGACTGCGACATCGTGGGTAGCGCCAGCATGTTGGCTGACGCCGAGATCATCAACCTCATCGCCACGGTGCTACCCGCGCTGGGCCTGCGCGAGTTCACGGTGCGCCTGAACAACCGCAAGCTACTCACCGGGCTGGCCCAGTATGCCGGTGTGCCGGACGCCGACGCGCCGGACATCTTTCGGGCGATTGACAAGCTCGACAAGATCGGGCGCGACGGAGTGATGCAAGAGCTACTCACGCGGGAAGTTGGTGGCTCCCGCTTTGCGGCCGCCGATGGGGACGAAGATTCCGAAACACCGGGCCGCGGGCCGCGGGAGCCGTTCCTCTCCGAGGAGACCGCTACGCGCCTCCTGGACCTTGTCGCGCTGCGTGGCCCGGCCGATGAAATACTGGCCGACCTGCGGGGCACGCTGGGCGAGATTCCCTTGGCGGCGACCGGGATCACCGAGTTGACGGAGATCATCGGCCATCTCGATGCGTTGGGCGTGCCGGCACACTGCTATCAAGTGGACCTGTCGCTGGCGCGTGGCCTGGACTACTACACCGGGCCGATCTTCGAGACGGAGGTCGGCCAGCTCGTCAACGGTCGTCCAATCGGCAGCGTGACCGGCGGTGGGCGCTACGATGAGCTATTGGGCATGTTCACGAGCCGGGGGCAGCCGGCTACCGGCACGTCGCTCGGAATCGAGCGCCTCGTTGACGTGCTCGAAGAGTTAGGCGGCGCGGATGGCGGCGCGACCCGCACGATCACCGACGTACTCGTGACCGTCTTCGACCGCGATCACCTCAAACACAGCCTGGCTCTCGCCGCCTCGCTCCGCCGCGCCGGTATCAATACCGAGCTACCGCTGGGGACGCGGCGGCTCGGCGCGCAGCTACGCCAGGCCAACCAGCGGGGCATCCCGTGGGCCGTGTTCCTCGGGCCGGATGAGGTCGCTGCCGGGCAGGCCACGATCCGCGACATGCGCTCCGGCGACCAAACCACGCTCCCGCAGACCGAGGTTGCAACGTTCCTGCAAGCCAGGATGACCGGGGCCTAGTCCGGGCGGCGGCGACTGGCCCCCCCTATGGTCCCCCCGCTGCGGCGGGGGGACGGCCAGGAACCAGAGCCTCACAGGGAGAGTGGTACAACAGGGGAAGATGCCACCATGGCGGACCGCCCGGCGCCAGGCTACCGGTCCGCTTGCCGACGACGCAGCTCCGCCTCCAACTGCCGGATACGCGCCTCGGCTGACCGACGGGCCGCCCGCTCCGCCAGCCGACTGGCCTGCTCGACAGCCAACTGGGCTTCATAGGCGTCGCGCTCCGCCTCGCGTTCAGCCCGTTCCTGCCGCCAGTTGGTCAGGTAGGTCTTGGTGGCCGGGTCGTACAGCCGGGGCCAGTTCTCATCCCAGCACAGACTCAGCCCTAGTATCTCACTGTAGCCCTTCAGGATGCCGTCCGGCGCCGTGGTCAACTCGATAGGCTCATACCCCCCACCCACCAGCCGGTCCCCGGCCAGCTTCTCTCCGTGATACGCGCCATCCTGCGGATCGAACCGCCAGTATTCCGGCACGCCGATGCGGGCATAGATCGCTCGCTTGCGGCCCACGTCTTCCCGGCCGGTGCTGACCGAGGCCACCTCCAGCACCCAATCCGGTGGCTTGCCTGCCTCCCAAGGCAGATACAGCTTGCGTTGCCGGATGGCGCGGGCATCCACACCGAACGCCAGGTACACGTCCGGGGAGACGCGGACGTTGAGGTCGTCCGGGTCGTAGCAGAGGATCGTGTTGCTGCTGAGGAAGGTATCGGGACGCTGGCCAAAATCCGTGAACCGACTGGCGAGGAGACCAAGGAATTCCTGCATCGGCTGTTCTTGTTCCATCGCATCAGGCTTCAGGACCGGCTCGTCGGGATTGTAGTCGAGGCGGGCGTAGTCAATCTCGCCCTGCCGATGGTAGGGACGCATAGTGGACGCAGGTGCGGCTGCCGTAGCTGTCATGGTCAGGCTCGGGGCCGGGTAGAGGTATAAGGCGATTATAGTCCATGCCCCTGCCGCCGAGTATGCTACCGCCGCTTCAATTGCTCGGTGAGCGCCTGGTAATACTGGCTGCGGTCACCGAACACGTAGTCGAGCCGACTTACCGTGACATCCGTACCACCGGCGCGGCGGAGATAGTCCACGAGCGATAGGAGCGACTCCTGGCGCACGACGACGCGGGCGGCGTACCAGCCCTGCTGTCCCGGCGTCTTGGAAACGACCTTGCTCACCGTCGGTCCCTGCAACCCGGCTAACTCCGGCCGCCGCAGGAGATGGCGACCAATGGCCTCTGCCGACTCGGCGCTGACGTTGGCCGTGACCGCAAAGTAGCCGGCGGCGCGCATGTGCGCCTCGATCAACTCCAGCAACGTGCGCGCCGCCGCAAGGACGGCCGGGTCCGCGCGGAGCCGCCGGGTGTTGCCGATGATGCAGGCTTGGCAATGCAGGATCGTGCCGCCGCCGATCTGCTTGAGCCGGTTCTCGCGGAGTGTCGTCCCGGTCGTTACCAAGTCGGTGATGATGTCCGCAGCGCCCGTCGTTGGCGCCGCCTCCAGCGCACCGTGCCCGGGGACCAGCGTGAAGTGTGTAATGCCCTTGTCATACAGGAAGTCGCGCGTCAAATTGGAGAACTTCGTCGCTACCCGCAACACCCGTCCCGCGGCATGCATCGTCGCGGCGAGGTCGGCGAGGTCCCGGATCGTCGCCACGTCGAGCCAGTCGTCCGGTACCGCGAGCGCCAAGTCGCACTCGGCAATCCGCAACTCGGGATGCAGTACGAGCAGATCAGTGCTCTCGTCGCGTGCCTCGGCCACGAGGTCGTAGCCGGTGATGCCCAGGTCCGCCGCGCCGGCCTCGACCATACTTACGATGTCGGGCACGCGCTGGAAATGCACCGTGACCGCGGGGAGCGCGGTGATGGTAGCGCTGTAATGCCGAGAACTGACGCGCCGGACGGTCAGCCCGCAGTCGGCGAGCAGCTTGAGGACCGGCTCTTCCAGGGCTCCCTTGCTCGGCAGCGCCAAGCGCACCTGACCCGTCGCTTTGTCGCTGCCGCGAAATTGGTCGGTCATAGGACACCTGCCACCGGTTCACCGCCGGCTTGCCGGTCAGCGTGCTCCGGCCCCCTGCCGGCCTGACAGTGCCACGCAGCGTCGGCGAGCGCCACGCGCTGTTCCTGGTGGGCGGCCATATTGCGGATGGTGATGGTGCCGCCGAGACGCTCCTCCGGCCCGACGATGCCGCAGAAGGGAATACCCCGCCGGGCGGCCTGGCGGAGCGTGCCTTTGACCCCGCGCCCCATCAATTCCAACTCGACGCGCAGGCCGGCCTGACGCAGCTGTTCTGCTGCCGTCACGGCGTAGGTGTAATCTTCGGCGCCGAGCGGGATGACCTGCACCTGCGCCGTCGGACGGCCCGCCGGCCGAGCGTGGCTATCCAAGGCCAGCTTGACGCGCTCCACGCCAAAGGCGAAACCGGCCGCCGGCACGTCGGCATTCGCCCCAAGCAGCCGCAGCAGACCGTCGTAGCGGCCACCCCCACACAACTGGTGGGCCGGACCGAGGCCATCAGCGTAGATTTCGAAGACCAGCCCGGTGTAGTACGGGAGGCCACGCCCCAAGCCGAGGTTGACGGTCACGGCCTCGGGCGGCACACCGTAGGCGCCAAGCTGCGTGCTGACCGCTTCCAACCGGTGCAGCGGCGCCTGGTCGAGCCGGTAGTCGGTGAGCACGTGCCGAATACGGTCGAAGGCCTTCGGGGGACTGCCACGCACCGCGCGTAGCCGTTCCGCCAACTCCAAGGCACGGCGAATACCGGGCGCCTGGTCCTGCCAGCGCAGCTTACGGAGGAGACCGGCAGCCACGTCTGCGGCCGACCGGGTGCGCCCGACGCCGACGTGGCTCGCTTGCAGCAGCCCCAGGATCAACGCGCGGGCGTGCTGCTCGTCCAGCCCGGCCACCAGGCGGCGCAAGGTGGCCAGCAGGTCGTCCGCGGTGTTCGTCGTGTCCGCACTATCCGGCGGCTGATCCTCCGCGCCGGAGCCGAACAGCTCATCGAGCCGGGCGTCCACTTGAGCACGTCCCCGCTCGGCCTTCCGCAGGTCCTGCATACTGGCGATGACAAAGCTGCGGGCACGGTCATCCAGTCCCAGCGTCCGCAGCAAGGCGGCCATCACCCCGAAGTGACCGATCTCCAGGCGGTGATCGTCCAAGCCAAGGCGGCCCAGCGCTTGCCAGGCCAGCGCGGCCAGCTCGGCATCGGCTGCCGGTCCCTCCGGGCCGATCAGCTCGACGCCGGACTGGGTAAACTGGCGGTAGCGTCCCTGGCGCGGCCGCTCGTAGCGGAACACCGGGCCGGCGTAGGCAAAGCGTTGGGGCAGCGCCGCGGCTTGGCAATGATCCACGTAGTAGCGACCGACGGAAGCCGTTAGCTCCGGGCGCAGGCAGAGGTCGCGGCCCCGATAGGGGAACGCATAGAGCTTAGTCAGGATATCCTCGCCCGACTTGAGGCGGAAGAGGTCGGTATGCTCCAGGATCGGGACTTCGATCTGCGCGTAGCCGTAACTGGCGAAGCTATCGCCGAGCGCCCGCACGAGGTCGCGGAGTTGCCGGGCGTCCTGGGGTGACCAGTCGTTCGTGCCACGCACACGCTCAAGCTGTTGCCGCATCGCTTCCTCTCACGTCTACTGGTATCCTAACAACGGCACGACAGCAAGGCACCGACGATTATGCAGAGGAGCGTATTCATGCCCGCGACCGACGGTGTGTCCAGCCCTGAGAGTGAGTTGGTCAACGTTTCGTTCGTTGAGGAAGTGCTGCCGGCGCACCATCGCTCGCACGGGACCCCGGACCCGGTAGTGCGCCGCTGGATGACGGTCGAGGTGGGTGCTAGTCGGGCTGCACTCGAACAGACCGACTACGGTCATCCGGGACGGTTCAATCCGCCGCAGGTACGGGTGCTGTCGGCAAAGCTGGCGGACCGTGAGGCGCAGTTGAAGGCCCTCATCCCGGTGCTTGTGGACTTGGTGAGCTAATCGCCGCAACACCTACTGCCTCGCCCCCCGCACCACCCGCGCCCCACCCCAGCCCTCCCCCGTGGCGACGGGGGAGGGAGCCTGGCCCACGCCGGGCACGATCCCCGTCCCCCCGCCGCAGCGGGGGGACCATAGGGGGGCTAAAGGGGTAGCCCCGTCCCTCTGCCGCCTCGCAGTCAATCGGGGTCGCTGCACTCGCCATTGTCCGCGGCGGGATGCTGGCTTTCATCCCACATGACGTAGGCGGTGCCGACGATGATGACGACGATCACGATGATGAGGACCGGCCAGCCGAGTGGGTTAGGAACGATAGGCATGATTAGTCCTGTCCCTGTCCGGTGAGCACGCCAGCGCCAGCCTCAGCGTGCTCCACGTCTGCGTAGTGGCCGTGATACTCCGGCGGCATGAGCGCCGCAAGCTGCTGCATCAGTGCCTGCGTAATTTCGGCGGCGGTTGTCCGCCGGCCATTCGGTGTTAGCGCCTCCAACGTCACCGGCGAGCCGATGGTCAGCGTGGGGCCGCAGCGGAAGAACGACCGCAGGGTGAGCTTCTCCGTCCCGGTGATCGCCGCAGTTACCAGCGGGACTCTGGAGCGACGTGCCAGTAACCCCACACCCGGCAGGCCGGCCAACAGCCCGGGGCGGCGACTGCGAGTGCCCTCCGGGAAAATCAAGAGCACGTCGTCATTCTCCAACACGGCGAGGCTGTGGCGGATGGCCCGGCGATCCGACTGCCCGCGCCGGATCGAGACGGTGCCAAGCCGATGCACCAGCCAGCCTACGAGGGGGTAGGCCGTGACCTCCTGCTTGGCGATGAAGATGGGGGGACGGGGCAGGAAGATGAGCAGGAAGGGAATATCGAAGTAGCTGAGGTGGTTAGCGGCGATAAGCACCGGCCCGGTGCGTGGGAAGTCGGCGCCGCCGGTGACTCGCACCGCGAGGAGCAGGCGGGCCACGAGCCGCACGATGGGGATTATCGCGTAGTACACGACGTACAGGATGCCCGGATACGACCTGGCGCGCACAGTGCTGGTTTTCTTCATGCTCGTATATATTATGGAGTATGGTCGGAACACATCGGCCGTGCTTTGCCGGCCCCGGCGTCCGGGCTGCTGGCAGCGTTGCGCTCGTTTGCGGCGCGACGGACGGCAGCCAACACCTGCTCGACAACCGCCGGTATCGAGAGGCGCGTCGTGTCTAGCATCATAGCATCAGCCGCGGCCTTCAGCGGTGCCGTGCTCCGACTACTGTCGAGCCGGTCGCGCCGTTGCAGCGCCGCCAACGCTGCCGCGTAGGTGCCGTGCTCGCCTTTGGCCCGCTGCTCCTCAAAACGTCGTTGGGCGCGTACCTCGATGCTGGCAGTCAGAAAGAGCTTCAGGTGCGCGTGCGGCAGGACCACGGTGCCGATGTCGCGTCCGACCATCACGATGCCGCCCGGAGCGGCAAGCCGGCGCTGCTGCTCCAGCAGTGCAGTGCGTACCTGGGGCAACGCGGACACCGGCGAGACATGGCGATTCACCGCCGGGGAGCGCAGAGCTACCGTGACATCTTCACCGCCGAGCAGCACCATCTCCGTTCGCACTTCGAGGGCCATGTCTGCCGCCAGCGCAGCCAAGCGTGGCTCGTCATCGGGGCTAACCCGCTGCCGGATGGCGAGCAGCGTGACAGCACGATACAGCAGGCCCGTGTCGAAGTACGTGTAGCTCAACCGCTCTGCCACCAGCGCGCCGATCGTGCTCTTGCCGGAGGCGGCCGTGCCGTCGAGCGCGATAATCAGGCCGGCCATACGTTCAGCCTCGGACGGCGGCGGTGCGGCGTTCGGCGCTTTCTTCAGCATGTGTGCTGCTCCGCGGCCGCCGTCGTCTCCACCTCAGCGGGCGTAAGGTGCCGCCAGCCGCCGGGTGCGAGATCGCCTAGCTCCACGCTGCCTACCCGCACGCGCACGAGCCGCTGCACCGTCAACTCGACGGCCGCGCACATCCGCCTGATCTGGCGCTTGCGCCCTTCGCGGAGGACGATCCGCAAGTGATGGACGGTCGGCGCCGTCGGGGCTGTGGTCTCGTCCTGGTGCTCTACAACAGTGACTTGCGCTCCGCTTGATCGGTCGCCATCGCCCAAGTCGAGGGGCCGCCGCAGGCGGCGGAGCGTCTGCGGGGCGAGCCGGCCGGTGACATGGACGAGATATTCCTTCTGGCAGCCGTATCGGGGATGCTGGATGCGCTGGCTCCAGCGCCCGTCGGTCGTGGCGAGGAGCAAGCCCTCGCTCTCGGCATCGAGACGACCGACAAAGAGCAGCCCCGGAAACGCCGGCAGCAGCTCCATCACCGTCGGTCGGCCGTGGGGATCGCTATGCGTCGTGATGACGCCCACCGGCTTGTGGAGCGCCAGGTACACCACCGCCGACTGTGCCGCCACCGGGCGTCCGTCCACCAGCACGCGATCTCGGTCCTGGTCAACGGTGGTCCCTAGCTCGGTGGCCGGCTGCCCATTGATCTGCACGCGACCGGCACGGATCAACGCCTCGGCCCGGCGGCGCGAGGCGATGCCGGCCCGCGCCAGATACCGCTGCAAGCGTTCCCGGCGCGGCGCGGCGGACGTAGGCGGCCGCTCCCGGCGCCGGCGACGTTCGGCCATCTCTGCTCTATCCGCACTGAACTTAACCGACCTACGGACCGGGAGCGAGTGTAGCAAAGGCATCGCGCCGCCGGCGTTGCCCCTCGGCGGCGGCTGTGCTATCGTGCCTGACCAATGGAGCGGTAGCGTCGAGCGCCTTCATCGCTACGCAGAGAGGCGGAGACATATGGCCGGAGAGCGCGTTGCGCCCATCCGCAAGGCGGTCATCCCGGTGGCGGGCCTGGGGACGCGGCTACTCCCGGCAACCAAGTCGCAGCCCAAGGAAATGCTGCCGGTCGGCCGCAAGCCGGCCGTCCAATACGTCGTCGAAGAGATGGTCGAAGCCGGCATCACCCAGATTCTGCTCATCACCGGGCGGCAGAAGTCCTCGATTGAGGACCACTTTGATCGGGAGACGGAGTTGGAACGCCGCCTGGTCCGCACCGGCGCTTACGATTTGGCCGAGGAGTTGAACTTCTTCGAGGAGGACGTTGCGCTCTTCTATACGCGCCAGAGCGTGCAGAGCGGGCCGGCCGACGCCATCCGGCTGGCGGCCGATTTTGTCGGCGATGAGCCGTTTCTCGTCGCGTATGGCGATACGATCATCACCAGTCAGCAGCGACCGAGCCTGATCCAGCGGATGCTGGAAGACCATCTCGACAGCGGCGCACGCGCGACTTTGGCCGTGGAGACGGTGCGGCGCGAGGACGTGCAGCGGTACGGCATCGTGCAGCCGACGGCCGGCACACCGGCGCAGCCGACCGCCGCCTTCGAGATTGATGACCTCATCGAGAAGCCGGAAGTGGCCACGGCGCCCAGCACGCTGGCGATCACGCCGCGCTATATTTTCGACCGTTCGATCTTCGACGCGATCAACCGCACCCTGCCGGGCCGGGGCGGCGAGCTATGGCTCACCGATTCAATTGCTATCCTGCTCCGACAGGGCGGCGGGGTCCGGTGCTTGCCGCTGGGAACTGGCGAGAAACGCTATGACATTGGCAATTTCGAGACCTACTTCAAGGCGTTCATTGACTTTGCGCTCGCCGATGAGCGGTACGGCTACATGATTCGCCAATACCTCGTGGGCCTGAGCGAGCAGTTGTAGGTGATGGCGGGGGGTAGGTCGGATTCGGCCCCCCTATGGTCCCCCGCTGTGGCGGGGGGACGGGCGCAGCAGCGGTTGCAAGCGCCCTACGGCTTGGATCGTACCGACCCCAGTTAGGGGAGAGAGCCGGGGTGAGGTGCAAGCCGGGGAGAAGGACGGGGCAGTGGGGCAAGCAGTACAGGTAGGATCGGCGCCGGGACGCTGTGGGATCATCGGTAATCCCACCGATATGTACGGCGGGAGCGTCATCTCCTGCTCGCTCGGCGAGCGGGCCTACGTCAGCGTGGAGCCGGCGGACGAGCTATCGTTGGAGTCGGATCGGGAGCGGGTAGTCGTGCGCCACCGCGCCGACTTGCAGTTGGCCGGCGACCACTGCGATATTCTGCGGGCCGTGATTGCTCATCAGCGTTGGTACGGGCTGCGGGCGAGCGTGCGGTGCTGGAGCGATGTGCCGTTCGCGTCGGGTCTCTCGTCCTCGACGGCGATGGTCGCCGCGGCGCTTTGGACACTGGCCGCCTACCAGGACATCCACTACGAGCCGCACTATTTCGCAGAGGTGGCCCGCTCCATCGAGTTGAACTATCTGGGCGTGGTCTGTGGCTACCAGGATCAATACATGGCTACGTTCGGCCACCTCAACTACCTGGACTTTCGCGACAAGGAGTTCTACCGTCCCGTCGGCACCGAGCCATACGCCACGGTCGAGCCGCTGGCCTGGAACGGCGAGGCGCTGCCCTTCATCCTGGCGAACACCGGCATTCAGCACTCCTCGCACGCTGTACATAAGCCCATTCGGGATCGCTGGTTGGAAGGGGACCGGGCCGTTGTCGAGGGCTACGAGCAGATCGCCAAGCTGGCGCGCGAGGGCAAACGCGCCTTCCTCACGCGCGATTGGGAGTGGCTGGGGCGGCTGATGAACGACAACCACGAGATACAGCGCGATCTCGGCGGCTCCGGGCCGGAGAACGAGCGGCTGATTGCCGCTGCGCTGGACGCCGGGGCCTTGGGCGCCAAGCTGGCCGGGGCCGGTCAAGGTGGCACGATCATCGCGCTACACCCCAGGCCGGAAGAGTTGGTGGACGCGCTGCGAGCCGCCGAGGTGCGGCGCATCCTGTGGCCGCGCCCCGTCCCCGGCGTGCGGATCGAATCGTCCGCTGAGGACGCCGTGATGGCTGCCGCCGTGCCCGCATCGGCTATGGTGGCGCAGCTCTGAGCAGGAACCGGATCGAGTAGCATGGGACTGGCGTTTCGCTATTTTCGCAGCGCGGTGGCAGAAGTATATTACGATCCTTTCCGCACGATTCTGATCAACGTGCGGTGGTTCGTACCCACGTTGCCGGCGCTGCTCATCCTGCTCATCCTGCTTTCGCCAGTGCAGACGGCCAGCACAACGGAAGCGACACTCTTGGAGGCCTCGGAAGACACGGCCGCGCTGCTCACGCCGGCGGTGCTCGCCTTCCCGCTCCTGCTTGCGCTGATGATCCTGGCAGGTCCGGCCACCGCGGCGCTCTACAGCGTGACGCACGAGTATGTCCGCGGCGAGCTACTGGAGCCGACTCGTTTCCGCGCCGCCTTTCAGCGCTATTTCTGGTCGGGAACACGCCTCGCCGCGACCAACGTCGCCGCCGGGACGCTGTTGCTCCTCAACGCCTGGTTCTATCTGACCATCGGCATCCCCGGCGTGGGCTTACTATCCATCGTGTTCTTCTACCTACTGGTTGTCTGGTTCGCGCTCCAGCCCTACTTGTTCCCGCTGCTTGTCGAGTTCGATCAGCCGGTACGGCGCGTCTGGCGCAATGCCTTCTTCCTCGTCATGGACAACCTCGGCCTGACCCTCGGCCTGCTGATCGTGCGGGGCATCGTCCTGCTGGTTGCCGGGGTGCTCTTCATCATCGTCGTGCCGCTGTTCCTCGCCGTCCTGCTGGCTTATATTGACAACCGCGCCGTCACTGAGGCGATTGATCGCTACCGCGAGGCCGGGCGAGTCTTCTCCTGAGCGGCGGTGTATGGCTGCCATCCGGCTCGTCGGTGTCACCAAGCGGTTCTCCGGCGATCCGACGACAATAGCCGGTCCCACGTCCGCTCCCCCGACGCGCTCGCTGTTTTCATGGCCGTGGAGACGGACGCAGCCGGCAGCGGCGCGGCAGGACGATGCCGCGTCTACGCTCGCGCTGGACGACGTGCAGCTCACGCTGGCGGACGGCGAGACGCTCGCGGTGCTGGGGCCGTCGGGCTGCGGCAAGACGACTCTGCTGCGGGTCATTGCCGGCCTGGAGGCGCCGACCTCCGGCAGCGTGCTGTTCGACGGTGTGCCTGTTGACCATCTGGAACCGGCGCAGCGGCGCGTGGGCTTGGTCTTCCAAAACTATGCCCTCTACCCACACCTGCGGGCCTATGACAACGTGGGTTTCTTCTTCAAGCTGCGCGGGCGCGAGGCCGAGGTTGACGAGCGGGTGCAGCGCGTGGCGCAGGTGCTCGGCGTCGAGTTCCGGCACCTGCTAGGCCGGATGCCTCGCCAGCTCTCCGGCGGCGAGCAGCAACGTGTGGCGGTCGGGCGGTGCATTATCCGCGATCCGCGGGTCTTCCTCTTCGACGAGCCGCTCTCAAATCTCGACGCGCAGTTGCGTGGGCGCACGCGCGTCGAGATCAAGCGGCTGCTGCGCCGCTTCGGCATTACCGCCGTGTACGTCACGCACGACCAGATCGAGGCGATGGCGCTCGGCGACCGCATCGCCATCATGCGCGCCGGCCGCGTGGAGCAGGTCGGTACGACGGCGGAGATCATGGCGGCGCCGGTCAACCGCTTCGTGGCCGGCTTTTTCGGTGTGCCGCCGATGAATCTCCTTGACGGGGTGGCCAGCAGCAGCGGCGTGCAGGTCGGCGCGACGCCGTTCTCGCTGCCAGGGCACGGGCGGGCACTCGCGGGTCGGGTAGGCCAGCCCGTCACCGTTGGTCTGCGGGCCGATGACCTGGCCCTGCTCTCGCCCGACGATCCGGACCGTCTGGCTACGGCAACCGTCGAGGTGGTGCAGCCACGACATGAAGAACGGCAGCAGCTTGTGACCGTGAGCCTGGACGCGGTGGAGCTGACGATCCGCGAGCCGTTGAGCGTCCATCGGCGGCCACGGGAGACGGTGGGACTCCAGTGCTCACCCCGGCGAGCGCTCTTGTTCGATAGCGATGGTGAGCTGTTGGCCGAGGGATGAGGTGCGGAGGATGGATGGGTACGCGCCAAGCCGCAGCGCGTGTACTATAATCGCCTTACACCTAACAGTTCTGAGACCGACCATGACGACCACGGCTCCTGCGCTCGCTCCCACCGTCTTGCCCTACCACCGGCAAGGCGAGATTGACTACGCTCGCCTCGACTACAACCCCGACGAACCGGTCCTGAAGCCCGAAGCGATGGAACAAGAACAGCCCATGCAGGAGATCATCGGCCTGCTCGCCAGTCGGTTCACTGACTTCGGCCAGCGCCCCGATACCTTCCTCAGCAGCAACACGATCCTCTGCTACGACCCGGACGACCTCAACGTCCGTGTCTCCCCGGACGTGTACTTGGCGTTTGGAGTGGACGCGCAGGCGATCCGACCACGCAAGCTCTATCTGCCCTGGGAGGTGGGCAAGCCGCCGGATTGGGTGTTGGAGATCGGCTCCTCCAGCACCGGCCGGGAAGAGGTGGGGCGCAAGCGGGACATCTACGCGCACATCGGCGTGCCGGAATACTGGCGCTTCGATCCGCAGGATGGCGAGTATCACGGAGAGAAGCTGGCCGGGGACCGGCTGGTAGGTGGGATATACCAGCCCATTGAGCTGACGACGGCGCCGGACGGTATTCTGAAGGGATACAGCCCCCTGTTGAGGCTGAGTCTGTGCTGGGATGAGAACTGGCCGCGGTTGTACGACCCGGCGACGAACAGCTACCTGACGAACTGGCGGCAGGAACGGGCGGCGCGGCAGGCGGAGCGCGATACCTACGAAGCCCAAGCTGCCGTCGAGCAGGCCGAGCGGCTGGCGGAACGTGCGGCCCGCCAGGCGGCTGAAACCCGTGCGGCCAGGGAACGAGCGGCGCGTGAGGCGGCCGACCACCGTGCTGCCACCGAGCAGGCCGCCCGGCTCGCGGAGCAGGCTGCCCGTGAGTCAGCCGAGGCGCGCATCCGGCAGTTGGAGGCGGAGCTACGCCGGCGGCAAGCGGACCGATAGTCCCGTGCCGAGGGTGAGGTCAATGTCGGTATAATAGGGGATTGTTCGGCAACGACCTGTTGCCGCGCTTTGGCTTGCGTTCTGCGGCCGCCGCACTACTCTTATACATCCTTGACGTTAGGCAGAGGGAGACGTGGTGATGAACGAGGAGTTGAGTAACAAGATCGTGGTCATTGACGGAGACCCGGACATGCAAGATGATCTGGGGTACGAGCTGCGGATGCGTGGGTATCAACCCATCGCGGTGCGACGTGGCGAAGGGGCGTTCGATCTGGTCAAGGAAGAGAAGCCCCATATGGTCATCATGGACGTGGTGCTGCCGGATGCCGACGGCGTAGAGGTGCTCCGCGAGATGGGTACCCATTGGGATACGAAGAAGACCAAGTTCATCGTCGCCTCGACGTATCCGTCGCGGATTGACCACACCGTTGTGGGCTTGCTCGCCGCGATATTCCGCAAGCCGCTCGATGAGTGGGAGTTCCTGCGGATGCTGGATGTCGTGTCTATCGAAATGCTTACCCAAGCCGACCGCTGATCGTGGTGACGTACCGCGCGCCTCGCGGGGCGTGTTGTAGTCCTGGCACGAATGGGCGTACACCGGGCGGCTGCCTGTACATGGCTGATGTCCGTCTCGCCAAGGTCCGCCCATTGGCAAAGTGACGCGCCGCCAAGTATCCTAGTCAGGGCTGCTGCGGATAGGCTTGCCAAAGAAACAACTGGGAAGGGAGCGGCAGGAAGACAATGCCCAGTGAAGGTACGGGAGGCTGGCACGGGGCCGGGTCCAACCGTGAGCACGAAAGGTCTGCGCGCTCTGCTACTGTTCCCCAGCCGTTGCCGGCGCTGGACCGCAGTGAGCTTGGGCAATCCATCCTCGAATACGCGCTCGTTATTGCCGTGGTCGCGTTGGTGGTCATCGGGATTATCTGGATGATCGGCCCACAGCTCGCGGCTGTCTTCTCATCCGTGTACGAAAGCGTGGTCATCGTCCCCACACCACCCAGCGGCTAGGCGCTGTTACCGTTTCCCGGTCATTCCCGCTTTCGCGGGAATCCAGCGTATGCCCAGTGTCGTTCCCTCTCGCCGCCGGGTGCTCGTGCCTCGGCGCCGGAGCCGCCCGCCGGCCGGCTCCGGCGTTACCCTGACGTGAGAACCGTCAGGAGATGGTCAACCAAGGCTGCGGGACGGATCGCCGCCGCGGCGGCACCGTTCGGTGCAGCCTGGGGGTCGAAGTGGAGCTGGGTGAGGTCATCACCGGTGCAGGTCAGGGTGAAGCGCCCGCGCCGGAGGGTGATGAACTCGTCGGTGTAGGCGAGCGTCAGCGTGGCCGGGTCGTACATTGAGGTCGCTTGGCGCCGCTGCTCGTGCAGATACAGTTCGAGCATGGCCGCCACGGCCATACACGCCGGATCGCCGGTGGCGTGGAGCATAGCGTGCTCCGTCTCGCCGACGCGGGCCTGCCGCGTGACTTCATACGTGCCGATCTGCAATGGGCAGCCGCTCTCGATGACGACCTGGGTTGCCGCCGCGTCGCTGTTGAAGTTGTGCTCGCCCAGGTCGGCGTATACACCGAGGCGTCCGCCCATGACGATCAGCGACCGCAGATGCCGCGCCAGCCGCGGTTCGCGGCGCAGGGCAGTGGCAACGTTGGTCAGCGGGCCGATGGCCACGAGCACCGGCGGCTCCGGGGCCGACAGCACCGTCTCGATCAGGAAGTCCACGCCGGGCTGCGGGTGCAGCGCGGCCGCCAGTTGCTCCCATTCGGTGAGGTCCACATAGCCTTGGCCGGAGGTGAGCACGCGACCGGGGTCCCGACCGGCGAGCGTAATCCCCTCCCCGACCGCGACTGGTACGTCGCTCCGGCCCGCGGTGTCGAGCAGCTTACGAGCAATCAGCGCGCGCTCTTGGACCGGACCGTACACGGTCGTCACGCCCAGCAGCTCTACCGCCGGCTGGCGCGCAGCGAGCAGCAAGGCGAATGCATCGTCTACGTCGTCGCCGATGTCGGTATCGAGTAGGAGTGGAAGAGTCATGTTTGGGGTCGCTACCTCCCGCGCTGCGTTGCACTGACCACAGTGTACCGCGCCGCCGGCCAGCACTGCCGCGAGTGCGGACAGTGGATGGGGAGTGGTGAATGACGGCGAGCTTGAGCTATGATGAACTTGTACCGAGGCCGGCACGGCTCCGTGCAGTGTGCGGGAGCCTTGGCCCAATCCTAACGACCCTCCAGGGGGAAAGCAGTGCGTCTCTCTCGTCTTTTCGGCCGTACCCAGCGAGAAGTCCCGGCCGATACCGATACCGTCAGCCATCAGCTCATGCTCCGCGCCGGCCTCATTCAGCAGCTCGCCGCCGGCGTGTACAGCCTGCTTCCGCTCGCCCTCCGGGTGGAGCAGAAGATCGGGCAGATCATCCGCGAAGAGATGAATGCCGCCGGTGGGCAGGAACTGCTGATGCCGGTGGTGCAGCCTATCGAGCTGTGGCGCGAAAGCGGGCGCGATACGGTCATGGGCGAGGTCCTGTTTCGCCTGCGGGATCGCCGCGAGCGGCTGCTGTGCCTCGGACCGACGCATGAAGAGGTGATTACCGATCTGGTGCGTCGCACGGTGCGGAGCTATCGGGATTTGCCGTTGCGGCTCTATCAGATTCAGACCAAGTTCCGCGACGAGCCACGCGCCCGCGCCGGCCTGATCCGCGGGCGCGAGTTCTCCATGAAGGACCTCTACTCGTTCGATACCGACGAGGCGGCGATGGACCGCTCCTACCGAGCCATGTACCGCGCCTACCAGCGCATCTTTGCCCGCTGCGGCCTCTCCACGATCCCGGTGGAAGCCGACAGTGGCGCCATCGGGGGCAAGGAGAGCGTCGAGTTCATCATGCTCGCGGACAGCGGCGAAGACCAGATCGTGCGCTGCGCCGGGTGCGACTACGCTGCCAACTTGGAGCGGGCGGAGTTTGTCCGTGAAGTGGTTGACGAGCCGCCGGAATCGCTGGAGGAAGTCGAGACCCCGGGCGTCAAGACGATTGAGGACTTGGCTACCTATCTCGACATTCCCACCAACCGCACGCTGAAGGCGGTGTTCTATAGCTGCACCCGTGCCCGCGAAGACGGTACCGGCGTGACCGAGCCGGAGCTGGTGTTCGTAGCGATCCGCGGCGACATCCCGGTCAACGAGATCAAGCTCACCAACGCACTCAAGTGCGTGGACCTGTGGCTGGCGACCGATGAGGAGGTGCAGCAAGCAGGACTGGTTGCCGGGTCGGCGTCACCGGTCGGCTTGGAGGGCGTGCAGGTGGTCGTGGACAGCTCGGTGCCCGAGGCCGGTAATCTGGTAGCGGGCGCTAACCGCCCGGACTGGCACCTCCGCAACGTTCGCTACGGCCGCGACTATACGGCCGATAGCGTGGTGGACATCGGCTCCGCTCGGCCCGGGGACTGCTGCGTACACTGCGACGGCACGCTGAGTTTGGCGCGCGGCATCGAAGTGGGTCACGTCTTCAAGCTGGGACTGGTCTACAGCGAGCGGATGGGTGCGCGGTACCTGGGTGCGGACGGTGTGGAGCAGCCGATCCATATGGGTTGCTACGGCATTGGCCACACGCGGATGATCGCCTCGGCCATCGAGCAGAGCCATGACGGTCAGGGAATCATCTGGCCGGCGCCGATTGCGCCCTACGACGTGCATCTGGTCGGCCTGAACCTGAATCGCAAGCCGGTGGTTGCTGCGGCCGAACGGCTCTACGCCGACTTGCAGGCTGCCGGCCTCTCCGTGCTCTTCGATGATCGCCCCGAAAGCCCGGGGGTCAAGTTCAATGACGCCGACCTCCTCGGGATGCCCCTGCGTCTGACGGTCAGCCCCCGCAATCTGAAGCAGCAGGCCGTTGAGTTCAAGCGCCGCGCTGAGGACGAGACGTGGCTCGTGCCGCTCGACGAAACCCCGGCGGCAGCGCGGGCCGAGCTACGGACGCAGTGCGATGCGGCGCTGGCCGCCGCGGCCGCCGCCGGGCCGCCGTTGAGTGACTGATGGCCGGCACGACTCGCCCGCTCCGTATTGCCGTTGCCGGCGTTGGCTCGTTCACCCAGCGCGTCATCCTACCCGGCTTGGCGGCGTGTGCGGACGCCGAGGTGGTGGCGCTCTTCGGACCAACCCGCGACAAGACGGAGCGTATCGCCGCGCAGTACGGGATACGCAGCGCACACGACGATTATGTCGAGCTAATGGCGCAGACACCGCTCGACGCGGTGTTCGTAGCCACGCCCAACGACACCCATCACCTGCTGGTCATGGCGGCGCTGGAGCGCGGCTTGGCGGTGGCGTGCGAGAAGCCGCTGGCGCCGACCGTGGCCGAAGCACGCGAGATGCACGCGGCGGCCGCCCAACGCGGCGTGCCGACGGCGGTCAACTTCTCGTATCGTTCGACCACAACCTACCGGCAGATAGTCCAACTTCTCGCTTCCGGGGAGCTAGGCTCGATTTATCACTTCAGCATTCTGTTTCTCCAGGGCGTGAGGGCCGACCCGGCGCTCCCAATCGCCTGGCGGATGCAGGCGGAGCGCGGCGGCGGCACGGTGCTGGATATCGGCACGCACATGCTGGACCTCTTGCGCTGGTGGTTTGGTGACATCGCCGCCGTGTGTGCCCAGACCGAGATCGTGGTCGGCGAGCGTGCCGGGCCGCAGGGCGGCCGCGCACGAGTCACCGCCGACGACACGGCCTCCTGTCTGGTGCGCTTGCGGAATGGCGTGACCGGGGTGATGCAACTGAGCCAGGTGGCCCACGGCCGCCAGACGTACCGGCACATTGCGCTCTACGGCAGTGCCGGCAGCGTCGTGGCGATTGATGAGCGCCAGGGCATATCCGAGATTCGGATTGCCGAGCCGGGCGGCAGCTTCACGGTGCTACCGCCGCCGCCCACGCTCGCGGTCAGCTTTGACGAGTATCCGGCTTTCCATCTCGCGCAGATCGTGCGTACACTACAAGGGGAGCACACCGACTTTCCGACGTTTGCCGACGGCCTCCGGGCGCAGGAGGCGGCCGAGGCCGTGCAGGTTTCGTCGCGGGAGCGCCGCTGGGTCGAGCTATCACAGGAAATGGGTTGCGGCGGTAGCAGTCCGCCGATGGAGAGGGTAAAGACCGATGACCACAACTGAACTCAACGTACCGGAGATTTCGTGCGACCATTGCGCGCGCGCCATCACGCAGGCGCTGACGCCGCAGCCGGGCATCGCCGCGGTGCAGGTGGACGTTGCCGGCAGGCGCGTCACCGTGGAGTATGACGAGCGCCAACTGGCCCTGACGCGCATCGAGGCGCTGCTCGATGAGGAGGGCTACCCGGTCGAGAGTGCCGCCGGCTCGGTAGCATGATGAGCGATACAGCACCTCCCGCCCAGCAGCCGAGATTGAGCGAGGGTGGGGCGCCGGCGCCGCCCCAGCCGCCCCAGCCGGAGGTATCGGCCAGTGTCGGAGCCGTGACCGCGGCGCCGGCGTGGGACTCGGCCGCTCGGCGCTACGGGTTTCTGATCGGCGCCGCCGTGACCCTGTGCCTGTTGGACCAGCTGACCAAATACATCATCACCGTCACGATTGGCCCGACCGGCGCCGACCCGGGCCGGGAGATCGTCGTCGTGCCGGGGTTCATTTTTCTCCGTTACATAGAGAACACCGGGATGGCCTTTGGCCTGTTCCGCGAGCTTGGGGGCCTGTTTATCCCGATAGCCCTCGCCATTATGACGGCGGTGGTGTTCTACTACCGGGCGCTGCGCGGTCGCGCGTTCCTGCTCCGCACGGCCTTGGCGCTCCAGATGGGCGGCGCCCTCGGCAACCTGCTCGACCGCGTGCGGCTCGGTTACGTCGTGGACTTCATCGCGGTACCAGGGTTCAGCGTCTTCAATCTGGCCGACAGCGCTATCACCGTAGGCGTGACCGTGCTGATCTTGCTCTTGCTGTTCCGGCCCGACGGCTGAGAGGACACCGCGGCACACGCCCCTTACTACCGCTGCCACGCCAGACGCAGCAGCCACGCTCCTACCGAGATGAGGAGCACAATGGCAAGGATGGGTCGTGGTCCCGGCAATGGCAAGCCGGGCAAGACGAGGATGAGTCCCAGCCCCAACGAGACGACCCCAAGGGCCGTGAGTAGCCACTGCAAGAGCGGTCGTCGCCAGGTAGACTGCTCTTCAGCGTCGTCACCTGCGTCCGGCTCGTCCCAGGGGTCTTCCTCAAGATAGGCCACTGTGCTCCTGCCGAAAAGGCGCCCGCTGGTGGACTCCCGGCCGGGTGACGGGCCAATACCCGCAGCTTCCGTTAGCCGGCCGCCGCCGGCGCGGCCTGGGCTGCCTCATGGCGTAGCGCCTCGATGTACTTCTCTGCCGCCAGCGCCGCCGTGGTTGCGTCTCCGACCGCCGTCGTGACCTGCTTGGCAAGCTGCTCGCGGATGTCTCCGGCGGCATAGACGCCGGGGATAGAGCTTTCCATGAGGCTGTTCGTGATGAGGTAGCCGGCCTCGGTGTGCTCGATGTGGTCGCGGAAGATGTTGCTGTTCGGCGTGAAGCCGATGAAGATGAACACTGCGCCTACGTCGAGGCGCCGGGTACTCCCATCCTTCACGTTACGCACGGTGACGCACTCGACCCGCTGATCGCCGCCGATCTCATCCACGACCGAATCCCAAATCACCTCAGCGTTCGGCTGGGCAAAGAGCCGCTCCTGAATGATCTTCTGCGCCCGCAACTCGTCGCGCCGGTGGATGACGTACAGCTTGCGGGCATACTTGGTCAGGTAAGTCCCTTCCTCGACGGCGGCGTCACCACCACCAACGACGGCGATGTCCTGGCCCTCGAAGAATGGGCCGTCGCACACGGCGCAGTACGAGACACCGCGGGCGCTCAGGCGCTCCTCGCCCGGTACGTCCAGCTTCCGGGGATTGCCACCGGCGGTCACGATCACCGCCGGCGCGCGGTAGGTGGCTTCCTCGCCGACAACGATGTGCTGATCGCCCTCCGAGTAGATTTCGAGCGCGAGGTCGGGGATGATCTCGGCCCCGAACTTGCGGGCGTGCTCCTCAAACTTGGCGGCCAAGTCCGGACCGGTGATGTGCAAGAAGCCGGGGTAATCCTCGACAATATCGGTGTTGAGGATTTCGCCGCCGGGGACGCCCTTTTCCAAGATGCCGGTCTTGAGCTTGGCTCGTCCGCCGTACATGCCGGCGCAGAGGCCGGCCGGCCCGGCGCCAACGACGAGCAGGTCGTAATCCATTGTGTTCACAGTGCGGTTCCTCCATACGTAGGGGTGCAGTACGCTACGCCCGCTAAACGGTTAAAGTATGCCACGCTCGCGTGACCGTGGGCCGTGGCCGCCGCCACGCGCCCAGCGGTATGGACTGTGTAGATACATGACTATCTCGCTAACCCAGAAGACACCTGCCGATTGGATTCACCTGGAGGGGATGGCCTTCTACGGCTATCACGGCGTTGATCCGGCCGAGCAGCAGCTTGGTCAGCGGTTCATTGTGGACCTCGCGGTGGCCTACGACCTACGCCGGGCCGGCGAGACCGACGATCTTGAGGATACCGTCAGCTATGCCCAGCTGTATCGCCTGACGCGCGACATCGTAGAAGGACCGAGTTACCAACTGTTGGAGGCCGTCGCGGCGCGCATCGCGGCGGCCGTGCTTGGTCAGACGCCGGTAGCGGCGGTGCGGGTGCGGCTACGCAAGCCGGAAGTGCCGATCAAGGGTAGTATCCTTGCTGCCGCAGCCGTCGAGATCACCCGCTGGCGAGAGTAAGCCGCGCCTCCCGGCACCAGGCCCGATGACCGCCATGCCCACTTTCGCGGGAATCGAGAGCGGTAGGGGTGTCCCTTGCCGTAGGAGCTACGACATAGTATCGTGGTGGTATGCCATCGGATTCTACACAGCAGGATGGACAAGAGGATGAGCCGCGGGAATCCATCTGGAGTGTAGACAAGCGGGTGCGGCGTCTCTACACCTTCCTGTTCTCGCTCTCGGTCATTACCGGTGCTGTCTATGTTCTCTTATGGTACGGGGTCAAGGACGCTGTTGAGTTCTGGCAGCTTGTCGCACCGTTAATATTTGTATCGGCTGGTCTGTCCGTTGTGATGGCGGACGTAGTGATAGGAGGCGTGATGGCTCTAACCGACTGGGTGCTTGAGCGGCGGCGCAAGCGTGAAATGCAGCGAGAGCAGGAGCGCAAGGAGCGCGCGCGGGCGCGCCGGGCCACACGAGCGCGTAGGATGCGGGCGCGCCGGGAACTGGAGGAGCTTCGCAGTAACCTCAAGAGGTGGGAGGCCTGGAACGCTCGCCGAGTGGAGGCCGAGCAGAACGGTGGTGGCTTCGACGAGTCACCGCCAACTTCAGTAGACCGCAGCCTGAACCGCTAGTAGCCGGCACCCCCGGTGCGGCAGCGCGGGCGTCGGCCCGCTTACACCCCTTCCGGTTCCGTCTTGTTGGCGATGTGCGCCCAGCGTTGCCGGAGCTTGGCGAGGCGCTGCTCGACCTCGGCGGGCGGTATTCCGGTCTTGCGCCAGTTGGCGCGCACGGCGGCCTCGCGCTCGGCCCAGCCGCGTTCGGTGAACACGTCGCGCTCCCTGGCAGTGACCGCGGCCGCCGCGGCGGCGCTGCGTGGTCGCCAGCGCGCGACCAGTGCCGCCGCGGCGGCCGCGACTGTGCCTTGCCCTTCCACCGTCAGCCAGACGCGGCATTTGCCGGGGTCCACCTGGGCCGTGACCGCCGCGACTGCGCCGGCATCGCGCACCGTGCTCGCGTCCTCCCGCTGCATCAGCGGCGCCCAGTTCGCCGGGCGCCAACGGGGTTGTTGCCCGCTCTGCGGACCAGCCTGGCGGTCTGCCGAGGGTGCGGCGGCCGTCGGACCAAGCAGGCCGAGCGAATGCGTGTCCTGCCGAGTGATTGTCAGGCCGCGCTCCATGAAGAACGCGGCCGCCTCGCGGATAGCCGCCTCGGCCGGCAGATCGCAGAAGACTTGCAGCTCGCGGATGGCTGCGGGTTCCTTCATAGCAACTCTCGTCTGCGGCGCGTTATCGGGAACACAGAGCGCCGCTGCCTACTCATCGGGTGTCGCTTCCGGTGCCGGTTCGCTCGCGGGCGCCGCCTCGTCAGCCTGCCAGACCATCAGGGGCATCTCAAGCTGCGGCTTGTTGTCTACGAGCGCCACGAGCTTATAGAGGCCGGCGCTCGGAAACGTCGTCCGCACCGTCAGGAACCACTCGTGTCCCTTGAACGGTGTCACCTCGACGACCAGCGGGTCGGTCGTGAGCAGCGCGGCGCTCTCGGCATCAATCAGCCGCAGCCGGACGGTCGCCGCGCCGTGCCCCTTGATATTGCACCAGACCATGAACTCGGCGGTGAGCGGGAAGCTCTGCGTCGAGAGACGGTCGAAGATGCCGATGAGATGGGTACGGCCGCGCTCGTCGCGGAACGCATCCTGGGTAAGCACTACCGCCGTCAGGTAGACGCCGCGCGGCCGATCAACCTGGTCGTCTGTCGTCACACATCCTCCTGCCACTGCCGTCGTTATCCAGTCTACGTGCCGTGCGTCGGCTCTGGCTACCGACGTGTCGGAGCCGCATAGTCCACCACCTCCAGCCTATCAACGGTGCTGGCCGGCAAGCCGATGCAGTTGATCGTTGTCCCGGCATCCGCCCCCTTGCGGCGTGGTATGGTAAGCCTCGCCGGACGTGGCCGCCGTGAAGTTATCGAGGAGCTTGCAATGACTACTCTCGACCTACCTTTACGCTACTACTGGCTGCTGACGCCGGCCGACGTACCGGGCGACGAGCACAACTATGCCCACCACGAGCAGGCCTTCTCTATTCCCACCGCGCAGGCTGCGGTCGTCGTAGTGGACGCCTGGGATTTCCACTATCTCCAGAGTCACTTTGCGCGGACCGCGGAGATATGCCGCAGGAAGATAGCCCCGGCGCTGGCTGCGGCGCGGCGGGCGGGAGTGACTATCATACATGCGCCGGGTGACGACGTAGCCCGGCGCTTTCCTCAGTGGGTGCGCTACGCTGGCGAGACGGAGTTCAGCGCGCCAGCGCAGAAGGAACCGAATTGGCCGCCACGCGAGTTTCGGCGACGCGAGGGGCGCTACGCTGCGCTGGCCCGGCCGGATAGTCCGGCCATCGAGACTACCCACCAACAAAGAGCCGAGCGCATGATTGACGCAGCAGTGGCTCCGGAGCCTGACGACTTCGTGGTTGCCACCGGCCATCAGTTGCATCGGCTCTGTCGAGATCGCCGGATCATGTATCTCTTCTATTGCGGGTTTGCAACGAATATGTGCGTCCCGAATAAGCCCTACGGCATGAAAGAGTTCGCCAGCCGCGGCTACCACCTGACACTGCTGCGCGACTGCACGACAGCGGTCGAGGGACACGACACGGTGGATGTGCAGCGTGGCACCGAGCAGGCCATTCGGGAACTAGAGTTTGGCGGAATGTTCACCACCACGTCGGATGTGTTCATCCGGTCCTGCCGCACCGCTATTGCCCAGGGGCAGGCCACAGTAGAAGAGCCGGTCTCGGTGTGATCTACGGTCAGGTAGTCGCGAGCAGCCGGCGCAGGGCTTCGCTGGCGTCGCGGATGGCCGTCTCCGGGGATTCTGCACCCAAGAGGAGGGGCAGGTCCAAATGCCTGGTCAGGATGTCCCGCACCTGGTGGTAGCGCGGCCAGGCTGGCGCCCGCGCGTAGTCCAGCGCCGACTGCATCACTGCTATGTCACCGTCCGTCAGCCGCGGCTCGATCTGCCGCAAGCTGCCGGCGAGCGATTTCCGCGGTGGCAGCAGACCACGGCGCTCCAGAGCAGCCGCCAGGGCGCGGAGCGCGGCCCACGATTCGTCCGGATGCGCGGTCTCGGCGCCAATGGCGAGGCCGGAGGTCGTCAGCATGGTGGCCGGCTGCCGCTGGCGCGGTGGCTCGGCCAGGTTGAAGTTGTACGGTGGGGAGCGCCAGAAGATGCCGGTGGACAGATGGAACGGCAACAGGCCCACCTGCTCCAGCCGTACCTGCCCCAGGAGGGCCTCGGTCAGGTTAGACCCGTCCAGTTGAATTCGGGTCACTTGGGTGTTGCCGGCGCCGGCGGCGGGAGTGGGAAGGAACAGCTCGATGAGGCTCGGCCCCGCCGCTTGCAGCAAGCGGGCAATGAACTCAATGGCCTCCACCGCTGCCGGCTGATCCAACTGCACGTTGCCCTGGGGATCGAGCACTGCACCACCGTTCTGCCAGATGTATGGAACGGTGAGCAGGGACCCGGGAAGCTGAAAGTAGCCCCACTGGTCGGCGCGGCCGTCGCTGTCGAGGTCGCGCTTCATTTTCGTCGCCGTGACCAAGAGATCGTCCCAGCGCCAGTCCGCGCGGGGCGGCGACAGGTTGAAGGCCGAGAATAGGTCCTGGGAGTAGTAGATGATCTGGGGCGAGGCGACGACGGGCAGCGCATAGAGCTGGTCCTGCCACGAGTGGGCCGCCAACGCCGGCCGGTAGTAGTCGTTCAAGTCCAGTGATCGCTCGCGTTTGCGTTGGCTCTCCAGGGAGAGCAGTGCCTGGTGCGAATGCATCGCCGGCACGTCGCCGATGTGGACGGCGAGCAGATCCGGGGCCGGCGCGCCCGCGCTCCGCAGCGTGTTGATGGTCTGCGCCCACTCCGCAGCGGGCGTGTCCAACGCCTGCACCGTGAACCGGTAGGCCGCCGGCTCGGTGGCGTTCACCTCCTTGACGGCCGCCTCCATCCAATCGGGGAGAGGGTCTACGAGCGCGTCCTCCAGGCGCGGCACAAGCACCCGGAGTTGCACCGGCTCTCGTGGAGCGGCCGGGGCCGGGGCGGGCGGCTCGCCGGGCACGCACGACAGGGCTACCGCACCGGCCGTGCCCGCCAGCAATGCACCGGCGCTGCGCCGCAGGAGCCGGCGTCTGCTCAAACGGTTCATCGGCCTGTCACCATTACTCTGGGATTTATTTACCTGAGTAACCACAGCGGGCTACTCGCTGCGCTGCCGTTCTCCGGCGGCCCCTTTACTCACGCCACAAGTGCCGGGTGAGTGTGACGTACTCGGCCAGGTTCTTCCCATAGTTGATTTCCGTATCGAAGTGTTTCTTGCCCGTGGCCTGGGCGGCGATTCTGGTGCTGGACAACCCGGCCAGTTCGTCAGCGTACTTGATCCCAAAGAGCAAGATTCCCAGCATTTTCTTCCCCTCAGGCGCCTGCTCGTACAGATCGTGCAAAATGGCGCTTGCTTCCGCTTCCGTCATGGCTTCCTCCCTATGAACCACTACCCCACAGCGTCACGTGGTTGACTCTTCCTCGAGCTTGGCCTTGATCCGTCGTTCGAGGTCGTCAATCCATAGCTCCGTGCAAGAGACAGTCTGCCATAGATAGGTCCCCCTATGATCCCCAGTCGTGGCGGGGGACGGCGCTGTCGCTCCGCCATAGCGACTGGGAGACTAGGTTGGGGACAGTGTAGGGTCCGGACATTTCGGGGCGATTGCGACCCGATTACAGTCCCGCAACCGGGGGCGGCGCCGGAGGGCCGGCCGGTTGCCCTAGTCGTCCTGGACGCTCTGCTGTAGCTCGTGGAGCTTGGTCAAGGCTTCCAGCGGCGTCATCGCCAGGACATCAAGCTGCTTTAGCTGCTCTACGACGGCGTGTGGCGGCGCGAACAGCGAAAGCTGCATGGCGCCAAGCTCCGGGCTGGCGGCCGGCTGTTGAGCTTGGGGCGCCGGCTCGGTCGGTAGCTCGGTGCGAGCGCCGTCTTCCAGTGCGTGTAGCACTGCCTCGGCCCGCCGGATGACGGCTCGCGGCACGCCGGCCAGGCGCGCGACGTGGATTCCGTAGCTGCGGTCGGCGCTGCCGGGCACCACGCGATGCAGGAAGATGACCTGATCGCCTTCTTCACGCACATCCATCCGCGCCGTATGCACCCGCGGGAGCGCCCGCTCCAGGTCCGTCAACTCGTGGTAGTGCGTCGCAAAGAGCGTTCTGGCGCGTGTGTCGGGATGGTTGTGCAGGTACTCGACCACGGCTTGAGCAATCGCCAGCCCGTCATACGTGCTCGTTCCCCGGCCGATCTCGTCGAGGAGGACGAGGCTCTGCGGGGTGGCGTGCCGGAGAATGGTCGCCGTTTCGAGCATCTCGACCATGAACGTGCTGCGCCCGGTGGCGAGGTCGTCCTGGGCGCCGACGCGCGTGAAGATGCGGTCAACGAGGCCGATCCGCGCGCGGTCCGCGGGCACGAAACAGCCGACCTGCGCCAGCAGCGCAATCAGTGCCACCATCCGCAGATACGTGGACTTGCCGGCCATATTCGGGCCGGTCAGGAGCACGATCTGGCGGTCGGCGGTATCGAGCCGGCAATCGTTGGCGACAAAACCGGACGTAGCGGCGAGGCCGGGGCGATCCTCCGCCAATGCCTGCTCCAACGCCGCTTCCACCACCGGATGCCGGCCGGCGATAATCTCCAGCTCGCCACTCTCGTCGAGCGCGGGTCGCACGTAGCGGTGCTGCACGGCGAGGTCGGTAAAGCCAAGCAGCACGTCGAGCCGTGCCAGGGCTGCCGCGCTGCGTTGGAGCCGCCGGTGATAGCTGGCAATCTCTTTGAGCACGCGAGCGTACAGATCGCGCTCCAGTTCGGCAATGCGTTCTTGGGCCGTGAGGACGCGCGTTTCGTATTCCTTCAACTCGGGCGTGATGTAGCGTTCGCCTTCCGTGAGCGTTTGGCGGCGGACGTACTCCGCCGGCACCTCGCCGCGGTAGGCATTGCTGACCTGAATGTAATAGCCGAAGACCTTGTTGTAGCCCACCCGCAGCGACTTGATACCGGTTCGCCGCCGCTCCACACCTTCGAGCGACGCGATCCACTTTCGCGCCGCCGCGGTGCCGCTAATCAGTTCGTCTAGTTCCGCGCTAAATCCCGGCCGGATCAAGCGCCCTTCCCCGGCCGGTCCAACCGCCTCGGTACTTCCCGTCTCGTCGTCGGCCGCCACGAGCGCCCGCTCGATCAGCGCGGCGACTTCCGGGCATGGATCAATCGCGGCGAGTAGCTGCGCCAGCGGGCCGGCCTGCGGCGTCTCATCCTGCGGCCTGGCCTCACCCCCCGGCCCCCTCTCCACTGGTGGCGAGGGGGCGTCTGCCGCTATGTCGCTCTCGCTGCCCTCATCCTGGTAGCCCTCACCCTGGCCCTCTCTCCCTGGGAGAGGGAGCGTCCGCCGTAGGCGCTCGCTCGCTAGGAGGCTCTCGCGGATGGCAACCAGCGCATTCGGCGGCGCCGATCCCTGGACGACCCGGTTGGTGAGGCGTTCCAGGTCGCCGACGCGCCGCAGGTCTGCGTCGAGGTCAGCCCGCAGCGGACCGTTGCCGACCAGCGCGGCCACGATGTCGTGGCGGCGGCCCAGCGCGGTGAGGTCGCGGAGCGGCAGATTCAGCCAGCGCCGCAACAGGCGGGCGCCGAGCGGGGTGCGGGTCCGGTCCACGACGGAGACGAGGGTTGATGCGGCCTCCTGACGACCCCTGCCGGGACCACCTGTGCCGGAGGTAGCGGACTGGTTCAGCGGGGGCGCCGCCTGGCTGCCGGCCCGCTGCGCCGGCTCTAGGATTTCCAGATTATGTCGCGTGAACGTGTCGAGCGTGACGTAGCGGCCCGGAGTGTACGAGCGCACCTCGGCGAGCGAGGCCAGCAGCCGCGCGTGCGTCTGCTCCAGGTAGGCGACGAGTGCCCCGGCAGCGGCGATGGCCGCCGGCTGGCGGTCGAGGCCAAAGCCTTCCAAGGAGGCCACCTCGTAGCGGGCCAGCAGTCCCTCCTCGGCCGTCGTCGGATCGAAGCGCCAGCCATCGTAAGGGGTCACGAGGCCGGTTAGCGGCCCGCCGCCGGACTCGATCCGCGGCCACCAACCGGGTAGCCCACTGTCACTGTCCCCTTTTGGGACCAGCACTTCGGCCGGCTGAAGCCGGTCCAGCTCCTGACGCAACGCGGTGGCCCACTGCTCGCCACCGAACTGCGTGGCCGCAAACTCGCCGGTAGACACGTCTGCATACGCCAGCCCTGCTTGGGGTCCCAGGACGGCGACGGCGCAGAGGTAGTTATTCCGGGCTGCCGTGAGCATGTCCGGTTCGGCGACGGTGCCCGGCGTGACCACGCGGACGACTTTGCGCTCCATCATAGGTGTGCTGGAGCGCCTAGCGCCGCGGCGCGTGTCTTGGCTGCGGGGTGCTGAAGCTGTCGACTCCGGCGCGACCTGCTCGCAGACGGCCACCCGCTCGCCGGCAGCAATCAGGCGGGAGATATACGTATCGGCGGCGTGCGCGGGCACGCCGGCCATGGGCACGCGATTGCCGCGGCCCATTTCGCGGGACGTGAGAGTGATCTGCAAGAGACGCGCCGCCCGCTCCGCGTCGTCGTCAAAGGTCTCGTAAAAGTCACCCAGCCGGAAGAACAGGATGGTGTCCGGGTGCTGGCGTTTGAGCCGCAGGTATTGTCGGCGTAGCGGGGTCATGGTGTTATACCGAGTGTCCGGGCCGGATCGAGGCTATCCACTGGCTAACGACACCGGCTGGCACAATCCTATTTACCGGTCGGCAGTGGTGGCTTGCCGGATGCAAGTGGGTCATTACCGGCACGCGCCAAGCCTACCACGAGCACGACCGCGGCGGCCGCGAGCAGAGCGACCACGAGCCAGCATCACTTGACTCGCAGTTGCCGTGATCCTCCCTCCCTATCGTTCAACGATGGAGAAGCAGCCGGGGAATGCAGCGCAGAGCGACGGTGTTGCGCGTGTATCAGTGCGCCCAGGCGTCGGAGTGCTTCCGGGGCCTGGCGGCTCTTCATGCCGTGAGGAGGATACGGCTGCAAGTTGTCGTTCCAGAGCCACACCTGGATGTTCTCCACGCCACGGAGCCGCCCGCCGGAGGTATCGAGCCAGTTGTTGATGGTGAGACAAGGCACGTCGGCCGGGGCTTGCCAGCGCAGGGTTGGGCGCAGGCCCCACCGGAAGGCCGCTCCGACCAGCTCACGCAACGGATCAAGCGGTGCATCCACAAATATCGCGCCGAGCGGTCGCGTATCGGCGGCCCACGGCCAGTCGGCGCCGAGGAGGTATTTGATGACTGCGCCGCCCTTGCTGTGTCCCACGAGCACCACGTTGCGGAGCGTCTGCAAGTCCGCTCGGACTTGCCGGGCGGCCTGGCGCACGTCCCCGTGCGTCGAGCCGCCGGGGGTGCGGCGCCAGTTGTAGAAATACACGCGGTACGCAGCCATCAGCGCCGTCCGCGCCTGGTTGGCAGCGGGTGGTGCCAACTGCTGCGTCCGCGCCCAGAGCGCGGCGAACTGTTGCCACTCCGCCTCGGACCAACCGTGAAAAGCACACACCCAGCTTTTCCAAGCGACCGGATTGTCCCACCAGGTATCGGTCCAGATGCCCGCGATGCAGTAGATGATCGCCGCACGCTGCCAAGACACTGGGCGACCGGCGGTCTCGGACGGATCGAGGGTGCTGCCGTGCATATCCATCGTACCGGACTACCGCGCAAGACCGGATGGGTTACGGTCGGGCCAGCTACCCGATGATCTGGATGATGTCCCGATACGAGATGTACACCATCAGCATGATGAGCAGCAGCAGGCCAAACATGTGGATGACGCCTTCAGTGGCCGGGTTGACCCGCCGCCCGCCGCGCAGGGCCTCCAGCCCGACGAACGCGAGCCGTGCCCCGTCCAGACCGGGTACCGGTAGGAGGTTCAGGATGGCGAGGTTGAGCGAGAGGAAGCCGGTGAAGTTGAGCAGTTGCGCCACACCGTCTTGGGCGGCCTCGCCGGTGAGGCGCGCGATCCCCACCGGACCGGCCACGTCGGCCGCAAGCTGCCCGGTGGCGATCATAACGAGGCCATGGATGAGCAGGCCCATCAACTCGCCGGTCCGCTGGACCCCCAGCGGGAGCGCCTCCCAAGGGGGGTGCCGGACGATTGGTGGTCCGAGTGCAACGCCGAGCGCCCCCTGCTGCGCTGGTGGATTGACACGGGGGACGGCGGAGGTGGTCAGTTCGGCGCCGTCGCGTAGGAGCGTGATGGCGAGCGGTTTACCCAGTGATCGCTGGACGACGGCCCGTATCGTTCCCAACTGCTCGACCACTTCACCGTCCATCCGCAGCAAGATATCGCCGGGTTGCAGGCCCGCTTGTTCGGCCGGAGAGTCCGCCCGTACCTCGTGGACTTGGACTTCTCGGCAATTGCTGCAAGGAGCGCCGATCATGTAGGCGGCCGCGAAGAGCAGCGGGGCAATCAGCAGGTTCATGCCGACTCCGGCTACGAGGACAAGCGCTCGCTGAGAGCGGCTCTTGCTGGCGAAACTGTCGCCGTCATCATCCCCAACCGGTGGGTCATAGGCCTTAATGAGCGCTATCTGCCTCCGTCTGGACTCTGGTTCCGGAAGCCGCTTTGCCATATTCCACAACGAAGCGAACCGTTGCCACTCCGACTCCGTCCAGGTGTTTTCCCGTGCCGTCGGTGCGCCATTCTCGCCCTTCATCTTCACAAAGCCACCCAAGGGCAAGAGATTGATCGAGAACAACGTATCGTTGCGCCGGATGCCGAAAAGGCGGGGCGGAATGCCCAGGCCGAATTCCTGCACGCGGATGCCGGCCCGCCGAGCCGCAACGAAATGACCGATTTCGTGTGCGAGCACGAGCACACTGAGGACGACGAGAAACCAGAGAATCGTGAGGAACATACCTAGGATGTTACCGCGTCCGGGCACCGACCGGCACGTGGCCGGTACGTTGGGCCGTCTGCCGAGCGCACTGTTCGGCCTGCTCAAGTGCCCAGCGTTCGACTGCCAGCAGCTGCTCGACGCTTTCGACCGCCTGCGGTGGGTGCTCGTGCAGCACCGCTTCGATTACCGTGGGGATAGCGGTGAATGGCAGGCGGCCATCGAGGAACCACCAGACGGCCACCTCGTCGGCAGCGCAGAGGACGGCGGGGGCCGTGCCACCCAGTCGCCCGGCCTCGCGGGCCAGCGACAGGCACGGGAACCGCACCGGATCGGGCGCCTCGAAGGTAAGCTGCCCCAGTGCGGCCAGGTCGAGTGGTCGGAAGCTGCTGGCGAGCCGCTGCGGGTACCCCAGCGCGTACTGAATCGGTAGCTCCATATCGGGATAGCCGAGCTGCGCCTTGACCGACCCGTCGCTGAACTCGACAAGCGAGTGGACAATGCTCTGGGGATGGATTACCACGTCTACATAGTCGAGCGTGCGGCCGAATAGGATGCCCGCTTCCAGGACCTCCATCCCCTTGTTCATCAGCGTCGCCGAATCGATAGTGATCTTTGGTCCCATTTGCCACGTCGGATGGGCCAATGCCTGCTCCGGGGTAATCTTGGCCATTGCTGCGGCCGGCAGCGTGCGGAACGGGCCGCCGGAGGCCGTCAGGATGACGCGGGTAACGCGCGAGCGATTTTCGCCGACGAGACATTGGAAGATGGCGCTGTGCTCGCTGTCAACGGGCAGGATCGCCGCGCCGCTCCGGTCCGCCGCCGCAAAGAGCAGGTCACTGGCCGCGATGAGGGACTCCTTGTTGGCCAGCGCCACGTCAATGCCGGCCTCCAGAGCGGCCAGGATGGCCGCCAAGCCGACCAAGCCGGTCGTCGCCGCAACCACGATGTCCGGCTTGGTGGACAGGGTGAGGTCTCGCAGGCTGTCCGCGCCCGCATACACCTGCATCCCGTCAGGGCTGCCCGATTGGAGGTCGGCCCAGGTGCTGCCGTGCTGGCCGTCCGTCCGCGCGGTCGGCGGCGGCGCGTGGGTGAGGGCGACCGCTTCCGGCCGGAACTCCCGCGCCTGATCGCGCAAGAGCGCCAGATTCCGCCCCGCTGCCAGCCCGACGACCGTGAACGCTGCGGGCTGGGCGCGAATGACGTTCAGCGCCTGATGGCCAACTGAGCCGGTTGAACCGAGAATGGCAACACGTTTCATCGTAGCTCTGCCGTGTGTACTCGTTGGGTTGCGCCGGATTGGGCTTGCAGCGGCCGGGTGGACTTGCCGGAGCCTGTCACCCGGCCGGAACGACCACTAACGTCACATAGTAATAGACGACAAGCACGGAGAAAAGGAGACTATCTATCCGGTCGAGCATTCCGCCGTGACCGGGGATGAGGCCGCCGGCGTCCTTGGCGCCGGCCTGGCGCTTGATGAGAGATTCGGCCAGGTCACCGAGCTGCGCTGCGGCAGCGACGCCGAGGGCCAGCGGGATAGCATGCCAGTGCCAGAGTGGGAGTGCCTGCCAGCCCCAGAACGTCAATGGCAAGCCGCTGGCAACCGTAACGAGCGCAACGGCGATGGTGCCACCGACGACACCTTCCCAGGTCTTGTTGGGGCTGATCCGGGGCAGGAAGCGGTGCCGCCCCAGCAACGATCCGGTGAAATAGGCTCCCGTGTCGTAGGCCCAGGTGGCCGCCAGTGCGTAGAACACCCAGCCGCGCCCGGCCTCAGCCGGTTCGACCAGGCGCAGCGGGATGAAATGCCCCAGCAGCCAGGCGACGTACAGACAGCCGCTCATCGTGGCAATCGCGCTGGTGGCACCCTGGCGCTCAGGGGAGCGTCGGAATATCTCGCAACCGAGCGGCACCACGATGCCGGCGGTGATGAGCAGTTGGCTCGCCGTCCCCCGCCACGCGCCGAACAGCTCGAATCCGACCAGTCGGTCGCCGCCGAGCACGACCAAGAGCAACAGCGCCAGGGGATAGCCGAGCGCGCGGCGCGGCTGCCAGCCCGCGTGCTGCGCCAGCGCATAGACCTCGCGCAGCGCCAGGTAGGTGACGAGTGCCGTCCCCAGAAGGTACAGCGGGCCGCCGAAGTAGGCCGCGACGAGAATAGCCGGGGCCATGACGAGGGCCGAAGCAAACCGCCGCCGCAGGGCAAGGAGCCACCGGGCCGGAAGCCGGCGGACCGGAGCCGTGGGCTGTGCCTGCTGCGTACTCATGGTCCGGATGGCACATCAAGTGCCGCACCCATCGCGGGTGTCGTCAGGCCAGCCGTTGTAGGCACCCAATCATTCACGGCAGCTAGCCAGGTCCGAGATCGGCAGCCCCATTGGGCTTGACTGCAACGGGAGCGTCCGGCGTTTGGCGCTTGCCCGTGGCCTCCGGCAAGACGCGCCCGAAACGCCGCACGCGCTGGCTATAGGCCGCCAACGCTTGATAATACTCGTGTACGTCGAAGGCCGGCCAGAGCACCGGCGTCACGTAGACCTCGCTATAGATTGATTGCCACGTGAGGAAGTTGGAGGAGCGCATCTCACCACCGGGCAGAATAATCAGATCGGGGTCCGGCTGCCCCGCCGTGTAGAGATACCGGCTCACCGTGTCTTCCGTGATCGATTCTGCCGGGAGACCGGCACGAATGATCCCCTGAAGTGCCCGCACGATTTCCGCTCGCCCACCGTAGTTGAACGCGACGTTCAAGATCAAGCGTTCATTGTGGCGCGTAAGTGCGAGCGCCTCTTGGATCCGGTCAGCGAGGTGTGTGGGCACCCCCTCCAGCGAGCCGAGGTGCCGAATCCGTACCCCGTTGGCGTGCAACTCCGGGGTCTCTCGCTTGATCGCCTCGCCGAGGATTGTGAGGATCGCGTCCACCTCGGATTGTGGCCGGTTCCAATTCTCGGTCGAGAAGGCATAGACGGTGACAATGCGGATGCCGAACTGTACGGAGGCTTCCAGGATGGGGCGGAGGTTCTTGGTGCCGCGCCGATGTCCTGCTACCCGGGGCAGACGGCGCGCCCGTGCCCAACGTCCATTCCCATCCATCTTGATGGCGACATGCGTCGGCACGCGGGGCAGATGCGGAAACTCTGCGGGCCACGCGGCGCCGGCCGCCGACGCGCTAGTCCCATTGCCAGTCATCAATTCCGGCGTTGCCAGGCCCGCGCTACCCGTTCCCTTTCGATTGTGCAGACCTGGCGTACTCTCCACGGAAGCTGTCATACGTCCCCTGTTACCCCCCGCTGCTTGTCACCCTATAACGACCGGGGACCGGATCACTCCTCCATTAGCTCCTTCACTTTGCCTTCACCCAGCAGGCCGGCCTGCTCTACCGAGCGATCCGTCAACTCTTGCAGCCGGTTTTCGGACCAGCGCAGGTCGTCTTCGGTCATCAGCCGTTCGCGCTGTAGCTCCCGTAAGTCGGCCAGCGCCTGCCGCCGGACGTTGCGGATAGCCACCCGCCCGTCCTCGATGCGCCGCTGCACCGCCCGCACCAAGTCGCGCCGGCGCTCTTCCGTGAGCGGCGGTAAGACGATCCTGATGATATTCCCGTCGTTCGAAGGGGTGAGGCCCAAATCCGACTGTTGGATGGCCGTTTCGATAGCGTCGTGGGTCGTGCGGTCCCACGGTTGGATCGCAATGAGACGCGGCTCCGGCACACTGATCCCGGCCAACTGTTGCAGCGGGACCGGCGAGCCGTAGTAGTCTACCGGCAGGCGCTCGACGAGCGACGGTGAAGCCCGCGAGGTCCGCATGGTCTGGAGGTCGGACCCGAGCACGGAGACGGCCGTCCGCATCTTCTGGTCCGCGTCGCTCAACACTTCCGTGGCTAACTCTTGCTCCATCACCCCACCCCCACTGACTGCTTGGACTGCACTGCATTGGACTCTAGCGGATGATGCACGCCCGGCGCGTCACCGTCTTGCCACGTCTGCGCCGCAGCGCCGGGGGACCAGTCTGGACTGGCAATCAACGTGCCGATCTGCTCTCCGAGGATTGCTCGCCGCAAACTCCCCGGCTCGTCCAGCTTGAAGACCAGGATGGGCAGGCTATGCTCCATGCAGAGAGTAATGGCCGTGCTGTCCATGACGCCGACGCGTCTATTCACGGCCTCGATGTAGCTCAGGCGCTCGAAGCGCCGCGCATCCGGGTACCTGGAAGGATCGCGGTCGTAGACACCATCAACGTTCGTGCCCTTGAACAGCGCCTGGGCGCCAATCTCCATCGCCCGCAGCGCCCCGGCGGTGTCGGTGGTGAAGAAGGGGTTGCCACTGCCGGCGGCGAAGATCACCAACTTGCCGTCCTCCAGGTGGTTGGCCGCTCGCCGCCGAATGTACGGCTCGGCCACCGCACGCATCTCGATGGCCGTCTGCACTCGGACCACCATGTTCTCGACCCGCTCCAGCGCTTCCTGCAAGGCGAGGGCGTTGAGCACCGTCCCCAACATGCCGATATAGTCGGCGGTGGGCCGGTCCATCCCCTGCGCGCTGCCGGTTGCGCCGCGCCAGATGTTGCCACCGCCGAGCACAATGGCCATCTCCACGCCCGTCTCCCGGACCGTGGTGGCAATCATGCGCGCCAGCCGCTCGGCAGTGGGTGGATGAATCCCGTACTCACCGGCCTCCGCCAGTGCTTCACCACCCAGCTTCAGCAGGATGCGCCGGTACTTCACTCCGCTTGCTCCGCCTGGTCGGTCGTCTGCGACAGCTCGTAGCGCACAAAGCGGCGCACTTGGATGTTCTCGCCCGTTTTTGCGCTTGCCTCCGTTACTAGCTGGCCGATGGTCTTGCTGGGATCACGGATATACGGCTGCTCGGTCAGGAACAGGGTGGCCCGCCGCTCCGGGGTGAGGTCCTCCCGGTCAGGGGAGTCCGCCGGCAGGTCGGCCTCACTGACGTAGACCGGCTGCATGGCCGCCACCTGCAACGCGACTTCGTGTGCCAGGTCGGCAAACTCGCTCGTGCGGGCCACAAAGTCGGTCTCGCAGCTCAACTCCACGAGCACGCCGATCCGATCACCCGGGTGTACATAGGCGGCAATCCGCCCTTCGCTGGTGGCACGTTGGGCGAGTTTGCTGGCGGCGGCCAAGCCCTCTGCTTCTAGCAGCTTCTTGGCGCCCGCCATATTCCCATCGGTATCGGTAAGTGCCCGCTTGCACGCCATCACGCCGGCGCCGGTTTCCTCCCGGAGCTGGCGGACCATCTCGACTGTTACTGACATCGTTGTTTTCCCTCGTTGTTGACTCGGCGGCGGCCGCCGGGGTCGTGGTTATCGCCTGACGCTGGTGCATACCATACTGAATAGCGCGCGACTGAGCGTGGGGCGCGTGCCGGCAGCCGTCCTCAGAGACGCGGCCGGCACAGACCGCAATTACACGCCGCGCCGCGCACCTACTGCCGGGACCTCGTCTCGGACTCCGGGTTGAGGTGCTCCGTTCGATCCGCGTAGCAGGGACGGCTAGGCGGTGTTGATGCTGGCGGGCGGCACGAGCGACGTGTGCCGGCATCGTGTCCGGTACTACCGCAGTAGTCGTCTAGAGTTCGCTGCCGGCCTCTTGATCCGCTTCCGGCACGTACTCTTCCTCCAGCTCGGACAGCCCGATGCCGGTGTCCTCTTCCTCGTCCAACTCAGCCGCGGCTTCATCCTCGCTCACCGCACCACGGACCTGAAACCCTTCCGAGCAAGCGTCGGCAACATGGCTGGTAATCAGCCGAATTGCGCGGATCGCATCGTCATTGGCCGGGATGGGCCAGTCTATTTCCGTCGGGTCGCAGTTGGAGTCGACCAGCGCCACGATGGGGATGCCCAAGCGCCGCGCCTCGGCAACGGCGATGTGCTCGTGCTTGGTATCCACGATGTAGATGGCGCCTGGCGGATCGCGCATCGTCTCGATGCCACCGAAAATCCGCTGAAGACGGTTCAACTGCTCTTGCAGCTTGATCGCTTCCTTCTTCGGTAGTAGCTCGAACTCGCCGCGCTCCTTTTGGTACTTCAGGTTCTGCAAATACTGAATACGCAGCTGGATCGTCTGCCAGTTCGTAAGCTGCCCACCAAGCCAACGCTGATTGATATAGGGCTGGCCGGCCCGTTTGGCTTCCTCTTCGATGGTCTCCTGCGCCTGTTTCTTCGTGCCGACGAACAGCACGTCTTCACCGGCGATGACGAGATCGCGCAGAAACTCGCACGCCGATTGCAAACGACGGACCGTCTGCTGGAGATCGAGAATGTGAATACCGTTCCGTTCGGCGAAGATGAACCGCCGCATCTTGGGGTTCCAACGCCGCGTATGGTGGCCGAAATGCACGCCGGCCTCCAAGAGAGTCTTCATCGAGACGTTAGCCATGTAAACCGTGCTCCTCCGTGCAACTGTACGCAGTGCGCCTGTCGTGCCAAGCTATCGCAACCACATTCGGACCCTGGCCGTGTCGGCGCTGCTTCCGCAATCGGCCCCGCAGAGTATAGCGGACGGCTGCCGTTCGCAGCAATCCGGCGCCTCACGTTGAGTGATCCGCTTGCGGCGCCCCCGGATATGAGGTAGCGTGTGGTGGTGGCCGGTGACGATTATCCCAATCGTAGGGTAGTCGGCTGACGGGCGCGGCCGGGAAGATTGGCATGGCGAACGAAATCGCAACCCGACAGACGAAGACTGAGCCGGCCGAGCGCCGGGGCAGTGCAGCGCACGTGGACGGGGACGACTATTTTCCGACAACCGAGAATGTGAACACGATGCTGGACCTGCTGGAAGGTCAAGGCGAGGACAGAGCACTCGCACGAGACTTGGCCCTGGCCATCGCCGAATCCTGGGTATCCGGGAGTGCAAGCTACACAAGTAAGGCAGTGCAAGTGCTCATGGACTGGATGGCGACGGCGGAGGAGTATGCTGATCCTGAAGGCTTGGAGGAGATTAGAGCAGCCAGGAGCAGTATAGAGCGTGGTGATGGTATCCCCTGGGACTCGGTGCAGGAGCAGTTAGGCTATAAATGACGACGGAACCGGCGTTCGGAATCAGAGACATATCCGGGATTCACGTACAGAAGCGACACGCTTGTCCCAAACCCTCCTATGTGGTGGTATACCCCTCCGAGTCAACGGCCGCCGCTGGTATTGGTGAGCCGTCGCTAGGAAGGGGAAAAAGGGTATGGAAATCCTAATATCAATCTTTATATTCGTCATCTTTCTGAAGATCGCAGGTATAAAATCAACACTTACTTTTAGCGTGTAGTGTTATTAGAAGTAGTTGGGACGGGAATATCTTTTTTCTCTGGCGGACGTTTCATGACCGCGTGAACGACGCGCAGGAACTCCGGCGGTAGTTTTGGGGTGGGCTTTTTCTTCTCCATTGTGACCTCATTATACCTTGCGCTGTCTGATTTTCTTTGCTATGGTGTGGGTGTCTACGGCAATAGACGGTGCGAATGCGGTGTGGGCTGTGCGGGCGTCGCTTTTTCTTTCGTGCTCCCTTGCGGCTCACACCCGTCGCGTCTATTGCCGTAGTGCGACACCGCTGCAAGGGAGCTTCCCGTGCCTGCACCTGCCCGCTCAGAGCCTAAACGCAGTTTGTTTGTCGCCGCGCTTGTCGTTGCGTTCATGGTGTCGTCAGTAGGAACGGGACTTTTTCTTGCAGATAGAAAAGGTAATATTCCAATTTCGACTTGGATCACTAGCGGTTTTCAGGATAAAGGCAGCCTAGAAAGAATGAACGCTTACCACAGACTTAGAAGCGTCTACTATGTTTCTTTGCAAGTTTGGGAAGAAGGTTGCGTCCTGAAGAACGATACGGTAATACGCTTGCGTATCGCAGTCTCTAACGCCAAGAACCTGATAGAGTGGCAAGAAGTCTACTCCAATAGCGAGTTTGTGGATAGGGCGATAGACGCTATCAACAGATTACGTGAGGTGGAGTACCAGATACGCTACTCCTGCTAAGTAAAACTGCCCAATTGGGCACGAAAGGAGAATTGAGTAAGCGTCTTGATGGACACCCCAGAGCCTTTACCGCCTGTAGCGTAGGTCTTCCCCGTCTATCAGAGACATATCCGATAGGGCCGTGAAGTTCCTGGATAGGCGAGACAGTGATCCTGGGCGGTGGGCGCTTTGGGGGCTTATGGTCTGCCACCGCGAACATCGCGCGGGCGGGGTCCTTGGGGTCTAAAGGAGAGTAGCATGGCTAAAGTCTTTGTCTTCCAGTATGGGTCAAACTGCAATACCCGGCGGTTGAATTCGCCGTGTCGTCTTGGAGGCAAGGCGTGTTCGCTTGGCAAAGCGAAGACGGTTGTCCCCTTCAAGCTTGTCTTTAATGTCTGGAGCACGAAGAACGATTGTGCTGCTGCTGATCTTATCCGTTGCGGTGATGCACTGGCATGGGGTGTCCTGTATGAGATACCAGAGGACTTTGTCTTTGGCTCTGATCGTGTAGATGGTTGCAAGACCCTAACAGAGATAGAGGGGCCAAATTATGAACCGAGGGTCATCCGGGTAACTTCCAAGGAGAAGACCTATTGTGCAACCACATTCCTCGTCAAGAAGAGCAAGCGCCGCTGGGATAAGCCAACTTCTCCGTTATATGCGGCGCATATTGTCAAAGGTTTGCGTGATCACGGTGTCTGTAAAGATTACGTAGACAGTATTATCGCGACGGCAGTGGGAAGCATCGCTCTTCAACGGCAAGTAGATGCTGCGAAGATGGCGTGCATCAAAAGGCGGATTGAAGAGGAGGTGGTCAAGCTCAACACTGGCGAGGCGGAGCGTTCCCGGTAATCTTCAGCATTGACCGGAGGCTATCTCTGATTGACATTATCTACATCAAGCCGAGAGATGAAGCGGACCGGTAGCCGTTGGTCGCCGGCCAAGGCAATGCTACAGCGCCGTGACTGCGGCGAGGAGGGCCGGCTCGTCGTCTGGGAGGACGGTGCGGGGGTCGAGCAAGAGCGCGTTCCGCTCGATCCGTCCGATGACCGGAGGCGTTGCCCGCCGCAGGGCTGTCGCGATGCCTGACACGGTGCGCTGCCGGGGCTGTAGGGCGACAACGGCCGTCGGCAGCGTGACGCCCGGCAGCGAGCCGCCGCCGATGGCCGACTCTGCGTCGCGCACACCCACCTCTATGGTGCGTGACTGCCGCGCGATGGCCGCCGCCCACCGCTGCGCCCGCTGTGCCAGCGCCTCCTGGCCGGCGCCGATCAGCTGCCACACCGGAATCTCGCGCTCGGCCTCGCCGCGCTGGTAGTGCTGGAGGGTAGCGACCAACCCGGCGATGGTCACTTTGTCCGGGCGCAGCGCCCGCACCAGCGGATGGCGCCGCAGCGCCGCCAGCGGCTCGCGCCGTCCGACAATCAGCCCGGCTTGCGGCCCACCGAGCAGCTTGTCGCCGGAGAAGCAGATCACGTCGGCGCCCGCGGCCACGCTGTCCTGCGGCCGCGGCTCCTGAAGCTCCCCGCCGAGGCCAAAGCACGCGGTGTCGAGCAGACAGCCACTCCCCAGATCATCGGCCACCGCCACGTCGCGCTCATGCCCCAACCGGACGAGCGCCGGGAGTGGCACGCTCTCCGTAAAGCCGACGATGCGATAGTTACTGGTGTGGACGCGCAGCAGCAGCGCCGTATCGGCGGTGATTGCGTCGGCATAGTCGGCGAGCCGGGTGCGGTTGGTCGTGCCCACGTCCACCAGCCGGGCGCCGCTCTGGCGCAGCACGTCGGGAATACGGAACCCGCCACCGATCTCGACCGCTTGGCCGCGCGAGACGATCACTTCCCGGCCGGCCGCGAGCGCGGAGAGCACGAGCAGCAGCGCGGCCGCGTTGTTGTTGACAACCAGCGCCGCCTCGGCGCCGGTCAGCCGGGTCAGCAGGGTCTCGACATGCACGTGCCGGCTACCGCGCTCGCCGGCGCCGAGGTCGTATTCCAGGTTGGAGTAGCCGGTGGCCGCCGCCACCATCGCCCGCTGCGTCGCCACACTCAGCGGCGCGCGGCCGAGGTTGGTGTGGAGGACAATACCGGTCGCATTGATTACGCGCCGCAGCGATGACGCCAAGATGCGCTCGACTTGCGCGACGATGCGGCCGGCGAGGTGCTCCGGCGCCGGTGGTACGTCGGCCGCCGCCGCTTGGCGGGCCGCCGCAAGCTCTGTGCGGGCCACGTCCACCAGCACGTCACGGGACACGTGCGCGGCGAGCGCCGCGACCGGTGGCGCGTTGAGGAGCTGGTCCACGCTGGGCAGCCGGCGCCGCGCATCGAGGTTGCCGCCAGCATTGGATTTACGCACGCTGCTCATGGTGACACGCTCGGTCTGCACCACCGTAGCTTACATTGAACGGCCACACCTCAGGACCCGAACTTGGCGAGCTTGCCGGCGTGGGCCAGCATCAAGGGCAGCGCGTCGGTCGCCGGGAAGCGCCCGAGGCCACCTTGCATACAAGTGCGTTCCGAGAACGTCGTTGTGTGGTCGGGAAACGCGGTCGTGGCGTGGAGCAGGAACGGCACCGGATGCCAGGAGTGCGCGGCCATGACCGCCGGCGTGGCGTGATCGCCAGCGATCACGAGCACGTCCGGCCCGGTATCGAGCAATGCCGGGACCTGGGCGTCGAACGCTTCGAGGAGCGCGACCTTGCGGTCGAAATCGCCGTCTTCGCCGGCGCTATCGGTCCACTTGTAGTGGACGTAGAAGAAGTCGTACTCGGCGCGGTGCTTCCGCAGCGTCTCGACTTCCGCAGCGAAGTCGGTGCCCGTTTCCAGCACCGTCATGCCGGCGAGGCGCGCCAGCCCGTGATACACCGGGTAGACGGCAACGGCGGCCGGGCGCAAGCCATACAACTCCGCGAGTGATGGGAGCGAGGGACGCTCGGCAAAACCACGGAGCAAAATGGCGTTGGCCGGCCGTTCATCCTGGAGAATGTGGTGTGCTCGCGCGATGAATTGATTGATCAGCCCGGCCGCATGGGCGGCCTCCGCTTGTTTGGGCTGCACCGGCCGGGGCGGACGCCCGGTGGTCTGCGGATCGCTGTCGGTCAGCGCGGCGGACAGCCCCGCGCCGCGCATCACCAGCAGAAAACGGTAGCCGCTTTCCGGCTGCATGAAGAACTCCGCACCGGGGATGGCAATGTCACGCAACTGCTCGCACAGCTTGGCGCTCAACTCCGTCGGGATGCGGCCGGCGCGCCGGTCGGTGATGCATCCCTGTGCATCCACCGCTGCGAAGTTGCCGCGAACAGCGACATCGCCCGGCTGCAAGGGAAAGTTGAGGCCCAGCGCCGACAGGGCGCCGCGTCCGACCTGATGCCGTACCGGATCGTAGCCGAACAGCGCGAGGTGGCCCGGTCCACTGCCGGGAGTAATGCCCGCACCCACCGGGTCGGTCAGGCCAAGCACGGAGCCGGCCGCCAGCTTGTCGAGGTGCGGAGTCCGGGCGGTCTCCAGCTCGCTTTTGCCCGTTTCGGGGTGCGGCAGCCCTCCCAGACCGTCAATGACTGTCAGGACGATACGGGTATCCTGAGCGATGGCGAGGCCGGAGACAACTTCCGTAGCGACTGCGCTCACGACGTTGCTTCCTTGACCGGCTTGGCTGCACGCCCATTAAGCCCCCAGCCGGTTACGTAGCCGAGCCGGGTCACTCCCAATCGGTAGCGTGACCTTAGCATGGCCCCGTCCGGCTCGCCAAGTCGCCGGCCGGACTGCCGCTATACTGAGCCGCTGGCAGACCAAAGGCATGAGACCAACTGTGGCCCCCGGCGATGCGGTGGAACGGGCCGCCCGGACCACGCCGCGGCGCGTCGTCAATCGCTTGAACGACCTCGAGGGCAAGCAATGGCTGCCCTTTCAGAAGAGCTGGTTTCCCGACCACCCGGGGGTATACGAGGAGTGCATCCGCTTCTTCACCAAGCGGCTGCGGCCTGACGGCACACCGTCCGTAGTGTTGACGTTGGCCGGTGTCCCTGCCGACCGTGCCATCGCTGCGGCGGCCATGGCCGCCGGCCGTGAAGCGGTGCTGTGGCCGGCCAAAGCTGCACAATCTAATCGTGCCAGCGGCGGTGCAGCTTTGGCCGGCCAGTGGGAGGCCGACCGGCCCACAGCGCAGCCGCCGGCCGACTATGTGCTTGTTGATCTCCGGAGTCGGCTCCCGACGCTCTCGGCGCTGCGGAGGTTTCTGCACCGGACGGCACCGTTCTGGTCCGCGCTAGGCCAATCGAACGTGCTGCGCGAGCGCGGCTATGCGACCGTCCTCATTGGCAATAAGCAGCAGGACGGCGTGATCGTGCCTCTCGCCTGGGAGCTAGCACGGTATCTGGCCGGCCGGCTCACCCTGAAGGACGAGAAAATCGGCTGCCTCCCGCCCGCCAAATCTCCAACCGGCCAGGAGCATACGCCGCATTTCGAGACCGACGGTCAGGTTTACTACGCCTTGAACTTCCGCCGCGAATCAGTGGCCAATCGCCAGTGGCCAGTCGCCAGGATTCAGGAACAACGGGCTACCGGCCACGGGCCACCGGCCACGGGCCACCGGCCACTGATCGGGCCGCGCTTGCGTTCGTGGTTTGTGCCCCGGCCGCCGCCGCGGGAGCCGGGCAAGCGCACACATCCCGCTACCTATCCCGAATCGCTCGTCGCGGAGTTCGTCGCACGGTGTACGCAGCCGGGCGACCTGGTGCTCGATCCGATGGCTGGGACGGGCAGTACGTTGCTGGCGTGCCGCCGGATCGGCCGGCGCGGGTTTGGGATCGAGTTGAACCCGGAGTACGCGGCCATCGCCCGGCAGCGTCTCGCCGCGGCCGGATGCATGCCGGGGACGGCTCGTGTGGTCGAGGGCGATGCCCGGCGGCTCGCGGCTGTCGAGGGTTTGCCGGCGCAGGTGGACTATTGCATCACCAGCCCGCCGTACTGGGACATGCTCAACATGCGCGGGGCGATGACGCAGCGCGGACGCCGGCAGCGTGGCCTGCACGTCAGCTACGGCGACGATCCGCGCGACGTGGGCAACGTCGCCGAGTACGGGCAGTTTGTTGACGCGCTCGTGGAGGTCTATCGGCAGGTGGTGGCGCGGCTGCGTCCCGGCGGCTACCTCACGGTCGTCGTCAAGAACGTCAAGAAGCAGGGCACGATCTACCCGCTCGCCTGGGACCTCGCCGCCGCCCTAGCGGAGTTTTTGCAAGTGTGCCCGGAGCGGTTCTGGTGCCAAGACGACGTGAAGCTGGCGCCGTATGGCTACGGCAACGCCTGGGTCAGCAACACCGTCCACCACTACTGCCTGACCTTCCGCAAAACGTGTTGACTCGTCTTGGCTTTGCTCGCGCTGGCGCTGCGGCGGGCTGACCCCGCTGATGGCGGCCCGGCTATGCTACCCTGGTAGCGAGGCATTGATACAAAGATGCTCACCGTCTCCGTCGAGAATTTCGGTCCCATCCGCGAGGGCACAGTCGAGTTGCGCCCGCTGACGGTCTTCGTCGGCGCCAACAACTCCGGCAAGTCGTATATGGCAACGCTCATCTATGCGATCTCGCGCACGTTGGCTCTCGACTCGATCTGGGACGCATCATGGCTGCGCCGGCCGTATTTGCGCCGCTTGCGAGGCCATGGGCTTGACATATCCGAACGAGCACTGGCTGTGTTGGAGGGCACTGAAGCACGCGAAGAGGTGCTGGCATGGCTCGCCAGCCGTTTGGCCCAAGGTAGTAGGCGATCGGTTCGATCCGAAGCGGCAGACATTGACTACGCTGATTTGCCGGAGCCGCTTCAGCAGGCACTTCAGATTGTCGTAGAAGACTATCTGGAATCTCTAGCAGAGTCACTTAGCAGCGAGATTGAGCGGTGTTTTGGTACTGAACTTGGTGACCTTTCGTCTAACTTCGCACCGGACAAGTTGTTCACAGTATCTATCGGTAGCACACAACCTGCATTTGGGCTAAGGTTGAAAGCATCCGGCCGAGAACTGGTCGTCACTGCCAAGAAAGTAGACCTGACCTCTGCCGAATATAAGGTTTACTCTCGGTACCCTCTCCGTTACTTTGATGTGGATAGAGATGAATCTCGGCCATCGCTGCCACTTATCGAGTTTCTGTCCGAAAGCGCTGTGCAAATCATGGGAGAGGTGATATCACCGACCTACTATCTACCAGCTGCGAGATCAGGAATCTTGCAGAGCCACAAGGCATTGGCCAGCTTCGTTGTGCGCCAATCATCCCTTGCTGGGATTGAGGAGTTGGACGTACCGCGCCTAACCGGTGTTATTTCTGACTTTATAGGTCTAATACTTACGCTTGAAAGGAGTCGAGAGTCTACTACTGCAATAAGGAAGGTCGCTAGTTTTCTGGAGTCAGAGATCATCCATGGTAGTGTGTCCATGAGAGATGGTAGCAGCCTAAACTATCCCGAGATTTACTACACCCGTGATGGGGAGAGATTTGAACTACACAAAACATCGTCTATGGTATCCGAATTGGCTCCCATAATTCTTTTCATCCGGAATCTGACACGTCCTAGGGACACCCTCATTCTTGAGGAGCCGGAATCACACCTGCATCCAGCGAGCCAAGTACAACTGGCGCTCGGGTTAACTCGGCTCCTGAACGGCTCCGTTAATCTACTTCTCACGACACATAGCGACTATTTCCTCCAACAGTTGACAAATCTTATCCGTGTAAAGCCACTAACTGTTGAGAAGCGAGAAAAATTTGCCTATTCTGACGACGAAAGCATCCCTGCATCATCTGTCGGCGCATACCTATTTGACACGACGGATGAAGAGCCCGGGAGCAGTGTCATCAGGGAGTTGCCAGTAACGGACAGGGATGGCATACCCGAAGACGAATTCACACGTGTTGCGGAATCACTGTACAACGAGATGGTTCGGCTTGATCGTGCGGCGATGGAACATGAGCCAGATCATTGATGATTTGCGTGCTGAGAACGGGCAGGCGCGAATCGCTAGATGCGCGGAACGCAGATGTTCTCTCGACCTCAGGGGCGTAGCGGCAGAGGATCATGTGATTGTCAGCCCTGAACAAATACTCTCTGGTACAAGTCAGAGTCGCTGTGATTGTATAGTGTTCTGTGATCGCGATGGCCTCTGGGTAGTTCCAGTAGAACTCAAGGGTGGCGGCTACGATGCGGGGCAAGTTATCGCTCAATTGCAAAGCGGAGCGCAGGTCGCGGAGAATTTGCTAAGAGCAAGAGCCTGCAAGGGCTTCATTCCACTCCTACTTTGCGGTAGGGGTAGTTCTGCGGGCATCAGAGTTCTCCGCAAGGACCAGTCGCGAGTGAGCTTTCGAGGCCGGACGTATTTCATAGAGGTACGTAACTGTGGGTTTCCACTCACACAGGTCCTGAGTGGGTGATTCGTCTGATAAAGGTTGCCACGATGGCGATGCGCTGCACGGTTGAGTTGCTGGGAGTGGCGCGGCTGCGGGCGGCGCGGCGCGCAGTCGAGGTGCGGCTGGACGAGCGGCGCGGCGAGTGTGGCGCGGCGACCGTCGCGGACGCGCTGACTGCGCTGGCGGCGGCGTGCCCGGCGCTGGTGGGGCCGGTGCTCACGCCGGACGGTCATGCGCTCTGCACCGGCTACCTGCTCAACCGCAACGGCCGCGAGTTCGTTGATCGGACGGATGCACCGCTGGTGGATGGCGACCGGCTCCTACTCATCTCCAGCGCGGCCGGGGGCGGCCGGTTAGTAGCGGCAGCGCGGCAACGAGAAAAAGCTGCAACATGAGTGACCGTCTGTTTGGCTATCACGGTCGGATGCTCGTCGTGGACTTGACGCGGCAGACGTGGCGGCTGGAGCCGCTGCCGGCCGAGATGCTGCGGTCGGTGCTCGGCGGCACCGGACTGGCGACGCGGCTGCTCTACGACCTGACGCCGCCGCGGGCCGACCCGCTCGGCCCGGATAATGCCCTGCTGTTTGTCGGCAGCCCGCTCGTCGGGACGCCGCTGACCACCACGAGCAAGTTCACCGTCGCGGCGCGCTCACCGCTGACCGGCTTTATCGGTGACTCGCTCTCATCGAGCCACCTGGCGCTGGAGTTGAAACGCTGCGGCATTGACGCGGTGGTGTTGCTGGGCGCGACAGCCCGCTGGTCCACGGTCGCAATCTCGTGGCTGGGGCCACAGGAAACACAGCCGACGGTCCGTTTTCTCGACGCGAGCGATCTCCTAGGCTATGACACCGATGCCACCGCCGCGGCCGTGCGAGCGCAGTTGGGTGGACGTTGGCGGGTCGCTTCGATTGGTCCGGCCGGCGAGGCGCTGGTGCGCTACGCCACGATCAGCAACGACGGCCGCCACGCCGGGCGCACCGGCACCGGCGCAGTCATGGGCAGCAAGCGCCTCAAGGCGATGGCATTATGCGGCGGTTGGTCGGTGCCCGTTGCCCACCCCGAGGCGCTGGCGGCGACAGCCGAGCGGCTGCGGGAGCGTAGCCTGGGGCCGGATACGGCCAAGTACCGCGAGCTAGGCACCGTTGCCAACCTGCTGACGTTCGACCGGCTCGGGACACTGCCCACGCGCAACTTTCAGCAGGCCACGTTCGAGGGCGCCGAGCGCCTGAGCGGGGAGCGCCTGCATACGGACCGCTACGTGCGCCGCACGGCCTGCGCGAACTGCACCATCGGTTGTGAGCAGCTTTTCCGCGTATCGAACGGGAAGGGCGCCGCCGGCGAGGATGGCGCGGGCCAGGGCAATCACCGGACCCGGCGCCTGGAATACGAGACGTTGTTCGCCTTAGGACCGCTGCTTGGGATTGACGATCCCGATTTTGTGCTCCACCTCGCGGCCCGCTGCGATGAGTTGGGCATGGACACGATCTCGACCGGCGGCACGATTGCGTGGGCGATGGAAGGTGCCGAGCGCGGGGTGCTGGATCGCGGCGCGCTCGACGGTCTCGACCTCCGGTTTGGAAGCAAGAAGGCGGTGGCTACATTGGTCGAGCGCATCGGCAGCCGCGAAGGGATTGGGCATCTCCTGGCGGAAGGATCGCGCCGGGCGGCTGCCCACGTCGGTCACGGCTCGGCGGCCTGGGCGATGCACGTGAAGGGGCTGGAGCTACCCGGCTACGAGCCGCGCAGCTTGAAGACGATGGCGCTGGGCCTGGCAATCGGTTCGCGCGGCGCCTGCCACAACCGCGTGCCCACCTATGAAGCCGACTTCTCCACGCAAGTAGATCGCCTCGCGGCCGACGCCTCGCGCGGACAGTTGGCCGCAGCGGCCGAGGACCGGGAAGCGGTGATGGACTCGCTGATCCTCTGCAAGTTCATCCGCAAGTGCCTGGACAACTTCGAGGACGACGCCGCGCACTTCTGGCGGCTCGTCACTGGCTGGGACGTGGATGCCGCCGAGGTGCGGCAGGTTGGCGCACGCATTAGTGTGCTGAAGAAGGTCTACAACGAGCGCGAGGGGTGGTGCCGCGCGGACGACACGTTGCCGCCGCGCCTGCTGGCCGAGCCGCTGCCGGACGGCCCGGCCAGCGGTACCGCGCTCACCCAAACGGAGTTGGATTCGATGATCGCCGGTTACTACGCGGCGCGCGGCTGGAGCACGGGCGGGCGCGTCCCCGTCCACCAGCGCCGGGAGTTGGGCGTATGAATACTCGGTCAGGCGGGGTACGTGGGGCACGCCGCTTGGTCTTCACCGGTCCCGGCCGCGGGGAAATCGAGCGATTTGACCTCCCGGCGCCGGCGCCGCACCAAGTATTGGTCCGCGCGACGCGCACCTTGGTCAGCGCCGGCACCGAGGTCAAGGGCTTTCAAGGTCTTGCGCCGAGCGGCCCGTCCCGTTTTCCGGTGCGCCCCGGCTACTCGTTTGTCGGCATTGTCGAACAGGTCGGTGCGGCGGTCACTGCGGTCCGGCCTGGCGACCGGGTAGCCACCCAGAAAGGCCACGCCAGCCATGCGCTCGTTGACTTGAGCGAGCAGCCGGCCGGCACAGCCAGGCAGCGCGCCCCGGAGTACCTGCAAGTTCTCCCGGCCGGCCTGACCGATGAGCAAGCCACGTTCGCGGTGCTCGGCAGCGTGGCAATGCACGGTGTCCGCAAGGCTGCTATTGCCCTCGACGAGTCGGTTGCGGTGATGGGGCAAGGCGTCGTCGGTCAGTTGACCCTACAACTCGCGCGGCTCGCCGGCGGGCGCCCCGCCATCGGCGTTGACCTCGTAGACGAGCGATTGACTACGGCGCGTGCGAACGGCGCCGATGCCGTCATCAATGTGGCGACGGAAGACGTCGTCGCGGCGGTGGAGCGCATTACTGACGGACGCGGCGTGGACGTGGGCTGCGAATGCACGAATACGCCGCGGACATTGCCGACGTTGCTGCGATTAGCCGGCATGGGCGGTCGGATCGTGATTGTCGGCAGCCTCCCCGGCACAGTCGAAATCTCCCTGTTCGATGACATCCAGCGCAAGGAGCTGACCATCATCGGGGCCTTTCAACCCAGTGCGCCCTTGTGGCCACACCACACGTTCCCGTGGACGCAATCGCGCAACCGCCTGAGTATCCTCGAATTGATCGCTGCCGGTCGGCTCCAGGTGGACAACCTCGTCACTGACATCGCACCGGCTGCGGAGGCGCCGGCTGTCTTTGCGCGGCTGGCGCACGGGCCGGCCGCGTGGCTTGGTGTCATCCTCGACTGGGATCGTTAGATCGTTAGCCGGGGTGAAGACCACCCCATCCAGGTAGCTATCTCCCTCTTTCAGACGCCAGGCGCTTGAGCCGCACAGCCGGCAGCCGCTTCAACCGCTGACTCACCGGGTCCACCTCAATGCCCACGGACTCCAGCGCCGTCACCCCCAACAGCGGCTCAACGCCAGCCTCACCGTAAATGATTGTGCCGCCGACGATTTCGCCCATGAACTCGATCTCGGCGACGGTGACGTCTAGTCTGAGTTCGCTCCCGTCCGCCAGCTCGTAAATCCGCTTCCCCCTAGGCACCAGACCGATAGCTTCCAAGTGCGGCCTGGGAACCAAGGAGTCCGTCGCTCCGGTATCGACCAGGAACAGCCCTTCCCACGTCCGCTCCGGCTGCGCCGGGTTCCGAATCGTCACCGTTACGTGCGTTGCCCCCATTCGCCCACCCCCTTAGCCCGTCTGCCGCAGGTCCCGTCGCTCGAACAGCAGGACCGATAGCGCAATCAAGACGAGCGCCAGTCCGGCGAGAATCGCCGCGTGGCTCCAATCGAGGCCGTTGTTCAGCGGATCGTTGCCCAGGTAGTAGTAGAAGGGCAGCCATTGCGCCACGTCCGCCATGCGCTCATTGAGCGCGGCGAACCCATTGACGAGGTGGAGCACGAGCGCCGCGCCGATGGTCACGAAGACGGCAATCCTCGTCCGTCCCGTGCCGGCGCTCAAAATCAGCGCCAGCGCGCCGAAAGCCAAACCGAGCAGCGTTTGCAGCAGGCAGGTTGCGGCGATGTTGCCGATGTCCATGCCGAGGTCGGCGAGCAGGGAGCCGAGCGCCACGCCGGCGAAGGTGGCAAATCCGACGGCGAAGGCGTAAAGCGTCATCGTCCAACTCTTCTCCAGCACAATCCGCGAGCGCCGGACCGGGTTGGCAAGCAGCAGGCCGATGGTCCGGCGCGATTCCTCTCCGGCCAACGCGCCGGCCCCGATGGCAACGGTCACGACCATGACCGAGATCGGCGCCATCAGGCCGAACGTCTCGATCTGATACCAGCCCTCCGGGGTGCTGATGTTGCCACCGCCGGCCAACGCGAGCAGGGCTTCCGGCAAGCCCTCGAAAGCCTTTAGGCTCTCCTCGGGGATGGCCTTGTAGAAGGGACCCATCATCAGGCCCATCATGAAGAACATCACCGCCGCCGTCACCAGCAGTAGCCCCTGATACTCCGAGGCCGCCTTGAGCCAAATCGAGGACACACGGGCCGAGCCTGCCAACTGGCCGATGACTCTCCTAGTCAGCGGGTTGCCGCGCAGTCGATCTATCAGCGTTACGCCGACGGACTGCCCTTTCAGGTCGCGGCGATTGACCCCGATCACGGCGATGGCACCAAAAACCGCAGCGCCGGCCAGTAGCACGCCAAGATGGCCCCAGTTGATACCGTTATAGACCGGGTCGCTACCGTCGAAGTAGTACCACGGGAAGGCTTTGACCAGTTCTTTCAGGTCCTCGATGAGCGGCAGCAAGCCGACGGCAAAGAAAGAGAGGACGATCACCGCGCTTGTCACGCCGGCCGCTGCTCCCCGGTTGCCGGTCCAGGCGCTGATCGCCGTCGCCAGAAAGCCGTAGAAGAGGACGTTGACGAACATGTGGAGGGAGAGCGCCTCCACGTCCAGGCCCCCGATCTCAACGCCCAGCATGGCCGCGATGACATACACCGCGCCCCACAAGATGAGCACGCTCACCGCCGCGAGCAGCACCATCGCCGCAGCTTTGGAAACGAGCACGTGGGTCCGGCCCTTGGGATTGCCGAGCAGGATGCCCATGGTCCCGTCGCGCTCCTCGCCAGCGACAGAGGCAGCGCCCATCGCCAGCGCCATCGCCGCCAGCGTGATGGCGCCGTAGAGACCTTGGATCGCGCCGACGGCGAGACCGCCTGCGTCAACGTCCTCGCGGATGCCGATGAGCGCGACGTAGGCCTCCGGCATCGAGGTGAGGATGGAAAGGTCAATCTGACGGTAGACCGCCATCCCATACAGGGTGAGTAGTATGAGGCAGACGACGGCGATGGTCCATCCCAGCCAGCGATCCCGGATTGTTTTGGTGAAGACGGTCACTAACATCAGTCCATCACCTCCTCATCGTGGTAGTACGTGAGGAAAATCTCTTCGAGGTCGGCCTCGTTGGTGGTGATGTCAACGATGGTGTGCTGCTCACTCGCAGCTTGCAGGAGTGTGCCCATGTCACCATCAAAGGACAGTCTCACCTGGTTGTGCTCGACCGTCACGTCACGCGCCCCCGGCACGGCCACGAACACCGCGGCTTCCGCCGGCGAGTCCAGCTCCAGTTCGACTTGGCGCATCGCTTTGGACCGGAGATCGGCGACGGACTCGACGGTCACGAGCCGACCTTGGCGAATGATCCCGACTCGTCCGGCCACACGCTGCACTTCGGATAGCGTATGGCTGGAGAGGAACACGGTTCGCCCGTCGGCGGCCACCTCCCGCACCATGTTCTGGAACTCGCGTTGGATCAGGGGGTCCAGACCGGAGCTAGGCTCGTCCATGATGAGCACGTCCGGCCGGTTCATAAATGCCTGAATCACTCCGACCTTCTGGCGGTTGCCGGTGGAGAGGTTGCCCACCTTCCTGGAGAGATCGGAATCGAGCCGCTCGGCAAGCTCTTCGACGTATGACCAATCCACGCCGCCACGCAAGTTCGCAAAGTATGTGAGGGTATCGCGCCCGGTCAGGTTGGGGTACAGGGCCAGGTCGCCGGGAATGTAGCCGAGGTGCCGGCGTATCTCGACAGACTTGGCGTGGGTATCGAGGCCCAGGATTGAGGCCCGGCCCGCGGTTGACCTAATCTCATCGAGCAGCATCCTGATGGTGGTCGTCTTCCCGGCACCGTTAGGGCCGAGGAAGCCGAAGACCTCACCGCGCTGCACGGTAAACGAGAGGTCCTGCGCGCCGACCACGGATCCGTAGTGTTTGGTGAGACCGTCTACCTCGATGACCGGTTCGGCGCTGCTTGCGGAAGTCATGATCCATCTCCCCTCGTTCGTGCAACCGGGCGGCCGCGCCGGATTGGCGGCGCCTACTGGCCGCTGACCATCATCGTGCCGATGCGGAAGGTTGGCGCGGCGGTGCCACTGCGGAACCGGAGGTCGTTCGCCACCATATCGAGGTTGGACAGCATCTCGGCGAGATGGCCGGAGACGTTGATCTCGCTCACCGGGTAGGTCAGCCGCCCATCCTCAATCCAGATACCGCCGGCGCCGCGCGAAAAATCGCCGGTGGTGATGTTCTCGGCAAACCCAATCAGGTCGGTGAGAAAGAGACCCTGGTCCAATGAGGAAATGATCTCCTCCGGGGTATGGGTACCCGGTTCCAAATAGAAGTTGGAGGTCGTCACGGTCGTCAGCGCGCCGCCGCGCCCGGCGCTGTGGGTGCTGATCTTGCCCAGCTTGCGGGCGCTGTACGTGTCCAGGAGAAAGTCGGTGAAGCGGCCGGCGTCGAAGAGTACGTTGCGTTGGGTGGGCAGGCCCTCGGCATCGAACGGCCGGCTGGCGGGCAGCCCAGGGCGCGTCGGATCATCCACGATGACCGCGCTCGCCGAGCCGATAGTCTCGCCCTCACGTCCGAGCAAAAAGGTTGACCGCCGGTAGGCCGCGTGCCCGTCGGCGGCGCGAGCATAAATCCCCAACAGCGCCGGACCTACGGTCACGTCCCAGACGACCGGGACAGCGCCGGTCGGTGCTTGACGGGCGCCCAACTGCCGCACCGTGCGTTCGGCCGCCGTGCGACCTACCGCCTCCGGCAACTCCAGTTGGCTGGCGCTCCGGTGACTGCTCCACCACCAACCGTTGCGTTTCTTGCCCTCCTCGTCGTCGGCGATGGCCTCGATGCCGATGCCGCAGGAGCTGCGCCGATAGGAAGCGGCAAAACCGTGGCTGTTGGCTAGAGTCACCCGCATCGTGGTGCGTCCCGCCGAGCCGCCGTCCGAGTTCGTCACACGCGCGTGGGCGTCGAACGCGGCCTGCTCGGCGCGCCCGGCCCAGTCGATCAGGCGCTCCGGGGTCAATGTGGCGGTCGCGGGATCATAGGTCTCCAGGTCGTCGGGAGCGGCGGACAGGCCAAAACCGGCGTCCGGCAAGCCACCGCACTCGTCGGGGTCGCTGATCTTGGCCAGGTCCACGGCATCGCTCGCTGCGCGGCGAATGGCAGTGGGGGCAAAGTCGCTCGTGGAGACCGAGGCCGCCCGCCCCCCGACGAACACCCGCAGCGACAATCCCTTGGAGCCGGATTCGAGCAGCTTTTCCGTCTTGCCCTGCCGGACCGTCGCCGAGAAATCGTTACCGGCGCTGACTGCGGCCTCCGCTTCCTCGGCCCCGGCCTGCCGCGCCGCGGCCACGGCCGCTTCTGCCACGTCGAGGTAGTCCCGTTCGGTGAGATCGGCGCCATTGACGGACATTGCACGTACTCCTGACTGCGGTAGCGTTTTCCCTATTGCTGCGTGCCACCGATGTTCAGCTCCGAGACGAGCAGCGTCGGGCAGCCGGCGCCAACGGGCACACCCTGGCCCTCCTTGCCACACGTCCCGGTACGCTTCGGAATATCGGGATCGCTGCCGATCATGGTGACGTTCTGGAGCAGCGTCGGTCCGTTCCCGATCAGGCTGGTGTGCTTGAGTGGCGCCGTCTGCTTGCCGCCCTCAATGAGATAGGCCTCAACCGTGCTGAACACAAAGTCGCCGTTGCTGATGTTGACCTGCCCACCGGAGTAGTTAACGCAGTACACGCCCTTGTCCACGGAGCCGATGATCTCCTCCGGGTCCGCCTCGCCACCGAGCAGGTACGTGTTGGTCATGCGCGGCACCGGGTAGTGGTGATAGTTCTGGCGCCGGCCGTTCCCCGTCCGGGCGGTGTCGAAGTGCCGGGCGCTGATCCAATCGTGCATGTAGCCCACGAGCACGCCGTCCTCGATGAGCACCGTCCGCTGGCCCGGCGTACCCTCATCATCCATGTTCAGCGAGCCGATATAGCCGGGCAGCGTAGCGTCGTCAATCAGAGTCACGCCGGGGGCCGCGACCTGCTCACCGACGCGGTCGGTATAGAGACTGGTGCGCTTGCGGTTGAAATCGGCCTCCAAGCCGTGCCCCACGGCCTCGTGCAGCAAGACACCGGACCAGCCGTGACCCAGCACGACCGGCATCGCGCCGGCCGGGGCGTCTACGGCGTCGTGCAGCGTCGTCGCCATCCGCGCGGCCTCGCGGGCCGTCGCCTCGGGAGAGTATTCGTCGGTGAAGTACGCCAGCCCTTCTCGCGCCGCGCTCCCTTGAAACGCGCTCTGCCGGTCACCGTTTAGCTCGGACACGACTTGCAAGGCAAGCGTCACCCGCGGCTGCACGTCCGCCGCCAGCACCCCCTCGCTCGTGGCGACCATCGTGCGGCGCTCTTCCTCGGCAAACATCACCATCACGTGCGTAATCGTCGGCGCGTAGGCCCGCGCCGTGCTGTTGGCCCGCCGGATCAAGTCCAGCTTCGCTTCGGCCGGCTCGTTGACGGCCGGGTTTTCCACCGCATAGTAATCCGGCAGCGGCACCGTTGCGACGGCAATCGGCGCGTGCTGCCCCCCCGCCTGTGCGATATTGCCGGCGGTCTGCGCGGCCCGTTGCAGGCTGGACCAGGCAAAATCCTCGCTGTAGGCATAGCCGATGGCATCGCCGCTCACGACCCGCACGCCTACCCCCTGCCCCGTGCTGGCGCTCGCCGACTTGATAGTCTCTTCCTCGAAGTTGATGTTGCGGTGGAGTGAGTACTCCACGAACACGTCGGCATAGTCGCCACCACGCGCCAACGCCAGATCGAGCAGGCGGCCCAACTCAGTAGTACCGAGGCCGTACTGCTCGGCAAAGAAACGGTCGGTGCTCTGCGGTGCTTGCACGGACATGGGGCGATCCTTTCTCGATCAGCAGTGCTGTCCACTATAACAGGTAGAGCACCGGCCCTCCTGTGGCCCTGACAAGGGTAGGTTTTTCCGTAGGGGCGCAACATGTTGCGCCCGTCCCCCCACCGTGCAGGGGACCAAGGACGAGGGGACGAAATGAGCCTACCGACCCCGTCCCGACGGAGGGACGGGGGGACCATAGGGGGGCCAGGCAAGGGGCCGCTGTCCCACCCGTGCTACACTGAAGCGGAACCGCGCGTCCGGTGCGACGATGCAGGAGAGCAACCATGGTGACGCCGACGCTGACCCGTCCACTGGCACCGGCTGGCGCGGCCGTCGTCTATCCCGAATCGGACGGCCAACCCGTGGCGGAAACCGATGTCCACCGCCAGTTGATGTTCGCGCTGATCGGGATGCTCCAGGCCTTCTTCCGCGATGATCCGCACGTCTATATCAGTGGCAATCTGTTCGTGTACTACCAGGAAGGCGATCCGCGGCGGGTGGTCGCGCCCGACGTGTTTGTAGTACCGGGTATACCCAACCGCCAACGGCGCATCTACAAGCTGTGGGAAGAAGGGGTGCCGCCGGCCGTGGTGTTCGAGTTGACCTCGCGCAGCACGCGACGGGAAGACCTCCGCAGCAAGTACGACCTGTACGAGCGGCTGGGCGTGCGGGAGTATTTCCTGTTCGATCCACTGAGCGAATACCTGCGGCCGGCGTGTCGTGGCTACCGTTTGCACCAGGATCGGTACCGGCCGCTGTCGCCGGGTGAGGATGGATCACTGTGGAGTGAGGTGCTGGGGCTGGCGTTGCACGCGCGCGGGGAGCAGTTGCGGCTGTACGACCCGGCCGGCCAGCGATGGCTGCCGACGCCACAGGAAGAGGCGACGGCACGACGTGCGGCGGAAGAGCGGGCCAGCGTCGAGGCCGACGCGCGGCGAGTGGCGGAGGAGCGCGCGACGGTGGCAGAAGGGCGGGCGACGGTAGCAGAAGGGCAGGTCACTGTCGAAGCTGGAGCGCGACAGGTGGCCGAGGCGCGGATGGCGGCTGCCGAGGCGGAGGTGGCCCGGCTGCGAGCACTGCTCAGTCACCGCGGCCAGTCCTCGTGAGGGGCCGCACCACACCGACCACCAGCTGTGCGGCTTTGGCCCGGCACCCGGCCCCTTCCCTACATGAAAGTTGCGAACTTAACTAGGTAGTGGCAGGGAGCAGGTTCCCGCCCCCGTCGGGACGGGGGCGGGCCAGGGTGGGGGCCGGACTCGGAAATGTCAACCCAACCCAATCACGCCGAAAAGGGAGCGTCCACGATGAGCGAAACGCCCGGTGCGGCCAAGCGCGTGCTCGTCACCGGCGCCGCGGGGGTCATCGGGCGGGCGCTGCGCGACGAGCTACATCAGCGGTATCGCCTCCGGCTGATGTACCACCGCACCGTCCTCCCGCAGCAGGGCCGGGACGAGGTGATCGTTGCCGACATCACGGACCTGGCGCAGATGGAGGCCGCCTGCGAGGGGATGGATGCCGTCGTCCACCTGGCTGCGGACCCCAACACCGGGGCGCCGTGGTCGTCCATTCTGCCCAAGAATATCGTCGGTGCTTACAACATCTACGAAGCGGCGCATCGGCGCGGTGTGGACTGCGTCGTGTTTGCCAGCACCAACCACGTCATGGGCATGTACGAGACGGACGGCGTCCCGCAGCGGCCGGAGCTGCTGCCCGTGCGCCCCGACGGGTACTACGGCGCGTCCAAGGCGTTCGGCGAGGCGCTCGGACGCTACTATGCCGACGCTTTCGGCCTGCGCGTGATCTGCCTCCGCATCGGTTCGTTCGTGCCGCAGCCCACGGCGCCCCGCACCTTGGCCACCTGGTTAAGCGCGCGCGACATGGCCCAGCTCACCTGGCGGTCCATCGAATCGAGCATTCCCTTTGGGGTGTATAACGCGATCTCCGGCAACTCGCGGCGCTACTGGGACATCACTAGCGCCCAACGCGAGTTGGGCTACGACCCCGCGGACAATGCCGAGGACTACGCGGCCGCCATCCTGGCCGCGCCAGAGTAGGCGCACCCTCCCACGCTGATGGTGAGCATGACCACATTACACCCGGTCGAGAACGGGGCTAACGCCCACCCCAAACGCGAATTCACCGTGGCGGTGTTCGTTGTCCATGACGGCGCCGTGCTCCTGCATTGGCACAAGAAGCTGGACATGTGGCTGCCGCCGGGCGGGCACGTCGAGCCGGGTGAGCTACCCGACGAAGCCGCCATCCGCGAGACGAAAGAAGAAGCGGGCCTCGACATTGTGCTGGTAGATACGTTCGACGATCCAAGGCCCGCGCCGCCCGGTCCGCAACGGCTGTGCCGCCCGCTCGGCATCCAACTGGAGGACATCCCACCGGCACCACATCACCAGCACATTGACCTGATCTATGCCGCCGTCCCCCGCGATCCGGTACCGCCGCGCCTGGGTGGCGAGAGCGCCGGGCAGGGACTCGGCTGGTATGACCGCGCGGCCTGTCGCCGCCTCGGCGTGAGCGACGAGGTGTTGCGGTGGGCCGAGGCTGCCCGCCGCGCTGTCGAGAGGGGCGCCGCTGCCGCCCGGTAGCAGCCACCGACGGCCGTTAGGTCGCTCACAAACTCCCCGTCGCTACCTTGTGTATACTGATATAGATGCCGGGTAGCCATAACGCCGGGGCCATAACGGGAGATATAGTGCCGGAGACCGGGCACCGGCAGTGGGCCGACGCCAACGTGAAAGGGAGGAGCCACTGTGATGGAGAGTGGTACGGGACATGAAAATGATGCTGCCGCTCGGTTGACATCCAAACTGGTTTGGCAGGGCTTGGCGGTCGGATTGCTGGCCATCCTCAGCGCGACGGCCGTGATGCTCTTCTTACGCTTCACCTTTCAGGCCTTCATGCCGATTGAGTTGATCGCGCAGTGGGTCCCAACGGTCACGCCGGTCAGCGCCCAGGCCGACGGTATCGCCACGTTTGGCGAGGCCCTCAAGCCGCTCGGCTTCACGCTGCTGCTCGGCGGACAGCTCTTACTGGGCACACTCTGGGGCCTCGGGTTGACGATCCGGCGCCAGCGCCGCCGGCTCACGACGCGGGCGCATGAGACGTGGTTCCTCGCCGGTGGTCTGCCGACCGTCTTTTGGCTCGTATTGTGGCTGCTCCTGCCCGCCGTTCAGAATCGCGGGTTGGAGTTCTTCACGGGACTCGTCGGTGTAGCCACCTTCAGCATGACGCTGGTGGCGTTGCAGACGACGCTCGGTATCCCGGCACTAACGCCGACAACCGCGCCGGCAGCGGCGCCGGGGCCGCGTCAAGCCCGCCGGCCCACGTTCGTCCAAGTCGCGTGGAGTGGCGTGCTCATTGTCGCCGGCATCGGTCTCTGGCAGTTCCTCACGCGCTCCTTCGGTGGCAACACGCTGACGATGGGCGGCGGAGGCGGCCGGGATGCCCGCGCCCCGGGAATGCAGTCCGAAATCACGCCCATTGACGATCACTACACCGTCTCCAAGAACTTCCGGGACCCGACCGTTGACGCAGCCGACTGGAAGCTGGAGATCGCCGGGCTGGTCGAGCGCCCCTACACCCTCCGGTACGACGACATCATGGCGATGCCCACCCGCGAGCAAATTCACACGCTCATCTGCATCAGCAATCCGGTCGGCGGCGAGTACATCGGCAATGCGCGGTGGGAAGGCCTGCCATTGAAGACCTTTCTGGACACCGCCGGAATCGGCACCGGGGTACAGGATGTCGTGGTCCACGGCGCCGATAACTACGCCGACAGCTTTCCTTTCGAGAAGGTCCTGGACCCGGGCACGATGCTCGTCTGGAAAATGAACGGCCAACCGCTCCCCACGCAGCACGGCTTCCCCATCCGCTTGCTGCTGCCGGAGATTTACGGCATGAAGAACGTCAAGTGGATCACCAAGATCGAACTGGTGGACCACGACTACATCGGCTTCTGGCAAAAGCGGGGCTGGAGCGATATCGCCACCGTCAAAACCATGTCGCGCATTGACGTGCCGGAGAACGCCTCACGCATTGAGGCCGACACGGAGCACATCATCGGCGGTGTGGCATTCGCCGGGCCGCGCGGCATCTCCAAGGTCGAAGTGAGCGCCGACGAAGCGCGGACCTGGATGACCGCCGACATTCGACCGGCGCTCTCCGAGTATGCGTGGTCACTGTGGACGGTGCCGTGGCGGCCGAAGGCCGGATCGTACCGCCTGCTCGTGCGGGCCACCGACGGCGAGGGCAACGTACAGCCGTCCGCGCACACGGCGTCGCTGCCCGATGGCGCGGACGGCTGGGATCAAATCTCGATCAACGTTGTCCCCAGAGCGCAAGTCCGGCCGCAGCTGCCGCCCATCGAGAGCGAGCGGGCGCCGCTACTCCCACAGCTGCCGCGTGAAGAGGGCGGCCGCTGACGGAAACCTGCCCCTGCGGTCCCGTCAGTGGCATCGCGTGTTGACCGGCTTGCGCTGGCCGCTTACAATGACAGCGGTATCCCGCCGGCCGGCTGGTGAGTTCTGGAGCCGGGGGAGGAGGCGTTCTCCCGATGCGCGACGTCGCACTCCCCATGATCGCCTTCCTGCTCACGTTTGCCGCGCTGACCTTTGCGCCCCTAGCACTGATCGTCTGCTTCTTCCTCCTGTCACAGTTTTGGAGCTTTCGGTTTGGCGGCTATGCGTTTTGGGCGGCGCTGGGTGCCTTTATCATCTGTGTGCAAGTGGCCAGGATGCTCCTGAAGTACGCCGATAACCTCCTGATCGCCCCGGACGACCCGAATGCCCCGGTGGCCCCACGCGATGAATACACGCACGACTGGCGTGAGTATTCGGATCAGATAGGGCGGTATAAGCGCTGGGCCTACTACCGCCGCACCCGGCAGTTCGACAAGCTCGCCGCCCTGGAGCAAGAGGAGCGCGATCTGGCCGCCAAAGCCAAGCCGCGCGAGCAAAATGGCTCGGCGACAAGCAGCACGGCGGTCGCGGCACGGCCGGTTGCCGGCCGCTCGCCAGCCATGCACCGGCGCCCCCCGGAGCGGCCGGCGTAGTGCCTCGCCGCATATCCACACCACGGCGCTCAAGTAGCCTGTCGGAGCCGCAGCACGGCCAAGGCGTCGTCGAATACACGCTCGTCATCTGCCTCTGTGCCGTCACGGTGGTCGTCGTGCTGCTGGTCCTGGGTGATCAGATAGCCACGCTCCTCGCCGACGTGTACGACCGCATCGCGTCGCTCCTCAATGGGGCGTGAACCCTCGTATCCAGCTGATGCGGCGCGGCGTCCGGGCGGCGGAGAGGGACCGGCACTGGCCCCCACCCTCGCCCTCCCCCGTCGGGACGGGGGAGGGAACGCCGCGCGTCCTCCGGGCGTCGTGGCAGGGGCTGCCTCGCCGTCCCCCGTCGGGACGGGGGGACCATAGGGGGGCCGGAGCCTGACCCGCAATGCCGCGTTATACTCCCTGTGATGGCCAAGAACGTGACCAAGGGCAACCTGTGGGGGTACATCCAGAGCCGCCCCTACGCCAGTGTGGCGGATATTCGCCGCCAGTTCAGTCTGGAGAGCGAGGCCGCCATCCCGCTGCAGACTACCCACGGCGTCGTATACATCGGCCTACCCAATCGCGGCGCGCAATTCATCCGCCAGTTGCTGCGCGAGGGCCGGATTGTGCTCGACTTCTTACCTGACGTACGGGGCCGCGTCGTGACTGGGGTCTATGCAATCCAGCCTCCCAGTCGCAAGGCAACACCGGGCCGGCCGGCGAAAGGGAAGAGCACACGCAAGCGCAACCGTCGCTCGCGCCGAGGTGGCCGCACTGCTCCCACCGCCCCACCACCCGAGCGGCCGGCAGCAACGGCAACCAATGGCAATGCATCCGGCTAACCCGGCGCTCCACAACCTTCATCCCCCCGGATTCGTTCAGTCGGAGGAGGCACCGAGGCGGTGTGCCTGGTTGCGGCCAGTGTCGGCCGAGTGGTTGATGGTAGCGCCATGCGCGTGCTATCCTCATAGCAATACCTCCCCAGGATGGAGTTTCATCCGATCTCCCCGTTTCATCGCCTCGCACACGTAATGCCCAGGTGGTAGCGCGAAGTGACCGCATCGTCTTCCCCAGAGCTACGGACCACCGGTCGCAGTGCTCCGGCCCGGTCGTCAAGGGCACTTGGCTCGCGGCGGCCGCCGCCGGCCCGCCCGCGCCGTGATGGCGCGCCGGCGAAGCCGGCCCCGCCACCACGGCCACCCGAGGGGTGGTCCCTTGGGCCGCGCGGACGGATTGCCGTCTTCTGGTCCCTGATCGCGGCCGCGCTGGTCTTCCTCTATGCGGTCCGCGGAATCGTCGCACCTTTCCTCTGGGCACTGATCCTGGCCTATCTGCTCAATCCGGTCGTCAAGCTGGTCTGTCGGTACTTGCGGGTGCCGCGCATTGTGGCCGTTGCCATCATCTACGTGGCGCTTGGCTCGGCCATTGCCTGGCTGTGGGTAACGACCTCGCCGCTCTTGCTCGGTCAGATACAGGACCTTGGCGAGGCCCTACCGGGCCTCGTGGATGAGATTGTCGCGCTCTTGGCTTCCACCGATTCCATTGTGTTGTTCGGTTTTGAGGTGGACATCCAGCCGCTGGTCGCCGACATTGGCCCCGCGGTCAACGACCTCGTGACTGAGGCGACTCGCCGGCTCCTGGAAACGGCGGTCGAGGCGCTTGAGGCCGTCCTGCACTTCCTCCTGACGCTGGTCGCCACGTTCTACCTCCTGATTGACCTGAACCGCCTGAGTGAGTTCGGCCGGCGCCACATTCCGGCCCGCTTTCGTACCGAGTTCGGCCCGCTGGCGCAGCGGATTGACCGGATCGTTGTGCGCTTTATCTACGGTCAGTTGGCGCTCGTTGCCATCATGAGCACCGTCACCTACATTGCGCTCACCATCCTCGACGTGCGCTTCGCCCTCGTGCTGGCCATTGCGACCGGCTTCCTCGAGTTGATCCCCTACATTGGCCCCATTACGGCCGGGGGGTTGGCCGTGCTCGTCTCGTTCGGGCAGACCCCACCCTTCGGCTGGACGCCGATCGTGTATGCAGCCGTGATTGCGTTCGTGTACTTCGTGCTGCGCCACGCCGAGGACTATTTCGTGATCCCCAACGTCGTCGGCCGGGTGGTGAAGCTACACCCGGTCCTCACCATGTTCGCCATTTTCTCCGGCGCCGTCCTCGGCGGCATCATGGGCATGTTGCTCGCGGTCCCCATCGCAGCCATCCTGCGCCTCATCGTGCAGTTCATGTGGCAGAAAGTGGTCGAAACCGAGAAGTTCTAAGTCGGCGTGGCGCTGCTATTTATGTCTACTGCAACTACCGCGTCTCCCGCCTCCAAGCCGTTGCCGGGCGACCTCGGTACGGCCCGCAGCTGCGACTGCCCACCGAAGCATCTCAACTGCCTGACGGCTAAGGAGTGGATGAAGCGACAGATTGGAGTCTGGCAGTTCGCCTATGAAGGGCGCGACGTGCGAGACAAGCGCATTCACCCGGCCACCTTCCCCATCGCCTTAGCCAAAGCGATCATCGAGCTATTCAGCCATCGCGGGGAGTTGGTGCTCGATCCGTTTGTCGGCAGCGGCACCACCCTGGTCGCAGCGCAGGACCTGGAGCGCAACGCCGTCGGCTACGATCTCCAACCCAGCTACGTGGCAGCGGCTCAAGAGCGGCTGGCGGCAGCGGCCGAGCGCCGTGGCGGTCCCCGCCAGCTGGCGCTCGTTGCCGACGCACGAGCTATTCGTCAGCAGCTCCGGCCGGAGTCCGTGGCGCTCGTCTTCACCTCGCCGCCCTACGCCAACCTGCTCAATCGCCGGCGGAAAAACAAAAGCAGACGCGGCAATCTCCGCCGGAACGACCAATATCTGAAAGTGGAACAGTATTCGCAGGACCCCCGGGACCTCGGCACCTTGTCCCTCGACCGATATACCGAGGAAATGGGCGCGATCTTCGCCGCGCTCCTCCCGGTGCTGCGCCCCGGCGGCCACTGCGTTATCAACGTGCCCGACATGTGGTGGGAAAATCAGCGCATCACCATCCACATCGCGGTGATCGAGGCGCTGCGACAAGTGGGCTACGAGCTACGCAACACGATCATCTGGGATCGGACCAACATAGTCAATCGGGTCGGCATCTTCGGCTGGCCGAGCAACTACATCACGATGGGCACGACGTTCGAGTATCTGCTCGACTTCCGGCGACCACTGGCAGCCAAGTAGAGCTGCCGGCCGTTCGTCGTGCCGGCGCATACCGGAATCCTAGGCAGTCGGGTCCCGCTGGCAACGCGACGGATTGGAACACGCAGCACAATGGGACGGCAAACGCCCGGCCGCGTCGTGATGGTGCAGGGCACGGCCTCTGCGGTGGGCAAGAGCATCCTCGTGACCGGACTGTGCCGGCTGTTCAGACAGGCGGGGTATCGCGTGGCGCCGTTCAAGGCCCAGAACATGGCGCTCAACTCTTTCGCTACGCCCGATGACCGCGAGATCGGCCGCTCGCAGGCCGTCCAAGCCGCGGCGGCGGGCGTGGCACCTACCGTCGAGATGAATCCCATTCTGCTCAAGCCCGAGGCCGGCGGTCGCAGCCAAGTGGTGCTCTTGGGACGGCCGGTCAGTAACGAGAATCCATCGGAGTATGCACGAAGGTATGTCGAGCGGTGGGCTGTCGTTACCAAAAGCCTCGATACCCTGCGTTCCACCTACGACGTGGTAGTCATCGAGGGTGCCGGTAGCCCGGCCGAGGTCAACCTGCGGGAGCGCGACATCGTGAACATGCGCGTCGCTCGCTATGCCCGAGCGCCAGTCCTGCTGGTTGGCGACATTGACCGGGGCGGTGTCCTGGCGGCGCTGGTCGGCACAATGGAGCTACTGGAGCCGGACGAGCGTGCATTGGTGCGCGGTTTCGTTATCAACAAGTTTCGCGGCGATGTGGCGCAGTTCGCACCGGCCCTCGACTTCCTGAAGCGGCGGACCGGCATCCCTACCCTGGGTGTTCTCCCCTACTACCGTGACATTCGGATTGCCGACGAGGATTCGGTGGCGCTCGACGAGCGTCCGATAGCTGGAGACGGCACGAATACTAGCCAGCTCGACATCGCCGTTGTGCGGCTGCCGCACATCAGCAACTTCGATGACTTCGCGCCGTTCGACACCGAGCCGAGTGTGCGCCTGCGTTACGTCGAGCAGGACGCCGATCTCGGCTGGCCGGATGCACTCATCATCCCCGGCAGCAAGTCCACCGTGGCCGACCTGCGGTTTCTGCGCGCCGCTCGGCTCGATGCGCGGATCGTCGGTCTCGCGGCCGCCGGCGTGCCGGTGCTCGGCATCTGCGGGGGCTACCAGTTGCTTGGAGAGCGTATTCTCGATCCCCACGGCGTCGAGTCCCAGGAGCGCGAGACGCTGGGGCTTGGGCTCCTACCCGTGGTGACGACCTTTGCCACCGAGAAACACACCCGGCAGGTTCGGGCGCGGGTCACAGCCGGCCATGGGCCACTCGCCGCGGCGCGGGGAGCGGACTTCAGCGCCTACGAAATCCACATGGGCCATTCACAAGCGGCTCCGGGCACACGAGCGGAGCGGTTGGCGCCATTCTCCGTCATGAATGGAGAAGTGTGCTACGCGGACGGCTGTCTGAGCACCAGCGGGACGATTATCGGCACGTATCTGCACGGCCTTTTCCAAGACCCGCCGGTGCGCCACGCACTCATCACCTGGCTGGCGCGTCAACGCGGCTTGGATGCACAGTTGACCGCAGCAACGCCCACGATGACGACGCCGGAGGAACAGTACGACCGCCTCGCCGACCTCCTGCGGTCTTACCTGGATGTGCCGGCATTGTTCAGGCTGGTTGGCCTGGCACCACCCGCCGGTCCGTGAGCGGATGCATAGGCACTGATGCTTTGACGCTGTCCCGGCCTAATGTTACGGTCCGGCTGGCTTCCGAGGAAGGGTGCATGTCAGAAAAAGAAGCCGTACAGGAGTTGGACGGGGTGTGGCGGATTACCTGCCCGTTCGCGGCGGGTAGTCAGGTCATGGCCTATTTCATCGAGGCACCACAACCGGCGATCATTGATACCGGCGTAAGCTCTTCGCCCGGAGCGGTGATCGGTCCGGCGCTGGCGGCGGCTGGCCTGAACCTGGCCGACACGCGGTTCGTCCTCAACACGCACGGTCACTGGGACCACATGGGCGGCAATGAGGCGCTGCGTGGTGTAGCCAGCGGCGCGCAGGTGGTGGCACACCCGGCGGAAGAGCGCTTTTTTCACGACATCGCCGCCCACACACGCAGCTACCGGGACCTGGTAGCAGAGGTCCCGGCCTTTGCGGCGCTGGCGGCGGCCTACACGGGGCAGTTCGCCGACAACATCGGCCTGCCGACACAGGTTGACGTCTGGCTTACGGCCGGGCAGGAGCTTGATCTCGGCGGCGGCATCGTCTTGCAGGCCATCCACCTGCCCGGACATGCCCGCGGCCTCGTGGGGTACTGGTGGCCGGAGCGCCGGCTGCTGTTTACCGGCGACGGGGTGCAAGGACTCGGCAGCCAGGTCGGGAGCTTCCCGCTCGTTTTCGCCAGTGCTGCCGACTACCGCGCCAGCCTCGAACGCATCATCGAGTTGGAGCCGGCTGTCCTCTGCATGGGACACAACTTCCTCGACCGTGAAGGGCGGCCGGCGGCGGTGCGGCGCGGGCCGGCCGCGACGCGCTTCCTGCGGGAGAGTCTGGAGATTGCCGAGCACGTGGCCGAGGTAGTCGGCACGGCGGTCGCGGCGGCACCGGACCGGCCGTTCGAGGAGGTTGCCCGCGCGGCACTGGCGGTGCTGTGCGAGACGTACCCGTTGCAGCTCGACCCCGCGACCGGCCTGCACCTCCGCGCGCTCTTCCTGCTGCAAGCCATATGGCGCGAGCTACGGTCCCCGTAGCGAGTGGACCTACTATTTTCCGTCCATCCCTAGGACCTTGAGAATGAAGGCGTATTCCAGGGCCGCTTCTTTCAGCCGCTCGAATCGGCCGGAGGCGCCGACGTGCCCCGACTCCATGTGAGTCTTCAGGAGCAAGAGGTTGTCGTCCGTTTTCAGGTCGCGGAGCCGTGCCGTCCACTTGGCCGGCTCCCAGTAGGTGACGCGAGGGTCGCTCAGGCCAGCCGTCACGAGCATATGCGGGTAATCCTGGGCCGTGACGTTGTCGTAGGGCGAGTAGGACTTGATATATCCGTAGAACTCACTGGACTGGGGATTGCCCCACTCGTTGTATTCCATAGTGGTGAGCGGCAGGGTGTCGTCCAGCATGGTGTTCAGCACATCCACGAACGGCACGTGGGCAACGATGGCTTGGAATAGGTCGGGCCGCATATTCGCCACGGCCCCCATGAGCATCCCGCCGGCGCTGCCGCCTACCGCCACGAGTCTCTTGGGCGAAACGTAGCCCGCCTGCGCCAGATGCTCGGCGCAGGCGATGAAGTCGGTGAACGTATTCTTCTTGTGCAGTAGCTTGCCCTGCTCGTACCAGTCCCAGCCCAATTCCATGCCGCCGCGAACGTGGGCCGACGCGAAGACGAATCCCCGGTCCACCAGGCTGAGGCGGTTGGAGCTAAAGTCCGATTCCCTGACCACGCCGTAGGAACCATAGCCGTAGAGATACAGGGGAGCCGATCCGTCCCGCGGCGTGTCCTTCCGGTAGAGGACGGAAATGGGGATGGCGGCCCCGTCGCTGGCGGTGGCCCACAGGCGGCGGGTCCGGTAGTGCTCGGACTCAAAACCGCCCAATACCTCGGTCCGCTTCTTCAGCTCCCGCGCTCGCGTCTGCATATCGTAGTCGTACACGGTGGCCGGGGTTGTCAGCGAGGCGTAGGTGAACCGCAGGACGGTGGTTGCCCACTCCCGGCCTCGCTTCACACGCAGGGAATAGTCCTCCTCGTCAAAGGGTACGGTGTGGACTTCCTTCCCGGGCAGTGCCATCACCTGCAAATGGGGTACGCCGTTCCGCCTAAAGGTAATGGCCAGGTAGTCTCGGAACGAGAGCACGCTCAGGACCGGGCGACCTGGCTCGTGCGGGATAAAGTCCTGCCAGTTGGCTTTTCCGGGTGTTGACACGGACGTTTCGGCGACCTTGAAGTCTTTGGCGCCGTCGCCGTTGTGCCGCACGAAAAATGTGTCGCCGTGGTCCACCACGTCGTATTCGAAGTCGGGCCGGCGCGGCTCGATCAGCGTAAGCTGACCGTCCGGGCGGTTGGCATCGAGAAACCGCCATTCGGACATATTGTTGCCGCTGGCGACCACGTAGATGAAACGCCCACTGAGCGACTTGCGGAGGTCAACGAAGAAACGCTCGTCCGTCTCCCGGTACACCAGCCTGTCGGTGGCGGGGTCTTGGCCGAGCCGGTGTTGCAGTATCTTGACCGGGCGCTGGTTCTTGTCGAGCACGTCGTAGAAGACGGTCCGGCTATCGTTGGCCCACTCCAGGGAGTAGTAGGAGTTGGAGATGGTCTCCGGCAGGTGCTCGCCGGTTGCCAAGTTCTTGAAGTGGATGACGAATTTCTCCGAGCCGTCGGTATCCAGCGAATAGGCCAGCCATTGGTGATCGGGGCTGTTTTTGAGAATACCGACTTGGAGGTAGTCCCGACCCTCGGCCAGTTCGTTTACATCGAGAATGATCTCCTCCGGAGCATCCAGAGTCAGGTGCTTGCGGCAGTGGATGGGATATTGCGCTCCCTCCGCGAAGCGGACGTAGTAGTAATAGTCCCCTTCCTTCTCCGGCACCGTTGAGTCGTCCTCTTTGATACGCCCCCGCATTTCCTCGTAGAGGTCGTTCCGTAGCTCATCGGTCGGCCGCATCACGGCAGCCGTGTAGGCATTCTCCGCCTCCAGGTACTCCGCCACCGCCGGGTCGTCAATATCGCGCAGCCAGAACCAGGGGTCTACGCGCACCTCCCCGTTGGTGGTCAGCTCCTTGGGCCGTTGGGGAGCCGTAGGTGGTTGGATACTCATGGATGTATCTCCGATATTTGTCATTCCGGCCCCCTGTGGTCCCCCCGCTGCGGCGGGGGGACGACGTGTTCCCTCCCCCGTCGGGACGGGGGAGGGCTAGGGAGGGGGCCAGCACACCCCTCAGGCCCGGAACTAGGCCGGCACGGCGACTTCCGTCTCGGTTTCTACCTCGGCCACGGTCGGCGCGTGCGTGTGGCCGCACACGGTACAGGTCAGCTTGTCGCGGGCCGATTGCGTCTGGAGACCGCCGCACTGCGGGCAGGGCGCGGGGACGGGCCGTTGCCAACTCGCGAAATCGCAGTCGGGATACCCGCTGCATCCGTAGAAGGTGCGCCCGCGCCGGCTGCGGCGGACAACAAGGTCCTTGCCGCACGTGGGGCAAGGCACGCCCAGCTTGGTGAGCAGCGGCTGCGTATGCCGGCATTCTGGAAAACCGGTGCAGGCCAGGAACTTCCCATAGCGCCCGTGCTTGATGACCATGGGTTTGCCACACTCCGGGCACACCTCATCGGTCGGCTCGTCCTCGATCTGCACCTTTTCCAGCGTCGCCTCGGCCGCTGCGACCGCCTTGGCGAACGGCTCCCAGAACTCGCGGACCACCGGCACCCACGTCGTGTTGCCCTCCGCCACCCGGTCGAGGTCGTCTTCCATCTTGGCCGTAAAGCTGGTGTCTACCACGTCCGGGAACTGCTCCACAAGCAAGTCGTTGACGAGGTTGCCCAAGTCGGTGGGGTGTAGGCGCCGCTCGCGCCGCTCGACGTAGCCGCGCTCTTGGATGATAGAGACGGTCGGGGCGTAGGTGCTCGGCCGGCCGATACCGGCCTCTTCCATCGCCCGGATGAGGCTGGCCTCGCTATAGCGGGGCGGCGGCTGCGTGAAATGCTGCTCCGGCTTGAGGTCGTGCAGCGTGAGCGGATCGCCGGCCGCGAGGGGCGGCAGGATCGCCTTGTCCTCGCCCGGCTTGCCGGGCGATTTGCCGTTCTCGTCGTGGCGCTCCTCGTAGAGCCGCAAGAAGCCGGGAAAGCGCACGACACTCCCGCTGGCCCGCAGCAGATAGCCGTCTTGCTCTGCGCTGGTGCCCGACGCGACACCCGGTGGGCCGGCCTGGAGGTCGGCGATGCTGCCGTTCGTACTGACCGGGATCGGTGGCGCCGCCCGAATGTCAATGCGCGTCGTATCGAGGAGCGCAGTAGCCATCTGACTGGCCACAAAACGCTTCCAGATGAGCGTATAGAGCCGATACTGATCGCGGGTGAGATGAGTACGCACCGCCTCCGGTAGGCGGGCGGCCAAGGTTGGCCGGATGGCCTCGTGGGCTTCCTGTGCGGCCTTGGCTTTGGTGCGGAAACGCCGCGGCTTGTCCGGCACGAATTGCTGCCCGAATTGCTGCCCGATGACCTGACGCACTTCTGCCAGGGCCTCGGCAGCGACGTTGGTCGAGTCGGTACGCATGTAGGTGATGAGACCGGCGCGACCTTCCCGCCCCATGTCCAGCCCTTCATAGAGCTGTTGCGCCACGCGCATGGTGCGGCGGGGCGCAAAGCCGAGCCGTCGCCCGGCCTCTTGCTGCAACGTGCTCGTGGTAAAGGGCGCCGCCGGCTGGCGCCGTACCGTGCGCTTCCGCACGTCCTGGACGGCAAAGTGCATTCCGCGCAAGGCCTTGACCACGGCCTGCGCGTGGGCTTCCGTCCCGATGGATAGCTTCTCGCCGCGGTGCTCGATCACTCGCGCCATAAACGAGGTTTCTTGTGTCCCGTTGGCGCTGGCCGGTGCCAGGAGTGCGTCAATGGTCCAGTATTCCTCGCTCACGAACTGCTCGATCTCGCGCTCCCGCTCGACGACCATCCGCAGGGCCGGCGACTGTACGCGGCCTGCCGACAGGCCGCGCCGCACTTTGGCTCCCAAGAGCGGACTCAGCTTGTAGCCGATCAGCCGATCCATCACCCGCCGCGCTTGCTGGGCCTGCACCAGATCATCGTCTATCTTCCCGGCGCGCTGGATAGCCTCTTGCACAGCGGTCTTGGTGACCTCGTGAAAGACGATCCGGTGCCCCTCGACCGGTCCGGCGGCGCGGGCCTTGGCACCGCCGCGCTTGTTGATGGCTTCCAGCAGGTGCCACGCGATGGCTTCACCTTCACGATCAGGGTCGGTGGCGAGGTACACACCGGAAGCCTGCCGCGCGACCCGCGCCAACTCGGTGACGGTCTTGCTCTTGTCCCTGGGGATGACGTACTTGGGCGCAAAGTCCTGCTCGACATCCACACCCAGGTCGCTCTTGGGCAAGTCCCGGACGTGCCCCAGTGACGCCTGCACGCTGTAGTGGCGCTTGCCCAGATACCGTTCGAGCGTGCGGGCCTTCGCTGGTGATTCGACAATCACCAGCCGCTTTGCCGTGCGCTTGGTTGGCCGTTTCGCTGGCCGTTTCGCCGGCCGCTTGGTTCGTCGCTTGGTTGCTCCTGCCATGGTTGCCTCTGTTCTTACCCTATCGTTTCTGTGCCTGTTTTGGAAAGGTCACCGGCTGTGCAAGGGGCGCCTGGCCCCCACCCTCGCCCTCCCCCGTCCCGACGGGGGAGGGAAAACCGCTCGGCTGCCGGTTGCGGCGGGGGCGCGCCGCCGTCCCCCCGTCGGGACGGGGGGACCATAGGGGGGCCACTACCCGTCCCCCCGCCGAGCACCGGCGCGTAGCCCCGAGAAAAGACTCGACCGCTCAGTGGTTAATGAACGCGCGTCCACGGTCGTAGTCTCTTTTGCCGTGCCGTCCTCGCCCCGGCGTCCGGCGGCTCGGAGCAGTTCGAGCAACTGGAGCAGGTCGGCCTGCCACTCCGCCGCGGCCGGGCGGCGAGGAATCGTAATCACTCCCCGGCGGACCTGTGCTTGGCGCCCGAAAGCTCGATAGAGCGCCAGGCGATCCGTCACGACGAAGGGGCTGGTGCGGACGATCAACTCGCGGTCGGTGGCCTCCACTGCCCGCAGCATCCGTGAGCGGGCCAAGGCCCGGATTCGCAGGCCGAAGAGCAGGTCCACGACCGGCGGCGGTAGTGGACCGAACCTATCGGCGAACTCCTGCTCCACTGCGTCAACCTCATCGAGTTGCGTCACGGACGCCAGCCGGCGGTACAGGCGTATCTTGAGATCGGGGTCGCCGATATAGTCGTCCGGCAGCCGCGATCCGAGCGGCAAGTCTATCACCAGCTCTTGCTCCGGTAGGCTGCGCTTGCCACGCAACTCCTCGACCGCCTCGGCCAGCAAGCGCACGTAGAGATCGAACCCGACCGCGTTCATGAAGCCGCTCTGCTCGGCGCCGAGCAGATTGCCGGCGCCTCTGATCTCCAGGTCCTTCAACGCGATGCGGAAGCCGGCGCCCAAATCGGTCGTCTCGTAGATCGTGCGGAGCCGCGCCTCCGCCTGCCCGCTCAAGGGCTGCTGCTGGCGATACAGGAAATAGGCGTAGGCTTGCGCCGCGCCACGTCCGACCCGCCCCCGCAGTTGGTAGAGCTGGGCCAGCCCGAAACGCGCCGCGTCGTTGACGATGATCGTGTTCACGTTCGGGATGTCCAGACCGTTCTCGATGATCGTGCTGCACACGAGTACGTCGTGCTGCCCGTTGGCGAACTCCACCATCACCTGTTCCAGATCGTCTTCGGGCATCTGACCGTGGCCGACCACCAGATCGGCTTCCGGCACAAGCTGCGCCAAGCGCCGCGCCGCCGTATAGATCGTCTGAACGCGGTTGTGGACAAAGTAGCATTGCCCACCCCGGTCCAGCTCCCGCAGGATGGCATGCCGCACCACGTCGTCATTGGTCTGCGTTACGTAGGTCTTGATCGGCAGCCGCGCCGCCGGCGGCGTCTCAATCACACTCATCGGCCGCATCCCGGCCAGGGACATGTGCAGGGTGCGCGGAATCGGCGTGGCCGTCAGGGTCAGCACGTCTACATGGTGGCGCAGCCGCTTGAGGCGCTCCTTCTGCTCGACGCCGAACCGCTGCTCCTCGTCAATGACGATCAAGCCCAGGTCCTTGAACTGCACATCGCGTTGGAACAGACGATGGGTGCCGACCACCACGTCTACCGTGCCTTGCCGTAGGCCATCGAGGACCGCGGCTTGCTCCTTCGGCGTGCGAAAGCGGCTCAATAGCTCGACGTTGACCGGGAACGCCTGCATCCGCTCGCGGAATGTCTGAAAGTGCTGGAGAGCCAGCACCGTCGTCGAGGCCAGGACCGCCGCTTGTTTGCCATCCATCAGCACCTTGAAAACGGCCCGTACCGCCACCTCGGTTTTGCCGAAGCCGACGTCGCCACAGACGAGCCGGTCCATCGGCTTGTCCTGTTCCAGGTCCTCTTTGACCGCTTGGATCGCTGCGATCTGATCCGGCGTTTCGATGTACGGGAAAGATTCCTCCAACTCCCGCTGCCACACACTGTCCGGCGGGTAGGCATGGCCGGTGGCGATCTCGCGGGCCGAATACAGCTCCAGCAGCCCTTTGGCGATGTCGCGCACGGAGCCACGCACTCGGCTCTTGGCTCGTTCCCAGTCGGCGCCGCCGAGCCGATGCAGCGTCGGCTCTTGATCGGCGGCGCCGACGTACTTGTCTACCCGGTCGAGTTGATCCGTCGGGACGTAGAGGCGGTCATTGCCAGCATATTGCAGCAGCAGGTACTCGCGCTCGCCGCCCTGGCGGGACAGCGTCACGAGTTGGATGTAACGCCCGATGCCGTGGTCAATATGCACCACGTAGTCGCCCGGCTGTAGCTCGGTGAGCAGGACCTCTCCCGTTGCCCGGCGACGCTGGAACAGGCGGCGCGGACGCAGCCAGCCGAACACTTCCGCATCGCTCAACACCGACAGCTTGAGCGCCGGGCATTGCCAGCCTTCCGGCAGCGTGCCGGCGACGAGGGCCAGCGTACCCGCCGCCGGCACCTCGGCCAGCCGGTCCGTCGGCGATACCACTATCCCCGTCTCGTGCAGTAGCTCGGCCAGCCGGGCCGCTTGCTGCGAAACGAGGACGACTCGCCCATCGCCGCGGAGCAGACGCCGCACCTGCTTGACGGCCTGTTGTACCTTGCCACCAAAACTCGGCGGCGGCGCAAAGGCATCCAAGTTGTGAACAGGCCCACCAGAGTCGGAGGCCGGTACCGGAGCACGGTAGGCCAACTCCACGTGCGGCCGGTCAGTCAGGTCTACCCACAGCGTTTCCGGCTCGACTAGCGCGGCCCGGAACGACGGCGGTAACGAGCCGTTGGCGGTTTGCTTCTCCTGTAGCTCCTGCGCTCGTTCTGCCAGCTCTTCGATTGTCTGAACGATGGCCTCCGGCTCATCCAGGATCACCGCTGCATTCCGCAGGTAGTCGAGCAAGGTGGCGTTCTGCTCCAGCAGGTAGGCGGCGAAGAATGGCGCCTCGGCAAAGCTCTGCCCTTGCTCCACCAGCGCCAACTGCCGCTGCCACTCTTCTGTGACCTCCGGCCGCAGTTCCGACCAATCGAGCGCGCGTATCGCCGCCGCGGCCTGCCGCCCGCGCGTCGGCAACGCCGTCAGTTCGCTGGCCGGTGCCAGCACTACCTCGGCTTGCGCGTCGGTCGAGCGTTGCGTGGCCGGGTCGAACGACCGCAGCGCATCGATCTCGTCGCCGAAGTATTCGACTCTGATCGGCGCGTCGGCCGACGGGGGGAAGAAGTCCACAATGCCGCCGCGCTGACTGTATTGTCCCGGGACCTCGACTAGCGGGCTGCGCGCAAACCCACCCGCTTCCAGCGCCGCCAGCAGGGCGCTCGGCGCCAGTTCCTCGCCCAGCCGCAGCACGACGACCCGATTGCCGAACTCGGCTGGTGGCGGCAGGAGGCTTGCCAGTGCCGTCGGGGAGGTCACGATGAGCGGCGGCGGCTGGCTGCCGGCGGCGCTGAGGGCGATCAACACTTCGACGCGGCGCGTGAGCACGTCGGCCGGCACCGGCAGCTGCTCGTAGGGCAGAGCATCGAATGCCGGGAAGAGCAGCACCCGCGACGACGCGGCGCTCCAGGCGAGCAGGTCTTCGTAGCGTTCCTGTGCGCGAGTAGCGTCGGCTGCGACGACCAAGACGGGCCGCTCTACCCGGTTGTGCAACCCGGCGATGGCGGCGGCCTTGGCCGCCTCGCGCACGACGACCCGCGCCCGGTGCCCGGACTCGCCGGCCACGAGCGCCGCCACGAGATCGCGGTAGACGGGCAGCCCCTCCCACAGCGCAAGTAGTGGGGAGAGCGCGCCCGACCGCTGGGTCTGCATCACGTCAAGTTTCATCGGATCGCTGATCGGCTCCAATAGGCGCTGAGGCTGGTGGGTGGCTGCTTAGGCTGCGCCATCAATCCCGGCCAGCGGCGTCGGTTGGAGCAGCCTGGGCGGTCTGAGGCGCCGGTGCGGCGGCGGCCGCCGCGCGGGGCGCAGCATTGTAACCATCCATCGCCGCGATCAGCCCGTCGCGCAGGACGCATTCGACCGCTTCCGCCGCGCGGTCGGCAGCGCCTTCGGCCACGAGCCGCTCCTCGGCCATGAAGTCTCCCAGGACATAGGAAACGCGGTCAACACCGGGCGGCGGCGGCCCAATACCGATCCGCAGCCGCGGCACGTCCTGCGTACCGAGCGCGGCCAGCACCGACCCAAGCCCCTTGTGCCCCCCGGCGCCGCCCCGCGGCCGCACGCGGAGCTGGCCCAGCGGCAGCGCCAGCTCGTCATACACCACCAGTAAGTCACTGCCGACCAAGCTCTCTGCTGCAACCAACGCCTGCACGGCGGCGCCGCTTTCGTTCATATACGTCAGCGGCCGGACGAGCAGCACCGCGGCGTCGTGAAAGGCGGCGGCGGCCACGGCCGCGCGGTGCCGAGCACGCGGCGGGCCGGCGTGCCAGCGCCGCGCCAGCCGCTCGATCACCCACCAGCCGACGTTATGTCGCGTGTGTTGGTAGTCCGCTCCGGGGTTGCCTAGTCCGATGATGACCTTCATCAGTTCACTTTCAAGATTGCGGCACGCGCTCGTATTTCGTCAAGGCCGGTTCGGCGCGTGTGCGTGGCCGGGCTAGAGTGAAGACAGTGGCATGGACATCAGGGCGTGCGCCTCGATCACCCGATGGTATCGAGGTTCCGCACGTCTTTCGCGTGCGTCAGGATGAAGTGCCGTCGCGGTGCAACGTCCGGACCGAGGAGCGTGTCAATCGTTTGGGCGGCGGCCAGGCTGTCGTCAACGGCCACTCGGAGCAGCTGGCGCGTCTCCGGGTTCATGGTCGTATCCCAGAGCTGCTCCGCCGTCATCTCCCCTAAGCCCTTGTACCGCTGGATTTGGCCGGTCGGTCGGCCCCGCAGGGCAATGATGTCCTCGCGCTCTTCGTCATTGTAGGCATACACGTACCGCTGGCGGTAGGGAATGCGGTAGAGCGGGGGTTGCGCGATATAGAGATGCCCGCCCTCGACAATGGGCGCCATATGGCGGAAAAAGAACGTCAGCAGCAGCGTGCGGATGTGCTGACCGTCAATATCGGCATCCGTCATGCAAATAACACGGTCGTAGCGGAGCTTGCTCTCGTCCAGTTGGTCGCCAATGCCGACGCCCAGCGCCGTAATCAAGGCGCGGATTTCGGCGCTGGAGAGCATCCGGTCCAGCCGCGCCTTTTCCACGTTGAGAATCTTGCCCCGCAGCGGCAGAATGGCCTGGAACTGCCGATGCCGGCCCTGCTTGGCGGTACCGCCGGCCGAGTCTCCCTCGACGATGAACAGTTCACTGCGGCTGGGGTCCCGCTCGATGCAATCGGCCAGCTTGCCCGGGAGCGCCATCCCCTCGAAGGCACTCTTACGGATCACCAGGTCACGGGCTTTGCGGGCCGCTTCCCGCGCGCGCGCCGCGGTGAGCGCCTTTTCGATGATGCGCTTGGCCTGGTCCGGATGCTCGTGCAGCCAGATACCCAACTCATCGTTGACGACGGTCTCGACGTGCGAGCGTACTTCGGCGTTGCCGAGCTTGCGCTTGGTTTGGCCCTCGAACTGCGGCTCACTGAGCATGACGCTGATGATGGCCGTCAGCCCCTCGCGGACATCATCCCCGGTCAGACTCGCGTCTTGCGGCTTGAGGAGCCCATTCTTGCGCGCGTAGTCGTTGACCTGCCGGGTCAGCGCCGCACGGAATCCGGTGAGGTGCGTGCCGCCGTCAACAGTGTTCACCGTATTGGCGAACGTCAGTACCCGCTCATCGAACGAATCGTTGTATTGCAGCGCAATCTCGATGCTCGTGGATTGGCCATCGAATCCGACCTCGCGGGCAATGCGAATCGGCGTCGAGTGGATAGCGCGCTTGTGCTTGTTCAGATAACGCACGAACGAAGTGATTCCGCCGTCGAAGCAGAAGCTCACTTCACGGTCGCTGCGCTCGTCCACCAAGGTGATGGAGAGGCCCGCAGCGAGATACGCCAGTTCGCGCAACCGCTGCACCAACGTCCGGTACTCGTAGTTGGAGGTCTCGAAGATCGTGTCATCTGCCAGGAAGCTGATCTTTGTGCCCTGGCCGGGGGAGCCATACTGCACCTGCATGTCGGACTGCGGTTCGCCGCGCACGAAGTCCTGCGCGTAGAGCTGGCCGTCGCGCCGCACTTCCACGCGCAGCCACGCCGACAGTGCGTTCACCACCGATACCCCAACGCCGTGCAGTCCCCCCGATACCTTGTAGCCGCCGCTGCCGAACTTCCCGCCGGCGTGCAGCTTGGTCATCACGACTTCCAGCGCCGGCCGGCCGGTTTCCGGGTGTACGTCTACTGGGATGCCGCGTCCGTCGTCCACGACGGTCACGCTATTGTCTTGGTGGACGGTGACGCGGATACGATCACACGACCCCGCCAACGCCTCATCCACGCTGTTGTCTACGACCTCGTAGACGAGCTGATGCAGACCGTGATGATCGGTGCTGCCGATGTACATGCCCGGTCGCCGGCGCACCGGCTCCAGCCCTTCCAGCACCTGGATCTGCTCGGCTCCATACTCGTTTGGCGCAGGACTACTGTCGTTCATGGCTTCAGGCGATCTCTCGCTCTCTCGCTGCTTGGGTCGCGGCGCTTGGCGGTCCCGTTCGCGTGTTACCCGGCCGGCCAGTCTGCCGGCGGCGTGTCTGGCGCCGCACTATCGGCAGATTCGCGCGTGCGGTCGTAGTAGAACAGCAGGGTTGCCGCCGAAAGGCCAGTCATCACATAGGCGTTGGCGACGATGCCGACCAACGTACCCAGCGGTTGCGAGCCGAGTACCTGCCAGACTAGCGAGATACCGACGCTAATGACCAGGATGATGCCAATGAGACCCAGTGCAGACCACAAGCTCTGCCGCACCACCTGCACGCTCGACTTGATCGCAGCGATGGGGCCGTGCGCTCCGACCACCACCGCCGGCAGCGCAAAGTAGAGGTGGATCGCTGCCCATATGATTGCCAACTGCAACGCGATAAACACCAGCGTCGCCAGCGCGGCATGGATTACCCCTGCGAGGAAGAGCAGTATTCCCACCGGCACCCCCACGACCACGCCAGCCGCCAGCAGCAACCCGTGCAGCTTCAATGCCCGGCCCCATACTGAGATGACCGACTGCTGCAACGCCGCCAGGCTGAACGGCTGTTTCCGAATGAGCTGTGCGATGGCGGTGAGGTAGACACTTGCGACCAGCAGGCCCAACGGGATGAGCACCAAGGCGAGCAGCAGCGCAGTCCCCGGTCCGGCTACCCCGGCTGTGACCTCGGCCGCTTCTCCCACGGTCAGTGCTTGGCCCTCGGAAGTGGGCACGTGGATAGCCAGCAGTATCAGGAGGTTGAACGACGCCGGCACGGTCTGGATGCCCTCCGCTTGGCCCGACGTGGCGAGCGGCAGAGTGACGGTAGTCGTAAACCGGTCCAGGCCAAGGCGTGGACCGGCCCAGAACACCAGGTCCAACGCGATGGGAATGCCGAGGAGCCAGAGGCGGCGATTCACCGCAGCGTAACCGGCCGACAGCGTGTCAATGACCCCCAAATTACGCGCCCCTCGTCTCCGGCTGAACACTCTGATTCTACCAAATTCACGGCACGAGAGACAGGGAGAAACGCTGCGGAAACGCTGCGGATCGGAGCCAGGAATGACATGCAGTTTCGATACCGGCAGTGGCCAGACGATGACCGGTGTTGCCGGCGGCTGCGATGTCGCCTTGGTTGCACGGCGCGTCGTTGTGCGTCACAATGATGCCGGTCGCAACGCCAATCCGTTCATGGTACGATTGGTCTGTCCGAATTCCGCGAGGAGGCAGTAACATGGCGATGGATGCCCCAGGCGCAAACGTCCGGATCGAATACTGCGTGTCTTGAAACTATCTTCCGCGCGCCGCGTGGACGGCGCAAGAGCTACTCGGTACGTTCTCACAGCAGGTCGCCAGTTTGGCGTTGGTACCCGGTGCCGGTGGCGCCTTCGAGGTCTCGGTAGACGGCAACCTGGTGTACTCGAAGCATCAGACCAGACGCTTTCCCGAGTTGAGTGAGGTGCTGGAGGCGGTCAAGCCGCTGCTGCCCGACTAGAGCCGGTCTGTACATTTCCGGCTAGCCCCCCTGTGGTCCCCCCGCTCCCCCGTCGGGACGGGGATGACCGGGGTGCAGTTGTCTCGCCGTTCAGCCGGTAGCGAACAACGTCGTGGCTCGTTAACGTAGTTATGCTCGGCTCTTGGCCCGCCAACCTGATGTCGGCGAGCGCAGTGATCTGTCTGGCCCTGATCGCTGTGAACGAGCGCTGGACGGGGCTGGCTCGCCTCCTCTGGGTGCGCCTATACCGTCATCGGTACCCGGCGCTGGCAGGTATTGCCTCTCTCGGAGCGGCGCTGATCGCTTTCCTCGGCTCGCTCGGCCCGGTCGGGTTGCGTGACTTCCTGGCTCCCTTTGCCCGGCTGACGATTGACCTCCTGAAGTGGCCCTGGCTGCCCGGCTGGGTCGCCGTCGCGGCACTCGCTGTCCTCGTCGTGATCCTGGACATCCGTGCCGAACGGCTGCGCGGCTGGCTCCTGGTCCGCGGCAACATGCTGCGCCCCTCGCTGACCCGCGCCAGCCGCGCGGCCCGCGGTCCGCTCGTCCTCGCCGCCGCAATAGCAGTCATGAGCGCAGTGGGCTGGCCGCAGGTGATCCGGCCCTTGTTCCATGCCGAGCCGCCCGACGCTGAAGACTACAACTTCTATCAGTCCTACTACCAAGGGATTGATGAGACAAGGCCGGAGGTTTCGAAGCTGAACTTCCGCCCAGGGCTGGTCGGCCTGACCCTGGACCCGCACACCGCGGGCGAGATCGTCTATCGCTTCGAGCGTCCACCCGACTCGCTGGTTTGGATCAGGCTTGATTTCTACAATCAGTTGTGGGAACCGCCTAGTCCCGGGCGGCTCAACGCTGACATTGTGTTCCCCAACCGAGTCGAGATTTCGGCAGACGGCGGTGAGACCTACCACAAGCTGGCGGAGAATACCTCGTTCGGAACGCTGACCCCTGACCGGCAGGGTTTTGACCTCACACCCGCGCTCGGCGCTGCCACTGCTTACCAAATCCGCCTTTGGGCGAATAACACCACCGACCACGCGGCACCGGTCATCGCCTTGGTGATGGTAAGCACCGTCGTAACCCCGGATGCGCTGCCACCACTGGACTTCCCCGATCTCGCCCGGCTGGTCGGAGCGGCGCTGCTCGCCTACCTCGCGGCTGCACGGCTTAGGTGGAATTGGTGGCAAAGCGCCGTGTTGGGTAGCGCAGTGCTGCTCTGCGGAACGCTGCTCTGGCGAATTCCCGCGCTGACCGGCGGCGTGTCGCAGGGTGTGTTTTGGGTAGCGGCGCTGGCGGCCACGCTGGCCAGATGGCCAGTGGCCAGTGGCCACTGGCCAGGAATTGCGGGGATTTGGGAAGTGATTCGCAGAAGGTGGGCCGGAGACGGGTCACAGGCCACCACGCGCGGATCGCTCTTAGGAGCGGTGTTCATTCCGGCGGCGGTAGCGATAGTACTTGTGGGCATTGACCTCCGCTGGGCAGAGATGATGGAAGTGCGCTTGCTGCAACTGCTCCCGGACGCAGTGGGCTACAAGAATTTCGCCGACACGCTCCCGGCCGACGCGGCGCGGCTCGGCCTACCGCCCTGGTTGATGTTCTACATTCGGGCGTTCGGTGTGCGCGAACCGCTGTGGATCTTTCTCGTCCGCTGGACCTTCGACCTGCTGGGCAGTTCCGTCTTCCACCTACGGCTCCTGTCCGCAATCCTCTCGGTCGCGGTAGTCGCTGCGACAATTGCCTTTGTCAGAGTGCGCCTCGGTCCGCTGACCGGTCTGCTGGCCGGCCTGCTCCTGGCGGTCAACCCTGCACATATTGCCAACTCCGTGCTCGGGCTACGTGAAGAGCTAGGCACGTTGCTCTTCCTGGTCGTAATTGCAATCCTCTGCCACCGCGCCCCTGGTGCCCGCTGGTCCTGGCCCGTGCTGGCCGGCATTGCTGCCGCGGCAATAGTGCTCACTCGCTCGGAAGTGCAGCCTCACCTGCTGGTGATGCTGGCGGTTGGCGGCCGGTGGGTGGCGCAGTGGTCGTGGCGAGGGATTGCCTTGTCATGGCTTGTCGTGCTGGTACTGGTTCTCCCCATGTATGGCGGCTTCTATTACCGCACCGGCAATCCCTTCTTCCCGGCAAACTATGGCGCCACGGTCAATCGCAACCTGGAATTTCAGGAGCGCATTGGCAAGGATCCGAGGTTTCCGACCGAGGAGGAGTATCAACGGGATGGCTGGGCAGCCGGGCCAATGATCACGCCGCTGGAGTACTTCTTCGGCTACCACACCCTCCCGGAATTCGCAGTTATCTCCTTGCGCGGGTACGAGCACATCTTTACGCGCGTGCTCCTCGCACATGACCAGCGGCTCTTGTGGCTGTTCCTGCTGGGTACCGGACTGCTCCTGGCATCGCGGCGGTGGATTATCCCCTTGGTCATTCTGTGGGTCTTGGCCCCGCCTTATTCGTTTTTGGCCGGCACTGGAGCACCACAGATTTTTCCTGGCCGCTATGCTCACCATGCCTTACCCTATGTGAGCGCGGCTATCGCCTGGAGCCTCGTTGTCCCCGGCAGTTGGCTGGTGGCCAGGGTCTCGCGTCGCCTGCGCCCGAAATCGGCTTCATCTAGCACCACTGACCTGCCGGAGCCTGCCGGTGGTGGTCGCGCCTGAGGTGTAGCAGGCACCTTGCTGCCTGGAACCTAACGCTGGGAGTGCCGTGAAATGGGAGCAACGACCTTACCGGCAGCGGGTGAGGCTGAAACTGTCGCCGCCACACCGCGAATTCGTCGGGCGGCGCGCCGCCGGCTCCGCCATTGGATTCCGGTCCTGCTCTTCACCCTGTTGATCGGTGCCCAGACCTTGGCGCGCACAGGCGAATTCGGCGGCTTCGTGGATAGCACGAAGCCCGTTCGTAAACCCACCAAAACATATACCACCGCAGATGGCTATGTTGTTTTCTGGGACGCGATACCGGTTAACGGCGATGCCGATTCGTTCCTTAAACTAACCAGGTTTATGCAGGGTCAGAGAGGCCCCGGAGGCACCGGCATCTATGATCGCCGCGCCGGCTACGCGTACCTCGGCGCGCTGGCCGCCCCGCTCATGGAACACTATCGCTCGTTTGTCGTCATCAACGCCCTCGCGTGGCTGGGGGCGGCGCTCACCATGTACTGGCTCGGTGGACGACTGCTCGGCAGTCGTCCGGCCGCCTGGACGGCGGGGACGTTGACGGCGACGGGACAGGGCTTCAGCTTCATGGTCGGTACCCCAATATCAACGCTCTTGGGTTTTGCGAGCGTGGCGGCGATTCTCGCCTTTGTGGAGTGGTCCGACTTGCTGCGACCACCGTTCCGCTGGCGTGATTGGCTACACACCGGCTGGCTCATCTCGGCCGTCTCGCTGATCTATCCGATCTATCTCGCACTGCTCGCGTTCGTCTGGCTGTATGGGTTGCGACGGGCGCCGTTCACGCGCCCACTGGTCTTTTCCGCTCTCGTGCTGGGCTTGGCCCAGATTTGGCCGCTCGTTGGCTCAACGGTCGTGGGGCTGGAGTTCGACACGTGGAACAGTGCCCTGCTCGGAGAGGCACTGAACAGTTGGTGGTCAGCGCTCCTAAGCGGTTGGCATGAATTCCACCGCACGCTACAGTTCGTGGCGAGTGCGGGGACCATCTACGCTGCATTTCCTGGCGCAATGCTCCTCGTCGCTGCGTATGGGTACGTCGTGGCCGGCCCGCGGGTGCAGCGCTGGGCGCTCGCCCTGTGCCTGGCCACGCTCCTGGCAACAGTGTTATTTGCCATCCTCTTCCCCATCCCCCGCACGGCGTTCTTCGCGTATCCCGCCATCTACCTGCTGGCAGCGGCCGGTCTGACCCACGCGGCGCAAGCAATGGGGAGGTGGCGGCTCACGGGTCGTCTTGCAGCACGAACGCGCCACACGCTGGCGGCTGGCGTCGTGACGGGCGGGCTGCTGCTGCTGATCGCGCCGAGCGTGGTCGCGCTGGTGGGCTATGGGGGCGTTGATGCCGGTTTCCACTACTGGACGCCCTCCTGGGTGTTTGAGGCCGCCGGCGCATGATCGGTAAGGTCGCACACATCGAGCGGGCCATCCGGCCATTGGTGCTTGCACGCAGTATCGGGCCGCCGCTGGTCGCCGCCGCGGTGCTTGCAGTCGCCCGGCCGCCGTGGCCACAGTGGGCTGCCCATGCCTTCTTTTTGGCACTGTTCGTGCCGGTCGCGATCCTGACCGTTGACCGGGTGTTTGGGGTGCGGGCGGCACTCGCGCTGGGGGGAGCGATTGTGGCGTTGACCGGTTGGCTCGCAGTAGGTCCTGTCCCCACGACACAGGTCGGCCCGCTCGGTGGATCAGTAGCGTGGGTTTCCGACTCGGCGCTGGCCCAACATCGCTGGCGTTTGCCGCTCGGGTCCTCAGCTTGGCAGGCAGCATGGGAGCGGACGGAGACGGCCGTTGTCCGTATGTGCCTGGCCGTATCGGGCACAGCACGGCCGGCCGGCGTCACGGTGACGCTTAACGGTACGGCGCTGCCGGTGCCGGAGCGCGAGCGGGTACGGTGGTGCGCCAGTGGACCGTGGTTTCGCACGCCGGTGACGCGCGGGCAACTCGAAGCCGCCCCGGTCATGACCGTCGAGATCCAACCCGAGCCGGGGAATCACTTAGCCGGCAGGGCGATCTGGGGGTATAGCCACCGGCCAACGGCCGGGGCCGACGCGAGCCGCTACTTCGACGGTGAGCGTTGGCACGAGGTAGACCTGGACCCGGCTACGGCTGGCATTCAGACGGGGCGATACATCGTGGAGCTGTGGCTGTTTGATCGGTACGGTAGAGTCGTGATGACCTGGTATTGATAGTAGACGTTGGCCTCCCTATGGTCCCCGTCACTCCACAGGGGCACGGCATTTCTCTCCCCTAGGCGTCAGCACGGGGGAAGGGAAGGGTGGGGGCCAGATGAACAGGATTGGTCAAGATGTTGCAATCGGTGGTACGCCGATTTGACCCCGCCGGTTTGGGTTTGGCTCTCGCCGTACTCTTGGCGGCCTGGGCAGAGCAGTACGCTGCGCCGGGCACGGCCACCGTGGAGACCCGCCTGGACGTCGTCGTCGGGTTGGGGCTGCCCTTGATTCTCATCCTGGTGGCGGTTGAAAGCCTTTGGCAGCGGTGGCGAGGCGCCACTGACGCCGTGTCGTCCACGGATAGTCACGATGAGTGACAATGGAAAGCGGTCAGTGACCGAGCAGACCCTCTCGGTCGTGGTGCCGGCGCTGAATGAGGCGGCCGGCATTGGCCCGGTGCTCGACAGACTCGTGGCCGTCCTTGGCGAGCTTGGCACTCCGCACGAAATTATCGTCGTGGATGATGGCTCCGACGATGGCACCGGCGAGATCGCGCGGCAACGCGACGGCGTGCGCGTCATCCGGCATCCGCAGAACGCCGGCTATGGCGCCTCGATCTATGACGGCGTGCTCGCGGCTCGCTACGAGCGTATCGTCATCACCGATGCCGACGGCACGTACCCGATTGAAACACTCCCTGAGCTGCTGCAATGGGCCGCGGACTACGATATGGTTGTGGGCGCACGCACCGGCCGAGCCTACCGAGGATCACTCTTCAAGTTTCCGGCCCGGCTGGCCTTCGGGGCGCTCTGCTCGTTCGTGACGGGTACCCACATTCCCGATGTCAATTCGGGCCTCCGGGTGATGCAGCGGGACTTGGTGCTGGCCTTCTCGGACCCATTGAGTCGCGGCATGTCGTTTACGACGACCATGACGCTGGCCCTGTTGAGCACTGGCTACTTCGTCAAGTTCGTACCGATCAGTTACCATCAGCGGATCGGCAGCAGCAAAGTGCGCTACGTGCGTGATACGCTGCGCGCCTCCCAGATTCTGGTACAGGCAATTACGCGCTACAACCCCATCAAGCTCTTCCTCGTCTTGGCGGCCCTCAGTGCGCTGACCGGCGTCATCGCGATTGGAGTGGGCTGGTGGGTAGGCGCGGCCGTGCTCTGGACAATCGGCGCGCTGCAACTGGCGGCCGTACTCCCCCTGTTCGGGCTGGGACTGGTGGCGGACTTGCTCCGGCGCCAGCACGGCTCGACGTTGCCCCCGACGATGGCGCAGCGTGGCTTCGCTCGCACGAGCGCGGATGATGAGCACTCGTGAGCGCGGCCGTCACCTGCCGGTGGACCAGGTGACGAGCGAGAGCCGCACAACCCTCTGGGAGTGGGTGATGCACACCTGGCGTCGCCACACCCCCGCCGCCGCTCGCTGGGCGGTGAGTATCATGCTCCCAACCGTGATCGTCTCCGGTGCCGTTGCCACTAGCTATCATCCCGTAGCACACGGCGGCCAGCGCGCCTTTCTCGCCAGCATCATCCTGACGGCGCTGGCCACCCTGGCCGCTGCTGCTATCGTAACCTGGTTATCCGGCTCAGTAGCCTGGTCGCTCGCAGCAACGGGGATGATCTTGGTTGCCGGACACGCGCTCCATATCGCGCGGCTGACGCAGGCCCCGACCGCCGGCGTGCCCATAGCACAGGTGCGCGAGGAGTTTCAGCATCCCGACGTTGCCGAGCATTGGCAGTTCGTCGCGGAAGACGACGCCGAGGTCGGCGTGCGGGAGGGCCGGCTCGTGATCCGCACCCCCCCTGGGGTGATCGCCCACGTGACCATGCCGCTGCCGCCACGCCCGGCCACACTGCTGCTGCCGCGGCCGCGCTGGTGGCACTTGATGGGCTGGGGAAGGCCATCCGTGACCGAGGAGCTCCGCTGGACGGCACGCCTACGCCTGGATAATCAGCTTTTCGTGGTCGCCGTGATTGACGGCTTGCTCTTGCAGGGTACACCTTACGGTATCCACCTGACGGTCCCCCAGCCCGATGGAGCGGTGATAGGGCACGAGGTTCGCCAAGCGTCCGTTGCCGATGGCGCAGATCACACCTGGCGCGTTACCCGTTCCGGGGACTGGATAGCGTTGGAGATTGACGAGCATCAGGTCTGGCGAGGGCTTGCACTTGGGCCATTACGGGAGATTCGCTTTGGTGAGGTGCATACCGATGAGCTGCATGGCGGTGAGCTAAGTATCGCGCGTCTGGAGTATAGACTTGTCTGGGACGGCTGATATGGCGATGGATACCAATGCCTCTCCTTATTGGGAGGCTGCACAGCGACGGCGGCAGGCGGTTGCCGCAGCCTTCGACCGCCACGCCGGGCAACGCGCTACCTGGAAACGTCGCGCTGCCCATTATCATGCCACGTTGAGCGCGATTTGCCGCCGCTACACGCCGCCGCAGGGTCGTGTGCTGGAGCTGGGCTGCAATACCGGCGACCTGCTGGCCAGCTTGGAGCCAGCATTGGGTGTTGGCGTGGACATCAGTCGGCGCAGCCTCGCCGTGGCGCGCGCGCGCTATCCGCAGCTGCACTTCGTCGAGGGCGACGCGCAAGCGGTCCCGTTCGATGGCCCATGGGACACCATCATCCTGGCCGACACGCTGGGGTACGTTGATGATGTCTGGCAAACCCTCCGCTCGGTCCATGCGGCTGCCACCCCCGACACGCGGGTAATTATCATCAGTCACAATTTCGTGTGGCGGCCGGCATTGGCGCTCGCCGAAAAAGTCGGCCTGAAGATGCCGGTCGGTCTTGAAAACTGGCTCGGCACGCCCGATATCGAGAACCTCTTGCGCTTAACACACTTCGATGTGGTGGAGCATGGTCAGGCTATGCTATCACCCGTCCGCTTGCCACTGCTGGGCGCCCGGTTGGACCAGGCGGCCGACCGGTCATCGCTAGGCTATCTAGCCTTGGTGCTCTATTGGGTCCTACGGCCGCAACCACGGCCGCCGCAACGGCCGCTCTCGTGCTCGGTCATCGTCCCGTGCCGCAACGAAGCCGGCAACATCGAAGCATGTGTCGAGCGTGTCCCGACGATGGGCACCCACACCGAGTTGGTCTTTGTGGATGGCGCCTCAACCGACGGCACACGCGAGCGTATCCGCGAGCAGATAACCCGGCATCAAGGGCGCAAGGACATTGTGCTCATTGATCAGGTTCCGCGAGACGACATTGCTCCGCTCAATGACACACAGGACCTACCACCATCCGCGTCCGAGGCGACCCCGCCCGACCTCATGCTCTCGCTGGGGAAGGGAGATGCCGTGCGGAAGGGCTTCGCGGCCGCGAAAGGTGATGTCCTGATGATCCTCGATGCGGACCTGACCGTCCCGCCGGAGGAGTTACCCAAGTTCTATCTGGGTATAGCCGAGGGCGTCGCCGAATTCATTAATGGCAGTCGCCTCGTCTACCCCCTGGAAGACGAGGCGATGCGCTTCGCCAACCTGGTTGGAAATAAGGCCTTCAGCGTGATCTTCACCTGGCTCCTCGGTCAGCGCATCAAAGATACGCTCTGCGGTACCAAGGTGCTGCCCAAGGAAGCCTACGACCGCCTGGCGGCCGGACGCGCCTATTTCGGAAACTTCGATCCATTCGGTGATTTCGACCTCCTGTTCGGTGCCGCCCGCTTGGGGTTGAGCCTCATCGAGGCACCCATTCGCTACCGCCGCCGCTCCTATGGCGCGTCCAAAGTGCGGGTGTTGTCACATGGTCTCCTGCTCGCTCGCATGAGCCTGATCGGCTTTCGGCGGCTCAAGTTGGCGCGGTGGATAGAACGGCTCCGTGAGGTGCGATAATGGCAGCTTCTCCAGCACAGACAGAGCCGGCAAAGCCGGCGTCCACAGGCGTAGACCTGGGTGCTTTCCTCGCGGGAAGCGGCGGAGTCGGGTTGATTCTGGTCTTATCCGTGGCAGCGCGGCTCATGACGCATGACGTGATCGCCGATGGTCCCTACGATACCTACGTGCGGTCGGTCGCTATCGCCGCAGTCAGCGCCATCATCGTGGCAGTGCTCTTGGCCTGGCAGTTCACCCCGGCCTACGTATGGGCCGCCGCCGGCCTGATTCTCACGCTGCTGCCTGGTGACGCCTGGCACTACGCCCGCCTCTGGAGCGTCGGGCAGCTTGCCCAAGAGGAAGTCGTCTTTGAGGAGACCTTCGATGCCGCGACGCTTGACCCGACACGTTGGGAGCGTGAGCTAGGCTCCGGCGCTACTCTCGCGGTTGCCGACGGTGCCGTCCGGGTGCAGGCGCCGGCCGGCTCCATCGGTTGGATTGAGCCGCTGTTCGAGTTGGAAAGACCGCCGCCGCGTCCGTGGCATCCGGTCGTATTGCGCGAGCGGCAGCCTGACTACACGATCACCTGGGAGACGCGCTTTCGGTTAGCTGGCCAGTTCTACATCCTCATCGAAGCCCTTAACCGCGATGGCCGCCTGCTCCTGCTGCAAGCTCGCCCAGGGGACTGGCACCTCACGCACCCGACGGCCGAGGGGCCGGGGCCAGCGGTAGGCTTCGAGATCCGCGATCCGGTCCCCAGCCCGTCCGAATGGCATCAACTCACGCTGAAGTTCGGACCGAGCGGCACCTCGCTGGCGATAGACGGCCGCGAAGTGTGGAGCGGTGTGCCGCTGGAGTTCTTGAAGCGAGTACGATTTGGCGAGACGCGCTCGGACGACCTGCACGGCGGCGAGATGGAGATCCGCCGAGTACGCATTTCGCGGATCATCAATCCCGACCCGGAAATCGTTGCCGCAGAAAACGAGGCAGCGTAGGGGTAACCCCCACCCTAACCCTCCCCCGTCGCAACGGGGGAGGGTTAGGGTGTCGCCGGGCCGCAGCGGGCGGCCCAGGGGAGGGAACACGTCGTCCCCCCGCCGCAGCGGGGGGACCATAGGGGGGCTGGCGACATGAGTATGCAAGCCGGCGCCCCAGTGGATCACGTAGCCCTGCTCTTCTTGGCACCCTATCTTTCCGGTGCCGAGCATCAAACATTGGCGCTCGCGCAGCATCTCAGCCGGCGCTGCCGCGTCTCGCTCCTCGTCGCGGACGAAACCGCCGCCGTCATTCGGCGTGAGCGTTGGCTGCGCCGGTCCCTCGCCGCGGTGAGCATTGTTTCCCTCGGACCGGCATTCGCACCGCTGCCATTGCATCGCCGACTGCTGGCGTACACCCGGCTCCAAAGCCGGACGCTCCGTTACTTACGAGACACGCAGCCGCAGGTAGTGCATCTGCTCCTGCTCCCGACGTTCTGGCTCTATGCTCCCCTCTTCTACAACCTTGGCTTCCCAACGGTCGTCACGATGGCCGGTGAGCTACGCTACGCGCGGCTGCGGTTCTATTCCCGCGTGCGGCGCGCCATCTTGCGCCACGCCACCTGGCACGCCGACGCGATTATTGCGTGCAGTAACGACGAACGGATCGCCTTGCGCTGCATGGGCTGGGATCGCGGTGCCCACGTGGTGACGCTCGACAACTTCACCGACCCGGAGCGTTTTCGTCCGCTCCCGGCGTCGTTACGATGGCCGGCGGGTGCAGCGAAGGAGCCGCTCGTCACCTGGGCCGGACGCCTCCACTACGAGAAAAACCCCGAACTGTTCGTCGCAGCGGCGGCCTTGATCCACCAATACTGCCCCGGCGCCCGGTTTGCCCTCTATGGTCAAGGTGAGCTGGCACACCAAGTGCAGTCACTGGTTGCTCACCACCGCCTCGACTCGGTCCTGCGCCTCGCCCACACTGCGGACATCTCCGGCGATCTGGCTCGCTCCTCGATCTTCGTCTCCTGTCAGCGATTCGAGAACTTGGGTAGCTCTAGCCTCCTGGAAGCGATGGCCTGCGAGAACGCTATCGTTGCCACCAACGTCGGCCATACCCGTGAGATCGTGGATGAGACTATCGGCGCGCGAGTGCCACCTACGCCTCGTGACGTTGCCAGAGGTGTTGTCGGCCTGCTCACCAATCCGCCGCGCTGCCAGGAGGCCGGGCGCCGCGCCCGCGAGCGCGTGTTAGCCCGCTACAGCCCGGAGCAGTACGTCCAAAGCCTGCTGGAGGTCTATGCCTCGGTCGCCGGGTAGCGGCCGCCGTCCCCCCCGTCGGGACGGGGGGACCATAGGGGGCCACCGCGTGTCGTCAGGCGGGACGACGCACGTAGACGACATCGCGTAGGTCAATCGTGCCGCCATGCAGCGGATCGCCGCGGGTGGCGCCAAAGCGCGCCCGCAGGAGTGCAAAGGTACCCGGATACGACCAGCGTTCATGGCCATCGAGAAGCAGGTGCCACGACTCCGGCCGAATGCTGATCCGCCAGGTGTGGTACCGCCCGTCATTGGCCGGAAAGTAGGGGATGTCGTGGTTGCGGACGCCCTCCGCCAACTGCTCGACGACCTGTACGCCCCATTCGGTGAGCTGGATGTGCCACGGTCGCTCCTCGACCGGCGCCAACTCGACCGTCACCGTCGCCAGGTACGGCAGCCGCCGGTGGATCAGCGCCTCCCACTGCAAGTCCTCGCGGGTGGGAGCGATCTCATCCGCCTCCAAGCGCCGCGAGTCCAGCGTCGGGAGTCGCGGCCGCGCCGTCGCCGTCAGACCATCCGCGACGATGAGCCGCATAGACTCATTAGTCGCGTAGACATCTGCCCCAGGCAGACTATCTACGATCCAGCGCTCTCGATCAATAACACCGCTCGCCAGCGGATCGTGGAACCGGGCCTCGGCCGGATGCAGCGGCTCCAGCGACCGACCACGCGGCGCGCAGCGTATGGTCGTGAGGGCCAACCCAGCAGTGGACACCAACAGCGTGCGTCGCTTCATCTCAATCTTGGCCCCCCTATGATCCCCCCGCTACGGCGGGCGGGACGCCGTGTTCCCTCCCCCGTCGGGACGGGGGGGCTAGGATGGGGGCCAAGCCCCCTCCCGCATCAACCTACCCCCATGGCCCATAAACACGATAGTCGCATGGGCAGCGCCATGACCCGGCTGCTACCATCAGGCCAACCGTCCCCCCATCACAGTAGAACGGAGTCATGACGGTATGAGTGTAGAAGAAAGCCGGCTGCCTGCCACCGCGGCCCAGCGCCAGAGTCAGATCATGCGCTTGGTGCGCGAGCTAGTGGCGCTCCTGCTCGGCACCGTCTTCCTGGCGCTCCTGGCCCAAGTATCCATTCCGCTGCTCCCGTTCACACCGGTACCCATCACCGGCCAGACTCTCGGCGTGCTCCTGATTGGCGCCTTGTTTGGACCCTGGCGCGGTGCGCTCTGCTTACTCATCTATCTGGCTGAAGGAGCCGCCGGTCTGCCGGTATTCTCACCGCAAGGACCCGTCGGCTGGGCGCGAATCGTCGGGCCAACCGGCGGCTACCTCATCGCGTTCCCGATAGCCGCCGCTATCGTGGGCCTCCTGGTCCAGCCGCTGCGCGGCGTGCTGTCCGGCTGGCGCGCACTCCCGGGCTTGCTCATTGGCACCGTCGTCATCTACCTCATTGGCGTGCCGTGGCTGGCGGTGAGCGCCGGCATGGACCTGCTCACCGCGATCACCAAGGGTATGCTGCCCTTCATCCCCGGTGATCTACTCAAGGCCGTCGTGGCCGCAGCGGTACTGCCGTCCGGCATGACCGCCCTGCGTGCCCTGGGCTGGCCGCTCCGCGGACCGGCAGACGATGCCGATGACCCGACCTGAGCACAACCGCCAGCGCCTCATCATGATCGGCGCCGGCGGCATGGCACGATCCTGGATTCGGCGCTTTCTGCCCGTCCATGCCGACCGCGTCGAGATCGTCGCCCTCGTAGACATCGCCCCGGAGCCGCTCGCCGCGCAAGGCGACTTCCTAGGCTTGCCGGCCAGCCGCCGTTTTGCGCGGATGGAAGACGCTTTTGCGGCGGTAGACGCGGACTGCTGCGCCATTGTCATCCCACCGGCAGCGCATCGGCATGCCGTCGAGCTGGCGGCGGCGCGCGGCCTCGACATCCTGAGCGAGAAGCCGCTGGCGGATAGCTGGGAGGACTCCGTCGCCATCTACCGCGCTGTGAAAGCAGCCGGGGTCAAGATGCAGGTCATGCAGAACTACCGCGCCAATCCTCCCATCCTGACCCTCAAGCAAGTCCTCGACTCCGGCCGGCTGGGCCGGAGCTACTACATTGTCTCGCGCTTTGCCGCCGACTATCGCCGCCGCCACGCCTGGGGCGCCACCTTCCGCCACGAGATGCGCCACGCCATCCTGGTCGAGGGCAGCATCCACCACTTTGACCAGATTCGTAACCTGAGCGGCGCCGATTGTGCGACGATTGCCGGGTGGGAGTGGAACCCCGGCACCCCGAGCTTCGACGGCGAGTGTCTCACGCTGTACGCGATGCAACTGACCAACGGCACCTATGCCCAATACGAAGGCACGGGGCTGGCCGGCGGCTGGCAGAACAACTGGCACAACGAATACTACCGCGTCGAGTGCGAGGGCGGCGCCGTGATCGTAGACCGGGACCAAGTAGTCCGCATCTATGAGCACGAGCCTGGCCGCGGCCTGCGCGTCGAGGAGGTGCCGCCGGTACCGGTCGAGCACACCGGGCACACGGCCGTGATCGGGCAGTTCCTCGACTGGCTCGCCGGCGGCCCAACGCCACCCACCCACCTCGACGACAACCTCCAAAGCACCGCTATGCTGTTCGGGGCCATCGAGGCGTCGGCGCGCTCCGCAACGGTCAACGTCGCCGCCCTCGTCGCCGCCGCGCGGGGGTGAGCACGCCCCGTCCCCCCGTCGCAACGGGGGGACCACAGGGGGGCCGGAAGACGCAAAGGCACCACACCCAATGACTACCCAAAACTCCCACTCAGCCCCGACCACTGCCCCGTGGTGGCAACGCATCTTCGCCGACGGGAGTTACCTGCGGTTTTGGGCGCCGTACCTGACGCCGGAGCGGACCGAGCGCGAGGTCGCGGGCATACTGGACCTGCTCCGACCAACACCCGGCGCGGCAATCCTCGACCTGGCGTGTGGGCAGGGACGTATCGCCGTGCCGCTGGCCCAGCGCGGCTACCGGGTCACCGGGCTGGACCTCAGCGAGCAATTGCTCGACGTGGCCCGCGCGGCGGCCGACGCGGCCGGCGTCAGCGTGGAGTGGCACTGCGCCGACATGCGCGATATTCCCGCGCAGTGGGCAGGCCGCTTCGACTACATCATCAACATCTTCACGGCCTTCGGCTACTTCGCGGACGAGGCCAAGAATCAGCGCGTGCTGGCCGGTGTGGCACGGGCGCTCAAGCCGGGCGGTCGGTTCCTGATCGATTTGATGAATCGGGATGGCGTGATGGGACAGTTCCGCGAGCGCGATTGGCGCGAGACGGACGGACTGCTGGTGTGTACGGAGGTGCGCTTTGACCCGATCCGTGGCCTGGCCAGCACCGTAGACCGGTGGGATGAAGGCGGCGAGCGCCAGCAACTGCATCACACTGTACGGCTCTACACGCCGACCGAGCTTACGGCGATGCTCCGAGCAGCGGGGCTGGAGCCGGTTGTCACCTGCGGCGGCCTCACCGGCGAGGAGTTGACGCACGAGAGTCGACGCATGGCTATCGTCGCGGAGAAGCCACGCGAGCGGCCGCCGCCCGCGGATGATGACGGTTCGGACGAGCCGCCGTGGTGGGCGGCCTTCTTCGAAGAGACCTTTCTACACCTCTGGCCGTCTCGCTCGCCGCCGGACCATGAGCCAACGGAGGTCGCCGGGCTAGTGTCGTTCCTGGCGCTGCCGCCGGAGGGGCGTATTCTGGACCTCGCCTGCGGCTACGGCCGCATCGCCGTACCCCTCGCGCGGCGCGGCTTCCGAGTGACCGGCCTAGACGTGAGCGCGCCATTGCTGGCCGTCGCACGCGAGCGCGCCGCCCAAGCCGATGTGTCCGTCGAATGGCGCCACGCCGACATGCGCGACGTTCCAGCGGAGTGGTTTGGCCGGTTCGATGCGATCATTAGCATCTGGAACTCCTTTGGCTACTTTGCCGACGACCGGGAGAACCACCGCGTGCTCGCCAGCGCAGCCCAAGCGCTCAAGCCGGGCGGCCGCCTGCTCATTGACGTGTCCAACCGCGACCGCGTGGTGAGTACGTATCGCGCCCGCGATTGGGAGGAGCGCGACGGGCTGGTGCTACTGCAAGAGCGAGCATTCGATCCAGTGTCCGGCCTCAACCGGACGGACCTGACCTGGCACGAGGACGGGCAGCGGCGCCACGTCCAATTTGCAGTGCGCCTTTACACACCGACGGAGCTGACGCGGCTGGTCGAGTCTGCCGGCCTGCGGCCGATTGCCTACTACGGAGACTGGACCGGCGCCGAGTTGACACGCGAGAGCCGGCATATCATCCTGGTTGCCGAGAAACCGTAGGGGCGAACGGCTGATCGCCTCGCCCAACCACGCAACGGAGGGAATAGCGATGACGGGACGACTGGCGGGCAAAGTGGCGCTGGTGGCCGGAGCGGGGCCGAACATGGGCCGGGCGGTGGCAACCCTCTTTGCCCAAGAGGGCGCCAAGGTGGTCGTCGTGGCACGCAGCGCCGGGAGCACCGCCGGCACCGTCGAGCGGATCGCGCGCTTTGGCGGCGCGGCGCACGCGGTGCAAGCCGACGTGAGCACCGAGGCCGGCGCCGAGAGCGCCATTCAGGCAGCGGTGGCGGCTTATGGGCAACTCGACATCGTGTATCACAACGCCGGCGGCTTCTTCACCCCCAAGTACGCCGTCGAATCGCTCCCGGCGGACTTCTGGGAAGGGGCACTCGCCAACAATCTGCGCTCGCTCTACTGGCTGACTCGCCAGGCGATACCACACCTCGAAGCGGCCGGCGGGGGCTGCATCATCACCGTCTCGGCCGCCGATCTGGTCGTCCAGGATGCGAATAGCGCCTACGCCGCCGCGAAAGCCGGGCTGATCGGCGCTGCCCGCAACCTGGCCCGCGAGCTATTCCCGAAGAATATCCGCGTCCACGCGATGTGCCCCGGCATCATGTGGGAGCAGCTGGCCGAGAGTACCGATGGGCGCGTCAGCCCGGCCACACGCCAGCTTGACCGGCTCGGCAACGCCGCCGACGTAGCCTACGCGGCACTCTGGCTGGCCTCCGACGAAGCGGCCTGGGTCACCGGCCTCGCCGTCAACGTGGACGGCGGCGACGCCGTATTCGCCGACTCACCAACGCGCCGCCGCGCCGTCGAAACGCGCTTGGCCTAAGTCTGCCCCCCTATGGGCCCCCCACTGCGGCGGGGGGGGTTAGGTCCGTTCAGATCAGCAGCGTGTGCCGCAGGGTCGTCAGCGTGCTGTTCACCGTCTGCATCACGGAGCCGAGGGTGCCGCTCACCAGGGAGGCGCTGGCTAGGAGTGCCAGAGTCATCCCCAGCTTGCGCCACGCCGACCAGTCGCCGCGCCAGACAAACCAGGACCAATAGGCACTGCACCCGGCGAGACACGCCGGCAGGAGCAACACTACCGCCGTAACCACAAAGAGCACGACCGCAATCACCGCGTTGAGCACTCCGGGCGAGACGGACAGTTCCGAAAACCACAAGGTCGCCTGACCGAGCGCCCAGACGCCGACAAAAAGCGCCACGTAGACCCACAAGCCGGTCGCGGCGACGCGCACGACTAGCGCCCACAGCGGCTCGTACCAGGGCGTGCCGCCTAGTCCGAAGAGTTGTTGCCGCATCAACGCCTGGGACTCCAGGCGAAACCGCAGGCCGCCAAGCCCCATATACACCGTGCTTGCGTCCAGGGCAGCGCGTCGAGGGTGCTGCGGGTCCCTGCGAGCCGATTGCGCTGCATCCTCGGAGGACGGCTCCTCCTCGCCGATCTCGACGTGCCGCGCAAACCGGTCGCTGACCTTGAACAAGGCGCCGGACACGCCTACCAGCCCCAGCACGACGGCGCCGGCCAGCGTCAACACGTGACTGATCGGCGTGGCCGGTCCGAGCGCCTGTGCAACGGCGATAGCGATGGAAAAGGCGCTATAGAGAGCAATGACGGCGACGAGATTCGCCAGAATGCTGACCCACGCTTCGCGCATGACCTCCCCCTCACCTACCGGCTTGGCCGGCAGACCGTTACTATGATACTGAAGGGAGCACAACCGCGATGAACGTTGCCGTTCTGTCCGATACGCACGACCACCTGGACCGGCTCGCCAAGGCGCTGGCCGCCGTCCGCGACAGCGGCGCAGCGGCCCTGGTGTTCTGCGGCGACCTCTGCGCGCCGTTTACGCTCGCGGCCCTCGCCGAAGGCTACGCCGGACCCATCCACGCCGTCTTCGGCAACAACGACGGTGACCGCATGATGCTGCTCACCATCGCCGCCCAGCACCCCCACGTGCATCTTCATGGGGAAGTCGGCCGCTTGGAGCTAGGTGGTCGCCAAGCTGCCATCGTCCACTACACCGACTTGGGCCATGAGTTGGCGGCCAGTGGCGGCTACGACGTGGTGTTCTGCGGGCACACGCACGTCTACGAAACGGCCCGCGTCGGTCCGCGGCCGACGCTCCTAGTCAATCCCGGCGAGGTAATGGGCCGGCTCGGTACGCCAAGCTGGGCGCTCGTAGACCTCGCCGCGCTGACGGTCACGCAGCAGCGCCTCTGAGCCGCCAGCGGCCGAGTGAGCTACCGCCCTCCTATGGTCCCTGACAAGGGTAGGTTTTTTGTAGGGGCGCAATTCATCGTGCCCAGCCGCCCGTCATTGCGGCGGAAGCCGCAGTCCAGTCCCCACCTGCCGCTTGTCACACCGCCCCCGCTTCCCTGGAAGGCAGCGGCAGACCGGCGCCGCCAGCACCCCCCTTCCCTGGAGAGAAGGGGCCGGGGGTTAGGTTCAACCCACCTCCGCCGAAAAACCTACCCCTGTCAGCCCCCCGTCCCCCCGCTGCGCGAGGGACCACAGGGGGGCCGGGTGAGGATCACTGGGTACGGAAACATAGGCCGACCGTACCAGGCCCCACGTGCGAGCCGATGGCCGGTCCGATTTCACCCTCGTAAAGCTCGCCGACCCGAAACCGGGCTTCAACTTGCCGGCGCAGCTCCGCAGCATCGCCCGGTGCGGCGGCGTGGAGGATGCCGGCCATCGCCAGCTCATTGCCCCCGGCACGCTCGGTGGCATACTCCAGCAGCTGGGCCACCGCCTTTCTCCGGGTGCGGGGCCGCGCCAGCGGCGCCAGTTCGCCATTATCCAAGTGCAGCACCGGCCGGAAACGGAGCAGGCTCCCGATCATATGTTGCGCCCGGCCAATGCGCCCGCCCTTATGCAGATAATCCAGCGTATCGAGCGTCAGCGCCACGCCGCAGTGGGGCTGTAGCTCGCTCACGCGCGCCAGCACCGCGTCGGCATCGGCACCGGCTGCCGCCAACCGTGCGGCCTCAATCACCAAGGCGCCCTCGGCCAGGGCTGCTAACTCGGTGTCTACGACCTCGATGCGCTGGCCGGACATAGTCTGGGCGGCGGCGCGCGCCGAGTTGTAGGTGCCACTGAGCTTTGCCGAGACGGTAATGCATACGATACTGTCGGTATCCGCTTCAGCGACTAACGCCTCGTACACCTGCTGGAAGTCGCCCGGCGACGGCTGCGAGGTCGTCGGATGGGTGTCATCGGTACGCAGCCGGGCATAGAACTCCTCGTTCGTAAGGTTCACGTTCTCCGTGTAGCGGTCCTCGCCAAAGGAGACATGCGCGGGCACAACCGTAATGCCGTGCTGCTCGACCACCTGCGGCGGCAGCATAGCCAAGCTATCGGTGACAATCCGTACCGTCCCCATCACTCTCACCCCTTGTCCGGCAGTCTTCCGGCGGCAACAGTACGCATAGCGTAGGCGATGGCTGCCCGCGCGTCAACTACCCCACATTGGCGGTCTCTCGATCTCTCTCAACCAACGCCCCACTCCACCATGCCGGAGCGGGTGCGGTGCAAAGGATATGCTAGAATCTAGAATCAAGAGCCAGCGTATAGTCCTTCCTGGAAAGCGCAGATGTCTGCCTTACTCGACCGCATTGCTCACGTCAAAGGCACGATTGCCGCCGCGTGCCAGCGTGCCAATCGCTCACCGGCCGACGTCCAACTGATCGCCGTGACCAAGACCGTGCCCACCGACATCATCGCGCAGGCGTATAGCGCCGGGCTGCGTGCCTTCGGGGAGAATCGGGTCCAGGAAGCGCAACCCAAGATCGGCAAGCTACCGGCGGATATCGAGTGGCACTTCATCGGCCATCTGCAATCGAACAAAGCGCGGGCCGCCGCCGGCCTGTTCGACACGATCCATAGCGTCGATTCCGTGCGGCTCGGCCAGCGCCTCGCAGCGCGCGCCGCCGCCGGCCAAGCCATACGGATGCTCCTCCAGGTCAACCTGACCGGGAAGACTTCACAGTCCGGCTTTGCACCGGAAGAAGTCGGCGCAGCCGTCGCGGCGCTGGCCGGGGAAGCCGGAGTGGCACTCGATGGTCTGATGACCATTGCGCCGCAAGTGACCGACCAGGAGGCAGTCCGTCCGTGGTTTCGCCAGCTGGCAGCCCTCCACCGTGACCTCGCCGCGGCTGCCGCCGGGCATCCCTGGCGTCACCTCTCAATGGGCATGACGGAGGACTACCCCGTCGCGATTGAAGAGGGCGCGACGCTCGTGCGCGTCGGCCGGGCGCTGTTCGGCGAGCGACCGGCGTGACCGGCGGCCGCTCTCACCCAGCCACTCGCCAAAACTGGCAGACTCAGATCGTTAAGCACCATAGTCGCTCGCTTGGATGGCAGGCTCTACTCGGCTGACCGCCCATACCGACCCATCGGCCGCATGAAAACAAGTGGCGAGAGGAGCAGATCCACATGGAACTCTTGGCCAACTTCGTCAATCTCTTGACTCAAGCGCTCGTCATCGCCATTGTCCTACGCGCCATCCTCTCTTGGTTTGTACCTCAAGGCGATCATCCGGTCGTGCGTATTCTCCACGACGTGACGGACCCCCTCATCGCACCCTTGCGGCGAGTCATTCCGTCCATTGGGATGCTCGACCTCTCACCGTTTGTCGCGATCATCCTGCTACAGGTGGTCCGCCAGATTGTGGTGAGCACCTTGCTTGGTGCCGGCTAGCCGGCGCGGCGTCATGGCTAACGCCACCACCAAGCAACCGCTGGCAGCAAAAGCCGGAGCAAGATATTCTCTATTCGTGGCCTGACTGGCGCCTGTCTCGCCGCGCGGTTGGGCATCTCTAGTCTGGAGTACTAGGTTGGCTTTACTCGGTCATTCCCGCTTGCGCGGGAATCCATGTCCCTCCGTCCCGACGGGGGGACCATAGGGGGGCCGGATTTTATCCACCATGAGGAACAAGCACATGGAGCTAGTCGTCGTTGACTATGACGCCGGGAATATCCGCAGTGTAGCCAAGGCTATCGAGCACGTCGGCGTGAAGCCGGTCATCACCGCGGATATTCCGACGATCCTCGCGGCAGACGGCGTGATCGTCCCCGGCGTCGGCGCTGCCGGAGACATCATGCGGAGCCTGAAGCGGCTCGACCTCCACCGGGTCATCCACGAGGTCATCGCCCGCGGCACGCCGTTCCTCGGTGTATGCATGGGCCTGCAAGTCCTCTTGACCAGCAGCGACGAGGACAACGGGCAGGCCTGCTTGGACATCTTCTCCGGCACGGTACGCCGCTTCGGCCTGGGCCTGAAGGTGCCGCACATGGGCTGGAACCAAGTCCGCTTTGTCCACGATCACCCGCTCTTTGCCGGCATCCCGGACAACTCTCACTTCTACTTTGTCCACTCCTACTACGCCGATCCCGCTGACCGCGCCATCGTCGCCGGCGAGACCGACTACGGCCACCCGTTTGCCAGCGTGCTGATCCGGGACAACGTCATGGCCACGCAGTTCCACCCGGAGAAGAGCGCCCAGGACGGCCTGCGGCTGTACCGCAACTTCAGCCGCATCGTCCGCGATGGCCTCCCGGAGACGGCCCTCGCTACCGCCGCCGTAGGCGCAGCCCTTTGAGGCAAGGGATGAGCCACTGAGCGAACGAGGGTGCGACTGTTCATACGCTGTGCTCTCTGTGTCCTCTGTGGCTACGAAGGAAACACCACCAATGCTTGTCTTACCGGCCATTGACCTGAAGGGCGGCCAAGCCGTACAGCTACGGCAAGGCGACTTCGACCAAGCTAGGCAGTATGGCGATCCGGCAGCCGCGGCGGCGCGTTGGCTGGCGGCCGGCACGCAGTACCTGCATATCGTTGACCTCGACGCCGCGGCTGCCGGCCATCCCGTCAACCGCGCCGCTGTCGAGGCCATCGTCGCCGAGGCCGCCAAGTCCGATGTACCGGTGCAGCTCGGCGGGGGGCTGCGGACTTTAGCGGACGTGGCGGCGGCGCTGGACGCCGGCGTCAGCCGCGTCGTGGTCGGCACGGCGGCGGCGCAGTCGCCGGACCTCGCCGCGGCGCTGGTGCAGCGTTTTGGCGCCGAGCGGATTGTCGTGTCGCTTGATGCCAAGGACGGCGTGGTAGCGACGCACGCTTGGCGGATGCAGAGCCGCTACTCGGTGCCGGAACTGGCCGCCGCGCTCGTAGATCGTGGCGTGCGGCGCTTTGTGTACACCGACATCACCCACGACGGCACGTTGACTGCGCCCAACACCGCGGCCACTCGCGCGCTGGTGGAAGCGACCGGGGCCGCCGTGATCGCCGCGGGCGGCGTGACGACCACCGACCACGTGCGCGCGCTGGCCGCCGCCGGCTGCGAGGGTGCTATCGTCGGGACGGCGCTCTACGAGGGCCACATGACGCTGCAAGACGCACAGGCGGCGGCAGCCGCTGCGGCGACCGGCACTGGCCACTGACCACTGGCTACTGACTACTGACGACAGGACACTGACCAATGCTTACGAAACGGATCATCCCCTGCCTCGACGTGCATCACGGGCGCGTCACCAAGTGCGTGCAGTTCATCAACCGGCGCGATGTCGGCGATCCCGCCGAGCTGTCGGCCTACTACAACGAGCAGGGCGCCGACGAGTTGGTGTTCTACGACATCACCGCGTCCCACGAAGAGCGGGACATCATGCTGGACGCCGTGCGCCGCACCGCCGAGCAGGTATTCATCCCGCTCACCGTCGGCGGTGGCCTGCGGACGGTTGACGACATGCACCGGATGCTCCGCGCGGGCGCCGATAAAGTCTCGATCAACTCTGCGGCGCTGACCGACCCGCAACTTATCGCCGCGGGTGCGGACCGGTTCGGCAGCCAGTGTATTGTGCTCTCCATGGACGTCAAGCGAACGGACGACCCGGTAGATGATGACGGGCAGCTACGCTGGAAATGCTATCTGCGCGGCGGCCGCCTTGCTACCGACGTTGACGCGCTGGAGTGGGCGCAGCGCGGCGTCGAGCTAGGCGCTGGCGAGATCGTCGTGAACAGCATTGACGGTGACGGCACGCTCGACGGCTACGATCTGCCGCTACTCCGCACGATTAGCGATTCGGTCGAAGTGCCCGTGGTCGCGTCCGGCGGCGCTGGCAAGCTGGAGCACTTCTCCCAGGCGCTCCATGACGGCCACGCGCACGCGGTTTTGGCCGCCTCTGTGTTTCACTACGGCACCTTCACCATCGGGCAAGTCAAGGACCACCTCGCCTCGAAGGGGGTACCGGTACGGCAATGAGTGAACAAAACCACCGGGCAGCAGCACTGCTCGACGCGCCGGACTGGGGCCTGCACTTCGATGCCCAGGGCCTCGTGCCCGTCGTCGCCCAGGACGCCCGCACGCGCGACGTACTGATACTAGGGTCCGCTAACCGGGAGGCGGTGCAACGTTCGCTCGATACCGGCGATGCCTGGTTCTGGAGCCGCAGTCGGCAGGAGCTATGGCACAAGGGCGCCACCTCCGGGCACTTTCTGCGCCTGCGACGCATCCGCCGCAACTGCGAGGACAGTTCGCTGCTCTATGAAGTGGACCCGCTCGGACCGGCCTGCCACACGGGACGGCCGGGCTGCTTCTTCCGCGATCTGGGCGGTGCCGAGCTACCGCCGCTATCTGTGGCGCAGCAAGCACCCGCGGCGGCGTCTACGGAGGTACTCGATAGCGTATTCGCGGTCATCCTGGAGCGCCAGCGGACCAAGCCCGCCGGCTCCTACGTTGCGACGCTGCTCGATCAAGGTGTTGACCGCATCGCCAAGAAGGTCGGTGAGGAGGCTGCCGAGGTCATCATCGCCGCCAAGAACCGCAAGCCGGAGCAGGTGGCCCACGAAGTTGCTGATCTCTGGTTTCATACCCTCGTGCTACTGGCCGAGCAGGGCATGACCCCGGCCGACGTCACGGCAGTCCTAGCCGAGCGGCGCGGCGGAAAAAGTAGCGCGGGAAGTGGGTAGTCCCCCTCCCCGGCCCTCCCCCGTCCCGACGGGGGAGGGGGGCTGGTCCGTGGCTGGGCGTGGGGGCGCCGTACTCACCGTCCCCCCGTCGGGACGGGGGGACCACAGGGGATCCAGGCATAGGGAGGTGTGATGGATACCGACACCGACACCAATCTAAATCCCCGCCAGCTAACTCTCCGGTACGGCTGCAACCCCCATCAGACGCCGGCTCGCGCCGCGGCCCCGTCCGGCCGGCTGCCGATCACGGTGCTGGCCGGCAGTCCCGGCTACATCAATCTGCTTGACGCCTTCAACTCCTGGCAGCTTGTCCAGGAGCTACGCGCTGCGCTGGACCTGCCGGCCGCTGCCTCGTTCAAGCACGTCAGTCCGGCCGGGGCGGCCGTGGCCGTGCCCCTCAGCGCGACGCTCGCCCGCGCCTATTTCGTCGCGGACCTGGAGCTTTCGCCGCTGGCGACGGCCTATGCCCGCGCGCGGGGCGCCGACCGCGTATCGTCGTATGGCGATTGGATCGCCCTCAGCGACCCGGTGGATGAGCCAACTGCCCGGCTGATCGGGCGCGAGGTATCCGACGGGGTGATCGCACCGGGCTATGAGCCGGCTGCCCTCGCCATCCTCCGCCGCAAGAAGGGCGGTAAGTACCACGTGGTTGAGGTGGACCCGAGCTATACGCCGGCCGACACGGAGAGCCGGCACGTGTTCGGCATCACCCTGGAGCAGCAGCGCAACACCCATCTGGCGAGCGCCCAAGACCTGGCGAACGTCGTCACGCAGCGGTGCGATCTCCCGGCAGCGGCGACGCGCGATCTGCTTGTGGTGCTGATTGCGCTGAAGTACACCCAGTCCAACTCAGTCTGTCTAGCCGTTGACGGGCAAGTGATCGGCATGGGCGCGGGCCAGCAGTCGCGTATCCACTGCACGCGCCTGGCGGCGACCAAAGCCGATACCTGGTACCTGCGCCAGCATCCGGCCGTCCTGGACCTCCGCTTTCGCCGCGGCCTGCGCCGCCCGGACCGCGACAACGCGATTGACCAATATCTCCTCGATACGCTGACCCCGGCCGAAGAGCACGTCTGGTACGAATCCTTTCGCCAAGTACCCCAGCGCCTGAGCCACGATGAGCAGCAAGCCTGGCTCCAGGGACTCACCAATGTAGCACTCGGCTCCGACGGTTTCATCCCGTTCCGGGACAACATTGACCGCGCCAGCGCGAGCGGCGTGCAGTACGTCGCCCAGCCGGGCGGCTCGCTCCGTGACGAGCCGGTCATCGCCGCCTGCGACGAATACGGTATGGTGATGGCGCTAACGGGCGTGCGGCTATTCCATCACTGAGCGGCAGCGGGAGCAGGGGATTGCGTCATTCCGGCCCCCCTATGGTCCCCCCGTCCCGACGGGGAGACGAAGTGGAAGGCGACCGCTCCGCAGAGGGTCCCTCCCCCGTCGCAATGGCCGCGGGCCAGGGAGGCAGTACCCCCTGTTCCCTCCCCCGTCGGGACGGGGGAGGGTGAGGGAGGGGGCCGGGCCAGTTCCCCTCCCCCGTTGTGACAGGGGAGGGCTAGGGTGGGGGCCAGCCAAAGTGGGGGCCAGCCAAATAGGAGTCTTCAACTATGGTCAGCGCAGCACGCCGGCCGATCATCGCCGGTAACTGGAAGATGAACACCACAATCACCGAGGCAGCGGACCTCGCTACACAGGTCCGCGCAGCCGTGGCGAGCCATCCTGATTACCGCACCGAGGTCGTGCTCTGCCCGCCGTCCGTTTCGCTCGCAGCGGTGGCCGCCTCGGTAGAAGGTACTGCCATCGGTGTCGGCGCCCAGAACTGCTACCCGGCCGACTCCGGCGCCTATACCGGCGAGGTGTCGGCATCAATGCTGGCGGCTCTCTGCCAATACGTCATCGTCGGGCACTCGGAGCGTCGTGGCTACTTTGGCGAGGACAACGCTTTCGTGCAGGCCAAGGCCGCCCACGCGCTCGCCCACGGAGTGACACCCATCGTCTGCGTCGGCGAAAGCCTGGCGCACTACGAGGCCGGCACCGGTGCGGCGTTCGTCACGGCGCAGATCACCGGGAGCCTGCACGACCTGTCCGCCGACGCGGTTGGCTCACTCGTGATCGCCTACGAACCCATCTGGGCAATTGGCACGGGCCACGCTGCAACGGCCGCCGACGCCAACACGATGATCGGCACCATCCGCGCCGCCGTCGCCGAAACATGGGGCGCTGACGCCGCGGAGCGCGTCCGCATTCAGTACGGTGGCAGCGTGGCGCCGGCAAATGCCGCGACGCTGCTGGCCGAGCCGGAAATTGACGGGGCACTGGTCGGCGGCGCGAGTCTCAAAGCCGACGAATTCGCCGCGATCATCGCTGCTGCCGAGGCCTCATTGCCATAGTGCTATATGCTATACTTCTGCTGAAGCGGCAGTAACACCTCAAGGAAAGCATCATGGCGAGCGTCCTGCACATCGCAATGATCGTACTCTCCGTGACGATGGTGGTCGTTGTCCTGCTCCAAGTAAAGAGCGCCACGCTCGGTAGCGCCTTCGGCTCCAGCGATGCCTCGGTCTTCTCCACCCGGCGCGGCTTCGACAAAGTGCTCTTCAACTTCACCATCGTCCTCGGCGCCCTGTTCATCCTGCTCTCAGTGGTCGTCCTCATCGTCACGGGCTAGGCGCCGCAGCAAGGCGCAGTGACGATGACCGCGCCGCCCGGCCCGCTGCACGCCGAGCCGCCCCCACCCCTTGATGCCGAGGTAATCGCGGCCGCCTGCTCCGGCTGGCTCGTCGGCCGTCGCGTCGTCTACGAGCCACGAATGGCATCCACCAACGGCACCGCGCACCGCCTGGCGCAGCAGGGCTATCCGTCCGGGACCGTCGTCACGACCGACGCCCAGGTTGGCGGCCGCGGCCGTTTCGGCCGCACCTGGCACATGCGCGAGCGGGCGAGCATCGCCTGCTCGGTGATCCTCCGCCCGGCCCTAGCGCCATCCGAGCTGGCCGGACTCGGTATGGCAGCCGCCATTGCCGCGGTAGAGGCCTGCCGTGCCGCCGACGTACCGGCGCAAGTCAAGTGGCCGAACGACATCGTGGTCGGCGAGCGGAAGCTAGGCGGCGTGCTCTGCGAGTCGTCCCTCCAGGGAACGGCGGTGCAGTACGCTATCGTCGGCATCGGCCTCAACGTGAACGACGACTTCCGCGATCACCCGGAGCTACGCGCATCGGCAACCAGCATCCGGCTGTTTACCGGCCAGCCAACCGACCGCAGCGCCCTCCTCATCCGACTCCTGCGCGAGCTTGATAGTTGGATCGCAGCAACCCACCCCCAGCCAGCCGTCCTGAGCGCCTGGGCTGCCCGCTGTGCAACGGTCGGTCGCACCGTCTCCGTCCACGACGCCCATTCGGGCCAGCAGATTGCCTCCGGACAGGCCCTCCGGCTCGAAGCGGACGGCGCGCTAACTGTGCGCCAGCCGTCCGGCCAGACCCGCCGCTTCGACTACGCCACCGTCTCCGTCCGCCACACCTGACCCGCACCGTCCAAGCCTCCCTCGCTACCACCCACGCGCCGCGGCAGGTACACTCCCACTTGACATGAACGATGCGCTCGCTGCCGGCGAGATCGCGGATGTGCAAGCGGCGTTGGCGGCCCGACTCAGTCGCTCGCGGTTCGCGCACGTCGAGCGGGTAGCCACTATCGCCGGCCGCTTGGCGGACCTGTGGGATCTCGACCCTGAGCCGGTGCTCCGCGCGGCCTGGCTCCACGACTGCGCCCGTGAGTTGAGTCGCTCCGAGCAACGCTCCCTGATCCTGCCCTCTCGTTGGGAGGAGGCCGCCACGCTCGGTTGGCACGGTCCCGCCGGCGCTGTGGTATCCTGGCAATGCTTCGGAGAAACCGACCGCAGCGTCCTGGACGCGATCAAGTCCCACTCGGTGCCGCAGCCGGACGCCAGTGTGCTCACGAAGCTCATCTTTGTAGCCGATAAGCTCGACGCCGGACCAACGCAGCTCACGTCAACGCTGGAGGGTCTCCCCGCCCGGTGCGCCGATCCGGACCAAGCACTCCTCTTCGCCATCGAGACGCGCCTCCGCGAGCACATTGAGCGGCGGCGGCCGCTGCTCCGGCAGGACGTTGCGGCCCATGCGCTGCTCCTGAAGCGTCTTGGCTGATGTCAGGCTCACTCATGCCATCCCTCTCCTTCCGGCGGCGATTAGACGGACCACGACCTCCAGGGGCACGGTTGCTGGCAGCGGTGACACTGCTGCTCGCGCTACTCGCCGGCTGCGCGGACACCGCGCCGACCATACCGACGGTGACGATCCGTGCCCTTGACCTCCGGTACGAGCCGCAGCACGTCACTATTCCGCGCGATCAGCCGGTCCGCATCGTCTTGCAGAACGACGGCATCTTGGCGCATGACATCAGTGTCGAGAAGCTGGAAGTCCAGGTTCGCCAGCACCCTGGAGAGTGGGTCACGGGCCATATCTACATGCATGCGGAGCGGGGACAACGCATCGCGCTCACCGTGCAGGTCTCGACCCCAGGCACCTACGATTTCGTATCCACCTTACCCGGCTACGAGGCGGCCGGTATGCGCGGAACGCTCACCGTAGAATAGACTCTTCCCACCCATCAGGTAGAATGGTCTGGGCATCTGCCCGAAGCCTCTCTGCGGCAAGACTCTGTGAGCATGGACAAAGCAGGATGATAACGCGCTATCGGTTGGGCGTCGCACTGATTATCTGGGGCGGGCTGGCCTGGATACCATACTTCGGATTCCTCCTGATCGGTCTGGACCCGTGGCTGCCGTTTCCCGTCCATCTCGCCTGGCACCTCTCCGGCGTGATCCCAGGCACCATGCTCACCGGCTCCTCACTGCTCCTGCACCTCTACCGCCGTCTGCGCCGATAAGCTGCGGCGCCGGCGCGCCACGCCAGGACAGCGGACGACAGTATGGGTATTGAGGCGCTCACCCACCGCGACGACGGCACGGCGCGCTTTTCCACCTCCCCGTCCGACTGGGACCGTTGGGTCAGTCCCACGCGGACGCGCAACTACGTCCTTGACGATCCGCTGCTCGATTGGCTCCACCTCCACGGCGCGGCGCAGGGATTCGAGCGCGATTCGTCCTTGCCGCAATATGACTCGCGCACCGACTTCACCACGTTCATCTTCGCGCAAGGTCACAAGTTCGAAGCGGCTATCGTCGCGCTACTTAGGCAAGATCATCGCGTTGAGACGATTGCGAGCACGCCGCGCGTTGATGCCCGTCGCCTAGAGAAGGCGCAGGCCACGTTTGCTGCCATGCAGCGGGCAGTGCCGATCATCCATCAGGGTGTGCTCTGGGACGCGGAGCACGAGACGTACGGCATCCCCGACCTGCTGGTCCGCAGTGACGTGCTCCAGGAACTGTTTCCAGGCGCTATTTCACCGTCGGCGGCCGGCCACGCCGCTCCGGACCTCCCCGGCGCGAATTGGCATTATCGCGTCGTGGACATCAAGTTCACGACGCTTCATCTCTCGTCTCGCGGTGAGTTGAGTAACTCCGGCTCCGCCCCCGCCTACAAGGTGCAGCTCTTCATCTACAACCGGGCGTTGGGCCGCCTCCAAGGCTATGTGCCACCGGTGTCCTATCTCCTGGGACGCGGCTGGCGACAAGGCCGCCAACGCGGCTCACGTGCCCTCGACCGGCTTGCGCCGGTGCCGCAGGCCAGCACTGCGACCGGCACCACGCCTATCGCAGAGATCGCGGCCGCTGCCGTGCAATGGGCCAGGACAGTCAAGACCGCCGGCGCAGCGTGGCAGGTGCTGCCCCAGCCGTCCGTGCCGGAGCTGTATCCCAATGGCGGTAATCTCGCCGACGCCCCGTGGCACAATGCCAAGCGCCGGATCGCCACTGAGCTTGAGGAACTGACGCAACTGTGGTGGGTATCGGCAAAGGGACGCCGCCAGGCCCACGAGGCCGCCATCTTCAGGTGGACCGATCCCCGCGTCACCCCGGAGCGGCTGGGCGTCACCAATGCCAACACAGCGTCAACGCTGGCCCGGATTCTCGATGTCAACCGTGATCACGATGGTCCCCCCGTGCAGCCGCCGCGGATCGGCGCGAGCCGTGAAGAGTGGCACCCCACGCCCCCGCTGGAGTTCTACGTGGACTTCGAGACCGTCAGCGACCTCGCCGACGATTTCTCGCGCCTCCCGGAGCGCGGCGGCCAGCCGCTCGTCTTCATGATCGGCTGTGGACACCTCGAAGCCGGCAAATGGCACTTCGAGTCCTTTGTCGTTGACGCGCTCACCGAGCCGGAAGAGGCGCGCGTCATCAAGCAATGGCTGGCGCACATGGATCAGGTGCGCCAACGCCTAGCGCCCCAACTGGCGGCGCCGCGCCTCATCCACTGGTCCTCCGCCGAGGTCAGTGCGTATACCTCGGCCGCAAAACGCCAAGACCGGCCGGACTGGCCCTCCCCGCACTGGTTCGATTTCCTGCGGCAGGTGGTCCGGGCCGAGCCGGTTGTGGTTCGCGGCGCCCTGACTTTCGACCTGAAGACAATGGCGAAGGCGCTGCACGATCATGGCCTGATCCACACTGATTGGGACGCTGGCCCGGCCGACGGAATGGACGCCATGATGGGGGCGTGGTGGTGTGCCGAGGAGTCCCGGCGCACGGGCGTACCCATGCGCCGGCTTGATCTGATGCAGGACATCATGTGCTATAACGAGGTGGACTGCCAAGTGTTGATGGAGATCGTGCGGTATCTGCGCGAACACCATTAACTGCGGGCACGCTGCAACGTTCCCGGCACGCGGTACTCGCTGGCTGTCCCGCGTAGCAGCCGCCGGACGCGACCGCGGATGAACGTCGGAATATGGCCTCCGTAGCTGTCCACGATGACCCGCTCGCCGCGCTGCACCGCGAGATCGCCTCGTGCCGGCGCTGCGCGACGGCCGGCTACCCCATTCAGGGCCAGCCAATCCTCTGCAGCATTGCACCGCTGCCGACTCCCGCCGCGCCGGCGAGCCGTGCAGACCAATCCTGGCAAGTCATGCTCATCGGTCAAGCACCGGGACGCCAAGAAGCCGCCGGTGGGCAGCCGTTCATGGGGCCGGCCGGCCGCCGGCTGTTTGCCTGGCTGGCGCGCATCGGGATAGACGAGCGCGCTTTCCGGCAGCAGGTCTACATGACCGCCGTGACCAAGTGTTACCCTGGCCCCAGCGCCGGAGGCCACGGAGATCGTCTCCCGTCGGCCGCCGAGCGGGCGCTCTGCCGGCCCTTTCTGGACCGGCAGGTGCGGCTTGTCAACCCGCGCTTGGTCCTGCTCGTCGGCCGGCTCGCCATCGAGACTTTTCTGGGCCAGGTGCGGCTGGCAAACGCGGTGGGCCGGAGCTTTGAGCGAGACGAGCGGCGCTGGCTCCCGCTGCCGCACCCGTCGGGTGCCAGCACTTGGCTGAATCAGCCCCGCCATCAGGCGCTGCTCACTCAGGCGCTCGCGCTGCTGCACGACAGCGGCCTTGTCCAAGGCGCCGCGGCTGCTCCCGAAAGGAGACCCTTGCCTAACCCGTCATTCCCACCAACGGAGACCCTCGCCTAACCCGTCATTCCCGCGAAAGCGGGAATCCAAAAAACCGAACCGACCAGTTTTGGCGGGACGTGAGTCACTGCCACCCCAGCCCTCTATCCGGGGGGTGCAAAGGACTCACGTGCCGGAGAAAGGACTGCCATGAAGCTACTGTTATACGGCGATATCCCGGCCTCCTGGCCGGACCAACTCACGCAGGTCGCACCGGAGACGGAGATCTCCGTGACGAGCGACGCCGATGTTGCCGTGCGCGAGATTGCGGACGCCGAGGCGTTCTATGGCCAAATCACTCCGGCGATGCTGCACGCCGCGCGCCGGCTGCGCTGGATTCAGACGCCCATGGCCGGCCTGGAGAGCTACTTCTTTGCCGAGTTGATCGCCCATCCGGTCGTCGTGACCAATATGCGCGGCATCTTCTACGACACCATTCCGGACCACGTGCTGTGCTTCATCCTCTGTTTTGCGCGGGACATGCCCCGCTACTGGGCCGCACAGCAGCAACGCACCTGGCGTCACCGCGCGGGCACCACCGCGTTCCAGCTCGCCGCCCGCACCCTCGGCATCGTCGGCCTGGGCGGCATCGGCTACGGCGTGGCCAAACGCGCCGCCGCCTTCGGGCTACGCATTATCGCCGTAGACGCCCGGCGCGAGGAATGCCCGCCGGAAGTCGCGGCACTCTGGAAACCCGACCGGCTGGCCGCCCTCCTGGGGCAAGCCGACATCGTGGCCGTCTGCGTGCCGGAAACACCGGGCACACGCGGCCTTTTCGACGCCGCGCGCTTTGCCCAAATGCGCCCCGGCGCCTACTTCATCAACATCGGGCGCGGCCAGGTGGTGCGGCTCGATGCGCTCGTTGCGGCCCTGCGCTCCGGGCACCTCGCCGGCGCCGCCCTGGACGTGTACGAGCAGGAGCCGCTCCCCGCCGACCACCCGCTCTGGGGCTTCGATAACGTGCTGATGACCCCGCACATCGCCGGCGTTGACGACAACGACGAGGATCGCCACATCGGCGTGCTCGCCGACAATCTGCGGCGCTATGTCACCGGGGCGCCGCTCCGCAACGTCGTAGACAAAGCGGCCGGTTTCTAGCCGGCCACGCCCTGTACCCCGACACGGCGAGGTTTTCTGTAGGGGCGCGATGAATCGCGCCCAGGTGCTTGTCATTCCCGCGCAAGGGGACTTTTGCATAACCTTCCAGACAGCGTGCAGTGGTGGCGGTGACTCCGCCTCGCCAACCTGGGAGGGCCAGTTTTTAGATTCCCGCTTTCGCGGGAATGACGAGTTATGCAAAGATCTCCGCAAGCGGGAATCTACACCCCCTCTCTATCGCTCCGCGATGGAGAGGGGGCCGGGGAGCGAGGTCCATCCTGATCATCCCGGCATCCCGAAAATCCTGATGCAGACAAAATCCTACCCCGGTGAGGTCCCATAGGGGGGGCAAGCCGCGGGTCAACGCCGTTCATACCGTTCATTATCTTCTACGCGCGCTTTATCCAGCAGGCCCTGCAGCGTACCTGGAGGCCACTGCTTCCTAGCGTTGACCCGATCAACTGTCTCTGCCCATGCCCGGAGCCTCGCCAACTCTGCTGCTGTGTATGGCTGGGCCGCCTTCGCCCTGAAGTCAGCTACCCAAGCACGCTCAGTCTTTATTGCCACGGCGTTCTCCTTGCCCGACCGGTCACGCTTATCGTAGACCTCAACCAAACGACAGCTAGTCTCCGGTATTCTATCGCACGCGCTGTAGAGGAGTAGGAGGCCCTCGATGCCGACGTATCCCGACCCTGGCCGGCCCCTATATTGCGCGCGCTGCGCCGCCCCTCTGGGCGAGCAGGAGCGTGGTGGCGTCTCCCGGCCGGCCTGTGCGGTCTGTGGCTGGGTGTATTACGCCAAGAACGCCGTCGGCGCCGCGGTGCTGATCGAGTCAGCCAACGGTGTGCTGCTCGTTCAGCGGAGGGGCAATCCTTATCAAGGCCACTGGATGCTCCCGGCCGGCTTCGTCGAGTACGGCGAACGCCCCGACGAGACTGCCGTCCGCGAAGCGCTGGAAGAGGTTGGCCTGACCGTGACACTCACTGGACTGGTCGGTGTCTACTTTGGCGACGACGATCCGCGCAACGTCGCCATTCTCCTGGTCTATCGGGCAACGATTGCCGGCGGGGAGTTGCAAGCCGGCGACGACGCCATGGCGGCGGCCTTCTTCCGGCGCGGTGCGCTGCCGAAAAACATCGCCTTTCAGGGACACCGCGATGTGCTACGCGACTGGGAGGCAGGCGGGACGTAACCCCCGGCCCCTTCCCTCATGAAGGTTGCGAACTTAACTAGGTAGTGGCAGGGAGCAGGTTCCCTCCCCCGTCGGGACGGGGGAGCAACTGTGTTGGCCGTCAAGCCGCGGTGGCCCCCTGGGGCTGCCACGGCTGCCGGTCCCGCAGCATCGCATTCAGGATTGTCAGCA
>DAOUJP010000024.1:0-52250 GCA_034422515.1 Chloroflexota bacterium | reverse complement strand
CAATGGCGTGGGGTGGCGACGCGCTACGCCAAGCAGGCCGCTTCGTTCCTGGCCCACTGCCAGATTCGCGCCATCGCACTTTGGGCGAAGGTGATTTGACGACAGGCCCTAGGTCCGCCATGCAGTCCTGAACGGCATGCGGCGGCGGCGGAACGAAATGGGCGTTGCCTGGACGGTTGCCACCGATCCAGTTCTGCGAGCGCCGAAACTCGCCCGGGGCCATGTTGCTGCCTCGGCCGTGCTCTAGGAGGATGAAGTGAATCTCGCGGAGCAGGCGATTGGAGAGGGGAAAGCCCCCACGGAGCCGTTGCAAGCCATGCTCCAGTGCCGCCACGTATCTCGAGACCTCGGCAACATCATCAGTGGGGACGCCGGGCAACTCCGCCAACTCGAAGCGCAGCAAGTCCGACAGCGAGGACTGCGTACCCTCGATCTGGGAAGAAAGCACCGCCTCCTTACGAATGTAGGTGTAGAGGAAAAGATGCGGGTCCGGCAGGAGCGTCGAGAGACTGTCCAGCCGTCCTAGCGCCAGCAGAGCCTCCTCCAGGGCAGTCTGCACGGCTGCGAGGTCCAGTGCTGGCTGGGGTGGCAGAGGATTCGGAATAAAGGCCCGGACCGGCTCACCGGTTGTAGTGGTGACCGTGTACGTGCCCGTCGCGTCGCGTTTCAACGTGCTGCGTCCGTATTTAGCAGAGCTTAGTAAAGACTACCGTTATTAAGTGTTGGTGGTCAAATTCTAAATAACGGCGCCCAAACGTCCGCAGCAGTTCGGCCAAGCGTGCCCTGGCCTCCGACACTTGCACCCGGCGCATAGCTCCAACCTCAACTGCGACCAGTCCCATTCTTTCACGGGGGCGCCGGATACAGATGGCCGGAGGACGGTGCTCCCTGCCGCGTGGCGGCTCAGGTCGTCGCGTCGTCCGAGGGCGAGTGCAGTGCTCGCTCGGCTTCCCGCGCGGCGCGTTGACCGGCGGGGATATCCACGCGCGTCAGGAGTGCCATCCCGATGATGAAGAAGGCGATCACGGCGAGGATGGCGAGGCGGCTGGAGCCGGCCAGCACCGAGACCCACCCAAAGATCGTCGGCCCCAGGATACCGGCGAACTTGTCGCCGACGGCGAAAAAGGAGAAGAACTCCGCCGACTTGTGGCGCGGGATCAGGCTGGCATAAACCGAGCGGCTGAGGCCCTGAGCACCGCCTTGCACCATGCCGACGAGGATCGCCAGCCCGTAGAAGTGCAGCGCCTCCGACATGAAGTAGCCCAAGACGCTGACCACGACGTACACCGACAGGCCGAGATAGAGGGCGCGCTTGGCGCCGATCCGCCCGGCGAGGAGACCAAAGAGGAAGGTGAAGGGGATGCCGACAAACTGCACCAGCAGAATAGCGCCAATGAGGTCGGTCTGCCCCAGCCCGATCTCGGTGCCATAGACGGTGGCCATCCTGATGATCGTGCTGATCCCGTCGTTGTAGGCGAGGAAAGCGAGCAGGAACAGGAAGGCGTGCCGGTAGCCGCGAATTTCGTGAAAGGTCTCGACCAGCCGCGTCACGGCGACGCGCACTGGATTCAGGCTGACGACCTCATCCGATTCCAGCTGCCGCGGCGGCTCGGGCACGCGCCGAAAGAGCGGGATGGAAAAGCCCGCCCACCAGAGGGCCACACTGACAAAGCTGAGGCGGGTGGCCATCTCCGCGTCGGCCAAGCCAAACGTGCCGGGAGCCAGAATCCAGGCCAGGTTGATCGCCAGCAGCAGCCCGCCGCCGAGATAGCCCAAGGCATAGCCAGCCGTGGAGACGCGGTCTATCTCGTCCTCGCGGGCAATGTGGGGGAGCAGGGAGTTATAGAAGACGTTCGCGCTGGAGAAGCCGACGTTGCCGAGCACGAACACCAACGAGGCAAACAACCACGCGCCTTGGCCGATGAAGAGCAGCGTGACCGTTGCCACCACACCCAGGGCCAGGAACGTGCCCAGCAGCCGTTTCTTGGCGCTGAGGTAGTCGGCCACCGCGCCCAGCACCGGCGTCAGGAGTGCCACCAGCGCCAGCGCGACGGAAGTCGTGAAGGCAAACCGCTGCGTCGCTTCGACTTCCGGCAGGTCGGCAGCTGCGACGCTGACGTAGAAGATGGGGAACACGGCCGTGACAATCGTGGTGACAAAAGCAGAGTTGGCCCAGTCGTAGAGCGCCCAGGCTCGCAGCTCGCGCCGGTGTAGCCCGAGCGCCTGGAGCCAGCGGGGACCACTCGCATCGGTTGGGCCGGCCGGACCGTCGCTCGGCACTGTCACATCCATTGACATGATTGCCTCCCCTCTCCATACGAGTGCTGCCACCGGCTTCAGGCCGCGTGAAACGCACGGTCGGCGTGCTGCGCGTGACGCTGGCCGGCGGGCACATCCACGCGCGTCAGGAGCGCCATCCCGATGACGAAAAAGGCCATGATGGCGAGGATGCCGAAGCGGCTGGAACCGGCCAGCAACGAGACCCACCCGAAGATAGCCGGTCCCAGGATACCGGCGAACTTGCTGCCCACGGTCATGAAGGAAAAGAACTCGGCGGACTTGTGGCGCGGGATCAGGCTGGCATAGAGCGAGCGGCTGAGGGCCTGACTGCCGCCGATCACGGCGCCGACGAGGATCGCTAGCGCGTAGAAGTGCAGAGCCGTGCTCATGAAGTACGCCAGGACGCTGATCACGACATACACCGCTAGGGCCAGATAGATGGTCCGCTTGGTGCCCAATCGCCCGGCCAGGATACCGGCGAGAAAAGTGCAGGGCATACCGACAAACTGCACCACCAGAATAGCAGCAATGAGATGGGAGCGTGCCAAACCGATCTCGGTGCCATAGGCGGCGGCCATCCCGTTGATCGTACCGATCCCGTCGTTGTAGGCCAGAAAGGCGAGCAGGAACAGGAAGGCGTGCCGGTAACCGCGAATTTCGTGGAACGTCTCCACCAGCCGCCGCACACCCACCCGCACCGGATTCAAGCCGGCGACTTCCCCCGCCTCCAGCCGCCGCGGCGGCTCGGGCACGCGCCGGAAGAGGGGGAGCGAAAACCCCACCCACCAGAGGGCGACGCTAACAAAGCACAGGCGGGTTGCCACCTCCGCGTCGGCCCAGCCGAAGGCGTCGGCAAACAGGAGCCATGCCAGGTTGATGGCGAGCAGCAGCCCCCCGCCGAGATAGCCCAAGGCATAGCCGGCTGAGGAGACGCGATCCATCTCGTCCTCGCGGGCAATGTGGGGCAGCAGGGAGTTGTAGAAGACGTTGGCACCGGAGAGGCCGAGGTTGCCGAGCACGAACAACAACGAGGCAAAGAGCCACGCGCCTTGGCTGATGAAGAACATTGTGGCCGTAGCCACAGCGCCCAGGGACAGAAACGTACCCAGCAGGCGCTTCTTGGCGCCGAGGTAGTCGGCCACGGCCCCCAGCACGGGCATTAGCAAGGCGATCAGCGCCAGGGCGGTAGACGCCGTGAAGGCATAGCGCGCCGTCGCCTCGTTCGCCGGCAGGTCCACGGCCGCCACGTTGGCGTAGAAGATGGGGAACACGGCGGCCCCGATCACGGTAGCAAAGGCCGAGTTGGCCCAGTCGTAGAGCGCCCAGGCCCGCAACTCCCGCCGGTGTAATCCGAGTGCTTGCAGCCAGCGCGGACCGCTTGCAGCGGTGGCACTGGCCGGACCATCGCTCGGCGCCGCTGCCTCAGCTTGAGCGGCACTCATGAGGCGAAAATGGGGTTGCTCCACGCCGAGCGACGCTGCCAGTCGGTGGCCTGGACCCGCACGTACCAGGCCCGCCCGTTGCCAGCGGTCGGCGCCGGGGGTGGTGATACCGACAGGGTGGCCTCGGTAATCGTGGCGCCAAGCTCGCCACGGGCGATGGCACCGGCGTTGTAGGCGCTGTCGTGCTCACCGTAAGCCAGCAGATAGATCGCCGCGCAGGGGGACGTCTCGACGTGGATGCGGAGTGCGCCGTCCTCCTCGCCGAGCACCCGGACCTCGCGCAGCTCTGGGCCGCTGGAGGCGTAGAAGTGGCCTTGGGCCAGCGCCGTAGCGATGGCTGTCGGTGTGGCCGTGGGCGCACGCACCACCACCCAGCCGAGACCACGGTCGAGCGTGCCCCAGTGAGTATCGTCGGTGGCAATGCCCCACCACTGGGCGCCCCGCGCGAGCGTCTCGTCCCACGCCGCCAGCGAGTCACCCTTCTGGGACTCCAGATGAGAGGCCCCGTTGTAGATCTCCATGCCGAGGGCGCCGTCCTGCGGATCGTCGCTCCACAGGGCCAGCAAGTCGGCCGACGTGAGGCCCGACCAGTAGGGGTGGGCCACGAACACCGTCGCGCCCACCGAGCGCAGGAAGGACACCGACTCGGAGGCCAGGGTATGCGGGGACGGCAACGTTGTCCCCGGCGGTACGTTGATTCCCAGGAGATGATACGCTGCACCCAGCTCGCCGCCAGCAGCAGTCAGCTCCGTCGAAGGCACGAGACACAGTCCTTTGGGATCGAGGCCGGCCGGGTCCGTAACCCGATCGTGGTCGGTGATGGCGAGGAACCCGTAGCCGTTGGCGGCGTGCCAGTCCACGGTCTGCTGGGGTGTTGGCTGGCCATCGGATTCGGTAGTGTGGCAGTGGAGCGCGCCCCGGTACCATTGTCCTGGCACCTGCCAAGGGGTGGTGTGCGGCATCGGTGGCGCGGCCCGGTCCGGATTTTGCATGATGATCTCCTCGCTCGTAAGGATAACGCACGCGCGGCCTCCGGCCAACAGGGATTGCTGTGCTGGTGACTATGCCCGGTGCGGTAGAGTGTAGGCTGACCACCCCTACGGACAGCTGATTAGGAACATGAAGGAGGGCAGGGATGGAACCGGCGGTCATCAATCGGAAAACGCTCTTCTGGACCGGCGAGCACTGGATCAACTTTCTGCGGCGACCCGGCGAGGACGCGCATAGCGGCATGGTCAGCCTATACCACACGCACTACAGCGCGGCCGGCGCGGGCATTGTGACGCTGGTTCACGTGGATGCGCCGCAGCAGTTCACGGCCATCTGCACCGATAATCGAGCACTGGTGCCGTTTATCCAGGAGCACTGGCCGCGTGGACGCATCCCGCCCTTCGACGACCCGGATGTGCCCGTGCTTGATGCGACCTTCCGGCGCGGCGGCGACATCCGACGCGATCCTTGCTGGATCATTACGGTGGCGGGACACGAGATCATCGCCCGCTGGACGGTCACGCAGCCGCCGCTGGTGATGACCAGAGCCGGCGCGGGCGAGGATGCGGACCTGGATATGCACTCCGCGCTGTTCTTCACCGACGAGGCCGCGATCACGTTCGACGGGCAGCCGGCGGACGGACTACCCTACATGTCGCCGCACTGGGCGCCGCTGCTGGGTACGGCGCGTAGCTCGTGCGTGTTTGCCCTGGCGGAGACGATGATGCGGTAGGCGCAGCTCCGTGTCGCGGCGGCAGCATCCGCAGCACTATCCTGGCGAGGTGGAAGCAACGTGATGACTGAAGAAGCGCAGATCGTCGCCGGCGATGGCATTCTGGATACCCTCGGCGATCACCTCCGCAGCGCCGGTCTGGACGGCAAGGTACACGTCATCTCGGACCGGCAGGTGTGGGTGCATTGCGGACCGGCGCTGGTGGCCGGCTTGACTGCGCGGGGTTTCGCGGTCCGCAGCAAGACCATCGCGGGCGGCGAGCACACCAAGACGCTGCGGGAGGCCGAGGGGCTCTATACCTGGCTCGCCGCGGAACGGGCGGAACGGCGCGATACCATCGTGGCGCTCGGTGGCGGCGTGATCGGTGACCTGGCGGGCTTTGTCGCCGCCACTTACCTGCGCGGTGTCGCCCTGGTGCAGGTACCGACGACCGTCCTCGCGCAAGTGGATAGCGCCATCGGCGGGAAGACGGCCGTAGACCTGCCGGCCGGCAAGAACCTCGTCGGCGCGTTCCACGAGGCGCGGATCACCCTGATTGACACCCGGACGCTCGACACCCTGCCGGTCCGCGATCTGCGCGCCGGGTGGGCCGAGGTGCTGAAGACGACGCTACTCTTCGACCCGCCGCTGTTCGAGCGGTTGGAGGGCTACGATGCAACGGACGTGCCGCCCGACCTGCGGCGTGAAGTGGTCGCGCGCTGCGCCACGTGGAAGCAGAAGCTCGTGCGCGAGGATCCCAAGGAGCGCGGCCCGCGTATGCTGCTGAACCTGGGACATACCATCGGTCACGCGCTGGAGGCCGCGACCGGCTACACGCGGTACGTCCACGGCGAGGCGGTCGCCATCGGTCTCGTCGGAGCGGCCCGGTTGAGCGCCACGGTTGGCGGGCTACCCTCAACCGAGGCCGACCGGATCGAGGCGGCGCTGCAACGCTCGCAGCTCCCCGTGCGGTACGCCGCGGTCACGCCGGAGGTAGTCTGGCAGGCCGCGCAGGCGGACAAAAAGGTCAGCAAGTCCACCATGCGCTGGATATTGCTGGAGGCGATTGGCCGCCCGGTCATCCGGCAAGACGTACCGGAGGCCACGGTGCATCAAGTGCTGGCGGACCTACAGGCGGGCTGATTAGCCACAGAGCACACAGAGAGCACAGAGCGAGGACTATAGCCTGCTGTAAGTCCTGCCCCTCGCCTCGTCACTGGCCACTAACCACGGGCCACCGGCCACTAGGCACTACTCGCCGCACAGGAAACGGCGCGGGTTGTCGGTGAGGATGCTGTCGAACGTCACTGCCGAGACGCCGGATTGGAGGAAACGCGAGCGCAGCGTGCGGAGCAGGTGGGCATAGCCGTGGCCGCCGTAGCGCACGAGGTCCGTTCGGAAGCAGATGTCCTGGGCCAGGAGTAGGCGGTCGCCATAGCCGGCCTCTAGGAGGCCGAGCACGACCTGGATGCGCTGGGCATCGGACGGAAATTGGATATTGGCGTGGGGGTAGTACATCTCGCGGCCGAACGTATCGAGCGAGAGCCAGTAGCCGCGCCGCGCAAGCTCCTTATATGCGGGCAGGTCATCGAGAAAACGCACGTCGAGGTGGCTCATCATCGTCCGGCGCGGCTCGATGCCGGCGGCCTCAACTGCCCGCACGGCCGTCTCGGCGCCGGCGCGATACCAGGCCGGGTGAATGTTGATGGCGCAGTCCAACTCGCGCTGCACCTGCGCGGCGGCGGCCAGCACGCGCAGCTCCACCGGCGCCGGTGGGTTGCTGACGCCAAGCTCGCCCATCAGACCGGCTCGCACGTTCGTCCCGTGCATCCCTTCCAAGAGCGCGCGGCGCATCTCGTCGGCCAACTCCTCGGTGGATTGATCCGCAGCCGCATGGTCAGCGTAGGATGTGGCCAAGTAGTAGCCGGTCCCGGCGACGATATGGAGGCCGGTCCGCTCGGAGACCGCGACTAGGCCGGCCGGGTTCGGGCTGATGCCGACGGTCGTTACGTCAATAATGGTGGTCCCGCCGGCGGCCTTGTAGTGCTCCACCTCCGAGACGGCGGTAGCCAGGTCCTCTTGCGCCAGGTTGACGCGACTGTTGAAGGGGTGGGAGCGCAGCCACCACAGGCGATCCGGGGTAATCGGCCCCGTGGCGAACGTGCCGTCCGGGTCGTCCTCGGCCTGGGAGTAGTAGCAATCCAGGCGAAAGAAGAGATGCTCATGCGCCAGCGTGATTCCTAGCTCGTCGGCGGGGACCGGACCCCGCACGGTCATCACGGTCGGTTCTGCCACGACGGCCTCCCTCGGTAGGGCCACCTTGGGGGCTGGCCCCCCTATGGTCCCCCCGCTCCGCAGGGGGACGTGGATTCCCGCGTGCGCGGGAATGACGGATAGGGCTATTTTCGGAGCAATGACAGGAAAAGTCAACAGAACCTAGAGCATCACCTGCCCACCGGCGGCCGGCGCCTCGTCCGCGGTGGGGATTTCGATTATAGCCTCTGGCCGGGGCCGTGCATAGGAAGTCCGGATGCCGAAGGGCGCGGGTTTGAGGGTTAGGGTAGTTCTTCGGCGCGCACTGCGCCACGTTCTCGGAGCCGGGCAGCGACGGCATCGTTTTCCTGCTCAATCGCGATGTCGAGGGCGGTGTTGCCGTCGTCGGACAGCGTGTTGACGTCCGCGCCGTGCGCCAGGAGGAACTCGATGCCGGGGAGAGGGTCGCCATAGCGTTCCACCCAGGACGGCGGGTAGATCATCGCTTGCAGGGTGGTCTGCCCGCGGCCGGTCTTCTTGTTGACGTCCGCGCCGTGCCGGACAAGCAGGTCTGCTACCTCGATCTGGCCCTTGGTTACGAATTCTCCGAGGTGTGACCGCCATCGTCGTCCGCCGTTGGGATCGGCACCGGCACCGATGAGCACCTTCACGACCTCCAGGGCGATCTCCTCGGGCAGGTCCACCGCGAGCGGCAGAGGCATTGTCTGCCAAGCCCCTTGACCGTTCGGGTCGGCGCCCACGGAGAGCAGGTATTTCAGCACCTCGATTTGACCGGATCGGACGGCCCAGACCAGCGGGGGATCGGGCCAATCCGCGCCCAGACGCCGATTGACGAACGCCGGATCGTGCTCGACGATCTTCCTGATCTCGTCGAGCAGCCCCAAGCAGACGGCGACCTGCGGGGTGATCTCCTCGCCGACCGCGATGAGGTACTCGGCGGCCTCCTCCTGCCGGCGGAAGGCGGCCCATTCGAGGGCGGTGCGGTTTCGGTACATGTCTCGCCGGTTGATGAAGCCGTTGTAGTCCGGAAATTGCCGTCTGGTGTCTGCGTAGTGTCCGAACTGCTGCTTAAGCTCTTCGACATCGCCGACGACGGCGGCGGAGAACTGGTCGTGCCTGGCGCCGTAGCGGAGCAGTATGTCTATCTTCCACGGGTCCCAGTGGTTGATGGCGGAGTGGAGGGCTGAGCCGCCATGAATGGCCGGGAGGTTGGGGTTGGCGCCCGCTTCGAGGAGGAGGCGAACGGTCTCCCGCGACCCTTCCCAGCACGCGAGCACCAGCGGGGGAGACCACTGGTGGTTTCCCTCGTAGCCGTAGGCGTTGACATCGGCGCCGTACTCGATCAGGAGGCGGAGGAGGTCGGCGTGTCCGTAGGCCGCGAAGTGAATTGCGCGCGCGGTGCGCCACTGGCCATGGTCACCCTGCTTCCCCTCGCTCCAGTCGCCTCGAGAGGACGCGCTGCCACGAACGTCCGCGTTCACGAGGGACGGGTCCTGATCGAGGAGCTCGCGGACCCGGTCGAGGTCGAGCGCGCCGACGGCCCGGAAGAACTGGTGGGCGGGCGGGAGCGCGGCCTTATGCGCTTCAGCGCGGACTACGTAGGTTGAGGCCGGTTCGACTGCGGTACGGAGCGTGTCCCAGTCGTCGAACCCGTACTCGCGGGCGACGAGATTTCGAGCGTCTGCTACGGAGAGGGCAGCGCCGTCATCCTTCGATTCCTGGTCGTTCACGAGGGCTTGGACTCGGTTCCTGAACAGTCTGAGGTCAGGATTAGGGGGCAGCGACTTGCGAGTGGACATGATGGTTCCCTCTCTCCCCGGCGATATGCCCGCAATATCTATTCCTTACGGCAGGCGCGGAGAACGACCTCAGGTGTCAGGCAGCCTCTTCGACTAGAGCGGTTTCAACGCTGTGCTCCAAGTCCGCTAGGTGCATCAGGTGCTCTGCGAGCGGTTCCCAACTGCGCCGGGACGCTGCGGCGTGAGCGCGGGCAAGATGCCATGCTTGCCGGTTCTTGAGGTCGGCCAGCTTTGGATTGAAGTCGCTGAGGTACCACGAATAGTCCAGCGCGCGCCGCACACCCAGAGGCAATGCAAATCTCCGCAAGTGTTCCAGCCCAGGATCACGTAGCTCTCGCCTCTCGATGGTCGCTACCAGCGCCTCAATAGCCTCCGGGCCGACGACGGTACCTGGATCGCAAATGGCTCGCGATTCCCTATAGGCACGACCGAAGGACTCAATCGCGGCTTCGGCGATCTGCATTGGCCCAGGCCTTTCGACGCGAATGGGAGAGTGCCACCGACGGTATGTGCCTCTCCGATACTCAATCAGGTCAGCCCGCCAAGCGCAGTCGAGCGCCTCGACGCCGATGGGCATGGCGGGATAGCCCGCCGGGTCATGCACGATGACCGCGCCATCTTCTACGTGAAGAGCAAGCACGAAATGATCGGCACCGTTCGCTCCGCTGGCATTGGGACGATAGGGGAGTTCGCCCATGTCGAGGGGGCCGAGCAAGACCGGCCCTTTGCCAAGTTGTAGCTTCAATGCATCAATGGGAATCGCATCGCCATCCGATTCAGCTTCCTCGTCTACATCGAACCCCAGCAGTCCGAATGATCGAGACAGTCCCACGTCCGGCGCAGACGCCAAGCCGCTCAGGAACAGGGTCTGGGCCTCTGCGACCCAGAATGCCCCCAGCCCGCCCCCCGACAAGACTTCGATGACGCGGGGTTCGACAGACTCCCCGGCGCTCTCAAGCAGCATCGCAGCAGAGTTGGCATAGCAGTATGGCCCATTGCCTATGTAAGAAAGCACGGCCGAGTCAACTCCTAGCGAAGTCAAGCGACTTCTCCGCATCGCCGGTTGCCCGGAGCGTCTGCTCATAGCCTTCCAGTCTTTCTCGCAGTGCTGAAACGCTCGCCTTGATATGCTGTCCCGCCGTATCTATGACGATACTGGCCCGCCAGGGTTCATACTCACGGTCGCACACCTGCTGCCACGTCGGTAATTGGTGCCCAACGATGTCAGCTATCCGTGACTCGACCCTGTGCCGGTGCTCCGCCTGGTCGGAACAGACGATTTCAATCTCGATGCAACGCTTGCCGGCCCGCTGGGCGACTCGCCGCCAAGCGGCTCGTGTTACCTCCACTGGGTTCACAGAATCGGCTATGACGGTGTGTCCCAGTCTCAGGTTATCCTCAGCAATCGCATAAGCGATCACGTACCCCTCTGGACCCGATATTGTTACGTGGCAGTTACGCAACGCCTGCTCGATGGAATCGATGCGTAGATGAACGGCCTTAATGCCCCGTGCCAGTCCGGTGGCAATTGCCGTTTTGCCCACCGCGGGCAGGCCTCCGAGGATCAATAACATCAGATCGTGGATTCCAAGCCTTCTGCAATCTCAGGCGGTGGTCGTAGTGGCTGCGATGGTCACGAGGGCCTAGGGGGCCTCATCGGGTGCCGTGCTGTCCGGCAGGGCACGCAGGACCTCGCGGACGAGCTGGCGTTCGGGTACGGCGCCCACAATCTCTACCTGGTCATTGACGACGGTCTTGGGCACGTTCATCACGGCATAGGTCTGCGAGAGACGGGGAAACTCGTTGGCCTCGATCACGTCGGCCGTGATCTGCTCGCAGGCCAGCGCCATCCGGTGGGCCAAACTGGCCACCTGGGGACAGTGTGGTCAGGTGGGGGTGACGAACACCTGGAGGTGAAGCCGTTCGTCGGTGCCGTCCAGCGCCGTTTGGAGCCGCTCCAGGGTGGTGGCACTCAACGACGGCGTACCCTGCGAGACCCCGATGATCGAGTCCACTAGCGTCGCAAACTCGTAGCCTGACGGTAGCCCGAAGAACCGCACCCGGCCGTTCGGCTCGCCGTCGGCGCCCCGGAGCACGAGGGCCGGCACCTTGTCCACGCCGGCCGCGGCGGCTGTCTCCGGTTCGGCGTAGAGATCGTGCTTGGTCAGCGTCAGCTGCGGCGAGAGGTCGGCGACCTCAGTGAGCAGGGCCTCGGCATCGGCGCAGGTGACACACTCTTCGCGGCCGGGGATATACAGCCCGTACCGCGGTGTCGTGAACAGTTGCAACGTCACCGCGCCCACTAGCTCATCTTGAAAACGCTGCTCCAGCAGCGGGCGGTCTGCGTCTTGGATAAACGCCATCGTTGCGCTCCTCCGGGGGTGAGGCACGAACGACCTTCCCCCACAAGCCTACTCCGGCAGAAGTATAGGCGACTGACAGTGTGCCGAGGCAAGGGTCGGAGTGTGGCGATCCGGGCGACGGTAGCATTGACGGGGCAGCGGCGGTAGGCTGAGAGTGATGGATCCCTTCCTGCCGCTCCAACTGCTCCTGTGGGCCGCTGCCGGCGCCGCGGTCGGCGGTGAAATCGTGGGCTGGCAGGCGCGCCGGGCGCAGCGCCGCTCGCGGTGGCAACACCGGCTGCGTGGGGTGGCTGTCCTGTTTCTCGTGCTGGCGGTGCTCTGGTTCGGGATCGTGGTGCTCGATTTCCTGAACTTTGTGCGGTCCCCGGAGCCTTGATGGGCCGGTACGGGCGCCCAGCGCAGGGTACAATCGGCTCCACTATCGGCAAGTTCGCGGCCGCGCGGCCGCACACTTCATCCGCACCGACTACCCGGTCTGCATCATCGAAGCTCCATCGGACCACGCAGACTGGTCATCCCGACGACCCATTGGAGTGTTATGACGCGCCAAGACGAGAGCGGCAACGACTCGGCGGGGCAGCCACCGCCATGGGCGGTGCTCGACGCCGAGGAGTTTGCCACCTGTCAGTTGGAATGGGCCGCCGCCGAGCCACCGCCGGCCGGTGAGCAGAGCGCCGCCGGCCCGGCCGAGGCACCCTGGAACATCGTCGCACTCGGCGATTGCCGCGACGTGCTGCCGATGGTCCGGTCCGAATCGGTGGACACGATCTTCGCCGATCCACCGTACAACCTCCAGCTCAAGAAGGCGCTCATCCGGCCGAACCGAACGCTGGTCGAGTCGGTGGACGCGGAGTGGGATCAGTTCAACACCTTTCAAGATTACGACCGGTTCACGTTTCAGTGGCTCCAGGCGTGCCGGCGCGTGTTGAAGCCGACGGGCGCGATCTGGGTGATGGGCACCTACCACAATATCTATCGTATCGGGCGCCTCTTGCAGGACCTCGGGTTTTGGATTCTCAACGAGGTGTGCTGGATCAAGACCAACCCGATGCCGAACTTCCGCGGCTCGCGCTTTACGAATGCCCACGAAACGCTGATCTGGGCCAAGAAATCGGAGACAGCGAAAGGCTACACCTTCAACTACCAGGATATGAAGGCCGCCAACGGGGGCAAGCAGATGCGGAGCGACTGGGTGCTGCCCATCTGCACCGGCAAGGAGCGGCTGCGCGATGACCACGGCCGGAAAGCGCATCCGACGCAGAAGCCGGAGGGCGTGTTGGAGCGCGTGATTGCGGCGAGCACGCAGCCCGGACAGCTGATACTGGACCCGTTCGCCGGCACCGGCACGACCGCCGCCGTCGCCGCCCGCCTGCACCGACGATGGCTGATGATCGAGCGCGAGCCGGAGTACGTGGAGCTGATACGCGCGCGGCTCAGTGCGCCCCTCGGCCCGCCGCGGCCTCCTCCTGCCCCGGGGAGATGACCGGGTTAGGTCGGGACTCACCCCCCGCGCGGCCTTTCGGCACAGTGATGGGTGCGCCCGGCAGCCGTACTGCGGTACAATGAACGCTGTTAACTTGCGATCAGCCAACGAGTAAGGAGTGTGTTTCGCCCTGGGAGCAGCACCCGTTGGCCCTAGGGGAGCACAGGCGAGGGAGTACACAGCATGGCCAATACCGAGGGTCCGCCGGCCGAGGGTGGTGCAGCCGGCGACGCGCCGGCACCGGCGCCGCCACCGCAACGCATGCACCCCTATATTGATCCACCGCGGTACGAGCAGCATCTCGAAGAAGTGCATGGTCTGGTGATCCGGCCCAAGGCCGGGGAGATTGTCGCTATTCCAGAGCACCAGATGTGGATGCTGACGGTGAAGGAGCAGTATCGGACCAAGAAGGGCAAGGTGCTGCCGGCGGATACGGTGCTGCGCGAGGTGCGGGGCAGACGCCCCTATGCGCTGGTAGAGTTGTATCGCTTTATTCATCCGGACGACAGCACCAAGGAGCAAAGCCCGATGCGTCGTGGCCGGCGCCGGCCACCGCCGCGGCGCTGAGGCAGCAACGCGGCATTGACGGGTGCCCGGGGCAGTTGCCCTCGCCCCGGCCCCCTGTGGTCCCCCGCGAGCGGGGGGACGGGGACTCTCGCGCAAGCGGGAATGACGGGGCCAGGCTATTTTCAGCGCAATGACGGGAGGGAGCGATGTTACTCGAGGGTCGCACCGGGCTGATTGTCGGGCTGTCGGATCGGCATGGGTTTGCCTGGTCTATCGCGCAGGCGCTGGCCGGCGCGGGCGCCGCGCTGGTGTTGAGCCACGAGCCGCGTCACGCCCGCCGCGCACCGGAGTTGGCGGCTGCCCTCCCGACGAGTGCAACCACGGTCCAACTCGACGTTACCGACGACGCCGGGATTGCCGCAGCCTGCAAGCAGATCGGCACGGAGCATGGCGGGCTGGACTTTTTGGTCCACGCGGTCGCCTTTGCGCCGCCCCAGGCGCTCTTGGGGCGCTTCGTCGATACGGAGCGGGAAGCGTTCCGTATTGCACACGACATCAGTACCTACTCGCTGATTGCGCTGGCGCGTGCGGCCGAGCCGCTATTCGCGCAGCGCGGCGGCGGCAGTATCGTAACGCTCACCTACTACGGCGCGGAGAAAGCCGTGCTAGGCTATAAGGTGATGGGAGTCGCCAAGGCGGCGCTGGAGGCGACGGTGCGCTACCTGGCTGCCGAGCTAGGGCCGGACAGCGTGCGGGTCAACGCGGTCTCGCCCGGACCACACCGCACGATCTCCGCCCGCGGTATCCCCGGCTTCATGGACATGTACCGCGCGTTCCCGGAGCGGGCACCGCTGCGCCGGCACATCGAGGGCGCCGACGTGGGCAACACGGTGCTCTATCTCTGTAGCGACCTGGCCCGCAGTGTGACCGGCGAGGTGATCCACGTCGACTCCGGCTACCACGCGACGGGAATGTAGCTGGCCCCCCTATGGTCCCCCCGCTGCGGCGGGGGGACGGGCGCAACATGTTGCGCCCCTACAGCTTGGCCCTTACCCACCCCAGTCAGCGTCCCGACGGGGGAGGGCCAGGGAGGGGGCAGACCACCCCTTTCCCTAGTAGCGGCTGGGGGCGTAGATGTCCTCGCCGCGGTGCAGCCGGAGCGCAATGTCGTAGGTCTGCGTGGTCGCGCGGCGCGTAGGGCTGTGGGCCGCCTGCCAGCGGGCAATCGCCACGAGCACCTGCCAGCTTTCCTCGCGGCGTCCGACCGCAACCAAGTCGTGGTAGAGCCGCAAGCCCTCCTCCAGCATTTGGAAGTCGTGGAAGTTGGCGTCCTCCCGCAGCACCGACCGACCGAGGGCCGCCAGCAACGGCTGCGGCGCGTGGCCGAGCGTGAGATAGCGATAGACGACGGCGCCGGCCTCGTCCACCTGCGATTGCCGGTCGCAGAGCGTGAGCAGCTTCGTGGTCAACTCTTCCGGGTCGGTCGGCTCGGCGGCCAGTGTACGCGCGCTCGGCAGGCGGGCCGGCGGGATATTGAGGAAGCGGCCCAGGTAGACCACCATTGCGCCGTGTAGCACGCCGCGCGCCAGCTCCGGCGATGGTGCTCGTTTGGCCATCTGCGCGACCGATTGGCAGTAGGTGAAGTGGTGCAACACCGTGTCCCAATCGCCGAACTCATTGCTCGTCGGGAAGCGCGTCAGTCGCAGCGCCGAGGCGTAGGCGACGGCTTGGGCCGCGTCGGCCAGCGCCATGCCGCCGCGGAACGCGGCCATGAGGTCGTCAATGGACGCTGCCGGGTCGTCTTCCAGCAGAGTGTCTACCAAGGATGCTTCCCACTGCCCGGTCGGGATAGCGTCGAGATCGAGCACGGCCGGGAGCTGGGCGCTGGCCGGCTCGACGAGCGCGGGCAGATTGACCGGATGCTGCCAGGAGTTGCGCTCCTCCTCGCGCGAGGAGGCGGCGATCTGCGGGACGATGTTGGGCAGCACCTCCGTCGCCTGCTCCCAGCCAACGAGATCGAGTAGCTCGTAGGCTTTTGCAATCGTATCCAGCACGTGGCTGAAGTCGCGGTAGTAGTGGTCGGTGCCGGCAGCGCACAGCATCGTTGCTACCTGCTGCGGCGTCGCGCCCTCGGCGATGGCGGTCCGGAGCGTGCGCTCGGCCGCGTCCGTACTCCGCACCTCGATGAACTCGCGGAACCACGCCTGCAAACGCGCGATGGACACCTCGCGCACCGACAGCGCCTCCAGGTCAAAGGTGGTGCGCTGACCGCTGGCGTCGGACCCGACGCGGCGGACGCCGTGATAGAGGGCCAGGCACCGATCCTCCGGTGCCAGGTCAGCGAGGACGTGGGCCATGGCGGTGAGGATCGTCAGGCCGTCGCCCCAGCCGTTGGCATTGCGACTGGAGCCGAAACGGAGGCCGTGGCGGGCCGCGCGACCCACGATCTCGGCCGGCGGCGTGTCCAAGTCGTGCAATCCCAGCACGGCTTTCGCCTGCACCAGGGAGATATTCTGCTCCAGGCCCTCGTCGAGCCGCCCGAACCAGCGCGCGCGCTCCTCGTCCGCGTCGGCGCCGTTGGGGTAGACCCACACCTGGCCGGCCTCGATCTCGACCGGGTAGGCCCGCACGTTGTCAGCGAACAGATCAAACGTCCCGCCGCTCTGGAGATCGAACCGGGCATAGTGCCAGTTGCAGGTGAGTACCCCGTCTTTGCAGGTGCCGCGGTCGAGGGGAAAGCCCATGTGGGGACAGCGATTATCCACCGCATAGACCTGATCTTCATGCCAGAACACGGCAATGCCGTGTCGCGCGCCGATGGCAGTGCCGGAGACGGTGAGCACGCCGGCAGCCTGAAGCTCCGCGAGGGAGCCGGCGGCGACGCGGGCAGCGGTATCAACGGCCGGCGACGCAACGGCAACCATGATCTTCTCCTCACATCCTCTCGCCACTCCCGCGAACGCGGGAATCCACCGGCTCTCTCTACACCGTACCAGTCGGTATTAGGGCATGTCACCTGCCGAGGGGCTGTCTCGGCCGCTTGCACTAAGTCGGGAAGTATAGTAGTCTGCCTGCAAAGCGAGGGTGATATGGCTACTGAAGGAGCGGGCGGCCCGGCTGCGAAATACTGTCGGAACTGCGGACAAGTCAACCCACGGGCCGCGGCGCTGTGCTCGCGCTGCGGCGGCACGACCTTCAGCGACGTACCGGCCGATGAGGGCGTGCAGCAGGTTGCTGCGGAAGAACGCGAACAGCAGGTTTGGGGCACCTTCGGGACGGTCGTGCGCGTCATTGCCATCTTCGTCTGGCTCGGCTTGATCGCCATTTTCTATCCGACGCTGTGGATGATTGATCCAGTTCCGAAGATCGTCGGTTGGGCCCTCATCGGTGGCATCTACTTCTTTGTCCTGCACGATAGGGTTGTTGAACTCATCGCCCGCCTGCTCGGTCGCAAACCGGAAGAAGTGTAGGGCTGCTCGCACCTCACCTCGTTTCCCGCTATTGCGGCGCAAGCCGGAATCCCCCCTCCCTAGCAGGAGCGGCCGCAGCACTATCCGGCTGCCTCGGCTACCCAAGCGAGTGCTGCTCGTTCTTATAACTAAGGGGCCGTTGACATTCGAGTTGTCAGGCGGTTCCACCGGCTTCATTTCGTCATTCCGGCGGAAGCCGAAATCCGGACACCTCGGACAGCAGACAGCGTACCCACCCTAGATTCCCGCTTTCCCGGGAATGACCAGGAAAATCAACAGAGCTACCGCGCTGGAAGCCGTATGACGCACGGAGTGCTGACTTCCCTCAAGGTCTGGGCCATCGGCCCCGTTGTGCTGGCGACGGTCCTGACGAGCATTCCCTACGTCTACGGTGCGCTCTATGCGGACGCCGACCACCAGTTCACCGGTATTGTCGCCTGGCACGGTGACGTGTTCTACTACCTGGCCCAGATGCGCCAATTCGGCACGGCGCTGCTCATTACCAACCCGGTCACTCCCGAAGTCCACGCCCCGGTCCTGTTCAATGGGCTGCTCGCACCGCTCGGCTGGCTCGCAAAGTGGACGGGGACGCCGACGCACTTCTGGTACCTGCACGTGGTCCGCGTCGGGTCCTTGGCCGCGATAGCGACAGCAGTGCTGGCGCTGGGGGCCACCGCCGGCCTGACGCGGCGCGCGCGCATTGTGGCACTGTTACTCGCGCTGTTTGCCAGCGGATGGCGCTGGCTGGTCTGGGTGGCGCCGCCCGGCTCGTTCCTGGACGGACTGCCGTACTGGCGCAAGATCCACGAGGGGAGCACGCTCCAGCAAGCGATGACGCTCCCCCACTTAGCCCTGGCGAGCGCCTTGGTCTGCGCGGTCCTGCACTTCTTTTTGCGGGGCTGCCAAACCGGCTCCCGGCGCTCCTATATCGCGGCCGGCGCAGCATTGGCCTACTTGTGCAGCTTTCACCCGTTCGAGTTCCTGCCGCTATGGATGACATTGGGACTCCTGGCCGGACTGCTGGCGTTGGGCGCGAGAGTACCGGTAGCCGCGGCCGGAGGAGGGAGTGGCCTAGCCGGAGCACGGCTGGGCCTGCCAGCCGGCGTGCCGCGCGTTCTGGAAGGCCTCTGCTGGCTCGTGCTACTGCCCCTGCCGGTGCTGGCCTTCTTTGCCATCGCGTCGCGTACCAGCCCCATCCTCCAAAACGTCAGTACGCAGATGAGCGGCGGTCCTACCGAGGTCTTGTTCCTACTGGTGTACTACGGCCCGCTGCTGCCCCTGACGCTACTGATACCCTTGCTGGCACCGAGTTTGCACAACACTCAGGATGGCCGCGGGCCGCGCATCGCCCGCGCAACGCTCGTCGGGTGGACCGTGGTCGTGCTGCTGCTGGAGGCGTTCCCGGTGGTGCCCATGCCCTCGCACTTCCGGGTGGGACTCCATCTGGTGTGCGCTATCCTCGTCGCCTGGCTGCTTGTTGACGCCTGGGCCGCTGTGCGCGCGCGTCGGTGGCTCGGTCTACTCGCGCCGGCACTGCTGCTCCTGCTGTCGGTCCCGGCCTCGGCGCTCTACTTCGAGCAACTGCTTGGCGACATCCGGTTGCACGCGCCAACGTTCTACCTGACCCGCGACGAGCAGGCGGCGCTGGCGTGGCTGGAGACCGCCGGGGCCGCAGCCCATCCGACGGTAGTGCTGGCGGACAACCCCGCCTTCAATCTCTATATCGCGCCGTACACGGGTGCGCGTCCAGTTCGCGGCCACAATGCGATGACCGTGCGCGTGCGCGAGAAAGACGGTGCAGCCAGGCGCTTTTTCGACCCGGACACGCCCCAGAGTGAGCTACGCGCCATCGCCGGGCATCTGGGCGTGACGCACGTCGTCGTGACGGCGGAGCGACCCACAGTGCGCCGGATGATGGAAGCGGAGTGGCCGCTTGCCTTCCGGAGTGGAGGTATCGGCATCTACGAGGTCCGCGGCGATGCCACCAGGTAAGCCGCGTGGGGACGCCGAGGCGGCGCGTCCCGACCGGCTCGCGCCGCTCATTAATGACCGCTGGCCGCTGTACCTCGCGCTTTGGCTGATATTGGTCGCAGCGGCGCTGTTCCCGGTTGTCGCAGACCGCCTCGCCGCACCGGAGGCACCGTCGCTCACTCGCCTGCCGAGCCTCGCCGGTGAAGCCGGCGCCATCCGGCTGGCGTGGACCCACGATCTCTCCCGCTCCCCCCTCGCCACCAACCGCGCCTCGCCCCTGCCTCAACACCCCACGCTCTTGCACCCCTGGTGGTGGGTGTTGGCGCAGGTCGGGCGTGGTCTCGAACGCGCGGCGCCGGACATCCGCTGGGCCACCTTTACTATCCTGTTCGCGGCCGTATTCATACTGGGGCTGAAAGCGCTGCTGCGTGCGACCCTGCCGGATGGGCACACCCGCGCCATCGCTGCCGTCTTGATTGTGCTCGGTGGCGGCTGGCGCTGGCTGCATTTTGCCGGCGACGCGCTCGACCTCGTTGACCGACCGTGGTTCTATCGGCAGTTCTGGAGTCCGCCGCTCGACGCGCTGAAGCAAGGGACCGCCTTCGGCAGTCCCATCGTGGACACGTGGATTGCGCCGGAGCGGCTGGCGATTGTGACCACGCAGGCGGTGCTGCTCGCTTGCACGGCTTGGGCACTGCGGGCCGGCTCGTGGCGCACTGCCGTCATCGGCTGGCTGGCCGCCGGCATCGCGCTCGCCGCCGCTCAACCACTCACCCCAGCCACCTTCCACGTCGCAGCGCCGGCGACCGTCCTGGCAATTCTGGTGGCGGCCTCCTCCGGCACCCCGACGGGCAGACAGCGGCTGCGGCTCATTGTCGGTATTCCCCTGGTACTCGGCTTGGCCTGGCCGGTGTACCGCTGGTACCTAGACCTGCCGCCGACAGAGCCGGCATGGACATATCTCTGGGGACATCCCAACTGGCTGAACCCCCAGGATTTCTTGATACCGCCGGGTTTTGTGCTCCTGACCTTGGGTACCGCGGCCGCTGGCGGTCTGGCGTGGGCCGTAGCGCGCGTTGCCGGCGCCGACACGCGGCTGCATCCGCACACCACGGCGCTGCTCTACTGCTGGGCACTCTGCAGCGTTTTCCTCCTCGCATTCCCGCTGGGGTACGGAGACGTGCGTCCCCTCGACATGGCGACGCTGGCCCTCCTGCCGCTGGCCGTGCTCACCGCCGATCTGCTGGCAGTAGGCCTGGCCGGCCTGTTGTCGCGGCGCAGTCACTTGGTGGTCGTGGGCCTGGCGCTCCTCGCCGGTGTGCCAAGCATTGGATTTTACGCCGCAGCCGTCCACTACGAGGCAAACGCCGGTGTCCTGGGACTGTCCGGGGCGGATGTCGCCATCATTGCGGAACTCCACCGGCGCGGCGCGCTTGGCGATCTCGCGTTCAGCAACGATGAGCGGCTCGACCACTTCATCCTGTCAGCGACCAACAAGCGTATCGCCAGCAGCTGGCTGACCGCGCTGCGGGGCCATATGAAGGCGCTGCGTCGGCAGTTCTTCGTCGAGCCGGCCACACTGCAACGCCAAAGCGAGCTGCTCGAGGGGCTTGGTGTGCGGTTTGTCCTGTACCGTGCGAGCCGAGGCCAGCCGCCGCATCCCTCGCCGCTGTTGAGACAGGTCGCCGCCGGGGACACACTGACCCTGTGGGAGGTGCAGCCGCCACCATTCGAGCCGCTCACGCTCGCGGCTGGCGATCTCGTGCGCGATCCGTTCGGCCAAATCTACGTTTATGACGGTCGCCACCGGCGCTGGATACGCGACATCGCCACCTTCACAAGTCGCGGCTACCGGTGGGAGCAGGTCCAACAGGTCAGCGGGTGGCAACTTTCCACCATTCCGGAAGGCTACCCGCTGCCCAAAACCACACCCCCACCCACCTAGGGGCAGGTACGGATTAGGCCGCAGCGGCCCCAGCAGCCCCCGTCCCCCCGTCGCAACGAGGGGACCACAGGGGGGCAACGGCCCGCAGCCCGGTCGTCAACGCGCCGGCAGCCGCACGACGGAGCGGGTATCCGACGCCTCGTAGATGGCGAGCGCCACGTCTACGGCCGTGCGGCCCGATTCGCCCGTGATCCCCGGCTTGCCATCCTCGTCAATGGCCCGGATGAGGTCGGCGACATGCGCCGCGTGGCCCACCGGCTGATCCGAATCCGCCCCGTCCGCCAGCGGCACCGGCTCGCCGCCGATCTCGACCAGCACCTCTCCGCGGCGGTCATCGAGGTGAATGTTGCCGTCCGTGCCGTGAATACCGATGTGCGAGGGCAGGCCGCGACGCGAGAGCGAGGTGGTGTACGACACCGTGGCGAGCGCGCCGCTGGCAAAGCGCAGGGTGGCCGCGAGCGTATCTTCGGACTCGATGTCGTGCCGGAGCGTATCCCAAAACCCGGCGACCTCGACGACCGGCTCGCCCATCAGCCAGAGCAGCAGGTCCAGGTAGTGGACCCCCTGGTTCATCAGACAGCCCCGGTCGAAGGCGATCGTTCCCCGCCAGCCGGCGCTTTGGTAATACTCCGGCGCACGATAGTCCTTGCCGACGAGGTCGGCAAAGACGATCTTGCCGAACTTGCCCTCCTGGAGCAACTGCCGGAGCTGCCGGTTGACCGGCTCGGTGCGGCGCTGGAACACGCAGCCGAGCTTCACTCCGGCCTGCTGTGCCGCCGCAATAGCAGCATCAAGCTGGGCGTGGGTGATGCCGAGCGGCTTCTCGCAGAGGATATGCTTGCCGGCCTGCGCCGCCGCAATCACCCCGTCGCTGTGCGCGCCGCTGGGCGTGCAGATGCTTACCGCGTCAATGTCGTCCCGCGCCAGAAAGGCGTCAATATCATCGGTGGCAAATGGGATGTCCAACTCGGCCTGGCGCTCCTTGGCGCGGTCCAGGATCAGGTCATACAGCCCGACGACCTCGGCACGCTCATCGTTCGCTCGCACGCCGTTGATGTGGCTGGGGGCAATGACTCCACAGCCAATGATGCCCCAGCCGTAACGCTTCACCATGCAATCGCTCCCCTCAGACTCAATTCCCCCGGCACCTGTGCCACACGCTAGCCAGCCAGCCACACGGTTCCGTAGCCGGCAGCCGGCGTTGCGGACTCAGCGATGCCCGCGCACTATGATACACCCCTCGCTGCCGCTCTCAGCCTACGGGAACGAGCCGTAGCCGGCGGTCGAGAGTGGACGCCCGGCGCGCTACACTAATGGGGTTACGCGCAACTCGAAAGGAGCATTCCGTGAGACATCTCTCGACAATGCCTGCGGTGATCGGCCTTATCTTGGTACTTGCCCTCGTAGGCTGCCAAGACAGCCACTCCCATGCACATGAACACGGCGAGGACGGTGAAGAATCCGGCACCCAACTCGCGCTGAACGAGACCTACGACGAGGTGCGAGCCGGCGCTCGCCTGGTCCTGTCGTATGACTCGACCGCCAATGCCTTCACGGGGCGCGTAGAGAACACCACCGACGCCACGCTCAAGCAGGTCCGGGTCGAGGTGCATCTCTCGAACGGGACCGAGTTGGGACCGACAACTCCGGTTGACCTGGCGCCCGGCCAGGCGGCCGATGTGGTCCTGCCAGCGACCGACCAATCGTTCACCTCCTGGAGTGCCCATCCCGAGGTCGGCTGACCGGCCCCTCCCCTGACCCTCCTACGTCAGGGGAACCGGCGCCGCTATACGCCATGGCCAACAGTGCGCTGGGAACGCAGTCACCGGCGGTGCCCGTGCAGTGGTCTCCGGCTGCGTGGCGTCCAGCGCCGCGGCGTATCCGTCTACGACGTGAGCGCCGGTCGCATCCGACGAGTAACGATGTACCTTGACCTCGCCGCGCTATTCGTCGCGCTGAGGATCGCGCCGTGAGTGCTCCGACGAGGCCCGCGAACGCGGATCGCGTGGTCGGAGCAACGGCGGCGGTGGACTCCGGCCTGAGCGAGCGCCGCGCCCGCAGCGCGATGCTGCTGCTCGCAGCCAGCGTGGCGATCGTGATGACCGGCTACGGCATCATCATGCCCGTCTTTGCGCGCCGGCTGGGCGAGCTAGGCTCAGGTGTGGAAGCGCTCGGACTGATGACGATGTCCTTTGCGCTGGCGCAGTTCGTGGCGGCACCGTTCATGGGCACGCTGGCCGACCGCTTTGGCCGCCGCCCACTGATCCTCACTGCCCTCGGCGCCTACGTCGTGGCCAATATCGCGTTCCTGCTGGCGCCGACGGTAGCAGTGTTCACCGCCGTGCGGGCACTCGAAGGAGCACTGACGGCGGGCCTTTTTCCAGCCGCCATGGGCGTCGTGGGTGACGTTGTGTCGGAGCAGCGGCGGGCGCAGTGGGTCGGCATCATCATGGGCAGCTACGGCGCCGGCTTCATCTTCGGCCCGGTCATCGGTGGCGTGCTCTACGACGGCTGGGGCTTCGCGGCGCCCTTCCTGGCCTCGGCAGTGCTGGCAGCCGTCGCGTTGGCGGCGGCGAGCGTGCTGGTGCCGGAGACACACCCGCCCGCGGCACGACGACGCGCAGCACTGCGGCGCCAGCGGGCCGACCAGTTGGGGCCGGAGCAACGCGGCTCGATCTGGTCGTCGCTGCCCAGACCATTCTACCTTTTCGGGACGCTGCTCGTGCTCGACTTCGGCGGGGTCTTTGCCTTCGCCTACGTGGAGCCACAGATGGTCTTCTACTTCTACGAAGAACTGGGTTGGAGCACCGTGCGGTTTGGCGTGGTCGTCGGTGTCTACGGCCTGGCGATGGTGGTCGGGCAAGCCGGCCTGGGGCAGGCCAGCGACCGTTTCGGGCGGAAGCCAATCATCCTCCTGGGGCTGCTGCTTACGACGATCTTCTACTTCGGCGTCGGCTTCATTACCTCGTTCCCGCTGATGCTCGCCGTGGCGTTGACCGCCGGCCTGGGCGGCGCGCTGATGGCCCCGGCGTTGAGCGCCTTGTATCTCGACATCACCACCGAGCAGCACCGCTCTCGGGTGGTCGGGATCAAGGAATCGTCGGCGTCCCTGGGCGGCGTGGCCGGCCCGTTGCTCGTCGCGGTGGTGAGCGGCCTGACCACGCCCCAAGGTATCTTCATCAGTGCCGGTGTGCTGGTGCTGGCGCTGGCCGCGCTCGCCATGGTCGGCCTGCGGGCGCCACGCGGCACCCTCGGCCCACTGCGCCGCTGGCGGGAGTGACCGGCGCAGTCCTGAAGCTGCACCAACCGGCCCCCGGCTCGCCGACGTGGGTACGGTATGAGATAGGAGTTGACGATGGCCGTAGGGCGCTTCCTGGCAATGATCGGCATACTGGTCTGGCGCCGTGACGACGGAAGGTATCTGCTGCTTCGCAGAACGGCGACCAGGGACTACGCCCCCGGGCAGTGGGAGACCGGCTCCGGCAGACTCGAGCAGGGCGAGGGATTCGTTGACGCGCTACGTCGAGAGTCCAGGGAGGAGTTGGGTCTGGAAGTGCGCCTTGAGTGCATCTTGGGCACCACTCACTTCTACCGGGGCGATGCGGTGCCGGAGAACGAGATGGTCGGCCTGAGCTTCGGCTGTTCTATTCCCGACGCGGCCGGCCTCAGCGTAAGCGACGAGCATTCGGAGCATCGGTGGGTCACGGCGGACGACGCGCAGGCTCTTTTCCCAGCAGATCACTGGCTGCCGGCGCTGATAACCCGGGCCGAGGCGCTACGGAGTCTCATGCCCGAAGAGCTGCGAAGGCTGTACTGGGAGAGCGAACTCGAGTTCTAGCCCCGGCGCAGTGGGTCAACGGTTGACTAGAGCGCGCGCAGCCAGCCGGCTGGCCGCGTCGCGGCGTGGTCACGCGGTCACGGTGCCGCTACGGTTTCGGCAACCACGGGCGTCGCGACGCCGTTGCGATGGAAGGCGGTTGTCTCGGTGCTGCTGCGGAGCGTCTCTTGCTGGTAGGCGTAGGCGTTGTGGGCGTGGATCGACTCGGCGGCCTCGCATTCCGCCGCAAACCAGGCGATCTCCGGCGCTCGCCGCAACGCGACGACGGCATCGCGGAGCACGTCCTCCACGAACTTGGGGTTGTGGTAGGCGTGCTCGGTCACGTACTTCTCGTCCGGCCGCTTGAGCAGTGGGTAGACCTCACAGCTCCCATGCGTCTCCAGGTCGGTGATGAGGTCCTCCAGCCAGAGCGATGCGCCCGGCACCGGCCGCACCTTGACCCGCAGCCAAGACCGCTGGCTATGGGCGCCGACCGCTGAGATTTCTTTGCTGCACGGGCAGAGCGTGGTCATCGGCACCTCAACGCCGGTGACGAGATCAACCCCGGCCGTCGTCAGACTGCCCGTGAACCGGCAAGCATAGGGCATGGCGCTGCGCTGCCCGGTCACGGGTGACTCCTTGTCCAGGAAGAACTGAAAGCCTACGTCTACGTGGGCGCTGTGGGCCTCCAGCCGGCGGCGCGCGTCGGTCAGCAAGTGCTCAATCGCCGGCGCCGACCACGCCTGCTCTCGCCACTCTTCCAGTAGCTCGACAAAGCGGCTCATGTGCGTGCCCTTGTCGTGCGGCGAGAGGTCCACACCCAGGGCAATCGTGGCAGTGACCGGCTGCGTGTGCCCGTTACGCTGGAGCACGCGGATGGGCAAGTGGAGGTCCTTGATACCAACTCGTTGAACGGCGACTTGTCGTATGTCAGGCTGTGCTTGTACGTCTTGCATCGTGTTGCTCATACCCTATGGAGACGGTTCCCAGTCGGAAGGGGTTAGGTGGGACTGTAGCACGGCCTAGCCCGCTTTTACAATGCCAGGCCACGATAGCTGCCCAAGATGACGGCATTGCCGGCCGGCTCACAAGCGCGTGCATCGGCGGCTAACCGATATATCCCATTTGCCGCAGCACAGCACGCAGATCACCCTCGAATCGCCGGTAGGCCGGGACCGTCCTGAGTTGCGCGAGACGGACACGCTCGCCGATGGCGTTCAGGTACGTTGTTGCTCGCTGCCGGCGTCTCCTGCTTCCACCGACAGCTTCCCGCAGGGCATGATCGAGCACCTGTTTCGGCTCAGTCAGGCGCTCGACTTCCGGCGGCCGGGCGGGAATCCCCAGCCCCTCGTCGTCGAGGGTAGTGCCGAACGCACCTCGCAAGGCATCTCCGTCGGCAAGTGCCCAGGCTTCAGTCTCGCGGACCGGTACGACGGCAACGCCGCACGTGTTGGCGAGTTCCTCCTCCTGCCGGAGCAGTTGAACCGCCGGCTCTACGCGCTCTTGGCGCGCTCTCTCGGCGTCGCCGTTCGCGTCGGCATGGATGAACAGGATATGGAAGGCACCAATGTCGCGACGCGCAGCTTCGAGAATGCGGGTTGCCCGGCTAGAGTCCTTATACGCTTTGGGGGTGTCGAGTTCCAGAACATCCCCGATCTCTATGACGTCACTGGCGTGAAATACACAAAGATTCCCCACCGTGCGGTACAAAATGCGGCCAAGTAGTTGGTAGTCTGTCGATCCTTCCGCGAACAGGGCTAATCCAAGGTAACGCACGAGTCCTAACCCTCTCGATCAACCGTAGCCAGATACTTGCCCACCTCAGCAGCAGTCACATACATCTGGCCGGTTGTGTCTAGTAAAAATTCCTTCTCCCACTGACTCGTAGGTTTCTTTATCGGTAGTATTGATGTCTTACGGCTCACCGACTTAGTGTGTGGATCAACGCTGCTTCTTACATCGGAGAAATGCATCTCGTAATCCTTGAGCGCAGCAAGCAGCACCGGAGAATGACTGTTCACGAGTAGTTGGGCAAGCGGATCATCGCGATTCCCCTCAGCACTCGCCGGGTCGGTTGCAAGGTCGCGCAGCCGCGCGATCAGAGACTTCAGCCGGAAGGGATGCACACCATTCTCCGGCTCCTCGAAGCAGGCCAACCCCCGCTGCCGGGGATCATGCATCAAGGTCAGCAGTGCCAATACGCGCAGGGTGCCGTCCGATACAACCCGCGAGCTAAACGGTTGCCGGTCGCGCATCGAAAGATCAACGCGATACTCCTGACTTCGCTTGTCTTCCACCACGTCCAGGCCCACCACGCTAGGGATGATGTCCGTGAGGTCCGCCGAGATGTCGGCAAGTGTGCCTGATAGCCTTGTGTCGGTTCGAGTCTCGGCCTTGATTCGGGCCAACACTCTGGCCAGGTTCTTGCCGTCCGCCGCCAGCTCCTCCGGGCCAATCGCCGGGCTGGGTTGCCGCAGTGCCGCAGGATCGAGTTGGAGGAATCGCCAGGAGCGCAACTCCTCGCGCAAGGCGTAGAGATAAGGTCCTGATGAATCTCGAAGCGCGTACTGCCTTCTGATTCAACCGTGGACAACCAAGGCGTTCTGCGGCTGTATCGCATGAAAGCTCGCTTGAACTCCTGAGACGGCCGCTTGCCGCCGGGCCGCCAGCGGTCCTCAGAGGCGAAGATCGGTGCCGCTTCCTCCCGTGTTGCGACTAACCGCTCGATACCCCGTGCATCTCTCCGCCGCTCGATACGGACCTCGTAGCGGACCCGAGTGTGCTTGAGTTGTACTGTGGCGCCCCACTGGTCACGCCCCTCGGACGCCAGCAACACCTCGACGGCAAAAGACATAGCCTTTCCGACAGTGCCGTCGGGCTGTCTCCGAAACAGCTCGTGCGGCTCGCCGCGCAGATCGGTGACGGCCGTTCGGAGGTCCGTGTCGGCGAGACGGGAGAGCAAGCGAATGGCATCGAAGAGGTTGGACTTCCCGGAGGCATTTGGTCCCAGGATCACGGTCAACGGGCCAACGTCCATACCGAAGTTCTCGAAGGACTTGAATCCGTCAATCTCGATGCGCGTGAGCATCGTTTGTTCTCCCGGACCCTACTCGACGGGATGCCAGGCGCGGTTGCTGCGCTGGAGCAGCATATCGGCAGCGGCCGGTCCCCAGGAGCCGGCGGTGTAGTTGGGGAAGTCGCGCGGGGGCAGTGCCTTCCACACGTCGAGGATCGGCGTCACGACGGACCACGAGGCCTCGACCATATCGGCGCGATTATAGAGCGTGGAGTCACCGTTCATACAGTCGTAGAGCAGGGTTTCGTAGCCAGTGCTGGGTGAGGCTTCACCCAAGGTCTCGTACCGAAACTCCATCTGCACCGGGACCACCGTCACGGTCGTCCCCGGTCGCTTGGCTTGAATACGCAGCGTGATCTTTTCGTCGGGCTGGACATGGATGACCAAGACATTCGACTCCAGATCGTGGACCGCCGTATCGGCGAAGAGGCGCAGTGGCGCCCGGCGGAAGGTAATGACAATCTGCGTATCGCGCTCGGTCAGGCGCTTGCCCGAACGGAGGTAGAAGGGCACGCCGGCCCAGCGCCAGTTGTCAATCGAAAGCTCCAGCGCTGCATAGGTTTCGGTCCACGAGGTCGAGGAGACACCAGGCTCCTGCTGATAGCCGGGCACGACCGCACCGTTGATGGCACCCGTGCCGTACTGCCCCCGCACGGTCTGCTGGAGCACTTGCTCCGGGGTCATCGGCCGGACGGCTTTCAGGACCTTGACCTTCTCGTTGCGGACCGAGGCCGGATCGAACGCGGCCGGCGGCTCCATGGCAATGAGCGTAAGTAGCTGGAAGAGGTGGTTCTGGATCATGTCGCGGAGCGCCCCGGCCGTCTCGTAGTAGCCGCCCCGACCCTCGACACCGAGACTTTCGGCAACCGTGATCTGCACGTTGTCTATGTAGCGCCGGTTCCACACCGGCTCGAAGATGCCGTTGCCGAGGCGGAAGACCAGGATGTTCTGGACGGTTTCTTTGCCGAGGTAGTGGTCAATCCGGTAAATCTGCTCTTCGTCAAAAACCTGGCTCATCCGGGTCACAAGCGCCTGGGCAGAGTCCAGATCGTGGCCGAACGGCTTCTCCACGATGACTCGGCGCCAGCCGGCCGCCCCCGGCGCAGCCTGGGCCAACTCCGCCTGACCGAGCTGACTCACGATGTCCTCGAACGAGTTCGGCGGGACGGCCAAGTAGTAGATGTAGTTGCCCTCGGTGTCCCATTCGGCGTCAATCTCCGCCAGCAGCGTGCGGAGGTCGGCATAGGTGGCGGGGTCGTTGATGTCGCCGCGCAGGTGATAGAGGCGCGGGAGCAGCGATTCCGGGACTGCCGGATCGAAGGTGCCGACATTGAAGGTCTGCACCGCGTCGGCCATCACCTCGCGGAAGTCGTCGTGCGTCCACGGCCGGCGCGTCACGCCGACGATGGCGAGGCGCTGGCCGACCAAGCCGTGCTTGACGAGGTTGACGACCGTCGGCAAGAGCAGGCGCTTCGTAAGGTCCCCGGCGGCACCGAAGATGACCAGCACACACGGCGGGGCGAGTCTCCCGGTTGGCTCAACCATGCTTGCCTCCATCGCCGGGCCATACTACATGTCCCGCCGCATCGCCGGGCGCCACGTTAGCGCGGCGAACTCGTCATGCCGCTGGGTGGGATCGGATCGGCAATGACAATGCCGCCGGGCGCCGGGACACGCGAGAGCACCTGGCTCCCCGGCGGCACGATCTCGTCAATGGCGGCGAGTTCCTCGGCGGTTAGCTCCACCTCCAGCGCGCCCACGTCCTCGCGGAGTTGGCCGGGTGTGCGTGGTCCGAAGTTGGCGGCGGTGACACCGGGCTGGGCCAGTAGCCAGGCGAGGGCCAGTTGGCTCAAGGACAACTGCTTGGCCTGCGCGATGGCCTCCAGCCCTTCCAGGACATCGTAGGCCCGTTCGTGCTCGGCCGGGTCTACGAGCGTGCCGCGCCGGGCAAACCGTGAGTCGGCGGGCATCGGCAGGCCGCGCCGATACTTGCCACTGAGCCAGCCGCCGCCGAGCGGGCTATAGCACACCAACCCCAAGCCGTAGGCGCGGCAGAACGGGAGTACGTCGCTCTCGACCTCGCGGTTGAACAGGCTGTAGGCCGGCGCCTCGGTGACGAAAGAGGCAAACCCCAGGCGGTCGCTCGTCCAGAGGCCCTGGCACAACCGCCAGGCCGGAAAGTTGGAGGTACCGAAGTAGCGCACCTTGCCCTGCCGCCGCAGGTCGTCGAGGGCGCGCAGCGTCTCTTCCTGCGGCGTGGTCGGATCGTGGAGATGGAGCTGGTAGAGGTCAATGTAGTCGGTGCCTAGCCGGCGCAAGCTCGCCTCGACCTGGGACATGATGTGATAGCGGCTGTGGCCCCAGTCGTTGGGGCCGTAGTCCATCTGCCGCCCGACTTTGGTCGCCAGCACCACTTCATCGCGGTGCCCGGCCACCGCCTGGCCGAGTAGCTCCTCGCAGCGGCCGAGGCTGTAGGCGTTGGCGGCGTCGAAGAAGTTGATGCCCACGTCGAGGGCCGTGTGGACCAGCCGCTGCGCCTCGTCGGCGTCGAGCAAGGCGCCAAAGTAGGCGCAGCCCAAGCAGAGCCGCGATACCTTGACCCCGGCGGTTCCTAGATTCACATACTCCATTCTCGTAGCTCCTCAGACTGCATGTTTGGCGGGTGGGCCTCTGCTGGCCCCCACCCTAGCCCCTCACAAGGGCAGGTTTTCCGCGGGGAGAGGGGGGATGAGGCAGACCTCACCCCCCGGCCCCCTCTCCAACATTTGGAGAGGGGGAGTAGCGACCGGGCCGGGGCCGATGCATGGCCCTGGATTGCGGCTTCCGCCGCAATGACGGGGTCCGGGAAACGGTATGTCGCTGCACAAATGAACACCTACCCCAGTCAGCCTCACCCCCCGGACGGCGCCGTTCGTTCACTGGGAAATTCCGTAGGCGGCGAGGGTCAGGCGGGCGATGCCGTCCCAGCCCAAGCCTTCCGCACGCTCCCGTGCCCGTTGTCCCGCTCGGCGCAGGTCGAGCGAGCGTGCCAGCCGGAGCGCGTGCAACAAGCCGTGCTCGCCGTGCGGCTCGTAGACGATGCCGCAGCCGTGACCGCGCAGCAGCTCCGGCAGGCAGCCCACGGCCGGCGCGATCACCGGCCGGCCAAAGCCCAGCGCCAGGATGGCGGAGCCGGAGGTGAGGGTATCGAGGAACGGCAGGACCACCACATCGCTGGCGTTGAGGTAAATCTGCATATCGTCGGCAGGGATGGCGTCATCGTAGGGCTTCACCTGCAGCACGACCCGACTGTCCGCCGTGGCGCTGTCGGGCAGTCCCTCGTGGTAGGTCCGGTGGATGCGACCGGCAATCAGCAGGCGAGCATCTGCCGCATCGAGCGTCGTGAACGTCTCGATGAGTGGGGCCACTCCTTTGTAGGCGCGGATATTGCCGACAAAGAGGTAGACGAAATCGTCCGGGGCCAGCCCCAGGGACTCGCGCGCTTCTTCCGAGCTGATCGTGTTGCGGTACGGCGTGATGAACTCCCCGTGGGGAATGATGTGGACGCCGTGCGTGCGTCCGAAGTATTGCTCCAGCAGGTTTGCCGCCTGTTGGCAGTGGGCGATGACGGCGTGCGCCAGCCGGCACGTGAGCAGGCGGATGATGTGGTCAATCCAGGGGAACGCCATCTCGTGGGGATACAGGTTGTGCATCGTCCACACGATGCGATAGCCCCGCAGCCAGGCGACGATCAGCGCCGCGCAGAAGCTGACGAATTGCAGCAGCGCGGCGGGCAGGCGCTCGGCCGCATAGTGCGGCGCAATCCAGTTGAAGTGCATTGCTTGGATGTCGCTGCGGAACACGTGGTGCCAGAGGTTGAGTGACTTAGCCACCTCCAGCGTGACGCCGTGCTGCTCCAGCGACTCGGCGAGCAGCCGGGCATAGGGGTTGCCGAACTGCCGGTCCATGTTACCGGGGCCACCCCAGAAGAAGAGGACCTTCATTGCCGTTCCCCCTTGGCTCTGCGCCCGGTCATCACGTCCACACCTACCTCATCCGGCCGCCGTGAGGGCTACCGTCCGTCCGGTCTCCGACGATTCGTAGGCCCCGGAGATAACCTGCGTCGCCAGCAGCCCGATCTCGCCAGGATACGCCAGCGGTTGGCCGGCGAGCAGCCGGCGCGTCACGTCGTCAATCAGGGGCATGTGAACGTTGTCGGGTGGCGTGAGGGTCAGCCGCTCCTCGCGCCGCCCCGTCTTGAGCAGCAGCCGTCCGGCCGCGAGCGGGCCGGCGACGATGCTGCCGCCGGTGCCGTGAATCTCGATCTCGATGTCGTCGTGCCGCCGCTCGGCGTGGACGTTCCAGTTCCCGGTGAGTACGGCGTGGCACGAGCTACCGGCGCCCGTCGGATCGGGGAAACGCACGAGCAGGGAGGCCGAGTCTTCCACGTCCCAGGTCCGCGCCAGCGTATCGGTCATGGCGCTGACGGCGCTGGGACGGCCGAGGAAGTAGCAGAGCAAGTCGAGGTAGTGGCTGCCGAGGTCCATCAGCGGGCCGCCCCCCGACTGCGCTTTGACCGTCCGCCAGTACTTCGTATCGGTAGGCCGGAGGTCCACCCACGAGGACATATTCACACGGGCCAGTACCACCTGCCCAATGGCCGCGTCGTCTAGCCACTGCTCGATGCGCCGGATTTGTGGGAGATACCGGCGATAGTAGGCCACGGCGAACTGCACGCCGGCCGCCCGGCACGCGGCGACCATCCGGGTGCCCTCAGCGGCATCGAGCGCCATCGGCTTCTCGCAGAGCACGTGCTTGCCGGCGCCGGCCGCCGCGAGCGTTTCGGGCAGGTGCCGATCCACGGGACTGGCCACGTAGACGGCATCGATCTCCGGATCGGAGACAAAAGTGTCGAGGTCGGTGTGGGCGCGTGTAGCTCCGAACTCCTCCGCAAAGCGCCGGCCACGCTCGGCGTCGGTGCTATAGAACGCGGTGAGCGCGGCGAGCGGATGGTCCCGGATGGCCGGTGCCACGCGCTTATTCGTGATGTCGCTACAGCCGGCAATGCCCCATCGCAGCGGCATACCTCCTCCTCCGTGTGCCGCGGCGGCAGACTGCCTCACCGGTAGTCTAGGGCGGCACAATGCCGGGCAATGATAGCAGCGCCGATGGGCCTCGTGGCAGAGGACGGCGAAACCGGACCCCCTCCGTCATTCCCGCGAGAGCGGGGGGACCATAGGGGGGCGGGCCTCACCCCCTGACGGGCCAAAGCCGCACGGATAGCGCCAGGTGTGGTGCGGCTTTGGCCTGTCACCCGGCCCCCTCTCCAACATTTGGAGAGGGGGTGTAGATTTCCGCCCCGTATCGGGGTACGGGTCATGCTTTCGCGGGAATGACGGGCCGGGGGCGGGAATGACGGGGGCTGGGTGCGATGAATCGCGCCCCTACGAAAAACTACCCTTGTGAGCCTCTCCTCTCGCGGCCGCGCGTGTTGGTGCCGCCGCGCCACCAGGCCCAGAATCGCAGTACCGCTTGGGCGGCGAACCCGGCGGTGAGGGCGGCGATAAGCAGGGGGACGACGTGCCGCCAGTCGGTGCGCGACGGTGGTGGTGGTGGCCTCGACTTGCTCGCCAACGGTCAAGCACTCCCTCGCAGCCGGTGATGCAACCGCGAGCAGCAACGTCGGTTAACCTGCGGTAAACGTGCTGTTAACATCTATTCATCGCAATAACGTACAATGAACGAGGAACCGGCGGCCAGCGACCAAGCCCCTGGTAGCGCGTGGGCGTGCTAATCTTCTACCAAGATTTGGCGGGGCATTCAAGCTGCACACCGCCCCGTGTACTCGCGGCCGGAGGGGCGCGATTGATCGCGTCCCTGGTCCAGCCAGCGCCGGCTCTGGGCACCATGCATGGTGCCCCTACGCCTCCGCGAGATAGCGGCGATCTATGAACAGGCAGCCATTCACGAGCAACGGAGCACTGAGCCGGCTCACGCGGGCGGTGCGGGGCCGACAGCGCGCAGTTCGCGCGGCCGTGCGCGCCGGCTGGCGGTACCTCGGCGCGCCGCCGGCGCCGTCCGGTCCTGGGGCGCGGCGCTTTCGTCCTACCGGAGAAGCGTCGGCGCTCGAAACGGCCCTCGTCCCGTTTGCCGCTCGCCTGCGGCGCACCCGCGGCGCTGCCAGCTTCCCCCGTGCGCTTGCCTGGGCCACCGGGCTGACGCTGGGACCGGCGCTGCTCATGCGGCTGATCGCCGGGCCGCTGCCGGCAATGGCCGTGCTCATGCTGCTGGCGGTGCCGCTCTTTGCCGTGCTGTGGCTACGTCTCGTGCTCCGGCCGGTCACGGTCCTGGAGGCGGCGCGGGCGTGCGATCTGCGGCTGCGGCTGCGGGAGCGCCTCGCCACGGCAGTCGAGCTACTGGAGGGAGGCACCACTGGTCCCGTCGCGACGTTGCAGCTTGCCGACGCCCAGAGCGCCATGGTCGGTCTGCGGCCGGCCCAGGCATTTCCTTGGCACGTCGAGCAACGCCACCTGATCGCTACCGGCGTCCTCACGTTGATCGCCGCGTTGCTGATCGTGTGGCCCTCCGTATCGTCACCCACTTTCAATGAAGACGTGCTATCGCTCACCGACCCGCTGAATACCGACGCGCAAACGGCCGATGAGCAGAGCGAATCGATTCCCGGCGATAGTCTGGGTGGCTTGACGGCGCCGCCGCAGGAGGCCGGACAGGTCGAGCAAGGCCTCGATACCGGGGATGAAGAGGGCGCCCTTGCCGTCCCGGAGCAAACGGTCAGCCAGGAGTCGTTGGCGCAAGCGCAGGAGGCGGCGCAAGAGGCCGCCGATACGATGTCCGAGCGCGTCAACGCGCGTCGCCAAGCTCTGCAAACCCTCGGTCAGGCGCTGCGCCAATCGCCGGCCGGGCGCAGTGCCGGCACGATGCTGTTGCGCGAGGACTACGAGGCGGCGGCGACGGAGATGGTTGGGTTGGCCAACACGGTCAGCGACCTCAACGATTCCGACCGCGACAGTCTCTCCGACCAGTTGGCCGCGGCATCCGAGAAGATGGCCAACGACGATCCCAACCTGGCCGATACGACCCAACGCGCGGCCGACGCGCTGCGCCAATATCAAGACCTGACCGCCAGTACCGCGCTGATGGAAATGGCCCAACAGACCGCGCAAACCGGGCAGTTGTCGCAGGAGCAGCAGCAGCTCGCGCAGCGGGCCGAGCAGTTGCGCGAGGACCAGGCAGTAGGATTGCCGGGCGAAAGTGTGCAGGCGCCGGGCAACCAACGCGGCGAGCGCCGCGCAATGCCGGAGGTCGGTGATCCGACGGAAGGGATGTCCAGCGCCCAGGAGACCGGTGCAGCAAATACCGGCCAACGCGAATTCACCACCAACCCGGCCGGCGGGCCGGGCGATGAGGAAGGGGAAGATTCGGCAGAGGGCAGCACGCCGGGGCAGACGGTTGGCCGGCGTGATCGGTCGCGGCCGCATCGTCTCAACGTGGCCGGCGTGCGCGTGGAGGTGGCGGCCCAAGTGGGCGAGGGACGCACCATCTGGCGGCCGCCGCGACCGGACAGCCAGCAAGCGAGGCGCGGGCCGGAGGCGCCGCTGCCGTTCCGGGGACTGGAAGAGGCCGTCACTCGCGCCTGGGACCCGAATATCGCCAGCACCGTCTCGGGTACGCTTGAGGACGTACTACGACTCTACTTCAATCCGGCGGCAGACCTCCCGGCGGTGGGTCAAGTGCCGCCGGCTACCGATCAGCGCCCCACCACACCTAACACTATCCGTGAGCCGCTGAACCGCTAGAACAGCATACGCACCGGAGTCACTGGGCCATGATTGCTTCCCGTTCGCGTACCGATCCGCGATCCGACGCAGCGGTCGGACGCTTTCAGCAGATTGCCGCGTCCATTGCCAGCGAAGTTGCCGCGGTCATCGTGGGGCAGGATGAGGTGCTGCGTGGCGTGCTGATTGCCCTCTTTGCCGGCGGTCACGTCCTCCTCGAAGGAGTGCCGGGCGTGGGCAAGACGCGCCTGGTCCGCACGCTGGCCGGGACGCTGGCGTTGCGCTACCAGCGCATTCAGTTCACGCCCGACCTGATGCCGGCCGACATTACCGGCACGAACATCATCGCAGAGGACGACAGCGGCGGGCGGCGCTTTCGCTTCGAGCCAGGGCCGCTCTTCGCCAACGTGGTCTTGGCGGATGAGATCAATCGCGCGACGCCGAAAACGCAATCGGCCTTGCTGGAGGCGATGCAGGAGCAGCAGGTGACGATTGCGACCCAGGCCCATCGGCTGTCGGCACCGTTCATGGTGCTCGCTACGCAGAACCCGATTGAGATGGAGGGCACGTACCCCTTGCCCGAGGCGCAGCTGGACCGCTTCCTCTTCAAGCTGCGCGTGACGGTGCCATCCGAGGAGGAGCTTGTCACCATTCTGGCACGCACGACCGCGGAGCAGGAGCATGAAGTCCGGCGCGTCGCCACGGGCGATCAAGTGCTGCGGCTCCAGGAGTTGGTCCGCGAGGTGCCGATTGCCCAACACGTCTTGCAGTACGTCGCTCGGCTGGTGCAGGCTACCAATCCGCAGCAGCCCAATGCGCCACGAATTACCCAGGAATACGTGCGCTATGGGGCCAGCCCGCGCGGCGCCCAGGCGCTCGTGCTGGCCGGGAAGGTCAACGCCCTGATCGAGGGCGCCTATAACGTCTCGTTCGACGACGTGCGGGCAGTGGCGCATCAGGCGCTCCGCCACCGCATCATCCTGAATTTCGAGGCGGAAGCGGAGGGCGTGACCGCCGACGACGTGATTGACCAGTTGGTCATGGCGATAATCCCGGACGAGCTGGCGGTATGAGCACGGTCACAGCGGCGGCAGACAGGCAGCGTGAGGCGCCAAGCGGGCGGCGTCCCTATCTCGACGAGGCGCTGCTCCGTAAGCTGGACCGGCTGCGCCTGATGTCGCACCGCATGCACGCCTCCGGCAGCCACGGGGGGCGGCGGAGCCGCAAGCGAGGGACATCCGTCGAGTTCGCCGACTATCGGGAATATACGCCCGGCGACGACCTGCGGCAGATCGACTGGAATATCTACGGCCGCTCCGAACGCCTTTATGTCAAGCTGCGCGAAGACGAGGAAAGCCTGGCGATCTACCTCCTGCTCGATTGCAGCCGCTCGATGGACTGGGGACAGGCCAACAAGCTGGCGTTTGCCCGCCGGGTAGTAGCGGCGCTGGGCTACGTGGGGCTGAACGCGCTTGATCGCGTGGGCGTCTACGCCTTCAGCGACCGGCTGCACAGCCCGTTTCCGCTGACCAGTGGCCGCGCCCAGGCCAGGCGCCTCTTCGACTACGTGGCCGGGATCGGGCCGGCCAGCGAGACCAATATCCGGCAGGCGCTCTATTCCTTTGCCGCCCTCCACCGCCGCAGCGGGCTGGCAATTGTCCTGTCGGACTTGATGAGCGCCGGCAGCCAAGAGGGGCTGACTGCCATCCTCGACCGCGGCTTCGAGGCGGTTGTCCTGCACGTCCTCGATCCGCAAGAGACCGATCCCGAGGTCGAGGGTGAGGTGGAGCTGGTGGATCGTGAGACCGGTCGCACCACCGCCATCACCGTTGATCCGGTCACGCTGGAGAACTACAAGATACACCTGGCGGCGTGGCTGCAAGAAACCGAGGCCTTCTGCCGACGGCGGCAGGTGAAGTACGTGCCGATCAGCTCGGCAGCACCGCTCGACGACGTGCTCTTTCGACAACTGCGCTTGCATCGGGTGTTGGTTTAGGGCACTGGCCCCCACCCTCACCCTCACCCGCTGCGGCGGTGGAGGGAAAGTGCCGTCCCCCCGCCGCAGCGGGGGGACCACAGGGGGGCCAGGACGAGGACGGGAACGACGTGAGTGTGCTCTGGCCGTGGGGACTGGCGTGGCTGGGGGTAGCGGGCGCCATTGGCGTGCTGTACCTGTTCAAGCCGCGGCAGTTCCGCGTGGAGTTCTCCAGCCTGTGGCTGTGGGAGCGGTCGGGGGAGGAAGAGCGCGTCCGCAGCCTGTGGCAGTGGCTGCGGCGCCACCTGCTACTGATCTTGCAGCTACTGGCCGCCATTCTGGCTGCCCTGGCGCTGGCGCGGCCGGCAGTCGCGGCGCTGCTGCCGACGACGGGCCATGCGGTGCTGCTAGTGGATGCCTCCGCCAGTATGCTCGCCGGTGACGGGACACCGACTCGGCTTGATGAAGCGCAAAGGCAAGCCGCAGAACTCTTGGCCACGCTGCCGGGCAGTCATCAGGTATCGGTGGTGCAGCTCACCAACCGGGCGGAGGTGCTGCTGCCGGGGAGCCGCGACCGGGCGGCGGCGCGGGAGGCTGTGCGCCGGCTGCGTCCGGCGCCGACGACGACCAACCTGGCGGAAGGCTTGGCGGTCGCAGAGGGTCTGATCGGGCGGGCGCGCCGCGGCGACATCTACCTGTTCACCGACGCCGCGTTTGCGGTCGGCGCGCTCCGGCCGCCAGCGGGAGTGGGGTTGCACATTGTCCCCAGCGGCGCCGGGAGCAGCGACAACCAGGCGGTCGAGACCGTTCATGCCCGCCGGGACGCCGCCGGGACGGTGGAGGCCTTCATTCGGGTACGCAACTACGGCGATAGTCCGGTCACACAGGAAGTGCTCGTGTTCGGAAACGACGAGTTGCTGGAAGGGCAGACGGTGCAACTCAATCCGGGCGCGGCCTGGGAAACGGTGATGACGGGCTTCCCGGCCGGCACCGAGCGGATCGAAGTGCGCCTGGATCAGCCCGACCTACTGCCGCTCGACGATGTAGGCGTGGCGCTCGTCGAAGCGACGCGGCCCGTGCGCCGGCTGCTGCTCGTCGGCGCGCAGAGCGATGCGCTGGAGCGCGTGCTGCGCTCGCTGCCGCAAGTAGAGGTAACCGGCATCGCAGTCGAGCAATACGACCCGACGGCGGTATTCGATCTATACGTCTTCGACGGCTGGCTGCCCGCGGCGCTACCGCCGGGCCACTGGCTGCTCATTGACCCACCTACCGGCCAGGAGTTGGTGCCGGTCATCGGCGCCTTGGGGTCCGGGAGCGCCCTCGGCGAGAACCTCCAGGCGCCCCGCATCGCCTACACGCAGCCAAGTCCGCTGCTCCGGTTTGTCGAGTTGAGTGGAGTGCAGGTCTACATCGCGCGGCGCCTGAGCGTGCCGGATTGGGCGGAGCCGGTCGTCGGCGCTCGTGAGGGGCCGTTGATCCTCGCCGGCTACCCCGGCATCGAGGGGCAACGGGCGGTCGTCTTCGCGTTCGAGTTGAACCCGATCAGCACTAATCTGGTCAATCGCTCCGTGTTTCCCGTGCTGATGGCGAACGTGCTGGACTGGTTGAGCGGCACCAGCGGCACCCGCACCACCGGCATCAGCGGCGGAGAGGCGCTGCTGATAGACCCCTTACCCCGCGCCACCAGGGTACGCATCGTCACGCCGGGCGAGCGAGTCTACGAGTTCGACGGTCACGAACGCTTCCGCTTCGTGGATACCTTTGCGCCGGGCAGCTACCTCGTATCGCAGTTCGCCGCCGGCGAGCTGATTGCCCAGGAGCGCTATCTGGTCGGGCAAATCCCGGCCGGGGAGTCCGATCTGCGCCCCCGGAGCGCAGTCATCGCGCTGGCGGCCGCGTCAACGACGGTGGTGGCGCCCCAGGCCGCCCAGCCGGTCGAGCAGGAATGGTGGCGCTGGCTGGCACTGGCAGTGCTGGGACTGCTTGCGGTGGAATGGTGGTGGTATCACCGTGCCTGACCTCTTCACGCACCCGCAATGGCTTGGACTGGTGGCGCTGGTACCGCTGTTCGTCTGGCTGCTCCGCCGCCGGCCGGCGCGCCGCAGCGGCCACACCATCGGGCGCGTGGAGCGCTGGACGCCGCTGGTGCCGCGGCTGCTGGTCATCCTGCTGCTGATCCTCGCGCTCGCCGGCCTCAAGCTGCCCGCGCCGCCCCAGAGCGCGGCGACGGTGTTCGTGGTAGACCAGTCGGCCAGCATTCCGAGCGACATCCAAGCGGCGACGCGGAGTTGGGTGGAGGGGGCACTCGGCACGGCCGGGCCGGACGATCTGGCCGCCATCGTCACCTTCGACAAGACGGCACAGGTCGAGCTACCGCTGGGCAAGCACCGCGAGCATAGCGCGTGGCGGGCGCCCAACGGCGGTGAAGGGACGGACCTGGAAGCGGCCCTCCGTTTGGCGGCGGCCCTGCTGCCCCCGGCGGGGAGCGGTCCGCTGCGGCGCATTGTGCTCTTGACCGACGGGAACGAGACGCAAGGCTCGGCCGAGGCCGCCCTGCTCCGCCCGGAGCTACGCGGTATCGAGATCGCCGTCTGGTCGCTCCCGCCCCCCCTGCTGGACCCGGCGCTAACGGCGCTGACGGCACCGCCGGCGGCGCGCGAGGGCGAGCCGCTGGAAGTGCGGATCGGCACCTCGACCGCGCAAGAGGTCACCGGGCGGCTGCGCCTCTGGGCCAACGATCAACTGATCGCAGATGACACCGTGACCCTGGAGCCGGGGCCACGCGAGTACGTCGTTACCCGCGAGGGACTGCTGGCCGGCTTCTACGGACTACGCGCTACGCTGGAGGTTGACGAGGACCGCCGGGAGCAGAATAACGAGGTGGCTGGATTCACCGTGGTCTCGCCGGCGGCCCACGTGCTGCTGGTCGAGGGGCAGGCGGGCGCGGGCGCGGCGGTACAGCAAGCCTTGACCGCCGCCCAGATCACCACGCAGCTCATACGGCCGGGCGAGTTACCGACGAGCACCGCGCAGCTTGAGCAGTACGATGGCGTCGTCCTCGTCAACGTCGCGGCCGGGGCGATGAGCGAGAGCCAGATGGAGGTACTGCAACGCTACGTCGAAGACCTCGGCAAGGGGTTGGTCAACGTCGGCGGCCGGGCCAGCTACCAGCGCGAGGATTTCGCCAATACTCCCCTAGAGGCGGCACTACCCGTCTCGATCTCGACTCCCGATGACGATGAAGTGGCGACGCTGGCGCTCTTGCTGGTGCTGGATCGGTCCGGCAGCATGACGATGGCGGACCCCCGCACCGACCTCTCGCGCATTGATCTCGCCAAGGAGGGCGCCATCCAGGCGGTGCGGACGGTGCAGCTCGGAGAATACGTGGGCGTCATGGCGTTCGACTTCACGCCGTATTGGGCCGTGCCGCTGCGGCAGCTACGGACCGCGCAGGATATTCAGGATGCCGTCATCCGTATTAGCCTGATTAGCGCCGACGGCGGGACCAACATCTACCAGGCGCTCCGGGACGCGCGGCTGGCGATTGCGCGGACCCAAGCGCAGGTGAAGCACATCGTCCTGCTTTCCGACGGCGAGTCGAACGAGGACCGCTTTAGCACGCTACTCTCGCGCATCCGGCAAGAGGGCATCACGGTGTCCACGGTGGCGGTGGGTAGCGATGCTGGCACCGCGCTACTGGAGAGTATCGCGCAGGCTGGGCAGGGGCGTTACTACTTCACCTCGACACCCGACAATATCCCGCAGATCATGACGCAAGAAGCCCGCCTCGCGGCGCGGTCACAGGAGCAGGAGCGCACGTTCACGCCGCGCTTGGTGGCCTCGGCCCCGGCCGTCAAAGGGATGGACCCCCAGGAGTGGCCAGAGCTGACCGGATATATGCGGGTCAACGCCAAGCCCAGCGCCGAAATCCTGCTGCAATCCGACCTCGGTGATACTATCCTGGCACAGTGGCAGTTGGGGCTAGGACGCTCGGTAGCCTGGACGGCCGACGCCGGCGAGGAATGGGCAACGGCGTGGCAGAACGACGCGGCGTTTGCGCGCCTCTGGCCGCAGGCGATGCGTTGGGCCATGGCCCCACCGGCGCCGTCCGATCTCCACGTTGCCATCGAGACCGACGGCGACCTGGCGACCGTCCGCGTGGAGGCCCGCAATGACGACGGGAGCTTTCGGAACCTGGCGGTCACGCGCCTCGACGTGGTCGGGCCGGACGGCGAGGGGCGGCAACTGGCCGTGCCGCAGGTGGCGCCGGGGCGCTACGCGGTCACGTTCACGGCCGCCGAGCGCGGCCCCTACGCCGTGCAGGTGACGCAAGCACAGGCCGACGGCACGATGATCGCGCAGACGACCACCGGCTTTGCCGTCCCGTATGCGCGTGAGTATGCTGCCGCGCGGGCCAATCGCGTGCTCTTGGAGCGGCTCGCGGCCGAGACGGGAGGGCTGCGCCTGGACAGCCCGGCGGCAAGTTTTTCGCGCGATACCGTGCGTGAATGGCAGGCCCAACCGCTCTGGCCCTATCTTTTTGCCGCGGCACTGGTACTGTTTATTGCGGACGTGGCGGTGCGGCGCTTCCGGCTGACGCCAACCGATCTGCCCGCCGCGCTGGGCGCGCTCGCGCGGCGCGTGTGGGCGCTGCGACCGTCGGAATGGCGGGCGGCGCTGCGGGGGCTTTCGCCGCTGCGGGCCTCGCGCTCGCGTCCCCGGCTGTGATGGCTCAGGAATTATGTTAGGAAAACGACCGGCCGACGCCTACCGGGACTACCGGTCCCGATCATCAGGGTCGCGGCGGACTCCGCCGCCGCGCAAACGCCGCGGCCGGGTGGCCGAGGTGGCCATCATTGGGCTGATGGTGCTCGCGGGCCTGTTTGTGGTGGTGGTCGGCTTCTGGGCCGTCACCCTCGATGGCGGGCGCGAGGCGGAACCGGAGGTGCAGCCCACGCCCACGCTGGGCGAGCGACCGGAAAATTGGCTGCGCGTGCTGGTGCAGAACGAAGCCGGCGAACCGTTTGCTGCCGCCCTAGTGGAGTTCCGCGACCGGCTCGATCAGGTCGTGGCGACGCAGCTTACCGATCAGGATGGGCGCGCCGAGGCACTGGTGACGGTGGGGTCCGACTACTCGGTGGCGGTACGCATACCGGGCTATGAGGTGGCGCGGTTGCCCGATCTCGTAGTCGTGCAGCAGGACACGCCGCGACATACGGTGACCGTGCAGCGCGCGGCCAGCGCCGCACCACCGGCGGCCACGGCCGCGCCCGTTGCCGGGAGCGAGGTGGCGGCGCCAGCACCGACGCCCAGCCCGGGCGGCTCGGCGGCGGCCAGCGCCGCGCCAACGGTGAGTAGCGGAGCGCAGACTGCGCCGAGCGTGAGCACACCCACACCCTCGTTGGCCGACACCACGGTAGCGGCGCCAACTGCGGAACCGGCGCCGGCGCCGCAGCTCATCGTGGCCCATCCCGACGCACGCTTTACGACCATTGATCCGGCGAGCAATCTCGCCCTACGCACCAGTGCGCCGCTGGGTTGGCAGCAGTTCCCGTTACTGGCGCAAGCGCACAGCCCGGGGCGGCTCTGGATCGGGCCGCGGGGCAGTAGTCGAGTCATCGCGTTCGATCTGGCCGAGATGGCCGCGGCAGACGAGATTGACTTGGGCGCGGGCGTCATCATCACCGCACTGGTCGAGCCGCCCGCGGGGGAGCGTCTGTGGGTAGGTGGCGTGGAAGCGGACGAGGATTCGCAGTACTCCGGTCGGGTGTTCGAAGTGTCAACCGCCGCCGGCTCGTTCGGCGAGGTGCTGCGCCGGATGAAAGTTCCGCTTACCGTGAGCACGATGATGACGCGAGCGGACGGCGAGATGCTGTATTTGCTGCACCGGCGCACGGGTCGGGTGCTGTTCTTCCAGCCCCAGGACGGCCAGACGGTGCTGGAGGTCAGCATCCCGGAAAACACGCCACCACAATCCGGTGATCCCACGCAGCAGACCGTCACCCGCTTCATCCGGTCCACGTTCATGTTCGCCCTCGATCAGCACGAGCTATTCTTGGTGAATCCCACCCAGGAGCGCATTCTCGCCATCAGCGCCGAAACGGGCGAGCCGACGCGAGTCTTCGAGGTAGGGCCGGGCGTGGCGGCGATCCGGGTCCACCCGGACGGCAAGCATCTCTATGTCGCCAACCGGACGCTCGGCATGATCCAGCTGGTGGACTTGGAAACCGCACAGGTCGCGGATTTCATCCCGGTGGGCCAAGCGCCACGGGCACTGGCCTTCAGCGCCGACGGCACACGCGCCTACGTGGCGAACCAAGGCTCCGATACCGTCTCGGTGATTGATGTCGCGGAGCGGCGCGTCAGCGACACCATCGCACTGGAATACACGCCCATCAACCTGATCTATGCGCCATAGCGGGCGGGCACCACGGCAGCGAGGCAGAGGACGGACCTGACCCATGGACTTGGAGTTGCGGGGCAAAGTCGGGCTGGTAACCGGCGGTAGCCGTGGGATCGGACGCGCCACCGCGCTGCGGCTGGCGGCCGAGGGGTGCGCGGTCAGTATCTGTGGACGAACGGCCGAGACACTGGAGCGCACGGTCACCGAGCTACGCGAACTGAATGTACCGGCGCATGGCGTGGTTGCCGACGTCACCGTGGCCGGGGATGTAGAGCGGTTCGTAGACGAGAGCGCCGCGGCCCTCGGCGGCGTAGACGCGCTGGTAGCGAACGTGGGTGGCTCATCCGGCGGCACGCTGCTGGAATCCTCCATTAAGGACTGGCAGCGAACGTTTGACCTGAACCTGTTTCACGCCGTCCGCACCATCCGTTCTGCCGTACCCCATATGGCCGCCCGAGGCGGCGGCAGCGTGGTCAACGTGGCGTCCATCTCCGGGTGGAAACCGGCGCCGCGCGCGCAGTATGGGGCGGCCAAAGCCGGGGAGATATTCCTGGCCGGCGCCCTGGCGTGGGAGTTGGCACCGCAGCGCATCCGCGTGAACACCCTCAGCCCCGGCTCGACGCTCTTCCCCGGCGGCGGCTGGGCCGACCGGCAGACGAACGACCCGGAGGGCTTTGGCGCGTTCGAGCGTCAGGAGTTCCCATGGGGACGGCTCGGCACGGCAGAAGAGATCGCCGACGTGATCGTCTTTCTGCTATCCCCGCGGGCCAACTGGATTAACGGCGCGCACATTCCGGTGGACGGCGCCCAGGGCCGCCCGTCCATGTTCTAGGTGCGCTGGCCTCCTGGCCTGTATGCTCTCCTGACCTGGGTAGGTATGCCTCGCCAAACGGTCCTTGTCTAGCCCCCTCCCTAGCCCTCCCCCGGAGTAAGCTCCAGGGGAGGGAATAGGCCGCCCTCGGTCTCCGTAGAAGAACAAAGCAAAAGCGCGAGGTCCGGGTATCCGGACCCCGCGCTTGGCGGTGGGGGTAGGCGTAACGCCTAGCCCTGCATCATCTTCACGTCTTCGTCGAGCGCGATCTGGGACAGACGCTGGGCGTCCTCCAGACCGGCCTTCGGGCTGACTTCCTCCAGCATGATCTTGGGCAGGGCCTGATGGACCGGCCCGGTGATCTTGCTCAGAGACGGCAGGCTGGGCCAGCGGTAGCCGTAAGGCGCGAGGGCCACGAAGCCGGCCAACTCGGGGTCGGTCTTGAGGTAGTCGTTCAACTCGGCGGACTCCATCGTCGCCCCGCTGACGGGGATGGAGGTGGCGTTGATAATCATCTGGATTTGCGCCTTCGGCGCATTCATCCACATGGCCACCCGCGCGGCTGCACTCCGCTCCTCTGGCTCAATGTCCTTGAACACAATCAGGTTGTGTCCACCGTTGTTGGCGAACACGTTCTTCCCCGTTGGGTGTACGGGGTTATGGATCACGCCAAATGGCGGCGCGTTGTTCTTGCGCATCGTGGGAATGCGGTAGGGGCCCTGAATCTCAAAGATGACATCGTTGCGGGCTTGGCGATACTGCTCACCCAGCCCGTTCTTGCCGTCTTCGCGGACGCGGATGATGTTGTTCTTGAGCAGGCCGAGCCAGAACTCCATCACGTCCAGCGACTGCTGGGTATCCACCTGCATCTTCCAGGTGCTCTGGTCAATCGGCAGCATGCCGGTGGTGCCGAGATAGCTGGTCCACCAGACGTAGTGCCAGTGCAGCGAGTAGGGGAGGATGTTCTCGTCGCTGGTGAACTTCGTCGCCTTCTCGATGAAATCGTCCCAGGTCCAGTCCCACTGCGGCTCTTCGACGCCGGCCTGCTGGAGCCGGCCCTTGTTCCAGATCGTACCGTTGTTATTGGTGTAGCCGGGCATCCCGACCAGCTTGCCCGCCCACATGCTGCTGACCAGGATCGGCTCGAAGATGTCGGCCCGCTGCTCGGCCCAGCCCTTCTCCGACTTCAGCTCCGCGTCCAGATCAATGGTCGCACCAGAGGCGTAGTACTCGGCAACGCCGGTATAGCCGGTGTAGTACATATCCGGCGGCGTGCCACCGGCGACCAAGGTCAAGATCTTCTCTTTGTTGCTGCCACCGGTACCACCACCGGCGCCCGCCTCGGCATTGCTGAGGTCCACCAGGATGCCAAGCTCCTTGCCCAGGGTCTCGTTGAACTCCGTGAAGTTCTTGGCCCGAGCAATGCTCTCCGGGTGGGTGGCGCTCAGATTGGACCAGTAATGGAGTACCACGGCCGACTTACCCGCTGCGCCCGCTGCGCCCTGGGCGCCCTGGGCACCGGTGGCCCCCTTGGCTCCAGCCGGCCCAGCCGGCCCAGCCGGCCCAGCCTGCGGCTGACCTACGTAGCGGACGGTCGGCTCACCACACGCGGCGGCTACCAGGCCGCCCAGCGCGGCGACGGCACCACCGAGATACTTCCGACGGATCACACCAGCCATGTCGTTTACCCTTTCTTGGTTAGTTGGCCTACTCGGCCCAACGAATTCGCTCGAACTGCTGCTGAATGGGCAAGCCCTCGATGATTCTGTGCCGGCACCCCTCCTATTCGCAATTCCTGGCCTCTGGTTCCCCACTCAAACCAACCGGTGCGTGCAGCAGCCGGGGCAGGCCAGTCTCGGCTATGGACTGACAGTACGAAAATGTATCGTATCTCCCGGAAAGTGTCAACCACACAACTAGGCTGCGCCGGACATTTCGAGCGCCGGGCCGGGCCGCGCTAGTCCAAGTGGAAGGCCTCTTCCAGGCGGATCAACCCTTCGTCGGCGTGACCACCGCCGAGGTTCTCGAAGAACGGGGCCATCTCCTCCTGCCAGCGGGTATTGACCTCGCGCTCGGCCATCCCGGCGAGCGCCTGCTCGAAGTCCGGCGTTTCCACGTAGCCGAACAGAAGACCGTCCTCGCTCAGGAAGATCGAGTAGTTGTGCCAGCCGGTTTCGCGCAACGCCTGGAGCATGTCCGGCCACACTTCCTGATGCCTAGCCTTGTACTCCTCCAGCCGCTCCGGTCGCACCTTCAGCAGAAATCCTACGCGCTCCATCGCTCTCCTCCTTAAGCAAGGTCACTGTTCGGCAGCCTCAGCCCCCGCCGCGTTAGGTGAAGCGGAAGACGGTGAGGGCCGTCTGCCCCATGATCCACTCGCGGTCGGCTTGGTCGCGCAGCGCCGGGTGGTCCATGACGCCGTGCAGGGCATTCCGATAGCCTTCCCGCTCGCTGACCGGCGGGTAGTCGCTGCCCCACATCATGCGTCGCGGCCCGAAAGCATCATAGGCCAGTTCCAGCAGCGGCGGTACATGGTCGAATCCAAACTCCGGTCGGAGCACGGGTGGTCGGGCGCTGATCTCACCCAGGCCGCCGACCTTGATGTAGGTATTCGGGTAACGGGACACGGCGAGCGCCTCTTTGTAGGTGGCGTAGGGTGGCTCGGCGCCGCTACCGACGCCGGCGAGGTGCTCGACGATGATCGGCATTTGCGGGAACGCAGCGATGGCCTCCGCGAACTCCCGGCTGGCAAAGCCGTCCGGCTGTCCGAGCGAACTGACGACGAGGCCCAGCTCGGCCGCCTTCCGCCAGATCGCCAGCGGATCAGCACCGGGAGAGCGCACCGTCGGTCCGAGCCGCACACCGCCGGCCCCGGCCGCGGCCCACCGCTCCAGGGTGGTCGGCGCGTCGGGGGCAGCGGTATCTATGACGACCACGACGGCAAATCGGCCGGGAAAGCGCTGCACGCACTCCAGCAGGTAGGTATTGTCGAACGAGCCGCCGTGCCCGATGAGCGCGGCCTTATCCACGTTGTTGAGGCTCAACTGATAGAGCAGTAGCTCTATCGGCTCGAACCAGCTCCGTCCGGCGTGGCAATGGGTATCCACGACGATCATCAGCGCTCTCCTCGTACCATCGGCCCGGTACCTGGCGCGACTGTAGTGCCGGTCTCATCGTAGCCGCCGAGCGGCTCCGTTGTCACCTGGCCGGCGCCGGCTGGGTGGCTAGCCGCGGTCACAGCATAAGGGTAAAATATGGGAGCTATAGACGTGAGTGACCAGCGGTGTCATTTGGCGCACTCGTCTTGGAGCCAAGCGGCGGCGGTTTCGATCCCCGCCGGGCGCAGGGTCAGCGGCAGCACCCGCGGCGCGCTGCCGCGCGCGGGATAGTGGAGCGTGAGCGTGACGGCCGTTTCTGCGTTGTGCAGCACGGCGATCAGCGCGGCCACGAAGTCTTGCCCGGCTTCCCATTCCACACCCCACACCCCCCGGCTAGTGGCCGCAATCGGCACACTGAAGATCGGGCCGCGGATTTCCACCGGCCCCGTGTAGTTGCGGGACCAGGACCCCGCCTGAACATCGGGCCGGAGCGTGACGCGCCATGCGCCGCCCGGCCCGCAGCGGATCAGCACCCGCGCGCCGCTGCCCGTGCCCTGCGGAGTTGCCAGTCGGTCGTAGTAGACAATCCGGGCGGGGGTATCATAGTCCGCTTCCCGACTGCGCCAGTTGCCCCACGTGGCGGCCCGCAACGGGAACCGGCGCAGCGTAGCGGCATCGAATCCATACTTAGCTTCCCACGCCGACCGGTCAAGCACGAACTGGCCGTAGTTGCGAGCATTGATCCCGAACAACTCCACGTCCTTGATGCTCTGAATGTGATAGAGCCGCGGTTCGTCCCACTGCTGCTCCCACTTCACCAAATAGATCGGATCGCCGTCTTTGAGCAAGCCGGCGGAGAGGTAGGGATCACCCATCCACAAGCTGCCCCACCGATAGAAGTTCCAATAGGGCCAGGTTTTCTGCTCGTTCCAGTAGACGGGATGGCTTGCCAGGGCGCGGGTATCACCGACCCAATGCAACTGCGGATAGCTCTCGCTCACCAGGAACAGGTGCGGCGTTCCCGCCAAGCGCACTGGTGTCCCCGGTGGTAGCTCAACACTCCGCGATGCGCTGACTTGGGGGGCAAGGGCAAGGACCGGCAGGGCAGCACCAGCACCAAGGACTGACCGTCTGACGATTGGCTGCATACAGAAACCTCCTCGCAGCAAGGTGTGGTTACTGCGCCACAGTCAACCGTCACCCGCTGGGCTGCGAGGAGGCACAAGCACACCTCGCTGTTCCCAGCAGGTCAATAGCGGCGGCAGACTGTGGCGCAGTCCGCGTAGAGGTAGCCGCATGGCACACGGCTTGTCAAGGCGAGTTATGCCGGCGGTGAAATAAGGTGAGCCGCAGAGGGAAGACAGCTGTCAATAGAGCAGGACTAGAACAGGGGCACCAGACTGTGGCCTAATCCGTTCTGATGGGTAGCACGCAGCCCAAGCGGCGAGGCTGGCCGCCGCCAATGGCGGCCACGACTTGATTGCTCTCCCGTTCCTTGGCGCCGACCACCGGCACCTTGGGGATGGCCTTCTTGCGGTCGTAGTGGCGGTTGGATTCCTTGCCGCCGATCCATGTCTCGTCGGCCTCAACCGTGCCGGCCATTAGCGCACCCGCACCGCCCCAGGCATCCCGGATACGGTGTGCGAGAAACCAGGCTGTCTTCTGGCATATCCCCAACTTGGCAGCGAGGTCCAGGCTGGACATGCCCTTCTTGCCCGTCTGGAGCAAGAACGCAGCCAGCAACCACGTCTGGTAGCCGAGCTTCGACTCCTCCATCAGCGTTCCGATACGCACGCTAAAGAACCGCCGACATGAGCGGCAGCGGTGGGGCATCGTCTGATGCGTCGTCTTGGCTTGCACATTGTCACTGTCACAATGCGGGCAGCGGATACCCTCCGGCCAGCGGGAAGCGATAAAGTACCGCTCGGCGGCCGCGTCGTCGGGGAACTGGCGAAAGAACTGCGGCAGGCTCATCGTCTTCATGCACACATTATACCATATGCACAGACCGATGGTCGCTCAGGTCTATAGCTCCCGGAGCGGCTCATCCACAGGACCCCCTCAATGAACCGCCGGCAATCCGCTTCCTGCCCAACATAGAGGCCCGCGCGCCCGCGCAGGAACTCGAGCAGCTTGGCCCACTGTTCCGGGGATAGTTTGACACTGCTCATGCGACCATTATAATGAGATGTCAACAGAACCTAGTGAGGAAAACGACAATCACCTATGCGCCAGAGGCCGGCGCGTCCAGGGCACCAGGAGGGCCAAACCTCACGCCTCCGCGCCCGCGCCGGCTTGAAGGCCTCCTAGGAGGCAGTGATGACCACGCAGGAGCATCCCGCGGCAAGGAGATTCCTCATGCTGGGTATCCGTCGTTTCACCGCGCTTGCCGTTGCACTGGTGGCCTTGTCGCTCACTGCCGCCGCGCCTAAATCACTGGCACCGGGTGCGGTGGTCGGACTTGCGGGGACACCACATCTGTGGATTGCCGATAGTGCCGGGGTGTTGCATTGGGGCGGTGATACCCGCGCCCTGGCTGGCAAGCACGTCAACTGGAGTGACCGCCGCGACGTATCACTGGCCGAACTCCAAGCCTTCCCCATTGGTGACCCGTGGCTCTCGGCCGGCCTGCTCAAGGACGGTGACCCGATCTACTTGGTCAAGTGGGAAACGGAGTGGCCACAGCCCCAGCTGCTCCATATCCAGTCCATCAAGGACGTGGAGCTATTCGGGATTGACGGCAGCAACTACGGCAACTTTGTCTTGGACAAAGCCACGTGGGAAGCGCGCTATCACTTGGACGCGGACCGCCTGCAACGGTCCGCGTTGGCGGCTGTGGTGGCGGCTGTGGTGGTAGTGGCCACACCGACAGCGGTGGTAGTGGCCACACCGACAGCTACTGTCGCGCCAACCGCTGCGCCGCCGAGCACCACCTCCGCCAGTTGTGCGGCAGCCGCAGGTGGTGTGGCCGTCCAGACCATCGAGTTAGGCCGCGTCTTGGATGATGGCCGCGCGTCTTGGGAAAGCCAGTTCGAAAGTGCCATTGGCCCTATTGATCCGCGCCTCATCAAGCATGGGGCGGTGGCCTACCTCGCCCGGTTTATTTTTGCCTCCGAAATAAACGCGCATGAGATCCCGCTCCACATCGAGCTCACCAGTTCGCGTACCGATGGTGGTATCCTCAAAGGCCCGCAGTTCACTGACGATTTTGAGGCACGCGGAGTTTTTACGCTGACTTCAGGTGACAACTGCCTGGCCATCACCGGTATTCCTGACGCCGAGGAGCCCTATGTTTGGACCCCAAGTAATACGGCTGAGGTCCGGGCTTTTGTCACCGCGGTATTGGCGATGCCGTTGGCGGCACGGACCGGGCGGCTCACGCTTTCTCTGCCTACGACGCCGTAGACTACGGCCAGGGGCAGCCAGCCGGACGGGGGGGCAGCACCGCCCGCACACGGGGCCGGCGGCCAATGGGCAGCCGACGAGGGCCGGAGTGTCGGGGCCGCCACACCGCCAGGGCCACACGGGCGCGCTTGGCGCGCGTGAGCTGCCGCTGGGTGCGGGGTCCTGGCCCTGACACGGTGCTTCCCGCCTCCGGTGGCCCCACAACGGCCGCAGAGCGCCCCTAGGTGGCGCGTACCGGCCGCCAGTAGGAGCCAACCCCCTACTCCGCCCCGCCCCGGCGCTCCTGCGCCACTACAGCGCCGTTTTCGGCACCTAGACCCCGCTGCCCGGCGCGGCGGTGGTCCGCCGCGCCTGAGGCCGCGGCCGATCACGGGCTGACGGTGCTGCTCGCCGAGTATTGGCCGGAGTGCGAGTATTCTGCCCCCCTGCCGCCGGTGCGCTTCAAGGCGCTGCCGGCGTTTCTTCAGGAGCACCCGGCGGCGTGCGCGACGATGGCTGCTGCGCCGCTCCGTTGGCTACGCTATGGCCTCGATGAGCACCCGTCCGCCGATGCGGACCTGGATGCTCAGATCATGCCGGTCCAAGAGCAGCATCCCGACCAGCGGGGTGGTGTCCGCTGCGTCGGCCAGCACGTATCTTGGCTGGCCGTCCCAC
>DAOUJP010000023.1:0-5540 GCA_034422515.1 Chloroflexota bacterium | reverse complement strand
CCAGCCGTGACGACCCGCGCTCCCCCACGGTCTTGGTGGACCGAGGGCCATTCGGTCTGTCACGCCCGGGTAGCCACCATGACTACCACTCCCTAAGATACAAGGGTTAGGGTCGGGGCCAACACATTACCTAATCAAGTTGTCAACTTTCATCAGGGAAGGGGGAGTCAGCACGGCAACCTATAGCCCCTTCCCTGGAGGGAGGGGGTTGGGGGCAGGTCGCTACCCTCCCCTTTGCATGGCCCGCGCTCGTGCGAGGTCCGCTGGTGTGTTGATGTTGAAAAACGAGCGCAACTCAGGGTCGAAGCCACGCACGGTGGCCTCGTCGAGATAGCACACCCGCACGGCATCGAAGAACCCGGCGATCTTCAGCCGCCGTGCCTCGATCCGCTCCCGCATCGCCGGCAGACACGCCGGCCCGTACAGCGCGTGCAGCGGCTCCGGTCGCCCCGCGATGACCGGCACCAGCGCATCCCACTCGCGCGGTAGCGAGAGCATATGACGCACCAGCGCCAGGTTCAGGAAGGGCATATCCGCGGCAATGGCAAAGGACCAGCCGCCCGCAGCGGCCAGCCCGGAGTAGATACCACCTAAGCTGCCGGAGTCCGGGTAGACATCCGGCACGATCCGGTAAAGCAAAGGGTGATTCTCACCACGGTAACCGACCAGCACGACCTCGGCGCAAACGGTCGCCAACCGGCCGGCGGTGACGGCGAGGAGCGTGGGAGTGCCCGGCGCCGCCGGCTGCCCCGGTGCCGGCGGCGGCCACGGCAGCCTCGTTTTGTCTCTACCCAGACGGCGGCTCTTCCCCCCGGCGAGAATAATGCCCGTCACTGGCGCCTCCGGCATCGCTGACCTCCCTGGTCGGGGCTGCATGTACGGAAAGCGGCCCGGCCCCCTATGCCCCCCCGCTGCGGCGGGGGGCCATCTCTTCCCTCCCCCGTCGGGACGGGGGAGGGCTAGGGTGGGGGCCTGGATTCCCCGGCTTCCGCCGGCTCGACGGTCTAGGACTTACGCGCAACGACCACGAGGCGCGGGCTATCGTCTGCCGCCGGTCCCAGGTCGTAATCGCCGTAGATCGCCTCGACGTGCAGGCCGGCCCGCCGCCACAGCAGCTCGATCTCGGCGCGATGCAGGTAGCGCAACTGGTACGGCGCTACGTGCCGCTTGATCGTACCATCGCTGGCGGTCTCGTCGTAGTAGCTGTCCACGCTCACAAGCTGCGCCGCGCGGTCGGTCCGCAGCGTATGGAAGTGCAGCACGTAGGCCGACCGCTCCGGCAGATAGTGCAGACAGTGCAGCAGCAGCGCGCCCTCGCTGCCGTCGTCGAGTGTGCTGGCCGGATTGAACAGGTCCACGATCACCCGACCGTCCGGGCGCAAATGCCGCGCGATGACCCGCAACGCCTCCTCTTGAACGCACTGCGTCGTCAGGTGCATGAAAGAGTTGAACGCCACCACGACGAGACCGAACCGGGCGCGTAGTCGGAAGGCACGCATATCGCCACGCAGCAGCCATACTGCGCCCGGCACCGCCGCTGCGGTCAGGCGGCGCTGTGCCCGCCGCAGCATCGCCCTCGAGCAGTCCAGGCCCACGACCGGCTGTCCGGCCGCCGCCAGCGCCGGCAGCACGCGCCCCGTGCCGCAGGCCAGCTCCAGAATCGGCCCCGGCGATGCCCGCGCGAACTCCGACAGCACCGGCAGATCGTCGCTGATGTCGTGGTGTTCGAGGTCGTAGTAGACCGCCAAGCGGTCGAAATCGGCTGAATCTTCAGCTTTCACCACCATCACCCCAGCAGCCCGTGCTCAAGATCGGCCCCGCATGAACAGCACTAGCTCGAACGTCGCAAACGCACCAAAAGTCAACAGCGCCGTCAGGAAACTCAGAGCATGGATCAGCAGCAGGACGGCGTTGGCTACGACAAAACCGGCGGCGAGTACCCCCTGGCGGAGCGACCGGCGCAGCGTGTCCTCGCGGGACCGCGGCGAGGTTGCAAAGCGCAGCGAGAGACCGTAGATGATCGGCGCGCAGGTCAGCGCAAGCGCCAGAAAGAGCAAGACCAAGAAAACGGCGATGGCGAGCGTCGAGGCCGGCGCCACGGCGTACATCAGGATGCCGACTGCTACCCAGACGACAAGCGCCGCGCCCAGCTGCACTCGCGGCCCGAAGCGATCCGTAATATGGAGCGGAAGCCGCAGGCCCTTACCGGGTACGGCGGTACTGCCGCGTCCCTTGGTACGACCACCGCGCCACCGTCCGAGCGAGGAACGGCGACGTTGCTGCCGGCGAGTAGATTTAGCCATCGGCCGTGGCGCGGTCCGCTGCCGCTACCCCTCCGTGCGCCGCAGCAATACACGCTCATCGCCAACCCGCCGCGTGACTCGCCGGTGGTCCAGCTGCTCCAGCAAAGCAAGCACGTAGCGGCGACTCGTGCCGAAGAGGTCGCGTGCCGCCGCGACCGTGATGCTGCCGTGCTCCCGCAAGTGGGCCATCACCATCGCGGTCATGTCCTCAAAGGCTGCCGGCGTAAAGCACACGTCTTGGCTCACCCGCACCACCCGCTCACGCGCCTCCAAGGCGTCGAGCAGGTCATCGGAGAGGTCCGGCAACGTATCGCGTAGCTCGGTCAGACTTGGTGGCGCGTGCGGCGCGGCGGCCAAGTGCCGGAGCAGCTCCGCGGCCGTCGCTTCATCGGCCGGGGACAGCCACACCGCATGGTCGGCCGTCCGGACCAGCGCCGCCTCTTCCACTAGCTCACCGGCCGCCAGCAGGCGGTCCAAGCTGGCGCCAAATTGGCGCGGCCCCAACCGCCGGCGGCTCCGTAGCTCCTCGCGGGGCATCCCACGCCGCAACGGGTACTGCCGATGATAGTCCTGCACCGTGCTCAACAGCTGCTCGCGCACCCGCTCCCAGCCCTCCGTCGTCATCAGCAGCGCCCCCAGCGCCGCCACTTGCCCCGCTTGTTGCAGGCGGTCCAGCGCCTCCTGCGCGACACTCGTTGCCAAGCCGCTCGCTCGGACGAGGGCTGGCGGCGTAAGCGGCTCCCGGAGCGCCAGCGTCTGCCAGACGATCTCGTCCGGCTCGCCGGTAGCCAAGATTTCCAGCGCCGTCAGCACCTCCGGGCGCCCCCGCCGGTGCCGCTGCGTCGGCCGCACGTCCACGATCTCGCCCCCGCCCCAGGTGACGGCGGGCGAAAGCTGCCGGATGATGAACAGGTCCCCTTTCAGCGCCGCCACCGGCGCCTGGAGGGTGAGCTGTACCCAGCCCTGGGCGCCCGGCGCCAGTACCGGCGCGTCGAGCAGGCGGACCTTGCCGACGACCTCGGCAGTGCCAATGTGCAGCGCGACGGCGGTGCCGCCCTTGAGCGGACGCGGCGCATCGGCCACCAGTTGCAAGCGAGCGTCGAGGCGCTGAGTCGGCCGCAGCCAGCCGGGTGACGCGACGACGGCGCCGCGCTCCAAGTCGTCAACCGCCAACCCGGCGAGATTGATCGCCACCCGCCGGCCCGGATCGGCGCGATCAACCTTCGACCGATGCGATTGCAGACCGCGCGCCCGTGTCCGCAGACCGCCGGGCTGAATCTCCAACTCCTGCCCCAGGTCAATGGCGCCATCCAGCAGCGTCCCGGTCACGACGGTACCGAAGCCGCCCAGCGTAAACACCCGGTCCACCGGCAGGCGCGGATGCCCCAAGTCGCGCTTCGGCGGTGTATCGGCGAGGAGTTGCTCCAGCCGCGCCACCAGCGCAGTGAGACCCTGCCCCTGCGTTGCCGAGACCTCGACCACTGGTGCCGTGCCGACGACCGTTCCGGCCAGGGAATCGGCAATATCCTCGCGCACCAACTCGCGCCACTCGTCGTCCACGAGATCGCATTTGGTCAGGGCCACGACGGCCCGGCTGATGCCGAGCAGATCGAGAATGGCAACGTGCTCGCGCGTCTGCGGCATCACCCCCTCATCGGCAGCGATCACGACCAGCGCAGCGTCAATCCCACCAACACCGGCCAGCATGTTATGCACAAACCGCTCGTGCCCAGGCACGTCCACGATGCTGACCTCGCGACCACTCGGCAGCTCTAGCCAGGCAAAGCCGAGATCAATCGTCATGCCGCGCTCTTTCTCCTCGCGCAGCCGGTCGGGATCAATGCCGGTGAGCGCGCTAATCAACGTTGACTTGCCGTGGTCAACGTGCCCGGCCGTGCCGATGGTATACGCAGCAGCTGACGATGGTGTCATAGTAGTCGAGAGCGCAGCGGGTGCGGCGTATCCTTGCCGCTGGGGGGCAGGTCTCATACCCTGAAAGGGATTATAGGGCAACGCCTACCGGCTATCGGCCGTCAGCTATCAGCCGTCAGCCGAGGACCGTCATTCCCGCTTGCGCGGGAATCCCCGCCCCCTCGTCGGGACGGGGGGACCACAGGGGGGCCAGCCGGGAGAACTCCACCATAAGAAGGAGCGCACCATGCCACTAGAAGACGAGTTCGGAGACGTGATCGGGAAGGCCCGCCGTGGACACGGCCTCAGCCCGACCGCTGTCGCCTCCGCCGTCGGTGTGACCGAGGACGCACTGGCCGCCATGGAGAGCTACGAACGGCTGCCAACCCACGCTGAAGTGGCGCAGTTCGCGCGGCTCTTCGCGCTGCCCGCCGCCCGCCTCTGGGACATTGCGACCGAGGCGTGGGATGCCCCGCCGGTACCACTGACAACCGGCCCACCCGCCTCGCTCCGTATCGAGTGCGTGACGCTGCCGTATCCCGTGCATTGCTTCCTAGTGGCGGCAGCGGACGACTCGTGCCTCGTCATAGACACCGGAACGGAGGCCGGCCCGCTGCTCGCCAAGATACGCGAGACGGGCTGGCAAGTGGCAGCCATCCTCATCACGCACGGACACGGCGATCACACCGGCGGCCTGACCGAGGTCCAGCGGGCCACCGGAGCGCCGGTCTATATCGGCGCCGCGGACGCCAGCGCCGCGGCGCACCTCCCGTCGGACGCGGTCCACCGCCTAGCCGCCGACCGGCAACTCTCGTGGGGATCATTAGCGGCGCAGGCCATTCCCACGCCTGGTCACACGCCCGGCAGCGTCAGCTACCTGATAGACGGAACGGCATTCGTCGGCGATACCATGTTTGCCGGCTCCGCCGGCGGCACGCGCTCTCCGGCGGCCTACCAGGACATTCTCCGGTCCGTCCGCGAGCGGCTGCTGCGGCTCCCACCGGAGACGCCCGTGTTCCCGGCCCACGGCCCCGCCACGACAATAGCCAACGAACGAGCACGCAACCCCTTCGCCTAGACCACCCCCGTCATTCCCGCTGTCTCATCCGTCATTCCCGCGAAAGCGGGAATCCACGTCCCGCCGCCGCCGCGGGGGGACCACAGGGGGGCCAGCCCTACCCCTCCCCATCCTGTGCATCCATGTAAATTCCTACCCCCGTTGTCTTTCCCCCACCCCCGTTGATATGTCCCTATTGACGGGGATTGGCAGTTGCAAGCCCCTCCTGGAGCACCGGGCACCGCCCGGCAGGGGAACACTCGCATCAT
>DAOUJP010000022.1:0-44955 GCA_034422515.1 Chloroflexota bacterium | reverse complement strand
CCAGCCGTGACGACCCGCGCTCCCCCACGGTCTTGGTGGACCGAGGGCCATTCGGTCTGTCACGCCCGGGTAGCCACCATGACTACCACTCCCTAAGATACAAGGGTTAGGGTGGAGGCCTGGATTGCGGCTTCCGCCGCAATGATCGCTGATAGCTGACAACTGATACCTAACGGCTGATGAGGGTTTCACCGATGAGGAAGTCAACGAGCTGGCGGGCGGCGCGGCCTGACCGCCCGTTGTGCTGGGTGGCCCAGGCTAAGGCGCGTTGGCGTAGCGTGTCCTGGGGGATGGCCAGCCCGGCGCGCGCCGCCAGCGTCTCGACGATCTCCAGATACTCGGCTTGGGCGGGGTTGACATACGTCAGCGCGAGACCGAACCGATCACTCATCGAGAGCTTTTCTTGCAGCGTGTCCTGGGCATGTATCTCGTCGGCGCCGTCCCCGAATAACCCCGGCCCACCGGCACCGACCATCGCCCGCGGCGAGCCGCGATCCGAGAACCGTTCCTGGACCAGATGGCGCCGGTTTGAGGTGGCATAGAGCGCCACGTTCGGCGGCCGGGCCTCTAGGCTACCTTCCAGCAGCACCTTGAGGTCTTTGTAGTGCGTTTCGTGATGCTCGAAGGAGAGGTCGTCCACGAAGATGATGAAGCGTTCTCGGCGTGACCGCAGCGCCGCCAGCAAGTGCGGAAGATCAGCGAGATCGGTCTTGGCGATTTCTATGAGGCGTAGCCCACGATCACCGTAGGCGTTGAGCAGCGCCTTGATACTGGCCGACTTGCCGGTCCCCCGGTCGCCGTAGAGCAGCACGTTGTTGGCGGGCGCGCCGGCGAGGAAGTGCTCGGTGTTTTGCAGCAGAAGACGGCGCTGCGGCGCGTAACCAACGAGGTCGTCGAAGCGGATCGGGTCGGGATGGGGAATGGCCCACAGCGCGCCAAAGTCCAGCGGCAGGCAGAGCGGCGAGCGCGTGTCGTTCTCGCCGTGAACCCAGCGGAAGGCGCGGTAGCGACCAAGCAGACCGCTGCCGGCGCGAGCGATATGCTCCGTGATGGCCCGAAACACCGCTGGGTCGTCCCAGCCGGCCGTGCGGTCAAGCAGCGTGGCGATGGGCAGCGGCGCCGTGGCCGCACCCAGCTCTCGCCATGTCGGGAGGCTGGCGGCTCCGGCCGGGCCGGCACCGCCGTCGAGACGCGCGATGGCCGCACGGACCGTTTCCGCATCGGTGCGGTAGAGAGCCTCCAGACCGCGCAGATCGGCCGCTGCCAAACGCGCCAGCCCGGCGGGGAGTGCCGCCGCTCCGTTCCGGGCCAGCGCCTGCGTGAAGGGATTCTCGTCCGCGAGCACGCGCTCAAGGACGTAAGATTGCCAGGCATCGCCGCTTGGCGAAGAAATACTCTGGCCCGAAGGTTGTGTGCTCTCCTGCGCGAGCGCCCCGGTCAAGGCCGCATAGCTGCGGAGTGCCGGGCGCTGCTGCCCGCTGGCGAGGGCGGTGATGAGCCGCAGAAAGGCCGCGCCCACCGGGGTCTTCAGTACCGCGTGCCACAGCATCAGCGTTTCGGCGCAGTCGTGCAGGTGCTCCCACCGGCGCTCGTCCAAGATAGCTCTCTCCTTGTGGACCCCGCCCTCACCCTCCCCCGTTGCGACACGGGAGGGAACACACCGTCCCCCCGCACAGCGGGGGGACCATAGGGGGCCCAGCCCCGCTCGCCTCCCATGCCTCGCGTGAGGATAGCGCCCGCTGGCCGGCCAGGGCAACGGGGCGGCGCTACTTGTAAGCGACGACACCGAAGGCGTCGGGGCGCGGCCGCACGCGCTGAAAACCGGCAGCCGCGAGTCGGCCGCGCACGCCCTTGGTCACGCGCTGTCCCAGGCTACTCCGGGGATTGCCGACGTAGTGGAACAGCCGCCCGCCCGCCCGCAACACGCGATAGAGGTGCCGATAGAAGGCCGCGGCGTACAGTTCGCCGGCCAGGCTCAACGCCGGCGGGTCGTGGATGATCCGCGTGAAGGACCGGTCCGCGCACTCCTCGATCAGGACGCTGGCATCGCCGAGCCGCCGCGTAATGTTCGTGTACTCGAAGAGCCGGCGTGACCAGGGGTTATGGCGAGCCAGCCAGAGCACGGCCGGGTCGCACTCGACCGTCAGGACCTCCGCCGCCCGGTGCGCCGCGGCGATAGCCGTGTAGCCGAGGCCGGTCGTTGTATCGAGGACGCGGCCGACAACCGGAGCGATGCTGCGGAGCTTGGCCTGCGTGTCCCGCTGCGGATCGGTGTCCTTGATGCGATGCATGGTGAAGCCGGCGAGCAGTAGCGTCGGGGCGCCGCGCGTCGCTACCAGGCTCAACGGCCGCTGCGTAGTCTCGGAGAACGTGTGGAGTTGGTGCGGTATCCCCTGCTCAAGACGAAAACAGGGCGCGGCGAGCGTGTCCCTGGGGGCATCGTGGATCCGCTCGATGCTCTCCCACGTGAGCGTGGCGCCGTCCGGCAACGTGACGCCGGCCGCGGTGAGCGTCAGGTCGCGCGTCGTGAGACCGAGGTCGAGGGATGTCGTGGCAACGTCCTGCCCGCTGCGCCGTGCCGCCAAGAACGGCCGCGCTTGCATCGCCGAGACGACATATCCGGCGGCCGCGGCCTCGCCTCCGGCGTCAGTGACCATGCCTGTATTCTGCCGTAGCTCAGGCCGGCGGCGCCGCCGGGTCGCGCGGCCGGACCACCGCCGACAGGAAGAGTCCGACGAGGGCGAGGCCGGCAGCGAGGAAGAAGGTGGCGCGAAACCCGGCCGTCATCGCGGCGGGCGAGGCCGCGGCCGCCGCCACGCCGCCGCCGGCACCGACAACCGCCGCCGTCCACAGCGCCCCGGCCACACCCTGTCCCAGCACCCAGCCCAGATTGCGCGACAGCGCCCGCAATCCGCCCAGCAGCCCATAGTGCTCGCGGGGCGCCGCCTTGTATAAGGCATTGCTGTTGGGCGCGTTGAACAGCCCGGTACCAAAGCCGAGCAGCACGAGATAGGCGGCGATCTGCCACGCCGCGGTTTCGGCGGATACCGTTGCGAAGGCCAGCATCCCGATGATCTGGAGCGCCATGCCGCTAGAGGCGAGCCAGCGCGAGCCGAGGCGATCCGACAACCAGCCCATCAGCGGCGACAGGAACATGACCGTTGCCGGTTGGGCCGCTTGGATGAAGCCAGCCTGACCGGCGGGCTGGCCGAGCAGCCGCTGAAGCAGGAAGGGCAAGAGCAGCCGCAGGTTTGCTTGCGAGAGAAAGCTCAACCAGGCCGCGCCGACGGCAGCAGTCACGCCCCGGCTGCGGAAGAGGGCCAACTGGACCGTCGGATGCGCGACGCGGCGCTGGACCAGCAGAAACGCGCCGCCGGCAACTGCGGCCACCACCAGCAGCCCCCCGGCGGACGCGGCGGTCCAGCCCACGAGCGGCCCGCGATTGAGGCCTAACACCAGGCAGACCACGGTGACGATCAGGAGCGTCGCGCCAATCGGATCGGGTCGCTGGCCCGGCTGCGTCGGCGTCCGGGGGAGCAGCCGGCGACCCAGCAGCGCCGTTGCGAGGCCGAGCGGCACGGTCATCCCAAAGGTCCACCGCCAGCCGAGGACCTGGGTGATCGCCCCGCCCAAGGCCGGGCCACTCAACAGCCCGATTGATACGACCATACCGATCATGCCGAGCGCCCGCCCGCGCTCGTTCGTCGGGAATGCCGTGACCACCAGCGGGTCAATGTTAGCCTGCAACAGCGCCGCGGCGATCCCTTGCACCACCCGCGCCGCCACAAGGAGCCAGAGGTTGGGGGCGAGGCCGCAGAGCGCCGAACTGGCCGCAAAGAGCGCGAGGCCGAACAAGAAAACCCGGCGGCGTCCCACCAGATCGGCAAGCCGGCCGGCCGGCAAGAGCAGCGCGGTAATGCATACGAGGTAGCCCAGCACTACCCACTGCACCGTCGCCAGCGGCGCGACAAACTCGGCGGCTATCGTCGGCAGCGCGACGTTCACGGCGCCGGAATCGAGCGTGACCATGTAGATGGCGACGCCGACGATCAGGAGAGCGGCCCATTTCCGCGCCCCGGTCGGCGGGCTATCGCCTGGCGCTTCTGCCGTCGAGGGTGCTCCGGGGTCGTCTTGAGCTGTGCGGCTGGCAGCGGCGCGAGATGGAGTTGCTGACTTGCTATCCATGCGTTGCCTTCGCAGTATAGCGAGCGCGGGTGCTTTCCTACGCTGCTTTCTTGACGGCCCAGGTAGTGGCGAGATAAGATGGAGAGGCGGCGCTGTCACAGGCCCGCGCACGTGGGGGGTATCCGGGCTATCCTGGCGCCTCTCGATGGTGAGATGACCAAGGTCGTCTGGCAATCCGGCCGTCCGGCACCCTTAGCCGATACCTGCCGGTGAGGAATCAATGCCGATTCGCATCGTTCTCGCGGATGACGAGTCGATCATCCGCATGGACCTCAAGGAAATGCTCGCCTCGCTCGGTTACGTCGTGGTCGGTGAGGCGAGTGAAGGCGATAGCGCGATCAATCTTGCCCGCGAGTTGCGCCCCGACCTCGTCATCCTGGACATCAAGATGCCCGGGACCGACGGTATTGACGCCGCGCGCGTCTTGACCGCCGAGCGTATCGCCCCGGTCCTGCTGCTCACCGCCTACAGCGACAAGGACCTCGTAGAGCGTGCCAAAGAAGCCGGTGTAGTCGGGTACGTGGTCAAACCGTTTCAAGAGTCGGACCTCGCGCCGGCTATCGAGGTGGCACTGGCCCGCTACCGTGAGTTCGAGACCATGGAGCGAACGCTTGCGGACCTCCACGATACGCTGGAGACGCGCAAGCTGGTGGAGCGCGCCAAGGGCCTGCTGATGGATACCCAAGGTCTCAAAGAGGCCGATGCGTTCCGCAGGATTCAGCGTTTGAGCATGAATACGCGCAAGACAATGCGCGAAGTGGCCGAAGCGATCCTGCTGACCAACGAACTGTAAGCCGGTGGACAATGCCGCAGCAGCTCCGCCCCGTCTCCCGCGCCGCGCGCCTTTTTGGCCCCCTCTGCCTATCCCGTCCGCCTGGGTAGCGTTCGCTCCGGGGCTGCTCCTCGCGGCCATCACGGCTGTACTCTGCTGGCGACTCCTGAGCGGGCAGTTTGTCGTCACCGGCTACGATACCTTCACCTACTTCTACCCCTATCGCGCCTATGCCGGCGAGGTCGTTCGGAGCGGCCAGCTCCCACACTGGAATCCTTACCTCTTCTACGGTGTGCCGTTCCTGGCGAACATTCAGACGGCGGTGTTCTACCCCCTCAATGCGCTGTTCTATCTCCTGGCACCGACGATTGCCCTGAACTGGTCGGTGATTCTCCACCTCTTCCTCGCCAGCTTTTTTGCGTATCTATGGCTGCACCGGAGCCTCGCGGTCAGCCGGCCGGCCGCTACCGTCGGCGGCGCACTGTTCGGCTTCGGCGGGTTTGTCGGCGCGCAGGTCGGGCATCTCAACCAGCTCAACGCCGTCGTCTGGCTGCCGCTGGCACTCCTCACCTTCCACCGTGCGGTCAGCCGCAGCTCCGGCCGCTGGACGGTGGCTACCGGAGTGGTCCTAGCGATCCAACTGCTGGCCGGCCACAGCCAAGAGTCCTACATGACGGTCGTGACGGTCGTGGCCTATGGCGCCTGGCTCGGTCTCAGCGGCCGCGGCCGGCCGTGGCCGCGGGTAGCTCGCTTACTCGGCCGTTGGCCGGTGAGTCGCGCGCGCCGCCTGGCCGCCACGGGTACCGTACTGCTTGCCCTGGCAGGGAGCGTCACGCTCGCCGCGGCGCTGGCCAGCGTACAGCTCTTCCCGACGAGCGAGCTTACCGGCCGCTCCGCCCGCGGCGGCGGCCTCGCCTTTGGCGAAGCGATTTCATTTTCGCTGCCGCCGCCGGAGCTGCTGGTCGGGCTACTGCCGACCTATGGCCTCACCGGTCCGACGAGTGCCGAGTACATCGGCTACGTCGGGGTGGTCGGGCTGCTGCTGGCCGGTATTGGGTTGCTGCTCCGGTTCGGCGAGGGCGCTACGCGGTTTTGGGGTGCGGTAGCCCTCACCGCCCTGCTCCTGGCACTGGGCAAATACACGCCCGTCTACGGCCTGCTCTATCCGTATCTGCCCGGCCTCGACCTATTTCGCGTCCCGGCGCGGTGGCTGATGGTCTGGTCCCTGGCGCTCGCGGCGCTGGCCAGCCTCGGTCTGGATTGGTTGTGGGGCGCGGCACAGGAGGGACGTGGCCCAGTGCTGACCCGGTTGGCCGTCTTGGCCGCCGTCGCCGCCGCTGTCGCGCTGACCCTGCTCCCACTGCAACAGTTGGGCAGCGTCACTATTCCCAATACCCTCGTCTGGCGCTGGGCGCTCCTAGCAGGCCTGGCGCTGGCGCTCGCCGCCGCGACCATGGCCCTCACCGCGAACGGCAGCGGCTTGGGCCGGCGGCGCGTGCTGGCGATCTTGCTCGGCGCCGTAGCGGTCGGCGAACTGGTCGTCGCCGGTCGCGGCCTCGAATACAGCCGGCCGAACCCGGCGGAGGTCTACACCGGCGACCGCCCGGTCTTGCAGCATCTACGGGCCTTACCCGGGCCGCAGCGCATCTTGAGTATCGCCAGCACGGCCTACGAGCCATACGATACGCACGTGCTGCTGGCACCGTATCAGGACCGCTTGCCGGCCGCCGAGTTACAGTCCATCCTGGTCCACACGAAATACCAGGACATTCTGACGCCCAACGTGCCGCTCGCCCACGGTATCGCCACGATTGACGGCTACGACGGTGGTGTGCTACCGCTGCGCCGGTACGCTGATTTCAAGGCCCTCGCGCTGCCGGACGAGCCGCTGGCTCCCGATGGCCTTTTGCGCGATCAGGTTGACGAGATACCGTCGCAGCGGCTCCTGCAAGTCCTCGGCGTCACGGCGATTGTCACCGACCGTCTCGCCGACCTCGACGTAAACACCGTGCCTTTCAATGTCGGGCAAGTGGTGGAGCTATCGAGTCGGCAGCCGCGTTACTGGTTCTCGCCAGGGCAACCGCGGCAGATCACGCAGGTCAGTTTCGTCACCACCATGACTGCCGGGCTGGACGTACCGGCAGGTCAGCCCGTGCTGCGCTTCCGGGTCTATGGCACTGATGGCGCCGTGGCCGCGGCCATGGGGGTAGCCGGGGAGCAATTGGCGGATGCTCAGGTCCTCGCTGGAGCAGCCGGTGCCCACGGCCGCCCGGCTCTCGTGCGTCAACTGCCGGGGGAGGGAGCGCCGCTGGCGGCCGTAGCGATCATGGACCTCCACTTCCCCGGTGATCTCCGTCCAGTCAACCGTCCGATCACCGTGAGCCGCGTCGAAGTGGAGCTGTTGGCCGACACGTCGGTTGTGCGACTGCACGGCCTGACCCTGATCGGCCCATCGCCGACCGGGATCAACCGGCCGCTGTTCCAGCCCATCGCCCTCAGTGACGACGACTACCTTGCACTGACCATGCTGCCCAACCAGAACGTGTATACCCACCGCACGGCCCTGCCACGTGCCTACCTCGTCCATACGGCGTGGCTGGCTCCCGACGGTGCGCCGACCTTGCAACTACTCCAGGATGAAGCGTTCACGCCGGGCCGCGAGGCCGTCCTGTCAACGACACCGCTTCAACCGCCCCAACCCGAGGCGCCCCGGCGCACTGGCCTGAAAATCGCCTTCAGAGCGGCGTCCGAGGCACTCCGGCAGGTCATGCGTAAGCTGATGGGTTTCAGCTCCCACGCCGGGGACCGGGCCGGGTTCGTCAGTGTGGGACAGCTCGTCGCGTGGGGAGCCGTGCCTCGTCCCATGCCGCTGGTGGAGGGAGGTAGCTCGCCCGATGGTGGTGCAATCGTCGTCTCCCGCTGGGAGATCGCCGGCCAGGACGGCGGTAGCACGAGCGGGACCGCGACGTTGATTGTGGACGAGCCGGAGCGCATCATCGTCGAAACCGACGCCGCGCGACCGGGCCTCCTCATGCTCACCGACACGTTTTATCCGGGCTGGCGCGTCACCGTAGACGGTACACCGGCCGACCTACTGCAAGCGAACTACCTCTTTCGGGGAGTCTATGTGCCGGCCGGTGCCCATCGGGTCGAGTTCACGTATCATCCGACTCCGTTTCAGCACGGTCTCCTCGTCAGCGGTCTCACGCTTGCCATAGTACTCGCCATGCTGTTGTGGCCGCCGGCCCGGCGCATGTGGCGTAGCAACCGCGCTGCGCCTCGTAATGCCAACTTGTCATAGTGGCCCTGGACCACTTATGGTCCTCCCACTTCGCTAGGGGATGGAGAAGCCGACCGGCCGCGATGTCGGGGGACGGCCCTCCCCTCCCCTGGTGCTTGCTCCGGGGGAGGATCAGGGCGGGGGCCATGATCGGCACGACCGGGTAGGATCACGACATGCGAACGCGGCGTATCGTCTTTGTGGCACCGTTCGGCACGCAACCGAAAGGCACGACCCGCGCGCGCATTCTGCCGCTGGCACGCGCATTGGCGGCGCGTGGACACACCGTTACCGTGCTCATCCCGCCCTACGACCATCCGCCGGAAGCCGGCCAGCAGTGGCACACCGGCCAAGCTGCCGTATACTGCCTCTCCTTGCCGCCGGGCGCCGCCGCGGCCGGCATACGGAGTGGCCCAGGGCTGGCATTGCTGAGTCTGCGCTTGGCCAGCGCTGCGCTCGCCTGTCGGCCGGACATCATCCACCTGTCCAAGCCCAAGGGCGTATCCGGCCTGGCCCACTGGCTGCTCCGGTACTACCGCGCCGCACGCTGTCGCCAGCTCCCCGCGTTGGTCGTAGACGCCGACGATTGGGAGGGCCATGAAGGTTGGAATCAGTATGAAGACGCCTACCCCGGCTGGCAGAAGGAGGTGTTCGACCGGCAGGAGCGCTGGGGACTCCAACATGCGGACGCCGTGACAGTCGCCAGCCGCAGCCTGCGGGAGCGCACGGCTGCGCTAGGCTGCCCGGCGGACCGTGTAGTCTATCTGCCCAATGGCTTGTCTTCAACGGATTACCCGGACTGGCAGCGAGCCGCCGGTCGCGCCGTCCGTGCGCGGCTGAAGCTGGACCAGCGGCCGACGATCCTGCTCTATACCCGCTTCTTCGAATTTGCGCCGGAGCGCCCGGCGCGCGTGTTGGCGGCGGTACGGTCACACCTCCCGGACGCGGCCCTGCTGGTCGTCGGCGCCGGCAAGTACGGTCAGGAGCGGCGCCTGCGGGAAGAGGCCCGGCGCCTGGGACTTGCCGACGCGGTCCATTTTGCGGGCTGGCTGGATCGAGCGTCGCTGCCCGATGCGCTCCGCGCGGCCGACGTGGCGCTGGTCCCGGCCGACGATACCGTCGCCAACCGCGCCAAATGCTCCATGAAGCTGGCAGAGTTGCTGTGGCTGGGGTTGCCGGTCGTGGCCGAACGGGTCGGTGAGCACGGCAGCTACATTGACCATCCCACAACCGGACTCCTGGTGCCACCCGGCGACGATCAGGCCCTCGCCGCGGCCCTCGTGCTGCTCCTGAGCGATCCGGACCGTGCTGCCCGCCTCGGCGCTGCCGGCCACCGGCGTATCACCCGGCAGTTTGCGTGGGAGCAACTGGCGCCGCGCGCAGAGGCCGCGTACACCGCGGCCCTGGGGCCTGGGGCAACGGACCTACCCCCAACCCCCTCCCTGAAGGGAAGGGGCTGAGGTTCGCCGTGCGGGTCGCTTTCCTTAGGAGGGCAACGGCGGGCAGTCGCCGCCATGACTCCCCTTCCCTGGAGGGAAGGGGCCGGGGGATAGGTCCGCCCCTCCCTACGAGCCGCTGGCCGTCGGCGCCGGCGTGGTAGCCGGCTGCGGCGTTGCCGTAGGAAGTGGCTCGGCCGGGGCTGGCGTGGACGTTGGCGGTGTTCCCGTGACCGTCGGTGTGCTGGTGTTCGTTGGTGTGGCGGTTGGTGTGCTGGTCGGGGTCAAGGTTGGCGTCAGGGTCGGCGTCAACGTCGGTGGCGGCGTGGGAGTAAAGGTTGCGGTAGGTGTCGGGATAGGCGTTGGGAGCGGCTCGATGAGCAGCGTCACCGCCTGAGGCTGTAGCCGGTTCACCGTTGTGCCCTCGGGGATGGCGGCTAGGAGGACCGGTCTCGTGTGAATGCCCGGCCCGAGGCCGGCCGCATTGACGGTGGCGGCCAGGTTCGCGCCGGTCAACTGGAGCAGTTGCGGCTGCGGGCCGCTGATGGTGACCTCCACCGTCGTCGGTTGCAGGCTCATCCGCAGGCCGGGGCCGAGATGGATCCAGGCCAAGGCTGCCGTAATTACCGTTTGGCCTTGCACCGGCACGACGCGGACGGTGACGACGATGCGCTGCTCATAGGACAACGATACTCCAGTGGGCAGCGACAAGGTGGTCTCGGCGGTGATGTCCTCCGTAGCCCCGCTGATGTCTAGGACGGTGGCCGGGATGACCGAGATGCCGGCGAGCAAATCGGGATCACCGACGACCTCGACAGCCAGCGGCGTCAGCTCGATGCCTTGCAATATATAGCCGGCGTCCGGCTGGCCGCCTACTTGCGGCACAATCGGGACGGTCTTGAAGCCGGATAGCTGGTGGACGGGGACCCGAATAGTGATGGTCTCCGGCTCCAGGGTCACGCCGCCGACGACGCCCGATGGGCCGCGCGGCTCCGGCCGGATGATGCGATCAATCGTCGTTGTCTCAGGCCCCAGCTGTACCGAGGCCAGCACTTCGGTGACACGCTCGACGAGGCTTCTTGGTCCCCGGATCGTAATGCCGTTTTCGCGGACATCCTGCGGCTCCAGAATAGGGTCTTCATAGCGATGGCCGAATGGTGGTGTGTTCAGAATCCGCATCTGCACCGGCAGCCGTTTCATCACCAGCTCTTCCAGCCGCAGGTCCACGTGACTGGGGCGCACTTCGACGATCTCCACCTGGGGATCGGACACCTCGACCCGCACCGGAAACTGGTGCAAGCCAGGATTGGCGCCACCGAGATCAACGGAGACGACAAAGCTGGTGGCCTGCAAGCGTCGGTAGCTCTCCACCGGGGCGTTCACCTGTACCTGTACGGGGACCACCTCGTTGACGACTATCAGATTTGCCGGCAGACCGGTGATCTCGACGGTAAGCTCACTTGGAAACACTTCCTGACGCTGGGGGTTGCGTTCCAAGGTGAGGCCGGCCCAGATGGCCACGGAGAGGACGAGCGCCAGCAGCAAGCGCCAGCCGAGGGCCTCACGCGCCTGCTGCCGCGCGTAGTGACCAAGCGCGCGGAGGGTCTGCCAGGTAGCAGAGTCTTGAAACTGTTGCACTGCTCACTGTCCCCGTGAGCGGAGAGCAGGATGAATAGTGGACGGATGCTCGTTATGCAGCGCGAACGGGCCGCCAGGGAGCCGGAAGTCGCTGCGACGCGAGCTGTGTTTGTAGCAGACTCCGCAGGCGCTCGGTGGTCAGGTTTCGCAGCAGACGCCCGTTTACCGCTATCGAGATCGCCCCGCTCTCCTCCGAGACGACAACGGACAGCCCATCGCTCTGCTCCGTGATGCCGACCGCCGCCCGGTGACGGGTACCCACGTCAGAATCGAGCCGCGCGCTGTCCGATAGGGGCAGCAAGACTCGTGCCGCGACGAGGCGTGGCCCGCGGATAATCACCGCGCCGTCATGCAGTGGCGTGCGTGGATAGAACACCTGCGCCAAGAGATCGGACGTTAGCTCGGCATCCAGCTCCGCGCCCGTCTGCACATACTCCTCCAGTCCGGTCGAGCGCTCGATCACCATGAGCGCGCCGTGGCGGCGTTCGGACAAGCGAATGCAGGCCTCGATGATAGTGTTGATGACTTTGTCTGCCGAGCTACTGTCGCTGGGCTGAAAGCTACTAAACGGATGGGTCAAGGGATGGGTCACCAGGCTACCCGTGCGTCCCAGCTGCTCCAGGGCACGCCTAATCTCGGGCTGGAAGATCACCGGAACGGCGAGGAGCAGCGCCGGCAAGCTGCTGACCAGCAACCAGTTGAAGATCGTGAGCTGAAAAAAATAGCCAATAACTACCGCCGCGAGGAGCAGGATCAGGATACCGCGCACGAGCTGATCGGCCTGCGTACCGCGAATGACGGAGAGGAGGGCATAAAAGATGATCGTGACCAGGACGATATCGAGAATAGCGAGGGGAGTCAACCTGGACAGGAGGTAGGGTATGTCTTGCACAGTGCCTTCCTCTCCGCTCTTGGTGGCCCCACCGGAGCTTGTGCTCCCCCCGCTCCTGCCGGGAGCGAGGGCTACCAACGTACATGCACTACGGGCCGCCGCCGTCCCTAGTCCGTCTCTTCGGCAGCAACTCCGGCGAGTGAGACTAGGATCGCCTTCTGCGCGTGGAGACGATTCTCGGCCTGATCGAACACGACCGACTGCGGTCCGTCCAGCACTTCATCGGTCACTTCCTGCCCCCGGTGCGCGGGTAAGCAGTGCATCACCAGCGCCTCCGGCGCCGCCAAAGCCAACAACTCCGCATTTACCTGAAATGGCGGGAAGACCTTTAGCCGCCTCACCATCTCTTCTTCTTGCCCCATGCTCACCCACGCATCAGTGTAGATCACGTCGGCCTGCGCTACCGCTTCGCGCGGATCGTGGCCGAGCGTGATCTCCGCCCCGGTCGTTGCCCCAAGAGCTTGCGCCCGCGCCACGACTTCCGGCTGCGGCTCGTACCCGGCGGGAGTCGCCACGAAGAGCTGAAGGCCCAGCGTACCGGCAGCCAGCAGGAGCGAGTGGGCCACGTTGAACCCATCGCCGACAAAGGCTAGCTGGAGGCCGCGCAAGTGCCCGCGGTGCTCGTACATGGTCATCAGGTCGCCAACGGCCTGGCACGGGTGAGTCAGATCGGATAGCCCGTTGATGACGGGAATGCTGGCATACTCGGCGAGCGTCGTGACCGTAGCGTGGCTGTGGACGCGCGCCATGATGACATCAACCCAACGCTCCAGGTTGCGTGCGATATCCGGCACGGTCTCCCGCACGCCTAGCCGCTCATGCTCGCTCGCCAGGTCAATCGCGTGGCCGCCGAGCTGCGTCATGCCCACCTCGAAGGTGCAGCGCGTCCGCAGACTTGCCTTCTCGAAAATCATCGCCAGCGAGCGTTCGGCCATAAAACGATGCGGCCGGCCGGCTCGGTGAACCGCCTTGAGCCAGCGGGCCAAGGTCAGGACGTTATGCAACTGCCGCTCGGTGAAATCTGCGACCGTAAGCAGGTCCGATCCCTGGAGGGAGACGTCAATAGGTGGTGGTCCGTCTAGTGGAGGCAGGTCGGTGGATGCAGTCACAATACAGGTGCCTTCTCGAACATGATGCGGGGGCTATGCCTCGGCAAGCAGGCCGGGAGAACGCCACGCCGGCAGCCACGCTCACCACGAAATCCAAGGAGAAAGCGCCCTCAAGTAGTCTACCACACCACCGCTCCGGCCGCGCGCGACCGGCTGTCAGCAAGACGGACGGAGGTACCTGGAGCGGTTAGGATGGTCCGGACTCAAGGCTCGACAATGACCCGCTGGCCGCGGTCCAGACCAACGTAGTAGCGGCTAATGGCCCCAAGGCCAATAAGCGGCTCGTCGCCCAGGACAAGGACATCAACGCCAAACGGATCCATATCCCCGAGCTGGAGCGTGCCTCGGTAGTAGGGCGCCAGCAAAGCGGAACCGTCTGCCAGAGTCAGGCGAAACTCGCCATCCGGTGGAATGCCATCCATGATCAGGTAATGCGGCACGATGACAGCGGCGTCAAACCCGGTATCCAGCAGCGCCTCGATCCTGACTCGGCGTTGGTGTACCTCCACTTGAATCGGAAGGTATGGGAATCTTTCACTAACCACACGTTGGTTTGTTAGCACGTATAGACACCCACTTATAGACTGAAGGTCCACCAACCTTGAAGACGACGTGACCTCTGCCAAGCTCGCCCACGGCTCGGTCAAGAACGCCAATCAAGTCTTTCCCGACAACTACCTTACCTTCCGGAGAGATAGCCAGATACTTGCCGTTGTGGTCCGGCTCCAACGGCCGACCGTACTGCTCGTAGAGCATGTCCGCTTCGGCGACGGTCATTGTTGCTGCTGCCGTTGCCATCGTGAGCCTCCTCCTAATCCCTGATTATAGCTCGCCGGAGACTGGCAGCTATTTTCCGCCGCTGGACCGGGAGGAGCGGATCGCGTGCCCTGACCGGGTGGCGCTACAGGATCAGCGCCCCCAAGGAAGCGCGGGCCAGGTCCAGCAGGACGCTCGGCACGATGCCCAGGACGAGCACCGCGGCTGCGGACACCACGACCGCCGACGCTGCCAGTACCGAGCGCCCCAGTGGCGCCGGCTCGGCGCTCGGCCCCTGCATGTACATGACATACACGACGCGGAGGTAGTAATAGGCGGACACGACGCTCGTCAGCAAGCCGATGATAGCCAGCCAGGCGTGGCCCGCATCAATCGCAGCGCCAAAGAGGTAGAACTTGCCCACAAAGCCAACGGTTGGCGGTACGCCGGCCAAGGAGAGCATGAACAGCGCCATCATCGCGGCCAGCCACGGCCGCCGACGCGCCAGGCCGGCGTAATCGCTGACGGCGGCAAACTCCTCGCCGCGCCGCCCCAAGAAGGTGACGACGCCGAACGCGCCGAGGTTCATGAACGAATACGCGACGGAATAGAACAGCAGGCTCTGGATGGCGAGGTCGCGCGTATCCCCGGTGGCGACGCTGGCGGCCACCAGGCCCACGAGCAGATAGCCGGCGTGGGCGATGGAGGAGTATCCGAGCAGGCGCTTGATATTGTCCTGTACCAGCGCCGCGACGTTGCCCACGATCATCGTCGCCGCTGCCACCCCGCCGAGTATCCAGGCCGTTTCGACGGGCGCTTCCGGCACGGCCCCGACAAACACGCGCGCCAGCGCCGCGAACGTGGCAGTCTTGGCTGCCACCGACATATAGGCCGTGACCGGAGTCGGTGCGCCCTCGTACACGTCGGGCGTCCACATGTGGAACGGCACCAGCGCCGCCTTGAAGCCCAGCCCCACGATCAGCAAACCCATGCCGATCAACAGCAGCGTGCTGAAGCCGTCCTGCGCGACGGCCGTGGCGATCCCGGCCAGGTTGGTCGTTGCGGTCGCTCCGTACATCAGGGCGATGCCGTACAGCAGGAAGCCCGACGCGAATGCGCCCAGCAGCACGTACTTTACGGCCGACTCGTCCGACTGGAGACGCAGGCGGGAGAAGCCGGCCAGCATATAGAGCGGCAGCGAGAGCAGCTCCAACCCGAGGAAGACCATAATCAGGTCGCCGGCGCTGGCCATCAGCATCAGCCCGGCCACCGAGAAGAGCATCAACACGTAGTATTCGCCGTTCTCTAGGTCTTCACGCTCCATGTACGTGACGGAGATCAGCACGGTAATCACCGCGATGAGCACGAAGACCAGGTTGAAGAACAGCGCGAAGTTGTCCAGGATGAGCATACAGCCGGAGGGACTGCGGCCGGCCGTAGCCTCGACGGCGCAGAACGCGGAGCGGTCGGCGTCCCAGAGGTAGACCGAGAGCACGGCCGTCACGACCAGCCCGACCAGGCTGAGAGCGGCCGCCGTACCCCGCCTACTCAACCGCGGCCACAGGTCCGCCAGCATGACCACACAGGCGGTCAGGGTGACGGCCAGCACGGGCGCAACGGCCCACCAGTCCACGCTGGGCAGCTTGAGCAATTCGTTCATGGCACGTACTTAACGGTCGTCGGTCAGTAGCTCGCCAGACTAGCGGCCCCCCAAGTCGGCTTGCACTTGCGCGACCGGGATATTGCGCGTCACCGCTTCCAGCGACGGCCCCGCCCGGTCCAAGAACGGCTTGGGATAGAGACCAATCCAGAAGATCACGAGCACGATAGGCACGAGCACGGCGATCTCGCGCCGGCTGATGTCGGACAGTTGTACACCGGCCGGCTGTCGCGTCGGTCCTTGCATCATCCGCTGGTACATCCAGAGCATGTACACCGCCGCCAGCACCACCCCGGAGGCCGCAATGATGGCGAGCGGCTGCAAGAACAGTTCCTCCGCGCGGAACGTGCCGACCAAGATCAGGAATTCGCCCACAAAGCCGTTCGTGCCGGGCAGACCGATAGACGAGAACAAGACGATCAGGAAAAACGCCGCGAACACCGGCATGAGCCGCGCCACGCCGCCGAAATGGTGGATCAGGCGCGTGTGTGCTCGCTCGTACAGCATCCCGACGAGCAGGAAGAGGGCGCCCGTGCTGAGACCATGGTTGACCATCTGGAGCAGTGAGCCTTGCAGCGCCTCCGGCGTCAGCGCGAACATGCCGAGCATGATGAATCCGAGATGGCTGACCGAAGAGTAGGCCACCAGTTTCTTGACATCGCGCTGCATCGTCGCGACCAGCGCCCCGTACACAATCCCCACTACCGCCAAGAACGCCATCAGCGGCACCGCTGCCTCGACGGCCTCCGGGAAGAGCGGGAGACAGAACCGCAGGAAGCCATACGTCCCCATCTTTAGCAGGACCGCCGCCAGGATCGCGCTGCCGGCCGTCGGCGCTTCGACGTGCGCGTCGGGCAGCCACGTGTGCAGCGGGAACATCGGGACCTTGATCGCAAACGCGAGCGCGAACGCCGCAAAGAGCCACAACTGGAGGCCGCTTTCTACCCGCACAGTGGCGATCAGCGTGGCCAGATCGAAGGTGCGTGCCCCGTTGTCGCCGCTGAGGAAGTAGATAGTCAGAATGGCAACCAGCATCAAGACGCTGCCGGCCATCGTATAGAGGAAGAACTTGATCGCCGCGTAGATACGCCGCTCCCCGCCCCAGACGCCAATTAGGAAATACATGGGGATCAGTACGGCTTCCCAGAAGACGTAGAAGAGGAATAGGTCGAGTGCTAAGAACGTGCCGAGCACCGCCGTTTCCAGCAGCAGCAGCAGTACGACAAACTCTTTGACCCGTGTATCTATGGCTCGATAGGTGGAGAGAATCGTCAGCGGGGTCAGGAAAGTTGTGAGTAGCACGAGGAGCAGCGAGATACCGTCAACGCCCACCTTGTACGTGATGCCCAGCGACGGCACCCAGTCGCCGCTCTGAACGAACTGGAATTGCGCCGCTCCCGAACCGAAGTCGTATTGGAACCACAGCGGCACCGACACCGCAAAGACGATGAGGCTCACCGCCAGCGCCACATGCCGCAGCCAGCCGTGTTTCGCGCCGGGCACGAAGAGCAGGATGACCGCTCCCGCCAGCGGCAGGAAGATAAGTATGGTGAGATACCACTCGCTCACGGCTGTTTCCTCAGGTGTTCGCTCGGTCTTTCTTCCGCTTTCGGGGGCATGATGTTCTACTGGAAGGCCCACACGGCCAGGATGGCGATGACACCCAGCAGGAACGCTACGGCGTAGGCCCGCACGTACCCGGCCTGGGCCAGCCGCAGCACCACGGCGCTGCCGCGCATCAGCCGCCCGGTCCCGTTGACCGCGCCGTCTATCACGGCCAGATCGAACGAGGCCAGGAAGGCGGCGATCCGCGCGCCCGGATGCGCCAGCGTGGCCTCGTACAGTTCGTCAATCCAATACTTGTTCAATGAGAGCCGGTACAGCGGGGCGAGCAGCCGCCCGACAAACTCGGCCGATGGTAGCTGCCGCAAGTAGATAGCGCCGGCGGCCGCAACACCGCCAACGGCTACCACCACCGCGATAATCGCCAAGGCCAGCTCCGAGAGGTGGAAGGGTACATCCCCATGCTCCGGCCCGTGCCCGCCGAGCACCGGCTGCAAGTAACGCTCGAACGCCGTCCCGTCGGTACCCGGAATACCCACCAGGCCGCCGACCACCGCCAGTAGTGCCAGTGCCACCAGCGCGAACAGCATCACCAAGGGCGACTCGTGCGGCGCCGCGCCTTCACCGTTCCCGGCCCGTCGTGACCCGAAAAAGGTGAGGAAGATCAGCCGCGACATGTAGAAGGCGGTCAGGCCGGCCGTGATCACGCCGACAAGCCACAGCCATAGGTGCCCACCCTCGAACGTGCGGGCGAGGATCAGGTCCTTACTCCAGAAACCGGCCAGGCCGGGGAAGCCGATGATCGCCAGCCACGCCACAATCATCGTCACACCCGTCACCGGCAAATACCGGAGCAAGCCGCCCATGCGGCGCATGTCCTGCTCCTCATGCAGCGCGTGGATGACGCTCCCGGCGCCGAGAAACAGCAGCGCCTTGAAGAAAGCGTGGGTCATCAGGTGGAAGATGGCCGCGCCGAACGCTCCGACGCCCGCCGCCAGGAACATATAACCAAGCTGGCTGACCGTCGAGTAGGCCAACACGCGCTTGATGTCGGTCTGCGTGAGCGCAATCGTGGCGGCGAACAGCGCCGTCAGCGCACCGATAATCGCCACCACCGTCAGGCTAAATGGCGCGATGGCATACAACGCCGACGCCCGCACCACCATATACACCCCCGCCGTGACCATCGTAGCGGCGTGGATCAGCGCGCTCACCGGCGTCGGGCCTTCCATCGCGTCGGGCAGCCACACATACAGCGGCACTTGGGCCGACTTCCCGGTCGCGCCGATAAAAAGCAGCAGCGTGATTGCCGTGATAAGCTCGCCGCCCTCATCCACTACCCGCTCCGGGTGGTCGAGCACCGTGGCGAAATCGAAGCTGCCGAACGTCGTGAAAATCAGGAACAGACCCACCATGAACGCGAAGTCGCCGACGCGGTTGACGATAAAGGCTTTCTTCCCCGCCGAGGCTGCGGCGGGGCGGTCGAACCAATACCCGATCAAGAGGAAAGAGCAGACACCGACTAGCTCCCACCCGACGAACATGACCAGGAAGTTGTCGGCCATGACGAGCAGCAGCATTGAGAAGGTGAAGAGGTTGAGGTAAGTGAAGAAGCGCGGGTAGCCGGGGTCGTGCCCCATATAGCCGACCGAATACAGGTGGATCAGCAGCCCGACGCCCGAAACGACGAGGACCATCACCGTGGAGAGGGGGTCCAGCAGCAGGGCTACCGACGTATCGAGATTACCCGCGACAATCCAGGGGAATAGCTCTTGCCGGAGCGTTTCTCCTTCTCCGGCGGTGAGCGGCACGGTCGCCGAGAGTGCGACGAACCCGGCGACGACAAACGCTGCCGCCACCACGCCGACGCCGACGATGGATACGACGATCCTGGGCAGCCGCTGCCCCAGCAGGAGATTGATCAGCGCCCCCGCCAGCGGAAAGGCCGGGATCAGCCAGAGAGCATCAGAAATGGTCGTCTCCCGCCATGCTTGGTCTACACAGTCCGGTGAAGGCTAGGGCAGTGCCGGCCGGCACGCCACCACGAACGGCATTCACCACGCTGTCTACCCCTTCAACAGGTTGATCGTGTCTATGTCCACGCTCTGGCGTGTGCGGAACAGGTCCACGATGATCGCCAGGCCCACGGCCACTTCCGCCGCCGCCACGGCCATGACGAAGAACACGAACACCTGCCCATCGAAGTGCCCGAACTGCCGCGAGAACGCCACGAACGAGAGGTTGACCGCGTTCAGCATCAACTCGATGGACATGAAGATCGTCAGCGTGTTCTTGCGGAGCAGTACCCCGAACACGCCGAGCGAGAACAGGATCGCGCTCACGATGAGATAGTAACTCGTTGGCACCATCAGGTCGTAGACCTCGTATCACCGGGCATTTCGGCTGGTGCGTCAGTCGTTGCAGCGGTCGCCTCCGCGGCGGCCGGAGCGCCGTTTTGCTGGCCGCCAGATGGTACCACGTTTGCCTGCTGCCTGGAGAGACTGACTTCACCGCGCTTCCGCGCAATGACGACCGCGCCGAGAATCGCCGCCAAGAGCAAGATCGAAGTCACCTCGAAGGGGAACAGGAAGCGAGTGAACAGGACGGCGGCTAGCATCTGCGTATGCGATCCGGCGAGTGGCTGCACGTCTACCGTCTCGACCCCCGGCGTCGCGGCCAGGTCGATAACTGCCTGGCCCGGCTCCTCCGCCCCCAGCGCCAGCACCCGCACCGAGTCGCCCAGGCGATCCGCCGCGATCTCCGGGCGTGGTGGACTACTGCGGAACACGCGGAAGCCTTGCGCCTCCAAGGCGTCCATGACCTGCACCGCACCCGCCGCGGCCGCCCCCGTCCCGTCCAGCGTCAGCGTAATCGTCCAGGCCGTGTCATCCGGCCCGGTTGCGTCCGCCAACAGCTTTTGGTCCGCTACCGAGAGTGGGTAGGTCAACTCGGCGGTCCCCGGCGGCGGCGGCTCCGGCAGCACGTCGGCACTGCGCGCGGCGACCAGCGCCACCTGTGCCAGCAGGATGAACGCCACCACGCCCCCGAAGAGCTTCAACCCGGCCAGGTGCGTGCCGGTTGGCTCCGGTCGCGCCACGTTGAGCAACATGATCACAAACAGCACCAACACCATGATGGCGCCCGCGTAGACCGCAATCTGTACGACGGCGAGAAAATACGCGCCCAGCAAGAGATACATCACGGCCAGGCAGAAGAAGTTCGCCACGAGGAACAGCGCGCTATACATCGCGTTGCGCTGAAACACGACCATGATGGCCGCCGCGATAGCCACGGCCGCCGTGGCGATGAAGATGATCAACTCAATGGTGGGCAGTTCGAACGGCAAGCTCTCGATCAGTTCGGTCATGTGTTTCCTCGCGCCAGTAGACTACCAGATTTCGGCGGCTGGCGTAGGTTCCTGGTCACATGCATGATGTAGCGTGCTCGCCAGACGCCGATGCAAAGCAGGACCGCCGCGAGGTTGCGGTAGTGGCCCAGGACTGGAAATTGTTGCGACCATTCACCAATGTGCCAGAACCCGAACTCGATGTTGAGCAGGCAAAACCCGGCCAGCAGCCACACCAACACCTCCAGCCGCTGGGCCGGGGTGATATGGCGAGGACTGGATACGCTCGCCACCAGGGCAATCGCGGGAATGATCCAGACGGCGTAGTGAAACCAGGCGATGCTAAAGAACACGAGCGTCCCGGCTGCAACACACATGAAGTCCCAGACCTTCTCTTCCGCATCCTTGCTGCGGAAATTACCGCGGGTCAGGTACGCGAACATGCCCAATCCGAAGGCTAACGCGACATAATTGAAGACGGGGGCGATACCCTCCGGTGTGAGGTAGTCCCAGTAGTCACCTGAGTACCGGCCCAGGAAGTGACGGTAGTGAAACGCCGAGAGCGAGATGTTGTCGAAAATGCTGCTCCCCGGCAGCATCGCCGGAATCTTGTGGAGGATATAGTCCTGCCACACCGCCGGCTGGGTCCAGAGCAGTGAGGTGGCCACCATGCCGCCTGCAGTTAGCCCGGCTGTCAGGAGCACAAGTAGTTGGCGAGTGAGCAGGAAATAGAACAGGAGCAGTAGCATGGTGGGCTTGGACACGAGCAGCAGCCCCGTTGCCAGGCCGGCCAGCAACGGTCTGTGGACCGTCATGGACCAGGTGATCACTGCCAGCAGAAACAGCAAGTATGCATCCATTTGACCTAAGCCAAAGGAGAACGAGAGGGGCACGCTGACTGCCCCCAGCAGTAACCAGGTAAACAACCACCAGCGCCAAGGGATGGACTGTCCGAGTGCCTTGCCGAACACCACGGCACTTGCAGCGAACAGCACGTGATTCAGAACGAGATACACGCGGTCAGCATTGACGGGACTGAGTAGCGCCAAGGGCAGGTAGATGTACCCGGCGGTCGGTAGCACAGCTGGCAATGTCCAGCCGGGGCCATCGCCCCAATACGGATTGCCGCCGCCCAGCAGTTCCAATGCCGCATTGATGTGCAGTATGAGATCGTGACCGGGACCGGGCTGTAGCGGTTTGACCACGTTGTTGACGATGTACACACCAGCGACGGCTACGACGAGGGCAACTCCGAATGCTGCCGGAATATGCATCGGCAAGGAATTGGACGATTCCCGGTCCGTAGCCTCTCCAAGGCGAAACCGGCGCTCGATAAACTTCTCGAAGGCGCCCGTGGACCAAGCAAGCGTCAGCAGGATGAAACTTGCCAAGAGGACAACACCGTATCCGAGCGCGGCCCACCGAGTAGCCGGAAAACCAATCAGAATGTGCTTGATATTCAGGTCGAAGTAGATAAGTATGGTAAACGGAATAATCACCGCTACTGGGGTATGGGCAACGAGAACGCGGCGCGCAATGCCGGAGACTGACAGGTCCGTTCGTGAGCGTAGGAACCAGCCACTAAGGAAGGAGGTCATCGCGGCTACCAGCATGACCAGCACGACAATCTGCTTCCACGTAACCTCCAACCCTCCAGGCCACAAAACCGGAGCGGCTTCCATATCGCCTCCGCTCACCCCGGCAGCCAGGAGTCGCTCGGATCAGCAACCGGCTCGGCATCCAGCAACGTCTCCTTGGTGTAGATCATCGACTCGCGGGTGTAGTCGGCCAGCTCGAAGATCGCCTTGAGTTGGATTGCCTCCGTCGGGCAAGCCTCCGTACAGAACCCGCAGAAAATACAGCGGATCATGTTGACGGTGTACGTCTTGGCGTACCGCTCGCCGATGGAGATGGGGCTATCCGGCGGATTTTCGGCGCCCTCGACGAAGATCGCTTTCGCCGGGCACACCAGCGCGCACAACTCGCAGCCGACGCACTTCTCCAGGCCGTTCTCGTGCCGACGCAGCACGTGGCGCCCCCGGTGCCGGGCCGGTAGGTCCGGCTGCTGCTCCGGGTATTGCAGCGTCACCGGCTTGTCGGCCAGGTTGCGGAGCGTCACGCCCAGACCACGCGCTATCGCCGCAAAGTCTTGCGCTGCCTCGATGAAGGGGTTTCTGCGTGTTGGGCGCGATGGTGCTTGCATCATGTCCTCCGTGGCTGCGCTGCTAACTCGGCCACACCGCCACGATCACTGCCGTCAGCATCACGTTTGCCAGCCCAATGGGAAACATCACTTTCCAGCCGAGGTTCATCAGGCGGTCGTAGCGGAGGCGCGGCAGCGTCGCCCGCAGCCAGATGAAGAAGAAGATGAAGATCGCCAGCTTGAGCAAAAACCAGAGCGGTGACAAGATCGGACCGAGCACCGGCCCGAGGAAAGCGAAGCCCGGCCACCAGCCGCCGAGGAAGAGCACCGCGGCCACCGCGCTCACGTTGATGATGTTCACGTACTCGGCCATGAAGAACATCGACCACTTGAAGCCGCTGTATTCGGTGTGGTAGCCGGCGCCAAGCTCGCCCTCGGCCTCCGGCAGGTCGAACGGCAAGCGATTCGTCTCCGCAATGCCGGCAATGACGTAGACCACGAACGCGATGAACCCGACCGGGAACCACAGTGCCAACGGCAAGGGAAAGCTCCCTTCCGTCTGCAAGCGCACAATATCGAGCAAGTTCAGCGATCCGGCCAGGATCACCACCGACAGCACCGCCAGCCCCTGCGGTAGCTCATAGCTAACCATCTGCGCCGAGGCCCGCAGCCCGCCGAGCAGCGAGTATTTGTTGTTCGCGGCCCAGCCGCCGAGCACCAGCCCGTACACCCCCAGAGAGGCGATGGCGGCGATGTAGAGATAAGCGACGTTGATGTTCGCACCGATATGCCAGTCGAACGGGAAGCCGAAAATCTCGAACGACGGGCCAATGGGGATAACGGCGAAGATAATCAGCGCCGGCATCAACGTCCCCAGCGGTGCGACCAGATGCACCACGCGGCTGGCTTGATCCGGCACAATGTCTTCTTTCATCGCCAGCTTGATGCCGTCGGCAATCGGCTGCAAGAGGCCGAACGGCCCGACTCGATTCGGGCCAATCCGCCGCTGGAACCGGCCAATCACCTTCCGCTCCAGCCAGGTCAGGTAGGCGAAAGCGGCCAAAAGCAGGTTGATGACGATGAAGCTCTTGATCGCCGCAGCGATGATGGCCGCGAGGATGTCCGGAATCATGCCCCGCCTCCGGCCGCAGCCTCAGTCACCGCGGCGGCCGCGGCAACCGGCTCCAACTGGACGACCGTCGCCTCGTGCTGCCAGTCCAGCAGCGCATTGATCCGCGGCGAGTCGAGATTATCGGGCGTATACACCACCCCGGCGGGCACGCGACCGCTCACCCGCGCTTGTCGGGTTACAGAGCCGCGCTCGGTCCGCAGCCTGACCGCCTGCCCGTTACCGATGCCGAGACGAGCGGCGTCGGTGCGGTTGATGTCTACGAGCGGCTCCGGCGCGGTGGCCAGCAGCTGCGGTGTCATCTCGATCAATGTCTCATGGCCGACTAGCTCGGAATCGGTCAGCAAGCGCAGGCCCTCGCCCGGCGCCGCCACTGCCGGATCGGAGTCCGGCAACGCCACAGAGCCTGGCTCGCCATCAGTCTCCGACGCCGGCAGCAGCACCCCCTCCGACGGGAAGGCCGCCCGGCGCATCATCGCTGGCGTGATAACGTCCTCAAAGGCCTCAAGCGTGATTTCGGCGGCGGAGCTATAGCCCAGCGGCGTATCGAAGTGTCCGGATAGATCGGTGAGGATCCGCCAGTCGGCCAAGCCGCCGTCCTCCGGCGCGACCGCAACGCCCAACCGTTGGATACGACCTTCCACGTTCGTCAGCGTGCCGTCGCGCTCGGCAAAGCTCAAGCCGGGCAGCACCACGTCGGCAGCCTTGGCCGTCGCAGTCTCGAATAGCTCGTGGACGACCACCAATTCGGCGTTCGCCAAGGCTTGCTCGGCTTGAGTGCGGTCGGGGTGCGTCTCCAAGATGTTCTCACCGACCAGATAGAGGCACTTGATCGTTCCGGCGGCTGCCGCTGCGATCATCTCCCCGGCCGGGAGTCCGTCCTGGCCGGGCACAACACCGAGACGCTCGGCACCGCGGCCGTTTGCGCCCTCCGGGATGAAGGTCACGCCGCCGCCGTTGCCCGTTGCCAGCGCGAGGTTGTAAGTGGCCGCGGCCACGGCCTCTTGATCCGACCGGCGGTTGAAACGCGGGCCGACGTATACCAGCGCATTGCCGGCCGCCACCAGCGTCGCGGCGGCCGCCCGGAGCGTCTCGGCTGTGACGCCGGTGAGTTCGGCGGCCCGCTCCGGCGACAGACTGGCCGCCTCGCCGCCGGCTGCTCCGTCGTCGCCCTGCTCTAGCACAGCGCCCAATAGCCCCTGCAACAGGGCCGCTTCAGTGCCGGGGCGGTGCCGCAGGCGGTGATAGGCAAGTCGGTCCGGCTCGGTGGCGCGTGGGTTGGCGACGATCAGCTTGGCGCCGCCCTTCGTTACCGCCGCCCGCAGCCGCAGCCACTGCACCGGCAGGTCATTGGTCAGGTCCGTGCCGAGCAGCAGTACCGCCCCGGCCCGGTCTACGTCCACCAGCGTCGGGATAGACGCCGGAGTGTCCGCCAGCGGCAGCCCGGTAGCGCGAGCGCCGATCCGGTGATCGAGGTGCGGTGTGCCGATGACCGAGCGGGCGAATTCGCGCAGCGCAAAAGCGTCTTCATTGGGAATGTTGCGCCCGCCGATCACCCCGATGGCCGCCGCGCCATGCTCGTCGCGGATACTCTTGATCTTTGTGGCCACCTCGGTCAGCGCCTCGTCCCACTCCACCTCTACCGGCTCGCCGTCCCGCTTGACCAGCGGGTTCCGTAGCCGCTGATCGGTCGAGACGAACTCGAACGTGAACTCGCCCTTGTTGCACAGCCAGATGTCGTTGATGTCCGTGTTCTCTTGGGCGCGCACCCGCACCATCTCGTTACGGCGCGTGTCCAGCTTGAGGTTGCAGCCCACCGGACACTGCGCGCAGACGCTCTGCGTCGTCTGGAGGTCCCCCGGTCGCGCCCGGAACCGATACGTGTCGCTCGTGAGCGCGCCACAGGGGCAGAGATCAATGATGTTGCCGTGGAACTTCGATTGCAGCGGCCGGTCATCCAGCGTGCCGAGCACGGAGTTATAGCCGCGGTCAAAGAAATCCAACTCATGCTCGCCGGCAACGTCGTCCATGAAGCGCGTGCAGCGGTAGCAGACGATACACCGCTCCTGATCCAGGACCACCAGCGGGCTGAGGTCGTGGACCTTGCGGAGCAGCCGCTTCTGCTCGACAAACCGGCTCTCGTCCGGCCCCCAGTTGTGGCTATTGTCCTGGAGCGGACACTCGCCGCCCGCGTCGCACACCGGGCAGTCGAGCGGGTGGTTAATCAGCAGGAACTCGACGATCCCTTCCCGATACTTCAGGACGGCTTCCGTGTCGGTCCACACCTTCATGCCGGGCATCACGGTTGTCGTGCAGCCGGTCATAATTTGCGGCGGCGGTTTCGGCGCGTCGGGCGGCGTGCCCGGTCGCGGCGGTAGCTCGACGGCCACCAAGCACATCCGGCAGGCGCCGACGACGGGCAGCCGCTCGTGGTAGCAGAACACCGGAACCTCGGTGCCGAGCACCTTGGCCGTCTCGACCAAGTTCGTGCCCGGCGGCACCGACACCTCCTGGTCGTCAACCGTCAGCGTTATCAACTCTTGCTCGGTGGCAATCATGCCGTCTCTCTCCGCAGCTTAGGAGCCTCGCTCCGGTCCCGATGGGCAACAAACACCGCTCACGCCGCCATCATCGGCTGCGCTGTAGCAAAGCAGCGCTTCTCGGTGACGTGCCGATCATAGTCTTCACGGAACTTCTGAATACCGCTGGACAAGCCCCACGTCGCCACGTCGCCCAGCAGGCAGAAGGACTTGCCGTTGATCTTGTCGCACACGTCGAGCAGCAACTCCACGTCCTCCGTGCGCCCGCCGCCGCCCTCGATCCGCGCCAGCACGTCCACCATCCAGCGCGTACCTTCCCGGCAGGGCGTACACTTGCCGCAGCTTTCGTTGGCAAAGAAGCGGACGGTGTTCAGATTGGCCCGCACGATACACGTCGTCTCGTCCATCACCATCACGCCGCCGGTCCCGAGAATCGAGCCTTTGGCGGTGATGGCCCCCGGATCGAGCGTCACGTCGAGGTCGTCAGCCGTGAGCAGCTGCGCCGAGGCGCCGCCGGGGATGATCGCCTTGACCGCCCGATCCTCGCGCATCCCCTGACCGTGCTCGTAGATCAGCTCGCGCAGCGGCGTGCCCATCGGCAGTTCATAGAGGCCGGGGCGGTTGACGTGGCCCGAGAGGCAGTAGAGCTTCGGGCCGGGCGCGTCCGCGGCGCCAATCCCGGCGAACCAGTCGGCGCCATAGTTCACGATATGGGTCACGCAGGAGATGGTCTCCACGTTGTTGATGACCGTCGGTAGGCTGAACACGCCCTTGACGGCCGGGAACGGCGGCCGGAGGCGCGGCTGCGGCCGGTTGCCCTCCAGCGATTCCAGTAGCGCCGTTTCTTCCCCACAGATGTAGGCCCCGGCACCCCGATGCACCCACACCTCGCAGTCGAACCCCGAGCCGAGGATATTCCGGCCGACGTAGCCTCGCTCGCGGGCCTCGGTCAACGCTTGCTCCAGCCGGCGATAGCTGAACGAGAACTCGCCGCGGATGTAGATGTAGACCGTGTTGATCTGGCACGCATAGGCCGAGAGCAGGCAACCCTCGATCAATTGATGGGGGTCGTTGTCCATGATCGCCCGGTTGGCGAACGTCCCCGGCTCGCTCTCGTCGGCATTGGCGCAGAGAAAGCGCGGATTGCCGTCGTCGGGTAGAAAGCCCCACTTCACGCCGGTCGGGAAATAGGCGCCGCCGCGGCCCCGCAGGTTGGCGCTCCTGACCATGCCGACGACATCCTCCGGCGTATGCTCCCGGAGCGCCTTCTCCAGCGCCTGGTAGCCGCCGTGCCGGCGATAGGTGTCCATCCGGTGCTGGTCCGGGTCGTCGGCGTACTTGAGCAACACCGGCTCAAACGTCGCCATGCTCGGCCTGCTCCTCTCCGCTGTGTCCATCCGGCGCGATCTTGGCCGCAAGTTCTGCACTGTCCGCCCCATGCACCACCCCGTCGAGGGCGGGCTGGCCGGCCCGCAGGTCGGCGAGAATGCGCTTAATCCGCTCCGGGGTCAGGTTGCCGTAGGTCTCCGTGTTCACCTGCATGACGGGCGCGAACTCGCAATAGCAGGGACATTCCTGATGGCGCAGGGTGAACTGCCCGTCCGCGGTTGTCTGCCCTTCCTGGATGCCTAGCTCCTGCCGCAGTTGCTCCAGCATTTCCGACGCGCCTTGCAGTTCGCACGACAGGTTATTGCACACCTCGATGACGTACTTGCCCATCGGCTGCTTGTGGAACATATAGTAGAAGCTGGCGATAGCTGCCACGTCGGTCGGGTGCATGTCGAGTAGCTCGCCGACTTCCTCGTAGGCCTCCGTGTTCAGCCAGCCAACCTCATCCTGAGCCGCCCACAGCGCCGGCAAGATCGCGGCGCGCTTGGTGCGGTAGCGCGGCAAGTAGCCTAGGATGCGCTCGCGCGTTTCTTCGGACAGCATCTTCTCCGCTCGCCTCGCCTGTTCCTAGCGGTCAATCTCGCCGAGCACGATGTCAATACTGCCGATAGCAGCCACCACGTCGGCAACCTGTCGGTTCTCGACCAGCTTCTGCAGCGCCTGGGTGTGCAAGAACGACGGCGTGCGGAAGCGCACCCGCTGCGGCTTGCTCGTGCCGTCCGACACGACGTAACAGCCCAACTCGCCGCGCGGCGACTCGATCAGATTGTACGCCTCGCCCGGCGGACACCGCGGCCCTTCCGTTACCAGCTTGAAGTGGTGGATCAGCGACTCCATGCTCACGTACATCTTCTCGCGCGTCGGTAACGTGATGCGTGGGTTGTCCAGCCGAATCTCGCCGTCGGGCAGCCGGTCGAGCGCCTGCTCGATGATCCGCAGCGACTGCCGCATCTCCTCGACGCGCACCAGGTAGCGATCATACACGTCGCCGTTGTGGCGTACCGGCACGTCGAAGTCGAAATCGTCATACGAGGAGTAGGGGAACGCCTTGCGGACATCGTAGCCGACGCCGGTGGCCCGCAAGCTCGGTCCGGTCATGCCCCAAGCGATGGCCTCGTCCTTGCTGATCGGGGCCATGTCCACGGTCCGGTCGAGGAAGATCGGATTCCTCGTCAGCAGCGTCTCATAATCGTTGATGCGATCCGGGAAGGTATCGAGTACGTGGCGCACCCGCTCCTCGAACCCGTCTGGCACGTCGGCGCACAGCCCCCCGATGCGCCAGTAACTCGTCATCAGGCGCACCCCGGAGACGAACTCGTAGATCGAGGTAATCGTCTCCCGTTCGCGGAAGCAATAGAGGAAGACGGTCGTTGCCCCGAGGTCCAGGCCGTGCGTGCCGAGCCAGACCAAGTGGCTGCTGAGACGGGTCAGCTCGGTCAGGATCACGCGCAGGTATTGTGCTCGCTTCGGTACTTGGTCGGTCACGCCGAACAGCTTCTCGACGGCGAGGATATACGCCAGATTGTTCGACAGCGGCGCGAGGTAGTCCGTGCGGTCGGTCGCGGTGATCGCTTGGTGCCAGGTCAGCCCCTCGCACGTTTTCTCGATGCCGGTATGCAGGAAGCCGATGTCCGGCTCCGCCTTCACGACGGTTTCGCCATCGAGTTCCAGCAGCAGGCGCAGCACGCCATGGGTCGCCGGGTGCTGCGGCCCCATGTTCAGCACCATGGTACCGCGGTCGGTTGGCGTCTCGTTGAGCATTACCATCGCTGTTGCTCTCGTCCGCCGCTCTGCGCTTCAACCCCGGCCTCGCTTCATATATATGGAGCGAGCGGCGCGGGTCAACCGGTTCGATGCAGCACCGGGCCGCCCCGCTCGCGGCCAGCCTCCTCCTCGGTGAATGAGACCTCTTCTTCGCCTTGGGCCTCGTCTCGTCGCAGCGGATGTCCCTCCCAGTCCTCAGGCAGGAACAGCCGCCGCAGGTCCGGATGACCGTCAAACTGCACGCCGAACAGATCGAAGACCTCGCGCTCGTGCCAGGCAGCCGCCGGCCACAGCGACACGGCCGAGGGTACCGTCGGCTCCTCACTGCCGACGCGGACCTTCAGGCGCAGGCGGGAGTTGTGGTCATACGAGTGGAGGATATAGGTCACTTCGAAACGGTCAGCGCGCTCCAAGTAGTCCACGGCATTCAACTCGGCCAGAAAGGCGTAGTGCATGTCGGGGTCGTCACGGAGAAACCGGCCCACGTCGAGTAGCCGGTCGGGCGGCACGATGGCGGTGGGAATGCCGTCGGCCAAGCGTGTATCCGGCGGTTGGCAGTCGCCGAACTGCTCCATCAGCCGAGCCATGTGACCGGCAGCCGGGCCATCGGCCGCGGTCCGCGCCTCAGTTGCCATCTATATTCACTGTTCCTGTGAGTTGGGCAAGGTGCTCAACGGGGTACGGCCCCGCAGGGGCGCCATGAATGGCGCCCACGCTCAGGCCGCCATCAATCGTGCCCCTACGCCGTTACCAATTCATGCGCGTGCTTGCCGAACTGCTTCTGGCGCTCCACCTTGCGCTGGAGCTTGATAATCCCGTCAATGACCATCTCCGGCCGCGGCGGGCAGCCCGGCACGTACACGTCAACCGGAATGATCCGGTCCACGCCCTGGACCAGCGCGTAGTTGTTGTAGATGCCGCCGCACGAGGCGCAGGCGCCCATCGAGAGCACCCACTTCGGCTCCGGCATCTGATCGTAGAGCTGGCGCACGACCGGCGCCATCTTCTTGCTGACCCGGCCGGCCACGATCATAAAGTCGGCCTGGCGCGGCGAGGCCCGGAAGACCTCTGCCCCAAAACGGGACACGTCGAAGCGCGAGGCACTCATCGCCATCATCTCGATGGCGCAACAGGCCAAGCCGAACAGCAGCGGCCAGAGCGAGTTCGCTCGTGCCCAGGCAACCGCCTTGTCCAGCGTCGTCAGGCTCACACCCATCTCGCCCGTGAACTGCCCGCTCATCGGGAGTTGTCCGAGGCCACCATGCTTGACCGGCGTGTCCGGCGTGTCTAATCCCACTGGAAAGCCCCTTTCCGAAGGACATACAGGTACCCCAACAGCAAGAAAGCAGCAAACACGCCCATCTCCACGAGCGCAAACACTGCCAGCCCCGCGCCCTTCATCTCACGCAGGACCACTGCCCAAGGATAGAAGAAGATCACCTCCACGTCGAAGATGACGAAGAGCATCGCCGTGACGTAGAACTTGATAGGAAACCGGCGCCACGCCATCCCCACCGGGGTCATCCCCGATTCATAGGGTGCCAGCTTTGAGGTAGAAGGACGCCGCGTGCCCAGGAACCGGGCAATCACGACTACGCCCAGCGATACGACCGTCGCGACGACGATCATGATGAGGATGGGGAGATAGTTGATCAGCACCGCTCCCTCCCATACTCGGCGAGATGAGCCGGTCCCAAGCGCCCCGGACACGACCCGCTCCCTACCACGCGGCACCCCGGCGGCAGGAGCTTGTGTATTGTATCACAATGTCCACCCCGCGCTAGAACCCACCATCCCGTCATCCTCCGCCCCCCTCCCGTCATTCCGTCCTCCCCATCCCGTCATTCCGGCGAAAGCCGGAATCCAGCGCCGTAGGGGCACAGCATGCTGTGCCCCTCCCCCTCGCCGCCGGGAAACCATAGGGCTGACAAGGGTAGGTTTTTCTGTAGGGGCGCGATTTATCGCGCCCAGGTGCTCGTCATTCCCGCTTTCGGAGACCCTTACATAACCCGTCATTCCCGCGAAAGCGGGAATCCATCCTGCTCATCCTTGCTTCCCGAAAATCCTGATGCAGACAAAAACCTACCCTTGTCAGGGACCATAGTGGGCTACCCCTCACCGCTCCCGGATGAACTTTTGCAGCCGGTCATGGGTCGTCACCTCGCCGACGTAGATGTCCCCGCGGGAATCCACCCACAAGCTGTGCGGCGAGGCGGCAAATTGGCCCGGTGCGTCGCCGCGCTCGCCCCACTGGGCCAGGATGTCGCCATCGAGGCTCATGACGGTCACACCCGGCCCGCGCGTGGTCCGGATGGGACCGCGGCTCGTGATGGCCGGCCCTCCCTCGGCGATATAGACCGTCTGCTCCGCATCGAGGCACACGTCGTTCGGCGCACCCAAGTCACCCCACTCGCCCAGATAGTCGCCGCCGAGAGTGAAATGCTGCACGCGGTTATTCCCGCGGTCGGTCACGAGTAGCCGGCCGCGCGGGTCCACCCAGACGCTATGCACCGGCCATCCGAACTCCCCCGGCCCCGTCCCTTTCGTGCCCCAGGACCGCTGGAGTGTCCCATCCGTACTGAAAACATGTACGCGATATTGCCCGTAGCCGTCGGCGATGAACACGTCGCCTTGCGGTGACTGCACCGCGCGGGCCGGCTCGTTGAACGGCTCGCCCGGCGGACCGGCTCGATCCGCCGTACCCCACGTAGCCAGCAGCGTGCCGTCGAGACTCCACTGCGTCACCGTATGGTTGCGGTCGGTGCAATAGACCGCGTCGTCGGGACCGATCCAAACGCCGTGCGCGCTCCCGAAAGCGTCCTCACCCCAGGAGTGGAGCAGCTGCCCCTCGGGCGAGAACACCAGCATGGCCGCCTGCGGCTCCCGCTGCAAGACGTAGACCCGATCCTGCGAGTCGCAAGCGACCCCGGAGACGAGGCCCAGCGCCGGAAGCTGCGGGCTGCGCCCCCACTGCGCGTCCACGCGATAGATATAGTCACCGCTACCGAACAACGTACTCATGCCAGACCCCTCCCGACCACTGATCGGCCGCTACCATACGGCGTTACGCGCCGCCCGTCAACTACCGGCCCCCCACAGTCCTCCCTCACAAGGGTAGTCTGTTGTGTAGCGGCGCGATTCATCGCGCCCACACCCTCGTCATTCCGGCACACCGAGACCCTTGCATAACCCGTCATTCCCGCGAAAGGGGACCTTTGCATAACTCGTCATTCCCGCGAAAGCGGGAATCCAGCGCCGTAGGGGCACAGCATGCTGTGCCCGTCCTCCCGTCGCAACGGGGGGACCATAGGTAGGCCATCCCGCGCCCCTCGGCCCGTCATGCCCGCGCCAGCATGTCCCGTACCCCGCTACGGGGTGGGAATCCACCCCCCTCTCCAAATGTTGGAGAGGGGGCCGGGGGGTGAGGCTCACCGCATACCCGCTACAATATCCTTCGGAAGGAGAGACCAATGGATTTGACCAAAGGGCCGCCCCGCAGTCCCCGTGAAACGCTCGGCGGCATCACGTTCCTGCCGCGGACCATTGACAAAATGCGTGCGAACCTCGCCGGCACCCTCGGCGAGTACAAAGCGAAAGTCGGCTACAGCGAGCGACTGTTCGCGTTCCTCGACATGACGGCCGACGACTTCGAGGCAGTCGTCGCCGCGAATGCGGACGATGCCGGCGTGCTCGCTGCCCTCATGGCGCGTGCGCCGCGGAGCGCCGCCGAGATCGAGGCATTCAACGAGCAGGCCCGGAGCTACCCGCAGGATGAAGCCGGCCGGCAGCGGCACCAAATGTTGCTAGAAGAAGCCGGCTACGCTCACCGCACGGACATCACGACCATGTTCGACCGCCTGGACCTCGACGACGGCCGCGACGTGCCGCCGCGCTCCTAGGGTGGGCAGTGCGAATATCCGGCGCGTCCCGCCCGTTGAACTAATAGGTACCGCTGCCCACGTGGAGACCTTTGCATAACTCGTCATTCCCGCGAAAGCATGTCCCGTACCCCGATACGGGGCGGGAATCTAAAAACTGACCCTCCCAGGTTGGCGAGGCGGAGTCACCGCCACCACCGCACGCTGTCTGGGAGGTTATGCAAAAGTCTCACGTGGGGGTAGTCCGTCCCCTCGCTGCTCAGGCCGGGCGCGGTGACGCTGCCTGTTGCCGATAGGCGTCCGGACGATTCAAGGGGCTTACGCGCTAGGCACCGGCGGAGTTGCTGTGAGGCGGCGGCTCGGTGAACTCTTTGCCTTGTGCTTCAGCCGCCTTGCGGCGCGCATCCCATTCGGCTATGGCTGCGTAGACTTCCGCGCGCCCCTCCGCGTGACCCTCCACGCGCCCCTCCGCGTGACCCTCCGCACGACCCTCCACGCGCCCCTCCGCACGCCCCTCCACACGCCCCTCCGCGATAGCCGCGGCTCTGAGCGCTGCTCGCTCTGCATCACGCTTCTTCAGTGCCGTCTCCAGCCAAAACACAACCAACCCTCCCACTTGTACCGCAAAAAAGGACAGCCCGGTGGACCCCACGGCCACTGGCGCTACAAAACTGAAAAATGCGAGCACCATCGGCTGCAACCCACCTCCCTCGGCCCAGGCACCGAACGCCGCCGCAACCGTGCCCACGATCATCAGTGGGGTGAACACCGCAAGGTACCAGCCATTGACCCGTTGATCTGTCGTCATGTGCCTCTTGCCAAGTCGGCTGCCGGCCGGCTGTACCCACAGCATACCGGAAAGGCGAAAAACCGGTCAACTTGGCGCAGCTCCTGGCCCCGCCGCACCCCCGGCCCCGTCGAGGCACCGGCAAGTGCCCGATTCCTGCCCGGCGGTGGCCTTGCACCCAGGCCACGGTGCCTCCCACGCACGGATACTTTTGCGTAACCCGTCATTCCCGCGAAAGCGGGAATCTAAAAACCTGTCCTCCCAGGTTAGCGGGAGGTGGGTACTGCCATCCAGCACACCATCCGGGTAGTTATACAAAGGTCCCCGGCACGCCGGAAGCCATCCCGAACACCCTCACATCCCGCAAATTCTGATGCAGACAGAAAAGCTACCCCTCCGCAAACCGAAACCCGTACAGGCTCGCCTCCCGCAGATCAAAGCGCAGCCGCAGCGGCCGCTCCCGCCAGTGGTCGTCCCCTCGCCGGTCGCCCCACCGGACCGCGTGCCGGAGTGAGTCACCCGCTATCGTCGTGCAGTCGGCTGCCGCAAATCCGGGGAGTGCCCGGCCCTGCTCATCCTGCACCTCTACCGTGAGCGACCCACCGGCAGCAATGGTCGCGTTGAGTTCGAGCCGACTGCCGCCCGGCCGGAGCACCCGCGTGGTGATCGCGCCACCGGCCGGCCCGGCATCGCGCGAAATGAACCCGTCTCGGCGTACCTTAGCCAGCCCGATGGCCGGAAAGTGCCGCGTGCCGGCCCGCACGTCCGCCCAATACTGCTCGCGCAGCGCCGCGGTGTAGCACAAGCGGGCGGCGTGGCCCTCGTTGAAGCCCACGTAATACACCCACCACTCGTCACCGACCGTCACCGGCATAGAGTGGTAGAAGATCATGTGACTGTCGAACGTGCCCGGCGCACCCCGCGCAATCACCGGCTGGCGGTTGCCGAGCCGCTGCCAGTGGATCAGGTCCCGGCTCGCGGCCAACTGCACGTCCACGATGGCGTACTCGTTCCCGCCGCCCAGCCGCCCGATGTCGAACGAGGCGTCATACACCCAGATCAGCGCGAGGAACACGTCGCCGGTGCGGAAGACCATCACGCCATAGAACTCGCAGCGATGATCGTCGGGATGGTCGTAGAGCAGGATGGGCTTGGCAGCAGCCAGCCGCTCCTCGGCCATGTCGTCATCGCGCTGATCCGGGGCAAGAGCGAGCATCGGCTCCGTCCACGTCGTAAACGGCGGGCCGCCTGTGCCGGGCACCGACCCGGTATCGGCGTCGTCTACCGACGTGCAGACCGCAAAGCAGCGCCGCTGCCACGGACCGAGCGGTACGTGGACTTTGGGGAAGAGCGCGTACTTGGCAGTCGGAAAGCCGGCCGGCCCTTCCGGCGCGGTCCCCTCGTAGAGCTTGGCCGCGCTCGACGTATCGCCGCGCTGGCGTCCCCGGATGACCGGATTGCGCTCGTAGGGATACCAATGCAGCCCGTCGGCCGAAAAGGACACGCCATGCCCACCCCAGCCGTCGTCGTCCCTCCCCACCCAGAAGTCCGACTTGTACCGCATCTCCGGCGGCTCGATCCCGGCCATCTCCGCGCAGTCCAGCATCCCGTGTCCAGGGCTGGCCCCCGTTCGCGGCAGGATGTTGTTCGCCGTCGAGCCTGCGTACTGAAACAGGCCCAGGTTGGGACGCTCCCAGTGCAGCCCGTCAGTGGAGGTGGCATAGCAAGAAAACATCTCCCCCACCCGTCGGCCGAACGCGGGGAACTCGCCATAGCTCGCGTACCACATGCGAAACAGTCCGTCCTGTGGATCACGGTGAACCGTCACCGGACCCCACAGCCCCCCGATCTCCGGCCGTTCCCAGGCCGCTTCCGCCCGGAGCACCGGCGTCGGGAGCTGTTCCATCGGGTGCAGCCGCTCCACGACCCCGCTGCTCGCCGCGACCAGGTAGTCATCCACGAAGAGCTGGCTGCGCGTGCCAATCGCCACCGGTTTCTGCCCCATGCCGGCCTCCTTGTCCCATGCTGCACGCGCAGTATGCCGGACCGCAGCCAATTACAGGCGCACGAAATCGGGCAGCGGTCCGCCAAGCAGCGGGCGCGCATAGTCCGCAAAGGCAGCCGTCACGTTGCATACCCCGCCGGCCTGCACCGTCAAGAACGAGGCCGGGAGCGTCTTCTCCACGCCCGCGACTCGCGCGAGCGGCGTTGTGTCACACCAGGAGCGATACACCGGGTCGCGCTCGGCCTGCAGCGTCACCATCAATCCGGTCCGCCCGCCGGCCAGCAGACGCGCCGCCGCGGCGCCGACCTGCCACGCTTCCTCCCGGTCCACGGTCGAGACGAGACTACTCGCGGCCCGCTGCAACGTACCCGGCTGCACCGTGCGCGCCTTGACCCCGAGCGCCGCGCCGATGCGTTCGGCCAGATAGTCGGCCGTCCCCGTCACAACCGGATGCCCGAACGCATCGCGCCGCGCCTCCCCCGCCGCCGCGCGCAGGTAATCGCCGCTGCCGGTCCGCACCGTCTCGGCCGTGACCACGACGGCACCGCCGTGCTGCCGGATCGCTGTCTCCACGCTGGCGAGTACGCCGTCCAGCACGAGCGGCACTTCCGGCACCAGCAAAATATGCGGCGCCGCGTCGGTGGCCGGCCGGCCCAACGCGGCCGCTGCCGTCAGCCAGCCGGCGTTGCGCCCCATACACTCCAGCACGACAACCGTGTCGTAGCCGCGCATAGCAACGAGGTCCACGGCTGCCTCTTGCGTCGCGACGGCCCAGAAACGCGCCGCGCTCCCGTACCCTGGGCAGTGGTCCGTCTCCGGCAGGTCGTTGTCAATGGTTTTCGGCACACCGATGACGCGCAGTTCGTAGCCGCTGTCTCGCGCCGCTTCACCGAGCTGCAAGCACGTCTGCATCGAGTCATTGCCGCCGACGTAGGCAAAGGCGTGGACGTTGTGACGCCGAAACCACTCGATCACGGCCGCGCAATCGTCGGCATCCAACTTGCGGCGACACGAGCCGAGCGCCGCGCTCGGTGTGGCGGCCAAGGCGTTCAGCCGCGCCGCGTCGAGCGCCGTCAGGTCGAGACACCCCTCGCCACCGGGCAAAGCACCGAGGATACCGTGGCGCAATCCGAGCACACGCGAGAACGTACCCGTGTCCTGAGCGGCGCTCACGAGGCCCGCCAGACTGGCGTTGATCACCGCCGTCGGCCCACCCGACTGCGCGATCAGCAGATTAGGAGCCATGGCTGTTGCCGGCGATGTGGGCTACCATGCCTCTTAGCTTCCAAGCCGCCTAATCCCTTTTCGGAGAGGGAGGTGGAGGCGGCGGAGTACGTGGCTTTCCGGGCGGGTTCTCGCCTCTCCTAGGGCCGGGAGTTGGGTTTTCTATACCCCTACGAGTTGGCGCTCTACCGTGGGCACTTCTAGCGGTACCCATAATTTAACCTCCGCTACGAACTGACCGCGCCGTTGCTGGGCAGCGCGGTCAGCGTCACGCCGAGGCGCTCACAGGCCGCCCGCACCGTCGCCCGCAGCAGGACAGCCGTCGTCACCGGCCCCGTCCCGCCGGGCACGGGCGTCAGCCACGCCGCCACCTCGCCAACCGCCGGGTCCACGTCGCCAACCAACCCGTCAGCCCCGTAGTTCATGCCAAAATCCACCACCACCGCGCCCGGCTGCACCATCTCCGGCGTGATCAGCCCCGCCCGACCCGCCGCCACGCAGAGGATGTCGGCCCGGCGCGTGACGGCCGCCAAGTCGCGCGTCCGGGTGTGGCAGATCGTCACGGTCGCGTGCTCCCGGAGCAACAACTGGGCCATCGGCCGCCCGACCACGGCGCTACGCCCCAGCACGACCGCCTCGGCGCCGGCGATTGGAATCCCGTAGTGCTGGAGGATCGCCAGCCCACCGGCCGGTGTCGAAGGCGCATACCTCCCTTGACCCAGCGCCACCCGCCCCGCGTTCACCGGCGTCAATCCGTCCACGTCCTTCTCCGGATTGAGCAGCTCCGCCACCATCTCCGCGGTGAACGGCGCCGGGAGCGGCTGCTGCACCACGACCGCATCAACGCCAGGGTCAACGTTCAGCGCCTGCAGCGTCTCGGTCAACCGCGGCCGCTCGCTCGGCAGCACCATCTCATGGAACCCCAGATCGACCCGCTCGCAGGCGCGCTCCAGCGTCCGGCCGTAGGACGCGGCGGCCGGGTCGTCGCCGATGCGGAGCGAGACCAGCGCCGGCGGGCGCCGCAGTTGCACCCGAAACCGCTCCGCGGCCGCGACCGTCTGGCGCCGAATCACCCCCGCGACCGGCCGGCCAGCCAGCAGTTGCCCGCTCATACCAACGCCGCCATCATCCGGTTCCAGGCCACCAAGCACCGGCGCGTGCCCTCCTCGCCGCCCTCCGAGAAGGCGCTGCCGCCCGGCATCCGGGCGATGTCCTCGGCCAGCCGGTGCGTCACCCGGTAGTGCGTTTCCAGCGACACACAGCCCTCATAGCCGTCGTCCTTGAGCGTCTGGAGCTGACCGGGGATGTCCACCTCCCCGTCGCCGATGACGACGGCTTGCGGACTCTCGTCCGGGTGTACCTGCCGCTTGTCCTTGACGTGGACGTGCGCGATGTACGGTTTCACCAGCGGGTAGCCATCCGCATATGTCGCCTCGCCACCCTCCCAGCACGCATTCGCCGGGTCCCACACGGCCCGCACGGACGGTTCGTTCAAGTCACCGAGAAACCGCGCCAACTCGGCGCCGGTACCGACGTAGCACGATCCCTCGTTCTCGATGCCGATAGTCACCCCCTCCTCGCGGGCAATGCGGGCCGGCTCGGCATACGAATCGAGAATCTGCTGGTAGTGATCGTCCAGCCCGTCCCGCTTCCAGAAGGTGAACCCGCGGATCAGCGACGTACCGAGCGCCCGCCCGGCGGCGATGCACTGACGCAGGATGTGCAGGTGCTCGGCGTATTCGTCGTCGTCACCTAGCTCGCATTTCAGGAACGGGGCGGCAAGGCCGGCCACGGACATTCCGTGCTGCTCGGCCGCCTCCTTGATTCGGCGCAGTTGCTCCGCAGACATGTCGTCAATGCGCGTCTCCCACACGGTACGGATTTCGAGTTGATCGAGGCCAAACTGCTTGGCCATGCCGACGGCCAGATCGAAGTCCTGGGAGATTTCGTCGGTAATGACGGCTCGTTTGAACATGGGACTCTGTCCCCTCCTTTATCCGAAGCTGAACGGTGCCTGTCGCCGGACGACAAACGCCACGCGATGCCGGCTGCCCAAGTAATCCAGCGTGGCCTGATCGTTCGGGTGGAGCCGCTGCGTGGCCGGTGCGGCGAAAGGATTGGCCCGCTCGACCCGCCGATCAACTATAACCGTCGCCACCGGAAGCTGCTGCGAGAGTACCACTGCCCGCGCCAGTGCCCCGGCGAGCGGCCCGGCATCGTTCCGCAGCAACGTCAGCCCGACGGCAACGCGGGCCGTGTCCAACTCCACCAAGAGATCGGGCCGGTAGGTGGCGCCCAAGAAGCGCGCCGTCGGCAGCCGGGCATCGTCGCGCCCCGCAACGGCAGTCACCGCCGTCGGCAGCGCAGCCTGCAGGGCTGCCTCGGCATCCGCCCGCAGGAAGATGTCGCTGGCGTGCGTCGGATCGAACTGCGCTTCCGCCAGCGCAGCGCGGACATGCTCCAGTAACGAGCGCTCGGCAGGTGGCATTGCACCGGCCATGATAATGCAGGCGCAGCGCCCTCGCAACGCACACCACCGCTGGATTGGTTTTGAGCCGGTCCCCCCGCTATGCGGGGGACTATGGGGGGCCGACCATCCTGCTCATCCTTCCATCCTGAAAATCCTGATGCAGACAAAGGGCCGGGGGTGAGGCCCACACCGCGGCGGGTAGCGTTGCCCGATGATCGCGGTACAATGAGCCACCGAAGGAGTCGTCAATGTCCGCCAGCGGCGCTGTGCTCACCCTCGCCGACCTGCGGGAACAGCTACCCATCACCCGGCACGTGGCCTATCTGCAAACCGGCGGCCACAGCCCTACACCGGAGTCAGTGCTCCGGACCGTCCACGACGAGCTGGCCAGAGAAGCGGAATTTCACGGCGTCCCGGCGGTCGCAGCCGAGCGGGCGGAGAAGGAAGCGCGAGCGCGAGCGGCCCTAGCGACTATGCTGCATGTCCGGCCTGACGAGCTGGCCATCACGCCCAGCACCTCACAGGCGATGCTGCGCGTGCTGCACAGCCTCCGCTGGCGCGCGGGCGATGAGTTCATCATCACCAACCTGGAGCACGTCAGCGTCGTGCGGAACGCCTGGGCGCTCCGAGACCAGCGCGGCGTTACGACCAAGGTTGTGCCGGCCGACCGCGGCAATACGGTGCTATTGGAGCAACTCGCCGCCGCGCTGACGGAGCGCACCAAGCTGGTCTGCATCAGCCATCTGGCCTCGCCGGACGGGCGGCTGCTGCCGGTCGCCGAGGCAGCGGCGCTGGCGCACGAGCGCGGGATACCGGTGGTCGTAGACGCCGCGCAGTCGCTAGGGCAATTCCCGGTGGACGTGCCGGCGCTGGAGTGCGATTTCCTCGTCGGGTCGGGACACAAGTGGCTCCTGGGACCAATGGGCGTCGGATTTGTCTGGGGCGCGCCCCACCAACTCCCCACGTTCCGGCCGACATTTCTCTCCGACGCCGACCCCTGGGCGCCACCGGGCACCCCCGCCCCACCACCGAGCGCGGCGCGGCGGGCCGAGGGCGGTACGCACAACGCGGCACTCATCATCGGCTTAGGACGCGCCGTGGAGAACCTGTCCGCGATTGGGTTGGACACGATAGCAGCACACGCGCAGCGCCTCACCACGCTGTTCCGCGAGCAGGTCGCCGGGCTGGAGCGAGTACGCATCCTAACCCCTACCGCACCGGGCCAATCCGCCGGCATCACGACCCTCACCTTCGACGGGTACGACGCCACCGCCTTGCGCGGCCTGGTGGCCTACATCTATGAGCAGCACAACACCATCGTCAAGTTCCAATGGCTCACCGCGCCGATGAATCCCGGCAAGCTAGGGATGCGCGTCTCGATTGCCGGCTTCAACAGCGAGGACGAGGTGCGCGGTCTGGTGACCGCGTTGCAGGAAGGCGTACCGCGCTTTTGCCAGTAGCCAGTGGTCAGTAGCCCGTCATTGCGGCTTCCGCCGGAATCCAGCGACCAATCCACATCCTCTCCCCCGTCGGGACGGGGGGGCTAGGGAGGGGGCCAGCACAATGAAACGCCAGCTATTCCTCTGGGGCAGCGTGGAGGACGACGAGGCCGTAGATTATGTCGAAAGGTGCGCCAGCGTCGGGGTGACGCGCCTGATCGGTGCCGCGTCCTCCTACGTTGTGGAAGTCGCGCACGCCAAGGGCATCGCCGTCCACCCTTATATCGGCTACACCGCATTCCCTACCTACGGCAACCGCCGCCTCAGCTACGAGTGGTCGTTGCCGTTCATGCGCCCGCCGGTGACGGCCCCGGAGGCCCGCACGATCATGGACCGGCACCGGCCCATCTGGAGCCACCCGCGCGTAGCCGCGCCGGAGATCAGCGACTTTGCGCGCGCACACCCGGAATACCGGAGCTACGCTAGGGACAAGCATGAGGCTCTGGAGCCTGGTGAGCACCTCTGCCTCAGCCTAGCGTTCCCCGAGGTTCGCAACCATCAGGCAGACCTGTTCCTGACGACCTTGGCCGAGTCAGGGGGCGACGGCATACAAGTGGAATTCGTGATCGGCAACGAGGACGAGCACGGCGTCGTGCCCTACGGCTATGAGGATCGCGTCGTCGAAGAGTTCCGCGCGCAGCACGGAAAGGACGCCTTTGCGCTGCCCAACGACGATCCGCTGTGGCTCCGGTTCCGGGCGGATTACGTCACTCTGTTCTTGCGGGAGTTGGGCAGCAAGGTCAAGGCCGCGTTTCCATCCGCCCAGTTCACGACGACGATTATCGCCGCAGAGCCGGACGAGTATCTGAAGGTGCTACAGGACTGGCCGGCCTGGGTAGCGCAGGGGCTGATTGACGAGTTTCACCTCTGGTTCCGCACCACCAATGACTTGGCCGCAGTCGCCCGGCAGACCGCGCAGGCCGCCGCCATCATCGAGGGGCGGCTACCGCTGGTGGTCGAGCTATCCTGCTATCATCCCGGCAGCTTCCAAGAGCCGGACCTGATGCTGGCCGCAGCACGGTGCGCGCGCGCCAATGGGGCCGACATCGTCGGCGTCTACCGGAAGCACGCGGTCGAGCAACTCAACTTCTGGCCGGTGCTGGAGGCGATTGGCAAGCTCTAAGGCGCACCCGACCGTTCAGGTCAGCACACCCCGTTGCCGCTATAGTAGTACCGCTCTCCCTATGGCCCCCCGCTTCGCAGGGGGACGGCGCGTTCCCTCCCTCGTCGGAACGGGGGAGGGCCAGGGAGGGGGCCAGTGACAACTATAAACCCACCCGAAAGGACACGCGCGATGACGATTGGGAGCGGCGACTACACCTACGAGTTCGTCCCGGATTGGCCCCAACTGCCCGCCGGATGGAGCCTCCACGAGGTCGCCGGCGTCGCCGTGGATGCCCGGGATCGAGTCTACGTCTTTCACCGTGGGGAGCATCCGCTGATTATCTTCGAGCGCGACGGCAGCCTGGTGACCACGTTCGAGCGGGCGCCGGCGTATCTCGAATACGCCCACGGCCTGTACGTCGAGCCGGACGGGACGATGTATGCGACGGACAACCTGCACCATATGGTCTACAAGCTCACTGCCGACGGCGAAGTCCTGCTCACCCTGGGCAACTACGATCAGGGCAGCCCGGACGGGCAACCCTTCAACAAGCCAACGGACGCGGTCCGGGCACCTTCCGGGGACATCTACGTCTCCGACGGCTACGGCCAGAATCGCGCCCATCGCTTTGCGGCGGACGGCACGCATATCTGCTCCTGGGGAGAGACGGGCACCGGTCCCGGCCAGTTCGACCTCCCGCATAGTATCTGGGCTACCGACGAGCGGGTGTATGTTGCGGACCGCGAGAACGGCCGCATCCAGATATTCACACCGGACGCCGAGTACCTCGATGAGTGGACCGGGTTTCTCCAGCCCTGCGATCTGTACGTGGATGAACACGGGATCATGTACGTGCCGGAGCTACAGGGGCGCGTGAGCATCGTTGATCTCGATGGAAACGTCCTGGCCCGTCTGGGCGGCGAGCGCAGCCACGCGCCGGGCGCGTTCTGGGCGCCGCACGGCGCCTGGACGGACTCGCGCGGCGACCTGTACGTCAGCGAGGTACTGGAAGGCACGCGCCTCCAGAAATTCGCCCGCTGCCGGTAAGGGGCCGGCTAAGACGGGAGGGCCACCCGGCATGACGGCTGCTGCGACCAATCAAGCGGACCCCGCCGGCCCGGAGCGCCACGATTGGCCCCGTGAGGCGCAGCCGCTGCTTGATCTGCTCACGGAGGTCTGTGCCGCCCACGCCCCGCCCGGTGTCGAGCGCGAGCTGGACGCGATCATCACCCGGCGTCTCGCATCTCTTGCCGCGCGGGTATGGCAGGACGCGGCCGGTAACACGGTGGCCTTGCTGCCGGGCCATGCCCACGACCAACCGCTTCAGCTCACGGCACATAAGGATGAGATCGCCCTCATCGTCAAGCGGATTGATCCCGACGGCCGGATCGCCGTGGATCGCTTAGGCGGCATCTACCCCTTCAAAGTCGGCGAGGGACCGGTGGACATTCTGGCGGATGACGGGAGCATCGTGCCGGCCAGCCTCGGCTTTGGCGCCGTACATGTCTCGGCAGCGTCCTCCATCCAGGACGTCAAGTCCGGTCGTCGCGCCGCGCAATGGTCCGATGCCGTCGTAGACGCCAAGCTCACCAGGGAGGAGCTACACGCCCGCGGCGTCCATGTCGGCTCGCGCATTGTGCTGGACCGGACGCGCAAGTCGCCCCGCGTGCTGCAAGACTATGTTGGCGCCCACGCGCTGGACGATAGAGGCGGGATTGCCCTGTTGCTCCTGCTCGCCGAGTCGCTCGCGGCAGAGCCGCCGCCACAGGATGTCTACTTCCTGCTCACGAGCGGCGAAGAGGTCGAGAGCGGCGCAGCCGTGTACGGCTCGCGCGAGCTACCGGGCGACACCCTCGTAGCCGTCGAGGTGGCCCCGGTGATGCCCGAATACAATCTCCGGAACGATGCGCGGCCAGTGGTGATCTGGGCCGACGGCCGCGGGCCATACGACGCGACTCTGACGACCAACATCGTGGAAGCTGCCCGCGACCGGGGTATCGAAGTCCAAGCGGCAGTGTTGACGTCCTTCGGGTCGGATGCCGCGCTGGCCCGCCGGATGGGAGCGATAGCCCGCAGCGCCTGCGTCGGCTTCCCCACCGAGAACACCCACGGCTACGAGGTCGCCCACCTCGGCGGGATGCTCAACTGCGGCCGCCTCCTCGAAGCCCTGGTCCGGGCCTGGCCCCTCTGAGCGTCCGGTACCCTTGGGCCTGCCGGCAACGTACCGGAGGTCACTTTGCTGACTCCCCCTCCCTAAAGGGTGTACAGACAGGGACCCAGGGTGGGCACCGCCCCGCCCCCGGTAGGCTCGGGGCGAGGCGGTAGCACCTGCCCGGGACGGAGGGCTCGACCCTGAGCTTGCGCCGCGAGTTTGTCGCACTGGCT
>DAOUJP010000021.1:0-274398 GCA_034422515.1 Chloroflexota bacterium | reverse complement strand
TGCAAGCCGACTTGGGTCACCTGGCGGCCTTCAAGGACTTCACCTTCGTGCAGGAAACGTTGCTGCTGCACGTGCCGCGCGTGGCGCCGGCCAACTCGGGGTACAGTCGCTAGGTGGAAGACCACGGTCGGGTGCGTGGCGGCGCCAATGGCGCCTGGCCAAGCGCCCAACCGGCGCCACGGCAACGGCGCTGCGCGTGGGTGTGCAATGATGAGGCCTAACCTCGTGGCAACAAGCGTCAAGCACGTCTGGGCGGGAGCCATCATCGTGGCCACGGTGCTCGTGGTTGCCGGCTGCGAGTTCCCGCGGGCGGAGCACGCCCCGCTGCCCACCACTCCCACGCCAGCGGCCAGCCCCGCGGTGACGGCGCTGCCACCAGCCACGGTCACAGTGGTGCAAGCCAAGGACAGCGGAGCCTCGGCCAATCGCGAGTCGCCGGTCGTAAGCCCGGAGACGTATCAGCGTGGGGCTAGCCCAGCGGCGACCGGGTTGCCCCTGGCCACGGTGACGGCCGTGGCATCGAAAGATGGAGGCGCTGCACCGGCGACACGTGCGCCTACTCCGGCAGTACAAGTCCTAGCGATCCTGTCGCCCGCGGCGAGTCCGGCGTCCCCCGCGGTGGCCACACCATCATTGCCGGCGAGCCCGGCCGTACCGCAGCATCAGGCCGATGCAGCCAAGGACGGCGGTGCGTCGGCTGATCGAACATCTACACCAGCGGCGCCAACCGTGTCGCCGCCCACTGCAACCCCGGAACCAACCCCGCCCCCCGCCCCTCCAGTCCGCTACCAAGCGGTCAGCAGTGGCGCCAGCCACACCTGTGCGCTCCGCGATGATGGGGCGCCGGTGTGTTGGGGCGAGAATGCCCGCGGGCAAGCAGCACCCCCAGCAGAAGAGCGGTTGGTTGTCGTCAGCAGTGGCGCCTCCCACACGTGCGGCCTGCGGGAGGATGGCGCGGTGGTCTGCTGGGGCGAGGATGGGGACGGGCAGGCGTCACCGCCGGCCGGCGAAAAGCTCGCGGTGCTCAGCGCCGGCGGCGCCCATACGTGCGGGCTGCGCGAGGATGGCAGTCCCGTCTGCTGGGGCAATGACGAGGAAGGGCAATCCACGCCGCCCCAGCATGAACGCCTGACGGCCATCGCCAGCGGTGGCTATCACACGTGCGGGCTGCGGGAGGACGGCACCGCCGTCTGCTGGGGGCCGGAGCCGCACGCCCATGGCCATGGCGGCTGGCACAAGACGCCCGAGGGGCCGTTCGTCGCCCTGGATGCCGCCGGTGGATATACCTGCGCCCTCCGAGCGGGAGACTCCCCGGTCTGCTGGGGTGGCTATTCCGATGTGGTCTTGGCTGGGAAGTATCCCCGTTTCCCAGGACGACTGACCACCATCAGCGTTGCCGGGAACCACGGTTGTGGTCTCTGGGAGAACGGGACCGCCTCGTGCTGGGGGTATGGGCTCATAGATTTTCCCAAGCGACCGAAATTTGCGGCGATCAGCGCGGGCGCGGGGCACATCTGTGCCCTACGCAAAGACGAGGGCGCCATCGTCTGCTGGGGGGATGACGAACACGGACAGGCGACGCCACCCGGTGGCGAGCGGTTCGTCGGTCCGGAACCGGAGCCGGAGGCCCCCCCTCCGCGAAATGTCCCGCTGGTATCGATCAGCAGCGGGAAAGCGCATGTCTGCGGCCTCGATAAAGAGGAGCACATCCACTGTTGGGGGAACAATGAATACCAGCGTGCATCACCTCCGAGCGGTGAGCAGTTCCTGCAGGTAAGTACTGGTGGAGAGCACACCTGCGCCTTGCGGAAGGATGGGACGGTGGTCTGCTGGGGAGTGGACGACTACGGTCAGGCCTCGCCGCCAGAGGGGGCCACCTTCGTGTTCCTGAGCGGTGGGGGCTGGATAACCTGCGGCCTCAAGGAGGATGGGTCGGCGGTGTGCTGGGGCGGCAGTGCCGAGAAATACAGCTCCATTCTAGAAGGAAAGCGCTTCGTGTCCCTGAGCAGTGGTCTCGACCATGCCTGCGGGATACTCGAAGACGGGAGTGCCTTGTGCTGGGGTTTCAGTCTCTGGGACGCCGCTGCTGCCCCAGCAGGGGAGACCTTCAAGGCGATCAGCAGCGGCTACGCCCACGCTTGCGCCCTGCGGACCGATGGCACGCCCATCTGCTGGGGCAGTGACGAGGGCGGTCAATCCACGCCGCCGGAAGGCGAACGGTTCGTACAGATCAGCAGCGGGCACGTGCATACATGTGCGCTCAAGGCGGACGGCACACCGATCTGCTGGGGCGGTGCCGGCAAATGGTGGCCGGACCAGGGCCAAGCCTCGCCGCCGCCGGGCGAGAGATTCGTCGCCATCAGCAGTGGCCAGTTCCATACCTGTGGGCTGCGAGACGACGGCTCCCACGTCTGCTGGCGCTTCGGATTGGAGGGAGAGGCACCCGAGGGATTCAGCAGTCAGGGCTTTGAATCAGTCAGCAACAAGGTCCTGTCTGCGTTGAGTAACGGAGAGAGATTCACCTGCGCAATCGATATGGACGGCGTCCCGGTGTGCTGGGGCATAGACGACTACGGCCAAGCGTCACCCCCGGCTGGCGAGCGATTCATTGCCGTCAGCAGTGGCGCCCGGCACGCCTGCGGCTTACGTGCCGACGGCACGGCCGTCTGCTGGGGAGACAAAGCCCAAGGGCGCGCTTCGCCGCCCGAAGGCCAGACTTTTAGGACGCTCAGCAGCGGATGGGCGTACACCTGTGGCCTTCGCCAAGACGGTACGGCCGCGTGCTGGGGACAGAACCGCTACGGGGAAGCGTCGCCACCACCGGGCGAACAGTTCACAGCCATCAGCAGTAGCAGACACCATACCTGTGCATTGGCAATCGACGGCGCGGCCATCTGCTGGGGCCAGGATGACGATGGCCAGGCATCTCCGCCTCAAGGTGAGGACTTCGTGTTCATTAGCAGTGGCCGGAAGCATACCTGCGCCTTACGGAACGACGGCAGCCCGGTGTGTTGGGGGGACCCGAAGGAGCCGGTGACGAGGGCTCCGTACTTCGAGCGGTTCCGCGCTCTGAGCAGCGGCGATCGGTATAGTTGCGGGCTGCGGGAGAATGGGACCCCTTCCTGTTGGGGCACGGGGACGCTCGTTGCACCCCCTGACGTGGCATTCACCTCCCTGAGCATTGGGGTCGCGCACAGTTGTGGCCTCAGCGACAGCGGGGCCCCGGTCTGCTGGGGCGACGGGTATGATACGCCGACCGCGGCGGCCCGGCATTCCGCGTTCGAAACAGTCCGCCACGAGAATGCTATTGCGATCACCAGCGGCCAGTCGCACACCTGTACGCTGTGGGAAGACGGCGTCCCGCACTGTTGGGGCGGCAACCGCTACCGCCAAGCGTCGCCGCCACGTGGGGAGCGGTTCGCACACGTCAGTGCTGGTGCCATTCACACCTGCGCGCTTCGCGCTGACGGCACACCCGTCTGCTGGGGTAGCAACGACTCGGGCCAGGCGTCCCCACCCTCGAATGAGCGGTTCGTCGCCATCGGCAGTGGCGGCTACCACACCTGTGCCCTCCGCGCCGACGGTACACCCGTCTGCTGGGGACACGATGGCGGCGACATTTGGCCGTCGCCATCATCTCCCCCTGAAGGCGAGAAATTCGTGGCCATCGGCGGCGGCTCCGGCTATTCGTGTGCATTGCGCGCGGATGGCACACCCGTCTGTTGGGGCAGGGATGGCTACGGTGAAGCGTCGCCACCGGCAGACGAACGCCTGGTGAGCCTCAGCAGCAGAAGGCACCAGACTTGTGGGCTGCGAGGAGATGGAACCTTCGTCTGCTGGGGACTGGATTCAAATACGGCCCCCCCTCCTCCGCCCGGTGAACGGTTCATTGCTATCGCCAAAGGCGAAGAGCACACCTGTGCCTTGCGCGAAGACGGCAGCGCTTACTGCTGGGGTCTAAACACGTACTTCAGCAACGACGAGTTCATTGGACAGGCTACACCACCCTACGCGGAGCAGTTCAAAGCGATATCCGCTGGCAGTTGGCATACCTGCGCCATTAGAACGGACGGTACGACGGAGTGTTGGGGTGCAGGGTATCCCAACTACCAAGACAACTACGGCAGCTATGAGCACGTGGCCGGAGAGTCGTTCTCATCCATCAGCAGCGGCGCCGACCATGTCTGCGCACTGCGAGCTGACAGGACGGCAGTCTGTTGGGGCGACAATTTCGACGGCAAGGCAGCGCCCCCCACCGAAGAGTTTGCAGCAGTCAGTAGCGGCCAAGACCACACCTGCGCCCTGCGGTATGCCGATGGGGCGGCTGTCTGCTGGGGCAGTAACACCCGATATATACACCCTGAGACCATCTACAAGGGTCAGGCACATCCGCCCAGGGGTGAGTCTTTCGTCGCCATCAGTAGTGGGAGCTTTCACACCTGCGCCCTCCGCGCCGACGGCACGCCCGTCTGCTGGGGAGATGCTATTGGGGGACAGTCGTCACCGCCGGAAGGCGAACGGTTCACTTCCATCCAGAGCGGGGACGACTACACCTGCGGCCGGCGAGGTGACGGCACCATTCTCTGCTGGGGTCATCTCCGTTTAGTCGACGCGACTCCGAAGGACGGAAAGTTCGTCTCGATTGGGCCCGCAACCGACTCCCACATGTGCGCCCTGCGCCAAGACGGCACACCCGTCTGCTGGGGAATCCGCGGGCATGGCCGGACATCGCCGCCTGCAGACGAGAACTTCACGGCTGTCACCACTGGAGGATCCCACACTTGCGCGCTTCGGGGTGACGGAACGCCGGTGTGTTGGGGGATCAACGTTGAACCCAGTTACGGTCGTTGGTACGGCCAGGCCGCCCCGCCGGCGGGTGAGAAGTTCGCGGCCATGAGTGCCGGGATGCTCTTCACCTGTGGGTTGCGTCTCGACGGCACCGCCGCCTGCTGGGGCAAGGAGTACAATACCCCGGAACCGAAGCGCACCGAATACCAGGATGTCATCGGCGAGAGTTTCGTGTCCATCGGCACGGGCTGGAACTACAGTTGCGGCCTCCGCGCTGATGGCTCGGCGGTCTGCTGGGGAGACTCCGAGCCTGGAGGAGAAGGGGAATTTGCCCGGGAGTGGCCTCCGGCAGGTGAACGGTTCACCGCCATCAGTACAGGAGAGTTGCATACCTGCGGACTGCGGAAAGAAGATAGCGTCGCTGTGTGCTGGGGAAGGAATCTAAACGGAGTTGCGTTCCCACCAGGAGGGACCAGATTCGCCGAATTATCCAGCGGCAGCGGCCATACGTGCGGGCTGCGCTCGGACGGGTCCGTCGAGTGTTGGGGGTGGCTTAAACAGACCTCCGGCCCTGGGATCATACCACCGCCCTCGCAGGATGATCGCTTCGCAACTATCGAGAGCGGCAATTTCCACGTCTGCGCTCTGAAGGATGGCGGAGAACCTGTCTGCTGGGGGAGAGACAGGGCCGGTGAGGCCACGCCACCGAAAGGGGAGTATTTCATCGCAATCAGCGCCGGCTCGGCGCACACCTGCGCCCTACGGGAGGACGGCACACCCGTCTGCTGGGGTAAGCCTGCCGCCCGTTACGCATTTGGCCAAGCATTGCCGTCTTCGGATGAGCGGTTCGTCGCCATCAGTAGCGGGAACCTTCACACCTGCGCTCTTCGCGCCGACGGCACGCCTGTCTGCTGGGGAGCCCAGCTTGGCGACCGAGACGAGGACAGCAGGCAGATTGGCTTTGGCCAGTCGGAGCCGCCGGAAGGCGAGCGGTTCGTCGCCATCAGTAGCGGGAACCTTCACACCTGCGCTCTCCGCGCCGACGGCACACCTGTGTGCTGGGGCAAGGGGTTCCCGACCACGGAGTCGTCGGCCGATGGGTAGTCGCCCTCAGCAGCCGCGGAAGAGCAGGGCCGATTGGCGTTAAGGCCTGGCCGCTTTCCGCTATGTCGGCGACGATTCCTATCCCTCTGTGGTTGCCAACACGGAGTTATTCTTGATGGAGGGACGATATCCTCGCATTGGGCAACGACGTGAAGCGCGTGCGTAACACCGCCGACGGGCCTGCCAGCGACCGGATGACATGGATGCCGAGCCGCCGTCCCTTGAGGGGATCGCCGAGTGCCAGTACCGTCGCTTGGACTTCCGGGGCGAGGCGCAGGAGGCTGAGGGCTTGCGTGACGTGCCCCCTCGACACACGTCGCTGCCGGACTAGAGCGATCGGGTTGCGCGCGCAACTTGACTTGGCCGAGACCCTTGGAGCTGCTGGTTGCGGCAGCCGAAACCAGGCCCAGGTCAGCATACGGAGCACTGGGCGTATCGGGGAGCTGAGGTGGACGAGACGTTGCCGCCCTCTAGGGCGAGCGATGCAGATCCTGGTCCGACAACCCGAGATGGGGAACTCGACGGTGTTGGCTGCAAGGTCGGTGTAGGCGCCGTACCGCACCTGCTTTCCGGTCGTCTGCCGGACCACACTTGACGTCTGCATGGTGACCGTGGGCATGGGCTGCGGGGTTTCTCAAGGTCAGGGACGTTGCCTCACCCCCACCGACCTCCTACAATGACCGGGGCAGTAGGGGAGTGGGGGGCATTGGCACTCACAGGGCCACAACCAACTCAAACGTGGTACTGTGTACAGTACCGTTAGGCCTACCATTTCTGTTTTACGAGTGCATTCGGCAGCGTATTAGCACCTTCCAAACCGCCAATAGCCCCAAGGTTCGTTTGTTCCTGTGGCTCCCCCTTAAGGACCGTTGAGCCGCTGGGCCACCGCAGTGACAGTGCCTGGTTGCATCTGGCCTGCCCCAGCGGGTCGCAGCAGGCAGATTCGCGTCAAGGGCTACGCCGGTCAGCCCATCAAAAGAAGACGAGCGTCGCCTCGGCGACCCCGGTCAGTTGGCCTAGCTGGTTTGCGCCGGTGATCGCTATGTCCACGAGGCGCTTGCCGTGGTGCTCTCGCTTGGCTGTGACGGTGCCGCGGTAGGTGTTGGTGTCGCCGGGTCGGAAGTTCTTGATGGCCTTGAAGAGCAGGCGGCCGCCGCCGTAGAGCGTGCCATCGGGGGCCCAGCGCTCCAGCATCGCGTCGAGGTAGCCCATAATGGTGATGCCGCCAACTCCGTGCGTGGCACCCCAGGGGAAGCGGCCAGGCTCGTGGCTCGCCTGGCTGGGCATCTCGCCCTGAGGGACTGCGGCTCCGTCGACCTCGGGCTGGGGGGGCGAGTGAATGGTGAAGGAGTGGACCGCACCGCCGACCTCGATGGTCTCGAAGGTGACGGTCTCCACCGCCGCGGCCGGGCGCGTCTCCTGGAGCGGCGACGGCTCGAGGGCCGGACCGGGCCGCCGCGCCGCGGTGCCGGAGCTTGGCTTAGGCCGGTCGTGCTTGCGGAACTCGAAGATGGACGTGTGGTCAATCTCGGCCAGCTTCTCGCCCCGGCCGTTGTGGGGCGCGAGCCTGAGCGTGACGAACTTGTTGCCGCGTCGCTCGTACTTCTCCAGCACGGTGGCGACGCTGGTGACGGTGTCTCCCAGCCGGATGGGGGCGAACCAGCGGCCCTCGCACTTGGCGAACGGGGTCGCGTGGGCGGTGATGATCGTCATCCCGTTGTTCTCGGCGACGCCTCCTCGGTTCTTGGGGGCGAGGGAGAAGATCTGGGTCGGCATGGCGAACAGGGGCGCGTCCGAGTAGTGGTCCGGGTTCATGCTGCGCGAGGTGGAAGCATGGCGGACGATGGAGTCCAGCGTCACCTCTGTGGCGATGGGCTGCGCCCGCTGACCGACCTCGACCGCTGCGTAGTCCCACGTCTTCGTTTCGGTCAGGGCCATGGCGTCCTCCCGCGGTCAATATTGTTCGCGTGAATCCCCAATCGGGACACTGGTGTGGGGCAGATGCTAGGCTGACTGCGGAGACGATGTCAACTGCCGAGAGCGACAGATCCCCCACCCTTTCCCCGCCGGCGCTCGCGGACGGCACCGCCAGCGCCCTCGAGGGGCTGGTTGTCGTGGAGCACGCGGAGGGGATCGCGGGCCCGGTCTGCGGGAAGCTGATGGCGGGGTTCGGCGCCGAGGTCATCAAGGTCGAGCCGCCCGCCGGTGACGTGTCCCGAACGCTGGGCCCCTTCCGGGACGACGTCCCCAACCCCGAGGCGAGCGGCCTGTTCCTCTATCTGAACGCCGGCAAGAAGAGTGTCGTGGTCGACGCCGACAACGCAGCGCATCGGCGCCGGCTGCGGGAGTTGATCGACCGGGCCGACGTGTTGATCGACGGCCCGCCGGACCTCGAAACAGCAGGCCGACAGGCCGGCGGCGAGTTGTCGCGGGCGAACCCCGGCCTCGTGGTGGTATCGATCACCCCGTTCGGACGCTCCGGCCCGTACCGAGACTTCGCGGCGACCAACCTCGTCGTCCACGCACTGAGCGGTGAGCTTGGGTTGGCCGGTAGCCGGCAGCTCCCACCGCTCAAGAAGGGCGGCAATCTGGCCGACTACCACGCCGGCTGCCATGGCTTCATCGGGGCGGTCGCGGCACTCCTCGCCCGCGACCGGCTCGGAGGGCAGCACGTCGACGTCTCGCACCTGGAGAGCCTGACGTCAATTCTCGGTGCCACCATGAACGGCTGGCTCTACGACGAGCGGGTGTCGCAGCGGGGTGACGCGGACCCGTGGAGCCTGGGGACGGCGGCGCGGAGGGGGGAGGACGGGACGCACTGGGAGCCTAGCGGCGTCTGGAAAGCGCGGGATGGGTACGTCCTGGCCTACGGGCGGTCGTCCGCTGACTGGACGGGTGCCATCCGCGCGATGTCGGAGGACCTGCCGGCGCTCGCGTCGCCCCGCTTCACGACGGAGGCGGGCCGCGGCGCGCATGCCGAAGAGCTGACCCGGCTGTTCGGCCGTTGGGTAGCCGCGCACACCAAGGAGGAGGTGTACCGGCTGGCCCAGCGTTACGGTCACGCCTACGGCTATGTCGCAACGGCGCGAGACTTGCTGGAGTCGCCGCAGCTGCGGCACCGGCGTTTCTTCGCCCGGGTGCGGCACCCTGTTGCGGGCAGTGTGACGATGCCGGGCGCGCCGTTCAGGATGTCGCGGACGCCGTTCGTCTCGCGCCGCGCGCCGCTGTTGGGGGAGCACGGCGGCGCCGCCTTGGCTCCTCGTGGCGAGCGGCTGGGCCGCAGTGACGGCCACGGGGACGGCCGCCTGCCGTTGGAAGGTCTGCGAGTAGTGGACTTCACCCACATCTGGGCGGGGCCGTACTGCACCCGCATCCTTGCCGACCTGGGAGCAGAGGTCATCAAGGTCGAGTCGCCGCGCCGCGGCGACGGCGGACGCGGCCAGGGTGTCGGACGCTACCATGCCTATAGCCGGAACAAGCTGGCAATCGCGATTGATCTCCGTACCGACGAGGGCCGACGTCACATCCGCAAACTCATCTCAATGTCGGACGTGGTGGCGGAGAACTTCAGCGTGGGCGTCACCAGGCGGCTGGGCGTGGACTACGCGGACTGCCGGGCGATCACACCGAGCATCGTCTATGTCGCGCTGCCCGCGTTCGGGAGGACCGGGCCGGAGTCCGGGTTCGTGGGCATGGGCGCCACGCAGGAGGCGATGTCGGGCCTGCTTGGCGTCAGCAGCTATCCGGGGGCGGTGCCAAGCCCGACGGGGGTGAAGTACGGCGACCCTAATGGTGGCCTGCTCGGAGCCGTCGCCGTGCTTGCCGCCCTCTACCACCGGGCCGCGACCGGGGAGGGACAGCTGATCGACCTGTCGCAGCGCGAGGCCAACATCTTTACCCTGCCCGAGCCGGTCCTGGACTACGTGCTGAATGGCCGGACCGCCGAGGCGAGCGGCGGCAAACGCCCCGACCGCGCCCCGACCGGGTGCTACCCGTGCAAGGACGACGAGTGGGCCGCCATCGACGTCGAGACGGACCGACAGTTCCGGGCGCTCTGCGTGGTGGTGGGGCGGCCAGGCCTGGCGGCCGACAGACGGTTCGCCACCCCGGCGGAGCGGAAACGCAACGAGGATGAACTCGACGAAATCCTCGGGTCCTGGACACGGGAGCGCAGCGCCGAGTCGGCCGCGTGTCTGCTCCAGGACGCGGGGGTACCCGCGGGGGCCGTGCTCACCAACAAGCAGGTCGCCGAGAACGAGCACTTCCGGGCCAGGGGCTTCTTCCAGCGGGACGCCGCGGGGCGCGTCCACCTTGCCGCCCCGTGGCGGTTCTCAAAAGTGGCGTTGAGCGTGCGGCACTTCGCACCCGAGCGCGGCCAGGACACCCTCTATGTGCTCCGAGACATCCTCGGCGTGCCGGAGGCCGACATCCGAGCCATGGAGCGCAAGGGGGTCATCAAGCGGTAGGGGGGGGCTTTGGGGAACTCACAGGGCCACGACCAACTCAAACGTGGTACTGTACACAGTCCCGTTAGGCCTGCCAAACCGGACAAAATCCAAAACCCACATGCAGCGCAATCTCTCCTGCCGTCCTGGCCCCTTCCCCTTATTGTCGTGACGGTGGAGGATGAAGGTTCCCCCGCCCACGCGGGGACAGATCGCATAGCGCTCGTGCAACGCGCCGCGCGGCAGGATGTCGGTGGCGCGCCGGCCGCCACTACGTTCACGGGTAGCTGTCAGCGTCTCCTCTTGCGGTTTGCACAGGCAGTCGAGGCGGAACTCGGGAGTCCGGCCCTGAACAGGCTCGACGCAGCAGCTCCGTCGGCCGATGGCCTGCTGCTACACTGTGGGAATACCCTCTGGATAAGCGAGATTAGGGGCTGATTGATCCACGGAACATGAGGTCTAAGCAATTCTGCCGACTGTAGATGTGGCGGTCGTGGGAGTTGTGCTAAACGTCCGCAGACTGAGTTGGAGGTCCGTCTTGGCATCGGCCCGTGTAGGTGAAGACATCAGGTACGAGCCGGACGAGCGGTGCCCCCCCTTCTTGGCCATCGGGGTCGGGGCGCAGGGCATCATGATCGGGCTGGCGCCGACGGTGCTGGTCGTAGCCATTACCGCCCTCGCAGCCGGCCAGGACGAGCGGTATCTGTCGTGGACCGTCTGCGCCGCGCTGATCATTGTGGGGGTGGTCACCGCGCTCCAGGCGGCTAGGATCGGGCGGGTGGGAGCGGGTCATGCCTTCGTTATGGGCGTCACCCCCAACTTCATCGCAATTTCGGTGCTGGCACTGCATGAAGGTGGGCCGGCCACGTTGGCAAGTCTCATCGTGCTGTCGGCGCTCTTTTTCCTGACAGTGACGGCATGGCTGCCGTTGCTTCGCCGCGTCATTACACCGGCCGTCGCCGGTACGGTGCTCATGCTGGTCGCAGCGATGGTGCTACCCATCGCGTTCGACCGGCTGCAAGAAGTGCCGGCGGGCACGCCGGCGGCCGGTGGTCCGTGCGTGGCGGCGGTGACGCTGGTTGTAGCGACGATGTTGGCCCTGCGCGCTCCTCGGAACTGGCGGCCGTGGTCGCCGCTGATCGGTATCGCGGCGGGCTGCGCGGCCGCAGTGCCGTTCGGCCTGTACGACGTTGAGCAATTGCTCGCCGCGCCTTGGGTCGGCATTCCAGCAATCGAGTTCCCGGGCCTGGACCTGAAACCGACTGCCGGGTTCTGGGCACTGCTCCCGATGTTCCTGATCGTGACCTTGGTGCAAGTTATCAAGAGCATTGGCGACAGCGTGGTCATGCAACAGGTTGCCCGGCGCCGGCCGCGGGCGACCGACTTTCGACGGATCCAAGGCTCGATGTACGCCAACGGGGTGGGCATGCTGCTGTCGGGACTGGCCGGGACGCCGCCCACTACTTTCTACTCGGCGTCCACGGTCTCACTGGTCAGCATCACCGGGGTCGCCGCGCGCAGCGTTGGCTATGTGATGGGGGCCATGCTCTTCGGGCTGGCGTTGCTGCCCAAGGTCACCGGCGTGCTGCTCGCCATTCCCAGCCCGGTAATGGGCGCCTTCTTGCTGGTCATGCTGGGGCTGCTCTTCGTCGAGGGTGTACGGACCATCACGCAGGCCGGCCTCGACCCACAAAAGGCCATGGTGGTGGGACTGGCGTTCTCCATTGGCCTCGGCCTGCAACATCAGAACATTCTCGCAGACCTGTTAGGCGCGCCTTGGGGCATGTTGCTCGGTAACGGCATCACGGTCGGCGCCGCGGTGGCGATTGCGCTGACCGCTTTCCTGGAGTTCACCGGTCCACGACGCAGCCGCCTGGAGGTCCGCCAGGACCTCGCCGATCTGCCCCGCATTGACGCTTTCCTCCAGGAGGTTGCGGCCAAGCTGAGATGGGACGCCGCCTCGACGGAACGGCTACGCTCGGCGGGTGAGGAGGCATTATCGAGCTTGTTACAGCCGGGCGACGAATACCCGGCAGGCCAGGCGCCGCGCTTGATTATCGTCGCGCGCCCCGCGGATGGGGTCGTGGAGCTGGAATTCCTGACCGTTTTCGACGAGGAAAATCTGGAAGATCGCCTTGCCTACCTGGAGGAGCAGCCCGAAACCGTGGATGAACGGGAGTTGTCGTTTCGCCTGTTACGGCATTACGCTTCCTCGGTCCGGCACCAGAAGTATCACGGCCTGGACATCGTGACCGTGCAAGTCGAAGGCTCGTAATCGCCCGGCAGGATTGCTATGCTCCGCCGGTTGGTCCGGACAGTGTGATTGCCGGGGATGGCACGCGGGGTCAAGTCCGTGTGGTTAGCGCAATGAACTCACGCATGGCCGCAGCACATTCCCGCGGTTGCTCCAATTGGAGGAAGTGTGTCGTTTCGGGTAAGAAGTCGTAGTCAACGCCCAGCATATCGCCAAGATCGAGCGTCGGCAGATACGAATACGGCAAGGTAGGATCCGCTCCGATGACTTTTGTCGGACACAGGAGCTTGTCAAAATCCACCGACACGGCGAAGATACCGGCATATTCTATGATCTGCGCTTCATAGTTGCGCGGGCAACGCAGCTCATAGCCATCCGCATCGGAACATGCCCGCAGCGTTTTCTGCGCCACAAGATCATGCACCCCCGGTACGGCGCGCTGGAAGATTGGCAGGTATTGGAGGAGGTCCGCAAACGATTCCCGGGTTGGAAATCGCTCGGTACGCCGGCGAGCCATGGCAGCCGCGCGTGTAGCCGCGGCCTCGAGCTCTTCATAGCTAGCGCCAGGTCTACATATCGGTGGATCGAACAGCACGAGTGCGGAGTACGCGCTGCCGTTTCCGGGCGACAGTAACGTTGCCAGAGCGGAAATGGAGTGATATACGCCTATTGTCGGCTTCTGTCCGTAGTGACGGGCTATCGCTTCAAGAATACGGTCGTGGTCACGAACCAACGTCGGAAGATTGTGATTCTCCAGGGTACTGGCAGTATTCCAACCATGGCTTCTGAGATCATAGATTATCAGGTCGAAATCGGCGGTCAGGAGTGACCAGAAAGGGTAATAAAGATCAATCGCGAGACCGTTACCGTGGCTCAGAACGAGCCGCTGGCCCTCGGGATTGCCATGCCGCCGCAGGGTAATGACGGTATCGCCGTCTACCGGCACGTCCAGCGTGGACAGGGGCTGGGGCACCTCCCACATGGTCTCTGCGTTCGTCATCGAGCTGCCGGTCTTTCCGGGTTGAGTGTCCCGTCCATTTCGTGGGCGATGGCAGCGGCGAAGTGCTCGGTGCCCAGATTTTCTAGCCGCCAGTTGATTGCTGGTAGGTGAGGAAACTGAAAGATGCTCGTTTTCATGCCGCGACGCATGTCCAATGGCACCTCGAGCCGGGCAATGTCCAAGGAAAAGCCCACGCCGAGCGCCTTGACCAGTGCTTCCTTGATGGTCCAGAGACGAAAGAATAGGTGCAACTTACGGTATCCACGTGCCGACGCAAGCTCTGCCTGTTCTCCCGGGCCAAGCACGGTCGTGATGAGTCCGTCAAGATCGCGGCGGGTGGCGCGTTCCTCGATATCCACACCCAGCCGACCTGACGGCGCAAACGCAATCAGTCCGTGTTTGCCGCTGTGGGTGACGTTGAAGCTGATGGCAGCCGGCAGCCCCTGCACCAAGGCAAATGGCTTTCCATATTCGGCGGCGCCGAACGCAAGCTGCTCGTTCCGGCAGCCGAGCCGGTCACAGAGTATGGCGCGGAGAGCCGCACGACACAAGGCAAAGCGGCGACGAGCACCGACATGCAGGTAGCGGTGCCAGCGCCCCTGCTCCTGCTCATCAAGCCACGCCCAGGCGGCCGACTCGCGGGCCACGTGCGGCGTGAGATCAACTTTTACGACAGTGACCGTGTCAACGGTCCTGAAGGGGCACCACCAAGGCTCGGCAACAGCGATATGAGTCATAGCCAACTATTGCCGGCGTGGGAGAAGCAGACCGTTCTCGCAGAGAGTGGCCTGCTTCTCCAGCAAATACCGATGACGACTGCCCTGATTTTCGGTAAGCTGGCGCCTTTCGCGGGCAGTTAGCCAGCTTAGGCGTCAATGAACTCGACCAAGGCCCGCAGATTCTTAAGCCGCGCGCAATCTTCGGGAGAAAAAACGAGGTCGAACTCCTGGGCGACCAGCCTGGCGAATGCCACGATATCCATGGATGGCACGCCGTGTTCGCTGAGACCGGCATCCAGGTCCAGCGACGGATCTAGTGGCTGACCATCTACTTCCAAGTTCTCAGCGACGAGCTGTCTAACGCGGTCTTCGGTTGTAGCCATACGTGAAACCCCCTCCATTTTTTGGCAACCAAGGCCGACTAACTATAGCCAGCGATACATGTTCTGTCAATGCGAGAAAACAGTGATCAGGAAGGAGTCTCACTGGGATTTTCGCGATTCGATCCAGTGCCGGCGGCGCTGGAAGGGATAGCCCGGCAGCGACACCCGGCGGCGCTGCTCGCCCGCAAACAACCCCGCAAACGACACCGCTAGACCGGCCTCATACGCTCCCGCCACCGCCGCCACAAACCCGGCGTCATCCGACCTGTCTTGGTCCTCGGACGGCCCGGCCAGGCTCGCCAGCGTCACCGGCGCGCCCTCCGTCGTCGCGTCCGGCCAGCTCTTCGCCACCATCGGCCCCAGCACCACCTGCGGGCCAAGCTCCACGACCACCTGCACGCCTCGCTCGGCCAGCGTTTCGATGCAAGCGCCGAACGCCACCGGCTCGCGGGCTTGCCGTCGCCAGTACGACCCGTCCAGCCGTGCATCCGGCTCCACCACCTGGCCCGTGAGGCTACTCACGAACGTGCAGGATGGCGGCGCGATCTCGACGGATGCGAGCACCGCGTCCGCATCGTCCGGAGCCGCCGCCAACCGCAGCCCCTCCTCCAACGTGAACACGCCCGCCGCCTGAGCCGCCGCGATCTCTCCCAGGCCGTGCCCCACTACCACGCTCGGCTCTACCCCTACACTCGCCCACAGCGCCGTCAGCGCACACTCCAGCGCGTAGATCGCCGGCTGTGCCCACGCCGGGTCGTCCAGGCTACCCGCCGTTTCCGCTCGCCCGAACATCACCTCGATCAGCGAGACACCTCGCTCGGCTCGCAGTACTTGGTCGCACCGGTCGAGTACCGCCCGTGCCACCGGCTCCTGCTCGTACAGTGCTTGCCCCATCCCGACCCATTGGCTGCCGTGCCCGGTGTAGGCGAACGCCACCGGCGGCGGCGCTGGCGGCCCCGGCTGAACCTCCGCTGCCGCGAGTGTCCGTAGGCCGTCCTGCAGCGACGCGACATCCCGGAACGCCAGGCCGGCACGGTGCGCGAAGTGGCTCCGTCCCAGGCTGGCCGTCCAGGCCATGTCGGCCAACACGGCGTCCGCAACGCCATCGGCGCCCGATAACACTTCCGCGCGCGCATCAAGCCACGCCAGATAGCGTCCAGCCAGCTCCCGCAGCGCCTGGTCCGTCTTGCCCGACAGCGGCAGGAGCCGGGTGGTGCGCGCCGCGCACGCTTCCGTCTCCAGCGTGTCTGTCACCGCAGCCGGCAGTGTTACGTCGACCGGCTGTGGTGCGCCGGCGGGCCATGATTGTGACCGTTCGGCGAGTCCCGTGGCCGCACCGTTCGGCGCTCCGTAGCCCTCTACTACCACGTGTGCGTTCGCGCCCGAAATTCCGAACACGTTCACGCCCGCCAGCGGTGGCCGGTCGGGCCGGAGGGGCCAAGGAGTGGCCTCGGCCGTGACCTGCACCGGCAGCCGTTCCCAGGCGATCTCCGGATTGGGGTTCTGGAAGTGCAGGTGCTTCGGAATCACACCCTGCTTCATCGCCAGCACGGTCTTGATCAGCCCGGCAATTCCACCTGCGGACTCCGAATGGCCGATGTTCGTCTTCACCGAGCCGATCAACAGTGGGCGCTCGGCGGCGCGGCCCCGGCCATAGACGGTGGCCAGTGCCTGTACCTCGATGGGGTCGCCCACTATCGTTCCCGGCCCATGCGCCTCCATGTAGTCCACTTCGGCCGGTGCGACTCCGGCCTGCGCCAGTGCCTCCTCCATCACCCGCTCCTGGGCTGGCCCGTTCGGCAGGGTGAGCCCCAGGCTCGCGCCGTTCTGGTTGACCGCCGAGCCGCGGATCACGCCCCAAATGCGATCACCGTCGGCCTCGGCCGCGCTCAACCGCTTCAGGATCACCATGCCGCAGCCTTCACCGCGCACGTACCCGTCGGCGGCTGCGTCGAAGGCCCAGCACTGCCCGCTCGGCGACAGCATCCCCGCTTCCCTGAGGAACTTCATGACCGCCGGGGCGAGCACCGCGTTCACGCCCCCCGCCAGCGCCAAGTCCACCTCGCCCCGCTCCAGACCGACCGCCGCCTGATGGACCGCCACCAGCGACGACGCACAGGCCATGGCCAGCGGCACGGCCGGCCCCTCCAGCCCCAGCGTGAAAGCGATCCGCCCAACGGCCACACCTGGGTTGCTGCCGAAGGAGTTGTCATCTTGGCCATTCATCTCGATCAGTCGCCGGTATTCGCTGCCGCCAATCCCGGCATAGACCCCGGTGCGGCTGCCCTTCAGCCGATCCGGGTCAATCCCCGCATCCTCCAGCGCCTGCCAACTCGTCTCCAGCAATAGCCGCTGCTGCGGGTCCATCGTGCGCGCTTCAATCGGCGCAATCCGGAAGAACCGTGAGTCAAACCGGTCAATCCCCTCGACAAACGCACCCCGCCGGCAGATTGCGTCCTCGGCCGTGGGGTCTCCGGCGACACCGTGCCACGGCCCGGAATCCTGGCGTCCGTCCGTTACCGCGTTTTCGCCGGTCTCCAACTGCCGCCAGAAGGCCGCGAGTCCCTCCGCACCGGGGAACCGACAGGCCATGCCCACAATCGCGATCCCGTCATCATCGTCCCGGATCTGTGGGCGCCGTTCCGGCATGGTCTGCTCCGGGGCCGGGAGTGCCGCCGTCTCATCGGCCGCGCCGACCTCGCCAAGCTCTCCGGCCAGATGACCGGCGAGGCCGACGATGCTCGGGTAGTCGAAGACCACGGTGTTGGATGCCACGTACTCCCCGTCAAACGCCCGGTTCAGGCGATTTCGCAGTTCCACCGCCATCAGCGAATCCATCCCCAGCTCGGAGAAGTCCACTGACGGTACCGGCAGCGTCGGCAGCCGCATCACTGCCTGCAGCTCCCGCTGCAGGAACTCCACGAGCAACTGCTGGCGCTCCGCCGCCGCCGCCGCCCGGAGGCTGGTCAGCAGATCGTCCGGCGAGGCCGGCGGATCTTCGGCGCCGTCCGCCGCGACTGACAGCAGGTCCTTCAGGAGTGGCGGGTGCTGTTCCTGGCTCTCGGCGAACACCTGCCAGTCCATGTCCGCGACCATGCTGGCCGTCACGTCCTGCCGCACCAGGCGCTCAAGTGCTCTCAGGCCCTGTTGCGGCGTGATCCAGCCCTTCCCCTCTGCCTCTAGTCGCCTCTCGATCCGTTCCGACTGCTCCTCTGCTTCACCAAGCTCCGACCATGCGCCCCAGGCGATTGACTGGCCGGCAAGGCCCAGCGCGCGGCGATGGGCAGCGAGCTGGTCCAGGAATGTGTTGGCGGCAGCGTGGTTCGCCTGGCCCGGGTTGCCCATCACGCCGACTCGGCTCGAAAAGAGGATGAAGAGGTCCAGATCGCGGTCAATTGTGGCGTGGTGCAGGTGCCAAGCTCCCACGATCTTCGGCCAGAGCACCCGTTCGAAGCTCTCCCAGGTCTGGTTGGTGAGCGCGGCATCCGACAGCACTCCCACGCTGTGGATGACGCCGCCGAGCGGCGGCAGCTTCTCATCAATGCGCGCCAGCATCGCGTCGACCGCCGCGGTGTCGGTCACGTCGGCCAGCTCGACCTCAATCCTGACTCCACGTCCGCGCAGCGCATCAATGGCTGCTTCAGCCTCGGGGTCGGGGTTTCGACGGCCGTTCAGGACGATGGTGCCGGCGCCCTGGTCCGCGAGCCATTCGGCGACGGCGCAGCCGATGCCGCCCAGTCCACCGGTGACCAAGTAGGTGCGATCCTGCCGCAATTGGCCTCCCCTGAGCGGCGGCGGCGTCAGGACGATCTTGCCAATGTGCCGGGCCGAGCGCATGAACCCCAATGCGGCTCCCGCCTCGGCCAGGGGCCACCGGCTGTGGATGAGCGGTTGCAACTCTCCCGCCGAAAGCCGCACCATGATGCCTCGCAGCACCTCCCCAACCCAAGCGGGGTCGGTTTTCTTCAGTCCGTCCAGGTCCAGAATGTTGTAGGCCACGTCCGGACGCACCGCCGCCATCTCCTCCTTGCTGAGGATATCGCGCGCGGCCAGCTCGACGAATCGACCGCCACGCGCGAGACACGACAGGCTGGCCTCGATAAAGCCTTCACTCGTGAGACTGTTCAGCACCACGTGAACGCCTTCGCCGTCGGTGGCTGCGAGGATTTCCTCGCCAAACCTGGTCTGCCGGCTATCGAAGATGTGCGTGATGCCGAGTGAGCGGAGATAGGCCTGCTTCGGGGCGCTGGCCGTGGCAAAAACCTCCGCGCCCGCGGCTTGGGCCAGCTGGATCGCTGCTAGTCCTACGCCGCCCGCGCCAGCGTGAATCAGCACGCGATCGCCAGCCTCAAGCCCCGAGTATTGGTACGAGAGCGCGGCTGAAACGAATGCGGTTGGGATCGTTGCCAGGGCCGACGCGGGCAGCCGCGCGGGCGCGGGCGCCACTAACTCCTCTCGCGTGACCATTTCCGGGCCGAACGCACCAAACCCCAGACCAACCACACGGTCGCCGACGGAGACGGTTGACACCTCGGAACCTATGTCGATGACGTGGCCGCACAGCTCTCGTCCCAGGTCTCCCTCCTCGATGAAGCCGAGCGAACGGAACACGTCCCAGAAGTTCAGTCCGGTGGCCTCGACCGCGACGCGAACTTCCTGCGGCTCCAGTGAGCGCGGGGGGAGCGGCTTGATCTCCGGTTTGTCGAACACCCCGCCCTGGTCCGGGGCCAGTACCCAGGACGACTCCTCCAGCAAGGCCAGCCGCTCGGCCGCAGCGTCGGGTCGGACCAAACGCGCTGCCTGGCGGCGTCCCCAGCGGTACGCGATGTGGTTTTCCTGGTCGGGATACAACAACTCATTCACGAGGTCGGACAGCGGGTCAGTCGCACCGGGGTCCAGGTCAATCATTCGCGGCTGCAACTGGGCCGTTTCCAGGGCCACAACCTTGCCCAGCCCCCAAAGAACTGCGCCGGCAAGCGTCCCGGTCCGCTCACGCTCCAATACCTGCGCTCCGCGCGTGACAAACCACACGCCCTTTGCCGGTATCACATCGGAATCGGCCACGCCCTGCACCAGCGCCAGCGCGCTCGCTCCGGCGTGTTGCACGTCCTCCACAAGCTCCGCAGTGGTTGCCTGGGCGCCGTGACCGTCCAGCGCCTGGAGATGCACCACGCCGTTGAACGGCACATCTTGGGGTAGGCCCGCGAGCAGTGATCGCCAGGCCTCGCGGCTCTCCATATCCACGGTGGTCTTGAGAACCGCGGATCCGACCGCTGCCGAGCTGCCGTTTTCGGACGCTTCCTGTCCCGCCAGTACGACCGTCTGGTTCCGTGCCGCCATCTCGGCCGCGAGTGCCTCGGCGGCGCCATGGTCTGCTGTCAGTACCCACACGCCTGGCGGCTCAGTGACCTGGGCCGGACCCTGCGCTACGATTACGCCCTTGTCCAGCATTTCGAACGAGAAGGAATCGTCAACTCCCAAGACCTCGGCTGCCTCGAAGCCCGCGTCGCTGAGAGCCTGCCGCCATACCGTGGGGCCAGCCATGGCGTGGTGTGGGCGGTAGGCGTCGGCAAAGCGCCACCAGCCGTCCAATTGACCGAACGTGAGGTCCATCCAATCGAGGCCGCGCTGATTTTCGAGCGCCACCAACTGACCCGCTGGCGCGAGCAGTTCCCGACAGTGTGTTAGCGTCTCCTCCAGATAGCGTGTCGCGTGCAGCACATTGGAGGCGATTATCAGATCGTAGCCGTGGGCATCAAAGCCCTGCGCGATGGGGTCCTGCTCGATATCCAACGGCCGGTATTCGATGCACCCGCCGCCGTCGCCGAACCGCGCCTCCGCTTCCGCAAAGAAGCCCGCGGAGATATCCGTGTACGTATAGTCGAACTGTCCCTCAGGAAGCTCCGGCAGGACCGCTGCCGTCGCCGACCCCGTACCTGCCCCGACCTCGATTACCCGGAGTCGCCGTCCGGCGGGCAATGCAGCGACCAACGCCTGGACGGCCTCTGTCAGCATTTGGTTTGCTGCGCGCGCCACCGGGGCCTTCAGATACAGATCGGCCGCGGTCGGTTCGCCGCTGCCGAACAGGAGCGTCAGCGGGTCGGCTTGACCGCGCAGCACTTCGGCCAGGGCGCGGCCCGAACGCCTGAATAGCCCGATCTCAATCTGACCATTGGGATACTGCCCGGCCATCCGGGTGGCAAATTCCTCGATATTGCGCGGCATGACTTCCGGCAACGGATCCTGCGGTCCCACGACTACGACGAAGCCGTCGTCCGTTTCTTGCAGCACCCCCGACTTGGCGAGCAGTTCGAGCATCCGGCGGAAGAGGCGCTTGTGCTCAGGCAGGACGTTCAGCCGTTGCCGCAGGCTCTCGGGGTCCACGGTCGCGCCCGTCACGCGCTGCCATCCCAGCTCTTCCAGTGTCGCCAGCGCACGGGACCACGACCATCGCTCCAGATCCGCCAGCAGCGCGGCCCGGTCTTGGGGGGCGACTCCGGCGTCCGTCAGGTAACCGGTGAACAACTGTGAGCGGGCCGCAACGACGGCCGGACTTGGGAAGAAATCCGCTGGCATGAGTCCCGCCCCAAGCTCGCGGTCGCGCCAAGTGACCTCGTAGAGCAGGTCATCCAATTCTTCCGTTGCCGAAAGCAGCGCGGCCCGCGTCGCCCGCTTTACGGTGTAACCGCTCAAGCCGCCAAGCTCAACCCCGTCCGGGGTATAGAGCCGCAGATCTCCGGTCAGGACCTCCGGTGGCTCGCTCGGCCCTCCCTCCGGCCCGGGATCGCGGGCGCTCTCCCTCATGCGGGCATGGCAGATCACCCGTTCCGGCAACCGCTCCGTCAGCCACAACCGTTCCCATCCGAACGGGAGGTAGGTTGCCCCGTCTGCGATGCTGGCCACGTTGCGGGCCGCCGCCAGGACTTGAAAGCAGCCGTCGAGCAGAATTGGATGCACGACCAGCCCGCTCCGGTCCAGGGTTTCCGAGAGGACCACCTCGCCGACCGCCTCGCCTTCCCCGGACCAGAGCGTCCAGAGCGTGCGAAACAGCGGATCGAGGTTAACGTTGGCCTCGGCCCTGGCGCGGTAAAACGCTGACACGTCCTCCGCCGACAGCCCGGTCTTCAGGTTTTCCAAATCTACCCGCGCACGGGTCGGCCGCTCCCCGCTGGATGACACCCGGCCCTCTACATGCTGGGTCCAGCCTTCTTCTCCGTCCCCTCTGCTGAACACCTCGACGCGCCGCGACGACCCGGCTTCGGCACCGTCGAGCACGACCTGCACCTTCCGGCTCCCTGGCTCGGAATCGTGCTCCGGCTCCTCAGGCAAGATCAGCGGGCTGTGTAGCTGTAAGTCTTCCAACACCGCCGGGCCAGCCCCATCCGGGCACGCCGCCGATACTGCCATGGCCGCGTAGAGCGCACCCGGCACCACCAGCCGACCGAATACCCGATGGTCGTTCAGCCACGCCGGATCGGCTGCCGATAGCTCCGTCTCGAAAAGCACCTCGCCGCGGGGAGAGTCATGCCGGACGCCCAGTAGGGGATGGCCGGCGCCGAGCCGCCGGCGCTTCGGTGCTTCAATCCAGTGGCGCCGTCGCTGGAAGGGATAGCCCGGCAGTGACACCCGGCGGCGCTGCTCGCCAGTGAACAGCCCTTCCAGCGCCACTGCCAGTCCTGCCTCGTAGGCCCCTGCTACCGCCGCCACGAACCCGCTGTCTGCCGCCGTTCCTTCCGCCTCGTCATCCGGCGGTCCTGCCAGACTCGCCAGCGCCACCGGCGGTTCCGACGCGGCGTCCGGCCAGTTCATCACCACCATCGGCCCTAGCACCGGCCGTGGGCCGATCTCCACCACCACCTGCACGCCCAACTCCGCCAGCGTCTCAATGCAGCGACGGAACGCCACCGGCTGGCGGGACTGTCGCCGCCAGTACGACCCGTCCAGCCGCGTGCCCGGCTCCACCACCTGGCCCGTCAAGCTACTGACGAACGTGCAGGACGGCGGGGCAACCGCGACACCCGCGACCACGGCTTCCAAATCGTCCAGTGCCGGTTCCACCAGGGCGCTGTGGTACGCGGGGCTTTTTCGCAATTGCCTGGCCCACAGGCCTTCCGATTCGAAGCGCTGCACGATGGAAGCAACGTCCGCTGCGGGGCCGCTCACCACCTGCTGCGCTCCGTTGTCGACAGCAATGCACAGCCCCGGCCCGGCGGATGCCGCGTTCTGTTCCGCCACCAGCGCCGCCACCTGGGAGGCCGGCGCATACACTGCCGCCATGGCCCCATCTGCCGGCAGGGCGCCCATCAGCGCGCCGCGCGCCGCGGCGAACCGCAGCCCATCCTCCAGCGTGAACACCCCCGCCGCCTGCGCCGCTGCAATCTCGCCTAAGCTATGGCCTACCACCACGCTTGGCTCAATCCCCACGCTTGCCCATAGCGCCGTCAGCGCACACTCCAGCGCATAGATCGCCGGCTGCGTCCACGCCGGATCGTCCAGGTCGCCGGCCCGTCCGAACATCACGTCGAGTAACGACACGCCCCGCTCGGTCCGCAGCACCTGGTCGCAGCGGTCCAGCACCGCCCGCGCCACCGGCTCCTGCTCATATAGCTCCTGCCCCATGCCGATCCACTGGCTGGCCTGCCCGGTGTAGGCAAACGCCACCTTCGGTGCTACCCGCGACTGCCGCTCTCCCGGGGCTTCCGCCGCGAGGGTCGTCAGCCCTTCCCGCAGCGACGCGACATCGTGGAAAGCCAGGCCCGCGCGGTGCGGGAAATGGCTGCGCCCCACGCTGGCGGTCCAGGCCATGTCCGCCGCGGCACCGGCAGCAAGGTCTTCTGCGCGTTCGTCGAGCCATGTCAGATAGCGGCCCGCTAACTCCCGTAGGGCCTGGTCCGTCTTGCCCGACAGGGGCAGCAGCCGGGTGGTACGCGGCGCACACGCCTCCACGACTACTTCGTCTGTCACTGCCGCGGGTGGCGTCACGGCGACCGGCTGGGCCGCACCGGCGGGCCACGGCCGTCCGGCGATTCCAGCGGATGTGCCGTTCGGTGTTCGGTAGCCTTCTACTACCACGTGCGCGTTCGTGCCCGACCACCCGAACCCACTCACACCGGCCAGCGGTGGTCGGTCGGGCACGAGGGGCCAAGGGGTGGCCTCGGCCGTCACCTGCACCGGCAGTTGCTCCCAAGCGATCTCCGGATTCGGGTTGCGGAAGTGCAGATGCTTGGGGATCACACCCTGCTGCATCGCCAGCACGGTCTTGATGAGGCCGGCAGTGCCTGCCGCCGCCTCCAAGTGGCCGAAGTTCGTCTTCACTGAGCCGATCAACAATGGGCGCTCGGCCGCGCGGCCCCGGCCATAGGCGGTCCCCGCCGCCTGCATCTCGATGGGATCGCCTACCGGCGTCCCGGTCCCATGGGCTTCTACATAGTCCACTTGCGAGGGCAGCACCCCCGCCTGTGCCAGCGCCGCCGCAATGACCAACTCCTGTGACGCCCCGTTTGGCACCGTCAGGCCCGGGCTGGTCCCATCCTGGTTCAACGCCGAGCCGCGGATCACGGCCCAAATGCGGTCGCCGTCGGTTTCCGCCTCACTCAACCGCTTCAGGACCAGGATTCCGCAGCCTTCACCGCGCACATATCCGTCCGCAGCGGCATCGAACGTCTTGCACCGCCCGTCCGGCGCCAACATCCCGGCATTCGCGCGTAGCTCCAGCAGCCGTCCGGAGAGGATCGTGTGTACCCCGCCGGCAAGCGCAAGATCGGACTCGCCGCGCTGGAGACCCACCACGGCCTGATGCACTGCCACCAGTGAAGACGAGCAGGCGGTATCCATGGCAATTGCCGGTCCTTGCAGCCCCAGCATGAAGGCGACCCGCCCGATAGCGGTGTTGAAAGAAGTGCCAGTGACCGAATAGAGGCTGGCGGCAGGATCGGTCGTGTCGCTGGCGGCCAGGATCAATCCCCGGTAATCGTAGTTGCTGATTCCCGCATACACGCCGGTGCGGCTGCCCTGCAACCGCTCCGGGTCCATCCCGGCATCTTCGAGCGCGCGCCAGCTTGTTTCCAACATCAGCCGCTGCTGTGGATCCAGCAGTTGCGCCTCGACCGGTGAGATGCGGAAGAACTCCGCGTCAAACTGATCAATTCCGTCGAGGTAGGCGCCGAAACGGCAGGCCTCGCTCTGGACCGTAGCGTCCGGGAACAGCTCACCCACGCGCCCGGCGCCGGAACCGGGCACGCCCTCGGTCACCGCGTTCTGGCCCGCGGCCAATAGCTGCCAGAAGGCGTCCAAGTCCGCGGCGCCGGGGAACCGGCACGCCATACCTACTATCGCAATCGGCTCTCCGGCCTGGTCACGATACCCATATGTCTTCATGCTGCTCTTCTCTCCGATACAGGCTTTACACCAGCAAACACGCTCCCTTCGTGGGCGTGTACTGCCCAGCCATAGCGGCCGCGGCATCAGTTGCTATGTTCAAGGATGGCAGGACTATGCCGGGTACAGCGTCGCCCGGACCCTCGATGGATGATACCAGTGGGGCCGATGATGGGTGATAGGGACCCCGCGGACCACGGCATAGTTGTGTCGCTGGCGGAGTTTGGGGCTGAAGTACGATGGCCGGCTCGAATTTGGTAGTATCTATGGCCCCCTTGGCCCTACCGCTTCCTATGCACTCCTGTTCGGAGCCGCGTGCTGATCGCTGAGGGCTGACAGTGACGCATGATCGCCGTTGAAGCCCCGCCGCACCTCGCCGGTGTCGGACACTACACCTACCGGCGCCGCCGCACGCGCGGCGTGATGGTCGGTGACGTTGGCGTGGGCGGCGAGCATCCCATTCGTGTGCAGTCCATGACCACGCCGGCTACGCAGGACGTGGCGGCGACGGTCGCGCAGACGGTCCGCTTAGTCGAGGCCGGCTGCGAAATCGTTCGCGTCACCGTTCCCACGGTCGCAGATGCGCGGGCGCTGCGGGCGATCCGTGCCGCGCTACACCGACGCGGCGTCCGCGTCCCGCTCGTCGCCGACATCCATTTCAGTCCGGCCGCAGCCCTGGAAGCGGCGCAGCACGTCGAAAAGGTCCGTGTCAATCCGGGCAACTTCGCTGATAGCAAGCGATTCGCCGTGCGCGAATACACCGACCGGCAATACGCCGCGGAGCTGGAGCGGGTTGCCGAACGTTTTGCGCCCCTTGTGCGCCGGTGCCGGGAGCTTGGCGTGGCCATGCGTATTGGCACTAACCACGGCTCGCTCTCGGACCGGGTGCTGAACCGCTACGGCGACACACCGCTCGGCATGGTCGAGTCGGCACTGGAGTTCGTGGGTATCTGCGAGGATCACGGCTACTACGATGTGATCTTCTCGATGAAAGCGTCCAATCCCAAGGTGATGATCCAAGCCTATCGGCTGCTGGCCGCCCGGTTGGACGCTCGTGGCACGCCGTATCCCTTTCACCTCGGCGTTACGGAAGCGGGCAAGGACGAGGATGGGCGGATCAAGTCGGCTATCGGGACGGGCAGTCTGCTCGACGATGGCATTGGCGATACGGTGCGCGTTTCGCTGACCGAAGAGCCGGAAGCCGAGATTCCGGTCGCGCAGGCGCTGGTCCGGCCCTATAACACCTGGCAGGAACGCGCGCGTGCGGCACGAGGCCAGGGCGCGGCCGCGCCACCCCCGGCCCCTGAGCTGCCATCCGCGCCTGGCGCGTCGCTCCCCGATAGCCGCGATCCCTACAGCTATACCCGCCGTGCAGTACAGACGACCGTTGTTGGGGACGTGGCGTGGGGCGAGCAATCGCCCGTGCGGGTAGTTCATCGGTATGCCGGACCGCTGGCGGCAGTTCCGCACGTCGAGCGGCGGGTGCGTTGGGTGCGCCGCGCCGACGGCTGGGTACAACCGCGGCCCGATGCCGCCTCCGTGCAAGTCACGAGCGCGGCCGACCTCGCGGCGCTCCGGGTGCTCCACCGGAGCGCGCACGGCGATCTTCCCGCCACGCAGACCGCGCTGTCCGGCTTACCGCTCGTCGTGCAGGCTGACCCGGTAGCACCCTGGTTCGGCGAGGTGGTTGCGCTTGCAGACGCGGTAAGCCTCCGCGTCACGCCCGCACTGCTTGATCGGGACGGACGGGTGCTGCTGGACCGGGCCTGCCGGCTGGCCGTGTGCCATGACACGCCGGTTGTGCTCGCGCCGCGCGGCGTGTCGGCTCCGTCGCGTGACGACCTCGCCTGGAGCGCGTCATTGCCGACCGCCGCGGCGGCGCTCGCCGATACATCCCGCACTGCCATTGCGGTCGCTGCGGACGCCGGCCTCACCGACGTGATCCTGTCGCTGGGACCGACCGATCCCGCGTTGCTGGTGCGGGCGGGACGGCTGCTGGCGGCGCGGCTCGCGGCAGCCGGCCAGTCTACGCCACTCCACTTCGTCACGCGCGTCAGGAGCGATGAGCAGGACCTGTTGTTCGCCGCGGCGGCGCTCGGTTCGTTGCTCTCCGATGGGTTGGGCGATAGCATCGAGGTCGTCGGGCCGCCCGGCGCTGACGACAGCGCAACCGTGCAGCAGGCGTTCAACATCCTCCAAGGCGCCGGCGTGCGGCTCACCAAGACGGAGTACGTGGCGTGTCCTTCCTGCGGCCGGACGCTCTTCGATCTACAAACGACGACGGACCGCATTCAGCGCGACACCGGGCATCTCCGCGGCGTCAAGATCGCCGTGATGGGCTGTATTGTCAACGGGCCGGGGGAAATGGCGGATGCCGATTTCGGCTACGTCGGCGGCGCGCCCGGCAAGGTCAACCTCTATGTCGGGAAGGAGCTTGTCGAGCGCCACGTGCCCGAGGCGGAGGCGAGCCGGCGGCTGATCGAACTGATCCGCCAGCACGGTCGTTGGACGGAGGCCTCGGCCTCGTAGGTGGCTAGAATCAAATGCGCTCGCGGAGGCGTCTGGAGGAGCAGAACACCTTCGCGAGCACAACGTGCCCAGCGCAGTCAGCGCGGCAGTGGGGGGTGATCCCGCGTCAAACTGCGCTGGTGTCACTGCGGTTAGAGTATACGCCTCCAGTCGCGGCCGCGGTTACGTTGCCGTTGCAACCTCGTTACGGCTTGTTCCGCCCCCACGCCGCTAGTCGCCACCCTGCTTCACACCAGGGCCGGCCACATCGCTGACCCGCGCTCCCCACCTGGCGCATCCCGCTTTCGCGGGGATGGCGAGTGGTGGGTCGCCGTGGGGGCGGGGATGTGCGAGGATTGGGGAGTTCAGCGGAGGGGGAATAGCGATGTCCGATGCGACGCTCTTTTATATGCCGGCTACGGAGCTTGCCGAACGGATTCGGCGGCGCGAGTTGTCGCCGGTGGCGGTGGTGCGCGCGTTCTTGGAGCGGATTGCGGCCGTTGACGGCGATCTGGGCGCGTACTGCACCGTGACGGCGGAGCAGGCGCTCGATGAGGCGCGGGCTGCCGAGGCGGCGCTGGCGGGGGGTGCGCCGACCGGGCCGCTGCACGGGGTGCCGGTCTCGATCAAGGACCTGGTCTACACGCGGGGGGTGCGGACGACGCGCGGCTCGGCGATCTATGCCGACCTGGTGCCGGACGAGGATGCGCCGGTGGTCGAGCGGCTGCGGGCGGCCGGGGCGATCTCGCTGGGGAAGACGAATACGCCGGAGTTCGGCTGGAAGGGTCTGACGGACAACCGGCTGTTCCCGCCGACGCGCAATCCGTGGGACGGGACACGGACGGCCGGGGGGTCGAGTGGGGGCGCGGCGGCGGCCGTGGCGGCCGGGCTGGGGCCAATCGGGATTGGCAGCGACGGGGGCGGATCGGTGCGGATACCCGGCTCGTTCTGCGGAGTGGTGGGGCTGAAGCCGTCGTTCGGGCGTATTCCGTACTATCCGGCGAGCGCGGCGGAAACGATGTCGCACATGGGGCCGCTGACGCGCACCGTGGCCGACGCGGCGCTGGCGCTGGACGTGCTGGCCGGCCCGGACGCGCGGGACCGGCTGACGTTGCCGGCGCCGGACGTGCCGGAGGGCAGCTATCTGGCTGCGGCCGAGGCGGGAGCGCGCGAGGGGCTGGCGGGGCTGCGGGTGGGCTGGAGCCTGACGCTGGGCTACGCCGTCGTGGATGATGAGGTCGCGGCGCTGACGAGCGCAGGGGTCGAGCGGCTGGCGACGGCCGGTGGTCGCGTCGAGACGCTCGATTTGGATTGGACCGATCCGGAGGAGCCGTGGTGGGCGCTCTTTTTCGGGGGGATTGGGGCGGCGCTGGCGGACTACCTGCCGGAATGGCGGGAGGAGATGGACCCGGGGCTGGTGGAGATTGTGGAGCGGGCCAAGGGGTTGTCGGCGTTCGACTATACGCGGGCCGGCTTTCAGCGGGTGGAGTTCTGGCACCAGGTGCGGCGCTGTTTTGAGGACGTAGACATCCTGGCGACGCCGACGCTGGCGGTGCCGGCGCTGCCGTTGACCGGTGAGATGCCGACGCTGGGGCCGTCGGAGCGGGGCCACCTGCCGTCGTGGTCGCCGTTTTCGTATCCGTTCAATCTGACGGGGCAGCCGGCGATCACGGTACCGTGTGGCTGGACAGCGGGCGGCCTGCCGGTGGGGCTGCAACTGGTGGGCCGGCGCTACGACGACGCGACGGTGCTGCGGGCGGCGGCGGCGTTCGAGGCGGTGGCACCGTGGGCGGACCGGCGGCCGGTTGCGTAGGGTGGCGGGGGAGTCGGACCTAACCCCCGGCCCCTTCCCTGCAGGGAAGGGGAGTCGGCGCGGCGACCGGGGGCGACCTCTTCGCTGCACAGTGGGACGGGGTGATGGTGTCTCCAGTGGGGCCGTAGTAGCCGTTACACTAGAGAGCGCCTGCTGGCGTGCTACAGTGCAGCGGGCGGGGTGGGTGGCGCGCAGAGGAGACCATGACACAGGCAGAACCGGCGGTCACGCCGGCCAGCGCCGGGAGCGACCGGCTACGGACGGCGCTGGTCAGCAAACAGGCGCGCGTGGCCGTCGTGGGGCTGGGGTTTGCCGGGCTGCCGCAGGCGGTAGTCATCGCCGAGGCGGGGTTCACAGTCACCGGCATTGACGTGGATAGTGAGCGGGTGGCGCAGTTGGCGCGTGGCGAGAGTTACATCACCGACGTGACCGCCAGCCAGCTGCACGCCTTGCGGCGCAGGGGGCACTTTTGCGCCACGACCGACCCGGCGGCACTGGCCGACGCGGACTGTGTGGTGGTCTGCGTGCCGACCGGGATTACGGCCGAGCGGCGTCCCGTGCTCGACTCGTTGGAGGGGGCGCTCGGCACGATTGCCGACACTCTCCGCCCGCCGGCGCTGGTGATTATCGAGAGTAGCGTACCGCCGGGCACGACCCGGCGGGTGGCGGGGCTGCTGGATGCCCGCTTTCGCGGGAATGACGATAGAGGGGGCGCCACACCAAACGGCGCTAGTGGAGGTGCCTCGCCGAATGGTGATGGTGGGGAGGAAGGGCCGGGAGAGCGGGTGTTTGTGGCGCACGCGCCGGAGCGGATTGATCCGGGGAACAGGCAGTATGGGCTGCGGGAGACGCCGCGGGTGGTGGGTGGCGAGACGGCGGCGCTTGATCTGGCGAGGCTGTTCTACGCGCAGTGCGGGGTGACGACGGTACCGGTGGCCAGCGTCGAGGTCGCGGAGCTGGCGAAGGTCTTCGAGAACACGTTCCGCTTTGTCAACATTTCGCTGGTCAACGAACTGGCGCAGATCGCCGCGGCGTTGAACGTGAGCGCGTGGGAGGTCTTGGAAGCGGCGAAGACGAAACCGTATGGCTTCATGCCGCACGAGCCGGGGCCGGGGGTGGGGGGGAGCTGTATTCCGGTGATCCCATTCTTCCTGGCCGACGTGGCCGAGCGGCTGGGCACGCCCTCGCAGTTGATCGCGGCGGCGGAGCGGGTGAACACGTTCATGCCGCAGTACGTGACGGACCGGGCGGCGGTACTGGTCGGACGGCGGGACGGCGATCTGGCCGGATGTCACATCCTGGTACTGGGGGTGACGTACAAGCCGGACCAGAGCGATTGCCGTCACTCGCCGGCGGTACCGGTGGTGGAGCGGCTGATCGCGGCCGGGGCGACGGTGCGGGTTCACGATCCGCTGGTGACGGAGGTTGACGGCCTGCACCCGGAGGCCACTTTCGCGCCACTCACGGCGGAGGTCGTCGCCGCGGCCGATCTGGTCGTGGTGGTCACGCCGCATCGCTCGCTCGACTACGGGCTGGTGATTGCACACGCCCGCTGTATTTTGGACACGCGGAATGCGTTGCGCGACCGGACAGCGCCAAACGTGGTACCGCTGTAGCCGCAATCCAATGCCCCCTATGGTCCCCCCGCTGCGGCGGGGGGACGGGGATTTCCGCTGGGGCAGGAATGACGGATGGGGGGTATTTTCGGAACAATGGCAGGTACACGCCTAGATACTGCTGGGAGGTCCGCTGATGAATAGAAGCTCTCGTCTGGACGGTCAGGTCGTGCTGATCACCGGGTCGGCGACCGGGATTGGGCGCGAGACGGCGCTCGCGTTTGCGCGGGAGGGCGCCGCGGTGGTCATCAACTACTCGCGCTCGGAAGCGGAGGCGCGGCAGACGGAGGACGATGTGGCGGCGTTGGGTGTTCGCACGCTGCTCTGCCAAGCCGACGTGAGCGACGACGTGGCGGTGCGCGAGATGGTCGGGCAGACGGTCGCGGCGTTTGGCCGGCTGGACGTGCTCGTCAACAACGCCGGCACAACCCACTTCGTGCCGTTCGAGCAGCTTGACGACCTGACCGACGCCATCTGGGACCACATTTTCGCCGTGAACGTCAAGGGCGCGTTCTATTGCACGCGGGCGGCGGCGCCGCACCTGCGTCGGAGCGGGGCGGGGCTGGTGGTTAACGTGGCGTCGGTGGCGGCGTTCAGCGGGATCGGCAGCAGCATGCCCTATGCGGCATCCAAGGGCGCGCTGATTACGTTGACGCGCTCGCTGGCGCATGGGCTGGCGCCGGACATCCGCGTGAACGTGGTCGCGCCGGGGGTGGTGAAGACGCGCTGGGTGACGGGACACGAGGATCACGTCGAGCGGCTGGCGCAAGACGCGCTGATGCGCCGGCCGGCCAGTGCGGACGACGTGGCGAACGTGATCGTCAGTCTTGCCACGCACTCGACGTTCCTGACCGGCGAGACGATTGTCGTGGATGGCGGGCGGCTCTTGCGGTAGGGGTGCTGTCGGGGCGCCGGCCTACGCTCACTGACGCGCCAATAGGCATACTGTTACAGGTAGGGCAATCCACCCCAAGGGGGCACCATGGCACGGACCCTAACGGCTGTCTTTGATGGGAGCGTGCTGCGGCCGGAGGCACCGCTGGACCTCAAGCCGAACACGCGCTATCGGCTGCGAGTAGAGCAGGAACTGACGGGGGCTGATTCGGAAAACGCATGGGACACGCTGGAGGTATTGATCGGCACAGAGCAGCAGCCTGCGGACTGGGCCGCCGAGCACGATCACTATCTCTATGGCACGCCAAAGCGATGAGGAAAGAGCCATGACTGCGGAGAGGGCATGGCAAGAGGGACCGAACACGTCGCAGTCACTCGATCTCTCTCGCTATGTAGCGGCATTCAAGGAGCTAGTGCAGGCACGCTACCCTACGGCGACGTTTTACCTTGCCCCAGGACTGGAAGAGAATACGTGGCACCTAAATATATTTGCTCCGGTTGAGGATGATCTGGAGCTGGAAGGGCAACTCTCCGAGAAGGCGACCGACTTTCTGGTCTTCGATGATGTCGCAATCAGTCCGATCTTCCTGCCGCAGAGGACGCTCGACGGCTTGACAGACACCGAGCACGATCACTACCTCTATGGCACGCCAAAGCGGGCAGACGGCTGACCGAGCCGGCGCCGGCAATGCCGAGCGCATTGGGGCGCGGCTGCGGGCGGTGGCGCGGGCGGGGCGGACAGTTACCTACAATGACCTAGCCGCGGTGGTCGGCTGGGACATGGACGATCCGGCTGCGGCCAGGGAGATAGCCGGTATCCTGCGGGCCATCTCCATGGCCGAGCACGCGGCCGGCCGGCCGCTGCTGTCGGTGGTCGTCGTCGGGGCCAAGACGGGGCGGCCGGGCAAGGGATTCTTCAAGCTGGCGCAGCGGCTCGGGCGCTATGACGGCGCCGCTGACGGGACCTTCTTTGCCCAGGAGCTACGGCGGGCCCACGGGCATTGGCGGCGAGGCGGGGGGTGAGTGTCGGCCCCCCTATGGTCCCCCCGTCCCGACGGGGGGACGCGGGCAACCACAAGGGTTGCCCCTACGGGATGGGGACCGCACGCCCGGATTGCGGCTTTCGACGCAATGACGGGGGAGACGGAACGACCAGGGGCGGAATGACGAATGAGGGTGAACCGTGGATTTCTACCAGGTGGCCGCGGCGTTCTATGATCGCACGTTCGGGCGAGCGGAGCTGGAGGGCGAGCATGGCGACGTGGACTTCTATGTGGAGGAGGCGCGGCGGGCCGGGTCGCCGGTGCTCGATATTGCCTGTGGTACTGGGCGGGTCCTGCTACCGGTCGCCGAGGCCGGATTGGCGGTGGTGGGGCTGGATAGCGCAACGGCGATGCTCGCGATTGCTCAGAAAAAGATCGCCAAGCTCCCCGGTGCGACGCAGCAACGCATCGAACTGGTCGAAGGCGACATGCGGTCGTTCGCGCTCGACCAGCGTTTCAAGCTCATCATGATCCCGTTCCGTTCCTTCCTGCACCTGATGACCACGGCGGACCAGCACCAGGCGCTGGATTGTATTCGTGACCATCTGGCCGACGATGGGCGGCTCGTATTCAACATCTTCGATCCTCGATTGGACATGATCGCCGCCCACGTTGGGACGCTTGGCCACGCCCTGCAAAAGGACAGCGAGTTTACGCATCCCGACACGGGCCATCGGATGGTCGCCTGGGTAACGCGCCACTACGACCCGGCGCAGCAGATCATCGAGGAGGAACATATCATCGAGGAGCTGGATGCCGACGGACGGGTAGTTGCGAAGACGTATGCCCCGCTCACGGGGCGCTGGGTGTATCGCTACGAGATGCAGCACCTGCTCGAACTGAGCGGGTTTGCGGTCGAGGCGCTGTACGGCAGCTATGAGCGCGGACCGTTCCGGCATGGTGGTGAGCAAATCTGGGTGGCGCGGCGGGGGTGAGGGCTGGCCCCCCTATGGTCCCCCCGTCCCCCCGTCGGGACGGGGGCAACCACAAGGGTTGCCTCTACGGCGCTGGATTGCGGCTTGCGCCGCAATGGACGAGGGGCAGGATGACGAGGGAGGGGTGAGCTATGAGTTACTACCAGGTCGCTGCGGCGTTCTATGACCGCACGGTTGGGCGAGCGGAGTTGGAGGGGGAGCGGGGCGATGTGGCCTTCTACGTGGAGGAGGCGCGGCGGGCCGGGTCGCCGATCCTGGAGCTGGCCTGTGGTACTGGGCGGGTCCTGCTACCGGTCGCCGAGGCCGGGTTGACGGTGGTGGGGCTGGATAGCTCAACGGCAATGCTCTCGATTGCGCGAGAGAAGATTGCCGAACTGCCTGATGCGACGCAGCGACGTATCGAACTCGTCGAAGGGGACATGCGTTCGTTTGCGCTCGATCAGCGTTTCAAGCTCATTATGATCCCGTTCCGTTCTTTCCTGCACCTGATGACTCCGGCAGACCAGCGCCAGGCGCTAGGGTGCATTCGTGACCATCTGGTCGACGATGGACGGCTCGTGTTCAACATCTTCGATCCTCGACTGGAAACGATTGCCGCCCATCTTGGGACACTTGGCGCCGCCCTAAAGAGGTTCCGTGAACTCACGCATCCCGAAACGGGCCGCCGGGTGGTCGTCTGGGAAGCCCGCCACTACGATCCGGTGCAGCAGATCATCGAGGAGGAGCGTATCTTCGAGGAGCTGGACGCTGACGGGCGGGTGGTGGCGAAAACGTATGCGCCGCTCAGACTGCGGTGGGTGTACCGGTACGAGATGCAGCACCTGCTGGAGCTGAGTGGGTTTGCGGTCGAGGCGCTGTATGGCAGCTACGAGCGCGGGCCATTTCGGCATGGCGGTGAGCAAGTCTGGGTGGCGCGGCGGGGGTGAGGGCTGGCCCCCCTATGGTCCCCCCTGTCCCGACGGGGGGACGAGGACGTGCGGTCCACCGCGAGGTTGTGGGCCTCGGCCTCCCCGCTGCGCGGGGGGACGATGGTGAATGACCTCCCGGCGCGAGAGCACATCGAGGCTATCGTTCTCGCCAGGGTAGGCGCCATAGACCGAGGGACATCGTTACGACCGCGAAGCCGGCCAGCACGGCCAGCTCGATCCAGATGTCGTGCTGCCCGGACAGCGACTTCTCGATTGCGTCGGCTGCATACCGGAGGGGTGAGACGTATCCCAGGAACTTCAGCAGTAACGGCGCCTGTTCGATTGTGAAGTAGACCGGCGACAGGGCTGCGAGGACAAGCGACAGCAAGCCCGTCGTGAGGTTCCCTACCTGTAGTGACGGGGCAAAGCTCACCACGAACATGGTCAGGCCCGCCACGGTGAGGACGGCCAGGATCAGCGCAGGCGCCAAGCCCCAGGTCGGATTGATGCCTACGCCGGCTACCAGCCCAAAACCCAGCAGCACCAGCACGGTTACCGTGCCCGATATCGAGGAGAAGGCCAGTGAACCTAGCACATACGCGCCCTTGGACATTGGCATTGAGATGAGTAGCCGGAGATTGCCTTGGAAGCGCTGGGCCACGGCGTTCTGCCCGACCAGCATTCCTACGGAGAAGGTTACTCCGAAAACGAGCGTGCCGGCCATCAGCCGGCGGACAACCTGCGGATCGTCCGGGGCAATCGCCCTGGTGACGTAGAACCAGGGCAGGGCGGTCCCGGACGCGAGTAAGACGGAAATGTACCACTGCTTGAGAAATGGAATGAAGTTGATCTCGAAAACACTGGCCGCGTCCAGTACGAACTTTCTGACACCGGTTGTTGGGTAGAGACGGTCGGCGACGGCGAGGTTCCGGCTCGTTGCGTCCCGGCCGGCAGAGGTCGTATCAGGCATCATCTACCCCGCGGCCGGGGTTTTCCTGCTCTCTGGTAAGACTGAGGTAGACATCCTCAAGGGTGGTTCGCGCCACGGTGTATTGGCGAATGCCCTTGGCCTGCACCTGTTGGACCAACGTCCGGTCGTCGCTGCCGTAGACGGTCTCGGTGCCGGCGGCCGAGTCGAAGATAATCTTGTATTGATAGCCGTAAGCACCTTTCAGGCTCTCCACCGTGTCGAGGGTGAGCAGGGAGCCATGCTGGACGATGCCCACGCGGTCACAAAGCACCTCGGCCTCTTCCATGTTGTGTGTGGTCAGCAGAATGGTCGTGCCGCTCCGATGCGCGTCGCGGAGGCGGCCCCAAAGGTTGTGGCGGGCTTCGGGATCGAGGCCGGCGCTCGGTTCGTCCAAGACCAGTAGGGGTGGAGCGGCGACCAAGGCTATCCCCAAGAGCACGCGACGCCGCAGCCCGACCGACAACTGCTCGGCCGGCTTGTCCCGATGCTCCTGTAGGCCGAGGGTGGAGATCAACTCTGCGGCGCGGCGTGAGGCGAGCTTCGCCGGTAAGCCCCGTAGCTTGCCGAAGATGCGGAGGTGGTGTCTGACCGACAAGCCGAAAGATAGACCGGCTTCTTGCGGCATGACGCCCATGTAGCGCTTCACCTCGTTGGGTTGCGATACGGCATCAATGCCGAATACCCGCACGTAGCCCGCGGTTGGGATCAGCTCGGTGGTGATCTGGCGCACCAGTGTTGTCTTGCCGGCGCCGTTCGGGCCGAGGATACCGAGGAACTCTCCCGCCTGGACGGTAAGGGAGATGTTGCGATTGGCCACTGTACCGTCGCGGTATCGCTTGGTCAGGTTCGAGACCTCAACTGCTGGGCCATCCAACTGCACACCGCCTTCGTAGCACCGCCAGGCCGGAACCTCGTCCACTGGCGGTTAGTGTATAACCCTGGGCAGCGTCACGCCGAATATGCGGACGGGGTGAGGGCTGGCCTCATGCGGGTAGGTTTTTGGCCGGCGGGGAGTCGGACCTAACCCCCGGCCCCTTCCCTGCAGGGAAGGGGAGTCGGCGCGGTGCGCTGTGTCCTTACACACGCCCGGTGCGGCCGGGTCGGTACATGGGTGGGGGGCGTACCGCTACACTGTGGCTGCACGTCGGGTGGCGGGGAGGCAGGCGGCGGGAGACGGCCGCCGGGACGCGCGACCGGCCGGAGGGTGCGGCCACGGCCCAGTGACGTTCAACGATCATGGCGCGGTGAGGAGGGTGAGTGTGACCAGTGCAACGGCGATTGCCGAGTTGAAGGAGCGGGTGTGTCGGGAGATAGATCAGCACGCGGATGGCTTGATTGCCCTGGCCGAGGACATTTTCCGGCACCCGGAGCTGGGCTACAAGGAGACGCGCACGGCCGGACAGGTGGCGGCGCGCTTCCGAGCGCTCGAAATCCCGTTCGAGACGGACCTGGCGCTGACGGGGGTGAAAGGGATGCTCAGCGGCAGCGCGCCCGGCCCCACGGTGGCCGTGCTGGGCGAGCTGGATTCGCTGATCGTGGCCGACCATCCGGCGGCGGACCGGACGACCGGCGCGGTCCACGCCTGCGGGCACAACGCGCAGATCGCCACGATGATCGGCACGACGACCGGCCTGGTCAAGTCCGGCGTGCTGCCGGAGCTGGCCGGTCGCGTGGCGTGTATGGCGGTGCCGGCGGAGGAGTACGTCGAGGTCGGCTTCCGCTTGGGGCTGCGGAAGGCCGGGAAGATCGAGTTCCTCGGCGGCAAGCCGGAGCTACTGCGGGTCGGTGCGCTCGATGACGTGGACATGGCGATGATGGTGCATACCAGTTCGAACCGGGCTGACGGCCTCACCGGAGTCAGCGAGTCTTCCAATGGGTGCGTGGTCAAGCAGATTACCTATCTCGGCCACGCGGCCCACGCCGGGGGCGCGCCGCACCGCGGTATCAACGCGCTCAACGCGGCGACGCTCGCGTTGCAGGCGATTCACGCCAACCGGGAGACGTTCCGCGACCAGGATATGATCCGCGTGCATCCGATCATTACACGCGGTGGGGACATCGTGAACGCGGTGCCGGCAGAGGTGCGGATGGAGACGTATGTGCGTGGTCGGACGCTGAAGGCGATCACGGACGCGAACCGCAAGGTGGATCGGGCGCTGCAAGCCGGGGCGCTGGGCTTGGGGGCCAAGGTGCGGATCGAGACTCTGCCGGGCTACCTGCCGCTGTGCAACGACCCGGAGCTTACGTCGCTCTACAAGGACAACGCGGTGGCGCTGGTGGGGGCGGACGAGGTGCGCGAGGTGGAGACGCGGGGCGGCTCGACCGATATGGGCGACCTGACGCAGATCATGCCGGGCATCCATCCCTACGCCGCCGGCGCGACGGGCACCGGGCACGGCAACAACTACTACATCAAGGACTACGACAACGCTGTGCTGCTGCCGGCGAAAGTGATGGCGATGACGGTGATTGACCTGTTGGCCGACGATGCGCGACAGGCGCGGGCGCTCTTGGGCGAGTACAAGCCGCGGTTGAGCCGCAGCGAGTACCTGAACTTCCAGCGCGGGCTGGCCAAGACCATCGAATTCGACGGGGCGACGTTTTGACGACCCTCGCCCCCCCGGCCCCCTCTCCATCGCGGAGCGATAGAGAGGGGGAGTCATGCTGCGACCGGGGGCGCAATGACAATACCCAAAGGCTGCTGTCGCTGCCGGCAAGATGGGCCAGGGCAGGCAATGTGTTATCATCCCGCAGGACGCAGCCGAACCAACATCGTGGAGGTGGATCGTGGGTTGGAGAAAGCAGCTTAATAAAGATATGAAACGCATTAAGGTGTTGAAGAAGAAGTATGGTTTGAGGACACCATTGTATGCCGAGCGCTTCATTTCCAGTTCTGGTTTCACGACACTAGATGATATTGAAGAACAGTTTTCACGTTATCATCAAAATGGCTGGCTTATTACTCATATCGAGCACTTGATTTATGATGTATACCGCATCAGCACAATCTGTATTGCTTGTGAACCGGATATAAATGAATATCCGCGCTTTGAGGATTATAAAGACTACGAGATTCTCAGAGGTATTTCCGAAGACGAGCGTCATGGTCGTGAAGCACAGGAATCTGGGTACCTCGCTTCGCGGCTATCCGAATTAACCGTCCGACATAGAGAAAATAGTGATGGGAACATTGAACTTTGTGCTTCGTGTGATGTCTTACTGCAGAAAGCAACCCGCTGTAATGGCTACACGACACACGATACTATAGGTCTATGTCCGCGCTGTGAACATACTTGCCCGTTGTGCGAGGCTGCTGAGTGGGATTATCAGTTGAGGTTGAAGAGAGAGATGAGAAGTGCAAGTACGATTGTAATGTCTCGCCCATGCTTGGCTTTATTGCGAGCTTCGTATAATGCGTTAGCTGTGATAGATGCTATAGCCTGCGGGCAAATCCTTCAGCTAAAAGATTCCGAGACAAATGAACTGGGCCGCAGACTTGTCAATGCTAGGTTGAATACAGATGCGCTTCAAATGGGAAAATGGAGTGCTCGGGTGGCGCAAGAATATGCGCGAGAATCAAAACTAACTGAAGATAGAATCGTAGGCTACTATATCCTCGAGTCACTATTTACAGTTGCTGTCCTCAGATGGGCTGAAGCTTGGAATCTAGGCAGCTGGGACAAAGGGCGGAAGTTGTTTTACTATTGGACTATAGTTCCTGGAGGAAAAGAACCACTGCGAAGGAAAGTTAATAAATACTACAGGCTTTTCGATAGAGATAATTTGTCAGATGATATGAAGAGGTTGTGCGATCATTTCCTTCAGGTACGGAATGTGATGTTGGCTCACTACGATGTGATGAAACCGGAATATCTACACATGCAGGGCTTAGTCCCTATGCCATATGATGGCGTAAGGAGTTATAAGGATATCCCTCTAGGGGCAACCACGATGGCTTTGCGAGGCCTAGACAAAAACGAGTGGCATGATCTTTGCAGGTTAGTCGAGTTTTCTATCGGTAGAATTCACGGGATGAAAGAAGAGAATCCTGTGGGATTTCATTTAGAAATGCTACGAGAGTCCTGCTTGGCGCCGTTGTGCGGTGAGAAGAAGGACTGGAAGCAGGAACGGTTGTTGTCAGAGCGGATGGAACTGCCGGGAACCATGAGAAAGGGGGAGTAACGGATGGCTGAGGCGAACTTTGCGGATAAGACGATTTGGACGGGAGATAATCTGGATATTCTGCGGGGGATCAATAGCGGGTGTGTGGACCTGATCTATCTTGATCCGCCGTTCAATAGCAATCGTGAGTACGCTGCGCCGGTCGGGAGCAAAGCGGCCGGCGCGGCCTTCAAGGATAGCTGGACGCTCTCCGACCTCGACGTGGCATGGATGGGTCTGATTGCCGATCAGCACCCGGCGGTGTACCAGTTGCTGCAGGCCGCCGGGCTGACCCATGGCAAGGGGATGCAAGCCTATCTATGCATGATGGCGGTCCGGTTGCTCGAAATGCACCGTGTCCTCAAGGAAACCGGTAGTCTCTACCTTCATTGCGACCCGACGGCCAGCCACTATCTCAAGGGGCTAATGGATGCCGTCTTTGGAGCGAGCAACTTTCGGAGTGAGATCACGTGGCGGCGAACGAATGCGAAAGGACTCTCCTACCGGGGCTATCCAAACAACGCTGACTACCTGCTCTACTACAGCGTATCCGATGACTTCACCTGGCATCGTAGCTACCGTCCGTATGACCAGGAGTATGTGCAAAAGTTTTACAGGTATGTCGAGCCGGGCACTGGGCGCCGCTATCGCCTATCCGACCTGACCAATCCAAACCGCAACCGTCCCAACCTGACCTATGAGTTTCTCGGCGTGACGCGCGTCTGGCGCTGGACGCAGGAACGGATGCAACGGGCCTACGAACAGGGGCGCGTGGTGCAATCGCGGCCGGGAGCGGTGCCGAGCCAGAAGCGCTACCTCGACGAAATGCCGGGCAACCCGGTGGATAGCATCTGGGATGATATACGTCCGGTCCAAGCACAAGCGAAGGAACGGACCGGCTACCCGACACAGAAGCCGCTCGCCCTACTAGAGCGGATCATTGCCGCCAGCAGCAACGAGGGTGATATGGTGCTCGACCCGTTCGCGGGCTGCGCGACGGCGTGTGTCGCGGCCGAGAAGCTGGGGCGGCAGTGGATTGGCATTGACCTCTCGCCCAAGGCCGTTGAACTCGTCAAGATGCGACTGGCCGAGTTAACGGCCAGCTTGCGGCAGGAGCGGCAGGACATCGCCGGCCTGGTGACGGCGAGAACGGACGTGCCGCGCCGGACGGACGTGGGCATACTGCCGCCGTATCGCCAGCAGAAACACGTGCTGTTTGGCCAGCAGGAAGGACGCTGTGCGGGCTGTGACACGGAGTTTCCGTTCCGGGCGTTCGACGTGGATCATATCGTCCCCCAATCATGGGGCGGCACGAACCATCCGGACAATCTGCAATTGCTATGCTCGCACTGCAACCGGGTGAAGGGCGACCGGCCGCAGGAATACTTGCTGGCCCGGTTGCGCGAACTGGGGCTGCGGTAGCCCCCCTATGGTCCCCCCGTTGCGGCGGGGGGACGGGGATTGCGGCCTACGCCGCAATGACGATGGACTGGGTCCCCCTGTCCCGACGGGGGGGACGGGGATTGCGGCCCCGTATCGGAGTACGGGACATGCTTGCGCCGGAATGACGGGGCGGGTAGACCTCACCCCCCCGCCCCCCTCTCCATCGCGGAGCGATAGAGAGGGGGTGTGGATTCCCGCTTTCGCGGGAATGACGGGAGGCAGGGCGCGATTCATCGCGCCCCTACGTAAAAACCCTACCCTTGTCAGGCGGGATAGTGTTGTTCCCTCCCCCGTCGGGACGGGGGAGGGCTAGGGAGGGGGCCAGCCATGCCCGCACCCAAGGAGACAGTGCATGTTCGTTGACGTGCTGATGCTGGTGATCGGGATTGCGCTGCTGACGGGCGGGGGGCAACTGTTTGTCACCGGGTCGGCGCGGGTGGCGCAGGCGTTCGGCATCTCGCCTATCGTGGTCGGCGTCATCGTGATCGGCTTCGGTACGTCGGCGCCGGAGATGGTGGCGAGCGTGCTGGCGGCCGTGCAGGGGCGCTCCGGCGTGGCGTTCGGCAACCTGGTCGGCAGCAATATCTCCAATATCGGGCTGGTGCTGGGCGCGGCGGCGATGGTGCAGCCGGCCATCGTCAACGTGACCATTGTGCGGCGGGAGGCGCTGATCTCGACGGTCGCGGCGCTGCTCTTCATCGGCCTGGCGTTGAACGGGAGTCTCGATGCGCTGGAAGGTGGCGTGCTCCTCGCGGTGTTCATCGTGGCGATGGGCTGGCTGCTGTGGCTGGCGCTGCGCGAGCGGCAAGACACGGCCATCATGGCTGAGGAGGTCGAGGGGCTGGTCGGCACGCAAACCGGCTCCAGCGCCAAGCTGCGCGAAGGGCTGCGGGCGCTCGTCGGGCTGGGCCTTGTGCTGCTCGGCGCCGAGCTGACGGTGCGTGGGGCGGTATCGCTGGCGCTGGCGGCCGGGGTGGACGAGGGGTTCGTCGGCCTGACCGTGGTGGGGATTGGCACGTCGCTGCCCGAACTGGTGACGGGGATCATCGCGGCCGTGCGGCGGGAAACGGACCTGGTCGTCGGGAACGTGCTTGGCTCGAACGTCTTCAACCTGCTTCTGATCGGCGGCGCGGTCGGCTTGATAACGAGCGATCCGCTACCGGCGGCGGTGGTGAATCCGGGCTTGCCGGTGCTGGCTATCGGCAGCCTGGCGCTGCTGCTCTTCTTGCGGACGGGCTTCAAGCTCCGGCGCATGGAAGCCGGGCTGCTGCTCGTGGGCTACGCCGTCTACGTCGGCCTGCTCGGTCTCCAGCTTTGACCGCGCCGACGGGGTGTCACGCGACGCCGGCGGCCGACATCGCCAGCGCAAAGGCGCCGGCTAATCCCGCCTCATCGCCAAAGTGCGGCTTCACGACGTAGCTGCACACGTCGGCATCCACCTGCGGCCGCGCGATATAGGTGCGTAGCTGCGCCCGCAACGCAGCGTGGATGCGCGGGAGCAGATGCGCCTGTTGCAGCACGCCACCGCCGAGTACAATCCGCTGCGGCGAGAGCACGAGCACGTGCTGCGCCAGGCCGGCGGCCAGATAGTGCGCCTCAAGCTCCCAGACCGGATTGTCCGGCGCGAGATCGTCCGCCGGCCGGCCCGCGCGGGCGGCGAGCGCCCCGCCAGCGGCCATGCCTTCCATGCAGTCGCCGTGGAAGGGGCACGTCCCAGCGAACTCGTCGCGGTTGCCGGCGGCATCGCGGGCACGGGGGACGGCGATATGGCCCATTTCGGGATGGAGCAGGCCATGGAGCGGCATGCCGCCGATGACGACTCCGCCGCCGATCCCGGTGCCCACCGTGACGTAGAGCGCCGGATCGCAGCCTTGCGCGGCGCCCCAGCGGTACTCGGCGAGGGCGGCGGCGTTGACGTCGGTATCCACGGCTACCGGTAGGTCCAGCCCGGCCGTGATCGCGGGGACAACCGGTGCGCCGCTCCACCCTGGCTTCGGGGTTGGCAGCATGTAGCCGTAGCGCGGCGATTGCCGGTCCAACTCAATCGGTCCGAACGTGGCGATGCCGATGGCCGCGAGGGGCTGCCCCGCCTGCGCGGCGGCGTCGAGCAGGAAGCGGCGCACGCGGGGGAGGGTCTCGGCGGGTGTGGTCGTCGGGATGCGCGCGGTGGCGAGGCGGTCCGATGGACCGCTGCCTACCGCACAGACAAACTTCGTGCCGCCGCCTTCTACCGCCCCATACAGTGCCATCGTGCCCTGCAAGGTATCATGTCGAGGCACTCGTGCAAACAGAAGGAGTGTGAATGTCTAGGGAACTCGACCATTCCTATGCCGTCATCTTGGCCGGTGGGCAGGGCACGCGGCTGTGGCCGCTGTCGCGTGCCAGCCGGCCGAAGCAACTACTGCCGATCATCGGTGACGACAGCCTGCTGGCGCAGACGGTGGCCCGCTTGGACGGACTGGTACCGCCGGAGCGCATCTACATCGTCACCGCAGTGGAGCATGCCGCAGAGGCGGTCACGCAGCTCCCGGCGCTGCCCGCTGTCAACATCCTGGCCGAGCCGCAGCCCCGGAATACGGCCGCGGCGGTGGGTTTTGCGACGGGGGTGATCGCGGCCCACGATCCGCAGGCGACGGTCGTCTCGCTGCACGCGGACCATGCGATCCAGAATCACGACGCCTTCCGGCGCGTCTTGCGGACGGCGCTGCTGGCGGCGGAACGCGGTGACTACCTGCTCACCATCGGTATCCAGCCGGCCGGGCCGGCGACCGGATACGGGTATATCCACCGCGAACAGCGGGCGTTCAGCGTGGAAGGGACCGCCGTCTACGCGGTGGAGCGGTTTGTCGAGAAGCCCGACGCGGCCACAGCGCAGCGGTTCGTGGAATCCGGGGAGTATTTCTGGAATGCCGGCTACTTCGGGTTTCAGGCTCGCCACTTTCTGACGGCGCTCCGTACCTACATGCCGGCGTTAGCGCGCGGTGTCGAGGCCATCCAGGCCGCGTGGGGCACGGCACAGCAGGACGCGACGCTGGCGGCGGTCTACGCCGACCTGGAGCCGATTGCGATTGATACGGGCGTGTTCGAGCAGGCAACCAACGTCCTGATGGTGGCGGGCGAGTTCCCTTGGAGCGATGTGGGCGATTGGGCGGCGATCCAAGAGATCACACCGGCGACCGAGGGCACCAACACGGTGATCGGCGGCGCGGGCCGCCACATCGCGGTCGCTACCGACGGCTGTTTGATCCGCACCGGCGACCGGCTCATCGCCACGATTGGCGTGGAGGACCTGGTCATTGTGGATGCCGGCGACGCGCTGCTGGTATGCCACCGCGACCGCACGCAGGACGTGCGCGAGGTCGTCGAGCAGCTGAAGCGCGAGGGGGGCGATGCTTATTTGTAGGGCGGACCTAACCCCCGGCCCCTTCCCTCGCAGGGAAGGGGAGCGATTGCGGCAGCGGTCCACCGCTGCCGGCCAGGGAAAGTGCTCCGGCCTCCCTATGGTCCCCCCGCATGGCGGGGGGACGGGCGGGGATGAGGCCCACTCCCTGAGGTGAGCGGCTATGAGCGAGAGGGCTGGCAATCTCGACATTGGGGCATTGGCTTTCGATGCTTACGGCACGTTGTTCGACGTGCATTCGGTCGTTGCCGCGTGCGAGGCGGCGTTTCCGTCGCGCGGCGAGACGTTGAGCCGGTTGTGGCGGGACAAACAGCTGGAATACACCTGGCTGCTCAGCCTCATGGGCCGGTATGAGGACTTCTGGGCGGTAACCGGGAAGGCGCTGCGCTACGCATGTGAACACCTGGGGCTGTCCTGCGGTCCCGCGACCCACACGCGCCTGCTGGAGAGCTACGACCACCTGGCGGCGTATCCCGAGGTACCGGCGGCGCTCGCTCGCCTGGCCGTCAATCGCAGGCTGGTAATCATCTCCAACGGGACGCCGCAGATGCTCGCGGCGGTGACGCGGGCCGCGGGGCTGACGGCGGTCTTCGACGAGTTGATCAGCGTCGAGGCGGTGGGTGTCTACAAGCCCAGCCCGCGCGTCTATGCCCTGCTGCCGCAGCGACTGGGGATGCCAACGGAGGCGATTGGCTTCGTGTCGTCCAATGCCTTCGACATCACGGGCGCAAAAGCGTTCGGCCTGCGAACTTTCTGGGTGAATCGCCAAGACACCACGCCGGACGGCTTAGGCTACCCGCCCGATGCCGTCGTGCGTACATTGGCGGAACTGGCGGACCGGCTGACCCCGGTGCAGGCGTAGCTCGGGGCAGCGCCACGCCGTTACCGGGTTACTGCGCTTCCATGCGTTGTACGTGCTCGCGCAGTCTACCCGTGTTAGACTGCCCTGGTAGCCTTGCGACTAGACCATTTACGTTGCCAGTGTGTACCACGGTAGCCCCGGACATAGCGAGGCAGGAGACGAGGAAGAGCATGTCCAAGCAATCGCTGTCGCTCCAAACGGTCTCGGCATCCGAGGCAAGGCACGAGTTCACCAAGCTACTAGGGCAGGTCACGCGGCAAGAGGGACGTGTACTGGTGGAAGAGCGCGGCGTCCCGTTAGCAGCGATTATCTCGGCTCAAGACCTGGCACGACTGGACCGGCTGGAGCAGGAACGGGAACAGGATTTCGGCATCCTTGATGAGATTGGCAGCACCTTCGCCGACGTGCCGGCAGAAGAAATCGAACGTGAGGTTGCCAAAGCGGTAGCCGAGGTCCGCCGGGAGAATCGTCAGCAGACCGGCGATAGCACGAATTCGCCGTGATTACGGCGGTGCTAGATACCAACGTGCTGGCGTCGGGCATCGTAGGGTTTCGTAATCCCGCTAGTGTCCCGGGGCAACTCTGGCGTGCGTGGCGGCAAAGCCGCTTCGAGCTTATCGTATCCGAGCCGATCCTCACCGAACTCTCCCGTACCTTGTCCAAACGCTACTTCCGTCGCCGCCTCACCGCACAACAGCTCAGACGCACGCAGCGTCTGCTACGCCGCCGTGCTGTGCCGGTACGCATCACCACCGTCGTCACTGGCGTTGCTACACATCCGGAAGACGACCTGATCCTCTCGACTGCCATCTCGGCACAGGCCGGATACCTCGTGACCGGCGACCACCAACTGCAATCCCTCGGCTCACACGGCAACATTGCGATTCTCAGTCCCCGTGAGTTTCTGGAAACGCTGGCAGAGGCGTGACTGCAATATGTAACCATGGCTGTTACCCAAAGGGAATGAACCGTCGTGCTACCCCCTAACCACATGGGCTATCTGATATTGGCGCTCGTTGCAGCAGGCTGGATCGTGGCCCTGCGCTACATCCTGTCAGCTAGGTTTCGTGCCGAGCATCGCGGCTGCTTTGCTCACTTTGGGGCTGGCATGGTACTTGTATTGGCGCTTGCGAGCACTGTATCTGTAGGCTGGTTTGTCTACCACGTGGGGAACACTCCTAGAGGTCCGCGCTGCATAGGGCCTGACGCCAGAACAGAAAAGTCCGTTCGCGGCGAGTGGGAGTGTCCGCCTCCCTGGTACTACTATCCGCCTGAAGATGGCTGGCAGCCATAGTGTACTATCGGTGCGGTAGGAGGGAGCGTAGCCAGTGCAGGGATAGCCAAACACAGTCTGCCTGCAAGCATCCTAGAGGTGCCCTAAGGCTTCACCTTGTCTCGCGCTATCCCTGGCCAGTTGCGAAGCGCACAGCCCTGTCCCTTATGGTAACGTTCCCACGTAACCGGATTCCAGTTTACGCGGACTACAGCGGTAGGCTTGATCAGAGCGCCGGTCGCTGACGGGGCTGGCCGACCGGCTGGCTGCGCGGAGGGGGCGTAGGCTGTCGCAGCGTCTTTACCGGGTCACTGCGCTTCGATCCGCTGCACGTGCTCGCGCAGCGCGCGGTTGATGTCCGTTTGATAGCCGCGGCCGCCCGGTGCATGTGTCTTGAACCACGCGACGACATCGGCATCCAAGCGCAGGGTGATCTGCTGCTTCACGGGCCGGTAGAACACGCCGCGCCTGGCGTCCGACCAATCGAGAATCTCTGAGACTTCAGACGTGTTGATCTGGTCGTCGGGCAGTGCTTCGAGCGCCGCAAGCTCTGCTCTCTGATCGTCGGTCAACCTAGGATTCGCCTTCTTCATAGGTCCTCCGTTCATGCCTGGTCGCTTTCCGGGCGCTGATGATACGCCCGACCTGTTCGCGGTGATCCAAATCAAATTCGGGCCAGGTATGAACCACCATCACAACCACTGAGCCTATCATTCCCATCGTTCGCCAGCGCGGCTCGTCTGGATATGGATCGTCACGAGTCATGGCAAGCGGATCGTCGAAGACAAGCGCGGCGGTCTCAAAACTGAGGCCGTGTGACCGCAGATTTGCGCGGTTCTTATCCGGGTCCCAAGTCCAGCGCAACGACTTAGCCTTTACGGATAACTACGATATTGTAGTTACATCGCACCATATCGTCAAGGTGCAGTGCCGGGGATCGAGTCAACGGTTCTGCTGTTCCCCGTCACCGATGGACGAAACGGTTACGGTCTCGGTCGGGGCGCCGGGCGGTGGCAAATGCCCGTATGATTTAGGGGCGAGGGCGGCGCTGCAAGAGGCGGCCGCAAGCGAGTGGAGGGAAGCATGGCGATTCCGGGGTACGGGGGCGCGAAGAAGGTACTGCACATCGGACTGGATGGCATGAACCTGCCGCTGCTGCAACGCTTTGCGGCGGAAGGGTGTCTGCCGACGTTCTCGGCGCTGATGGCGCGCGGCTCGACCAACCGCCTGCTGTGCGCGATCCCCGCGTGGACGCCGACGAACTGGGCCACGATGATGACCGGGGTGCCGGCCGGTACGCATGGTCTGGCCGGCTGGAGCGTGCGGGAAAAGACGGCCCCGTGGTCGGCGCCGCGGCTGGACTCGTGGCAGTCCGAGGCGATGACCGCCGAGACGATCTGGGAAGTGGCAGATCAGGCCGGACAGCGCGTGCTCGTGACGTTCTATCCGTCGGGAGTGTGGCCGAGCCGGATGGAGCACGGCTACGTCGTGGCGCCCGGCTTCCACGATTCCACGCTGCCGATTGCGCCGCCGGTGCAGTTCTTCTGCACGCCGCGCGCCGCAGGCGGGGGTACGGGCGAGGACGCGGCCGGCATGGGTGGACGGAGCGGGGCGACCACCGATCTGGCCGAGGAAGGCGCGCCGCCCGGCAGCTCGACGGTGCGCCTCGCACCGGCTGACGAGCAAGGCTGGCGGCACGCGCCGGCCGGCGCGCTCGCTGCGCGCTGCCCGTTGCCGCTGCACGATGGTAGCGAGGACGCGCTGTATCTCTTGGTCGAGCGGCGCGACGACGGTGGTCTGGGCCGCAGCGCGGTCTACTGCAGCCCCGATGCTGCCCAACCGCCCTTGGCTGAGTTGACCTTGGGCGAGTGGTCGGCGTTTGGCAATGCCAACTGGGGCAGCGGCGCCACGGCTCGTGCCGGCTCTATCCGGTGCCATCTGCTCGCCGTGGACCACGAGCAGTTGACCGTCCGGTTCGTTACGTCGCAGGTCTACAGCACTCAAGGATTCGCCTCCCCCGCCGGCCTGAGCGAGGAGATCTTGGAGCACTGCGGTCCCTTCTTCGACACGTTCTCGATCAATCCGGTAGACGGCGAGGCCGAGCTGCGGGCCTTTATGGGCGACATCCGCTACCAGGGTGAATGGGAGGTCAAGGTGGCTCGCTATGTCGCCGAACACGGGGGCTGGGATCAGCACTACTGCCACTGGCATCTGTTCGATCACATCAATCACCCGACCGTGAACCCGGCCGATCCCGACGGCCCCGACTACGATCCCGAACGCGGCGCCTGGATGATCGAGGCCCAGCGCCAGACCTACATCATCGGGGACGCCGTACTGAAGCAGTTCTTGGAGCTGGCAGACGACGAGACGCTCGTCTGCGTCATCTCGGATCATGCGATGGCGCCCGCGCATCGCTGGGCACACCTCAATGCGCGGTTGGAGGAGACGGGACTGCTGGTGCTGAAGCCGGGCGGCGCGATTGACTTCTCGCGCTCTCAGGTCTATACGCAGGCCGACCGCGGCTCGGAAGTCTTCGTCAACCTGCGCGGGCGCGAGCCGATGGGCATTGTGCCGGCGGCGGACTACGCGCGGGTGCAGGAAGCGATTATTGACGCGCTGCTCGACTGGCGCGACCTACTGACGGACAAGCGTGCCGTCGCGTTGGCGCTCAAGCTGGAGGACGGGCAGCTGATCGGCTTTTGGGGTGACATCTGCGGCGACGTGGTGTTCACGTTCAACCGCGGCTTTGGCTGGGGCCCGCCGCTCGACGGCGGCTCGATTGGCCAGGGGCGGGGGGCGTTGCACGGCTCGCAGGTGCCCCATGCCGAGACGCCGTATTTCACGAACATGGGCTGCTGGATTCTGGCCGGGCCGGGCGTCAAGGCGGGGTACGAGCGCGACTGGCAGCGTCATGGGCTGATGCGGATGACCGACGTGGCACCGACGTTGGCGCACCTGGCCGGGCTGCGCCCACCAGCGCAGAACATCGGGGCCATCTGCCACGACTTGTTGGAGTAGGCGCAATAGCGGCCCCCCTATGGTCCCCCCGTTGCGACGGGGGGACGGGGCCTCGACAAAGAACTCGCCGCCGGGGGACGGGCGCAACATATTGCGCCCCTACGGCTTCACCCGTACCTACCCCAGTCAGTCTCCATGTGGTGGGTGAAGCGCCAAGGCGAGGGACTCATTTTTCTGCGACGATGGTGATGCCCGTGCTCTCGCGGGTTAGCTCGGCGCCGGTCAGGCTGCCGTAGGCGGCGACCAACCGCAAGCCGGCGATATCGAGCATCCGCACGACCTCGGTCGGGGTGTACATACGGGCCTGCCACTCATATTCCTGGGGTCCCTGGCCGGCATCCCAACGATAGTGTCTGCGCTGGATGCCGCGCACCAAGTCATAGGAGTATTCTTCGCGGACTCGAAAGCCGGCGCCTTCCAGCCACCCGCTCGACCATCCTCGTACCAGCCAGCCATCGCGGTTCACGACGACATCGAGGAGGTACCGTCCGCCCGGTGTGAGCACCCGCGCGACCTCCGCCAGCACGCGCTGGTTTTCGGCTTCCTCGGCAAAGCAGCCGAACTCACTGAGGGTGTGGATCACGTAGTCAAAGCGCCCGGTCCAGGCTGCCGGTAGATGACGCATGTCGGCACGCTGCCAGGTGACGATGAAGCCGCGCTGCGCCAACGGCACTGTAAGCCAGCCGCGGCCACAGGCGAGGTCGAGCAGGCGCGTGCCCGGCTGCGCTCCGAGCAGGGCGACGATACTCTGTACGTGGAGCGGCTCCTGCTCCGGGTCGAAGGCCGGTGGCCAGAACCACGAGAAGCGCTCGTCGGTGTACATGACCTCCCACGACAGCGTGCCGGTCACGGTGCGTTCCTCCCCTCACTGCGACTAGGCGGCTTGGTTGGCTTTACTCCTCTTCGCAGCCACTTGACAGCAGTTAAACACCTGGTTGCGATAGTCCGGCCTGCCAAGGGTATGTGTTCGTGCGTTCTGCTGCTTGCCAGGCTTTCGGCAGACGTACTGAGGGAAAGGCGCAGAATGCCGGTATATGAGGAGAAAGTGATGAATATACATATACCTATTGACACACGGGCAGTGGTCTGGCCGCTCGCCATGGTCGTCTTGGCTGCACCGGTCTGGCGGCGATTGGGGCATCCTCTGGCTTGGCCGGCGCAACAGACAGGTTAATCGGCAGGGAGGACGCATTCAGTGGCGTAATGCCCTAGGTTACCGCAAGTCTCGAAGATCGAACGCAAGCCGGGTTGAGAACTACATGAGGCGGTTTGAACTGACTGTCAGATGGTCGAGACCGCATTGCCCGGTGCCAGGCGCCAACCGGCGGCGCGGACACGCTCGCGCCAGAAGGTGGCATAAAGGCCGTCGTGCTCGATTAACAGGCTGTGTGCTCCCTGCTCGACAATCCGACCTTGCTCCAATACCAGAATGTTGTCGGCGGATTGGACCGTCTGTAGGCGATGAGCCACAACCACGATGGTCTTATCGTTGGTGAGCGAACGCAGCGCCTGCTGAATCCACCGGTCGTTGATCGGGTCGAGAGCGGCCGTTGCTTCATCGAGGAGCACGATCGGGGCATCCTTGAGAATTGCCCGCGCAATGGAGACCCGCTGACGCTCGCCGCCGGAAAGACGGACACCGCCCTCTCCTACTCGCGTCTCCCAGCTATCCGGCAACCTGGCGGCGATCTCGTCAACCCTGGCGAGCTCGGCAGCGGCGCGGACCGCAGCTGCCGAAGCATTGGGCTTCCCGAGCCGTATGTTCTCTTCTATCGTGCCGTCGAATAGGTATACATCCTGAAAAACAACCGAAATCTGCCCCATCAGCGCCTCTGTTGAGAGGTCGCGCACGTCCACTCCGCCGACACGGACGACCCCTCTCCCGACGTCCCAGAACCGAGCTATGAGTCTGAGGATAGTGGTCTTGCCGGCGCCGGACGGTCCAACAATGGCGGTCATACTGCGCTGTGGGACGCTGAAGCTAACATCTTCGAGAACGGGCTTTTCATCGTAGCCAAAGCTGACCGATTCAAACTCAATGGTTGGCGCTTGTGGGTCGGCTGACTCGGAGGGTTCAGGCAGTGGCTGGGTTGCAAACAGCTCATCCATCCGGCCGAGGCTGTTCTGGCTGATCCGAAGCGCCCCTCCGAGATCGGCGGCTTCTACCAAAGGTTGAACATAACGTACCGCCAACGCCAGTATTGCGAGCAACTCCGCGATGTCAATGCTTCCGCCCAACGCCAGGTTAAGTCCGAACAGCACCAGGACGGTGAACGCCAGCTGGACGACTAGGATGAAACATGCGAGGCCTGGCGCCGCCGTGAAGATCTGGGCACGAGCCGCGTCGCGCTGTTCCCGAAGCGCGGCTTCCAGATGCCGGTACCTGTCCGCAGAGCTGCCGAAGGCGCGGAGAACAGGCTGCGCTTGTGCAAACTCGACGATTCTTCCCGACGCCTCGACGGCAGCCGCATGGGTGCGATGATCGGTGAGCGCGACCAGGTTGCCTGACCAGCGATAGACTAACCACGCGATCGGCGCGGTGATCAAGGCCGCTAAGGCGAGGCGCCAGTCGAACGCGAACATCACCACGATCACGGTGATCGGCGTAAGGAACGCATTTACCACCGGACGAAGTAGGTGGGCGGGCACGCCCATGACATCAACCACGCCCTGACTCGTGAGCTGTCCCAGGCTGCCGACACGGGTGGCATCGAACCAGCCTAGTGGTAGCTGTGCAATGTGGTTTCCGAGTCGCCTGAACATCCCGTCGGCCATCCCGATGGCCGTCCGGAAACCCAGGATTTGCGTACTGTAACGCACGGCCGCATAGGCAGCGAGCACCCCCGCCATGGCGCCGAGCCATACCCAGGCGCCATCGGGATCACCGGCGAACAACGATCGCAGTATCGGTACGAGGAAAGCAAATCCTACGCCCATGAGAATCGATTCGGCGGCGAGGCCCGCGAGATTCCAACGCAGTGGACGCAATGCGGCGGCGGGAGCGACCTCCAAGAGAGAGCGAATCATGGCGATGCCTCGCTGGCTGCCCACAGTTTTCTGTAGTTGCCGTCCGAGGCAACGAGCTGCGAGTGGGTGCCTCGCTGTACGATTTGGCCGTGCTCCAGAACGCAGATCTGGTCGGCTCCCACAATCGTGTGGAGTCGATGTGCAATCACCAAGAGGGTTCGCCCGACTATCAACTCCGAAAGCGCATCCTGTATCGTTGCCTCCGCCTCGGGATCAGCGAAAGCAGTGGCTTCATCCAGTACAAGGATCGGGGTGTCTGCCAGTATTGCGCGGGCAATGGAGACTCGTTGCGCCTCTCCTCCCGACAACTGCGCCGCCTCTCCAACGACCGTATCGTAGCCGCGATCCAGCGCAACGATACGATCGTGAATCTGAGCCGCGCGGGCGACTTGCTCAATCTGCTCCATTGAGGCGTCCGGCTTTGACAAAGCGATGTTCTCGCGAATTGAAGCGCGGAGCAGTTGGACATCCTGAAAGACTAGACCTACCAGCCGGTAGAGATCATCGCTGTCAATTTCGTCCACCGAGACGCCGCCGATGGTGATGCGCCCTGCGGTCGGATCCCAGAATCTCGGCAGCAGCCGGCCAAGCGTGCTCTTTCCGGACCCGGAAGCGCCCACGAGGGCCGTGACGGTCCCGGGTTCAAGTGTAAGGTCAATGTTTCTCACCGCCTCGGTCTGTCCATCGTAGGAGAAACTGACGTTCTCGAACACGACGCGCGTGTCGTGCGGTTTCCGCGGGTTGGACGCCTGCGGGAGGGTCGGCGTATCGAGAAGCTCTGCGATTCGGTCGGCGGCCTTCCGCGCGAGCAGCAGATCGTTCTGGGCGTATGACAGTGTCAGAAACGGGGCCACCAGGCCTGGACCAAGCACCACGAAGGGCAGTAAATCAATCGGCGTAACCAGTCCGGTCACCACGAAAACCAGTCCTACGGCCAATAACACCGTGAGCATGAAGATGGGTGACAGCACGGTCATGGCCGCCGACATGGCGGGGATCAGGCCGCTAACCCATTCCCAGAAGTACGTGACGAAGGCCTGTGCCCGCTCCACGAAACGGTCGTAGGCCCGGCGGGCCTGACCAAGCGTCTTGACGACCGCGATCCCCTGCACGAACGCGACGGCCGAACTGTTCACGTCTTCGAGTGATTGGTCGTAGGCGATCATCTTATCTCCGTGACCGAAGTTCATGAGACCGTAGAAGCCAATTCCCAGGAAAACCGGAATGAGCGTAACGAGGGCCAATTGCCAGTTGGCCCAGAACAGATAGGCGAGCACCACTAATGGTGTGACGGCTGCTGCGGTCATGTTGGTGTATGAGTGCCCAACGACGTGGTGCAGCGTCGAAACGTCCTCCTCAAGCGCCTTTTTGACAGCGCCGGCGTTGCGCTCGGTGAACCAACCCAGCGGAGCGGCGGTCAGCCGCCGGGACATGTCGCGCCGCAGGTGGTACTGGAAATCAACGTCGGCGAGGTGAGTTGTCGCCCCGCTGGCCATCATGAATATGAACTGCACCGCAAGAGAGCCGACGCCGAACAGCGCGATAAGCCAGGCGCGCGATTCATCCACTGGTCCCGGCGCCAACAGGACGCGCCCCAACTCCGCGACAGCGATATAGGGACCGACGCCCGCTACAGATGCAACCGCCTGCAACAGGCAGGCGCAGATCAGGGTGCGACGCAAGGGCGCGATCAGGCGACTGACCGACGATTGCCGCTTCCGAGTGCTGCCCGGTGCAGCTTCAACCGAAACACTGGTAGCAGTCATCCGCTTCCAACCTCCAAATTATCGAGACGGAAACCTGCCTGGAGACGGTGTAACTTCCGGCAGTCCGCGGTTTACCCCGACAGTACCCGTTCTCACTGGCCCGGCGCCGAATGAACCAGCGGCTGCCCGCACGCGAGATCGGTCGGTGAGCGGAGACCAGTTGCCGGAGATTAGTCGGAACATATTCCTGAGATTTGTATCCCCTATGATAGGATATCAGTTGATACTAATAATCACAAGTAGTCAGTGCTTAGCGACGGGCGATTTCTAGGCTGAACTGTAGCTGTGACGGTGGGGCGCGGCTGCCAGGGGTAGCACTCGCCCGGTTGGAGCGTGCGCGACCTCGGCGTACATGACCTCCCGCGACAGCGTGCCGGTCACGGTGCTCTCCTCATCTTACTGCGGCTGCGCGGCTCGGTTGACATTACCGACCGTCGCGGCCACTTGACAGGACCCAGCTATGTTACTAAGGTATCTTCGTCTATCAACAGCCTGTGCTCACGTATTCTGCATCAGGCCAGGGCTTTAAGCAGACCCGCTGAGGGAAAGGCACAGAATGCTGGTGAATTGGGAGGAAGCGATGACTCTGCACACGCCGATTGGCACACGGGTAGTGGTCTGGCCCTTGGCCATGGCCGCCATCGTCGTCTTTGCCGTGCTGCTCTTTGCGTTCGTTGGCGGCGCCGGGCGGGCCGCGGCCGCGGCGGACTGCAAGTTCGTGCTGGGTTTCCAGGCGCTGCAGGCGATGATCCCGGACACGGTGGGCGACTGCGTGGAGAACGAGCAACATCATCCTGGCAAGGGCGTCACGCTCCAGCAGACGAAGAACGGCCTGCTCGTCTGGCAGAAGGCGACCAACCATACGTCTTTCACCGATGGTTCCCGCACGTGGGTGCTGGGCCCGCTCGGTCTTCAGCAGCGGCTCAATACCGAGCGCTTCGACTGGGAGCGTGAGTTAACGGCTGCGCCTGAGGCAGCCACGGACGCAGAGGCGCAGACGATTGCGTATGTGATGGCAGCCATCGCTCGCTACGAACGGGAAGGCTTGGAGGCGACCGCCGCCTACTACAACAGCCCAGTGAGTCTTGATGGTGATCGAGCGATAGTCATCTTCAGCGAGGCTGAACGCAAGCTATTGGCATCGGGGATTTTCCCGGATCTGGCGGGTAGTCCACTTGGCCCCCGCAGCGTGTTGGGAGCGCTGATCGGCAAGGTGACTGAAGAGGGGCTGTGGGTTGATCGGTTGGCGACCAACCCGGCTACCGGCCAGAATGAGCCGCGGCGCGTCTTCTATATTCGCCACGATGGTTTGATCTTCGGAAGTAGCCATTCCGTCCTGCGGGAGAATCTCGCGGACGTGGTCGTGGATTACGTCAACAAGGCCATCGCTCATTACGAGCGCGAGGGACTGGAGTCGACCGTCTCCTTCTACAACAGTCGGGCGAGTGTGGACGGGCCGCTGTACCTGTTCTTGATAGACGCGAACGATATCTACCTCGCGCATCCGATCTTCCCGCACTTGATCGGCACGGACATCAAGGACGTGGTCGGATCGGACGGCCAGGAGTTGGGCAAAGAGATCGCCCAGGCCACGGAGGCAGGGCACTGGGTGGAGTACCTGTGGCCCAACCCGGCCACCGAGCGGGAAGAGGCGAAGACGACCTGGACGATCCGGCACGACGGGCTGATCTTCTCGTCGGGGTATTACACCGCCGCTGAAGTCGCGGAAACGCCGGCGTGGAAGACCGCCGATCCACGGGAGTACACCGTGGAGTACGTGCAGCGGGCCATCGAGCGCTACGACCGTGACGGCCTGGAGGCGATGGCGGCGTACTACAACAGCGTAGCCAGCTTCGAGGGGCAGTTCTACTTGTTCGCGATGGACGAGAACGACATCTACTTTGTCCATCCGCTGTTCCCGCAACTACGTGGCACGGACATCAAGGACGTGGTCGGGTCGGACGGCTATGAGCTAGGGAAGGAGATCGCCAAGGCCACGGAGGAAGGGCACTGGATCGAATACCTGTGGCCGCATCCCGTGACGCTCAGGGAGGTGCCGAAGATCGCTTACGCCATCCGGCACGACGGACGGATCTTTGCCTCCGGCTACTATCCCGTCATTGACGATCCAGCAGGGCGCACACTGGCTTACGTGCAGGAAGCGATTGAACGCTATGAGCGTGACGGCCTGGAGGCAACGGTAGCACACTACAACAGCCTTGAGAGCATAGACGGTCAGTGGCACCTGATCCTGATTGGCGAGAACGACACGTACCTGGTGCATCCGCTCCTACCGGGGGTGATCGGCAAGGACGCCAAGCTGGTCGGGACACCCGGTCGTCCCGACATCGGGAGAGTAATAACGAGAGCGACGGAGGAAGGGCATTGGATCCGATTCGCGGTGCCCAACCCACGTACCTCGGAGAGGGTGCAGCGGAACCTGTGGGTGGTCCGGCACGACGGACTGATCTTCGGGTCGGCGTACTTCGACGAGGAGTAGGGACGAGCAGTCGCTCGGCCGGTGGTGACGACGGTGGGGCCGTGTTGGTGATAGGGTGTCACTGGCACGGCTCCGCCCGTTTTCCCTGGTGATCTTCCTGGCATGACGGTGGCGCGGTGGCCGTACCGCCGCGCCACCGCCATTACCCGCACAGGACGCATGGAAAAGCTGGATCAAGATGCGTTACCAACCGGAAGAGCGGTGTCCGCCGCTGCTGGCGTTGGGCGCGGCACTCCAGATATTCGTCCCCAACACGATTAGCATTATCCTGCTCACGACGCTTGTTGTTCGTGCCGCCGATCAATCCGAGCGTTACTTGGCCTGGGTCGTCTTTACCGGGTTGGCGATCTCGGGCCTGAGCATGATCTTGCATGCGTTTCCGTTTCGGTACATGGGGTCGGGCCGGCTGGTGGTCACAAACTTCAACGTGCCGCTCTTGGCCATATCCGCACTGGCGCTCGAAAAGGGCGGGCCAAGCCTCTTGGCGAGTTTAGTGGTCGCTGCAACCCTACTGGAGTTCTTGCTGATCGCGCGCCTGGCGTCACTACGCCGGGTATTCACGCCGACGGTCAGTGGCATCGTGATCATGCTGGTCGCAGTTTCGGCCGTGCCGTTCATCGTGGAACGCACCATCGGCCAATCACAGGACGTGTCGGCGCGTGTGCTGGTCCCTGGAATCGTGGCGCTGGGTGCGGGCCTGTGGGGCGCCTTGCAGTCGTCACCGGCAGTGCGCCTCTGGGTCTTGCCGCTGACCGTTGCCTCCGGTCTGGCCGTCGCCGTGTCTATGGGGCTGTACGATGGAAGCGAAGTGCTTGCCGCCCCCTGGCTGAGTTTTCCTGAGTGGGCGTGGCCGGGCTTCGATTTGGCGTTTGGCGTGGATTTTTGGTCCCTGCTCCCAGCCTTTCTTTTCGTGAAGTTAACGGCCTTCTTGAAGGCGACCGGGGACCTCTCAGTGATTTATGGTGCTTCGTACCGCCAGTCGGTCGCGCTTGATTTCCGAGTGATCCAGAGTGGCCTGAACGTGTATGGAGTAACCACTCTGCTGACCGGTGTCCTCGGCACACTGCCCGTTGCAGCGCCGTGGTCGGTCACTGCAGTGTACATCAACTTTATCGGAGTGGCGGCGAGAATCGTCGGAATATACTTGGGTTTGCTTACCATAGGGATTGCGCCATTATCCAAATTGATCGCCCTGTTGGTCGCGACTCCGAACTCGGTGATCAGCGCGGTGTACGTCATTATCTTTGGCTTGCTTTTCATCGAGGGGGCGAAAACGGTATTCGCTGGCCATATTGATAACAAGAAGGGTGCGATTACCGGTGTGTCCTTGGTACTGGGAATATCGGCGGGCAGTTTTGCCGGACTGCTGGGGGGCATTGTGGGTGAGTTAATCGGCAATACGGTCATCGTCGGCAGCGTGGCGGCAATAACCATGACGTTTTTTACGGAGTTGCTTGGGTATCGGGCCAAGAAGCTGCAGGTTGATCTGACGCCATCGTCATTGCCGGCGGTCGACAGCTTTCTCAGCGATTTTGCGTCGGACCACTCATGGGACGAGCAGGCCAGAAACCGGCTGCGTTTGGTCGGAGAGGAAGTGCTATTGAACCTTTTGGAACAGGGTGATGACGACGGGACGGAGCAAGGGCGGAAAATAATCGCAACCATTCACGCGGATGGCCCAACTGCGGAGATTGAGATCGTAGTCGCTTCGGACCAGCTAATTGAAGAGAACATCGAAGACCGTTTAGCGTACTTGAGTGATGATCTGATGCTGGAGGATGCACAGCAATTGTCGATGCGAATCTTGCGGCATTATGCATCTTCGGTGAATCATCGGAAATACCATGGAATAGATGTCATCACGTGTCGAGTGGACAAGTAGCATAGCAATTGAGGCTGCTGCAACATCTGGGCCGGTGGCGGCGTGGCTACTCCGACCGGTACACCGATGCCGATACCGTAGCCGGTAGCGCGGCGGCCGGCGATGATATACCTGTCGCTGCACCTGGCCGGCCTGTACAATGCCGTTCAGCGACACAACGCAAGGGAGGAGAGGAATGATGACAAGCTCGCCGGCCGCCGCAGCGGGGCCAAACGCCTGGATGAAGTCGCGCTTCCGGCAGGTGGCGCCGGGAACGCTGGAGATCCACCGCGAGCGAGCGGTAGAGCGCTTTCTCGTGGTCAATGCCGGTGGCTATTGGCCCGTGATGAACGTCTTGTCTACCGGTCGAGTGGTCATTGTGGCCCGTACCGATGACTTCCATCTGGGGCAACGGGGACGGTTGGCGTCGTTCGTCTCGGACGATGGCGGCGAATCGTGGAGCTACCCGTTTTACATTGACCCGCGTGGTCCGGACGACCGCAATCCGGCCTTTGGGGTGACGCCTGACGGGGTGCTGCTGTGTGCCTACTATCGAGCGGACTGCTATGAGAACGGCGTCTATCGCAGCGAGACGAGGCGGCCTTTTCCCGTGGTGCTGAGTCGGTCCGAGGACGGTGGTGATACGTGGTCCAGCGCCGAGCCGATTGCCTCGGTCGTTGGTGAGAGCGGGGGCGTCTTCGGGCGGATCACCATCACTGCGGACGGTGATCTCTTGATGCCCTACTACAAGTACCACCCTACCGAGGCGCCACATCGCGAAACCGGGTTTCTGCAATCGCAAGACAACGGCCGCACCTGGTCCGGATTTCGCTCCATCGCCGTCGAGTACAACGAAAGCTCGATCCTGCCGTTCCCGGACGGACGGCTCTTGGTGGCGATGCGCTCGAACGATGACGCGCACACGGCCCTCGCGGAGTCGACCGACGGCGGTGCGACGTGGACGGCACCGCAGCAAGTGAGCGGACGGAATGAGCATCCGCCCGATCTGCTGCTGCTGGCCGACGGGCGATTGCTGCTCACCTACGGCCGCCGGTTGGCGCCCTGCGGCGTGCGGGGGATGGTCAGCCACGATGAGGGGCGGTCATGGCGTACCGACGAGAAGCTGGTCTTGGTCACGGACAGTGTGACGAGGGACTGCGGGTACCCTAGCTCGGTACAACTGGCCGACGGCAGCATCCTGACGGCCTACTACGCGGTGGAGAGCCGGGGCTTTTGGCCCGGCAGCTATGGCTGGCACCACGGCGAAGGGACCTTAGGCCCGCACTGTGCGGTGGTGAAGTACCACGCCGACGATCTGCCCTGATCGGGTTAGGGTCGTTACAGGACGCACCACTGGCCCGGAATGCGGCGCTAGCGGCACAACAAGGCTATTGGTCCGCTTGGCGACGGCGTAGCTCTGCCTCAAGCTGGCGGATGCGCGCTTTGGCAGTTCGGCGGGCCGCCCGTTCCGCCAGCCGGGCGGCCTGCTCGATAGCAACCTGCGCTTCATAGGCGTTGCGCTCCGCCTGGCGATCAGCCCGCTCCTGCCGCCAGTTGGTCAGGTAGGTCTCGGTCTCCGGGTTGTAGAGCCGCGGCCAACCGGCATCCCAGCACAGACTCAGCCCCAAGACCGCGCTGTAGCCTTTCAGGAGGCCGTCCGGTTCCGTGGTCAGGGGGATAGGCTCATACCCCCCGGCCACCAGCCGGTCCCCGGCCAGTTGCGTCCCGTGATACGCGCCATCTTTTGGATCGAAGCGCCAGTATTCCGGCACGCCGATGCGGGCATAGAGGTCCCGCTTCCGGCCCACGTCCTCCCGTCCAGTGCTGGCCGAGCCGATCTCCAGCACCCAGTCGGGCGGCTTGCCCACTTCCCAGGGCAGATAGAGCTTGCGTTGTCGGATGGCGTGAGCATCCACGCCGAAGGCCAGGTACACGTCCGGGGAGACGCGCACGTTGAGGTCATCGGGGTCGTAGCAGATGATCGTGTTGGAGTCGAGGAAGACATCGGGTCGCCGCTGGAAGTCGGTGAACCGACTGGCAAGCAGGCCGAAGATTTCGTGCAGCGGGATGTTTTGTTCCATCGCGTCAGGCTTCAGGACGGGTTCGTGGGGATCGAAGTCGAGGCGAGCGTAGTCAATGATGCCCTGCTCTTGGTAAGGCAGGATGGTAGCCGTAGGCGCGGACGCTGTGGTCGTCATGGTGGGTCTCGGAGTAGTGCGTGGGTGTAGGGTGATTATAGTACACGCGCCGCGCGTCGCCGGGAGGCGCGGCCGGCCGTAGCTCCGGCCCCCCTATGGCCCCCCGCTTCGCAGGGGGACGTGGATTCCCGCGCACGCGGGAATGGCGGGGTCACGCAAAGGTCTCTTTGCGCCCTATGCATCCTGTGGCACACTGAGGCTGACGGAATGACGACCGAGTGGTGGGCCACGGAGGGCCAGATGGGTAGCGACGGCGGACCGACGGACCGGCCGAACGTGCTGGTGTTTTTTTGCGATCAGTTGCGGCGCGATTTGCTGGACTGTTACGGCGATACACTGGTACGCACGCCACACATTGACGCGCTGGCATCGGAAGCGGTGGTCTTCGACCAATACTACACACCGACACCGATCTGCTCCCCGGCACGCGCCAGCCTAATGACCGGTCTGTACCCGCATGAGCACCATATGTTCAACAACTCCTCACCGAGGTACTCGTACTGCGAGCACCTCCGGCCCGATGTTTGGATGCTGCCCGACTGGATTGCCGCCGAGACGAACTACGAATCCGCCTATTTCGGGAAGTGGCACATTGGGCCAGCCGAGGACCTGTACAACTCGCGTTTCGAGCACACGCAGCACCCCGATCCTAGCCGCCCGGCTGCGCTGAACAACTCGCACTGGCACCCGAACACGTCGCTCGGTCCGCTGGTGCAGAGCGTTGGCGACGGCAAGGCGGGGACGCTTGACGTGCCGATGGAGGGCTTTCCCGACGTGGTGGCGGCGCGGATGTCGCAGGACTTCCTCCGCACCCGGGATACCGGCCGGCCGTTTGCGCTGTTCTGCGCGTTTCCGGGGCCGCATTCGCCGTGGATGGTGCCGGACGAGTTCGGCATTCGCTACAAGCCCGAGGACATTCCGATCTGGCCCAACCGCTACGACCGGTTCGAGGGCAAGCCGCTCTATCAGCGCAAGCTGCGGCTGCTCGACGACTTGAAGAATCCCCATACCGTTGCCGAGGCGGACTTGCAAGCGTTGCTGGCCTGCTGCTTCTCGTACCTGGAGCTGATTGACGGCATGGTCGGCGAGGTGGTGGCGACGCTCAAGGAGCAAGGACTGTACGACCAGACGGCCATCGTCTTCACGACCGATCATGGCGATATGGCCAAGTCGCACGGCTACATCAGCAAGGGTGGCTACCCGTATCAAGAGATTTACCACCTGCCGATGCTGTTCAAGCCGCCGGGACCGAGCGAAAGCCGGTCGGTCGGCCGCCGGCGCGTGAGCGCCCCGACCAACCACATGGACGTTACGGCGACGCTGCTGCACCTGATGGCGGGTGAGGAGCAAGAACGGATGGGGCCGCAGCAGCTACACGGCAAGTCCCTGCTACCAATGTTCCAGGGGGGCGATGACTGGTACAAGTCGGTCCACTACGCCGAGTTTCACGGTGACTGGTTCGGACACTATTCCTCCCGGTTCGTCACCGACGGCAAGTGGAAAGTGGTCTGGAACCTGGGCGACCTGTGCGAGCTATACGATCTGCAGGAAGACCCGCACGAGCTGACAAACCGCTTCTACGATCCGGCCTACCGGGCAGTGCGGGACCGGTACTTCGACATGCTGCTCGACGAGGCGCAGCGGTATGGCGACGGACAGGTAGGGATTTTCTCGGCTGCGGTCGAGCAGCAGATCGTTGACCTGATGGGTCAGCCGCTGCCGCAATAATCGTGCCGCCGGGCGGTCACGCTGCCGCCGCCTGCTGACCCCCTGTGGTAGCGGGTTGCTCAAGTTATTGCTGCCGTCGATTCCTCCGTTATAATTGGGAAAGGCACAACAGTTGTCAACGATGGAGGATACGAATGCAAAGGATCGATGACGATACTCTACGCAAGGTCAAAGCAGCTTTCCAAGAATTCTGCGAAGAGGTTGATTACTCAGGATATGCACGGCAAACTAAGCACGACTACAAGTACGATGCCGAACGGTTTGTGCGCTGGCTCCAGGGCGAGCACGTGTTGGACCGTTGACGGGATGACTGTCGGCCTACTAAAGCAGCCTTTCAACGAAGGTGGTACTAGAGGCAGGGGCAGGCCTCACCCCCACGGGGTCGTGCCCCGGATGATCGTGCCGCCGGGCGGTCACGCTGCCGCTACCGCCTGCGCCAACAACTGCAAGGCGGCGAGCGCAAAGGCGGTCATGTTGGCAGCCCGGTCGCTCTCGCCGGTAGCGACGGTAGTAGTGGCCTGCTGTCCGGCGGGGCCGACCACCGCCACGCAGGAGTGGCCGGGTGGGTCGCCGTAGCGGTTGCCGGTTGGGCCGGCGGCGCCGGTTTCGCCGATGCCCCAGGTGGCCGTCAGCCGGCGGCGCACGGCGTCGGCGAGCACTACGGCATGGGCGGGTGTGGCCGCGCGCGGATCGGTCAGTCGCGCTGGCGTTTCATCGAGCAAGAGTGCCTTGGCATCGCCGGTGTACACGACACCGCCGCCGCGGAAGTAGGCCGAGGCCCCCGGCACGGCTAACAGGGCCGCGGCAACGAGGCCGCCGGACGATGATTCCGCCACCGCGACGGTTGCTCCGGCGGCTCGTAGTAGCTCCGCCGCTTCATGGGCGGCCGGGAGCAATGCCTCTAGGGAGTGCTGCTGGCTGTGCGCTTGGCCGGACATATCGCCTCCTGTGCGGGACTGAATGGACCTACCCCCAACCCCCTCCCTAAAGGGAAGGGGCCAAATGACATCGTGCGGACCGACTTCCCTGGAAGAACGGAGCCAGGGATTAGGTCCGCCGATGGTTACGCAGGGTGAACCTTGCTACCCTCGTAGCAGATTGTACAGCCGGAGCCGCGGCGATGGCGGCCCAGTAGTCGGGCATGAAGGAGCGAGCAACGATGGCGAGTGATGAGGCGCTGCGTGATCGGAGCGGGATTCCCCTGCGCGGGCTGAACGACGACGAGATACGAGAGTTCTTGGCGCATCCATGGACGTGCCGGTTGGCGACGGTGCAGCCTAACGGAGCGCCTTACGTCGTGCCGCTCTGGTATGAGTACGATCATGACGAGGGTTGCTTGTATATCGTGGCTCGTGAGCGGTCCGCCTACGTCGAGCATATCAAGCATGAGCCGCGGGTAGCGGTATCCATCGCCGACGACTCGGCCGGCAACCGGCGCGTGCAGTTCGAGGGTCGGGCCGAGATCGTGGAAGGGCCAACGACCGAGGGCCAGTGGGTGCCGATGGGCCGTCGGATGGCCGCGCGCTACTTGGGCGCCGAGGACGGTCCGCGGTATCTCGTCCCGACGCTCGACCGACCACGCTACTTGATCCGCATCCGGCCGTACAAGATGCGCTCCTGGCAGGGCGGCGAGTGGCATCCCCGCTATCGCTAGGGGTGCTGTTGCCTGTTGCTGTCCCCCCTATGGGCCCCCCGCTCGGCAGGGGGACGTGGATTGCGGCGAAAGCCGCAATGATGGGGGGATATTTCCTGTGCCAATGACGCAGCGGCGGGAGGGGGCCTGAGATGATGACGGAAGTGCTGCCCGGCCTGTTTCATTGGTACGTGGTGTGGCCGGAGTACCGGCTGGACTGCTACTGGCTCCGGACCGAGGACGGGAGCGTTCTGATTGATCCGCTGGAGGGGATCGGTCTCGATGAGATCGAGAAGGCGGGTGATTGCCGGGCGGTGGTTATCACGAGTAGCTGGCACGAGCGGTCGGCACTGCTGTTTGCCAAGCGGACGGGCGCCCCGATCTACGTGCCGACCGGTCATACGGATCGGCTGGAGTTGGTCGAGACCTACCGGACCTACCGGGATGGCGATGCACTGCCGGGCGGGCTGCGGGCTATCTGGGTGTTGGACGAATGCGCGCTGCTATCCGAGCTACACGGCGGGACGTTATTCGTCGGGGATGCGCTGGGAACGACCGGGAAGTGGGCGCCCGGCGGCATACCGCTGGGCTTGCATCCCCGGGGCTTGCCGCCCAGAACGGCGCTCAGTCCCACCGAAATCCTTGGCCACCTGCTCGACTACGAGTTTCGCAACTTATTCCCGGCGCACGGCCTCGGCTTGATCGGCGACGGCAAGACGAAGGTCGCGGCGCTCATCGGGGCGGCCGGGTGAGGGGCTGGCGTGGGCTAAAGCGGTGCTACTAGGCGAGCGGGGCCAGACGTTACCAGGCGGCGCAAGCATCGTTTATCTACGCAATTGCGGCAGAGAATCACCGATCCAGAGCACGGTAGGAATCGCCCTCACCCGCCGATAGAGTCGGCCGTCGGCGGTGATGAACGGCACACCCATTTCTTGCGCCAGTGCGATGTAGAGCGCATCGTAGAAGGCGCAGCCGTATTCATGTACGAGATCATAGGCGAGGAGGACAAGATCATCGTCCCCCAGGGTCTCCAAATCCAGGGCCAGAAACTCTTCAATCGCTCGCTGGCCCTGCTCCAGAGTTAGGCGCGGGGCACGACCTCGCGTCGCAACTGTGATTGCTGATGGCACCTCATAGCGAATTTGCTGAGGCGCTACCAGCTTGATTGCGCCCTGGCGGAATTGGCTGAGTAATGCTCCGGCCTGGTCGGCATAGTCTTCATCCGGCAAGTACCACTTGGCGGCAACCGAGGCGTCCACAACCAGGCGCGGAACGGCTGATGCCATGCGGTTAGATTCCCCGCTCCCGGCCTTTTCTCACCAGTTCGGCCGTCGTCATCGGAGCGATGTTACGTTCCTTCCTATTGGCTAAGGTTCGCTCCACGACAGCACTGATTCTTGCTTGCTCGGCCGGAGTGCGTGGGCGGTCCAGGCGCTTCTTGAGTGCCTCGTAACTCTCGAACTCCTCGTAGACGCCACCCGGCCCCCAATAGCGGATGGGTGAACGCTTCCGGGGACGCTGGGGGACGGCCGGGTTGACGACGGCCACGTCCTGCCCCTCGTTCTCGACGACGACGCTCTCGCCGGCGCTGGCCACGCGCTCGATAATCGCGGCCAGGTTATCAGCCAACTCACCGAGCGATACACGCTTCAGTTCCGTAGTCATTCTCTCATCCCCTTGCTCCGACTACAGCCATTATACCGGCCGCACGTGCCGTGGATCGTGGCCTTAAGGAAGGACATGCCGGCGACCGCAACTTCATTGTGAAGCTGCATTGCGTCGGCGGGAGTGGCGTGGTACAGAATCAGATCAACACCGTATCAAGGAGCGCCTACGTGCGATTCCCGTGCGGCCCTCGTTTCTGGGAAGTGCAGGTGGTCGGGGAGTGGTCGCTACTGTCCCGCAGTTAAGCCAAGGTACCAGCACCGCGGGGACAGCGCCGCGGCAAGCAGTCAGCTGTCAAGGAGAGAGCCATGGAAGGCGTGTCGAAGTTTTTTGCTGCGTGGGGCTGTGTGGTGAAGAGACTCAAACCTAACCTAATCGTTGCGCTGCTCTTGGCCTACACTGCTATCGTAGTCATTTTGTTTGGGCTTATCTTCAACGGTGTTGACGCTGGCGAGGCCTATGGGTACATCTCTACACCTTTTGTCGCGTTGATCGGGGGAACGCTCGCGGTAGCGAAGGACCTCCTAAGCTAACCAGTGACGCCGACTGCCCGACACCTGCGTCCATTGCCGCAGCCGCCGTTTGCGGTGCAGGGGGACGGGGGTGAGGCGCCCTACCGGCGGCGTAGCTGCTTGGTGGCGGACCAGTCAATGTCGCCGGCGGCGGTGATCGCGACGCCGTAGACGCTGCGGGCGCGTTGCCGCGAGACTTTCTCGTTCCGCACGTCGGCCAGGACCAGCGCCGGGTCGCGCTCCAACGGGTTGCCCCAGCCGCCAGCGCCGGCCTCGGCATGGCGAAATACGTCGTCGCGGCGGATGGTGAGCGTGGGCTTGCTCGACAGGACTTGGGCGGCACCGTCGGGATTGAGGATGTTTTGCGTCGGGATGCCGGCTTGCCCGCCGGCCAAGCCGTAGGGCAGGTGCTTGTGGCGGTCGGTGCGGAGCTGGAGCGTGGCCGTCTCTTCCAACAGCCGGTACTCGCGCACGAGGGACAGCCCGCCGCGGTATTGGCCAGCGCCTTCGCTATCGGGGACGTAGCCATAGCGTTCCAGGCGCAACGGTAGCTCACTCTCCACGACCTCGACCGGGTTATTGGAGAAGTTCACGACGATGCTGGTCAGGCCATCGGTACCGTCGCCCCAGGGCCGGCCGCCCGAGGAGCCGTACAGGAATTCGAGATAGACAAACGGGGTACCGGAGGCATCGTAGCCGCCGATACTGACGCCGGTGTCGCCGCCCATCTCGCAGGCGGGAATGCGCTCCGGGGCCAGCTGCGCCAGTGCCCCCAGCACCGCGTTGGCAATGCGAAAGCCGGTCAGCCCCCGGGCGGCCACCGGGGCCGGCATAAGGGGATTGACAATCGTGCCGGGCGGGGCGATGACCTCAATCGGGCGGAAGTAGCCCTCGTTGTTGGGGACTTCTTCGCCGAGCAGGCAGCGCACGCAGGCATAGACGGCCGAGCGTGAGAAAGGGATGGGTGAGTTGATGCCGCCGCGGACTTGCGGCGCCGTGCCGGTGAAGTCGGCGGTGATCGAATCGCCGTGGACGCGCACCGCGACGGCGATCGGGATTGGGCCCGGATCGAAACCGTCGTCGTCGAGGTAGTCGGTGAACGTATATTCGCCGTCCGGGAGGGCCGCAATCGCCTGCCGGGCCAGCCGCTCGGTGTAGTCGAGCAGCGCGTCGAACCGCTCCAGCAGCTCCGGTAGGCCGTACCGCTCGAACAGCGTGGTCACGCGCCGCTCGCCTATGTGACAGGCCGCGAGCTGCGCCCGCAGGTCCCCGACCACCAGTCGCGGCACGCGGACGTTAGCTTCGATCAGGGCAAAGAGGCTCTCGTTCGGTGTGCCGGCGTGGTAGAGCTTCAGTGGCGGGATGCGGATACCTTCTTGATAAATCTCGGTCGCATCGCAGCCGTTGCCGCCGGCGACCTTGCCACCTACGTCGGCATGGTGGGCAATCGTAACGAGGTAGCACGCCAACGTGCCCTCCCAGAAGATCGGCTTCACGACGTAGATGTCGGGGAGATGGGTGCCGCCGGCGTAGGGGTCGTTGAGGATGAAGACATCACCGGGGTGGGTGTCGTCGCCGTAGGCGGCGCGAATGGACTGCATGGCGTGGGGCACGGAGCCAAGATGTAGCGGGAGGGTCAAGCCCTGGGCGACCAGCTCGCCGGAGGGCTGGCAAAGCGCGGTGGAGAAATCCATGCTGTTCTTGAGATTGTTGGAGTACGCGGTGCGTAGGACGGTCATCGCCATCTCGTCAACCAGCGACTCCAGGGCATTCTTCAGAATCTCGGTTCCTAGCGGGTCAAAGTGCCGTTTCATCCTGCCGCTCCTACATCGAGCACGACGTTCTGCCGCGTATCGCGCCGCGCGGTACAGCCCGGCGGCACGACGATGGTGGTGTCGTACTCCTCGACGATCAGCGGTCCGGCCCGCGCCTGCGCGGTGAGGTCGCGCCGGTCCAGCACGGGCACCGGTAGCTCGCCGACGGCCGCCCCGAAGTAAGCCGCGCGCGGGGTTGCGCCGTCACGCTGCGCCGACGGCCGTACCGACTGCCCCCAGCGCAGCGTCGCTGCCTGCGGTACCGCGACTTCCACCCGCACGTTGACCAGCTCCACCGGGTCTTGCTCGGCGCGGTGGCCATAGGTGCGCTCGTGCTCGGCGGCGAACGCGGCGCTGATCGCGTCCGGGTCCGGCTCGTCCACCGGGATGCTCAAGGCGAAGGACTGTCCCTTGTACCGCACGTCGGCGGACCGCTGAATACGGGCCAGCTTGCGATCCACCGCACCGCCGGCCACGTCGGTCAACAAGCGTGCCTCAAGCTGCGCGAAGTGGTCGGTCAACTCGCTTGACGTGACCTCGGAGAGCGGCAACAGCACCGTGCGGACATCGTGCTGGGTCATGTCCACGCAGAGCAGGCCCAGGGAGCTGAATAGGCCCGGAAAGGGTGGGATGACCACCTGCCGAATGCCCAACTCCCGCGCGAGGTCGGCGCCCAAGAGGGGGCCGCTGCCGCCAAAGGCAAAGAGCGCGAAATCGGCCGGCGTGCGCCCGCGCTCGACCGTCACGGCACGCACGGCGCGGCTCATATGGGAGACCGCCAGCCGATAGATGCCGTAGGAGGCCTCCCGGAGCGAGACGCCTAGCGGCCCGGCAATCCGGTCGGTAATCGCGCGGTGGGCGAGGTCCGCTTTGATCGGGAGACTGCCGCCGAGGAGGTGCGTGGGATGCAGATAGCCGAGTGCCACGTTCGCGTCGGTCAACGTCGGGTCCGCGCCGCCGAGGTCGTAGCAGGCGGGTCCCGGCTCGGCGCCGGCGCTCTGGGGGCCGACGCGGAGCGCCCCGGCGGGATCAATCCAGGCGATGCTGCCGCCGCCGGCGCCCACTTCCGCCAGGTCCACGGCCGGCGCACGCAGCGCATAGCCGCCGCCGCTCTGCAACCGGGCGCTGTGGCTGATGCCGCCGCCGACTTCGTAGTCGTGGGTGCGCGTGATACGACCATCCTCGATCACCGACGCCTTGGCCGTCGTGCCGCCCATGTCGAGGGTGATGACATTGGGCACCTGCATGGTCGCGGCCAGCGAGGCGGCGCCCATAACCCCGGCTGCTGGCCCGGACTCGATCACGTGGACCGGTCGCTCGGCGGCTTGGGCAGCGGTCATCATGCCGCCGGCCGACTGCATCACGAATACCGGGGCGCCCAAGCCGCGCTGCTCCAGCGTGCGCTGCAAGGAGGCGAGATAGGTGCGGATCACCGGCGCGATGAACGCATTGATCACGGTCGTGCTGGTGCGCTCGTACTCACCGATCTCGGCCAGGACGCGGGAGGACAGCGAGACGGTGACGTGCGGCGCCAACTCGCGCAGGAGCGCGCCGATGTGCTCTTCGTGGCGGGGGTTGCGGTAGGAGTGCAGCAGCACGACGGCGACGGTCTGCACGCCCGCGTCCACCAGCCGGGCGATGGCGCGGCGGGCGCTGGCCTGGTCGAGCGGCCGGATCACCTGCCCCTGCACGTCGAGCCGCTCGTCCACTTCCATCCGCAGCGCCCGCGGCACGAGGGGCGGCGGCGGCTGCCAACGGAGGTCGTAGAGGCGAGCCATCCGCAGGCGCCGGATTTCGAGCACGTCGCGGAAGCCGGCGGTCGTGATGAGGCCGGTGCGGGCGCCCTTGCCTTCGAGAATTGCGTTCGTGGCAACGGTGGTGGCGTGGACAATGTCGGTCAAGGCCGGGGCAGCCGGTCCCATCGGGGTCAGCAGAGACTCCAAGCCCTGAATGATGCCGCGGGAATAGTCGGCGGTGGTCGAGGAGACCTTGGTCCAGGCACGCAGCCCGTCCGGTCCCATGAGGACCACGTCGGTGAAGGTGCCGCCGATGTCTACGCCGACGCGCAATGGCCCGGCAGTGGTAAGGGTCGTCATCCGGCCGCTACGGGTACCACCGTAGGCTGGAACTGGGTCAGTAGCTGGCCGTAGCCCTCAATGGTCCCGGCAAATCCCAGCACGCGCAGGCATTCCCAATAGGTGGCCTGATTGCTGGTCACGACGGGGACGCCGGTCGCCTGCTCCAACGCCGCGATCACCGGGAAGGTGGGTAGGTTAGTACAGCTGAGGAACAGGGCGTCGGCACGCGGGTCGAAGTGCTCCAGTGCATAGCGTTGCACTTCGTCCGTCGGGACCATACCAATGTCGAAGGCTTCCCGGATGTCCATGCAGGCCTCACTGACGACCTCAAAGCCGTGTGTGGTGAGGAACTGTGCCTCTAGCTCATTGAGGTGGGGATCGTAGGGCGTCGCCATGGAGATACGCCGCGCGCCGACGGCGTGGAGCGCGGCGGCGACGGCCCCGGCGGTCGTGACCGTCGGCACGTTGCTGCCCCCGCGCAGCCGTTCGCTCAGTGCTTGCTCGCCGGCATCACCCTCGAAAAAGCTGCCGGAGGTGCAGGCAAAGGCAATGACATCCACGTGCGTGCTCAATAGCTCGTCAACCCCGCGGTCTACATGCACGTTCATGCGTGCCAGGTCCTCGGCGCCGACTTCCTGGTTACGCATCCGGGTTGCGTAGGTCTCGTAGCCCTCCGGCAGGATCAGGCGCCCCTCCGGCTCGACAACCGTGTTGGCCGAGGGGACCAGCAAGCCAATGCGTCCGCGGCTCCCGTACATCGCAATCCTCCCTCTCCGTCGCTATCACTCGCCCGTGTTGTGCGGCGCCGTCATTGTACCCTGGAGGGCGGTTCAGCATCTCGCCTCAGCGGCTACCGAAAGCGGTATCTCTTTATGGATGCAGCGCGCAACAGCTTCCATAGTGGCGTGCCGGACAAATTCGGCCTGGTTCATGTTTTCGATACGGGCTGCGCGCCGCAGCAGGACCGCGCTCTCAGGATCGAACCGCACGGAAATTACCGCCACTGGTCGTGGGGCAACCGGAGACAACGAGACAACCTCGACTTCTTCACCTTCACCCAACGGCCGCAGATTGGGGTCGTCCTGGTCCGCAATACGCTCGGTCATAGATCGGCGGCACACGTGCCCTCGCTACCGGATTGGATTACATCTATGTCGTAGAATAGGCTACCTGATCCGGCACAGATAAGCAGGCCGGCGCGGGTGCGGGTTGCTGGGTGACGTTGATTGTTGCCACAATATAAGCATCGGTGATGGAACCGAAATACGTATGGGATCCAGCCAAGCGGCGGGCCAATCATGCCAAGCACCGCATGGATTTCACTGCGATGGAGGGGTTCGAATGGGACACCGCCGTCATCGAGTCTGATGAAGATGCCGACGAGCCGCGGTGGATTGCCAAAGGCTTCATCGGTGTCGTTTTGTATCTCGTCGTCTATACCGAGCGCGGAAACAACGTCTGCATCATCAGCCTACGCAAAGCCACGAAGAAGGAGGCGATTGATTATGCCCAAACTTAAGCCTGGAACGGTCCTGCCGACGCCAGAGGAAGACGCCGCGATACGGGCTGGTATCGCGGCGGACCCAGACACACGGGAGTTGACCACCGAAGAGAGCTTGGGTATGCGTCCTGCAACGGAAGTCGCACCGCACCTTGTCGCGGCCTACCGGCGTGGCCGCGGCAAGCAGAAGGCCCCGACAAAGCTCCACATCGGCATTCGGCTCGACGCCGATATTGTTGCCCATTTCCGCGCTGGGGGGCGCGGCTGGCAGACCCGGCTCAATGATACGCTGCGCCAGGCGGTCTTTGACTCGTCCCGTGGGGAGTAAGGAGGCCCGCGATGCTCTCTCGCCACCGGCGCGGGCCCGGTGGTGGCTCAATCTCCTAGCACACGTCGGATGGGCATTGGGCTGCCTCCCTGCGAATGAGAGACTCAAGTTTGAGAGGCCGTAACTTGGGACTACGGAAGCCGTTCGCGGGCGCCGACCTGCAAATCGAGGACCTCTACCTTCTCGAGTCGTTCCAGGTCGAGTATCTACCAGGCTGGATCCCGGAGCGAGAGCTTGCCTGCGTGCTCTGGGCACATCCGGCCATCGAACGATTTCTCAGAGCGAAGAGCCTGGCCGTCTCCCGTTTCCTGGACAATGCGAAAGCACTCTATGGGCCGGCGGCTGGCCGGAGCGATCTGGCAAGCGCGGAGGATGCGGTCGTATGGACGATTGCCGACCTGATCGTCTACAACAAATGCCCCGAACTCTATGACCGCCTGCAATTCCATGGTTGGGACTTCGCAGAAGTTACGAGCATCACCCCTCTCGACGGCAAGGTGGTCGTTGACGTTGGCGCGGGAACTGGTCGCGTGGCCTTGGAGGCTGCCAAGATGGCCGATACCGTGTTTGCGGTCGAGCCGGTCGCGCGGCTTAGGCGGTTCATCCGCGAAAGGGTTGCCTGTGCTGGGCGTGACAACGTTCACGTCGTAGACGGGTTCTGCCACGACATCCCCCTGCCTGATAGCTTTGCGGACGTGGTAATCACTTCTCATGCGCTCGGATGGCGCCTCGAAGACGAACTACCTGAGTTCGAGCGCGTGGCCGGTCCAGGCGGGTACATCATCCACTGCCCAGGTACAGCCGAGACCGTGGCCGAGGATGAACAGCACAAACGCCTGGTCGCGCCGGAGTGGAGCTATGAGTTCGCCAGATACCGGGAAGCCGACGGTTGGAAGAGGAAGTACTGGAAACGGCTCCCATCGCCGAGAAGGTAGCGAGGCAGAGCCGGCCAGCCAGCAGACAGACAAGCAGGGAGTGGCCGGCCGGCCCACAGCATAGACTATACTGTGCCTACAGGTCAGTACCGGTGACAGCCGCACACGGTGAGTTGGATGGCAACAGAAGAAACCGACGCCTTGCAGGATAGGACATTGGAGCAGCCGGCCCCTGTGGGCCTCTCCACACGCACTACATCCGAATCACGCAATGGTCAGCCTCCAGGCTCCCGCCTCGGTGAACTGCGGGCTGGAGGGCCGATGAGAGAGGAAGCCCTGCGGTCGGTCATCAACTCCGAGGCCATCGAGGGTGTGGATGTTCCCTTGGAGTTAGCAGCGCGTTTGCTTGATGAGGTGCTGCAAGAGCCGCTACCCGATATCGGCTAGCCACCAGTGCAAGCAGAGCCACAGCCCCCTTTTTACGGGTCACCCTGGAACGATTCCCTAGAGCAGATGCCCGCTGCTACTAGGGAAATCGCCCGAGGCCAGTTGCGTGTTGAGGCTTGGCTGGCTGACAGGGCGCACATCGTCCTCCTCACATTGAAGGTCGTGGAGGGCATGCACCGCGAGATATTCTCTGGCGTATTCCCTGATTTCGCCGGCTCTCTCCGCGGCCCTGCGCCGCGTTACGTTGCTCAGAATGTCAGCTTCGGGCACTACAGAGGAACACCGTATGAGCGGGTTCCAGACGAGTGTGCGGACCTATGCGGTACTGTCTGTGGCTTCATTCGGCAACTCGATCACGTCCGAGGCAGTATTGGCGAGGCGAGCTTCGACGAGGAAATCTTGAAAGCCGCCTCGTACACGCATTGCCGGCTTATTGAGATACATCCGTTCGTCAACGGCAATGGGAGGCTGGCGCGGAAGTGCATCAATTACTTCGCTTGGCGCTATGGCAAAACAGCTCTGCCATTTGCACGGCCTAACGATCCCGAATACTTTCAGGCCAACAGAACCTGGCTGCAGCAAAGACGGATCGAACACTTCATGGATTTCCTCCGCCCTCGGTGGCAAGGCGGCTAGTCGGTATGGGGTAGCGAGGGTGGAGGGTGGCCCCGGGTGGATTTGAACCACCGACCACGTGTTTATAAGACACGCGCTCTAACCCCTGAGCTACGGGGCCACGTCGGGTCGTTGGCGGTGCTCACCCCAGGTCGCTGCTGATCGCCTGCGACGACGCCGGTATTGGTGGGGGCTGCCGGCTCGGTCGCCCCGCTTCTGCTGCGGGTACCTCGTCGGCGGACGAGTCGGCGTGGTCCGAGACCGACGATTCGCCGTCGAACATGGCGTGGAAAGCCTCGGAATCGAGGGTTTCGACTTCCAGCAGCTTCGCGGCGACTTCGTCGAGCTTGTCGCGATGCTCCGCGATAATCCGGGCGGCGCGCTCATGAGCCGTATCAATGAGGTCGCTGATCTCCTGGTCAATCAGCAACGCCGTCGACTCGCTGTAGTTACGCGTTTCGCTGATGTCCCGCCCGAGGAAGACCAACTCTTCCTTCTTGCCAAAGGTACGCGGCCCCAGCTTACTGCTCATCCCCCACTGGGTCACCATGCGACGCGCCAGGTCGGTCGCTCGTTCGAGGTCGTCGGTGGCGCCGGTGGTCACTTCCCCAAAGACGATCTCTTCAGCGGTGCGGCCGCCCAAGGAGAAGGCTAACCGCGCCTCGGCTTGCACGCGGCTGGTGAGCATACGGTCCTCTTCGGGGAGCAACGATGTGTAGCCGCCGGCAATACCGCGGGCGACGATAGTGAGCTTGTACACGGTGTCTTCTTCGGGCAGCATCTTCGCCACGAGCGCATGACCAACCTCGTGATAGGCTTTCAACTGCCGCTCTCGGTCGTTGATGACCCGGCTCTTGCGCTCCGGCCCCAGGATCACGCGGTCAATGGCCTCCTCTAGCTCCGCCATGGTGATGACTTGCTTGTCGCGCCGCGCCGCGAGGATCGCCGCTTCGTTGAGGAGGTTGTTCAGGTCTGCACCGGAGAATCCGGGCGTCTGCTTGGCCAGCCGGTCGAGGCCGACATCGGGCGCCAGCGGCTTGCCGCGAGCGTGAATTTCCAGAATGGCCTGCCGTCCCCGCACGTCGGGGTTGTCAATCACCACGCGGCGATCAAACCGTCCGGGGCGCAGCAGCGCCGGGTCCAGTACGTCGGGCCGGTTGGTCGCAGCCAGGATGATGACGTTGGTATTGGTATCGAACCCGTCCATCTCGACGAGGATTTGGTTGAGGGTCTGCTCGCGTTCGTCATGGCTGCCGCCGAGGCCGGCGCCCCGCTGGCGCCCCACGGCGTCAATTTCGTCTACGAACACGATGCCGGGAGCATTGCGCTTGGCCTGCTCGAACAGGTCACGCACGCGACTGGCGCCGACGCCGACAAACATCTCGACAAACTCGGAGCCGCTGATGGAGAAGAACGGCACGCCGGCTTCCCCAGCACAGGCGCGGGAGAGGTAGGTCTTGCCGGTACCGGGCGGGCCAACCAAGAGCACGCCGCGCGGAATACGGGCGCCCAGCGCCGCGAACTTCTCCGGGTATTTCAGGAACTCCACCACTTCGGACAGCTCTTGCTTGGCCTCTTCCACGCCGGCGACATCGGCGAACGTGATCGTGGGCTTGTTAAGATTGAACAATCGTGCCCGGCTCTTGCCAAAGGAGAGCGCTTGGTTGTTGCTGCCCTGGGCTTGACGCATCATGAACAGCAATAGCGCACCGAAGATAATCACCGGGAGGAAGGAGCCGATCAAACCGAGCCACGGACCGAGCCGGCCCGGTTGACGCACCTCGACGCTGACCTGCTCGTCTTTAATGCCCCGTGCCTGCAGCATCTCCATGACGTCGGAGCGCTCGGGCTTGATGGCCGTCTTCTGGCCGTCGCTGGTATCGGCAATGAGGGTGTTGCCGTCAACGACGATGGTAGGATTTCCATTGTTCACGGCGTCGCGCTGGATGATCGTCATCAGTTCGGTGATGGGGATTTTGGCTTCCTTCGGTGAGGGGTTGACCAGCGTGAAGAAGATCGCCAGGACCGCGACCATAATCACGAGGTAAACAAAGCTATTCCGCAGCCAGCGTGTGTCCATCGAGCCGCCGTCCTTCCGTAGGAATATACAAAAGCTACACTGACGAGCCGTACCCGAAGCTGCGGCTCAAGTCAGGAACGCAGACAGAGGGGCAACACCTGCGATCATTATAGCACCGGACCACGACGGCTGGCTGGCTGACTACTCCGTCCGCACCCCTGACAGGGATAGGTTTCGACAGGAGGTGGGTTGGACCTAACCCCCGGCCCCGTACTCCGCTACGGGGCCGGCTTGTGCCGGAATGACGAGTGCCTGGACGCGATAAACCGTGCCCCTACATCAAGAACCTGCCCTGGTCGGCAGCACTCGGTGGGCTAGGTGTCGTCGGCCAGGAGCGCGAGGTGGGGCATGTTCCGGTACTGCTCCTCGTAGTCCAGCCCATAGCCGACAACGAAGCAGTCGGGGATTTCGAACCCCACGTAGGCCAACGCCACGTCCACTTTGCGCGCCTTGCGTTTGTTCAGCAGCGTGCAGACGCGCAGGCTCGCCGGCCCCCGCGCTTGCAACGTCCGCAGCAAATAGCGCAGCGTGGCCCCGGTGTCAACGATGTCCTCGACGACCAGCACGTGGCGGCCTTCGATGCTCACGTCCAGGTCCTTGATAATCCGCACAATGCCGCTGGACTCGGCCCCCGGGCCGTAACTCGACACGGCCATGAAGTCCATCTCCAGCGGCAGGGCCAGCTCGCGGGCGAGGTCCACCATGAACGTCACGGCCGCTTTGAGGACGCCCACGAGGAGCAAGTCCACGCCCTCGTAATCGGCGCGGACCTGTCGGGCCAGCTCGGCCACGCGCCGCTGAATGGCCGCCGCGCTAATCAGCTCACCGGCGAGGGCCGGTGGCGCTTCAGGCAAAGCCGTCGCTGCCATCACGGTGCCGTTCCCTCCAGATCATCAGCCAACGCCTCTGTGACCGCTACGCCGGTACTGCCGTAGCCACCGCGGCTCGGACGACCGGTGCGGTCAACTTCGCGCCAGTGGGCGCGGGCAATCTCGACGAGCAACCCCTGCGCCAGTCGAGTGCCGCGCGGCACATGCACCGGCTCGGAGCGGAAGTTCAAGAGCTGGATGTGAATCTCGTCGTCCGGACCACAGTAGTCCTGATCTATCACGCCGATACCGTGCGGGACCAGCAGCCCCCAGCGCGCCGGGGTGCTACTCCGACTGGTGACGAGCAGGGCATAGCCCGGCGGCACCTCGACGATCATGTTCGCCGGGATACGCGCCAACTCCCCCGGCGCAATATCGGCAGCGACCCGCGAGGCCAGATCGAAGCCGACGGCCCCGGCGCTCTCGTAGCGCGGCAACGGTAACGACGGATCAACCCGGCGGATGTGGACGGTCAGCGGCGCTGCCGCCGGCCGTAGGTCGTCAGTCACGAGTACCGTCTCCGTGGCGATCATCGTTCCACCACCTATACCGATCCAAAGAAGAGATTTAACCACTCACCGACATGCCCAAACCCGACGCGCAGCCGGGGAGGCGCCAACGCCGGCGCCGGCTGGGGCACGGCTGCCGGCAAGGGCTGGGCGCGCGCCGCCGCCGGTGGCTGCTCGCGCAGCATGACGAGCGGCCGATCACCCGGTCGGATCATGTTGAGGCGCTCGCGGGCAATCAACTCGACGTACTCATCGGTTTGGGCCTGAGCAACCTGCGTCGCCAGGGCTTGGTTGTCGCTTTCGAGGCGAGCGATCTCCTGCCGCACGACCGCGGCACGCTGCTCCAGCCGGTAGCTCCCGACACTCGCATCATAGAAGCGCACTAGGAGATACAGCAGCACCAGGACCACGCACCCGATGAGCACCGGGGCGAGACGCGGCGAAAAGCTGAGTGGCCATTTCACGAGCGTCTAACCAGTCCAGGAGAGTCCCGAGACGGTATCCACGGCTGCTCCCCTCGTTAGCCGGCGGGGCGCATCGCGCGCCGTGCCGGCTCCCGTCGCGGTGCCGAGCGCCGGCGGCGGCGTGACCCACACGTCGAAGCCGGCGCCATCATCGCTCAGATAGGCCACCGCGTCACCAGCCGGCGACCAGCACGGCGAGCGTGCCCGGCCGGTAGTCGTGATGGGTGCTGCGCCGCTGCCGTCTGTGCCCATGATCCAGATGTCGTGACCGTCCGCCTGCCGCTGCGTGTACGCGATGCGCGTGCCATCCGGCGACCAAGCGGGGTCGTAGGCGCCTGCGGGCGCCTGTGTTAGCTGTTGCCACGGGCCGTCGGGCAGCCCCCAGGCCCAGACCTGCGGCCGCTCCTCGCGGTAGGACGTGACGAGCAGGCGGCGCTCATCCGGCGAGACGGACGGATGGTCCAGCCCCCCCTGACCATCCGGCGCGCGCAGCAAGGGGCGGCCGGGTCGACCATCCAAGTCAAGCTGCCACACTCTCAGGTCGTAGGTGCCGTCATCGGAGAGGAACAGCAGCCGGTCTCCACTCGGCCAATAGCGTGGCCGGAAAGCCCAGCGACGATACTCAAGCGGTTGCTGACCGTAATAGGTCAAGCGCCACAGCTTGGGGCCGCCCGCCTCCATCACCCAAATGTCCGAGCTACTGTCTTGCACCTTGACGTGGGCAACGAATAGCCCATCGGGGGACCAAGACGGTTGGCGGGAGGTACCGTCGTTCGTGAGCTGCGTCGTCGCTCCATTGGCCCAGATGTGGATATTGTCCTTACTGACAAAGGCAATCCGACCGGTTGGATGATCGCCGGAGTCGCCGGCCGGGTCCGCCATATCGGCACGCTGCTCCGGGACGGTCGGTTGCGGGCCGGAGTCGGCACACGCCGCGAGGAGCACGCTGCCCACGCTACCGAGCGCTCGGCCCAGCCAGACGCGGCGGCGCTGTGTGCCCATCCGAAACCGCCTACGCTCTCCCATGACAATACCGCAACCTTAGCCGCAGGATGCTCTCCGAATCAAACTAACGAAGCAGTCCGGCTCCCCGGCCTGAGCGGCGGGGTACACTACATATAACGAGATAATCAGCTGACAGCCCTCTTTCGCCATTCCAGTTATGTCAACAAGTCTCGCCACAGCGTTGCCCGGAGCGAGGTACGAGCATGACAACGCAGCCGAGCAAGCAGCTCGAAACGATTCCCAATACCCATCCTGACCGCGAGTACGAGGTTGATCTCACGCACCCGGAGTTCACCTGTCTGTGTCCGATGACGGGGCAGCCGGACTTTGCGACCTTTCGGATCGTGTACGTGCCGGGGCCACGGTGCGTCGAGCTGAAGTCGCTAAAGCTCTATCTGTGGTCGTTCCGCGACGAAGGGCATTACCACGAGGACGTGACCAACATCGTGCGCGATGATTTGGTCGCCGCTCTGGACCCGGTGCGGCTCACGGTCACGGCCACGTTCAACGTGCGCGGGGGGATTACGACCGTTGTTCGCACGAGCTACCAACGGCCGGCGTCTTCAGAGTAGGGGGCTGGGGACTCCCCCCCGGATTGCGGCGAAAGCCGCAATAACGGCCGTCATTTTTCGTGCCCTTGCTCTACAGGCCCTAGGGTTCGTCGTAGCCGTCGGGGACGGACTCGCCACGCTCCCGCCAGAGGTCGCGGACGACGGCGTACACGACGCTGGCGCGGAAGCCGCGGCGGGTGAGGAAGCCGCCGAGTCGGCGGGCGAAAGTCTCAAACTCTGCGTGGGCGAGTCGCGCTAGACGCGGCGCGGCGGCGCGGCGGGCTTGGGTGTAGGCATCGCCGGCTGCGGACGCCACCGCCTGCTCGGCCACGTGGCCGGCAACGCCATGCTGGTGCAACTCGCGCCGGAGGAGGGCGGCGCCGCGGGGGCTGGCCCGCTGGCGAGTTTCGACCCAGCGCTGTGCGAACGCTGTGTCATTGAGGTAGCCCAGCTCGTTGAGCCGGGTGATGACCCGCTCGACCACTGTCGGGGAGTAATCCTGACGCCGGAGCCGCGTGCGTAGCTCGGCGACGCTGCGGCCGCGCTGTCCGAGGAGCCGCAGCGCGGCCGCCATGGCCGCCTCGCGTTCCTCGGCGCCCGCCAGCGTGGTCAGCGCGTCGGCCGAGAGGTATTGCCCCGGACGGAGTTGCTGCGCGGCGGCGGTGAACGCGCTGATTTCGCAGGCCAGGCGACCGTCCAGGTAGAGCTGCAAGCGGTCGGCCTGGCCCGGTACCGCTATCAGCGCGGTAATCGTGCCCTCGGCAGGTGGGTTGTCGGTCATGGCAGCTTGGTCGGTGATCAGACGCTTGCCAGCACTGCGCGCAGATGGCGAAAGCGTCGCCATACTTCTGCCGGCGTGGGCACCGGCTCCATCCACGCGCTCACATCGTCCCAGTCCGCGGTGCGCCGACTCTGAATCCGTCGCCGCTCGGCTACCAATTCTCGCCAGCGGCGCAGGGCGGCCCAACGACCGCGCAGGCCGCTGGCGTCTTGGCGGGCGAGGAGTGCCAGGAGCGTTGCCGCGAGGTCGTAGCCGATGATCGCGCCGCCATACCGCAGTAGCGGGCGGCCGGGCAAACAGCGGGCCAGCAGGGCGAGCTTGTTGCGCCCCAGGTGCCACAGCTTGAACGGCGAGCCTTCGCCGGCGCTGGCCGAATGGAGATGATGGACCACCGCCGCCGGTACGTACACGCACTGCCACTGCCGCAGGCGGGCACGCCAGGCGAGATCAACGTCTTCCAGGTACATGAAGAACGACTCGGCAAAGAGGCCCACGTCGTCGAGCATCGCGCGGCGATAGAGCGCCGCCCCGGCGGAGGTGCCAAAGACTTCCGTCGCCGGACCGGGCGGATGACGCGCGGCGCCTACCTCGCGGTCCCAGGCGATGCCGGCCCGGTCGAGGGCGATGCCGGCGGAGTTGACGACCTCGGGGCGGCTGGCAAAGACCAACTGCGCGGCACAGCTGCCGATGCGCGGGTCGGACTCAGCGGCCGCGACGAGCGCCGCCAGGCACCCCGGCTTCGGCCAGGCGTCGTTGTTCAGCGTAGCTACGAACGGCGCCTGCGACTTGCGAATGGCCAGATTGTTGGCGGCGGCAAAGCCCAGATTGCGCTCACTGGCCAGAATCCGCAGGGGCGGCGCCGCCGGCGCGGCGGCCAGGGTAGCGGCGAGGCGCCGGAGCCAGTCCAGGCTGCCGTCGCTGGAGCCGTTGTCAACGACGATGACCTCATACGGCACGCCGCGCTGCGCGAGCACCGGCGGCAAGCAGCGGCGCAGTAAGGCGAGGCCGTTCCAGTTTACGACGACGACGGTGACGAGTGGAGACATGATGGTCTAGCCGTAGGGTACAATCGCCTCAGTAGCAGGGAGTAATGACGTTGGCAGCATCAGAGCCGGACAGCGAACTCGCGCACCTCGGTCCGATAGCCCGGATGATGATAGCCGTTGCCGGCCATGCGATCACGAGCCATATCCAGGTTCGGGCCTTGGTCGAGCTACTCATCAGTCAGGGTATCGTGGATCGTGAGGCGCTGGAAGCCCAATACAGTCTCATGCGGATACACGAGCTGGAAGCGACGATTGACGAGTGGTTTCCGCCCGATATTGCCGCTCACCTCAAGGAGGCCGTCCAGGAGAGCGGGCCGGACGGCGCCGCGGCCGACGGCCAGAACGGGTAGTCGTCCGGTCCGTCGGCTCGTTCTAGCAACGGAGTGCGACCGGAGGCCTCCAGTCGGCAGCGGTCTATTGTCGCAGCGTGCTACAATCGCCCGGTCCGGGCGCCCGCTGTGGTGCCGGGACGGTTGCTGCCCGCGCGAACAAGGCAAGCTCCTGTGCGTTTCCTGTCAGCCCCCCTCAACGTCCTGCGTGAGACGTGGGCGTACCGCGACCTGCTGCGGAACCTCGTGGTGCGCGATCTCAAGACTCGCTACAAGCGGTCGGTGCTAGGGTTTGCCTGGTCGTTTCTCAATCCCCTGTTCATGGTGATGATCTTCACGGTGGTCTTCACCGTGATCGCCAGAGCGCAGAACGTCCCGAACTACCCGTTGTTCGCCTTGTGCGGCCTGCTGGCGTGGAACTTCCTCGCCGGGTCGGTCTCCGGCGCCGCCCGCAGCATCGTCGGCAACGCGCACCTGATTGACAAGGTGTACTTCCCGCGCGAGCTACTGCCGATCTCGGTCGTGTTCTCCAATCTGATCAACTTTATCTTGAGCCTGATCGTCTTCTTTGTCTTGCTGCTGCTGTTTCGCGTCCCGCTGTCCTGGTGGGTGTTGAGCCTGCCGATAATCATCGCCGTGCAGTTTGTGCTGGTCGTCGGTCTCGCACTGATCGTCGCGGCACTCAACGTGTTCTACCGCGACGTCGAGCACGTGCTGGACGTGGGACTGCTGGCGTGGTTCTTCTTGACGCCGATCTTCTGGGAGTTGGAGTTGCTGCCCAACAAGCTGCCGCTGCCCTGGGGCGGCGGCATAGACATCTGGCTGCTGGAGTATCGTCTGAATCCGATGGCGTCGCTCGTCACCGATTATCGCTATATTCTGCTCTACGACTACGGCATTATCCGGCACACCGTCGTACCGCTCGCCATCGGACTGGTCTGTCTGGTGGTAGGCTGGTACTTCTTCCGCCGCAATGCCCACCGCTTTGCCGAGGAGATCTGACACACTCACGAATCGCTGATGGGTTGGTCCTCACCCCGGCCCATCTCTCGAAAACACATGGATACTGTCACCCTCTCGAACGTCTCCAAGTCGTTCACCATCCGGCACGAGCAGAGCCGCACGCTGCAAGAAACCGTGCTCGGTTTCCTGCTCCAGCGGCGCGAGGCCCCGGAGGAGTTCTGGGCGCTGCGCGAGGTCTCCTTTCGCGCCGCGCGGGGCCAAACGCTGGGTATCGTCGGCCAGAACGGATCGGGCAAGAGCACGATCTTGAAGCTGATCGCCGGGACGCTGCGCCCTACGTCCGGCACCGTGCAGACCAACGGACGAGTCTTCGCGCTGCTGGAGCTGGGCGCCGGCTTTCACCCCGATCTGACCGGACGGGAGAACATCTTTCTGAACGGATCGTTCCTGGGGTTGAGCCGCCGGGAGATGGCACAGCACTACGATTCCATTCTGCGCTTTGCCGAGTTGGAGACCTTCATTGACACGCCGCTCAAACACTACTCATCGGGGATGCAGATGCGGCTCGGCTTTGCCATCGCGGCGCACGTTGACCCTGACATCGTGGTGATTGACGAGGTGCTGGCCGTTGGCGATGCCTCCTTCCGCCAGAAGTGCTTTGCCACGCTGTCCGACTTCAAGCGCGAGGGGAAGACGATCATCTTCGTCTCGCACGACGCGGTAGCCGTGCGCCGCTTCTGCGACGAGGCGCTGTGGATCGAGGCGGGCCGCGTGCGTGAGATCGGCGATCCCGAACGGGTGACGCGGGCCTACCTGGCCGAGGCACAGGCCGGCCGGCGGCGAAACAGCGGGGCCAGCGCTGACCGCGACGACACCGCCGCGGGGACCGATGCTGCGCCGCCGATCTCGCTCCGGGGGGTGGAGACGATTGATCCGGCCGCACAACCGACGACTCACTTCTTTCCCGGTGTGCCGGTGGCAGTGCGTCTGTCGTATCAGGCGCGTGTGGACTGCGAGGACGTGACCTTTGCCGTGGGACTGCACCGTCCCGACGGGAGTACGCTGTACACGGTCACGACCCGCGCGCAGGGCGGACTGGCAGTGCCGGCGGGCGAGGGTGAAGTGTTGTGTAACCTGGGCGTGCTGCCGCTCGGACCGGGCGAATACGCGGTCTCGGCCGGTGCGTGGCTGGGCCCCGACTGGCGCGGGGCCGGCGAGCGTCGCTTTCGCGCTGCCCGCTTCGCCGTGGAGCCGCGCCACGCGCCCGGCACGACCCTGTTGGCGCTGGCGCCACGCTGGACCGGTAGCCTGTGGCCCGTGGCCTGTGGCCAGAGACAAGGTGCCACACAGGCCACAAGCCACAGGCCACAAGCCACAGACGATGATATTCCCGTGTGCTGGCACCCGCCGCCGTCGCGGGTAGTGATGGGTGAGGGGGAAGAGCTGTTCTTGGGGCACGGCTGGTACCCGACGGAAGACTGGCCGCCGCCGGTGCGCTGGATGGGCTTGTCAGCGTCGGTCTTTCTTACCCAAGACGACCTGGCGCGGAGCGTCGGCATTGCCATTGTCCGGCCGCACCACGGGCCACGTCCGGCGACGGGGCGCGTGCTCGTAGACAACCGGGTGGCGGGGACCTTTATGCTTGCGTCGCCGGGGCTGGAGCGGTTTAGCTATCCCGTGCCGGCAGTACCGGCGCCGCGCCCGGTGGAAGTCAAGATTGAGGTGGACGAGCCGCTGGTACCGGCGGACCTCGGTCTCAGCGACGATACGCGCGCGCTCGGTGTCGCGGTGCAGGAGGTATGGTTCGAGTGACCGTCGGCGACCAGGCACCCTACGTCTCGGTGTTCGTGCTCAACTACAACGGGCTGGAGGTGCTACCGGCGTGCCTGGAGGCCCTGCGCCGCACCAACTACCCGCAGGACCGCTGGCAGGCGGTCGTACTCGATAACGGGTCGCGGGACGGCTCCGCCGAGCGAGCCGAGCGGGCGCATCCCTGGTTGGAGGTCCGGCGGCTGGGCCGCAATCTCGGCTTCGCGGCCGGTAACAACGCCGGACTCCGGTCGGCGCCGGGACCCTACGCGGCGCTGCTGAACTCCGATACCGAGGTGGAGCCGGGGTGGCTTACGGCGCTCGTGCAGGACGCCGAGGCCCACCCGGAGGCCGGCGCTTGCACCGCCAAGCTCCTGTTCCGCCACCGTCGTCTGCCGGTGCAGCTACAAACGGCCGGGTTCGTTCCGGCGCACGTCGGGGCCGGGGACACGCGGCTGCTGGGACTGCAAGTGCAGGACGTGACGTCGCTGGTCGGTGGTCAGCGCGTCGCGGCCCACTGGGGAACGGGCTGCTTTGCACCGGAAACCGGTCCCTACGGCCCCTTCCGTTGGACAAGCAGCGCCGGCACGCTGGAGGTCGCCGCCGAGCCGGGTGAGCAGACCGAGCTGTATCTGCGCCTGGCCGCCCCCCGCCCGGACGATGCAACCGTGCCGTTCTCGGTGACGGTCGGTGGTGAAACGGTTGCACGGAGCAGCGCCGGGGCTATCTTCTCCGACTACCACGTCTCCCTGCCGGGGACGCTGACGACTGCTGCACGGCCGATCATCCAGAACGCCGGGACGCTGCTGCTGGCGAACGGCGCCGGGCGCGACCGGGGCACCGCGTTACGCCACGGCCAGCCGGCCTACGAGCCGGACGAGGGGCAATACGACGAGCCGGAGGAGGTGTTCGGCTTCTGCGGGGCAGCCTGCCTGCTGCGGAAGAGTGCCCTGGAGGCAGTGGGTTACTTCGATCCGAGCTTCTTTCTCTACTACGAGGACCTCGATCTGAGCTGGCGGCTACGGCTGCGCGGCTGGACGGTCTGGTACGTGCCGCAGTCGGTCGTCTGGCATTCCCACGCGGCCACGAGCGGCGAATGGTCGCCACTCTTTACCTACTACGTGGACCGCAACCGCCCGTTAATGCTCGCCAAGAATGCGCCGCCGCGACTGGCCGCTCGTGAGTTGACCCGCTATGCGGCCGACGCCGGACTCACCGCGATGCGACTGCTACGAGCTATCGGCACTCGGCAGGGCGGCGGCGCAGCGGCGCGGCGGCTCTGGCTGCAAACCCGCGTGTTAGCATCGTGGACGTGGGCCGTACCGCGGGCATGGCGGCAGCGGCGCACGATTCAGGCCGGTCGCACGGTGGACGACGCGACGCTACGCCGGTGGATGGTGCAAGAATAGGGGCTTCCGAGCATCGTGAAGGTCGGCATCTATAACCAGTGGCTGCACACCATGGGCGGTGGCGAGCGCCACATGGGTAAGGCGGCGGAGGTCTTGGCTGGCCTCGACCACGCGGTCGAGTTCATCACCCATCGTCCGGTAAGCCGTGACGCGCTGATGCAGAAGCTGAACCTGAATCTCGCCGGTGTTGGTATCCGTGTGGTGCCGCTGCTGCCCTGGAATCAACTCACCGACTACTCTGCCGAATACGATCTCTTCATCAATGGGTCGTTCCTCTCGGTCGTGCCCTCGCGGGCGCGGTGGAGCGTGTTGTTCATTCTGTTTCCGTTCCCACTCGACACCTCGCCGCAAGGCCAATTCAAGCGCTGGCTGGCGGGACACCTGCGCCGCGAACTGCTGATTCCCAAGTACGTCGAGGGCTTTTTCGGGCCAGAGGAGTTGGGCGGCAGTCGTTTCCGCTGGACCGCCGGCGAGGGTGAGGTCATCCTGCCGGCCCTGCGGCGCGGTCGGCCCTGCCCGGTGCGCCTGGTGCTGGGCAGCTTTCGGCCGGCGGGCGCGCCGCCGGTTCCGGTGCAGGTCTACGCGCAGTGCGGCGCAGACTCGGCGCGGCAATGGCGGCCGATTGGCGAGTTCCAGGTTGCTACGACGCCGGGGAATTATGTCACGTTGGACTGCACCGCTCCGGCCGAGGCCACGACCGCCGGCCAACTCCGCCTGCGGATCGACTCGCCGACCTTCCGACCACACGAAGCACTCGACGACCCCGACGACTTCCGCGATGCCGGTGTGGCGGTGGCGCGGGTGATGGTGCCGCATCCACGCCACTGGCTCTACGAGTTGCTGTTCGAGCGGCTGGTGCCGGAGCTAGGCGCGCGGCTGCACGGCCTGCCGGACCTGCGGGCCATGACCTACATCCGGTCCTACGACTTGATCTTGCCCATCTCACAGTTCTCGCAGCACTGGCTCCAGCGGTATTGGGGACTGCCGGGACAGATTCTCTATCCGCCGGTCTACGTTGATGACGTAGTGGAGCGGCCGAAACGACCGCTCATCCTCGGCGTCGGGCGCTTCTTCGACCGCAGCCACAACAAGCGTCACGACGTGCTCATTCGCGCCTTTCAGAAACTGAGTCGGCAGGTCTCGGAGGATTGGGAGCTACATTTGGTCGGCTCCATCGAGCCGGGGCGCCAGCACGCTCGCTACTTCGAGCGGCTGCAACGCATGGCGCGGGGCTGGCCGATCCACTTTCACGTGGACCTGCCGTTCGCGGAGCTACGGAAGCTGTACGAGGAGGCCTCGCTCTACTGGCATGCGACCGGCTATGGCGAGCGCGAGGACCGCAACCCGATCCGTTTCGAGCATTTCGGGATTACGCCGGTCGAGGCGATGGCGGCGGGCTGTATTCCGGGGGTGCTGGCCAAGGGCGCGCTGACGGAGACGGTCGAGGACGGGAAGAGCGGGTTTCTGTGGCGCAGCATCGGTGAGCTGGTCAAACGGTCCCGCGAGATCATAGACGACCCGGCGCTGGCAGCGCGATTGCGAGCCGGGTGCAAAGCACGCGCGACGACGTTCAGCGACGACGCCTTTCGCTCGCGCCTGATCGCGCTGCTCGACGAGCTAACGGACGGCGCCGTTTCGACAAGTGGCTAGTGGTCAATGGCCGGCGGTTAGTGGCCTCCGGCCGCTAGCGGCGAGCCATAGTACCGCGGCCGCCAGCACGACGCCGACCACCGCTAACGCGGCGCCCAGCCGGAGCGAGCGCGGTCGGAAGTCGAAGGTTACCTCGTGCGGCCCTGGCGGGACGGCGACGGCGCGGAACAGTCCGTCGGCCGCGTAGATCGGCGTGGGCTGGCCGTCTACGTGGGCTTCCCAGCCCGGATAGAACGCATCGGCGAGCACCAGCCAGCCGGCAGCGGGGGCATCTACGCGCAAGACGATGCGCGTCGGCGAGTCCTGCTGCCACTGCACCGCCGCCTCCGCCGTGCTGCCGGCTGCGGCCGAGCTTCCCGAAACCGCTGCCACCTGAGCGGGCGGCGCCTCGATGAAGGTGGTCGCCCGGTGGTCGTCTCCGGCCGCACGTAGCCCGGCCAACGCCGCGTCCGCGTCGGCTACCGGCTGTGCTGCCGGCACCCAGCGCGCGCGCGGCACGCTGGCGGCACGCTCATATACCTGCACCCCCGCCTCGACGCGGCCCCCCTCCCCCGTCCCCTCGTCATCAAGCCACACCACCTCGACGTGGACCATGGCCCGCGTCCCCGTGGGCAGGGCGCGGGCGGTGATACGCTCGATCCGCAGGGCGTCCGGCAGTTGCAGCGTGGCGACGTATTGGAACACCTCGACGGCGCCGGTCTCGACCGAGAGCAGCCGCGTGCGCCGGACCACCGGCGCCTGGCGATGCTGCACGACGGTCTTTACGTCGGGATGTCCGTAGGCCCACTCGGCGGTATCCACGCCCGCGCGCAGGACCATTTTGTGGTGTACCGGTGAGCCGCCAGCAGCGAGGGGGCGTCCGACCACCTCGACCTCGGCGACAGGAGTGTTGTCGCGTAGCGCGGTGGCCTCGCCGAGGAAGGTCACGAGTCGCACCACGCGAGCCGGCGGTTGGTTCGCCGGTTGTATCAGCACGACCGACTGGCCGTCGGCCGGTAGCGCCCGCTCGATGACGTAGGGCTGTCCATAGACCTGCCAGCGCGGCGCGGCGGACAGGACCCAGCGCACCGCCAGCTGGTCCAGGAACGGCGAGCGGAGGTTTCCAAATAGCCCCCAGTGCGAGTCCGGCTCGGCATCGTTCGCCGCCGCCGTGTAGGCGGTGTAGCGGCGGAGCAGCAGCGGGCCATACGCCTGGGCGTCGCGTAGCCCCACCAAGCCGGACAGGTTGGGTGGTAGCTGCGCCGTTCGGACGTGCTGGGGGAAGGCGTTGAGGAAATGGGAGTCGCCGTGTATTGCGAAACCCAGCACGCGATAGGCCGGGTCTGCCAGCGGTACCGCCGGGTGCGGCGGCGGGAGCCACGAATCGGGCTGCACCGTGGAGAGCCGCTGGTGGCCGTGCCACATGAGCAAGTCCAGGACCACCAGCACGGCCAAAGCGACCGGCAGGGGCTTTGCCAGAGAGAGCACAGAGCGTGCTGCTCGCCTGCTGGCCAGCGGCCAGCGGCCAGCGGCCGCGAGCCACAGCAACGCCGCTGCCAGACTGAAGCCGACGAGGTGTGCTTCCTGGACGTGGGTGAGATACGGTCCGCCGGCAAAGCGGCCCACGTTGGTCAGGAGGCGCCGGAAGGGATCGTAGCCGTCGGACCACCATAACTGCGCCAACGCCAGCAGCCCCAGCAGCGCCGGGGCCGCACTCGCCAACAGGGCGACGCGCCAGGTCACGCTCATGGCGCGATCCATTCCCCGCCCGGCGAGCAAGGCGAGGCCGCAGACGACGAGCAAGGCACACCGCGACGGCACGTGGATCACCTGGAAGCCGGGCAGCCGCTCGTAGAGGAGACCGAACAGCGGGAAACGCGGCCCCATGCCGAGGCACCACACCAGCACCGTGCCGAGCAGCAGGCCGGCAGAGAGCCAACGTCGGTCTCGCGGCGCCAACGCACCAACCAGCGCCAGTCCGAGTACTACCACACTGCTATAGAACTGGTTGCTCTCCTGTGTCCCGGTGCCGCCAGCCGCTCCAAAGACCGAGAGCACCGTCACATAGTCGGCGTCCGCGGCCTCGGCTAACGTGCGGCTCTCCGCGTAGTGCGTCTGAGTAACGAACTCCAGCGCCGGGACGACGATTAAGGCGCTCAGAAGCGCCGTAAGCACGGTCGCCAGTAGCCCCACCGCGATCCGATTCCTGGCCACACCGAGCGCAGCGCGCAGCGACCACCGGCCACCAGCTACCGACCACCGGTCACTGGACAGGCGCCACAGGCCCATCGCGGCCAGTGCCAGGATCGTCAGGGCCGAGCCGGGCGGCCAGCCGGCCGATAGCTGCACCACCAGGAGTACGGCCACAACGACGCAGCGGCCAAGTGCATCCGGCCGGTCAAGGCAGCGGTGCCAGGCGAGCAGCACCCACGGCAGCCAAGCCGTCGCCAAAGGCGCGGGCAAGGTGCCGGCGAGGCCGCCGGTGGCAAAAGGGCCGCCGGCGTACACCGCCGCCGCGACGAATGCACCGGCGGGACCGGTACGCAGCGCACGTCGAGCGCACCAATACATCCCGGCGGCTGCCCAGGCCAGATGGGCAATGAGCAGCAGCCGGATAGCATCGGCCGTGTTCAGGACCAGCAGCGCGAGCCAGTTCGGTAGATACCAGCCGGCGGTGCCGGGATCGGCCAGAAAGGGCACTCCGGCGCCGACGTAAGGGTTCCAGAGCGGCAGCCGGCCGGCAGTGATCTCCCGTTGCAGGAATGTGGCGTTCGGGGCGAACTGGAGTAGGAGATCGAGATTTTCCGGCAGGCGGCCGGCGACGACCGGCCAGGTAGCCCAGGTCAGCAGGAGGACCAGACCGAGCGCGGCGGCAAGGTGGGGGGCACGCCGTTTCGTTGCCACTGTGATGACGGAGCGCACCGCGCGGGAGACGAGGGGATCGGCGTGGGGATTCCCGTTTTCACGGGAATGACGGGTGGGGGGTGGTCGGCGGTCGCTGGTCACGGGTCACTGGCCCCTGGCTACCGGCCGGCAAGCGTCTGTTCGTAGTGGGCGCGGGTCCGCCGTGCAATCTCCGGCCACGACAAGCGCCGCGCATAGGCCTGCGCTCCGGCCGATAGCCTGACACGCCGGCCGGGGTCACGTCGCAGCTCCGCAATAGCCTCGGTCAACGCCAGCGCGTCGGCCGCCGGCACGTACCAGACGACCTCACCGTGTTCCAGTGGCCAGTGGCCGGTAGTCAGTGGCTCGTGGTCAGTGCCGGCCGCCGGAGACTGACCGCTGACGAGCGGCTCCGGTGGGGCCACGGTAATCGTGGGTACGCCGTGCGCCAGGCAGCCCAGCAGCGACGTGCGCCGCTGCGAGGCACCATCGAGAAAGGGCAGCGCGGCCACGTCCGCACAACGGAGCCACGCCGCCAAGCCCTCCGGCGGCTGAAATCCGGTCCAGTGGACGTAGGGCTGGAGGCGCAGCCGCTCGATGAGGGCGGTCACTTCTTCGAGATAGCGCACGTTTTCCGTATCGCTCGACCCGACTTGCTCGCCGATCATCAGCACGCGGACATCAAGCCCCTGGGAGAGCAGCCGGGCGAGGGCGCGGATGAGCACGTCAACCCCTTTGCTGCGATTGATAAAGCCGATATGGCCCACGACAAGGGTATCCGGCCCGGCCCCAATACGCGCCCGCCAGAGATCGCGGTCAAACCCGGCCGGGGGTGGCGCATCAAGGTTATTCCCAACGGCAATATGGGCCAGAGTGGCCGGCGCGGCGGGCCGGCTGCGGAACACGGGCCTGGCGCCGCGGGTATGCCAGCGCCGCAGCAACGGAACGTCCTCGGCGGCGACGGCAATCACCGCGTCGCTATGGTTGGCCAGCAACCGCACCAGCAATTGCCGCAACGGGCCGGCCTTCGGGAACAGGTAGGGTACGCGCAGGTCGTGGAACGTCGTGACGACCTTCAGATTAGGCAGGGCGCGGTGCAGAGCTAACGGCAAGAGGGTAATCGCGGCGCGTAGCTCGTAGGCGGCCGGCTGGTACTGGATGTGGACGAGGTCCCAGCGTTGCCGCTGCGCCGATTGCGCTACCTGGCGCCAGACGGACCGGTCCCAGCGCCGGACGTGGGGCAGTACCGAGGGGTCCGGCGGCTCGGTCGCGGCGCGCTGGCTGGTGAGTACCGATGGCACTACATCGAGAGCACGCAGTGCTCCCACCAGCCGCTGCGTGTAGTCGGCGATACCCCCGCGCAACGGCGGGTACTCGCCGGTAATCATGCCCACGCGCACCATGACGGCCCTTCACTCCCTCGCTGTCGAGGTTGATGCAGCCCCCGGCCGGTCACGCTCCGGTGCGAGCGGCGAGCGGCCGGAGACGTGCCACATCAGCATCGGCCACAGGATTGCCAGACGACGCGCATGGCGGCGGCGGGCGGGCGTGACGGTGCCGGGCGGGCGTGACATGCTCCGTAGTAGCCACTTCAGCGCCTGCTCGACCAGTTGAGCGACCACCGTCAGCGCGATAAAGCCGCGCAGCACGATCACAGCGGCGGCGTCCCACCACTTACGAACGAACTGATATTTGCTCCGATGGAAGTAGAAGTCTCGCGCCAGCAAGTTCTGGTCGGCGCTTTGGCTGCCGTGATGAATGACCCGCGCTTCCGGTGTATAGCGCATCTCCCAGCCGGCACGATGCAAGCGCAGTGCCGCGTCAAGCTCCTCGAAATACATGAAGAAGCGGGGATCGAAACCGCCTACTTGGTTAAAGGCGGTGCGCCGGACCAGCCAGCAAGCGCCCTGCGCCCAATCTACGGCGCGCGGCAACGTGTGTGATTGGTCTTCTTCATAGTACCCGCGCAGCAAAGGGCAACTGGGCCACCACCATTGTACCGCCGTACTCTCGACAAACAGGGTGGCGAGGCGCGGAAAGCGCCGCAGCGACCGTTGCGGCCGGGAATCGCCGTCAACAAGCATCGGGACGGCCACGGCCGCCGCCGGATGATCGCGCAGACAGGCCAGGAGCGCCGCCAGGGCGCCGGGGCGTAGCTCGGCGTCGGGGTTGAGGAATAGGAGCCGTGATCCACGGGCTACTGCCATTCCCCGCCGGCACCCGGCCGTGAAGCCTTCGTTGCGTGGCACCGCGATGAGGTGTACGTGGGGAAACGCAGTGCGAACGATGTTGGCGCTCCCGTCGTGGGAGGCGTTGTCCACGACGATGATCTCGCCGTGGGTACCACTGCGCTCGTACTCGGCGGCGATGGAGTGCAGACAACGAGCAAGCTGTGGCGCGACGTTGTAGCTGACCACAATCGCGGAGCACTCCGGACGCTCCACGGTGCCCTCTTGACCGTTCACGTCGGCTACTCCCTCGTCGGCGCGGCGCCATTGGGTCGCGGCTGGCGCTGCCGCTGGAGCCGCCACAGGTGATGGTAGGTCACAAACGTAAACCAGCTTAGGGCCAAACTGAGCTGCAACCCCAACAGCCCATCGCGGTGGCCTTGCAACACCCAATAGCGCCGGCGTAGCTCCCGTAAAGGCTGGAGAATGAGGCTATGCGGTTTCGGCCGGATGCCCTCGCCTTGCAGCCGCTCGGCCTCCAACCGCGCGTAGCGGCGCTGCTTGGCCCAGAACTGTCCCCAGGAGCTGTAGTTCAGGTGGACCAGCGGTGGGGTCAGCCGGCCGGCCTCGCCGGAGAGCTGCACCAGCTCATGCACCGGACGGTCGGGATCGTAGCGACCGCAGGACCGTCGGAACAGACGGAGTTGGTAGTCGGGATACCAGCCGGCATGGCGGACCCACTGCCCGAGGATCACGTTCTGACGAGGGATCCAATAGCCGACCGGCGGCCGGTCGTCGGCAGCCGGTGGCCGGTGGCCGGTGAGCACGGCTCGGATCGCCTCCGCCAGGTCGAGCGTGACGCGCTCGTCAACGTCAACGAACAGGACCCAGTCGGTCGTCGCCTGATCGAGGGCATAGTTGCGCTGCTCCGGCCAGTTGGTGAAGGGCCGCGAGAGCACCCGCGCCCCGTGCGCTGCGGCCAACGCAGGAATGTCGTCGTCGTCGCCGGAATGGATGACCAGCCGGTTGTCGGCCCACTGGAGGGCACGCAAGCACGGGACGACATGCGCGGTCTCGTTGTAGGTCAGGATGATGGCCGTCAGTGGCTCGCGCATACGCCTCATCCCTTACAAGCGGATCACCGCGCGGTACGCAGCCGCTTCCGCTCGTAGCGCAGACCGCTGCGCGGCCGTGGCTGCGCCGATGGTGGAGAGCAGCAAGGTAACGACCTTGCTGGCGGCGCCTAGCCGCACCAGCCAGCGCAACACCCACTGCTGCCAGTTGGCGCGGTGCTTGGCGTAGAGCCGGTAGCGGCTGCGGTAGAGCTGGGCCAGCATCGGGCCGCGACGCTGGCGCGTGCTTTGCCCCTCGTGATGGATGGCCAGCACTGCCGGACAGTGGACAACTTGCCAGCCGGCTTGCTTGAACCGCCAGCACCAATCCACCTCCTCACAGTAGAGGAAGAACGATTCGTCAAGCAGGCCAACCTCCGGGAAGGCAGCGCGTCGCACCGTCATGCAGGCCCCCAGGGGGTGATCTATGGTGAACACCCGCTGGTAGTCGGCAGCCGGGAAGCGTCCGTTCAGATGGGAGTTGGCGAGGCGGTGATTGAGCGGAAAGAACTCCAAGAAGGCCATCGGGAGGGAGGGGAAGCGAAACGCCGAATGCTGAAACCGGCCATCGTGGTAGCTGAGGCGCGCCCCGGCCACACCGACCTCCGGCCGCGCGTCGAGAAAGGCCACTACGCGCGGCAGCGAGCCTTGGCGTAGCTCCGCGTCGGGATTGAGCAGCATGATGTACCGTCCCCGCGCTTGCCGCAAGGCTTGGTTGGTCGCAGCCGCGAAGCCGCGGTTGTCGTGATTGGCGATGAGCCGGACCGCCGGAAACGTGCGACGTACCATGTCGGCGCTGCCGTCGCTCGACGCATTGTCAACGACAAAGACCTCGGTGCCTGGGGACGCATCGGCCAGCACGCTCCGCACACACCGGGCCAGCAGCGCAACGGTGTTATAACTGACGATGACCACGGAGAGCGGCGGTGCGTCCGCGCCCGGATCGCCGGCCGCCGCGCGGTCATCCACCGGAGATGCCTCTACCGGCCACTGGTCATTGGTCACGGGTCACGGGACTCCGGCATGGTGTGGTGGGGGTAATCCGGCGCGAGGTGGTGTGGCCCAATCTTCTGTCGGGCCATTCTAGCAGGGCCAGACCTACCCTGGACACAGACGACGCTTGTTAGGCTCCGGCCGGCCCCCCTATGGTCCCCCCGCACAGCGGGGGGACGGCAGGATGATGAGACGGTATGAATACCGAGACGGGACCCCAGGAAGAGCGAATTCCGGTTTCCGGCGTGGTACTGGCGGCGGGAGAATCGCGGCGGATGGGGCAGTTGAAGGCGCTCCTGCCCTGGGGACCGCCCGATGATCCCACGGCGCCGCCGATTCTCGTCGCGCAGGTGCGGGCGCTGCGGGAAGCCGGCATCGGCTGCCCCCGCGTCGTGCTGGGCCACAAGGCGGAGCAGTTACGCGCGGCGCTGGAGGCGCACGGCTGCCTGACATACACGGAAGTCATCGTCAACGACAATTATCGGCTGGGACGGAGCACTTCCGTCATTGCGGGTGTGGCGGCTTGTCCGGCCGGGCGCGACCTCCTGCTTATCAACGTGGACCAGCCGCGACCGGCCGGGCTGATCCGCCGGCTATTGGCGGCCCGGCAGTCAGCGGAGGCGCTCATTACCGTGCCGCACTACGCGGGGCGGCCGGGACATCCGCCGATCTTCGCCGCTCGGCTCCGTGACGAGCTACTGGCCGTCGAAGAGGCAACCGAGGGGCTGCGGGCAGTGGTCCGGCGGCACCGGACCATGATGCAGCGTATCTCGTTTAACGATGCAGTGGTGCTGGTCAACCTCAACACCCCGGCCGACTACGCAGAGGCGCGGCAGCGAGTCTTCCCGTCGGCTGGCACACCGACCTAGCAAGATCGGGTGCAGGGGTGGAGTCACCGGCATCCGCAACGGGTGTCCCCACCAGTCACTCGCAAATAAATCAACTCGGCAAGGTTATCTATGGTGTGTGCCGTAGGTCCGCTTAAGCGCTGCCCGGTAGGCGGCCGCTGCACCGGAGTAGAGGAATCATGGCCAGCATATTGAGCGCCGTGCTCGGCCTCTTCTCCGCGGACCTCGCGGTTGATCTCGGTACCGCCTCAACCCTCGTGTACGTCGAGGACAGGGGCGTGGTGATCTCCGAGCCATCCGTCGTGGCCATAGATCGCTCCACCAACCAACCGTTGGCCGTGGGCGCCGAGGCCCGGCAGATGCTCGGTCGCGCGCCGAGCCACATCTCGGTCATCCGTCCGCTGCGGGACGGCGTCATCGCCGACTTCGATACGGTCGAGTTGATGCTGCGGCACTTCTTCCAAAAGGCACAGGAGCAGGTAGGCAGAACCACGCGACCGCGGGTGGTGATCGGTATTCCCTCCGGCGTGACGGAGGTGGAGAAGCGCGCGGTACACGACGCCGCGCTGAACGCGGGGGCGCGGGAAGCCTACCTCCTCGAAGAGCCGATGGCCGCAGCGATAGGCGCCGGTTTGGCTATCCATGACCCGGCCGGCAGCATGATCGTGGACATCGGCGGTGGCACGACGGAGGTGGCCGTCATCGCACTGAGCGGCGTGATACTCAGCCGCTCGCTCCGCGTCGGTGGCGACGAGATCGATACGCAGGTCATCCAGTACGCCCGGCAGGCCCACGACCTCTACATCGGCGAGCGCACGGCCGAAGCGACCAAGATAGCCATCGGCTCGGCAGCGCGAGCGCGCGACGACCAGCAGACTACGATGCGCGGGCGCGATTTGATGACCGGCCTGCCCAAGGCCGTCGAGGTGAGTAGTCGTGAGCTACGGGCGGCCATCGCCGGCCCCGTCAATCTCATCGTGGAGGCCGTGAAACTGTCACTGGAGGAAACACCTCCGGAGCTACTCGCCGACATCATGGAGCACGGGATTACGCTCGCCGGCGGTGGTGCGCTGCTGTACGGTATGGACCGCCGGCTGGCCACGGATACCGACATTAAGGTGCATGTGGCGCGCGATCCGCTCCTCTGCGTCGTCCACGGCGCCGCCATCTGCCTGGAGGAGATGGACGCCTATCGCTCCCTCTTCACCTCGGAGAGTGCTCCACGCCTCCGTCTCTAACGACGGCCGTAACCTATACTCATAGTGAGGTGGCCGTCGGCGCCGGCACGTATGCCACTGCGGCCAGCGCGTATTCGGCCGGCCTCCGCCGCCAAGACGTGCGGGGAGCACCGCCAGGGGCGCTCCTCCGTGCCACAAACCCCATAGAGCAGAACGAGAGACACCGTGAAACGGCCACTGGAAACTCCCTTCTTCAGCCAGGCGGCCTTGCTCTGGCTCGGAGCAGTGGTAGTGCTCTGCGTTGCCGTGATCATTGCCGACCAGCGCCAGTGGCTAGTGTGGCCGCGCAACGTTGCCTCCGGCGTGCTTGCGCCCGTGCAGCAACGCCTGGCAACGGCGACGCGCGACGGGGTACGGGCGATCACGCAGCGCGGGGAGGTTGGCCGGCTCCAGGCCGAGAACGAAGAGCTGCGGAGCACGGTGGACGCCCTGCGTCTGGAGCTGGTACGGATGCACGCCGCCGAGCTGGAAAATCAGCAACTCCGCGAGCAGCTACGGTACGTGGAAGCCCACCGTCAGTTCACGCTCGTTCCGGCGGAGGTGATTGGGCAGGACCGGAGCAATCTCCTGGGGCGCATCGTGGTGGACCAGGGCCGGACGGCGGGGATAGAGAGCGGGATGGTCGTCTTGGCACCGGCGGGGCTGGTCGGGCGCGTCATCGCGGTTGCGGACCACAGCGCCACTATCCTGCCGATCACGCAGCCGGCCAGCGCGGTCAACGCCAAGGTCCTGGGAAGCGCCGACGCCACCGGAATCGCCAACGGCACGGCCAACGGCCGGCTGGTGCTGCGCTATCTCCCGCAGCACGAGGCTATCGAGGTCGGCGATAGGGTAGTGACCAGTGGCTTGGGCGGCACTTTTCCGCGAGACGTAGCCATCGGCCAGGTGACGTTTGTGCGGTCCCGGGACGTCGAGATGTTCCAAGAGGCCGAAATCGAGCCGCTGGTGGCAATGGTCGGGCTGGAGAGAGTGCTCATCGTGACCAACTTCTACCCACCCGGCCAGGAGCGGCAGACCGAGTAGACCCACCCCCTCTCTGAAGGGAAGGGGCTACAAGTCGTCGTGCGGACCCCACTTCCCCGAGAGGGGCCGGGGGTAGGACCAAAGCTAGGCACAGCCATGAGGAAGTCCGACTGGATCGGTGCCGGGGTGCTCCTGATCGCGGCACTGGTACAAGGGTCAATCCTGCCGTTCGTCATCGGCAGCCGCGTGCCGGTCAATCTGGTGCTGGTGCTGGTGATCGGTTGGGCGCTGCTGCGTGGGCTAAAGTCCGCGCTGGTCTGGGCCGTGGTCGGTGGGCTGTGGCTGGACTTGCTGGCCGGCGTGCCGCTGGGTAGCGCCATGCTCGCGCTCAGTCTCGTCGCCTACGTCTGCACGATAGGCGTCATTCCGTGGCTCACGTCCACCGGGTTGATCGCGGCGGCCGTGACGGCGGGCGGGACCTTGCTCTACACCGGCAGCTACTATTTCTTGCTCCGCACGCGGCAGCTGGTCGGCGGTGAAGCGTGGTGGGCTATCTGGCAAGCACACGCTTTGCCAGCGGCGGTTGCCAACGCCTTGGTAGCGATCCCGGTGTTCTGGCTCCTGACCCGCTTCACCGGCGGCGCCCCGCTCCGGAGGACGGTGCCATGAGGCTGTTGCGCGGGACGGAAGGCGACACGCGGCGGGTGGCCATGCTGCGCGGTGCGGCCCTGGCTTCCTTTGGTGTGTTGGGGTATCAGTTGTGGAACCTGCAAATCGCCAATGGGCCGGGCTACCGCCGGCGTGCCGAGCACAATCGCCTGCGCCAGATCACAACCAAGCCGCTGCGCGGCCTCGCCTACGACCGCAACGGTCATCAGCTCGTGCGAAACGTCCCCAACTTCAGCGTCGTGATTCGGCCCGCCGACCTGCCGGAAGGGGGGCCGGCGCTCGACGAGGTGTTGCAGCGATTGAGCTTGGCTTTGGGCACCAGTATCGAGACGCTGGCCGAGCGCATCGAGGCCGGGCGCGCGCATCCGTATGAGCCGCTGCGGGTGCAGTCGTACATCGGGCGGAGAGCCGCGCTCATGCTGGAAGAACAGCGCCACCTCCTGCCCGGCGTCACCATCCTGCCTACACCGATTCGGCACTATCCTGACGGCGCGCTGTTGGGGCACCTCATCGGCTACACCAGCCTGATCCCAGCCGAGCGCCTAGAGAGCTTGCTGCTGCAACAGTACGAGCGCGACGACGTGATCGGCCGGTCGGGTTTGGAAGCCGTTGCCGAGGCGGAGCTGCGCGGGAGTCCGGGGCGGGTACAGGTGGAGGTTGACGCCGTGGGGCGTACCGTCAACGTGCTCGACACGCTCGTCGAAGCACAGCCGGGCCACACGGTCATTCTCACGGTGGATACGCGGTTGCAGGGGGCGGCCACGCGCCTGTTGCAGCAAGCGCTCGACCGGACCGGCGCGCTCAACGGCGCGGCCATTGCCATGGTACCGCAGACAGGTGAAATCCTGGCGCTGGTGAGCTTGCCGAGCTACGACAACAATCTATTTGCACGCGGTATCTCGCCCAGCGACTACCAACGCCTGAACGAAGACCCGCGCCGCCCGCTGGTCAATACCGCCATCGCCGGCCAGTATCCTCCCGGCTCGACCTTCAAGATCGTCGTCGCCGCCGCGGCCCTGGAAGAGCGCGTCGTCTATCCCGACCAGAAGATCGTCTGCCGTGGGCGCATAGACCTCCCCTCCGGGCACGTCTTTCGCGATTGGCTCCCCAGCGGACACGGGTCGCTGGCGGTCGTTGACGCGGTGGCTCAGTCATGTGACGTGTATTTCTATTCCGTGGGTGGCGGCTGGGAACCGGCCGGTATTAGCGGCCTCAGCCCGGCGAAGCTGGGGAGTTACGCACAGCTCTTCGGCTTCGGCACACCGGTTGGGCTGGGATTACCGGGAGAGGAGCCGGGCCTGATACCGACGCCGGCTTGGAAGGAGCACACCAAAGGCGAGCCATGGTACCTGGGCGACACCTACAACATCAGCATCGGGCAAGGAGACCTCTTGGCGACCCCGCTACAGGTGCTCAACGCGATGAACGTCATCGCCAACGGCGGCACCCTGTACCGCCCGCAACTGGTGCTGGAAGTGCGCGATGCCGAGGGGCACCCGCGTCAATCCTTCGAGCCGGACGCCATCCGCCGCGTGCCGGTGGCGACGAAGCACCTGGCGCTCATCCAACAAGGGCTGCGCCAGTCCATTACGTCTCCCGATGGGACCACGTATGCAGCCCTCAAAGATCACACCCTGGCTATCGCCGGGAAGACCGGTACCTCCGAAGTGAGCCAGTCTGTTGAGCCACATGCATGGTTCGCAGGGTATGCGCCAGTACACAACCCGGTGATTAGCGTGGTCGTCTTCGTCCAGCATGGCGGCCAGGGCTCGCGGGTCGCCGCGCCCGTCGCCGCCGACATCATGAACGTGTACGTGCGCGACCTGGCAACTTGAGAGGCAGCGAGGAAGAACGCAGTGGAACAACGACGCTGGCACAATCTCGACCCGTGGCTGTTGCTCCTGCCGGTCGGGTTGAGCGGCTTGGGCGTGGTCATGATTCTCAGCGCCACGAACGTGCCCGGAGCCGAGCTGGCGCCGGAGGTGGGAGCACATGCCGTCGCAACGCTCATCGGCGTGGCATTGCTGGTCGTCGTGACGCTGATTGACTACCGATGGTGGAGATCGCTCTGGTGGCTCGCCTATCTAGCCGCCATTGCGCTCCTCGTGCTCGTGCTCGTGAGTGGCGAGACCCGCTACGGCGCGCAACGCTGGGTCGGTATTGCGGGAATCCCTTTCCAGCCGTCGGAGTTCGTCAAGCTGGCGTGCGTTATTGCCTTGGCCCGAATTCTCGCCGACCACGCGCGGGACGGTCGCCACCTCCGCGGCTTTGCGCTTTCGCTCATCTTGCTCGTGCCGCTGCTGCTGCTCATCTACCAGCAGCCGGACCTGGCGACGGCGCTGGTGCTGGCCGCCATCTGGCTGGGCATGACCCTCGTCGCCGGCGTGCCGCTGTGGATGCTCATAGCGTCGCTCCTGGCTCCGGTCGTCGCGTGGCCGTTGATCTGGCAGTTTCTCAGAGACTACATGCGGCAGCGAATCGTGTCGTTCCTTTCCCCGGACAGCGACCCGTTGGGCGCCGGCTACAACATGATCCAGGCACGGATTAGCATTGGCTCCGGTGGCTGGTGGGGCCGCGGGCTGGGGGAAGGCACGCAGACGCAGTTGAGCTTCCTCCGCGTGCGGCACACGGACTTCATCTTCGCCGTCGTCGGCGAGGAGCTGGGCTTCTTCGGCGCCGTCGGTGTGCTGGTGGCCTACGCTTGGCTGATCCTCCGCTGCCTGGCCGCCGTCACCAGCACCACCGACATCTTCGGCCGGCTCTTGGCAACCGGCGTCGCGACCATGCTCCTCTTCGAGATATTCGTCAACGTGGGGGTAAACTTGGGACTCGTGCCGGTAGCCGGCATACCGTTGCCTTTCCTGTCCTACGGGCGCTCGGCCCTGTTGGCCAATTTCCTGGCGCTCGGTCTGGTCCAGAGCGTGCGTCTTTACGGACACCGGCGGCGCTACGACTCCGCGCCGGCGGCGCAACTGCCACTGGCCGCGCGACTGCGCCGCACTGCATAGCCGACGATCAGCCGCAGCGAGTACAACGTATGAGCACCGGGAAGACGACCAGCAGCGGCAACGAGCAAGCGGTCACGTTAGCCGTGCCGGCGTCCACCTCCAATCTGGGGCCGGGCTTTGACACGCTCGGCCTGGCCCTTGATCTGTGCAACGAGGTGACGCTGCGGATCGGACCTATCGGCGACGCCAGTGGGATAGACCACATCAAGGGCGCGGGTGCAGACAGCCTCGCCACCGACGAGAGCAACCTGGTGCTCCGGGCCGCCACCGCGCTGTACCACAGGCTGGGGCAGACGCCGCCACCGTTGCGGGCCACGCTGCACAACCGCATTCCGCTGGCGAGGGGGCTAGGGAGTAGCGGCGCGGCCGTTATCGGCGGTCTGGTGGCAGCGAACATCCTAACCGGGGAGCGCCTCGATGAGGCGGACCTGCTCGCGCTTGCTACCGACCTTGAAGGCCACCCGGACAACGTTGCGCCGGCCCTCATGGGCGGGCTGGTGGTCTCCGCCGTGGCCGAGGCCCGCGACGGGCAGCGCATTCTCACGCACCGACTGCCGCCGCCGCCGGCCGCGATGGCGCTCTGCATCCCTGACCAGCCCTTGGCGACGGAGGCTGCGCGGCGAGTGCTGCCGCGGCGTGTGCCGCTCGATACGGCGGTGCATAACCTCGGTCGGGTAGCCCTGCTGGTCGCCGCCCTGGCGACCGGGGACTACACCCACCTGCGCCAGGCAATGGACGACCGCCTGCACCAGCCGCCGCGGGCCACTATTTTTCCGCCGCTCGCGCCGGTCATGGCCGCCGCGCTGGCGGCCGGGGCTGCCGGCGCCTGTCTCAGCGGTGCCGGCTCGACGCTGCTGGCAATCATCCCGGAAGGCACCGGCGCGGCCCACACAGTCGCGGCAGCGATGGTGGGGGCCTGCGCGGCGGCCGGGTATCCGGCGCAGCCAGCGGTGGTCCGGCCGCGGGAGCAGGGCGCGGTGGTCCTGCGAAAGACCGGCGTGTGAGCGGTCGAACCTAACCCCCGGCCCCTTCCCCTGGAGGGAAGGGGGATTCAGCGCAGCAACCGGCCATTGCTGCCCGCCAGGGAAAGCGCTCCGCACGGCGACTGTTAGCCTCTTCCATATTAGGGAGGGGGGTGAGGGCGGGTCCACCTCTTCCCACGAAGAACCTACACCTGTCAGCGGGTTAGGCTGGATTGCGGCGCAAGCCGCAATGACGGGGAAGCCGCTCAGTTGAGCCGCGGCTTGGAGGGGTCCTCTCGATAGCGCAGCGAGGTACGCAAAATCTCGTTTTCGCGGCGCAGCAGGGCCGCCGCATCCTGCAGCCGATCCGCCGTCGTCTCGGTGCGGAGCAACCGCTGCCGGTCGCTGTGTACCGTCTGGATGAGTGCCCCGAGGAAGAAGGAGAAGGCGCTGGGATCGGTGGGCGCCCGCTTCCAGACCCGCTCCAGCAGTTGGCTGCCGTCATCGTCGTCGCGCGACAGGGCCGAGGCGAGCAGACGCAGGTACCGCTGGCCGAGCGTGCGAGCCGCTGCCGACAACTCGCTCAATGCCGCCGCATCGGCGCCGGGACGATCATCGAGATAGGTCACGCGGGCGACCAAGTACGGTCCCGGCTGCACCACCTCCTCGATCCGAAAACGGGTATCTCCCAGCACGACCAAGTGGATCATCCCATCGTCACGCTGATCCACTTCGACGATCCGACCGAGCGTGCCGACGCTGTGCGGCGCTGCCGTGACGGTCTGGACAGCGGCGGCCGACTCGACCTCCGGACCGTCTTTGATGAGCACCACGCCAAAGGCCGGCGTCGGCATGGTCAGACAGCGCGAGACCAGCTGCTTATAGCGCGGCTCGAACACGCGGAGCGGTACGGCGGTGTGCGGGAAGAGCACGACGGACTGGAGCAGGAAGAGTGGCAACTCGGTTGGCCGATCGTTCATAAGCTCACTGTAGCCCGTCCGGGGGCGCGAGTCAAAAGAAGCTCGGCTTTCAGCGGTCAGCTATCGGAGGCATGCCTCACTGCCGGGCACCCGCTCCATAGGGACGGTGTGTTGTCTCCCCTGGTAACATGCTACGCTCCTACCGGCACTCATTGCGCCTGTTCTTCCGGTTTACCGCCTCTGGAGAGGAGAGATGGTGATGGCAGACTTGGTGGTTGACTCGCACCAGCACTTCTGGGACATCGGGCGCTTCGAGTACCCGTGGATGGGGCCGGAGGTGGCACCGATTGCCAAGACGTTCATGCCGCCCGACCTCGCACCGATCCTGGCGGAGCTGGGGATAGACAAGACGGTGCTCGTGCAGGCGCGGAGCTCGCTGGAGGACACGACCTGGTTTCTGGAGCTGGCTACGGAGTACGACTTCATCGCCGGCGTCGTCGGCTGGGTGGACTTGCTGGACCCCAACTTGCCGCGGGTGCTCGACCACCTGCTTGGCCATCCCAAATTCAAGGGCGTGCGGCACCAAGTCCATGACGAGCCAGACGAGGCGTGGATTGTCCGCGATGACGTGCTGCGCGGCCTCCGCGAGCTGGCCAAGCGCGACATTCCTTACGACCTACTGCTCCGCCCCCCGCATCTAAAGTACGTGCCGCGGGTGGTGGATCGGCTGCCGAACCTCTCGCTGGTCGTAGACCACATCGCCAAGCCGGAGATCGCCCACGGCACGATTGACGAGTGGGCACGCGACATGGAGCGGGTGGCCGCCATCCCGCACATCTACTGCAAGGTATCGGGCATGATTACCGAGGCCGATTGGCAGTCGTGGACGCCCGCGGATCTGCGCCCCTATGGCGAGGTGGTGGTAGAACAGTTCGGCTACGACCGCCTGATGTTCGGCAGCGACTGGCCGGTATGCTTGCTGGCCGGGACCTATCGGCAGGTCTGGAACGCCGCACACTCGACCGTCGGGCCGTTGAGCGACGACGAGCACGCCAACGTGTTCGGTCGCAACGCCGCGACTTTCTACAAGCTGACCGGCGAGGCGTGACACGCCAGCGCGAGGTGTATACTCTCCATCCGAGAGAAGCCGAGAGAAGATCGCCGGCAGTGTTGGTCGTATGTGTTGAGCCGTCCCGTCATTGACCCGAAGGAGACTAGATATGGCTACCTCCGCTACACGAGAACACGCCGAGAACCTCTGGCGATACCACGAGAGTAGTGTATTGGCGCTGCTCCAACGCTATAACAAAGAGATAGACGACCTGCGACGGCGGTCCATCATCAGCCAGCTTGCCGCGGACCTGGAAGCCGGCGCGGATCAGACCTACGGCGAAGAAATGCTCGTCGCTTACGCGATATTGGTCGGCTTCACCAATCCCGACGGCAGTCTGGGTCTGTCGGTGAAGGACATCGGGACGTGGGCGTGGGAGAGCTTCAGCACCAATCTCCTCGTACTCCGCTGGCCCCCCATCGCCTGGCCCTACCGCCGCCGCCTCAGCCAAATGCACCAGGAACGCACGGCGTAGCGTTCCGGCGGCCCCGCTCCTGACCTACCTCCGGCCTCTTCCGGCGAGGGGAGGCTGACTGGAGTAGTCACATCTCTGCACACGGACCTCTCTCGCCCCCTCCCTAGCCCTCCCCCGGATTGAGCTACCGGGGGAGGGAAGTGACCGTCCACCCGCTCACTGACCACCTGCCACCAGTGCCTCACAGGTATCATAGTGAGGTAGGTCTATGAGCGAGCGCGATGGATAGCATCACCGTGACCGATCTGGTCAAACACTATGGCGAGCACATCGCCGTCAACAGGATCACGTTTGCCGTGCCTAAAGGCGAGGTCTTCGGGTTTCTCGGCCCGAACGGGGCCGGGAAGACGACGACCATCAACGTGCTCTGCACACTCATCAAGCCGACCGCCGGCGCGGCGACGGTCAACGGCTACGACGTGCTCACCCGGCGCAGCGAGGTGCGGCGCTCGATCGGTCTCGTCTTTCAGGAGCCGACGCTTGACGATTACCTCACCGCCGAGCAGAACCTGCTCTTTCATGCGTATGCGTATGGCGTGCCACGGGCGGTCCGGGAAGAGCGGATGCGCGAGCTATTGACGCTCGTGGAGCTGTGGGACAAGCGCAAACAGAAAATCCGTACCTACTCCGGGGGTATGCGGCGGCGGCTGGAGTTGGCGCGGGGACTACTGCACCATCCTGACGTGCTGTTCCTCGACGAGCCGACGTTGGGACTCGACCCGCAGACGCGCCGGCGCATATGGGACTACATTCTCGACCTGCGCGAGCGGGAGCAACTGACTATTTTCCTGACGACCCACTACATGGACGAGGCGGAGCATTGCGAGCGCATCGGGATCATTGACAACGGCGAGATCGTGGCCCTCGACACACCCGACCGGCTGAAAGATGGCGTCGGCGGCGACCTCATCACGCTCAAGACGGAGGATAATGCGGCGGCCGAGCGTGAGTTGAACGAGCAGTATCGGGTCATGCCACGGATCGAGGATGGCACCGTGCAGTTCGCCGTGCCGCATGGCGACGAGTTTCTGCCCGATCTACTCCGCGGCTTCAGCCAACGGATCGTGTCCATTGGGCTACGGCGGCCGACGCTGGATGACGTGTTCCTCAAGCTCACCGGCCACACCATTCGCAATGATGAGCCGAGCACCCGGCAGCAGATGATCGAGACGGTAGCGCGGCGCTGGGGAGGGCGCTGATCGTGGCCGAGGTATACCGCGGGCTATGGGTCGTCGCCTACCGTGAGCTGCTGCGCTTCACGCAGGATCGGCCGCGCATGGTCTCGTCGTTTGCCTTCCCGCTGATGTTCCTGCTGATCTTCGGCGCCGGCTTCAGCAACATCATCGGGACACTGACGCCCGGCGTGGAATTCATGATGTTCATGTACCCCGGCATCATTGCCATGTCGGTACTCACGAACTCTCTCTTCGCGGGTGTCTCCATCGTCTGGGACCGCGAGTTCGGCTTCCTCAAAGAGGTGCTGGTGGCGCCCCTCAGCCGGACCGGGGTGGTTCTGGGCAAGGCCGTCGGCGGTTCGCTGGTCGCCTTGGGCCAGACTATTGTGTTGTTGGCGCTGGCGCCGTTCATGGGCCTGACCATCACCCCACTACTGCTGCTCAAACTGATTCCCACTGTCACTATCGTCTCGCTCTGTCTCTCCAGCCTGGGTATTTTGGTGGCCTCGCGGATGCGTTCCCAGCAAGGCTTCCAGGTAGTAATCCAGGCGCTGATCTTCCCCCTGATCTTCCTGGCCGGGGTGTTCTTCCCGATTAGCAGTGCGCCCGAATGGCTCCAGGTGATCTCCAAAATCAACCCCTTAACCTACGGAGTGGATGCGATACGCCAGATTTTTCTCGGCGATGAGCTGGCAGCGGCGACGGCAGCCTCTGGCCGCGAGGGGGTCGCGCTCGGCGTCACGATCTTCGACCACACGATGAGCGCCGGTGAAGACCTGCTGGTCATGGCACTGCTGGGGGTAGTATTGATGAGCGCCGCGATCTGGGCGTTCAGTCGGCAGGAGTAGTCGCGGGGACCACACCCGGAGGGCACACGGCAATGACCGCTCGCACCGCCGTACACGACGAGGCCCCTGGCGCGGCCTCTTCCGCTGCGTTGTCGGGGACGGTGCTTTGGGTGAGTGGCGGCTTCTACGATGTGCAGACCGATCACGGGATCGTCCGCTGCGTGCTGCGCGAGCGGCTCCGCAAGAATCTCGTCTACCCGGAGAGCCGGGGCCGGCGCAAGCGGGTCCAGGCGGTACGCAAACAGGAGGTCGTCGAGCCGGCGGTGGCCGGGGACCGGGTGCGGATTGCCCCACCTACCGCCGCGCAAAGCGGTACCGAGCCTATCGGCACCATCGAGGAAATACTGCCGCGCAGCAGAGAATTCACCAGACAGGCAGTGCTGGGCCACGACCGCGGTGGCCACACGGCGGGGCAGACGATCATTGCCAATCTCGACCAACTCATTGTGGTCATCTCGGCCCGCCGGCCGGAGCCGCGCGTGGGACTGATTGACCGCTTTCTGGCCGCGGCCGAGGCCGCCGAGTTGGCGGCGCTCGTCTGCGTCAACAAGCTCGACCTCGGCCTCGCCCCGGCCCTCGACGCCGAGCTACGGGTGTTCGAGGACATTGGCTACCCGGTGGTACGCACGAGCGCCACGAGCGGCCAGGGGATTGACGTTCTCCGCGAGCAACTCCGCGACCACGTATCGGCGTTTGTGGGCATCTCGGGAGTGGGTAAGTCCACCCTACTCAATGCGCTCCAGCCGGAGCTGGCCCTGCGGGTCGGCGCGGTGAGTGAGGCGACCGGCAAGGGGAAGCACACAACCCGCCACGCCCGCCTGATTCCCCTGGAGAGTGGCGGCTTCGTCGCCGACACGCCGGGGCTGCGCCAGCTCAGTCTGTGGGAGGTCAGCCCGGAAGAGGTGGAGTGGTGCTTCCGCGAATTCCGCCCGCTGCTCGGCACCTGCAAGTTCGCCAATTGCGCCCACACCGGCGAAGTCGGCTGCGCCATCGCGGCAGCCGTCGAGTCCGGTGCGATTGACCGGCGCCGGCTGGAGAGCTACCGGCGTCTGTATGCCGGCCAAAGCGAGCAGTTGCCTTATTGATCCCTCCTCCTACGCCGCGCGGAGAGACGGGTGTGACAGTGGGAGCGACGGAGGGGCTGATGAGATGCGCTCATTGTATGGGCGGAGGGTACAATGGACACTGTTGGAGGTGATGAGATGCCAGCAATTATCTTCAGAGACCGAGAGGCTTGGATGGCCTCGTATGCTGTCTTTGACAAGCTTGGTGCGCCAGTGACCGTGGTCCGTAACCCAGAGGACGAGGATCGTCCGATCCACATTATTGGTACTCGATCCTGGCCGCGCCTTGTCGGGCTGCTGGAGCAAGCAGCCATTCCTTACAAGATAGTAACGAAGGCACCGTCGTCTCCACATCCTCCCGTCGGGAGTAGCGTGTAGCTCGTGACTAGCAATGGCGCGGAGCGACAACGAGCCGCCACCTTTGCGCCGCACTGGGAATTTGAGATTCTGGTGCCGATCCGTTTCAATGACGACGATCCCCAGGCTCCAGGTCAGTTAGTGCCGCGTGAAGTATTCAATGCTCTGGAACGACAGTTCCTTACTCGGTTTGGTGGATTCTCCAGAAATCCTGAGGATCAGCCGGGTGTAGAGGGCATGTGGCAGAGCGCAGTAACCGGGCGAAGCTACACGGACACTCACCGCAGCTTTCGCGTTGTCACGAACTGCCTGCCGGAGCATGAAGCGTATTTCCTGACCCTGCACGCCGACCTGTGCAAGCGGCTGCGTCAGGAGGACATCTTCATGACCCGGCAGGAGATCGAGCTAGCGACGCAACGCCGGGGGTAGGCCCATCGCTCCACCCCAAAAACCTGCCCTTGTGAGGGCCACGCTCCTCGCCTCCCGCTACTCGGCGTAGCCGTGCGGGTGGCGGCGATGCCATTCCCAGGCACTCGCCACAATCGTTTCGAGGGACGCATAGCGCGGTTGCCAGCCGAGATCGGCCGCCAGGCGAGCGGAGTCGGCCACGAGCACGGCCGGGTCGCCGGGCCGGGCCGGCTGCTCGACGACCGGGAGCGGATGGCCGGTGACGCTTCGTACCGCTGCCACAACCTCGCGGACCGATGCGCCGGTCCCGGTGCCGACATTGTAGGCAGTGGCGACCGAGCGCCCCGCCGCGAGCACCTGCAACGCCAGGACGTGCGCTTGGGCGAGGTCAACCACGTGGATATAGTCACGAACGGCGGTGCCGTCCGGCGTGGGATAGTCGGTGCCGAACACCTGCACGGCCGGGCGCTGGCCCAGGGGGACCTGCAAGACGAGGGGGATGAGATGCGTCTCGGGGTTGTGGGCCTCGCCGAGCCGTCCGCTGGCGCCGGCGGCGTTGAAATAGCGCAGCGAGATCGAACGCAGGCCGGAGGTGCGGGCAAACCAGCCGAGGGCGCGCTCGAAGGTCGCCTTGGTCTCGCCATAGACACTCACCGGCGCGAGCGGCTGGGTCTCCGCCAGCGGCGAGCATGTCGGCTCGCCGTAGACGCCGGCGGTCGAGGAGAAAACAAGGAGCCGCACGTCGGTTTCGAGCATAGCCTCGACCAGGTGCAGGCCATTGATGACGTTGTTGCGATAATACCGGTCGGGCTGCCGCATCGACTCCGGCACAAGGATGGACCCGGCCATGTGGACGACTGCCTCGATGCGCTGCTCGTGCAGCAGCGGCGTGAGGGCAGCGCGATCAGCCAAGTCGGCGATGACGAGGCGGGCCGCCGGTGCGACCGCCGCGCGGTGGCCGTTGCTGAGGTTGTCGAGGACGGTAACCCGGTGGCCGGCGTGCGTTAGCTCTTCGACGATCACGCTGCCGACGTAGCCGGCGCCACCGGTGACGAGAACGTTCATCGGACGCTATCGGAAAGCTGCCACCTACTCTAATCGGATTATGCCGCTCTGTCACGTCCGCCCGGCAACCGCGCCCGGAGCTGCGCCAACTCTGGCGCACCCAGCAACCACGCGACCAAGCCGTAGACGAGCACCCCCAGACCGCCGAGCACCAGGGCGTGCCCCACGCGGCGCACGAGCGTTGCCCAGGGTGTTGTCACCGGCGGCGGGTCGAGCCAGCCTAGGCTGGCTAGGAGCACGAGCACGATCACCAGCGCGGCGGCGGCGAGCGCCGTGCGGAGGAGCGAGGCCGGCAGATCGGTCCGCGCGAGGCCGGGCAAGCGGCGGCGGAGCAGGACGAACAGCACCACGGCCTCGACCGTTGTGACGGCGGAGAGCGCCATGGCCAGCGCCACGTGCTCCAGTCGGCCCACGAGGAGCAGGGCTAACGCCACGTAGCTCACCATCGCCAGCGCCCCGGCCACCACCGGGGTCCGGGTGTCGTAGAGCGCAAAGAAGCTGCGCGTCAGGATTTCGAGCGCCGCGTGCGCCGGTAGCCCCAGGGCGTACCAGGAGAGCGCAGCAACGGTGATGGCGGTGGATTCGGCGGTGAAGGCATTGCGTTCGAGCAGTGCGGCGACGAACGGGCGGCCAGCAATGGCAAGCAGGGCAGCGGACGGCACGGTCAGGAAGAGCACGAGGCCCAGCATCCGGCTACTGGTCCACGCCAACGCCTGGGTGCGGCCTTGCGCCGCCAGGTTGGCGAAGGTCGGGAAGATGGCGTCGCCAATGCTCATCCCGAAGACGCCGAGAGGCAACATCATGACGAGCCACGCATAGTTCAACGCAGCAAGTCGGCCCTCGGGCAGCACCGAGGCGATACTCGCGGTCAGCAGCACGTTGAGGTGTACGACTCCCTGCCCGATCAAGCGCGGTCCCATCAGCCGCGCGATGTCACGCACGTCGGTATCGTGCAACCCCAGTCGCGGTGTGTAACGCACGCCGCGGCTGATGAGCGCGGGAGCCTGGATCAGCACGTACAGCCCGGCGCCGCAAACGGCGCCGACCGCCAGGCCCGTCACGCCGGCCTCGCCGCGGGCCACTGTCAGTGCCGCTGTGAGGATGGCCGCGTTGTACAGCACCAAGCCGAGCGCCGGGGCGAGAAAGTGATCGAGCGTGTTCAGTGCGCGTCGCGTGACCTCGCCCAAGGCAAACAGAACCGGCGAGAGCGCCAGGATACGCACGAGGACAACCAGCCGTTCCGCCGCCGCGCCGGTGAAGCCGGGGAAAACGACGACCACCAGCCACGGAGCCAACACCACCAGTGCTAGCGCCGCCAGCCCGCATGCCAGCACAATGAGCGAGCCAACGGCGGAGGCCAACCGCCAGAGCGCCGCGTGCTGGTCCCGTGCCAACGTGCGCGCGAAGACCGGGATTAGCGCCGAGCCGAGCGCGCCACCCGCCAGGAGGCTGAAGATCGTATCGGGCAGCCGAAAGGCCGCCACGTAGAGGTCGTTATCGAGCGAGGTGCCGAACTGGGCGCCAATGGCAATGTCCCGCGCCAGCCCGACCAAGCGGCTGGCGATGAAGGCACCCGTGAGAATGACCGCCGGCCCTAAGAAGGAGAGACCATCGGACTCAGCGCGAGCGCCGTGGTCCTCAGTGCCAGCGGGATGAGCGGCGAGGGGACGCGACACGGCTGCATTCTACCCTGCATACGGTACGCCGCGCCGGGGGTAGGGGCGGCCGGTGCTACACTGTACACATCGCACGCCCAGTTGATAGAGCGCAGTGAGTATGTCAGCGTCACCGCCAACGCGCGTCGGCCAGCGCGGAATCACCCCCGCGACGGCCGAGTTTGTCATCCTTTCGTTCGAGGGGCCTGACCAACCGTACTCGCAGGCGGGCGGCCTCGGCGTGCGCGTAACCGAGCTATCGCAGGCCCTCGCCGAGGCCGGCTTCCGCACCACCCTCGTCTTTATCGGTGATCCAACACTCCCGTCGGTCGAGCAGCGCGTTCACGGCCGCCTGACCCTGCGGCGCTGGGGGCAGTGGCTCAGTCAGTATCATCCTGGCGGAGTCTACGACGGTGAAGCGGCCAAAGTTGCCGACTATAGCGGCTCAGTGCCCTATTTTGTGCTCGACGAGATCGCCCATCCCGCCGCGGCGGCTAACCGGCTGCTGGTCGTGCTCGCCGAGGACTGGCAAACGGCGGACGCGCTGTGCCACCTCAGCGACCTGCTGGCCTATTTCGATCTCCGTGACCGCGCTCTGCTGCTGTGGAACGCGAACAACGACTTCTCATTCGGCCACATCAACTGGGGACGCCTGGGCTACGTGGCCACGCTGACGACCGTGAGCCGCTACATGAAGCATGTCCTGTGGAAGATCGGGATCAATCCGCTCGTCATCCCCAACGGCATCCCGGAGAGTTTTCTCGCGCCACCCGACTCCAAGCAGGTCGAGGCGCTCCGGGAGGCCGTGGGAGGCAGTCCCTTCCTCTTCAAGATCGGGCGCTTCGATCCCAGCAAGCGCTGGTTGATGGCCATAGACGCGGCCGTGCGTCTGAAGCAGCGGAGGCAGCGCGTCAAGCTGCTCATGCGCGGGGGAATGGAGCCACACGGCGGCGAGGTCATCCATCACGCCTACAGCCAAGGGCTGGCCGTGCATGACGTAGAGGCGACGGACCAGGAGTTCGAGACGCTGCGCGAGGCGATTGCCGCGGCGGCGGACGCCGACATCATCAACCTGCGCTCGTTCATCAGCGACGACTTCAAGCGCGTCTGCTACCGCGCCGCCGACATGGTACTCGCCAATAGCGGCCACGAGCCGTTCGGGATCGTCGGTCTGGAGGTGATGGGCGCCGGTGGTATTGTTGTCCTCGGGGGCACCGGCGAGGACTACGCCATCCCGTTCGAGAACTGCCTGGTCGCCGAGACCGACGACCCGGAGGAGGTCGTCGGATACGTGACCACGCTGCTAGGGCAGCCGGACCTGTTCACGAACATGCGGACCGAGGCACGGAAGACGGCGGCGCTGTTCACGTGGGACCACGTCATCGGCAATTTGGTCAGTAGGCTCAACTACCTGGCTGCGGCGCAGCAGGCCGTCTTCGGCGGTCGCGGAGGTTACGGAGCGTAGCGGTGGCCGAATACCTCACGATCTACGCACTATGTCACCAGCCGCGACGGATTAAGCTGCCGGCTCAGGGCATCGAGCCGGGCGCGGCGCCGGCGGCCATCGAAGCGGCGCTCTTCGACGAAACGGCCAACCGCTTCTACTTCCAGGAGGTAGCGACCTACTGCTACCACCCGGCGATGCAACTGTGGCGCCGACTGCTTGACGCCGGGATGGCGCTGGGTCTCGGCGTCTCAGTGTCGTTCCTGAACCAGGCCGAAGCCTGGGACGAGCGGTTGCTCGACCGGCTGCGACAACTGGCAGCCCATCCGCAGTGTGAGCTGGTGGCGGTCGAGCCGTATCACAGTTTCCTGCCCCTGATTGACCTGCCACACTTCCAACAGCGCATGAGTTGGGGCGATGCCTACGTGGAGTCCTTGCTGGGCGCGCGTCCGCGTGTGGCCGATACTACCGAGATGCTGATGTCGGATGCCATTTACACGACGCTGGCCGCTGCCGGCTACGAGGCCGCGTTCCTCGATGGGCGCGAATGGGTGCTGGGCTGGCGGCAGCCCACGCACCTGTATCACGGCGGACACGCCGCCGGGCCGCACCTGCTGGCCCGCCACCGCGACTTGAGCGATGACGTGGGCTATCGCTTTTCCAACCGCGCTTGGGATCAGTTCCCGCTCCACGCGCCGACGTGGGCTGCGTGGGTGGCCCAAGCCGGGGGCGACTTTGTGTGTGTCTCTTGGGACTTCGAGACCTTTGGCGCGCACCATACGCGCGATAGCGGCATCTTCGAGTTTCTGGCGGCGCTCCCGCCGGCGCTCGAAGAACATCGCGTCCGGTGCCTCCCACCTTCGGAGGTCGTCGCCCGGTTTCGGGACCGGTCGCATCACCTACCGCTGCCCCATTTCGCAACCACCTGGGCCGGCGATGGCAACTGGGAGTTCTTCCTGGGTAACAAGGCGCAACAGGCGCTCTTCCAACTGATGCTGGCTGCGTATAACAAGGCGCGGCTGACGGAGAATGAGCGGCTTGTTGACCTGGCGCTCTGGCTGCTCCAGTCGGACAACCTGCACTGGCTCCAGTGGTACGGGCACTGGGGACCGGAGGCCGAGGTGTCGGCCTACTTCACGCCCCGCGAGTGGTGGGCGCTGGGGGCCGAGCGGATCGTGTGGGAGCAGCAGCGGGTCTACCTGAACTTTCTGTCGGCGCTCGACTCCTACATCCCAACGGGCCGCGTGGCATCGCCCGGCCCGCACTCGGGAGGCTCTTCTTAGCCACAGAGAGCACAGAGGACACAGAGTAGCGGGCTACATCAGTTGCGATCATCCCGGCCGGAAGCCGCCGGACACTGCGCCCACAATCCTGTATTGTGCATACAATTAGGTCAGGATGTACGAGTGGGACGAGGCCAAGCGGCGCGCCAATCGGGCCAAGCATCGCCTTGACTTCACGGCCATCGAAGGTTTCGAATGGGCCACTGCCGTTGTTGAACCAAGCTATCGTAACAATGAGTTGCGCTTCACCGCTACCGGCTACATCGGAGACCGACTCTACTATGTAGTCTTCACCGAGCGTGGAAGCAACATCCGTATCATCAGCCTCCGCAAGGCCAGCAAACAGGAGGAGCGACGCTATGCCCAAACTTAAGCCAACCCATATCAGCCCAACACCGGAAGAAGACGCAGCGATCAAAGCCGGCATCGCCGCTGATCCTGATGCTCCTGAACTGGATGACGAGTGGTTCAAGCGCGCGCGTCCCGCCAGTGAAGTCGTTCCACACATTGTGGAACGCTGGCGGCGCACGCGGGGCAAGCAGAAAGCACCGACCAAGGAGCATATCTCCATCCGTCTCGATGCAGACCTTGCGGCGCATTTCCGCGCCAGCGGACCGGGCTGGCAGACGCGGTTGAACGACACGCTGCGCCGCGCCGTCTTCGGCGAGTCTGCGTAGGTGCTCTGTACCTATGGTAGGCTGTTTGTCACGGCAGACGAGCCGACCGAAAGGTGAAGGGGCGGAGGCATGACCAGCGTTGACCAGCAAGGATACATAGATTGGGACGCGGCGCCGGCGAAAGAGGTCTTTCCAGGCGTGACGCTGACCATCGTGTCGGGCGAGAAGATCATGTTCTCGCGCGTTGATTTCGGGCCGGAGGGCATGGTGCCGGAGCACAGCCATCCCCATGAGCAGGCCGGATTCGTCGTGTCGGGTGAGGCCGAGTTTACGGTCGGGGGTGAAACGCAGGTGCTGCGGACGGGCGACTACTACCTGATCCCCGGTGGTGTGCCGCACAGCGTGCGCCAGCTAGCCGGGCCGCTGTGCTGCATGGACATCTTCAGTCCCCCGCGCGAAGAGTATCGGTAGCAGTGAGCTATCGGCGGTTAGCCATTAGCGGTCAGCGGTCAGCCAGCGCGTTGCGGGACGTGCCGGCGCTACCAAGTCGGGGCCAATCAACGGTAGAATGCTGCTCAGTAGCTCTTAATGGAGCTACTGGGCGAGGAGGCTTTATGGCGATCTACGAGTATTGGTGCGGTAACTGTAAACAAGAGTTCGAGCTGATGCGGCCGATGAGTCAGTCGGCGGCCCCGGCCACCTGCCCAACGTGCAGCACGGCGACAACCGAAAAGCTCCCGTCGGTCTTTGCCTCGAAAGAGGGCTACGCGATCAAGGTGCCGGAGAAGGGCGCGCTACGGGACGCTGCACACACGTCGTCCACGACATCGCCGTCGCCGTGATTGCGGGAGCGAGCGCCACGGTCGCGAGGCGCTACTTGATCCCTTCATACCAGCCGGCGCCGAAGAGTAGATTGTCGCGCCGCACCATCCAGCTGTGCTTGGGTGCATCCTCGCGCGTTTCGGGGTGCGTGAAGAGGTAGCTCACCCACTCGCCCCCGCCCGTTTCCGTGACGGCGGCGAAGGCCTCGCCGTAGTTGAAGCCGTTGGCGTCTATGCGCTCGCGCGTCGTGCCTACCAAATCGGGGCGGGTGGCGTTCGCGACCGAGTAGAGCCGGCCGTTGTCTCGCGCTTCGATGATGAAGACGTACCATGGGCCGTCGGCGCTGGCGGGGTCGTTGTAGTGGGCGAGCGTGGCCTCGCGCCCCGTGTCGTCGTAGCGCGTGAGGGCACGCCCCACCAGCAACCGCGCGTACTCCGCCGGGTCCTCCTTTGTCGGGGCCGGCGTATACCAGCCGCTAACGAAGATGAGACCATCCTCCAGCACGGCGTAGTAATGCTTCACTTCCTCAACCGTGTGGAAGGGGTTCTGCTCATCTCTCGTGGGCACGCCCAGCACATCGCGGACGAATATCCCCTCCAGCGTCGCCTTGATGAGGTCGCCGGCGTAGTAGTAGCCCGCGTCGCCATAGGCCTCGGAGCCGACCGTCAGGTCCTGGCCGACGTAGACGTTGGCCGGGTGCGCGAGCACGGTGCCGGTCGCCGCGTCGAGGATGAAGACGTACCAGCGCCCGTCCACGCTCTCCATTGAGCTGTGATAGGCGATGGACGCCGCGCGGCCCTCCGCGCGGTAGCGGGCCACGGCCTGCTCCACCGTCGCCACCGTGTAGGCGGCCAGCTCGCACTTCGAGGGCAGCGGCGGCTGTGGAACGGCGGCCTCGTACCAGCCAGAGCCGATGATGACCTCGCGGCGGCGGACGGCCCAGGAGTGCTTCAGCTCGCAGTCGGCGCCGGCCGGGTTGCGGAAGTAGTACGTGATCCAGCCGCCTTCCTCGGTGATATCGAGGGCTTTCGGCCCGAAGCGGTTGCCCGTGATATCAACGCCGACCGGTCCGAGCACGCTCTGCCCCCGCAGCGCTGGCGTCGGGTGCGCGATGATCGTGCCCGCCAGGTCAAGCACGTAGATGTACCAGTCGCCATCCACACTCGCGGGGTCGTTGTACCGTTGCAGCAGGGCCTCACGTCCGCCCACATCGTAGACGTCCACGGCGTCCTGCACGAACCACTGTGTATAACCTGCCGGATCGTCCTGCTTGTTGGGCAGCGGGACGACGTGCTCATACCAGCCCGAAGCGAAGAGCAGCCCGTCGTGGCGCACCAGCCAGGTGTGCTTCTGGCCCTCCTCTACAGCCGTCTCGCCATCGTAGGTGCGGTAGTAATAACTCACCCAGAGGCCAGCCTCCGTCGCCTTCAGCATTTCTACGCCGTAGGCGTAGCCGCGCGGATCGCGCCGCGTCACCGATTTCGCCCCGAGCAGCCCCGGGTTCGGATGCAGGACAAGCTCGTCTACCGCCAGGTCAATGATGAAGAGGTACCAGCGGCCCTCCGCGCTCTCCGGGCGGCTGTAGTATTCGAAGGTTGCTTCACGTCCCTGCTCATCGTACCTGGCGAGGGCCTGCGCCACGTAAGCCTGGGTGAACGCCGCGGGCGCGCTATCGCGCTCCCAGTCGAACCGCTCGGTATTGAGACGCTGCTGCAGACCGAGTGGGCCGCTGACCCAGGTGTGGTGGCCGTCGGTGAAGGCCGTATGGTTGCTGGCTTTCTGCCAGACGAGGAGGCCATTCGTCGTCCGCTGGTGTGTGACGCCCTGGCTGGGATGGTGCTGCTCGTTCTCTACGCAGGCGCCCACCGTGTCGGGGATCATGGTATGCAGCGCCTGGAAACCCAGCACGAACTGGCAGTCCGCCGCGGCCGCCGCCCGACCGGCGCCGCCAGCGAGGGCAGCGGCGGCCAGGCCGAGCGCGGCCACCAGAGCGATGAGGCGAGCGGCTAATGATGGCATATGCACAATCCCCCATAATGAGATAAGGTGTAGCTACAAGCATAGCAGGCAGCGAAGGGGGTACCGGCGAGTCGGAGCGCGAAATCAGGCGATGCTAACCGGCGTCTCCGTTGGCAATACGAAAGACTGGGCCACTACACACGCACTACCAGAGATACCGTCGAGCGGCGCGTCCATCTCTTCACAGCTACCCTGGATTCCGGCTTCCGCCGGAATGACGAGTATCTGACCACCGGCCACTGACCACTCGGAGGCTGCCGGATCACGGCTGCTGTTCGTCCGCCGGTACGCGGACGGCGATGTGGACCTCGTCGAGCTGCGCTTGGGACACCGGGCCGGGCGCTTGCATCAGCAAGTCGGCGGCGGCCTGGTTCTTGGGGAACGCAATCACCTCGCGGATAGAATCCTCGCCGGCGAGTACGGCGATGAACCGGTCTATACCCATCGCAATGCCGCCGTGTGGCGGCACGCCGTACTCGAACGCCGTGAGCATGTGCCCGAACTGGCGCTCGATCTGTTCCGCGCTATAGCCCATCAGCTCGAAGATGCGCTCTTGGAGCGCGCGCCGGTGGATGCGGATGCTGCCCCCGCCAATCTCGTGACCGTTCAGCACGAGATCGTACTGGTTGGAAATGGCGCGCCCGGGGTCAGTGTCCAGCCACTGCGCCTCGCCGGGGCGCGGTGAGCAGAACGGGTTGTGCGAGAACGTCCAGTGGCCCGCATCTTCCTCCCACTCTAGGAGCGGAAAGTCCACGATCCAGCAAAACGCGAGCACATTTGGGTCCGCAAGGCCCAGCCGTGCACCGAACTCGTCCCGCAGCCGGGCGAGCACCTCGTTCGCCACGCTCGGCTGGTCCGCCACGGCGAGGATGAGGTCGCCGGGCACCGCTTCCGTGGCCCGGAGTAGCGCGGCGACCTCGCCGTCGCGCAGGTAGCGGCGAATAGAAGCGCGCACGTCCTGCTCGCCGACGACGAGCCACACCAGCCCCTTGGCGCCGAACTGCTTGGCGAGGTCAACCAACTCGTCGAGCCGGCGCCGGGTGTAGTCGCCGCAACCAGGCACACGCAACGCCTTGACCACACCGCCGTTGGCCAGGACTGTGCGGAACACCTGCACCTCGGTCGCGCCGGCAAGCTCCGAGATGTTCGTCAAGGGCAGCTCGAAGCGCAGGTCCGGCCGGTCGCTGCCGTACCGCTCCAGTGCCTCGGCGTGGGTGAGCTGCCGAAAGGGGTTGGATAGCAAGCGCATGTCGGAGTGCTGCTCGCAAAGCTCGATGTACAGCGCCTCGATAAGCGCCATCACGTCCTCGCGCTGCACAAAGGACATTTCCAGATCGAGTTGCGTGAACTCCGGCTGCCGGTCGGCCCGCTGGTCCTCGTCCCGGAAGCAACGGGCAATCTGGTAGTAGCGATCCAAGCCGGCCACCATCAGCAGCTGCTTGAACTGCTGCGGCGACTGCGGCAGCGCGTAGAACTGCCCTGGGTACAGGCGGCTCGGCACGATGTAGTCGCGCGCGCCTTCCGGCGTCGCGGCAGTCACGATGGGCGTCTCAATGTCGAGGAAGTCGCGCGCATCGAGGAAGTCGCGCATGTGCTTGACGATGCGATAGCGCAGCACCAGGTTATCGCGCATCCGCGGACGGCGCAGATCGAGGTAGCGGTAGCGCAGCCGCAACGACTCGTCCACGCCGCCTTCCTCGTGCAGATAAAACGGTGGCGTCTGCGCCGCACTGAGCACCTCGACGGTGCTGGCCAGCACCTCAATCGCACCAGTGTCCAGGTTGGCGTTCTCCGTACCCTCCGGGCGCAGCGCGACGGTGCCCTCGACGGCCAGCACGTATTCCGGCCGCGCCCCCGCAACGACCTCGTGCGCCTCCGGCGATGTCTCCGGGTTGCACACGACCTGCGTGAGTCCGTAGCGGTCGCGCAGGTCAATGAAAATCAGTCCGCCGTGATCGCGCCGGCGATGCACCCAGCCGTTGAGCACCACAGTGCGATTCGCGTCAGTGTCACGGAGGCTCCCACACGTAGCGGTGCGCCGCCACCGGGGGATGGCAGTGGCAGGGACGGCTCCGGTCGCAGTTGACATCTGACTAAGCTCCTCTCGCGGTATTGGTTGAACCATACAGTGTAACACCTCGCTTGCCGCCTCACTCCATGGCCGGGGAGGGGGCCAGCCTGACAAGGGTGGGTCTTTTGTCTGCATCAGTATTTGCGGGATGGAAGGATGAGCAGGATGGATGGCGGCTTGCACCGCCATCCAGGACTCTGCTCCTTGACTCGACCGCTGCCAGGTTGCATAGTGCCTACCGCAGTATCGGGAAGCGCGGCAAGTGCGCCCGGCAAGCCGCCGGAGCCGCCGGAAGTGATTGCCGTGCCGTTGCCAATTGCAATGGGGCGCGAGCTAGGGGGAGGATCATGGGACGCTTGATTATCGGTATCGTCCTTATCATTGCCGGTGTGCTAGGTCTGGTGAGTACTATCACCGGCGGACTCTTGGATATCATCTCCGGGCTTGTCTTGCTGGCTGTCATTCTCGTCGGGGCATTTTTCGCGCATTGGGGCTGGCAATATGTTGCCGGGCGCCAGAAGACACTCCCCGTCATCGAGCGGATGGCCAAAGAGGGGGCCGTCATTGATACTCCGGCCGCCGCGGAGGAGACCGGTCTCTCGGTCGAGCAGGTGCGGAAGCACGTCCAGTACGCCAAGATGAAGGGGTATATCGAGCGCAATGTCGAGGTCAAGTAGGAGGTAGGGCTGGACCTCAGTTCTTAGCGGGAGGTTAGCCAGTTGGCGTCGGCGCGGCCGTCACTGGAGTTGTCGGGGACGGTGTCGCTACCGGTGGGGCGCCGGCCGGGGCTGTGCCTGGCGTGGGCGTTGGCTCGGCGCCAACGAGCCACTTTTCCCGCCATGGGAGAAACTTACTCTTGAACGTATCCTTGGTGATGAGAGTATTATCTTTGAAGATAGACCGGGTGACCGTCACGTTCATCCCCTCGGCGGCCCACTCTACTTGCTTGCGCTCGCCCAACGGCAGGCTGGAGTCTGGCACGTCCGGCAGTGGCTCCTCCGGCTCCTGACGATCGCGGATGTCAACCTCCTCCAGCCGAATCTGCCGCCCGGTGCGCGTCCCATACAGTCGGTAGATCAACGTGTCGCTCGCCGCATCAACCGCCGATTGCAGCAGGATCGGTTGCCCGGTATCGTTGCGGAAACGGAGGTCCACTCCCGGGTCGTAGACGGCTGCGTCGAGGCCGGGCGGGGTACCGTCCTGCTCGTAGTAGCTCACCCGATAGGAATGCTGGTTGCGCTCGATAATCGGCAGACCGGCCCAGAACGCCGCGCGAAATACGGTGGTCGAGACTTGGCACACGCCGCCACCAATACCGGGCACCGTCGCATCGCCGCGGATGATCAGGCTTTCCAGATAGCCGGCTGCTTTCGTGATTGGGCCGATCTCGCGCAGGAACGAGAAGTCGTGGTCGGGCGGAATGACCACGCCATTCAGATTGCGGGCAGCGATCCGGATGTTATTCGCACGCTCGTCGGGTGACCCTTGAAAGGTGGAGCGCCCGTCGGCCAGCAGGTCCTGGAAGGCGAGTATATCGGTGTCCTTGCCGCTGAACGTCGGCTCCGCGACCCACACGGGCAGGATGACTTCGCGCTGATCAACCGACGAGGCGGCCGCCAGCAGGCGCTCTAGCGCCATGTCTTGGTCCACAACTAGCCCGGGCTTGCCGGGGCGCAGCACCCGCAAGCTGGTGGCGCTCTCTCGCTGCAGGCGGGCATCCTGCGGCGGATCGTCAATCTGCTCGGCAATGGTGGCGATAAACGCCGCCACGCGATGCTTGGCGAAAACCGGCATTAATGCTGCCGGGGCGTTGCTGGCGGTGGACTGAAATCCGAGCCAGCGCCGCAGTTGTTCCTGGGTAATAGTCCACGTGCGCGTCTCGTGGCGGAGGCGCACCGGCCCGCTCAGAATATTACGCGCCAACTCGTTGGCAGCTTGCAGCGCGGCGTCGCCGAGCAGCGGCCGCACCGGGACGATGGCCAGCTCGACGCGCTGACGGACCGTTGGGTAGGGCGAGAAGCTCTTGATGCGCTGCATCGTCTCCTCGACCGCTAGTTGTTGGCCGGTCGTGGGCGCTACCGAGACAATTCGGTCACCCTGCACGGTGAGGGCGGCGTCTACCGGCGCCCGGTCAACCTCGGCGGCGACGGACTGCACATACGCCCGCAGGACCTCGTCATCGAACGACACCCGGAGCGGTAGTGTCTCCGGACGTAGGCGGAGCCGAAAGGGCACCAGGAGGCGGTTGAGCAATCCGCCGCTGCGCCCCAGCCCGAGGGCGTCGTTGGCCATTTGCGCCGTGCTGATGTGCATCCCGAGTTGGGCGGCCGTCGGATGCCACTCCCGCCCCAGGCCGGATAGCGTGAGCGGGGTTTCGACGTAGGTGGTCAGCCGGGCTTGCATGAGCAGGTCCACTTCCGACTGACGCAAGCCCTGGAGGTCAATCTCCGCGAAATGGACGCCTGGAAAGACCTGCTGGCGGTGACGTAGGTGGTAGCCCAGGGACAGGGCCACGATGATGAAGGCAGCGAGGAGCAGGCTGCCCAGGATACCGGTGGATGCGCCAAAGCGTTGCGTCAGGACTAGCAAAGCAGACACCTACAGGAGAAGGGCTTGCGGGGATTGTTGAGGCGGGGCCAAGAACCGGGTAGTAACATACCATCGCACCGGTTAGTACCCAATCGAGGCACGGTGTCCCATATCATAGTCTACTGATGCGCTCCTGGTCGGTCAACGTGTGCGGCCCAGCGGGGGTAGCGCAGCGTGGTCTGTACCCGGCCATAGTGCGGCACTTGCACTGCGTCGGTAGTGCTCTATACGGACGTTCGGACGTTCAATGATCTACCGATCCACAGTGCCGGGGCCGGCAGCACTGCCGCCTCCGCAGCGTTGACACCCCGGCATAGGAACGCCGAAGTATATGGCGCTTCCTGTGCGGTCATGGAACGATGGCCTCCTGCGGATACGCGGCTGGATACCGCTGGCGTTAGCTGCCACCCTCTGTCCCGATCACTCGCTCTACTCTGGAAAGACAGTCGCCACGCGGCGGGATACCCCTTGCGCTGCGTTACTCTTGCATCCCGAACTATATTCCAGTATACTCGTGTGTATGCCGGGTCTTACCAAGTTGACACGATCTTGGATGCTGCTGGCGCATAGACAAACGGTGGCAGGGTGTCATATACTCTTGGAATGAAGGTTGATCTATCCGGTTACCAGTGGTGTACTGTCGTTGGTGTGGTCCGAAACCGGACCGGTGTGGTGTAGCTGCCCGGTCCCGTCGGGTTGAGCCGTCGAGTGAGGCGATCACGTGAAGGTGGTTAGCACTCCGCAAAACCGGCTCATGGGACTATCCCGGAGCCGGACGTTGAGCCGCTCTGATCGGCGAGGTCAGGGCTGGCATCGGTTCGCCGGTAGCTTCGGCCGCGGGTTGTTCGCGCTGCGGCCGCCGGAGCAGCTTGCTCTTGGGTTCCTGCCTGGTTCGCCGCTCCGGATTCGCGCTGGGAACGATCCTTCTATGCCGCTGTGGGTACGGTTGCTGCTGGTTGTTGCGCTGGTGGGTCTGTGGTACGGCTTGCAGCGCACAGTCCCCCTTCCCTTCACGGATGCCGATCTCCGAACCACCCTTAGTGCGGCGGCCAGCACTGTCGGTGTGACCGGGCCTGGTGATAGTAGTGGGGCGGCGACCCGTCCGGAACCCCACTCGGCGCCGGGCCGGATGGCGCTATTGCCCCCCGCACCTGAGGTGCCAGTCGGGGCGGCGAAGGCCATTCGGATTAGTGGCAGGGATTTCGCGGTCGGTGTGTGTACCCACGTGCTGACGGTAGAGCAGGCGCTCTCCGGGGCCGGGGTCGCACTTGGCGCCTTGGATCGCGTTGATCCGGCGCTCACGGCGCCGCTCGCAGAGGCAACCGACATTCGGGTGGTCCGTGTCCGCCAGTCTCAGGAGCACACGCAAGAGGCCGTGCCCTTCGAACGCCGTCGCATATACGACCCCGATCTTCCGCTAGGGCTGCGGCAGCAGGTGCAGGCCGGATTGCCAGGCACCCTTATCCGGCGCATAGAGACATTCACCGAGGACGGCGAGGTTGTCTCCAGGAAGGTGGCTGAAGACTGGATGGAGAATGAACCTCGTGCGGCCGTAGTGGCCTACGGTACCAAGAGGCTCTCCGGGCCGATGGCGAGCCTGGAAGCCACTAAAAACCTCCCCCGCTACAACGCAGTGACCTCGGATACCCTCGCAGTCCGCCGTGTCCTGCGCGTAGTGGCCACCGGGTACGAGGCCGGTCCCCGGAGCACCGGAAAGCGGCCGGGTGATCAGTGGTATGGGTTTACGTCAATAGGCTGGCGGGCAACGCCGGGCATTATCGCCGTTGATCCGGCTGTCATTCCCTATAGGACACGCCTTTACGTCCCCGGATACGGCTTTGGTATTGCCGGAGATACCGGGTCCGCTATCGTCGGTCACCGGATTGATCTGTTCTACAGCACCGAGCAGGATGCCGCGCGGTGGGGACGGCAAAATCTCCAGGTGTATGTTCTGGAATAGCTATCCGTGACAGCCGACTATTCCCACCATCCACACACACCTCGCATTAGACGCCCTGCGGGGCCACGCCGCCGCAAGCGCCGGCGATCATCGGAGTCCCCGAATTTCTACCGGCGGCGGCCCCGTGCGCTGGCGGACGCCGACCTGAGTGATCCGGACACCATCGGCGCGCTCCTCTCGCAGTATGGCATCTGGCTCGACCGCGAGCAGAGTCAGCACCTGCTCGCGGAGCGCAGCATTCTCGACCGTATTGTTGCTGCCGCGGCGCTGCGTCCTACCGACCGGGTGCTGGAGATTGGCGCCGGTATCGGGACGCTCACCCGCGAGCTTGCCGCCCGCGCCGGGGAAGTCATCGCAGTCGAGATTGACGAACGCTTGGTGGGAGTGTTGGCGGCCACTTGCCCGGCGGCCAATCTGCGTGTCCTCCATCAGGACATCCTGACGCTCGACATTGAGCGATACTTTGGCGCACAGCCCTACCGGCTGGTGGCGAACCTGCCCTATAGCGTGGCGACGCCGGCGATCTTGCAGCTACTGGCGGTGAGGTATCCCCCGGAAGACATGCTGGTGATGGTCCAGCGGGAAGTCGGCGAGCGGTTGGCGGCTCGCCCGGGGCAGATGAGTCTGCTGTCGGTCAAGGCACAGCTCGCTGCCACTGTCGCGCTTGTCGCGCACGTACCGCCCGAAGCATTTTTTCCGCCGCCCAAGGTCGCCGGCGCGGTGGTCCACCTCGTGCCGCGCCGGACGCCGCCGGCGCCGCTGCGGCCCACCGCCGCGCGTTTCTGGCAGACGGTCGAGGCCGGCTTTGCTAACCGGCGCAAACAGTTGCACAATGCCTTAGGCGCCCTCGGCGTGGGGACAGCACGTATCCATGCGGCGCTGGCGGCGGCCGGCATTGATCCGGCGCAGCGGGCGCAGACGCTGACGCTGGACGATTGGAACCGGCTTTCCGCCGCCCTTTGGGAGTGAGCTAGAACGAGGGCGCGGTTGCCGGAGCATCGCCGCAATGGTACAACCGAACGTCGCGTGTGGGCCGCAGCCGAGCGGTACAGCATCCGCGCGAGCGGCCCGGCGGAAAGGTAAGGAGCATAGATGAGCAAGCCATGCATTGTCCGTCCTAGCGAGCAGGAGGCAGTTGACCGCGGTGCCGGCCTCGAATCGTATCCGCTGCTTGGCGCCCGCACCGGTGCGTTGGCATTCAGCAACGGCATCACCGTGTTCGAGCCTGGCGCGGCGGTGCCACTGCACACGCACAACGTCGAAGAGTCGATTACGATGCTGGAAGGCGAAGCGGTGTGCGAGGTGGACGGGAAGCAGTACACCGTGCGGCCCTACGATACGGTGTACGCTCCCGCTGGAGTAGTGCATTGTTTTCGCAACGAGAGCGGCGAGATGATGCGCTTCCTGTGGTGCTATGGCGGCACCCGCGTCACCCGCACCTTCCTGGACACCGGGGAAACGGTGGCGCACCTCTCCGAGGACGACCGCCTCAGCATGAGCAGCGAGTGACTAAGGCGCAGTACTGCGCCCGTGCCTATGAGCAACGACGAGCTACAGTCGCAGGTGATGACGACGCCGGCGATCCGGCGAGCACACATGCGCTTACGGCAGGGCGTGCTCGCCGACTTTTGTCGCCGCCATCACATCCGCGTGTTGTCCCTCTTTGGCTCCGTGCTGCGTGATGACTTCGGACCGGACAGTGATGTTGATGTGTTGGTGGAGTTCCAGCCAGGGAAGGGGCCGGGATTTATCCGTTTATTCGCCATTGAGGAGGAGTTGTCGGCATTGCTAGAGGGACGCAAAGTTGACCTCGTTACCGCCAAGTCTCTCAACCATCGCATCCGTGCTCGGGTGCTTGCGGATGCCGAGGTTCAATATGCCGAGCGATGAGGTGCTGCGCCTCGCCACGGAGCGGTTGGTCGCGCAGTTCGCACCGGAGCGTGTGATCCTCTTTGGCTCACAGGCACGTGGGACTGCCGACCACCATAGCGACGTGGATCTCCTGGTGATATGTCCCATCACGGGCAACCGTCGTGCTCTGATGGTTGCGATGGATCGTGCTTTGCGTGGGCTGGGCTTTGCCCGGGATGTGATCGTACTCACCCCCGAGGAGTTCGCGCGGGACCGGCACATTCCCGGCACGATCTCACGACCGGCTTGGCGGGAAGGCCGGGTGCTCTATGAGCAGCCGTGATCCTGACGTGCTGTCCTGGGTATTCAAGTGGCTACGCTATGGCGACGATGACCTGCGTTTAGCTCGTCACGGCTTGAAACTCCAGAATGGCCCCAACCATCTGATTGCCTATCACGCACAGCAGTGCGCTGAGAAACATCTCAAAGCATATCTCGTTCTGCGAGGGGTGGATTTCCCTTTTACCCATAACATTGCACGACTATTGGAGCTTTGCTCCGAGCAAGGTTCCTGGGCTGATTCCCTGAGGGAAGCCGAAGTATTGACTCCTTTCGCAGTCACCACTCGGTATCCTGGCGGGATTGAAGAAGTGACGAGAGGCGAGGCACGTCGTGCTATACGCATCGCCGAGCAGGTGCGGCAAGTCGTGCGGCAAGTCCTGACGCAAGAAGGGCTTGCGCTTCCCGATGATGCTCTCCGGTAGTTGGCAGCACATCCCTGCCAACGGCTGGCTTACGGCGTGCCGGTCGGTCGCCGGAACAGCGCATCGGCATCGGCATCCTGGGTGGTGGTTGGGGTCTCCTCGCCGCGGTCAAAGCGGATGATCCGCAAGCCGACCAGCAGAAACAGCACGAAGAAGAGTAGGGCTGCTACATACGAGCACCACACCAGGCTGAACTGGAGTGCCAGCACCATCCCCAACGCCGCGCCGAGCACGAGACAGCCGCCCAGCGTACCCCACAGCAACGGCACGACCGATTCTTGGCCCGTCGCACTGGCGAGCCGGATCAGACCGGGCAAGGCGATGTGGGATGCGAAGCCGACCGGAACCACGAGCGCCAACACGACTGCCAACTGCACCGCCGCCGCTTGACCGGCGAGCGATGTTGCCAGCAGCGGCAATACCTCGCGGCTCGTCACGAGCAGCAGGCCGGCGATGAGCGCCGCCCAGCCGATGAGCAAGCGTGCCGTGGCCAGCCGGATGTGCTGGATCACGGCCGCCGCTAGCGCGCCGCTCAACAGGAAGCTCCCCATTCCTAGCGTGCTGGCCGCTCCCATGCCCCCGAGGAGCGGTGCCAGCCGGTGCAGCAGTGGCGGACCGGCCAGCGCCGCACCGAGTGATGCACAGCCGACAAAGAGCACCAGACGCCACGGCATACTCTCGCTGAGATCGTCGTCGAGCGGCTGCGCTGACGATGGGCTATCGAGGGCCGGTGGCGCGGGCGGCTCGCGGAGCACGGTGAAAGCCATGCCGAGCACGATGCCGACCGCCACCAGCACGAGCACATAGTGCCCCGGTACGCGCTTGCTGAATTCGTGGAAGAAGGGATAGTCGTCGGTGGGCGGTCGCACGTTGTAGGGCGCAGCGGCCGGGACCGCCGTGTGGTTAATGGCGTAAGCGCCTAGTGGTGATGAGCCTTCTACAAAGGGCATGAAGAGCACGGCGTAGCCGGGACGCTCGGCAAGCGCCTGCGTGAGCACGTCCACGTCGCCCGCATCGTGCGAGATTCTGCGAATGACGAGCACCGGCTGCGAGATCGAGCCGCCGTCGTCGGCAGCAGTGTTGTCGGTGCGTACCAGCGCGACCATGTGCCGTACCGCTTCGAGGGGTGTTTCTCCCTGGGCGAGGAAGATGGCAAAGGCGGTGCCAAAGGCCCGAAAGAGATCCCGCTCTCCCGTCAGTTGGAGCACCAGGCGCCCCTCGGGCTGGAGGTGGTTGAGGTAAGACGAGAACGCCTCGGCAGTGAGCAGGGAGGCACCCGTCGCAGTGCGCCCGCCGAGCTGTGCGGCGCCGGTGCTGGGAGCAACCACGTAGATGACATCGTAGCGGGCCCGTGACGCCTGTAGATACGTGCGCGGGTCCTGCACTACAAGGCGTACCGGTGTGCGTCCCCCGCTCAACGGCGGCAGCTGGCGTAGCGCATCGGCTCGTCCGGGATTACTCTCCAGGAGGGTGATCTCGTTCGCGCCGCCGAGCACAGCGAACATGGCTGCCTGGATCGCCCCGGCCCCCAGCGCCAGTACGCGGTCATGGCTCCCCGGGAGGACGAAAGGCACAAACCCAATGTGGTCCCGGAGCTGCTCGGCGGCCGATAGGTCTTGGTCGGGGAGGATCGGGACCGGCGCGGCGGCATCGTCATACAGCCACTGCTGCCGCGCGTTGTCCGACGGTTGCGTGACGTGAGTCCGCGCGAGGGCGTTCCACGTCGAGGTGACGACCTGCTCCGCACCCTCCCTCGCCTGGACGCGCTGAAAGAGCGCCTTCGACACGCCGACACCCCCGGGATGGAACGCGAGACTGCCTGGAGCGACCAGGGCGAGGCCCCCCAGCAACATGGCCGCCACGCTCGTCCCTCCGACTAGGGCGACGCGGGGAGTCATCGGCAGCGCCGGGTCGTCGTCCGAGCTGCGCCGCGTGGCTGCCTCGCGCACGGCGAGGATCAAGAGGGTGACGGCGGCGATGCCCGGGAAGCCGGTAGCTAGGGCAATCCCCCCCGGCCAGCTCACGAGGTTCAGCGTCGGAGCATAGCCGAGCGCAGCGGCGCCGGCGCCGAGCAGGTAGCCGCCGATGATGAAGCCGGCCAGCAGGGCGCCGCGGCGGAGGATCATGCTCACTGCCCCGCCAAGCGCCGTGAAGGGCACCAGAAAGCCGAGTCCCAGCACCAGCAGCGAGACAGCAGGAAAGCCTGTCATGGCGCTACCGGCGAAGGTGAGGAGCGCCACACCCGCTGCGGCGCTCGTCGCCGCCCACGACGCGGTCCACCACGGCGCGCTCCAGACGTAGCGCCGGCCCAGGAAGCCGCCGATACCCAGCCCCAACGTGACGAGACTGGCCAAGGGAAACACCAGCCACGCCGGGTACAGGTACGAGTACAGCCGGACGAGCGTCAACTCCAGCCAGACGGTCGTGGCGCCCAGGAAGGCGGCGGCCAGGAAGCCCAGCCAGCGCTCTGCCGGTGTCAGCGGGAGGGTACGCATGGAGGCACAGTATATCGGCACAAGGCGCGCCGTACCCTTACCGGCTAGGAGCGGCTGCAGATGAGGACCGGCAGGAGCGTCTACCTATAGACAGTGCAACCGGCCGACCAGAGAGAGGCGCGGGGTACTATCCGCTACTCGTGGGCGTGGCTGTCGCGCCAGCCGTCGAGCAGTTGCTGGGCGTAGGTGGGGCTGAGACCTCCGCGGTCATGGATTTCGTTGCGCCCGGCGACCCGCGCCAGGATACGCGGAAAGTCGTCGTGCGGAATATCGCTGCCGTCGCCGAGCCAGTCGAGGAACTGCCGTCGGCAGTTGATGGGAAAGCGCGCCATCATCGCCATGTAGTCGTCGGGCGCAGCCGCGACCGCCTCCTGCTCCTGCGTCTCCAGGTCAGTGCGTGCCTCTGCCAAGAACTCGTCAACCTTCATCGCTTCCTCCCCTGTGTCTTTTCTGGTCACTACCCGCTCGCGCGGCTACACGCCGGGGCTAGACCTATTACGTAGCACATCCAGATGTTCGAGCGCCAGGCCCGTGCCGAGCGCGACGCAGTCCAACGGCTGCTCGGCCACGTGGCACGGTACGCCGGTATGGAAGGTCACAAACCGGTCCAACTGACGGAGTAGGGCACCACCGCCGGTGAGCACAATCCCTTTATCAATGATGTCGGCCGCTAGCTCGGGAGGCGTCCGCTCCAGAACGGTCTTGATGGCAAAAACGATCTGCATGAGGGTTTCGCGCATCGCCTCGGTGATCTCCTCCGAGCTGATCGTGGCGGTGCGTGGGAGTCCAGAGACAACGTCGCGGCCGCGAATATCGAAGCGTTGACTCACTTGCAGGGGCAACGCGCTGCCGGCCTCAATCTTGGCCTCTTCCGTCGTGCGGTCGCCAACGAGGAGATTGTGCCGGCGGCGGACATAGGTCGCGATGTCCTCGTCCAGCTGGGAGCCGCCGATCCGTTCGGCATGCATCACCACCACGTCGTTGAGCGAAATCACCGCCACTTCGGTCGTGCCGCCGCCAATGTCCACGATGAGGTTGCCGCTCGGCGCCGAGATGGGGAGACCGGCGCCGATGGCGGCCGCGAGTGGCTCTTGGATCGAATAGACCGGCGCGCGCGCGCCGGCTGCCAGCACCGCCTCGTCCACGGCCCGTAGCTCGACACCGGTGGCACCGGCCGGAACCGACATCATCACGACCGGTTTCAGCAAGCGGAAGCGGCCACAGACCTTTTCGATGAAGTAGCGCAGCAGCGCCTCGGTGACGAAATAGTCGGCGATGACGCCGTGCTGTAACGGACGGACTATCTCCAAGGATTCGGCAGAGCGCCCCAGCATCTGCAACGCCTCGTCGCCGACCGCTGCCACCCGCCGGTCGCCGGGTGAGACCGCCACAACCGACGGCTCGTTCACAACGATACCGCGGCCGCGCAGGTAGACGAGGACGTTGGCTGTGCCGAGGTCAATACCGATCTGGCGAGCGAACATGATTTGGTTGTCACGCTGCTGTGCTGCGTAGGATAGTGAGCATCGTGGCTGGTGCAAGTATCCAGGCCCCGACCTTCGGCGCCGCATCCTGCGGTGCAGAAGCCAGGCTAGGCCATGGCCTCCAACGCTGCTCCCAGGCTGACGAGGCGTTCGGGAAGCTGCTCGTAGCCGCGCCTGATGTGTCCGGCACCTTCCACCACGGTTGTTCCGGCGGCGGCAAGGCCGGCGAGCACGAGGGCAATGCCGCAGCGGAGGTCGAGCGCCGCAACGGTCGTGCCGCGGAGGCGTACCGGGCCGTGGACATGCGCCGTCACCTGCGATTCTACGTCAATTCTGGCTCCTAGCTTGGCCACCTCGGCCGCGTAGAGCAGCCGGTTCTCGAAGACGCGCTCATGAATGACACTGGTACCCTGCGCTTGCGTCATCAACACGGCGAACGGCGCCTGCATGTCCGTCGGAAAACCGGGGTAGTGGATCGCCTGAATCTCGGTGGCCCGCAGTGGGCGCCGGCGGCGCACTTCCAAGCGGTCCTCGTACTCCAGGACCTCGACGCCGCACTCGCGGAGCTTGTACGTCACGGCGTCCAGGTGCTCCGGGATCACGTCGCGGATACCCACGTCACCCCCGGTGATCGCTGCGGCCAGCGCAAACATGCCCGCTTCCAGCCGGTCGGGGATGACTTGCGACCGCGCACTGTAGAGCGATTCTCTCCCCAGCACCTCGATCTTGGGCGTCCCGGCACCATGAATCATCGCGCCCATCCGGGTCAGATGCTCCGCGAGTGCGACGACCTCCGGCTCGCACGCCGCATGTTTGATGACGGTTGTGCCCTCGGCCAGACAGGCGGCCATCATCAGGTTTTCCGTCCCGGTGACGCTGGGATAATCGAGGTAGATCGCGGCGCTTTGCAGGCCGCGGGTCTGAGCAACGTAGGCCCCGTCCTGCTGGACGATCTCGGCGCCCATGGCCGCGAGGCCGCGCACGTCTACGTTGACGGGTCGCTCGCCGATATTGCAGCCACCGGGCCGGGATAGCGCGGCCGTGCCGGTGCGGGCGAGCAGTGGCCCCAGACAGAGAAACGAGGTGCGGACGCTCTGTGCTAATGCCGTTGGCAGTGCCGCGCTCGTCAGCGTGTCCGCGACGATGGTCATGCGATGGGCCGCCGGTTCCCACTCCACCGTGGCACCCAAGGACCGCAGCAGGGCAGCCTGCGTGTGTACGTCCTCAATATCGGGGACGCCTTCGAGAGTGACCGGCTCCCTGGTTAGTAGGGCCGAGGTCATCATTGGCAACGCTGCGTTCTTGGCGCCTCTGACACGGATTTCACCCCGGAGGCGTCGCCCGCCGCGCACCACGAAACGCCCACCGCGCGAGGGAGTCTCGTCCTGGCCGTTGGTCGGAGCAGGCGGTGCGCCCGCCAACCGCCGCATGATGCCTGGAGCCACGACTTGTCGCGCCACTTCTCACACCCTCCGACTGTCGGCCGCTTGCCGGCGCACGGCGGTCTGCCTGCATTGTGCCCGGTGTTGTGAGGGCGATGCAAGCCAGCGGCGCGTGCTCCGGCCCCCCTTGGCCCCCCCGCACAGCGGGGGGACGGGCACTTTCCCGGAGCGTGCTCTGGCGGAGGGCAAGGGAGGGGTGCTAGGGTAAGTGCTAGGCTTGGCTGAGGTCGCGCCGGCTGGCCCCGCCGGCGTGCTCGACGGTCTTGAGGCGGGCCGCTGAACGGCGTAGCGCCGCCTCGGCGCGGACCAAGTCCGTGCCGGGGTCGCGCGCGCGGAGGCGATGTCGCGCCCGGTCGCCGGCGGCTTCCGCCCGCGCGACATCTACTTCCTCGGCCCACTCCGCCGAGTTAACCAAGGCGGTGACGTGCGTCTGGTCGGCCTCCAGGAAGCCGCCACCGATGGCGAGCAGGCGCTCGGAATCACCCTGCCGAATGTGCAGGGTCCCGGGTACCAGCAGGGTCAGGATTGGCGCGTGGCGGGGCAAGATACCCAACTGGCCGACGACGCTGGGCGCCAAGACCATGTCCACCTCGCCGGCAAAGACGTTGCGCTCTGCCGCCACGATTGCGAGTTGTGTCGTAGCCACGCCTGCCTACTCCTCCTCGCTGCCAAGCTCGCGGCCCTTCTCGATGGCCTCGTCAATGGTCCCGACCATGCGGAACGCTTGCTCCGGCAGGTCGTCGTGCTGGCCGTCGAGGATCTCGCGGAAACCGCGCACGGTCTCGGCAACGGGGACGTACCGCCCCTCCTGGCCGGTAAAGGCCTGAGCCACGAACATCGGCTGGCAGAAAAACTGCTCGATGCGACGCGCACGGTGGACCACGACACGGTCCTCGTCCGACAGTTCCTCGATGCCGAGAATGGCGATGATGTCTTGGAGGTCCTTGTACCGCTGGAGCAGCTGCTGCACGCCGCGGGCGACATCGTAGTGCTCCTGACCGACGACTTGCGGATCGAGCAGCCGCGAGGTCGAGGCCAGGGGGTCCATCGCTGGGAAGATGGCGCGCTCGAAGATCGAGCGTTCCAGCACCACGTTTGCGTCGAGGTGGGCAAAGGTCGTCACCGGCGCCGGGTCGCTATAGTCGTCGGCCGGCACAAAGATTGCCTGGATCGAGGTGATCGAGCCGCTCGTCGTGGAGGTAATGCGTTCCTGCAGCTCGCCCATCTCGGTGCCGAGCGTCGGCTGATAGCCGACGGCCGACGGCATCCGCCCGAGCAGCGCCGACACCTCGGACCCTGCCTGCGTGAAGCGGAAGATGTTGTCAATGAAGAGCAGCAGGTCCTGCCCCTCCTCGTCCCGGAAGTATTCGGCCATCGCCAACCCCGACAGCCCGACCCGCAGCCGCACCCCCGGCGGCTCGTTCATCTGGCCGTACACCAGGACCGTCTTGTCGAGCACGCCGCGCTCCTGCATCTCGCGGTACATGTCGTTGCCTTCGCGGCTGCGCTCGCCCACGCCGCAGAAGACGGAGTAGCCGCCGTGCTCGGCGGCGGCATTGCGGATCAACTCCTGCATGGTGATGGTTTTGCCCACGCCGGCTCCACCGAAGAGGCCGGTTTTCCCCCCACGGGTGAAGGGGGCAATCAGGTCAACCACCTTGATGCCCGTCTCGAACATCTCGCGTTGGACGCTCTGATCTTCGAACGAGGGCGGCGTCCGGTGGATGGGATAGCGTTGCTCGATGGTGACCGGATCGCCCTCGTCAATCACGTCGCCGAGGACGTTGAAGATGCGGCCCAGTGTGGTCGGGCCGACCGGTACCGTAATCGGCGAGCCGGTATCCACGACCTCTACGCCACGGCCCAGCCCGTCGGTGGAATCCATAGCCACGCAGCGGACCCAGTTGTTCCCGAGGTGCTGCTCGACCTCAAGGATCAGGTTGGCCGGATCGTCGCTGGTGCCGTTCGTCGTAGATTGTTTGATCTCCAGTGCGTTGAACACCGCCGGAAGCTGCTCTGCCGGGAACTCGCAGTCCACGACGGCGCCAATGACCTGGACGACCTTGCCTGTGGCTCCGGTAGCTGCCGCAGTCATACTCTTGCCCTCTCCTCAATAGCTCGTAGCTCGCGTTCGTCGTCGCTGGCCGGCTCAGGCCGTGAGCATTCCCGAGGTAACGTCAATCATCTCGCGGGTGATCGCTGCCTGCCGCGCCTTGTTGTAGTTCAACTGAAGATCGCGGAGTAGCTCGGTGGCGTTCTCCGTCGCGTTACGCATTGCCACCATGCGGGCACTCAGCTCGCTGGCCAGGGATTCCAGAATGGTCTCGTAGACCACCACCCCGACGTAGCGGGGCAGGAGCTGGGCCAAGACTTCCGGCGCCGACGGCTCGTAGATCAGCGAAATATCGCGCCGGACCTGCTCTGCCGCGCCGTCGTCCTCGTCGGCCGTCTCGGCTCGCGGCGGTGCAATCGGCAGGAGCGTGTAGTCCGTCGGGTCCTGGCGCAGCATCGAGACGAACCGTGGATAGAGGAAGCGCACCTCGTCGTAGGTGCGCTCCAAATAACTCTCGATAGCGAAGCGAGCAATATCGGCAGTCTCTTCCAGGGTCGGCTGATAGCCGATGTCGTGGAACTGCGAGACGATCCGTACCGGCTCATTGCGTAGGCGCTGAGGGCCTTTGCGGCCAATGGTCACGACATCCAACTCGCGCCCTTGCGCCCGTGCTTCCCGCGCCAGTTGGAGAGTACGGCGCACGAGGTTGCTGTTCAGCGCGCCGCACAGCCCGCGGTCGGTGGTGAACACGATGACGACGCTGCGTTGGATGGGGCGTCGCTCCAGCAAGGGGTGCGGGGCGGAGTCCTCGTCGCCACTGATCTGCCCGGTCAACCCGGCCAGCAACTCCCTGATCTTCTCCGCATAGGGCCGCGTCGCCGCCAGCCGTTGCTGGGCACGACGCATCCGCGATGCTGCGACGAGCTCCATCGCGCGGGTGATCTGGCTCGTGTTGCCGATGGAGCGAATGCGACGGCGGATATCGCGCAGCGTTGCCACAGTTGACGACCTCGTTGCCTAGGTACTTTGTCTCTCCCCGGCATCCGCCGGGGAGAGCGAGCGTAGATCGGCTCCGTTATCTTCTTAGCCGGCCGCGACCGGCTCTGGTGCTGCCTCGGCGGCGGACTTCCAGATGTTCTCGGTGAACTGTTCCAGTGCTTCACGCAGCGTCTGCTCCGTGGTCTCGCTGATGTCCAGGTCATTGCGGATAGCCTCGCCGACCGCCGCATGACCGGTCCGCATGTACTGGATGAACTCTTGCTCGAAGCGGCCGACTTCTTCGACCGGCACCGTGTCAAGGTAGCCGTTCACCCCGGCGAAGAGGGATATCACCTGCTCTTCGAACGGGATTGGCACGTACTGGCCCTGCTTGAGTAGCTCGGTCAGCCGGTAGCCCCGGTCCAGCTCGCGCTGCGTGGCGCGGTCGAGATCAGAGCCGAACTGCGCGAAAGCGGCCAGGTCGCGGAAGCGGGCCAGGTCCAGACGCAGGCTGCCGGCCACGGACTTCATCGCCCGCGTTTGGGCATCGCCACCGACGCGGGAGACGGACAAGCCCACACTGATGGCCGGACGGGTACCACCCATGAACAGGTCGGTTTCGAGAAAGATCTGTCCATCCGTAATGGAGATCACGTTAGTCGGGATGTACGTGGTCACGTCACCCAGCTGCGTCTCGATCACGGGCAAGGCCGTCAGCGAGCCACCGCCGTATTCCGGCGACAGCTTGGCGGCCCGTTCCAGGAGGCGGGAGTGCAGATAGAACACATCGCCGGGATACGCTTCGCGCCCCGGCGGCCGGCGCAGTAGCAGCGACACCTGGCGATAGGCCCAGGCGTGCTTCGTGAGGTCGTCGTAGGCGATGAAGGCATCGCGGCCGCTGTCGCGGAAATACTCGCCCATCGAGCAGCCGCTATACGGCGCCAAATACTGCATCGGCGCCGGGTCCGATGCGGACGCGACGACGATGATGGTGTGGTCCAGCGCGCCGTACTCTTCCAAGGTGTTCACGAGTTGGGCGATCTGGCCTTCTTTTTGGCCGATGGCCACGTAGATGCAGACGACGCCGGTCTCGCGTTGGTTGATGATCGTGTCCACGATGATGGCGGTCTTGCCGGTACCGCGGTCACCGATGATAAGCTCGCGCTGGCCGCGGCCAATTGGGATCATCGAGTCGACGGCCTTGATGCCGGTCTGGAGCGGGGTATCCACCGACTCGCGGCGAATGACGCCCGGTGCGATCAGTTCCACCCGGCGCGTTTCGGTCTCTCCGAGCGGCCCCTTGCCGTCTACCGGCTCACCGATGGCATTGACGACACGACCAAGCAGCGCCTCGCCAACCGGCACCTCGGCGATGCGCCCGGTCGTCTGGACCTCGTCGCCTTCCTTGATGTGGCTGTACGCGCCGAGGATGATGGCGCCAACGGCGTCCTCTTCGAGGTTGAGGGCCATGCCCGTGGTGTCGCCGGGAAAAGCCAGCAACTCTCCGGCGAGGGCCTGCGACAGGCCGTAGACCCGGGCGATGCCGTCGCCGACCTCGACCACCGTCCCGACGTTCGTCGTCTGGACCGGGTGATCGAAGGCTTGGATTTGGTCTTGTAGAACCTTGACGATCTCTTCAGAGCGAATGCCCATTGGCTCCCTCTTCTTGTGTGTGTCCCCTGCGGTGTGGCAAGGTGGCAGCGGCTAGGGGCCGCCCGCCAACTGCTCGCGCAGCACCTCCAACTGACCACGCACACTGAAGTCTTGGATGAGGTCGTTGTGCCGGATCAACAGGCCGCCGATAATGTCCGGATTCACGTGCTCCGTCAGGACGGCTTGCCGGCCGTCACGTTCGAGCCGCTGTAGCACGGCCCCGCGCAGGTCGGCGGTCAGCGGCTCGGCGGTGGTGATCGTGTAACGCTCGATCCCTTCCGCCGCGTCCGCCAACTCGAGGAACCAGTGCTGCACGTCGGCAAAAAGGCCGATGCGTTGTCGCCGGATGAGCAACTGCACCAGGTTCATCGCTTCGGCGGTCAAGGTGTCCCCGAAGATGCTCTCCGCCAATTCCAGCTTTTGCGCCAGGCCGACCCGCGGCGCCTGGAGGATGGCTAGGAGCGCTTCATCCTGCAGCACCTCCGCGATAGCGGCAAGGTCTTGCCGCCAGCGTGGCCAACTCCCGGCCTGCCGCGCGATCTGGGCGGCCGCTTGGGCATACCGCTTGCCCGCACTCCCGGCCGGCATCTACGCCCGTCCCTCCTGGCGCTTGCCGCCCGGTGCTACGCCGATGGTCTGTTGAGTCATCGGCTTTCTACCTCGGCCAAGACTTCCTCTACCAGGCGCCGCTGCTCGGCGCTGTCGAGATTGCGCCGGATCACTTGGCCCGCGGCGTCAATGGCCAGATCGGCTACCTCGCGCCGTAGCTCGGCAATAGCATGATCGCGCTCCCGTTGGATGGCCTCGCGAGCACGTTCGACCGCGCGCGCCCGCTCCTCGTCAGCCTGCTGGCGAGCCTCCGCGCGGATACGCTCGGCGACACTCGACGCCTCATCGAGAATGGCGCGCGACTCGTCACGGACTTGCTCCAACTGACGCTGGTATTCGGCGCGTTCCTGCGCCGCCGCTTCGCGTTGCTGCCGGGCCTCATCCAAGTCGGTGCGGATCCGCTCCCGCCGCTCGTCCAGTATCCGCAAGATCGGGCGATACAGAATGCGGTGGAGCAGAAACAAAAGGATCAGAAAGTTAACGACTTGGAAGAGCAGCAGCTGCCAGTTTACCCCCAACGCTTCAAACATCCATGCACCTCAAGACGCATGTGCTACCGCACGCCGGCCCCCCGGTAGATCGCTCGCCAGGCGCAACGACACGACCGGATACCATCCGGCAACGCTGCCCGTTGCGGCGTCTATACACGCTCCCGGGGCGCACTAGGCCCGGGAGCACCGCCGCCCCACCGTGCAACTGCCGGAGGACGACCAAGCGCCGGCGAACGACTAGACGACGAGCGCCAGCACGAGCGCGACCACGAACGCATAGATCGCAATGGCCTCGGCTAGACCGAGGCCGATGATCATTGCGCCCCGAACCGCATTCTCCGCATCGGGATTGCGCCCAATTGCGGAGAAGGCCGCGCTAGCACCAATGCCAATCGCGATCCCTGGCCCCATACCACCGAGGCCGATTGCCAGCCCAGCGGCGAGTTTGGAAACATCACCTTCCATCTTCGTCTGCCTCCATCCGTAGCGTACTATGCCTGGATCACTAATGGGTTGCGAGTTCGTCAGCTCCGTCATGGGCAGTGTCACCATGCCCATGTCCCTCCGGCACTGTCACCGCCAGCGCCGTGAATACCAAGGTTAGCATCGAGAAGATCACTGCCTGGATCAGGCCGAACAAAATCTCTAAGAGCATGAAAAGCACCGCCACGACCGGAAACGCCATCACGGTGAGGAGCATCTCCCCGCCGAAGACATTCCCGAAGAGCCGGAACGAGAGTGACACCGGCACGAAGCACTCGATCACGACTTTGACCGGCGTGAGGAAAATCGGTGTGGCGATCTCCTTGGCGTAGCCGAGCACGCCATGGATGCGGATACCCGAAGCGTGGATCATGATGAATGCGATCAAGGCCATCGCCAGGGTCGTGTTCATATCCGCATTGGCAGCGCGGAAGAGCGGTATGGGCACAGCATGTCCGTCTTCTTCCGCCGCCGCCGGCGCATCCAGTGGCGCCGCGTGGGCGGTGGGTACCAAGTCACCGAGCGAGAGCGCAGCGTGGGCCTCCGGTGGCTGGATGGTGATACTGTTGACACCGGGGAGCAGGCCCATCCAGTTTGCGGTGACGATGAAGATGAAGAGCGTCGCAAAGAGCGGGAAGATGGTCCGCGCGTAGGCCGGAGCGGTTCCGGCGCAAAGGCCCAGCAGGAACTCCAGGATCGCCTCCCAGAAATTCTGCAGGCCACTGGGGACCAGCGCAACGTTGCGCGTGCCGGCCCAGGCCAGTATCAGCAGCACGGCCATCACGATCCAGGTGGTGAAGAGCGAGTTGGTGATGGTGAATCCGGCAATTTCGAAGATACCCTCGCCAGCGAGGCTGGCGTGAAAATTCTCCATCTCCCTGTCCTGCTGCCCGAATCGCTATACGCAGCGGCTTGCCTGCCGTCACCGCACCTGGCCTACCGCCGTACCTGTAGCCGATACAGGAGGTAAATCAGGTAGAGACTGCAACCTAGTCCAACCAATATCCCCAAGATCAAGAAGAGCGCCCGGCTCCCGACCCACTGGTCAATGAGATAGCCTACCCAAGCGCCACCCAGTAACAGCGCAGCAACCGTGAACCCGAATTGCGCTGCGAGTCCGAGTACCTGCCAGCCGCTTCCCATTGCCTACCCTTGTTTTCATCGCCGGGCAGCAAAGAGCAGCGAGCAGTATAGCAGATTGGCCCGCGGGTTTCAGGATACGCGAGCGGCCGCTCCTCTCCTTGTGAACGTTTTCACAAGGGCAGAGTATAGCCGGCGGCCAGGGGGATTGACCAATTCAGGCCCCCGCCCTCACCCTCCCCCGTCGCGACGGGGGAGGGAACACGTCATCCCCTAGGGCCACAGCGGCCCGCGCCGTCGTCCCCCTGCCGCAGCGGGGGGACCATAGGGGGACCGGACATCCCTCAACTCCGATCCAGCAGTGCTCCCGCTTGGGCGACCACCTTGCGGAACGCCGCCGCGTGCTCCCGGATGATCTCCGGGCGGTAGTGCTTGAACCAGGGGATCGAATACACCCGCTCCGGCAGGGAGTCGCTCTTGGGCAAGGTAGCCGCATCTTGGCGCACGTCCCGGTCGGCGTGCGCGATGCGCGTCGGTGTGCCGTGACCGTACACGTCCGCCTCGTTCAGGACGGGATGCTGGTGCAGCAAAAAGTTCGCTCCGGGACTGGTCCGCGCCCCTTCGGCACTGACGGCCGCGCAGAAATCTGCCACGCTCAACCCACCTAGCTCCTCTGGCACGTAGAGGCCGTGGGGCGAATACCAGCCGCCCATGGTGCTGTCCGAGTCGGGCGGCGGGCGGTGCGCCCGAATCCCCGGCGCCCCTTCCAGCAAGTCCCAGAAGTAGTTCATCGCGCGCTGGATTTCCTCCATGCGCTCCTGGTAGTGCTTCAGCTGCACCCGACCAACCGCCGATGACAACTGGTTCATGCGATACTTGAAGCCACCCAGCGGCAGACCGGACAGCTTCTGTAGCTCCGGGTGCTCGATCTGGCGCGTGCGTTCGTAGTGCCCGAAGGCGATGGCCCGCTCGTAGATTTCCTGATCGTCGGTAATCAGCATCCCGGCCTCGCCGATAGCGAACGCCTTGCCCGACATGCAGGACATGGCGCCCACGTGGCCGATGGTGCCGACAAGCTGCCCCTTGTACCGGGCGCCATGGGCGTGCGAGACGTCCTCGATCACCTTGATGCCCCGCGCATTGGCCATCTCCATGATGGGGCCCATATCCGTCGGATACCCCATGTAATGCACCACCATGATGACTTTCGTCTGCGGGGTGATCTTCCGCTCGACATCATCGGGATCGAGCGTTATCGTCGCCGGGTCCATGTCGGCGAAGACGATGGTGGCGCCCAGGTTCATGGCCTGCAGGACGGACGCCCAGAAGGTCATGCTCTGGCAGATGATCTCGTCCCCCACGCCCAGCCCGCAGCCGAACATCGCCGTGTGTAGCGAAGCCGTGCCGGTGTTGTGGCCGAGCGCGTACTTCATGCCATGCCATTCCGCGAAGTCGCGCTCGAACTCTACGGTCACGTCCGTGCCGGACATGGCGCCGCGGCGCAGCACGTCCAGCGCCGCCGCCTCGTCCTCCTCCGTGATGATCGGCCATTTGAAAATGTCGCCGGGGTCGGTCCGCACTGCCGGCTCTCCGCCCAAGATTGCGAGCTGCTCCATGGTTGCTGTCTCCCTCCCGGTCCCGCTAGACCGTTACCGTTGGTGGTGTCACTCCCGGTGCTGCCGGTGCTGCCGGTGCTGCGGCATGGTCGGCATCGGCCAGCCAGCGCCGCATGTTCGCCAACACCGCGTTGATCGCGCTGACATCCCCGGCGCCGCTGACCGGCGTGTGTGAGCCTTCGTACATGAACGGGCCGCGGAATCCGTCAGCCACGAGCGCGCCGAAGATGGCCGGGAAGTCGAGTTGCCCTTGGCCGGGGTCCAGATAGCGGCGGCGGCCTTCCGCAGTGAACGGCTGGCCATCGTAGTCGCGTACATGCACGTCCAGCACCATTGATTGCTCTTCCCGCGCCGCCGCCATCGGGTTGTGCGGAAGCGGTGTATTGCTGCCCGCCAGATCGGCAAACGCGCCACTCACGCCGCGCTCCACGCAGTCGTGCCAGCCCAGGAACTCCAGATCGAGGGTGACGGCACAGCCGGCGGCGAGACCGCCAAAGTGTGCCAAGGCGCTACGCACGTTGTCTACCGGGTTGTGTACGGTGCAGGGGATGGTCTCCAGCCCGACCGTCATGCCGGCGTCTCGGACGCGCGGCAACAGCGGCTCCAAAGCATCGAAGTTTCGCGCCAGATTCCGGTCGCTTTCGGGACGGTCCCACAGGTGCAGGGTAACCAATTGGGCGCCGACTTGCTGTGCTAGCCAGAGCGCCTCCAGAAAGCGGCGCTGTCCATCGGCTACCTGCGCCGGGTCGGGGCTGCCAAAGGCGGTCCCCAAGTTCTTCTCGGCATGGACCACCCGGATCGGCCGGCCACAGGAGCGGAAGGCCCGCGCCGCCCGCTCCAGGTCCTCGTGGAATCCGCGGTAGAACAGCACTTCGACCGCATCGGCCTCGATGTCAGAGAGGTAGCCGGCGAGCACCACCGGGTCGCCGCCGTTGGGATAGCGAGCCAGCGAGCCAGTGGATACACCCACGAGTGCTTCCTGGCCGGATGCGCGGCTATCCATAGCGTGTCTCCTGCGACCCCACCTGGCAGGGTACCAGGCGGCACGGCCGGCTAACGGGCAGATCGTGTTGCACTCAGGTCGCCGTGGCCAGCGGCACTTCGCCGCCGCCATGTTGCGCCGAGTGCCAAGCCGCCTCTTGGAAAGCGACCGGCTCCAGTAACTCGGCCGGGTTGAGCGGCGATCTGCCGCTCCGGAAGGCGGCGACCACCTGCTTGAGCAGCTCCCGATACAGATAGCGGTCCGTCCCACCGACGGCCGTACACACCGTCTGCTGCTCGCCGAACGCGGTAAACCCGAACCCGTGTACGCCGCTGCGAGTGCCACGGACGGTGCCGATCCGGCCGTCCGCCCACTGCCCAATCGCCACGTCCGTACTCTCGTTGCCGGTCATCCGCACGGTGGCACATCCCGTACCGAGCAGTTGGAACAGCATCTCGACCGCGTGTACCCCGTAGTGGAACAGGCCGGGGTTGCGGGGATGCCGGATCGCCGGACCGTGCGTGGCGGCGCCGACCAGGGTGCCGATCTCGTCGGCGTGGGCGGCGATGGCCGCCACCTCCGGCGCATAGCGCAGCGACGAGGCCGACCAGAGGAGGCTGTTGTGCCGTTCGGCCGCTGTCAGGAGGCTGCGGGCGTCGTCCAAGGAGCAGGTGAACGGTTTGTCTATGAACAGCGGCACGCCCGCCGCAATGAACGGCCAAGCCCGCTCCCGATGGACCGTCCCATCGTGGGAGGTAATCAGGACGGCGTCAACCCGTCCCAGCAGATCGGTCGGCTCGTCCACCAGCGGCACCCCGTAGCCGTGCAGTTGCCGGCTGTAGCGCGCGATATTCTCCGGCTCTGCGACCGACTTGCCGGGGCAGGCGGCGACGACCTGAGCGCCGTCTACCCAGTGATCCGGGGCCACGTCAACGTGATTGAGGCGTTGGGTAAAGGCCACCGAGTGAATGCCGTCGCAGTCCACCACTCCCAGGCGCAGCGTCATCGTTCCTGCTCCATTAGGCGCTGTTGGCATTTCCCGGCCTCCCGGCCATCTTGCCCCGGCCGGCCTAGATTCCCGCTTTCGCGGGAATGACGGGCCGGGGTGGGAACGGCAAAGGGCCGGTGTTCAGGCCCGATTGTACCTATGATCTTGAGGCGCCGGGTGGACAGCGAGCGTGCATCCGTGTGATAGATAGCTCCTGCGATGCCTCTCCAGTCACCACAACCGCCTGCCGGTCAGGACAGCCTGTGGCGCAACGGCGACTTTCTCAAGCTGTGGTCTGCCCAGACCGTCTCCGTCACCGGCTCGCTGCTGGGTGCCCTCCAACTCACGGCGATCCTGGCCCTGGCGGCCACGCCGTTCCAGCTATCGCTGCTGACCGCCGCCGGCGTGATACCCGCGCTGCTCTGCGGGTTCGCCGTCGGGGCGTGGGTAGACCGCTTGCGCCGACGCCCGGTGCTCATCGCCGCCGATCTGCTCCGGGCCGCACTCCTCGGCTCCATCCCAGGCGCTTGGTTTGTCGGCGCTTTGCGTATCGAGCAGCTGTACCTGATTGCTTTCCTTCACGGCCTCCTGACCATTTTCTTCAATGTGGCCTACCGTTCCTACCTGCCGTCTCTGGTGCGCCGCGAGCAGTTGGTAGCGGCCAACAGCCGCCTGTCGGCCAGCGCGTCCGTCGCCGAGGTCGGCGCCTTCAGTGTGGGCGGCTGGATCGCGCAGCTCTCGTCCGCCCTTGTCGTCGCGGCGGTGGACGCCGTGACGTATCTCGTCTCTGCCCTGTTGCTGACCGCGATTCGCACGTCCGAGCCGGCCCCGGCGCCGCCCGCTGCCCAAGCCGGCCTGCGCCGGGAGATCGTCGCGGGTCTCCGGCTGGTCGTCGGCAATCCGATCCTGCGGGCTATCGGTGCAAGCAAGGCTGTCGGCATGGGTCTCGGCGGGGGCGTCATTGGGACGCTCATTGTGCTCTACGGTATTGAGACGCTGGGCTTTGCGCCCGGTGTGCTGGGGACTATCTTTGCCATCGGCGGCGCGACCTCTATCCTGGGCGCGTTGAGCGCCGGCAAGCTGACCCACCGGTTTGGCCTGGGGAAGACGTTGGCGGCAGGATTCCTACTGTATGGCCTCGCGTCGTTCCTGATCCCGCTGGCGCGTGGACCGTTGCTGTTGGCCGGGGTGTTGCTGGCAGCGCAACAGTTGGCCGATTTCGCGCTGGCGGTCTACGAGATCAACGAAGTCAGCCTGCGCCAGGGGATTACCGCCCAGCGGATGTTGGGGCGGGTGAACGCCAGCCTGGAGGTCGTCGAGCTTGGCTCGCGGCTAGCCGGGTCACTACTCGCCGGTGCCCTGGCCGAGGCGCTAGGCGTCAGGGGAGCGCTGGCCGTAGGGGCGGTCCTGATGGCCGGTGGCGGGCTGTGGCTAGTGCTGTCCCCGGTCCGGCACGTGAGGTCCGTGCCGCCTACCGAGACTGCCACCACCTGACGGCATGGTAGAGTGCCGCCGGCGTGGACGAGGCCTCCTTTTTCTGGATCAGCACGGCGCTTGAAACCTTTTGGCTCGCGGCCGGTCTAAGGGGGCAGTGCGGGGCGGCCGCAGGTGTCCCCGGCGGCTGACCGGAGTTGACCGGGGCCGAGGCAGTGTGCTTGGGCCGGGAGTGTTGGGATTGTCTGTCGTAGAAGTACGTGAGTTACGCAAAGCCTACGGTCCTATCGTGGCTGTGGACGGCATCTCGTTCTCGGTGGCGGAGAACGAGGTCTTTGGCTTGGTAGGCCCGAACGGTGCGGGCAAGACTACGACCATCGAGTGCCTGGAGGGGCTGCGGGATCGGGACGCGGGCGAGGTCAGCGTGCTGGGCCTGGACCCCGGAGACGCCGGAGCGGACCTGCGGCGCCGCATCGGCGTCCAACTCCAGGAATCCAGCCTGTTCGACCGGATCAAGGTGCAAGAAGCCCTGGACCTGTTTGCGTCTTTCTACCCGCAGTCTATTGATTGGCGTCCCCTCATCGCCCAGTTGGGCTTAGGTGAGCGGCTCAAGGCGCCCTTTGTCAAGCTGTCCGGCGGGCAGAAACAGCGGCTCTTCATCGCGCTGGCCTTGGTGAACGACCCGGAGTTGGTGTTTCTCGACGAGCTATCCACGGGCCTCGACCCGCAGGCCCGGCGGACGATGTGGGACCTCGTGCGCTCCCTCCGCGACAAAGGCAAGACCGTCTTTCTCTCCACGCACTTCATGGAAGAAGCCGAGCGGCTTTGCGACCGGGTAGCCATCATGGACCAGGGCAAGATCGTGGCCCTCGATACCCCGGAGAACCTCATCGGCGGCCTTGGCGTCGAGACGCGGGTGGTATTCACCGCCGAGGACACGATAGACCCCCGGCAACTGGAGTCGTTGGCGAACGTCACGCGGGTTGAGGCGAGCGGTGACCGGGTGATCGTCCACGGACAGGGTGACCGGCTGGTCAGTGCGGTCGTGCGGGCCGTAGAAGACCACGGCTGGCGTTTCCGGGACCTGCGGAGTGAGCAGCCGACGCTGGATGATGTCTTTCTCGCCCTGACGGGCAGGGCGCTGCGCGAGTAGAGGTGCGTCATGCGAGGAATGACCCAGTTGATCGTCGTGCAATTCAAGCTCTTCTACCGCGAGCCGGCGGCCTTCTTCTTCACGCTGGTATTTCCCGTGCTCCTCCTGGTGGTGTTTGGTTCGATCTTCGGCGACATAGAGATCGAGGAACTGCCCGGTTTCAAGGTCGTGGATGCCATGATTCCGGCCTACACCGCCTTGATTATCGGTAGCTCGGCATTCATGGGCATTCCGAACAACACCGCGTCGGCCAGAGAGACCAAGGTGCTCCGGCGCTTCCGGGCCACGCCGATCAGCCCGATCACCTACCTCACCGCCGAAGTGGTCGTGTTCTTTGTGATGAATCTGGTCGGCATGGCGCTCTTGATCCTGGTCGGGATCATCGCCTACGACCTGCATTTCGGAGGCTTCTGGCTCAGTGTGCTCGGCGCGTTCGTACTCAGTACGGGCGCCTTCTTTGCCGTAGGCTACATGGTCGCAAGCATCTCGCCGACGGTGCGAGTGGCGACCGTCGTGGGGATGGTGCTCTTCTTCCCGCAGATATTTCTCTCCGGCGTGATGTTTCCGGTCCAGCAGATGCCCGCCTGGATGCAGCAGATCAGCCAAGCACTCCCCATGACCTATGCCGTGGAACTGTTGCAAGGGCTATGGTTCGGCTTTGGGTGGAGTGAGCAATGGGATTCGGTGGCGATCCTCGGCGGGATGCTCGTCGTCGGCACGGCCCTCGCCGTAAAGACCTTCCGCTGGGAATAATATCGCTATCAGCCGTCAGCTATCAGTCGTCAGCTATCAACCGCCTGGATTGCGGCCTGCGCCGCAATGACGAGAGCCTAGCCCCCCTATGGTCCCTGACAGGGGTAGGTTTTTCTGTAGGGGCGCGATTCATCGCGCCCACGCCCCCGTCATTCCGGCGGAAGCCGGAATCCAGGACCACCTTCAGCACCCCGATTCGGGCATTACTCCCCCTCTCCACATGGAGACCTTTGCGTAACCCGTCATTCCCGCGAAAGCGGGAATCCAAAAACCGGTCCTCCCAGGTTGGCGAGGAGTGGAGCATTGTCCCTCTCACACTCCATCTGGGGGTTATGCAAAAGTCTCACATGGTGGAGAGGGGGCCGGGGGTGAGGTCTGCCCAACACGCGGCTTCCCGCGGAAAAACCTACCCCTGTCAGCCTATGGTCCCCCCGCCGCAGCCGCAATGACGAATGCGAGTTATCCTCGTGCCGATGGCGCAAGCGTCGCGGCGTCGCTAGATGAGCATGGCCCCCGGCGCCGGGGCCTCCGGGACTACCTTGATGCCCGGTGGCACGATCTCGTCTATGGCTGCCAGGTCCGCGGGCGTGACTTGCACCGCCAGCGCCCCCAGGTTGTCGTGCAGCTGCTCCACGGTGCGCGGTCCGATGAGTGCGGCGGTGACTCCCGGCTGCGTCAGCGCCCAGGCCAGCGCCAGTTGACTGAGCGTGATGCCTTTGTCCGCTGCCAGCGGCGCCAGCCGTTCCAACGCATCGAACGCGCGTGCCTCGTCTGCGGCGCCGACCATCGTGCCGCGGACGGCCAAGCGGGACTCCGGTGGTGGTGGGTGGTCGCGGCGATAGCGGCCGGTGAGCCATCCGCCGGCCAGCGGTCCGTAGACGATGGCCGCAATGCCGTAGACCCGGCAGAACGGTAATACATCGGATTCGAGCGCGCGGTCGAACAGGCTGTAGGACGCTTGCTCCGAGACGATGGGTGCGATGCCGAGCCGGTCGCTGGCCCAGAGGGCCTCGCAGAGCCGCCAGGCCGCCGAGTTGGAGGTACCGAAGTAGTGGACTTTGCCCTGCCGCTGCAAGTCGTCCAGGGCGCGAAGGGTCTCATCCAGCGGCGTGGTCAGGTCGCGGGAGTGCAACTGGTAGAGGTCAATGCGGTCGGTCCCGAGGCGGCGCAGGCTGGCCTCCACTTGGGCCATGATGTGGTAGCGGGAGCCGCCGGAGTCGTTCGGCCCGTGGCCCATCGGGGCGCTGACCTTGGTCGCCAGCACCACTGCGTCGCGCCGGCCCTTGAGTCCCCGGCCCAGGTACTCCTCGGATCGCCCCAAGGCGTAGGCGTTGGCGGTGTCGAAGAAGTTGATGCCGGCATCGAGAGCCGCATGGACCAAGCGGACGGACTCGGCCTCATCCAGCCGAATCCCGAAGTAGGCGCAGCCCACACAGAAGGAGGATACCTTCACTCCGGCGCGCCCCAGATTGCGGTACTCCATCCCGCCCGCCGGCCTCACTCCGGCAGCTGCTCCCACTGCACCAGCTCGACAGTATGTCCTTCGGGGTCCGTCAGCCACGCGCCGCTGAACCGCGCGCCCTTCTCGGGGTTGTCGGTGGATTCCACCGGCTTGTCCACGGTAAATCCTGAGGCCTCGACGTGGGCGCAAATCTCATGAATGTTGTTGACGGAGATGCCGATGTGGTCCAGCTCCCCTTGTGGTCCTGGCGGGTCGTCGGTATGCACGAGCTGGAGGCCGGGATACCAGACCTTCTCTGGGTTGTCGGGATCGCCCGCGACATTCCGCCGAGGCAGGCCCATGACCCGCTCGTAGAAGTCAATGAGCAGCTTCATGTCGCGGCACCGGATCGCCGCATGGTGATGCTCCCCGGCCTCCGGCCGGACCTGCGCTCGAAAGCCGCCGCTCTGCTCGCTACTCATCGCTCTGCTCCTCCCCTATCCGGTTCTCAATCGGTTGGTACTGCTATCGGCTCACCGCGCTGGATACTATCCAGCAGCGCCTCGCACACCCGCATGGCCTGGTAGGCGTCCCGCAGCGTTGGGGAATTCGGGATACCCGTCTGCACCGCACGAGCGAACGCCTCCATTTGCCCCCAATAGCCGCCCCGACGCTCGGCGTTGTCTCGCGTGGCCGGATGCCAATAGCGACCCGGAATCCCGGGCACCGGCTGATAGCCGCTCTCCTCCGTGTGCTGCTCGAAATGCAGCGTATGGAGGTTTTCTAGCCGCAGGTGCGCTCTGGCGTCTCCCTCGGCCTCCAGCTTACAGGTCCAGTTTGGAGTATTGCCCGTCAGCGTCAGCGTCCCGGTCGCGCCGCTCCGAAAATGCGCCACCGCCGCAATGGCAAACCGCCCCTCCGAACCCATCGAGAGGTCCGCAAAGACCGTTTCGATCTCGCCGCCGATATAGCGCGCCAAGTCCACCGCATGGGTGGCCTGAAAGATCATATACGTCCAGCCGGCGCGGTAGTCGCCGGTATCGTGCCACATGGGGCCGGGCATGAAGTAGCGGCTCTCCAAGAACAGCAGGCGCCCGAAGGCCGGTGTCTGCATCAACTCGCGGAGCTTCACCACGCCCGGCGCGTGGCGCATGTTGTGGCCGACCTGGGTGACAACTCCCTGTGCTTCCGCCAGTTCCACCAGCTCGCGGGCCTGTGCGGCGCGAGGGGCCGGCGGTTTTTCCATCATCAGCGGCAATCCGGCGGCCAGCACCGCTTTGCCACAGGCGTAGTGCATCGCCGGCGGCCCGACTACCATCACCGCGTCCAGGTCCTCCACGTCGAGCATACGGTCCAGGCTGGTGTACCACCTCCTGGCACCGTAGAACCGCGCATTGCGCTCGGCCAGGTTGGCTTGCAGATCACAGCACGCGACCAGGTCCAACGCCGGGATCGTGGCGAAATTGGGATACCAGGCCGCGCTGGCCTGCCGGCCACACCCGACAAAGCCGATCCGCACCGGTGCATCGGTCATACCAGCGTCTCCTGTGCCGCTCAGGCTTCATACGCGCGCAACGTCGCAGCGGCAATCTCGTCCCAGTCGAACCGGCGGACTGACTCCAGCGCGGCCGACGATGCCGCTGCGCGGTCGAGTTGCCTGGCCTCCAGCATGGCAGCATACAGCGGATCGTCGGCGCCGGGATCGAACAGCTTTCCCGCTGCCGGGAGCACCGTCGTCGGCAGGCAGCCGAGCGCGGGAGCAATGACCGGCCTGCCCCAGGAGAGCGCCAGGATCAACGAGCCGGAAGTCATCGTATCCACGAACGGCAATGTGATGACATCCGCCGCCCGCATGATGAGCGCAATGTCCGTGCTTGGCGCCCGGTCGTAGGCGCGGATGACGATCCGCGGATGCTGGGCGGCTCGCCGGCGAAGGTCCTCCCGATACTCCGGCTGGCGGGCGTTTCCACCGGCGACCAGCAGCCACGAGTCGTCACCTGGCAGGCGCCGAAAGCTCTCCATCAGGCGCTCCAACCCCTTGTAGGGCAAGAGACCGCCGAAAAATCCGTAGGCGAAGGCGTCGGGCGGCACACCGAGGGCGGCGCGGGCCTGCTCGCGCGTCATCGTGTCGGGATAAATCCCGATGAAGTGGGGATGCGGGATGACAAAGAGATTGCGGGTGCGCTTGAATATCGTCCGCACTCCGTTCGCGGCAACGTCGCAATGCGCGATGATCGCCGTTGCCAGGCGGCAGATTTCCAGGCGGCACTCGTGGTCAATCGCTTGGTGGCGCCGGTTGTGCGGATAGACGTTGTGGGCGGTCCAGACCAGCTTGTAGCCTAGCTCGCGGGCCAACTCCATGGAGGACACGAAAGCGCGCATCCGCTGCCGCATGACGCCGGCATCGTCGTCATAGTAGTCGTGGTGGGGCCAGTGGTGGTGCAGCACGTCGAGGTGCCCGCGGTTCCGGTGCAGGAACGCCGCGCTGAAATCATCAACGAACGTGACCTCGACGCCCAGCCGCTCCAACCCCTCGGCCAGGATGGCCCCGTAGGGGTTGTTGCGGGAATGGTCACGTGGCAGCCGTGGCACCTGGTGGTAGTAGAACCCGACGCGCACGTTGCCTCCTTCGGCCCCCCTATTAGTCCCCCCCGTCCCGACGGGGGGACGGGCGCAGCATGCTGCGCCCCTACGGCCTACCTTGCACCTACCCCTGTCAGCCTATGGTCCCCCGCAGAGCAGGGCGCCGCATTGCCATCAGGCGAGCTGCACTACGCGCCCGCTGCGGCCGGACTCGTACACCGCCTCGACGACGCGCATGGCGGCGATGCCGTCGCTGGCCGTGATCGCCGGGATGCACTCCTCGGCGATGGTCACGGCGAAATCTTCCAGGACGGCATAGTGAGTGCTTTGCTCGAATTCATAAACATCCTCGCCCTCCTGGGTGGCGACGGTGAGTGTGCCACGGGAGAACTTCTCATGGAGTGGCGTGGAGATGATCGTGCCCTCGGTGCCGTGGATCTCCAGCAGCGAATTGCGGTGCTCGTCCGGGTCGCCGGTGCTCCAATAGCTGGTGACGACGGCGTGGGCGCCGTTGGCCAGGCGCAGCAGAGAGGAGGCCGTGTCCTCGACGACGTAGCGGGCCGCGAGGGTGTCTGTGAAGGCAACGGCGGCTGTGATGTCACCGAAGAGAAAATGCAGCAGGTCAATGCAGTGCGAGGCGTTGTCCATGTAGCAGCCGCCGCCGGCTTGGGCCGGATCGTGCCGCCAGCGCGCCGGCACGTCGGGGCTGCGGCCGGAGAAGTTGGCCCGCACCGCCGTCACCGGCCCAATCACACCCTCCGCTAGGAGCTGCTTGATCTTGCGGTGCCGGGCGTTGAAGCGCTGATAGAAGCACATCATGAAGCGGATACCGGCGCGTTCGCAGGCAGCACGCATCTGCTCGCCCTCCTGCGAGCTGAGCGCCATGGGCTTCTCGCAGAGGATGTGCTTGCCCTGCGCTGCCGCGGCGAGCGTATCCGGCAGGTGGCGGTCTACCGGCGTGGCGACGTAGATGGCCTGGATGTCGGGGTCGGCAACGATGTCCTCGACGCTGTCGTGGACCCGGGGCACGTCATGCCGGCGGGCAAAGTCCGCGGCGGCCGAGCGGTCGCGGCGCATGATCGCCACCAACTCCGCGTGTGGCGCCGCGCGCATGGCCGGGGCCATCACCCGGTCGGCGATATCGCCAGCGCCGATAATCCCCCAGCGAATGACTGGTACCGTGCTGGTCATCGCCCGTTCCCCCCTCGACTCACGCCATACTTCCGCCCGCTCGTAAACGCGGCGCCCGCAGCAATGACCGACGGAGTGACGTACTCACTCATCACTCGCCACTCACCACTGAACGGTGGTCCCCCTGGCAGGACTCGAACCTGCGACACACGGTTTAGGAAACCGCTGCTCTATCCAACTGAGCTACAGGGAGTTGATCGAGCACGGGGCTGCCTGGGGCAAGGTATCTTTGCGCCCTCATTATGAGGAGAGCGATCAGACGGTTACTTGAAGCACAGCCCGGCCATGGCGTTGATTAATGTTACCGGAGAGGCGCCGAGCAGCATCTTGGGTGCCACCTCCTCACCAACGCACTGCTGCCTGCGGCGCTGAATCGTGCCGTCAGTCATTGTCCTCCGGTCGAGTGTTCTTTTCACCGTGGGCATCGCGCTGTCGAACGCCATAGACGAAGACGCCAGCGAGGGCCGCTAAGGATGAGCCGCCGAGCCATGCGGCCGGGGTAGTAGCTCCGAGAAAGGCGAGAATGACCGCTGTCACGAGGACACCGAACACCACTGCGGCACCGGCTGCGATGCCGCTCATCTCTCGTCGGTAGGTCAGCCGCAGCTCCTCACCGTCCAGCGCTCGGTCCGCCTCACTCTCCTCCCGCTTCAGTGTCCGATCAGCTTCACTCTCGTCGCGCTTCAGCGCCCGGTCGGCATTGCTTTCGTCCCGCTCCATCTTCTGCCGATGCTCGGCTTGACGTTCTGCCATGCTGAGGATGCGTTCAGCCGCACCTGGAAGAATCTCTTCATACTGGGCCAACATCTCAGGTGGAGGCAGCGGACCGCTCAGAGCGGTGAACTCGGTCATCAAGGTCGCCGCCCCTTCGTCTATTCGTAACCCTGCTGGGACGGCTTTGGCCTGCGCCTCAAGGGCGACCCGAGGAGCCGGTTCCCGTTCTACTTCATCCTGCTCACCAAGCGGGGGTGGTACCGCCGCTTCCGGCTGGTCGGGTGGTGGGGTTGCTGCGCCGGCCTCCATTTAGCTCTCCGCATGTGCCTCGTGCGTCGCTGGCTCCGGCGCCTCGAATGAGGATAGGGCCGCTCGTAGGTCGCCGCCGATAGCATCCCAGTCGGAGCGCAGCGCCGCCCCGTCGGACGGGCGCTGACCACGCGGCCGCGCCGCCTCGTCGGACAGCCGCTGACCACGTGGTCGCGCGGCCCGGCGGCGCGCCGCCGGGCGGGTGTGCAAGGTTGTACCGAAATCCAGTAGACGGGCTGCGCCGGTTAGGACTGCTACCCGGCGGCCGCGCCGCTTCCGGGGGCGGCGCTTGGCGGCTCGGGCGACAGGGCGGGCACCGGGCAGAACGCTCCGCTCCGCATACGCCGGGAACCGCTCGTAGATTGCTTGAGTCAATTCTTGGAAAGTCTGACTCTGCGCCCACTGCACGATATAGCGACAGTGGCGCACCGCGTCGGCAGGCAGTTCCGGTTCCAGCGCTCGCACCCTGGTTATCCCCGTCATGGTCAGGGAGAATACCCGCTTCGTCGCCGGATGGCTGCGAATGGTGACGAGTCCCTGCGCGGACTGTTCCTCGGCATCCCGATAGACCGTCGCATCGAACGGGCCGTAGTCGAAAGGTCGAAAGGTGTAGAAGTCAGCCCCCACGAGCCTGGCAAGGTCGTGCCCCACCAAAAAGAGCGACTTCTGGAGTTGCAAGGGCGACAACGGCTTCCCGCCGGCAGCGGCCAGTACCAGCAGCAGCCAGTCTTGGCGCGTCATCATCCTGCCTCCTCCCTCCATGGCCTAGTATACCGCCGGCTGTCCCTCACCTGCTTCCGCTGCCCCCCGTCCGGTCTAGGTAGGCCCGGACAGTGACCACTATCCGCAAGTACCTCACATCCTGTGGGTGCCGTCCATATCGGTATTAGGTGCCTCGGCCGTAGTACAGTTGGGCCGGATTGCGGAAATTGTCCGGCTGGAAATGATCCGGCAGCGCGGCCGGTAGCTCTTGGCCGAGAAAGTCTTCGAGCCGGTGGCGGTGCGCTCGCACCACGTCGGGATGGTGTGCGGCCACGCTCTGACTTTCGTCGGGATCAGCAGCGAGATCGTACAGCCTAGTGTCGGCCTCCGGGCACTCGAAGTTGACGATATAGTTCCACCGCCTACTCCGCACGCTGGCGTAGCTCCCCCAGCCGGTGATGGCAACGTCCCGGTTGGCACGAGCCGCGGCGAGCGTCGCCGCCGGTACATGCTCGCCCGCGGCCGCCCGCACCAGCGGCCACACACTGCGCCCCACCAGTGCGGTCGCCGCGTCCATGTGTTCCGGCGCGGGTATATCGAGCAGGTCGAGTATCGTCGGGAAGAGATCGTGGCCCTGGACGAACGCAGCAATCTCGTGCCCGGCGCCGACACCGCTCGGATGGCGTATGAGCCAGTTGAGCTGCGTGTTGTAGGGGTGGAGCGCCGCTGCGTTCTTGCCAAACCGTCCGTGGTCCAGGAGTTCGGTCCCGTGGTCCGAGGTAAACAGAATCACCGTGTCTTGGAGGCGGTCAAGGTCGGCGATGGTGTCGAGCAACCGTCCGATCCACTCGTCCAGGTAGGTAATCTCGCCGTAGTAGAGTGCTTTGATCCGCTTCTTCTCGTGATCGGTGGCAATTTGGGGCGCCGCGTGAGGCATGATGAACTCCGTACCCGCGAAGTCCGGACAGTAGCGGTCCGCGTAGGCGCGGGGTGGGTCCCACGGCTCGTGCGGATCGAAGGCCTCCAGCCACAGCAGGAACGGCCCATCGTCGTGATTGGCTCGCAGCCACTCGATCCCCCGGCGAAAGACGGTTCCGGAAGTCAGCGGGTCCACTTGGGCAAACGCGCGCTTGTTCAATAGGTACTGAACGAGCGTGACATGTGCCCGTAGATCAAGTGGTCCTGGCACGTAGCGACCAAGCTCGTCGCGGATGAGATCGAGACTACCACTTTGCCAGTTGTCATTCTCCTGGCCGCGAATGAACTCCCAGTTGAGCCAGCCGCGGGTGAAGTTCATGGTGGCCTTGAAGAGGTGGAAAACGTCGGCAATCAAGGCCGTCTTGTAACCACGCGCCAGCAGCAGCTCTGCCAACGTGGTCTGTTCCGGGGGAATCCGGTGCCACCCCCGGTTGCCGGTGTAGAGGCCGTGCGTATCGAAGGGGTAGCGCCAGGGAAAGGAGCGCACGCCGGTCATGAGTGCGCGCCGCACGGGCACCGTCGGCTCGCCCTCGCCAAAGGCAGCACTGAAGCTCACGCTGTCGCGCCGCAGCGCGTCGAGGTTGGGGATGTACACGTGGGTGCTACCGAGATGGTGGACTACGTCGTAACGCAGCGTATCGAGCACCATCACGACCACGTTCATGGGCTGGTCCTCCCTTGCACCGGCGCTGCACTGGCGTTACGCCTCTGCCGGCCGCCCGTTGGGTTCGTGGCCAGGACGGGGCCTACGACCACACGAAGGTCGCGGCGCCGGTCGCGGCTGTCTCCAGGAGCCGCAGCGCTTCCGGTGCCTGCTCGACCGATTGGAAGCGGTGCGTAATCAAGCGGTCTACCGGAAGCCGTTTGCGCTGGATCAGTTCCATCAGCGGCGCAAACGCGGTGATGGGCGCCACGTTCGAGGCGTGGATGGTCAGCTGCTTGTTGATGAGCTGGATCAGGTTCACGCTTGGCGTGTGGCTGCCCATACCGACGATGCAGCCGCGGCCTCCGCGTCGCAGGGCGCCGATCAACTGCTGCTGGGCCACCACCGCTCCCGAGGCCTCGACCCCGGCATCGGCACCCTCGCCATCCGTCAGCGCCAGCACGCGGTCCAGCACGTCCTCTTCCGCCGCATTGATCGTGGCGCTGGCCCCGAACTCCCTCGCCAGCGCGAGTCGCGGCGCGGATAGGTCTACGGCCAGCACGTCCGCGCCCATCGCGTGGGCGAGGAGCACCGTTGCCAGCCCGACCGGGCCTACTCCGAAGACGATCAGCCGTTCGGGACCGTGCGGCGCCAGGCGCGTGAGGCCCTGGTACGCGGTGCAGAGCGTACAGGCCAGCAGGGATCCGACTTCCAGACTCAACGCCGGCGGCAGCGGCAGACAGTTACGGTCGTTGGTCAGGAGCAGGTCGGTGAAGGCGCCGTCGGTGGAGGCGCCGTGGCACTGCATCTGCGCGCACCACATCACGTAGCCGGCGTGACAATGGCGGCAGGTGCCGCAGCCGAGGTACTGGTAGACGCTCACGCGGTCGCCGGGGGCGACGTTCGACACGTTGGGACCAACCGCTGCAACCATCCCGGCCGGCGCGTGGCCGCGGATGATCGGATACGCCGGGAGAGCCTCGGGCGGGAGATGGTAGGTGTGTACGTCCGTGCCACACAGCGCCGCAGCCCGCATGGCGACCAACACCTGCCCCGGTCCGGGTGCCGGCGGCTCCGGCGCCTCCCGCACGTCCACCTGCCCGTCGCCAGGGAAATACACGGCACGCATCACCTATGCTCCCTTGACCGAGCGTATCGCCTCGATCATCGGTCCTGATCCGCGAGGCGCAGTTGTCGGAGTACCGCACCGTCCGCGGGCACCTCCAGCGATAACCCGGGGCCCACCAGCGCCTGTGTATCCAGACGTACACCCGGCTTGCCGGACACTGGATCATGCAACTCGAACGTTGCCCCCGGCCGCAGGCCGCGCAGTTGCAGCGGTGGCAGGGGTGGCCCATCGGGCATACGATACGCCAGCACCGCGGCCGCGGTGCCGTCACGGGCAACGAACGCCACGGCTTCGCCATCCTCCGGCCGCTGCGGCGCCGGCGTGAGTGGATAGCAGTCCTGGGTCAGCAGCCAGCGCACCTGCTTGTAGATTTCGACCAGTGCGGCGACTCGCCGGGTCAGGTGCGGCGACCAAGAGGCAATATCGCCATCGAAGCTCAGGGCGCCGGCCATGCGGCTCAACACGTCGCGGTCGCTGACGTTGCCGTCTCCCTCGTTCCGGTTCACCGGCACGGCGCTGTTAGCCAGGTGGCTGGGCAGGAGGCGGGCAAACCCGACCTGCATGGCGCGGCAGATATGCCGGTCAACGGTATGATCGGAAAACCAGGCTGCTTGGGCGCGCCGCAGCATCCCCAAGTCCACCCGGCGCCCGCCGCCGGCGCAGGTCTCGATCACCAGGTCAGGGTACCGGGCCACCAGCGTATCCAGCACCCGGTACAGCCCTTCCAGGTGGCGGAAGGCGATCTTGCCCGTCGGATCGGCCGCGGTCCAGTACGGCGCAGGGCCGAAGTTATAGTCCCACCGAATCCATTTCAGGTCCAGTCGCTCCACCCACTCGCCGATGACGGCAATAACCCGCTCCTGCGCCGCCGGCACACCGAGGTTGAGATGCTTGAAGTCGGGACCAGGCCCCCCGACCGGCGTGCCGCCCGGCGAGGAAACGGGTGTCCTCCCCGGCTCGATTACCGCCCCGGTCACGTGTTGCCGGTGGATGAAGTCCTCGTCCACGCTGAGATACCAGTCCGGGTGTTCGTTGGCCCACCGGCTGGTGACGTGTGCCCGCTCGATGTCGAACCAGAGACCGAGTGCCAGCCCCTTTGCGGCCACGTAGGCGGCCAGCGATTCCAGCCCCTGTGGGAACTTCCGCGTGTCTACGTGCTCCCAGTTTCCCACGCCCAGGCGAAACGGACCGCGTCCATCAGGAGGACCACAGCCGTCGTACCACCCGGCATCCACCACAAAGTATTCGAGGCCCAACTCGGCTGCCCGATCCACCTGCCGCCGGAGAAAGGTCTCATCGAAGTCGGTCGCCACGCCGAAGAAGGAGTCATACGAGAGCGTTGGCAGTGCCGGCTTCCCGCCGAGGCCAGGACACACAACGTCGTAGAGGTAGCGGCGACAGGCATTTCCCCCGTCGGTCATGTCGCCGCTGTAGCCGATCAGGTGTACCGCTGGCAGCGCGAGCGTCTCCTCCGGTGCCAGCACCAGCTCGTCTCCCGGCACGCCGGCCCAGAGTGTTGCTCCGGTGGGATGCGCGCGCACCTCCTGGTACCAGGGACCGGACCATTCCAGCGCGCTAATCACCCCGCCGCCTGTACCGGGCACCAACCCGGTATCGGCGTGAAGCTGCAAGAACGGGAGGTCACGGTTCGACGAGCGCCCGTCGGGGGCAGACTCGATGATGAACGGGTCACTGATCGAGGACCGCAGCACTACCTCGCGCTCACGGTAGGCGGACGGCGGGTACGACCCGTGCGTGACTCCACCGCCCAGCGTCCGCAACCGCAGGGAGGTAAGCTCCAAGCCGGACCACAGCAGCACCAATGGTTGGATGGCACTCAACGGGAGTGAGGTCGTCGTGTCCTGCTGGGACAAGGTCACCTGGACGGTAGCCGTCCGGTAGGCGGGCATTCGCACGATGCGCTGAGTTGCGCGTAGGCCGGACTCGTGCCGCCAGCGTAGGACGACCGCTTCGTCCCCGATCTCCGGGGCACCGTCCGGCGCCCAGGTCAGCGCCGTGCCGTCCGCGTGAACGAGCCAGCCGGGCCCCTCTGCGAGCGCGGCGAGCAGTACGTCGGGCAGCAGCCCGGTCAGGTGGCTGCGGAGCGACATTTCCTGTCCCGTCTGCATCGTCGCTTGCTCCTGCTGGGCGCTAGATTCCCAGCGTGTCTTGGAGATAGCGCCGGCTGACCGCTGCCGCCTCCGCCGCTCTCCCCCTTCTCCACTTGGTGAAGAGGGGCCGGGGGTGAGGCACAAACGGCCCCGCCGCCATCAGGGCAGGCCCAACGCCTCCACTGCCCGGTGCAGCTCGGGTGCCAGCGGTCCCGCCTGCACGGCCGCGACGCTCTCCTCGATCTCGGCCGGTGTGGCCGCCCCGACCAGGATGGTGGCAATGCTCCGGTCGGCCACCAGGTATCGGAGCGTCAGCGTAGTCAACGACAGTCCGCTCTCCTGTTGGAGCGGGATGAGGCGCGCCACGCGGCGCTGCATCTCCGGCGTCATCCAGTCCGGCCAGCGCGGCGGCGTCTGAAGCCACTCCGGGCGGATCACCACCAGCCGGCCCTGCCGGAAGACGCCGCCCAGCAACACCGCGACGCCGCGCTCGCCGGCAGTGGGCAGAAGCTGGCGTCGGATACCGCGGTCAATCACGCCGTAGTTGAAGGCGCTCAAGCAGGTGTCCACCTCGGCTGCGCGCAGCACATGTGCCAGTTGGTCAGGATTATTGCCGGTGATACCGATGTAGCAGCACTTCCCCGCGGCTTGCACTTCCCGGAGCACCTGCATCACCGGCGCGTTCACCACGTCGTACTCGGTCTCCAGGTCCACGAGTGGGCTGTCGCTCGGCGCATCGGACCACCAGTGGTGCTGGTCGGCTTCGTGAACCATCAGCACGTCTACGCTGTCGCGGCGCAGGAGCCGCAGGTTTTCCTCGAACTGCGTGTGTAGGGCATCGGGCGAGCGAAAGCGGCTCGGCTGCGCCAGATGGCCGAGCTTGGTCGCCAGCAGGTGTGGCTCCTGGCGTCCCTCCAGGGCCACACCGAGAATCGCCTGCGCGAGTCCCCGGCTGTAGAGCGGGGCGGTATCGAGGTAGTTGATCCCAAGCTCCAACGCGCGATGGACCGTTGCCACGCCGTCGGCAAAGGACACGCGCGGCAAGCCAACGCCGCCCAAGCTGATGGTGGTCACCTGCTCGCCGGTCCGCCCAAAGGGCCGCTGCTCCAGCCTGCTCATCGCCAAGTCTGCCTCGTGCTAATCCAGGGTAGTCGCTCTGGAGAAACGGGCGCGGGATGGGAGCGGAGTGCGACGCATCGCCATGCGGAAGCGCTCCTTCACGGCAGAATCAGAGGGCGTGCTCCCCCGCAGCGTGAGCCGGTGGGAGGAGCCACACCCTCTGCAAGCTGTTCATCCGGCGCTTACAGCCGCGGCCGCGGCCGGTTGAGGATGTTAACGGCTACGCGCGTCAACTGCTGGACCCCTTGGTCAACCGAAAGCTCGCCCTTCCAGATCGAGTGGGCGCCCGCGGTAAGCTGACTATGGAACTGCGACACCCACAGGTTGGCAGGGTACTCCAGTGGGTGAGCCGAGAGCAACGTCTGGTGCCAGGAGCGGTGCGCCTCCGTCGCCGTCAGCTTTGCGTCGGTCCACACGTCGGGCCGCGAACTGGGAATCAGCCGGTGATCGTTGAGCATCAAGCCGCCTTCCTTCGAGGAGTGCAACTTGTGCAACTCCCAGGCGGCGTCGGGGAACTCGCTCCGCCTGGCAATCGGGATCGCGTCGGTCTGCAACATGCCCCCGTTCGTACCGCCGCGCCCCTTCGGAAGCTGGGTCACGCCCCAGTTGAAGTCCCAGGCCTGGGAGCCCCACCAGCCCCAGTAGCCGTTCGCCCACATGGCCAACGTGCTCTGCGGCAGATAGCCCGCGGAGCTACCGCCCCAGGACCATTCCGGCGGTAGGACGGTACGGTAGCGGTGGAACCAGTCGTAGACGCGCTGGATGGCGTCCCGCACAACCCCTTCGTTGAACATGGACTGCGTGCGCTCTTTGTTCAGCGCGCTGCCGCCGGCGGCCCAGATGTCCTGCAGGAAACCGTTGTAGTATCCGGTCAAGGGCCGGTAGCCCCACTGCTGGTCCTTGGCCTCGCCCGACTCGCTCCGCTTCGTCAGCTGCTGGGCCGTCTCGAGCATCTTGTCCTGGCTCCAGTTCTCGTTCGGGTACTCGAGACCGGCCTCGTCGAACTTGTCCTTGTTGTAGTACAGGCCGGTGATCGAGGGATGCGACCACAGCGGCAGTGCCCAGAGGATACCATCCTCGCGCATCGTCTCGACGGCCGCCGGGTACCAATCGTCCATACTGATGTTGTCCCGCTTGGCGTAAGCATCAAGCGGCAGCCAGACGTCGTAGGACACAAAGTCATACAGGTTGCCGATACTCGCCGTCCACATCAGGTCGGGTTCCGTACCGGCGGCGGTTTGGATCAGCATCTTCGACTCGTGGCCGCCCGCGGTAGGCTCGGTGTTCACCTCCACGTTGGGGTTGCGCTCCCGGAACACCTTGGTGATGGCCTCGAACCCCTTCTCCTCAGGTCCGGCACGGAACATGAACCGGATGGACCCCTGCGCTTGGCCGGGCGCCGGTGCCGCGCCGGGCGCCTTGGCCGGCGCATGATCCGTCCGGAACTGCGGCGCCTGTACTTCGACAATCTTCTCGACAACGACCGGCCTATCAACAGTGACCACCTTCTCGACGACCACCGGCTTCTCGACGGTGACGATCTTCTCCTGCACGATGGTCTGCGTCTGACCTGCTGCCCCGGCCGCACCCTTGGCGCCGGCGGCGCCGGTCGCGCCGCGCTCACCCTGGGCACCGGCAGGCCCGGCGGGCCCCGCCGGCCCCTGTACGTAGCGCACCTCGATTTCGCCACACGCCGCAAGCAGCGCGCCGCCGGCAAGTGCGCCGAACGTAAGCACTGACGTTCGTCGGGTGAAGTGTCTCTTCGCTTTGGAACTCATGGTTCTCCCTCCTTGCTGTGTGCCACCTCACGATTGGGCTGTCCGGTCTAGCTGCGTGGCACCCCTCGCCACGCCGGAGCGATCAGTTGTCGGCTCGACCTCCTTCCGTGTGTTGCCCTAACAGGTGGGCGATGTGCTGGCGCGTGTGGGCAATGTGGGTTTCGACCGCCGCGACGGCAGCCGTTGGATCGCGCTGGCGATAGGCCTCCAGAATGGCCCGATGCTCTTCATACGTGGCCCGCGGGCGTCGTTGGGCTGTTGTGTAGTACACTCGCGCAATCTGGACCCGGGCGCCCAACGTCTCGTACATCTCGGTAAGGCGCTCGTTGCCGGCGGCCTGCACCAAGACCGAGTGGAACTCCTGGTCCAGGCGGCTGGCAACTGGGTAGTCGTGGTAGGCATCGCCCCGAAACGTCCGCACGGCCGCAGCCAACAGCCCTTCCAGGTGCTTCAGCGCCGCCCCGCTCAGGCGAGTCACGCCGCGGCGGGTCGCGTGCAACTCTAGCGCCAGCCGCAAGTCCAGGATGTCGTCAATCTCGCCCGGCTCCAACCGGGCAACCGTCGTCTCTCCCCGTCCCTGCATCTGCACCAGGCCCTCGGCCTGAAGCCGGCGCAGCGCGTCGCGCACCGGGGTCACGCTGACGCCGAGGTGCTGCGCCACGCTGCGGATGGTCAGCGCCGTCCCTGGAGCCAACTCGCTCTGCAGAATTTTCTCTTTGAGCGCGTCGTAGATACGCTCATCCAACTGGCGCTGGTCCACCTCCAAGCCCACCAGCGGGTCCGCTGGCGGAGTGGCGAGTTGCACGGCGGATGGAGACTCAGGTGTCATCACCGCTAAGGTCACCATTGATGCACGGAGCCTGATGCATCACACTTTCGCCGCCCAGTATAGGGCTTGCTCCCGGCGGAGTCAAGAGACGGGCGCGTCGGATTGCGGTGTGGGTTCCGGCGGGGGCGTTCGCAGCGGGAGACGCCTTTTGCCGAGCGCCCCGGCACCGAGCAGACCCAGCGCCAGCAGCGCGAGGGCCACGCCCAGCCCCAGCGCAATCAGCGCCAGCGGAATGACGAGCACCGCCGTCGTGGTTGCGGCGATGAGCACGGGGATGTGTCCCAGTCCACGCCAGGTCGGCGAGCGGCGCATCCGCTCCGCGCAAATGGTCAGCAAGGCTCCGGTGAGCAAGGCCAACCCGGCGCCGACGACGCCCGCGAGGAGGGGCGGTACCGCCGGCCCGGACAGCCCTACGGCCACGAGTGCGCCCGTGAGCGCCCCGACCAGTAGATCAATACGACGGACGAGCGTGACGCGCGGTAGGCGGCGCGTGCCGGCCGGTCCGGGATTCCGGCGGCGACGCCTGATGAGTTTCCCCAGCACCAGGTCCAAGGGCAGCGCCAGACCTGCCACCGCGACCACGGCGATCAGTACCGGCGGTGACGGCGTGCCCAACCCGGGCAAGGAAAAGCCCAGATACGTTGCCAGCGCCGCCACCAAAAAGAGCGTGGCGTAGGGGTTCAGCCCCGCTGCGACCGCCGCCAGCAGCGCCATACCCATATCCCGGTGCCTCCGCCTGCATTAAGTCATTTTTCCGGTCCGCCTTGCCAGCGCCCCAGCCGGCCACCGACATGTAAGGTGAACCTCCCGCGTGGTTGCAGTGTCTTAGCAGGTAGAGCGTGCGTGATGCAGGACGAGCACGAAGTGGTCCGCAAGGTTGGGGCTGGCGACGGGCGCGCTTTCGAGGCGCTCTTCGCTCGCTATCACGGGCCGATCCGCCGGCATGTGCGGCGGATAGTCCGGGACCCGGCCACGGCCGAGGACCTGACCCAAGAGGTGTTCGAGCGCGTCTGGACCCGTGCCGGACAGTGGAACGGGCGCGGCACATTCAAGGCCTGGCTGTTCCGTGTGGCTACCAACTTGGCGCTCAACCAGTTGCGCTCGCAGCGCCGGCGTCCCCAAGCGCCGCTGCCACGACGGGAGGTGGAGCCGGCCCTGTCGGCCGACGAGCCTTCCGAGGCCTGGCTAGTGGACCCGGCGGCTGTAGACCCCAGTGAGGCGGCCGAGCGCGGCGTTGACCGTGACCGGCTGCGGCAGCTCCTCACCGGGTTGCCTGGGGATAAGCGCCGGGTGCTGGAGCTTGTCCATGTCGCCGACATGGACCTCGCCACGGTAGCCGAGGTTCTAGGCATACCGGTTGGCACCGTGAAGTCGCGCTTGTACTACGCACGCAAACGGCTCGCGCAGGCCTGGCGCGAGCTAGACGATGATGACTGGGAGGGGTAGAGATGGCACAAACGCTGGCCAAGCTGTTGCGAGACGCTCCCTGGCACAAGGAGTCATTCGAAGTTCTCATCCACGAGCGCCTGCCAAAGCTGCTCGGCGAGCGGTTGCCGCTCGTCGCCTACAGCGCCGAGGCCACCGGCGAATCTGCGTACACCGTCCACGTTGCGCTGGCCGGACCGGCGGGCGTGGTCCAGGGTACGTATCGAGACGTGCCTGGACCGAATGCCCAAGGGGTAATCCCGATTGACGGCACCCGACGGGTGGTCATGCCGGTGGCGACGGATCGAGACCTTGCTACCGCCCGGATCAAGTGTGTCGGCGATCAGCTCTTCGACTTCATTGCTGCTCGGCTAGGGCAGGCGCCGGATGACCTCGTGTGGGATGAAGCGCTGCTGGCGACCTGGCTCCCGCTCAACACCTGGGTAACCGAGTTCCTGCGCTCCTGGCCGTATGCGCCGCCGACACCGCCGTTCGACGAGGGGAACTGGCTGGAGCGTTGGGCAGTCCTGCGGCGCCTGGCTATTCCGCAGCACGAGCATGTCTTTGCCACTGGAGACGCGGGCCGGACCTGCCCATTTATGATGCCGGAAGGTCCGAACATCTACCGTCTCCGTACCATCGCAAGCGGCGCGGCGGTCCGCGACGGCCGGCTCGTCGTAGTGGACGAACGACCGGAAGCCGGTCTGAGCATGGTGACTGCGCTTATCCCTTTCCTGGAGCATAATGATCCGAGCCGGCTGCTCATGGGCAGTAACATGCTGCGCCAATGGATTGCCCCGCCTGACCCGGAGCCGGCCCTCGTGCAGACCGGGAACGAACCGGCGGAGCGCGAAGGATGGCTAGGACGCAATCTCCTGACCGCCTACGTCTCGTGGGGGCCGGATACACACGCCTACGGCATTGCGCTCAGTGAGTCTGCTGCCCGCCGGCTCGGGTATCCCGGCCCGGTGGCACCGGGAGATAAGTTGAGCAATCGGCACGGCACGAAAGGCGTCGTCGCTCGCATTCTCCCGGACGATGACATGCCGCACCTCGCCGACGGCACGCCCGTCGAGCTGGTCTACAGCTTCCTCCGTAGCCACACCACGTTGGAGTTCGGCGATATCCGTGAGGCGCTATTGAGCCGCGTTGCCCGCGCTACCGGCGCTCCGATTATCGTCCCTCCCTATCAGGCACCGAGCGAACAGGAGTTGCGCGACCGCCTGGCCGCGGCGGGCCTCCCCCCCTCCGGTATGGAAACCCTGACGCGCGGCAAGGACGGCCCACCATTGGCTCGTCCGAGCACGGTCGGCTGGGTCTACTGGGGCCGGCTCATCCACCTAGCCGCCGGCAAGCTCTCTGCGGTGGCAGACGCTGCGGATGACCGGAGCAGCGATCAACCGGCACCGCCAAACGGCGGCCTGGTCCCACGACCGCAGCGGCAAGGCGAGATGGAGTATTGGGCCTACCGCGATGCCGGCGCGTTCGAGAACATCGCCGAATGCTACAACACGCGGTCGGCTGCGCGAGACAACGCTACATCGCTGGCAGCCCGCCTCACGACCGGAGAGGTTTCACAGTCCGGCCCACCCAGCCCGCTGTTTACGCAGCTTGCCCGGCGACTATCGGCCGCGGGCATCCGCGTCGAGCTTGCCGATAGCCGTCTGCGCTTTGCCTTTGCCCAACCCGACGGTGAGGTACTCGCCCTCGCCCAGCCGGTCCCACATCCCTGGTGGCCGGAGCGCGTGCTATCGGCAGTTGGCGCCCGTCCCGACCTGCCGAGCTATCGGACGCTGGCCGAAACGAATAGCCGCGTCGCCCGGTTCGTGGCCGATGGCGTGCCGCAACGCCTCACGGACCGAGCCGTGGTGCAACTGGCGATCCAGGTCGCCACCTACTTCGACGACCTGCTCACCAACCGGCACCTCTGGATCAATGGCCGCTCCCTGTTCAGCGGCCGCGCCGTCATCGCGCCGGGCGCCGACCTCCGTCTGGATCAGGTCGGTCTCCCCGCTGAGATCGCGTGGACGCTGTTCGGTCCCCTGGTGTCCCGCGAGTTGGGCAATCGTGACGACGTGCTTGACCGCACGGCGCGTGCGGCCGAGGCCCTCGATGCCCTCATGGCGCGGTCCTGGGTCATCATCAATCGAGCGCCGACGTTGACGCCTACCTGCCTGCTCGCGTTCCACCCGGTACGACACTCGGACCCGGTGATTCGCCTGCATCCCCTGGCCTGTCCGCTCCTCAACGCCGACTTTGACGGCGATACCGCCTCGGTGTTCCTGCCAGTGACGGCAGCGGCCCAGCGTGAAGCCGGCGAGCGTCTGTCGGTTGCCGCTCACCTGGCGCGTGATCCAGGGGTGCTCGAATCGCTGTTGCCCACGCAGGCGGCGCTGTGGGGCCTTGCCGCCCTCAGTCGCTCCACGGCGGGGCGAGACGAAATCGCCAGGCTGGTCGGCGCGGACGTTGCGGCGTCGGAAGGCATCGTGACGCACAAAACGTTGCTGGCGGCCATGCAGACGATGCTGGAACAGCGCGGCGTTGCTCGGACGCTCGATGCACTCGAACGTCTGATGCGGCGCGGGTTTGCGGCCGCGTCCGCGTCGGGCGCCTCGATCAATCCCTTCATCGGTGCGAGTATCGCGCGTCCACCAGCCCCGACGGATGCAGCCAGCGAGGCGTGGGATCGCTACGCCGAGGCCCTGCAGGAGCGTCTGGCTGGCAGCCGGGATTACGAGGCCGACAGCCTCGGCCCGCAGTTGTTGGCCGTCAAGAGCGGTACGGGCGGGGGTATTGCACAGCTGGGGCGGCTCGTCGGCTCCCCCGGCAGCGTGGCTGCCGTCAGCGGCCAGGCAACGGCAATCCGCCACGGTCTCACGGAGGGACTGACACCGGCAGAGGGGTACGCTCTCGCCGTCGAGCAGCTTGAAGGGATCGGGCGCGTGGCGAGCAACTGGAGTTGGGCAGATTTGTACACAGGGAGTCATGCTCACTTACGCGAGACTTACAAAGACTCACCGGGCTTTACGGTGCTCGCACGGGCCATGCGTGCCACGTGGCCCGGGCCGGTCTTTGCCCATGCAGCCGCGACCGGCGAGACCGACCCGCTGACCGATGTCAACAGCCGAGTCTTCGTGGGCCTACCACCAAGTTAAGCGGCGTAGAGCGGGCCGGAGTCTCTCGATTGCAGACTGACTCCCTCCTGTCTATCTCACTCCCGACACAGGCAGTTCTTTTGTGTGCGCGGCGGAGAGACGGGCGCAGCGGATGCAATGCATCCAGTCTGCTTTCACTGCTCGACTTGGATACAGAGTTCAGTGGACCGATTCTGGTGTCTGACCAAGTAGCTTATGAAACGTCAAGCTCTTGCCGTCGTGACCGCACCACGCCCTCGATCCGTGCGGCCGCTGCTTCCGGGTCTTCATGCTCCCACACGCGAACCGACACCCAGCCTTGTGCCTGTAGCCGCCTGTCGGTGTCTCGGTCTCGCTGGACATTTGCCTCAAGTTTGGCCCGCCAGAATCCGGCATTTCTCTTGGGCCAACTCGCGTGCTGAGGGCAGACATGCCAGAAACAGCCGTCAATGAAGACGGCCACTCGTACTCTTGTGAACAGCACGTCTGCTTCTCGACGAACACCTGAAAAGGGCTGCCGATGGACGCGGTATCGTAGCCCTCGTCGGTGGAGTGCAGACCGAAGTATCAACTCAGGCTTGGTCCCATGCCGAGCTTGCTTCTGCATCCGCACTCTTGCGTTTCTGACGGCGTGATGTAAGGCAGAACCCGAAGTCTTTGTCTCGCTTTGTGTCCCCATGGGTTTGCCCTCTGCTACTCTGCCAGAGACATGCTATGAAATGGCTTGCGATTCGTGTGGGCTAGGCCGAGTGGATCACGATGGTACTCTGGAAGCAATGCCCCGGCACCCTATGCGCTCTCTGGTTCCCACTCCTCGATTTCCCGGATGAGTTGGGAGATCCGTCCAGCCTTCTTCTGCTTTTGCGTAAAATCGCTATACGCTCTCATCGCGTTTTCGATGAGTTGCTGATACATCACTACCCTAGCATTGATGGCCCCGAGCATACGATCCGAGGTCTGCCTACCATTGAAATTGCTCCAATCCGCAGGCTCGCGGCCTACAACACAAACGATTTCTATAGGATCATGTTGATTTCCTGTTTCTACCAGCAGTTTCTGCAGGGCTTCCCGATAGTTATCCACCTGGTTGAGAAGACTCTTCGAGGTAACAATAATGTCTGCTCTCTTGAGTTCTATAATAACATGCTTTCCTGAGACAGTCTTGTACTTGATATCGACTCGTCCTCTTCGTTCCTCGTCCGAGAGATTTGCGTCAATTCTCCCGAATTCCGTAGCAACCTGCTGCTCCATGTAAGGTGTTTCCGTTGCACGCTCCCAGGATGGATCCAAGAGCCATAAGTGCGTGAAGAGATGTTCCTGGATGACACGTTCTCTAGCAGGTTCCTCGACCTTCTCGTTCAAGGCATGAATGACAGCTAAACGCTCCTGAACGATCTGGTGATAGAGCGTCGCTTCGATATCGTCATAATCAGCAAAGAACTCTGCTACTGCAGCGAGATTGTCTGCGGAAATGCGATCAAGTACTTGTAGATTTTGCTTGTAACGGAGGCTTTCGAATGCCAGAACACTGTTCTTGATGATGTTGCGGCGATCTCTATCGTCCTCGATCGGGAGTTGATTGATTTTCCCAAACAAGCGCTCGGCAGCCTTGCGTGGATCAGGAGGCAGTTCTCTATACCAATCCTTGATGGCAGGAATCTCCTGTGCTCGATCAAGCCCGTGCTGGGTTCGATAACCTGTCCACTGATTCTGGATTGCCTTCAGTTCGCCGCGGATGAACTCCTTCAAATCCTGGTACCTAGGCTCGTCCTCCCTAATGCGCTGCCTACTACTTGTAGCGATGTCTTCTTTATCGTCACTGTCGAGAAAATCAGCGTTAATTTCCCCGATAATATACTTGCTATAGATACCACCTTCGCCAAATTCCTCCAGGACATCCTCTTGAGCAAGTTTCCCTCGCATCAAGATAGTGATTTTGTTGAGATTATCGCCTTCATCACTCAAAGAACCGACCTTCTCTACCGTGCCTATCCAGCCCCACACCTCATCACTGATGCCATCAACAAGACCGGGCCGCTTTGCTTTTTGGATTACGTTGCGAGCCATTCCCAGGAACTGTACGCCTCTGGCCCCGTAGGACCAGATATATTGGAGCTTGTAGAAGTAATCACGGTCAGCGATGGATATTGGCTCGTTGTTGACCGAGACCTCGAACTGATGTTCAGCACCGATGATGCTAAAACGCCTAGCCAGCCTCTTCCGTAGTGCGGCCTCCGTGTGGGTCAGGCGGCGCTTGAGATCCGTCAGGACGATCCGCGTACCGCGATCTCCGTGGACCTGCACTTCCTCAGCCAGAACTGGCTCCGGTTCGTAGGTATCGGCATCGGTTGTAATGCGCTCCCGAATCTTCGACAGGAGCATTCGGAAGCCGTGACGCTGACCATTCTTGGCGCTATGTACTTCGATAGTCTCGGCGATGGAGAATAGTGACAGCTTACCGATACCCTTCCGCCCCATGACGGGCCGGCGCAGTTCGGCGGTCAGGCTTCCGTCGTTCTGCCGCCGCTCATATCCGACTGTGAGGTACTTGTCGTTGATATCGTGTTGGTCCATGCCGGTGCCGTCATCGCTAATCTCAATCCTGTTTTGGTCGCGGTCGATGGTGATATGCACGTGCCGAGCGTCCGCATCCCAAGCATTGGCGACCGCCTCAGCCAGAACCGCCGGCACGTTACTGTAGAGATTCAACCCAAGATGGTTGAGAACGTTCAGATTCAGCCTCATACGGTATGGTCTATCCGGAGTTGTCACATTACTTGCTCCAGGTGGCGCTCGATACTCCGGGCCACAGCCCGGCCAAGCATCACGGGTACGGCGTTGCCGACCAGCCTGCCGATATGCTTGAACGAGACTTGCTCTCCGGGTTCCACGAAAATATAGTCCTGCGGGAAGGTTTGCAACAGAGCACCCTCGCGCAGGGTGAGTCCCCGGTCCTGTTCCGGATGGCCGTATCGGCCGTTTCCGAACCCGTAGAACTGCGTCGTGACGGTGGGCGACGGCTTGTCCCACTCCATCCTACTATAGACGCTGGGATAGGTTCTGCCGGAACGCTTTCTGTGACATTCGGCTCGCAGGTCCCTTGGCCAGTCTCGCCAGGTACCACCCGGCACAGAAGCCTTCATGCGAAGGAGATTGATCCTCGACAGCCCGCTGGCCTTGTGCAGTGGGTCGGTCTCGGAGGTCTCGCCCGGCCCAACAGGTTCGAGGTGACTGATCGCCGCTCGAACCGTTGGATAGGTGCTCGACGAGTGAGTCGGGGGAGCTAATGCGACACGACCGTGAAGCGACGCGAGGAGGACGAGCCTCCTGCGAATCTGCGGGATGCCGTAGTCCGGGCAGAACACGTCGTACTTGGTGACGACATAGCCGACTGCTTCGAGTGCGGCTACAAAGTCGTCATACACGTCGTAGGCAGCCAACTGCGGCACATTCTCCATGGTGACGACATCGGGGCGGATTGCCCTGGCGATCTCGGCAAACTTCCGCAAGAGTCCCCAGTCTTCCTGGCGGTAGTCGTTCAAGCGTTGGGTGTAGGTCGAGAATGACTGACAGGGGGCACATCCTGCTAACACTCTAGCTGCGGCTGGAGCGAACAGGGATGCTACGCGCTCAATCGGGAGCATGTCAACATCTCCTAGGAGGAAGCGAGCACCCTTGTTGTTGCGCTCGAACGGATACCGGCAGTTCGGATCCATGTCGATCCCAACCTCCACCGGCAGGCCCTCGTCCATGAATCCCCGAGTAAGCCCGCCAGCGCCACAGAACAGGTCTACTGCCGAGGCAAGCATGGCCCTATCATATCATTAGCGGCGGGCACGCGATTTCCTGGCACCGAATGGTCCTGCTACCACCTGGCCCTCGACACGGGCGCAGAAGCCTGCTAGAACGGTGCCGATGCGTCTCGGTAAGCTCCCACCCGCGCTCTTGGCCTCGCTCTTGGCAAACCTGCCGCAGGACGATCCGCGGGTCGTCGTCGGCCCGGGGGTTGGGGCCGATGCCGCGGTCATAGACGTGCTCGGCGCGGCCGGTGACGGGCGGCTGCTCGTTGCCAAGAGCGACCCGATCACGTTCGCTACCGACCGCATCGGCTGGTACACCGTCCACGTCAACGCCAACGATCTGGTGTGCCTGGGCGCGACACCGCGCTGGCTGCTGGCAACGGCGCTCTTGCCGGAGCAGTGGGAAGAAGCCGACGTGCAGGGCCTATTTGACGACCTCGGCACGACCTGTACCGCGCTCGGCATCACCCTGGTCGGCGGGCACACCGAGATCACCGGCGGGCTGGACCGGCCCATTGTGTCGGCCTGCCTGCTCGGAGAAGTGAGCCGCGAGCGGCTGGTGCGCCCCGGCGGCGCCCGGCCGGGCGATACGATCCTGCTCGCGGGCGGTGTAGCGATTGAGGGCTGCGCGGTGCTCGCGCACGAGGCCGGCGCGGCGCTCGCCGCCCGCGGCGTGTCCGCCGCTGTCCAGCGCCGAGCGAGGAAGTTTTTGGACGAGCCGGGCATCAGCGTCGTCGCGGCCGCCGAGTTGGCGCTCGACACCGCCGGGCAGCACGTCCACGCGCTCCACGACCCCACCGAGGGCGGCCTGCTGACCGGCCTCGCCGAGCTGGCCGCAGCGGCCGATGCTGGGCTGGAAGTGCGTGAGGCGGCGTTGGCGGCGGCGGTATTGCCGGAGTGTCAGGCCATCTGCGCCGCGCTGGCGCTTGACCCGCTCGGCCTACTCGCGTCCGGGGCGCTGCTCGCTGCCGTTGCACCGTCCCACGCCGACCGGGTAACAGCGGCTTGGCGCGACGCCGGTATCCCCGTGTTCCGCCTCGGTAAGATCGCCGCCGCGACCACCGGGCTACGGCTGCGCTCGCCTGCAGGAGCGATCCGGTCCTTGCCGACCATTGACCGCGACGAGATCGCCCGCTACTTCGAGGAAGAAGCCGCGGCATGACTACCGCTGTAGAGCGCGGCGACCGACCTGAAGTAGCATGGTGGTGGCGGGCTACCCAGCGTGATCAGGAGATGGCCCGCACGCTCTTGACTGCCGGGTACTTGGAAGGCACCGCTTTCCACACCCAGCAGGCAGCGCAGAAAGCACTCACGTCGCTCCTCACGTCGCGCGGCGACGTGGGGCGTACCCATGCCAGCGTCCATCTGCTGACCGCGCTGCGCGGTGCCGGTGTAGACATCCCGCAGGCGGTGGATGCCGCGGCCAAGCGACTCGACCTACACTACATCAATGCCCGCTATCCCAACGGGGTTGGCGGTACGCCGGAGGACTTCTACGATCAGGCGTTGGCAGAAGAACTGTTAGCTTACATGGAGACGGTGCTAACCTTCGTCGCTGGACAACTCAAGTCATGAGCACACCAAAGCTGTCAACGCTGCCACCTGCGGAGGTCTGGCGCGGCGCGGACGATGCGACTGTGCTCCGATGGGCGCGGGCCTACGTCGAGGCGCTGTCGTCCGAGCTACCCATCGCCGCAGCAGCGCTGTTCGGATCGCGGGCGCGGGGCAACTCGCTACGTATCAGCGACGCCGACCTCGCCATCGTTTCGCCGGTGTTTGCAGCGTTAGGTCCGTTCGACCGATTGGAGCGTTCCTATCAGCCGGAGCGTTGGGACGGGCTGAGGGCCGGCATTGACCTGGAAGTCGTGACGTTTGCCCCGGACGAGCTGCTCCACCTCAAGCGGTCACTCGCTTGGGACGTGCTGGCCGATGGAATTGTGCTCGCGGACGACGGGACGTTCGCCGCGGCTCGTGCTCTTTTCGAGGCGGCACTTGCCGCCGGCGACTTACAGCGCACTGCCTGGGGCTGGCGGTTCACGGACCGCGTCGGAGCGACGGATGCGAACAAGAAGGTGGTGTCCCGTGCCTAAGGGGTTCGCGGCACTGCCGATTGCGGCGCGGCCGCCCAAGCCACGCGAGCGTAGCCTGGTCGTGACTATTGATTGGGGTTTGGGCCTGGCAGAGCAAGCGGACCTCTTGCGTATCGCCGACGAGTATATTGACTTGGCCAAGATCGCCGTCGGCGTCTCGCGGCTGCTCGATGCCGATCTGCTCCGGGAAAAGATCGCCCTCTATCAGGAACATGCGGTAGTGGCCTTCCCCGGCGGTCAGTTCCTGGAGTATGCGCTGGCCCACGGCGCGACGGACGCCTTCTTGACGGAAGCCTGCACCGCCGGCTACGAGGCTATTGAGGTCTCGGACAACCTCATCGAGATCAGCCTGGAGGACAAAACGGCGTTGATCGCGCGGGTCGTCCAGGAGTTCGGCTTGCGGGTGCTCGGTGAAGCGGGCAAGAAGGAAGGGTTGGCGCACACCACACCGCTCGTGGAGGATGCGCGCGCCTGCCTGGCCGCCGGAGCCTGGAAGGTGATGCTGGAGGCGGCCGACGTGTTTCCCGCCGGTCAGGAGCCGCGGGCCGCCGTTCAAGACCTGCTGGCACAGGGCCTGCAGCCGGCCGAGGCGATCTTCGAACTGCCCGGTCACTGGATACCGGGCACCACCTATGCCGATCCGCCGCGCATCTATCGCCAGCTCCTCGATGCGGTTGGTCCGGAGGTGAACGTAGCCAACGTCATGCCGGACCGGGTGATCGAATACGAGACGATCCGCTGCGGCATCGGCGTCAACGCGGCCAGCGGTGCGGTCATCTGACCACCAGGTCCGTACAATCCGATAGCTGATAGCTGATGGCTGATAGCTAAATTGCCATGAACGAAGAGCGACCGAACATCCTGCTCATCATGTGCGATCAGCTGCGCGCCGACAGCCTCGGCGCCGCCGGCCATCCGCTGGTCCGGACGCCGCACATTGATCGCTTGGCGGCCAGCGGCGTGCAGTTCACCCGCGCGTATACCGAGTCGCCGGTGTGCGTCCCGGCGCGGATCAATGCCCTCACCGGGCTGCACTCGTGGCAGGTAGGCGTCTACGACAATGGCCCGTCTCCCCATCACACCATCCCGACGCTCGGCACCTTGCTGACCGAGCAAGGCTACTTCACGCAGGCCGTCGGCAAAATGCACTTCAAGCCGCCACGCAACCACGGCGGATTTCAACGGATGTGGCTGTCGGAGGAGATACCCCCGTATCGGCAAGACGACGAGTTCCTGCAATACCTTCAGGAGCAGGGCTACGGACACGTCGAGGAGCCGCACGGCCAGCGGCACGAACTGTATTACCAGCCCCAGGTGTCCGTCTTGCCGGAGGAGCATCACACTACCGCCTGGACGGCCGACCGGACGGTAGACTTCATTGCCTGCAACCGCAACCGTCCATTCTTCTGCTTCACCTCGTTCATCAAGCCGCACCCGCCCTGGGACCCGCCGCACCCCTACGCCACAATGTACGACCCGGCCACGGTGCCCATGCCGGTCCGCCGGGCGTCCGAGCGGGAGCCGGTAGATACACACCTGCTCGTCCAGAACCATGGCAAGGGTGTAGACGACCCGGATGACGACCTCATCCGGCTGATCCGCGCCCGCTACTATGGCCTCATCAGCCATATTGACCGGAACGTGGGCAAGATCATCAGCGCGCTCGATGAGCACGGTCTGACCGAGCGCACGATCATCGTGTTCATCTCCGATCACGGCGACCTGCTCGGCGATCATTACGCCTGGGGCAAACGCTCATTCTACGAGGGATCGGCGCGGGTGCCGTTCCTGGTGAGCTGGCCGGGTCGTCTGCCCGCTGGCGAAACTCGCGAGCACTTTGTCTCCGGATGCGATCTCCTGCCGACGTTTCTGACCGCTGTCGGCGCTGCCGACGCGGTACCGGCCAACGTCGAAGGGCACAACCTGCTGCCGCTCTGCGCCGATGCGGCGACGCCGGGCCACGAGTCGCTGGTGGGTCAGTTCTCCAGCGGCCGCCTGATGAAGCTGATGCTGCGCTGGGATGACTGGAAATACTGCTACTTTGCCAATGGCGGCCGTGAGCAACTCTTCAACCTGCACGATGATCTACACGAGCTAGAAGACCGCGCCGGTCAGTATTCGGCGCTGTGCAGCGAGGCGCAGGAGCGGCTCGTGCAATATTTCCGCGCGGCCGGACATCGCGGCGCGCTCGACGACGCGGGCAACGGGCTACGTGCCTATCCGTTCGCACCGCTGCCGCTCGGTCGGATCAATCGCCAGCACGCCATCTGGCCGCACAACGAGCCGGCGTAGCTGTCGCTGCCCGGCAACGCCCGCTAACCCTTCGCGGGGCTGACGGCGGAGGCGCCTCGTTTCGTCAGCGTTTCCGGCACGAGGAAGGCGAGCACGCCGGCCGAGGCCAGTCCGACGCCGGCCAGCACCCACGCGCCCACGGACAGTCCGAGTAAGTCCGCCAGGTTGCCTACGACCAGCGGAGCGCCGGCGTTGCCGGTGTCGCCGATCAGCCGCCACACGCCGAGAAACTCGCCCGATGAGCCGCGCGGCGCGAGGTCGGCGCCGAGTGTCATCATCGCGCCGGAGCCAAGACCGTTGCCAAAACCCAGGATAGCCGTCGCGGTCAACAGGCCGAGGTAGTCGGTGGCTAGGGGCAGTACCGCCATCCCCAGCCCCATCACGACGAACGACGGCACGGAGGCGAACTTGCGCCCGAAGCGATCCATCACCAGGCCGGCCGGGATAAACAGGGACATGTCAATCGCCGACGAGATGCTGACAATCGTCCCCACTGCTGCCACGTCGAGGCCGAGGACACTCGCGCCGTAGAGGGGCACAATGACCTGCCGGCCCTGGCGGATCATTTGCGCGCAGACCTGGGCGGTTCCGGCCGTGGCGAAGCTGCGACGGTGCTGCCGCACGAGGTCGGTGACGTGACCGATGTGCGAGGTGCGGTGGACCGCTCCGACGGGCGCCGGCGGTTCGACGACCCAGAGGCCGGTAATCAGCGCAGCGGTCAGATCGAGCGCGCCCGCGACGATGAAGGCCGTTTCCAGCCCGAACTCGCGGCCGACCAGGCCGCCGAGCGCGGGGCCGACAAACATCCCGATCCGAGTCGTCCCGCCGAACGCCGAGATTGCCCGGCCCCGGTCCTGGAGCGGCACCACGTCGGCGAGGTAGGCGATACGCGAGAGATTCCAGAAGGCAGTGCCGATCCCGGCGGCCAGCCGCAGCACCACCAGCAGCGGATACCACGGCGAGAACCCGAGGGCCAGCGTCGCCAGACCGACAGCGGCGGCCCCGGCCACCATCACCCGTTTGCGCCCCAGTATGCCGAGCACCATGCCGGCCGGCAGGTCCATCGCAATCGTGCCCAGCCCGGCGGCGCCGATAGCCAGTCCGATCAGGCTGAAGGAGATGTCGAACGATTGCAGATGAATCGGCAGCGTCGGAATGAGGACGCCCGAGCTGATTGCCAGCAGGAGCGTCGGGATGTAGACGGGGAGAAAGAGACGCCGTAGCGTGGACAGCGGGCTGCTCCGTGAGCGGTAGTTTCCTCGTCGTGGAGACGCTCGGCGATCTTACCCGGCCGCGTGCGGCGGGGCCTACGACAGTCGGTGCGCCAGCGACCGGCGAGGTACGCCACTCAGGGTACCATTCCGGCGTCGCGCCGTAGGGCCGGCTACATGCACGGCCAGCGGCGACAATGGATGCTCCATGCTACCCTAGAAGGGTGATGGCGCTACGCCCAGGGCGACGGCTAGAGGAGGGCTGGCGATGGCGCGTAGTAGACCCGTGGGAGCTACCGGTCTATTGTGCCGAGGCAACCTGGTACACGAAGGTCTATACGCGGGAACGCGCGGAGGTCCGCCTCTACGAGCGGGAGTTGATCGCCACGGTGCGTGATCCCGATGAGGTGTACGTGGAACCGGAGGCAACTGAAAAGCTGCGGCGTCAGGGCCTCACCGATGCTGAGGTGTTGCACTATGTCGGCTACGGTCGCACCCAGGGTCCGTATGCTCATCATATGACCCAGGTCGTCGTGAAGAAGATGATGGAGCCAGATCAAGAGAGTGCCGTCGGGTACGTGCGGACGCTGCTGATACCCCGAGGGTTGCGCTTAGGCAAGCTCACATTGCGTTGGAGGAAGTCATGAGCGAGGAACTGGTCTACCCGTTCATGGGGCAGTTGCTGACGGGCCTCCAAAGCGCCAAGGCGTACTACGACGCAGAAGCGGACGAGCTTGACTTGCTGCTGCCCGGTAGTGCTGGCCGCGGTGGGTCGGCTGTGCTCATCGGCGACTATTATGTTCGGGTTGACGTAGAAACCGGTGGGCCGTTGAGCGTGATTATCTACGATCCCCACGCCTGGCTGGAACAAGAGCTTCAGCGGCTGAACGCATCATTCGACCAGGCCGCACAGCTACGCGCTGGACTGGAGCAATTTCTAGTCGAGGCGGCGCGTCCTGACGGGTATCAACTCAGTCCGGGGCCACGGCAGTCACGCCACGGAGCGATGGCCGGTGACCAGTGGCCCGCGACCGGTGACCAGGCCATGCACCACGAGCCACTAGCCACCGGTCAGGCGATCTTGGCCACCATTAGCCAGGTGCCGGTAGCCGCAGTGGGGTAGGTCGGCGCTAGGCTGCCCGGCGCCAGACTTCCAAGGCGCCGGCATGCTCGGTGAGCATGTAGTCGCGTCGCAGGGCGTCGTGCAGTGCCGCGGCAAGCTCCTCGGCGCCGAGCAATGCCGTGTTGGAGCCGAGCGGAAAATCGCGGTCGAAGAAGACATACGCCGGCGCTCGGTCGGTGAGGTGCTGTACCGCGCGCTCGACCGCAGCCGGCGTGGGCGGCTGATGGTCGAGAGGCAGGTGGCGCCAGAGCGGCCCTCGCTCGGCCAGATGGAGGTACAGCACGTCGAGCGGCGAGATGACGGCGGCAGGCTCGCCGGCCGGTACCAGGCGTTGGATCGCCGCCACGCCGGCCGCAACCGTCTCCGGCCGGGGGAGGTCCGGTCTGGCCCGCGTGCGCTCGATGCACCAGGGAGCCTTCTCCAGCGACCAGCATTCTACCGCGCTGCGCTCAGGTCCCCAGAGGGGGTGCGGGTAGCTCAAGAAGCTACCGACCAGCACCACGCAGCCGGTCAGCAGCAGCCAGAGGGCCGGCCAACCGGCGGCCGGCGCGTCCTGACCGGACCGGCGGGGCAGCCAGATGTGGAGGCGGCTGGCGGCGTGGGCCAGCAGATAGGTCACGATCAGCACCCAGGGTAGCGAGTGGCGAAACCAGTAGCTCGGCTCGGAGCCGCGGATGAAGTGCTGGTAGAGCAGCAGCCCCCACGCCGCGAGCGCCAGGAGCAGCGGTGCGGCGGCCGGTGCTCGACGGTAGAGCGCCAGGGCCACGATTCCGGCAGCACAAGCAACGTACAGCGCCGGCGTGAGGTAGAGGTGGGCCGTGGTGAGGCCGAACGGGTCCACGGCGCGGGCGTACAGCCCCGCGCTGCCGTAGAGCCATGGCCCCTCAGCGAGCGCCGACCAGAAGCGCGGATCGAGCGCCGCCGCTCCGACTGTCGCTAGGGTCAGCGCGAGGCAACTGACGGCTACGGTGCCAAGCACAGCGGCCGCGGCGCCGGCTGCTCGTGTCAGGGACACGGCGAGGGGCGCGAGACGGCTAGATTCCGGCGTGCGCCGGAATGACGAAAGGGTGGGCAACGCCGCGCGGCTGGCAACGTAGATCGCCAGGACCAGGGTATTGACCAGCCCCGTGTCTGTGACCCACCAGAGCGACGTGGCAGCGAGCAGCGCCGCGATGACGAGCCAGCGACCAGCGCTGGTGCGCCAGTGCTGGACGCTGGCAAGCAACAGGGCAAGCTCCAGGGGATTGCGGAGGAAGCCGAGCTGCGGGTGCCACCAGGCGAAAGTGCCGGCCGCCCAGCCGCCGCCGAATTGCAGCCCCAGTGCGAGCACAAACGCAGCGCTGGCCCACAGGAGGCTGCCGAACAGCAGGCGGACCAGGATGGCAAGCAGCCCGAAGACGAGGACGGTTCCGAGCAACTGGACGCGCACCAGATTTGCGTAGGTCAGCTCTAGTCCGAGCTGCGCGAGCGAGGCGATCCCGATGGGCAGTCCCAAGCCGTGATGCGCGACAATATCCAGGCCGGGCGTGCCGCCATGCAGGATGCCGAGCGTAGGGCCAAGCACCGTGTAGCTCCAGTGGAAGAGCCGATCCCAGCCGAACGCATCGCCAACCGGGCGCCAGGGGTCCGGCAGCCAGAGCAGGAAGAGGGCAACGGCGCTGCCCGCCGCGAACGTCCCTACCGCCGGCCACACGCCGAGCGCCGCCGGCTCGCCCGGAACAGTGGCGAGTGGCGAGTGGGGCGTGGCGCGTGGGGCGTGGCGAGTGGGGCGTGGTCTCCCGATTGGCAGCCGCATACTGAACCGGCGACGTGCCGGGCGCCACAGGCCGAGGCCGGCGATGAGCGCAGCGAGCACGCCGGCACCGATCAGGATGTTGACCGACGGCCACTCCGGCACGCACCGCGCGCCGCATTGGACGATGCTCTGGAGGTAGGCGGGGGCGAGGAAGGGGATTAGCAACACAGTCCCTAGCAGCAACACGGTGCCCGGCCCGGCGGCGGGAACACAACGGGTCAGCCAGCGTTCGGCAACGGCGCTCCCGGCGCGGGTGCGTAGCAGCAATAGCACACAGATGGCGGTGCTTACCGCGAGGCTGCCGAGGGCGAGCGCGGCCGCCGTCGGTCGCGGCTCGGCGCCGAGAAAGCCGACGTGTCCGGCGGCCGCCAGGCTCGCCAGCGACCAGCCGACGCTGAGGCCGGCGACAGTGACGATCAGTCCTCGGACGGCTAAGACGACGGCCGGGGCTGGCGCGAGGGGGTGCTGACGGACCCGCCGCTGCCAGAGCCAGGTGACGCCGAGGGCGCACAGCAGGCCGGCGACGATGAAGAGCCAGTAGCCGCCGACATCGCTCGAAAGCGGCTGGAAGGCTGAGCGGGCGCTCGGGAGGAGCGTGCTGAGGACGGCCTGCCGGCGAGCCTCGTCGTCGTAGAGGTAGCCCGCAGCGAGCAACAGGTGGCCGGCGGCAACGACGCCGGTGAGCGTGGTCGCCACGATACCGAGCGGCGGGTGGCTGGCCCAACGCTGCTTGTCCTGAGCCTGCTCAGAAGCAGCGTTGGCCGACTGGTGGGTAGTATCGCGCCCCCGAGGCACGCGCGGCTCCTGTCACGGACGACTGCCGGCCCAGCACTCAGGCAAGCGATGGATCGCGGGCCGGGATAATGAAGGCACAACTCGGGGCGCCATCGCGCAAGCGGGAGGGACTCAGCTCGACCGGAGCGCCGACGAGCTTGGACACGAGCCGGCGGTCAATTTCGCAGACGTGTACCGACTGGCGCGAGACCCGCAGATACGGGCAGTTGTATTCCTGGACGACGTAGCCCTCGTCCGTCTCCGTCAGGTCGGCCGCGCTGCCGCTCTCCTCGAACATGCGCGTGACCTCGGCAACGCGCTGCCGGATGGGCTTGCCCTCGACTCGCGGACGCTGTGCTGCTGCCATATTCTCCGCGACGCGATCCACGAGCAACTGCAACGCTTCCTGGCCCTCGATCTGAGCGACGCTGCTCAACAGTTGGAGCGCCAGGTCGTCGTACTGCTTGGGGAAGAACTGCTCTTCGGCTTTGAGGGTGAGCGAGTAGACGCGATACGGCCGGCCGCGCTGTCCGCGCACGTCGGAGCTTGCGACCAAGGCGGCGCGCTCCAAGGCCCGCATGTGCGCCCGCACGGTGACGGGCACGAGGCCCAGATCGCTGGCCAGCTCCTTGAGCGAGGCCGAACTGCGGCGCTTCAGTATGTCCAGAATTGCCCGGCGCGTTGGGTGCATGGGTCCCTGCGCTCCCCTACGCTACGCTCACCACACGACGCGGCACTGCTGCTGTTTCCGGGCCTGGCCCCCCACCCTCGCCCTCCCCCGTGCTAACGCCCAGGGAAGGGAACAGGCCGTCCCCTGGCAGAGATTCGCCCTTCATCTCGTCCCCCTGCGGAGCGGGGGGACCATAGGGGGGCGGAGTGACGGCTGGGCCAACCCTCTGCTGCCATATTCGCATAGATGGCGCAGGAGTGTCAATCCGATGGAATCCGAGGGAGAGCGACGCATCCTTAAAAGCGTGATCCCCGGTGCCCGCAGGGAGCGCCGGGGACCCGAGTTTCGTGCCGTGGCTCTGTCGTGGTCTAGTAGTCCGGCATCGCCGGCGCGGCCTCTTCCTTCTCGGGGAGGTCGGTAATCAGCGCCTCGGTCGTCAGGATCATCGCGGCGATGGAGACGGCGTTCTCCAGCGCGGAGCGAGTCACCTTGGCCGGATCAACGATGCCGCGCTCGATCATGTCGCCGTACTCTTCGGTAATCACGTCGAAGCCGACGCGGTTGCTGCTGCTCTCGCCCTGCCGCCGCCGCACGGCCTCGGCGATCACCGAGCCTTCGTGTCCAGCGTTGGCCGCGATCTGGCGGACCGGCTCTTCGAGGGACCGCTGGAGGATGGTGATGCCGACCTGCTCATCGTTCGAGTCCAGGTTCACGCCGTCAAGCACGGCCTGCGCCGCGAGCAGCGCCGCGCCGCCACCGGCGACAATGCCTTCCTCAATCGCCGCGCGGGTGGCCGACAGCGCATCCTCTACGCGGTGCTTCTTCTCCTTCAACTCCGTCTCGGTCGCGGCGCCGACGCGCACCACCGCCACGCCGCCGGACAGCTTGGCCAGCCGCTCTTGCAGCTTCTCGCGGTCGTAGTCGGAGGTGGTCTCTTCCACCTGGGCCTTGATCTGCTTCACCCGACCCTGAATCTGGTCGTTGTCGCCGTAGCCCTCGACGACGGTGGTGTTGTCCTTGTCGGACACGACCCGGCGGGCGCGCCCCAAGTCGGAGAGCTGCACGCTATCGAGCTTCCGGCCCAAGTCGTCGCTGATGACGGTGCCGCCGGTCAGGATGGCGATGTCCTCAAGCATCTCCTTGCGGCGGTCGCCATAGCCCGGCGCCTTGACGGCCAGCACGTTGAGGATGCCGCGCAGCTTGTTGACAACCAGTGTGGCCAGGCCCTCGCCTTCCACGTCCTCGGCGATGACGACCAACTCCTTCTTGCCGGTCTGCATCAGCTTCTCCAGCAGCGGGACCAAGTCCTGCACCGAAGAGAGCTTCTTCTCGGTAATGAGCAGGTACGGCTCTTCCAACTCGGCTTCCATCCGGTCCTGGTTGTTGACGAAGTACGGGGAGATGTAGCCGCGGTCGAAGTCCATCCCCTCGACGTAGTCCACCTCGAACTGGAGACCACGCGATTCCTCGACGGTGATCACGCCGTCCTTGCCAACCTTGTCCATCACCTCGCCGATCAGCCGGCCGATCTCCGGGTCGTTGGCGGAGATGGCCGCCACGTAGGAGATGTCCTGCTGGCCCTGGATGGCGACGGCCTGCTGTTTGATCTCGTCCACGACGGTCGTGAGGCCCTTCTCCAGACCGCGCTTGATAATCATGGGGTTGGTGCCGGCAACCACGTTGCGTAGCCCTTCCATGACCAGCTTCTCGGCGAGCACGGTGGCCGTCGTCGTGCCGTCACCGCAGATGTCGTTGGTCTTGCTCGCAGCTTCCTTGAGCAGCTGCGCGCCCATGTCCTCGAACGATTCCGGTAGCTCGATCTCCTTGGCGACGGTCACACCGTCGTGTGTCACCGTCGGACCGCCGAACTTCTTGCCGAGGGCCACGTTGCGCCCCTTCGGACCGAGGGTGCCCTTGACGGCTGCGGCGAGGGTTTCGATGCCTTCCGTGAGGTGATTCCGCGCCTCTTCGCTAAACGCAAGCTGCTTTGCCATAGATCGTTCCTCCTCTACGCTTCAGGACCTAGCTCCGGGGTGCAGGGGATTTGGTGCCGCCGCATGTCGGTGGTACTGCGAACAAAGACGAGGCGACCTGCCGGCGCTGCATAGCTCAGGACCGCACGTCCGCTTCAGGAGGCCTCGTCCTCGCCGACCCGCCGCTGCTCGATGAGCCAGCGGAGAAACTGCAATCGCTGCACTTCGCTGCCGGAGAGGTCCAACTCTCGCCGGTGCCGGCTCTGTCGCACGGTGGACAGTTGCGCGACCTCCTCCGCGGTGAATCCTCGCTCGCACAGGTCGGCGTCTGTCAGTGCTCCGGCACCCAGCGGCGCTTCCGCTTCCGGTACCGTCCTGTTCTGATCCACAACGGCCTCTCCGTGCGACTGGGCCACCCGCGCTGTCGCTTCGGCAGGTGCTTCAGCCCCTGCTCCCTTACGGTGCCGAGTATATCGTTCCGGTTAGCACTCTGTCAAGCCGAGTGCTAATCGCGGGGGGGCAAATGGGGCACCGGCCCCCCTATGGTCCCCCCGTCCCGACGGGGGGACGGCTCCAGCCCGGCTACGTGGCGGCGGCTCAAGAGGGTCTCCCCGTTGCGACGGGAGGTGAATGGGGCACTGGCCCCCCTATGGTCCCCCCGTTGCGACGGGGGGACGGTCTCTTCCCTCCACCGTCGGGACGGGGGAGGGTTAGGGAGGGGGCTTGGCCCGTATTTATCCCTGTCTGCCGGCCATCATGGCCGCTGGCGCTGCCACCAGCGCGCGTCCGGTTGCTTCTTCTCGCGCAGCGGCCACCGCGTAAAGCCGCGCCGCTCGTACAGGCCAGTCGCCACCGCCGCGCGCTCGTTGGTCCGCAAGGCGATCAACTCGGCGCCGAGACGAGTCAGCGCGGGCAGCACGGCATCGAGCAGCCGGCTCCCTAATCCGCGCCCTTGCCACGGCGGATCAACGGCGAATTCATAGATGTAGCCGATGGCGTTAGTAGCCGTTGGCAGGCGCGGCCAGCCGTCGGGTAGCGGATGACAGATGCTTTCCCAGTCCTCGTAGAACTTGGCCGGCGCGCGGGGGGCGCTCATCACCATGCCGTACACGCGGTTCCCGCCGTTGGCGGCCGCTGCGTCGGTCACGACGAGACATTGCGAATCGGGAATGCCGAGCAGCCATTCCAGATACATGCGGGTGTGGGTCGGATCGTTCTGCTCGCACCAAGGCGGCTGGGCGTAGGTCGCCAGGTACACCCGCACAATCTCGGGCAGATTGTCGGGTGTGGCCGGGTACACGGCGAGCCGAGCGGCGCGGGAGTAGCTCATCTAGTATTGACCTCCTCTTGGGACTTGCTGCCTGATGGCCCCCCTATGGTCCCCCCGCCGTGCGGGGGGACGGGCGCGGCCCTACGGCTTGGCCCTTCATTGTCGTTAGATGAAGGCGGCGGCGCCGTCCGGCTGCGTGCCGAACGGCCGATGCCAGGAGCGTAGCTCCGTGCTGAGGGCCGCTTCATTCAGCTCGACGCCCCATCCTGGCCCGTCGGGTAGCTCCAGATAGCCGTCGCGGAGCTGCATTGGCTCCAGCAGCACATCGCGGCGCGGTGACTCGTCATCGGAGTGGTACTCCAGGATCAGGAAGTTGTGCGTGGTCGCGGCGAAATGCACGTTGATGGCAGTGGCCAGCGGTCCGAGCGGGTTGTGCGGCGCGACGGTGACGTAGTGCGCCTCGGCCAGCGCGGCGATCTTCTTCATCTCCAACAGGCCGCCGCAGATGCAGATGTCCGGCTGGATGATCGTGGCGGCCTGCTTGGCGAGTAGCTCGCGGAAGCCGAACGAGGTATACAGCATCTCACCAGTGGCGATGGGCACGTCGCTCTTCTGCGCCAGCCAGGCGAGCGCGTCAATGTTCTCCGGCCGCAACGGCTCCTCGAAGAAGAAGGGGCGATAGGGCTGCACCGCGGCGGCCATTTCGAGCGCCCGCATCGGCTCGAAGATGCGGGCGTGCGGGTCGAGGCCGATGTCCACGTCCGGCCCGACGGCCTCGCGGACGGCTGCCAGGCGCTCGGCAGCCCCCCGGACGACGGCCGCCCATGGCAGTTGCTCGCTGTTGGGCGGCTGGGGCGACATCTTCAGCGCGGTATAGCCGTACTGATCTACAAGCTGGCGGGCATGAGCGGCGATGGCCTCCGGCGTGGCGCCGCCGCAGCTCTGGTAGACGCGGATGCGGTCGCGGCACTTGCCGCCGAGCAGCCGATATACCGGCACGCCGGCCGCCTTGCCCGCGATGTCCCAGAGCGCGTGCTCGATCCCGCTGATCGCCGCGTTGACGACCGAGCCGCCCGGAAAGCGCGAGTGCGCGTAGAGGTGGTACCAGATACCGTTGACATCGCGGGGATCGCGCCCCGCAATCCAGCTTTGGAAGTCGCGGATGGTCGCCGCTACCGCCTCATTCGGTCCGACCGGATAGGCTTCGCCCAAGCCGACCAGTCCCTCGTCCGTATGCACGCGCACGATGAGCGAATCCCGCCCGGTCAGTTGCGCGGCGTGCGTCTCGACCTGCGTAATCTTCATGCTCTCACTCCATCGGATAGTGGGTAGTTCCCTCCCCCGTCGCAACGGGGGAGGGTGAGGGTGGGGGCTAAAACACTACCTATTCAAGCGGCCTCCTCCGGCTCGTCGGCGTACTGGTTGTAGCCGAGGCCGCGGACGTGCGGTTCGTTGTGGAGCAGCGCGCGCTGGCGGGCAAGCTGCCGCGCGTCCCAGCCCATGGCCGCGGCGACGGCCTCATCCCACAGCGCACGCACCGCACATTCGCCATCGCGGTACTGCGGCACCTCCATGTCCTTGGTACGTTCCCAGCACGCGGCGAGGATGCCCCGGATACGGTCGTCTTTCACGTCGGGAATCCTGACGTTTTCAACTCCGGCCGGGCTATACATTGGAAATTCCAGCGCCTGTCCCGCGTTTCGCATCAGTTGCAGCCGCCCGGGCGTGGAATTGACGAACACCGCAACCGCTTTTGACTCTTCGGGCGATAGCCCGGTTACCGGAAACCAACCATGTCCTACGTATTTCCCCACGTCCGCCGTTGCGGTAAGACGGGCCGTGTTGGCGCGCTGACCGTCAGTTACCAAGAGGAACCCAGACTTCTGCAGGATTTTGTCAACTTTGGGATAGGTCCCACCGTTGCGCTGGTATTCCTCTTCGTCCCGCTGCTTGGGAATCCACCATTCGTCTGGCGTGCTCCGTATGGACATTTGGGCATCGGCCCCCTTGGACTTCAGTATCGGAAAGCTGCCGGGAACGTCGGAAGTAGAAGTCTCAAAGGAGCCGACAAGCTCTGGTCTTGTTAGGTGTACTGACAGTGCGGGTAGCGCCGCTATGGTCCGCAGATCAGGGTGATCGGCATACTTTGCCGCTGCGTCAGCCAACTCAGGGGAGCGCCAGACGGCAGCCGTCCAGTCGCCGGCGGCCATGCGGGCGGCGGGCCAGTAAGACACCTCGCCCCAGCCGTTGTCCAACTGTCCAGCCTCGCATTCCAACAGGCAGCGATGGAGGTCATGGACTTGCGCTTCATCGGTTGGCATCTTGTCCAACTGGATGAACCGGGTGGACGGTTTGGGGCCAGCGTGCCGTTTCGCCACGACGATGCTCTCGTTGATATTGGTGTTCTGGCTCAAGTTTATTTGCCTCGGCTGGTGGGAGGTGAGCACCGTATGAATGTGGTAGCGTTGGGCCAGTATGCGACGCTCATGCAGCCCGGACGGATTACTCAGGGCAATGGTGGGGTGAATCAGCGTGAGGATGCCACTGTCAGCGTTGATGCAGCGGTCCGCAAGCGCCACAAACAGCGGCCGCAATGATCTACTGCCCTTGCCCATTAGACCCTCAAGCTTTGGGTCCTCGCTCACGAGGATGTTTTTCAGCGAGTCGGCCCGTGTCCGTAGCCGCTGCTGGGTTGCCGCCGGGAACTTCTCCCCCATCTTGGCCCGGTCAGTGAACGGCGGATTCATGATGACGATGCGTGCATCCTGCACTGAATCAACCGCGTCCTCTAGCTTGACATTGTCGGACTGGTCCCAGACGACCCGCGAGCCGATTGCATCGTCTGCCAACCCCAGTGCGTTGGGCCGGGGAACGATGGCTTGCTGTCCGAGCAATTCGAGTGTGCCGACACCGATGCGCGTCGGATCCGTCGGATCGTCCGTGTCTGGGCCGTAGGGCATCTGGTGCAGCCCCATCTGCCGGTAGCGAATGTCCTGATTGCCAGCGGTCAGTTGCGAGGCCGCCAGTTGCAGCGACACGGGGTTGATGTCCAGCCCCTTGATGACCGCCTCCACCCCCAGCTTCTGGAGTTCGGCGAGACGCCCTTCATCAGCGCCCTTCTCTTTCGCGCGGCGTTTCATGTCCGTCAGGACGGCCGCCAGCAGCGTACCGCTGCCGCAGGCGAGATCAACGGTCTTGTGCCGCCGCCAGACTTCATCATCGGACCAGTCCGCGTCGCCGCAGGCGTCCAACGCGAGCCGGGCCGCCAGTGCAGCGGCCGGCGGCCGCGTGAAGAACGCGCCGTCCGACGCCTGGTTGCCCATGACGCGGTTGAAGAGCGGGCCGGCGTGATCCGCGCCCATATCGGCGTAGGTCTCCGCGATGCGCTCCGCTTCCGCGGTGATGTGGCGGAGGGCGCGCTCCAATCCACCGGCTTTGCCGGTCTCCTCGACGGCCTGGATCGCCTTCAACGCCGGTTCCACCACCGGCCGGAAGTCATACGACCGGATGTCTTGCCACTCCCACCTGATCCTTCGCACTACGGCAACGTCATTCTTGACGGTAGACAAGTCGCTGATGCCCGGCAGCCAGCGGCCGTTGCTGATGCGCTGGTGGAGCATCGCGGCGTTCATCATCAGCAGCGCAGCGATAGTACAGCCGTCGGCCTGCTTCTTGAGACTGGCCTCCTTGAGATTGTCGAGTCCGAAGTGCCGATTCAACGGCCCTACCAACTCATCGGTCCGCAAGTGGTGCGCCGCCTCTTTGATACTGCCCTCCAGAATGTTCAGGTCCCGGATCACGCGGTCGTCGCTCAGGCCGGACTTGGTGAGCAGGTTCAGCTTGATCGCCTTGCCATGCTCTTCCATGCCACTCAGCCGCAGCATCCGCATCGCGGACTCTCTGGCGACCTCTTCCCGGCTGCGGCGCGGCTTCCGTTGCCGACTGCTCGGCGGCAGCCGGATGCCCTCGCCATCATTGATCATCTTTTTGGCTTTGGCTTTGGACTTCTTGTAGTCCACCGCGCCGCGCGTGCCGTCCGGCTTTGGCTTCTCCCGCTCGACGGTATCCTGGCGCAATTCGTGGCTGCCGTCGGCGTTCGTCTTGCCCGTGATGATCTGTGACGGCTCGGTCTTTGCAGTAAAATCCCCCTTGGTTTCCGTGATACGGCGGACCTCACCCGACGGCTTGGGCTGTCCGTCCTGGTCCGGCTCACCGACCTTTTGCGCCGCACCGAGGCGCTGGAACTCGGTCGACGGCTTACTCTTTCCGTCCAGAACTCGCTCCACGGCCGGCTGCGCCTCGCCCGGCGCGCCCTCATGCTCCCAGTATTGGATCCGCTTCGTCTCGGCCTTCCCAACCGCGACGAGCGTAAGCTCAGGCTCCGGCGGTGCGGGCGGGAGGTAGAAATACATCAGGTCTTCGAGTTGGTCCTCGATGCGCTGGTCGTGGGCGCGCAGGGCGAGCAGAATTTGGCCCAGCTCCCGCCAGCCCTCGTCCTGGCTGCTGCGGCTCAACCAGTGTTCGGGATCGCCGGTCGGCTCTAGCAGGATCGGGCAGATGATGTAGCCCAGGTCCTTGCCGGGCGCGGTCCGCATGGCGCGCCCGACAGCCTGGATCACGTCAATGGGGCTTTTCCGCGGTTCGAGAAAAGCGACCGCGCTCAACGACGGCGAGTCCGTGCCCTCGCCGAAGATGCCCACGTTGATGATGCCGTGCGGCCGCGTCTCGCTCGACTCGGCCAGCTTGAGCTTTGCGTTGTCGCGGGCCGCGACGTTGCTCGTCGCGTCGAGGTGCTCCAGAGTGTAATTCGCCATCGCTTGCCCGCCGGCGTTTTCGGTCAGCCAGCCCTGCACCCACTCCTTGACCGTATCGTTCTGCAGGTCCTTGGCCATGTTCTTCGACTTGTCCACGGTGTTCATAAAGGCGATGCACGATTTGATGAGTACCTCGCGGTCGCCCGTGGCCTGTGTGGCCCCACCCATGGCGAGCGCCAGGGCCAAACCGCGCAAGTAGTGAGCCGAGGTCAAGGCTTGCCGGCCCTTGCTCTCGGTGTGCAGCGCCAGCGTATTGGCCTGCTTGAAGGCCTCTTCATCGTTGACGCCAAACGCGATGATCCGGTAGTCGGCCAGCCAGCCGTTATTGACCGCTTCTACGTAGCTCTTGCGGTACAGCTCCACGCCGAACACGGTTTCATCATCCATCGAACGGACGATCCAGTCGGTGGGCCTGTCCCTCGTGACTTTTTTCGTGTCGTAGATGCGCGGCGTGGCCGTCTGATAGACGCGATACGTGACCGGGAAAACGTCCCTATCGTGGCAGAGGGTGAAATCCCGCACCCGCTTGTTGTCCGCCGGTTTTCTGTTGCGGCGCAGGCCGGCGGTCCGGTGCGCCTCGTCGGCGACGAGCACCCGCGCCCGGACGCCCGTAGCCTTGAGGGCGTCGGCAACCTTGTAGCTGCTCTGGTAGGTGCCGATGATGATGTTGAGTGCAGCGGCGTCCTGGCCTTGATCGATCCAGGCGGCGATCTCACCGGCATCGGTCGTGACTTTGCCCTTCACCTCCGCCGCGCTGACGTTGCTGTTGTCCACCGTGGGGTCAACGGCGGTGTTGTGGGTGCCCTCTTTCCGCGGGTTGTAGCCGGCGGTGTCGTCGGAGCAGACGGCGAGTATTCGTAGCTCGGCATTGGCGTGCTGCAAATACTCGCGCCTGATCTGAGCCACCAGCGCGATGGAGGGGCAGAGGACGATGGACAGCGCCCCCGGCGGCGTCAGCGCCTCGACAATCCGCAGCGATATGCGGGTTTTGCCGGTACCGCACGGCAGGATGATCTTGCCGCGCGCCTCTCCCTCGGGCGTACCGCCGCTGGCTGACTGTTCATGCTCCCTGAGGCGAGTGATGCTGGCGCTGACGGCTTCATCCTGCATACACGATTTCGACTGCTTGCGTGCTTCTCCGTCGGGATTCGGTTGGCAGTGCTCGCACTCCTCGGTAGACCGGCCGGCCTGCTGTTGCGCCAGGTCCATCGCTATGTTCACGAGCTTGACGGGTTTGTCACCCATTGAGAGCGCCTGTTGCGCGTTGCTGCTCAAGGCGTTTGCCCCGTTGGTCACGATCCAGCGCTCGGTCCAAAACGAGCCTGCCGATGAACTGACAAACTTGTCTGTTTCAGTCTTTGGGATGCCCTCACCGTATCCGCGATCATCAAGTTGACGAGATTTGCACTGGATTGCGATATGCTCTCCATCGCTGTCGCGTATGGCGACCACATCTATACCCGGGTCCTGCTTGGTGGTCCCAGGGAACACCGATTCTCGCTCCGGCCAGTCCGCCCACAGATAGCAGCGGTCAATGTCCCATTCCCTGATAAAGCGGCCAACCCGGACAGTGAGTTTTTCCAGCCATTTGCCGTCGGTGCTCTGCGGACTCCACTCGGCTATTGTCTGGAGCGCCGATGCGACCACATCATGCTCGTCGCTCTGCTGCATCGTTCTCCTCCCCACCCCGGCGCGACGGTATCATAGCGCACGCCCCCGCACGCCCGCCGCCCCCCCATGGCCCCCGTCATTGCGGCGTAGGCCGCAATCCATCCCGCCCCGTCCCCCGTCATTCCCGCGCAAGCATGTCCCGTACCCCGATACGGGGCGGGAATCCAAAAACCGGCGCCGTAGGGGCACGGCATGCCGTGCCCTTACCCTTGTCAGAGGCCCTCCACCCCCTCTCCAAATGTTGGAGAGGTGACCGGCCAAAGCCGCACCACACCTGGCACTATCCGTGCGGCGTTGGCCGGTCAGGGGGCCGGGGGGTGAGGCCCGCACCTATCCCGCTGCCGCTGGCAGGTCGCCCTTGTGGGCTGCGGCAATCGCCTCGCAGAGCCGCATCGTCTCCAGGGCATCGGCCAGGTGGCTCCACGGCTGGCGGTCCTGCTCGATGCACTCTACCAGGTGGCGCGCCTCGTTGAAGTCGGGGCCGCCGACGGCATCGAGGTCCAAGGGCCGCTCGTCGAGCGCACCGTCCGCGTAGAGGGTGAAACCGGGCGGCTGGGCGCCGGTCGGGGCACGGGTCGTATCCAGGTAGGCCGAGAAATCCTCGGCGTGGACCTCCGACCGCTGGATACGGAACCCCACGCCGTAGTGGCTCATCATCACGGCGCGGCGACCGTTCGCAAACGTGATGATCGCGTTGTGCCGGTCCCGGCCCGGTCCGCTCGCCCAACGCTCGCCGTAGACCGTCGCCGCGTCGGCGGCTCGGTCCATGGCGTCACCGGCGAGCCAGCGGAGCAGATCCACGAGGTGGATGCCATCGCCGATAATCAACTCCGGGATGGCCTCACGCGGTGCATCCCGCCCATCCCAGTAGGGTTTGTTGTACGTGGCCGCGCAATGCACCGCGCCGCCGCGCGCCAGCACCAGTTGCTTGACCGCCAGCACCTGCGGGAAGTAGCGGCGATTGAACGAGACCATCACCTTGGCCGCGCTGCGGCGGGCGGCGGCGAGCAACTGCGCCGTATCGCCGGAATCCATGCCCGGCGACTTCTCGACCGAGGTGTGCATGTCCCGCTCGATGCAGTCCAGCACTATCGGTAGCTGGTGCCCCGGCAGCGTGACCACGTACACCACGTCCGGCCGGGCGCGGTCCAGCATCTCGCGGTAGTCGGTGCTGGTCACCTCCGGTCCGTGGTCGGCTTGGGCGCGCGCCAACCGCGCCGGGTCAAGCTCCGCAACCCCGACGAGCCGCATCGCCGGCTCCGCCGCGATCATGCCGAAATGCGACTGGGCGTGGCTTCCGGCCCCGATGACGCCCACCTTCAAGTCAGCAGCCATGACGTTCCTCCTTCTCTACGCGGTGCAAGACTACTCGACGACGCACTCCTCGATGTGTCCGAACAGGTCATATACGCGCGCCCGGTCGGCTGCGGGCAGAGGGCTACCGAGGATGGAACGCACGTTGTCTTCCAGGTGACTGAGGTTCGCCGTGCCGCTCAACACGGACGAGACGGCGGGATGCGCGGCCGCGAACTTGTACGCGGCGCTCGTCACCGACTCGACGCCATCGTGGACCAGCCAGCCCAACGGGTTATCGTGCGGCATGGCGTCCGGGGCCAACAGGCCCCGATCCTTGAGCCGGGCAATGATCTCCACCAGATAGTCCGGCCGGGAGAGCGCGCGGCGCACGGCAAACATAATCATCACGCCCACGTCGTGGCGTTGCGCCGCCGGGAGCACCAGACGCTCGGCGCCGGGGGCAAGCAAGTTGTACCCGACCATGATCGTATCGAAGTGGTTGTCGGCAAGGGCCGTCTGGAGCATGGCGTGAGGACCGTCGTTGACGTACACCTCCGAGATGCCCAAAAAGCGGAACTTGCCCTGCTCCTGCGCGCGTCGCACTTCGGGCAGGAACCGCGCCATGGCCGGCCGGTACGATTCGGGCGCGACGCCGTGGAACTGGAAGACATCCACGTAGTCCACGCCGAGGCGCTGCAAGCTGCGCTCCAGCGATTGGGTCAGCGAGCCGGCCTGGCGCAGCGTCAGTTTTCCTGCCTCGTGGACGGCAGGATGGAACTTGGTAGCCAGCACGTAGCGGTCGCGGGGTACGTCCCGGAGCGCGCGGCCCAGAATAGCCTCGCTCTCGCCGTAGGAAGCGGAGGTATCGAGCAGGTTGATGCCGAGGTCCAGCGCCCGCCGCACTACGCGGATGGCGGCGGCCGCTGGCACGCCGCTGTGCTGCCCCAGCTGGCTCGGACCGCCGCTGCCCAGCCCGACTACCGACACCTGCAGGCCCGTCCGCCCGAACCGCCGATACTGCATGTCCATCGCCGCCTTCCCGCCGCCCTCGACTGTACCACGCGCCGGCGGTGTGCGAGTGCGGGGGGCGGCAGCGGCTAGGCGGGCGGTGGGGTCACGATGGGGGCGTCGTCGGCTGCGGGGAGCAGGTCTTGGTATTTCAGGCCGGAGCCCGTGTTGAAGAGGACGACCGATTCGTCACTGCTCACCGCGCCGTTCGCCAGCAGCTTACGCAGGCCGGCCAGTGTCGCTGCCCCTTCCGGGCAGGCGTTGATGCCCTCGGTGCGCGCCAGCTCGCCCATCGCTGCCAATAGCTCGTCGTCGCTGACCATCACGGCCGTGCCGTCGCTCTCGTACAAGGCTTGCAAGATCAGGTAGTCGCCGATGGCGCTAGGGACGCGCATCCCGCCGGCGATGGTCTGCGCTGCTGCCCATGGCTCGGCATTGGTGGCGCCTTGGTGAAAGGCCCGCACCAGCGGCGCGCAGCCTTCGGCCTGCACCACGACCATGCGCGGTCGCTTACTGTCGATCCAACCGAGGGCTTCCAATTCGGCAAACGCTTTCCACATCCCGACGATACCAGTCCCGCCGCCGGTGGGGTAGACGATCACGTCGGGGAGCTGCCAGCCCATTTGCTCGGCGACCTCGTAGCCCATCGTCTTCTTGCCCTCGGCGCGGTACGGCTCGCGCAGCGTCGAGACGTCGAACCAGCCGGCGTCGGCAGAGCGGGCGCGGACGACGGCCCCGGCATCGCCGATCAAGCCGTCTACGAGCGTCAGTTGGGCGCCGTAGTGGCGACACTCGCGCTTGGTTGCGTCGGGCGCGTCCACGGGCATGAAGACGTGTGCGGGCAGGCCCGCAGCGGCCGCGTAGGCGGCCAAGGCGCCGCCGGCGTTGCCGGCGGTAGGGATGGCGAGCGCCTGTGCGCCTAGCTCGGCGGCCCGCGCGACGGCCATGACGAGGCCGCGGGCCTTGAACGTGCCGGTCGGGTTTACGCCCTCGTCCTTCACGTAGAGGGCGCGACAGCCGAGTGCCGCGCCGAGCCGTTGCGCTGGGAGCAAGGGGGTGTACCCCTCGCCGAGCGACGGCACGTGCTCCGGCGCCCGCACCGGCAGGACCTCGTGATAGCGCCACAGCGTTGCCGGGCGCTGGGACAACGCTGCCGGCGTGAGCGAGCGTCGCACGGCGGCGAGATCGTAGCGGGCAAACAGGACCAGGCCGCACCGGCGGCAGGTGGTTTGCAGGATGTCGGCGTCGTGGTGCTCACCGCACGCCGAACATTCGAGGTGCGTGAGCGTGCTGTAAGGGGTGGTATTCACTGGGCGCTATCCGGGTATCCGGTCGGGGAAGGCGCTGCGGTAGTCGGTACCGACGTTGGCGCGCTCGACCTGAAATTCGGCGGGATTGAGGGCGTCGTAGGTCAGGATGGTGCGCTGGAAGGCTTGGACCAGGATTTGCCGGCCCTGCAGCGCGCCCTTATCTACGGTGGCAGGGATGGCCTCGGTGAGCGGCAGGCCGATGTCGTGCAGCCAGCCGGCCGGGAAGAAGTCCTCGCGCTGCATGTACTCCCAGAACACTTGGCTGACATTGTGTCCGGAAGCGGACGACAGATCGGCGCTGAACGGAATGAAGACCGAGCCATCGTCGTTGAAGCTCACGCCGGCATCGAACCCGGCCGGGGGAGCAATGCGGCGCTGTGGCGCGGCCAGATCGTTGATCGTCGCGTAGGTGACAGTGGAGGTATCGCCGCCGACGGGGATGGTTACCCGTGCTTGATGTAGCTCATCCACCAGCAAGCCGTACTGGATGCGGCCGGAATGGTCTTCGATGCGGCCCTTCTCGAAATACTGCACGAAGTTTCCGCCCAGCACTGTCTGCGCGCCGATAGTTCTGCCGAGCAGGCGTGGCCCGTCGTGATCGGCGTAGTACTGCAGGAAGCGGAAGTCAATCGGCCAGGCACCCGGCTGCAATGACGGCGTTGGCGTGGCCGTCGGCAGCGGCGGCTGCGTGGGTACGGCCGTGGGGAGCGGCGTTGGGGTGAGTACCGGCGGGGCCGGCCGTGTGGGTGCTGAGAAGACTTCGAACGCATCAATGCCCACGAGGCTGTCCGTGGCGCTGCCGTTGCGCTCGCCCGTTACTTCGATGCGTAGCGTATGGGAGCGGGAGGTATCCAGGCTCTGAATCCAGACGACGACCTGCTGCGGCTGGACCGAGGCGGCATACAGATCAATCGGCGAGCTGCTGATTTCAGTACCGTTCAAGTAGACCCGGGCGCGGCCGCGATTTAGCCCCTTGGTGCTGTACCACTTCATGTAGGGGCCGTTGAAGATGAAGGTGACGTAGGCATCCGGCGTGCGTGCTTCGTGCTCGGTGCCCCCGGATGCTGCGGGGTTGGCGACCGTAGACCAGCTGCCGCCGTAGGTCAGATAGGGGTCGTTGTCTTCGAAGAAGTAGAACGGCAAGGTCGGCGTGGGCTGCACACCTTGGGCGACCGCTCCCGGCGGTGGCGCTGTCCAGAGCAGTCCGACGACGGCGACCAGAACACCTATGAGCAGCCACATTCGCATCCTACGCACTGCCATCCCTCTCACCGGACCATCCTCCGAGTGCGTCACAGTGTGTCAAACCGGCGGCCGCTGCGTCAAATAGGCGCCAGCGATGCCGGTACGGGGTACTTTAGCGGTCCGATGGGCGGGTTGACACCGGCGCTGGCCCCCCTATGGTCCCCCCGCTGGGCGGGGGGACGGACGCAACATGTTGCGCCCCCACGGCTTAACCCGTACCTATCCCAGTCAGCAGGGGAAGAGGGGGTGGATTTCCGCACCGGCGGGAATGACGATTTTGCAGAGGTCTCCTGGGGTATGATCTGTGTGAGGGTAGGCCGGTGGCTCGGCCATCGGTATGGAGAGGCGAGGAGGGACGATGCCGGAGGTGATCGTCGGGCGGGTAGACGATCCGTTATCGTGGGCGGCAGCCGTGCAGGCGTTCGGTGAGTGGAACCCCGGCTACACGCTGGGCCAGGGTACCGTCGGCGGTGCGGCCGAGGCGCTGCTGACGGCGACGCCGGGCGCGGTGCGGTACTGCTGGCTGTTCGACGGGCGGGGTGAGGTCCGGCTCCCGGACGGTTATCGGACCCAGGAAGGTGACGGGACGCGGCTGCCGGCAGCCTATCGTCCCGATCCGCTCGCCTCGGAGGTCCGCGACGCCCTCGCCACGCTCCGGGCGGCGCTGACCACGGCCGATGGCACCATCCCGGAGGGGGTGCGCGCCCCGCTGACTGCGATCATGGAGCGTTGGCAGCGGCAGTCCGCAGCCTTCGTCGGGAACGTGGATGGCGAGGTCTGGCGGCTGCTGGAGAGCGGCATCATGCCGGAGCGGTGGCTGGAGGGGGCGCCGGGTGCGGCGCTGCGCTGGCTCGCCGCGCGGGCGGAGACGCTCGGTTGGTCCACCAAGCAGGAAGCGTCTTGGGAGCCGGTCGGGGTCGGAGACCAGCTGATCGTAAGCGCCGAGGCGCCGCTCCGGCTCCGCGGATCGCTGCGCTACTGGTGGATCGAGGACCTGGCCCTGGTAGACCGGCCGGCGGCGGGAGTCCGTCGTTTGCGCTATCTCAAGGACACGGCCGGCGGCTGCGCGCCAGGGTTCGACGCCTTTCGTCGGCTGCCGCTCACCTGGCACGCCGACCTCGGCGCCGCTGGGCCGGCGAGTGCGGACGGGCAGAACCGCGTGAACTGCCACGCGCTCCACATTGGCGCGGAGCTATCGCGGACCCACTACCATCCGCCGGAGCCAATCGGCGGCGGACGGCCGCAGTTCGAGCTGTACTTTGCCCTCGACCCGGCGCAGTGGCGGCTGGGCACGGCGGGACGAACCGCGTGCCTGTACACGTTTCCCGCTATTGGCGATTGGACCCGCTACGAGGTGACGGACCTCACGCCCGGCACGATTGCGCTGATTCCGGCCGGCACGGGGCATCGCGGCTGCGACGTGTTCGCGCATATCGTCACCGTGCCCGGCTTCAAGCCCGGCAACGAGCTGTATCTGGACCGGGCGATCCGCGATGGTACGGCCGGCACAGCGCCGCACAACGGGGCCTTGGCCGCGGCGGAAAGTAACACCCCGCTGCTTTCTCCGTAGCGGCCGGCCCCTCACGCCTCGACCACCCCGGTGCTTCGGCGCCTTTCTACCCGAATCGCTATGCTCTCTGCGCTGGCGATGGCCGTGCCGCTGCGGCCAGCAGTGCAGGGGGAGGGCTAGAAGATGAAGATTACCGACATCAAAGTGACCAAGTTTTCGCTCGGTCTGCTGGACGAGCCGTACTGGAACTCGATCATCAAGACGACGAGCCGGGGCTTCTCGCGGCTTGAGATCTATACGGATGAGGGCGTGGTCGGGACCTCGATGGGTGGGTCGGTGCCGATTGTCGAGGGACCGCTCAAGCCGGTGCTGGTGGGTGAAGACCCGCTGCGGACCGAGTATCTGTGGCAGAAGATGTACATGGGCGGCTGGCGCAAGCCGGTGGCGAAGGGTGAGCACATCCGGGCAATGAGCGACGTGGATAACGCGCTCTGGGACCTCAAAGGGAAGGTGCTCGGTCAGCCCGTCTGGCGGTTGCTCGGTGGCGCGCAGTCGAGAGTGCGGGCGTATGCGGCGGGTGGCTACTACGCCGAGAGCAAGGGGCTGCGCGAGCTATGTGCCGAGATGGAAGACTACGTGGGCGAGGGCTACCGGGCGGTCAAGATGAAGATTGGCTGGCCGGGCGTGACCTTGCGCGAGGACGCGGAACGGGTGCGCGCCGTCCGCGATGCCGTCGGGCCGGACGTGGACGTGATGATTGACGCGAACAACGGCTGGGATGCCGTCACGGCGATCAAGTTCGGGCGGATGGTCGAACGGTACGATCCGTACTGGTTCGAGGAGCCAGTCCACGCCGATGATTTTCGCGGTGGCGCGCAGGTGGCAGCGGCGCTGGACATGCCGGTGGCGAGTGGCGAGAACGAGTACACGCGCTGGGGCTTCCGGGACCTGATCGGGGCACAGGCCGCCGATATTATTCAGGCCGATCCGGTGATCTGCGGCGGGATTAGCGAGTGGATGAAGATTGCGGCGCTGGCGAGCGCCGAGCACCTGACGATGGCCCCGCATGGCGGCGCGCACCTCGGCTCGACGTGCGTGGCTGCCGTCCACAACGGCCTCATCACCGAGAGCTACACCCGGCTCCAGGCGTATCTGCACGAGTTCCTGGAGCCGATTGACTTCCGCGACGGGCACATCCATATGTCCGAGCGGCCGGGGCTGGGCCTCGTCTGGCACGAGGCAGCAATCCAGAAGCGGCTGGCGCAGGCGGGCAGCTAGCGGCGCGGACCTACCCCCTGGCCCCCACCCTAGCCCTCCCCCGGAGCAAGCTCCAGGGGAGGGGATGAGGACGGACCTGGCAGGCTCCGGCCCCCCTATGGCCCCCCCGCTGCGGCGGGGGGACGGGGGGCGGTGGGGCGCGGGAGGGAGGCTGGCGCGAGACGCCCGTGGCCGTGGTGGGTGACGGGCGGGTCGGTGCCTGGGTGGCAGGATGCACACCGGCGGCCGTCAGTGGTGGGCGACGGGCCGCGGTTGGAGCCTTGAGGGGTGGATGGATGGGATGGGTGGTGTCCTGGAATAGCGAGTAGTTTGGACCTAACCTCCGGCCCCTTCCCTCCAGGGAAGGGGCGCTATAGCGGTGCTGGTCGGCTGCTCCACAGGAAAACCTACACTGGTGGGCCTGCGGTCCCGCGGTAGTGACGTGGGGACGTGGATTCCCACGAACGCGGGAATGACGATTGAGGCGGCGGGAATGAAGGTCGAGACGGTGGGATTGCGGGTAAGTGGAAGCGTGTGAGTACGGAGTGCGGTTGTCCGGGGTGTCTTGAAGTGACTGCGGATAGAAACGGGTGTTGGGAGTGGCGGTGGTGCTGGCTAGACGCTCCGGGAGCAGCCGGCTCACGCGGGCCGGCAAGGAAGCGGTGGTGATAGGCACGGATGTGCCGGCGCTGGCCAGGGCGTGACCTGGCCGCGCCATCGGCGCATGGTGGGACCGCTGGCGGTCCGGCACGATGCGCGCGGCGCGCGGACGACCATAACCCGGCGCCCCCGCCACAGTGACGAGGGGTACGTCATGGCCCGGCGCCCTCAGGGTGGCGCGCGGACGGTCATGCTCCGCCGCACCGGATGGCGTGACGGAGGGTCGGTCATGACCCGGCGCCCTTTGGTGCCGCGCGCCGGACCGGGCGTGGTCCAGTGCGGACGGCACGGCACTCAGACGATGCTGACCCGGCGCCCCGGCCGTGGTGGCCGGGGGTACGTCAGCACCCGGTGCCCTCGGGGTGGCGCGCGGACGGTCATGCCTCGCCGCACTCAGCGCGGCAAGGGGTCGGCCATGACCCGGCGCCCTTGTGTGCCGGGCGCGGGACCGGGCGTGGTCAGGACCCGGCGCCTTTGGTGCCGACACCCCACCACAGGCGGTCGGCACGACGGTGCGAGTAATGCCCTTCCGGGCGGTGCCCGGTGCTCCAGGATGGTCTTGCATTTACCACTCCCAACGTAAGGCCATATCAACGGGGGTGGAGGAAAGACAACGGGGGGCGGACCTACCCCCTGGCCCCCTCCCTAAAGGGAAGGGGAATGGTGGGGGCGAGGTCAGGGAGGCCGCCGGTGGGCGGGAAAATGGGAAATGCCGGCTAATCGAATAGGGAGGGCGTTTCGTACAGGCTGGCTTCCGGCGGCGCGGCCGTGCGTTTCTCTGCCGGTTGCAGGCGTGGCTCGGCGCTGAACAAAACGCGGAGGGCCTCCAAGCCATCAGTGGGAATGCCGAGCGCCCCGGCAACGGCGCCATCAATCTGTGCCCGCACCGGATCGTCTTCGACAGCGGCAATTGGCGCTAGTGGCTCTTGGTGGATCGCTGCCCAACAATCGAGTAGGCGGCGGCGAGCTTCTGCGGGCAGCGCCTGTACGTCGAGCACCGGCATCCGCTCCAGCTTGTTCTTTTTCACCGCCAGCCACGGCCCCCTAGTCTCCTCTGCCGAATACACCCACAGTACAAGTCCCACCGTCGAGTTAAGCCACAGTGCGAGAATGCGGGCATCGTCAGGATCGTTGCTGGCAAGATTGACCGTCCACCAGGTATTCGACAGGCACCGCTGGTCCACGACGATTGCGGAGCAACGCATCGTAATCAACCACAAGCGCTCGGGGATGAGCAGTTGACCGGCCCCGGCCCACACCTGATCGGCCGGCTTGATGCGTGCTCTCCCAGGCGCCGGACTGGTGCGTGGTGAAAGCTCCGCATTCGTCGTATGTTGCAGCGCGACGATCTTCTTCGCATCCGTCCCCCACAGGGCCGGGTAGCCGGCCGGGCGCGCTACACGCTCAAAGGCATCGGTGATGTCGCGGCGGTCGTAGCCGATGCGGCCCAGTTCATGCAGTGGGCGCAGGGGTAACGATACGGGCCGCGCCAGACGCGGCAGCCGGATAGCGCCGTCATGCACAGCGGACTCGGCGGCGCGCAACAAGGCTTCCTTGAAGAACACGGCATGGGGCCACGGTGCGTCACTCTCCGGCGTCGGCCGCATGAACATCTCGCCCATCTCGCCAAAGAGGTCACTGCCAATCGTAAGCTGTTGCCCTCGCGGTCCCGGCGAAGCGGCCTGTAGCGCACTCGCGACGGCCAGGGCGTCCACGGCGTTGTCCGGGTTCCTGCTCAACTGAAGCCAGGTGGTCTCTGCGCTCGCTGCCGGTCGCTCATCGTCTTGCCACTTTCTCGCTACCAGCAACAACTCCGCGAGGTCCGTCGAGTCCGAGAAGTTCCAGTGCTCGGTTTCATGTGAGCAGATGACGTACTCAATATGATAGTTCGCTGCCAGCAAGTGCCGGGTCTGATCCCACTGCTCCCCGGTGAGCATGGTCTTCGGCAATACGAAGGCCAGCCGTCCGCCCGGCCGGACCATGCGGTCGGCGAGGGGGATAAACAGTGCGCCTAGGCCGGCGCTGATACGCCCGCTAATGTCGTCCCGCTGTCCCAAGCGACGCAACTGCTTCCTGGCAACGGGAAATTCCTTTGTATCCAGGCTACCGAGTAGCCGCGAGCCGCCCTGCGACCGGGTGAACGGCGGATTCATAATCACCAAGTCAACCTCGGGAAGCTCGACCGGTACTACGCGCTCCATTGTGCCTTCCAGCGTAATAGTGTCACCCCAGGAGCCAAGGGGCATGCCGCGGGCCGGCCCTTTGAGAAAATTGAGACTGCCGAGATCGCCATGCGGGCCACCAAACGGCATCTGCACGAGCTGGGAGGTGGTCACGATGGTTCCAGGCGACGAGAGCAGCAGGGTCGCAGCACAGACTTGCACGGCATAGGCCAGGATGTCATAGCCGAAGATGTTTTCCTCGATCATCCGCTTGCCAAGCGCCGTGACGTCAACCTCGTCATGCACGCGAATACGGGCGCTGACGTAGCCCCGGCGGATCGCCCCCAACGCCGCCGCGAGGAGCGTTCCGGTGCCGCACGCCGGGTCGGCAACGGTGAAACTGAAGTCGCCGGGTGCGGCTGCCCAATCAAGGTCGGGCCAGGAAACCGGCGACGTTGCGAGGGCTGCCAGGAGGGTTGCTGCCGGGACCGAGGTGTAGTACGTGGCGAGGTATTTCTGTTGCGCCAGCAGCCCATGATAGACGCGCCCGACGAGATCGTGGCGCCCCATTACGCCAGCGGTGACGATACCACGTGCTTCCTCGATCATGGCTACCAGCGCGGCCCCGATACTGGGGTCCGTGTCACCCAAGGTGTCCAAGACGTGATAGGCGATCTCGAAGACGGCGCCATAGTTGTGGTCCAAGACGACTCGCCATGATCGGAGCAACTGACGGCGTTGCTCGTGTGCTTTGCCCTCCGGGACCTTGGGCACTTTGGGATCACGGTCAGCCAGGATGAGCTGTACCATCGTCGCCGTGATGACGGCGAGCGCCGCGATCCGAAAGGCGGCCTCCCTGGTGTCGGCCGTTGCTGCACCGGTCGCGGCCACGTCGGCGGCCGTTACGAGGTCAACGATCTCGTCAGCGTGACCCGGTTGCCGGGCAAAGACCCGGGCGAGCGCATCTACCGCACCGGCCAGAGCGGCGACACTCTGACGCAACTGGTCGTCACCGACCAGCACCGCTCGCGCCTGATCGAGGATTGCCGTCAACCCATCTATGCCGGTGACCTGGTGCCAACGGCCCGGCTCCTCCTGCCCGCTGACCAGCAGCCGTACCCGCAATCTTGCACGCGCGAGGGCTTGCCGGACGCTGCCGGTCGCAGTGCGTAGCTGCGCGGGATACAGGAGGGCGACACCGAGGGGGCCAAAGCCACGAGCTAGTCTATCGAGAGTTTGCTGTGTCACTTCTGCCGCGGCGCCGGAAGCGTTGTACTTTGCTTCCAGGACCGTGTGCAGGCCAACCCACTCGAAGAGCACGTCCGGCACATGGTTGCGGTGCCGCTGCTCGGCTTCCGCGTACCTCGCACCCCGCTCGGTCAGCATCTCGGCGAGGGCGATGTTATAGACTTCCTCGCGCCGCGTAGCCATAGACAGTTTCCTCACTCAGCGGCTGCGCTTGTATGGGAATAGGCTACCCCACCCGGCCTGCGGCCGCCGCCAGTGTCTCTTCCAAGCGTGTATAATAACAAGTCGTTTTGGATGCGCCACCTGAGCGGAAGTCCTGATTCCTACTGAGCGGCGGGCTGGTAGCGATCAAGGCTACCGCGACGGTAGGCTGTCGCTCTGTGAAACAGCGTGCGGTTTCGAAAGTTCATCGTTCCCGTCGTGCTACTCCCTCCCAATGATTAGACAGTTATCAGTGGTAGGGGGATTAGCTTCTGCAGGACACGGTGATTTACTACTCACAACTAACATTATAACAGCAAATACTAACGCTATAAGTAAGAAAGTGATGGCGAGCACTATTGCTAAAGGTCTGTAGAACGTTGTAGAATTGAATACAGGAATAACGCCTCTATTCCCCCGTATATTTATGACAGCTAAAACGCTTAATAACAATAGTAACAAGGATACGGTTTGCACCTGAGCCGCCACTGCTTCAAGCAAAGAACTACACTGTAATAACTCATACCATATCCCAACTATTGCTACGAAAAAAGAAGCTAATATAATACTCAACTGCTCCAAGTTGGATCCGAGCCACCTGAGAAAAGACTCCTTCATATCATCTCCCCTACTCTTTCAACTAATCCCACTACAAGAGATGGGCCCGGAGCTTCTAGGCTGGATGGCGAGTGCTAGTTGGCAATCGTACGATCATTCGGAGGCCAAGTACACCCAACGGTGGGGGCGGATTCCCGCGAAAGCGGGAATGACGGGCCAAGTGCGCGGCGGGCTGGACTGTTAGTAGAGGCCGAGGTAGGTGTCGGTTTCCCATTGGCTGACGCTGGTGTGGTATTGCTGCCATTCGCGGCGCTTGACTTGGATGTAGTAGGGGGCGTATGCGTCGCCGAGGGCGGCTTGGATCACGTCGTCCTGCTCCAGGGCGTCTATGGCCTCGCTGAGGTTGGTGGGGAGGAAGCCGATGCCGCGGGCGCGTAGCTCGTCCTCGGGCACTTCGTAGAGGTTGTCGTCGTTGCGGGGGCCAGGGTCAAGCTGGCGCTCGATGCCGTCGAGGCCGGCGGCGAGCATGGCGGTACAGGCGAGGTAGGGGTTGGCGGCGCCGTCCACGATGCGGTTCTCGATGCGGCCCGGGCCGGGGATGCGGATCATCTGGGTGCGGTTGGAGCCGCCGTAGGTGACGTAGACGGGCGCCCAGGTGGCGCCGGAGCGGGGGGCGCCGCGGATGAGGCGCTTGTAGCTGTTGACGATGGGGCAGGTGACGGCGGCGAGGGCCGGGGCGTGGCGGAGGACGCCGCCCATAAACCAATAGGCCAACTGGGAGAGGCCGTTGGCGTCAGACTCGTCCTCGAACAGGTTGGTCCGGTTGTCGGCGTCCCAGAGGCTGATGTGGTGGTGCGCGCCGTTGCCGGTCAGGTGGGCGAACGGCTTGGGCATGAAGGTGGCCAGCAGGCCGTGCTGCTCGGCGACGGTCTTGACCATCCACTTGAAGAAGGTGTGGCGGTCGGGAGTAGTGGCGCCGTCGCCGTAGAGCCAGTTCAGCTCGAATTGGCAGGTGGCGTCCTCGTGGTCAGCGGCATACGGTCCCCAGCCTAGCTCCTGCATGTAGGTCACGATGGTCGTGATGATGTCGAGGTTGCGATGCAGGGCGCGTAGGTCGTAGCAGGGCTTACCGAGGGTGTCGAGGGCATCCCAGGGAGCGTAGGCGCCGTGCTCGTCCTGCTTCAAGAGCATGAACTCGGCTTCGGTGCCGGTGTTGAAGGTGTAGCCTTGCTGCCGGACCTTATCGAGCTGGCGCTGCAAGATGGTGCGTGGACAGTAGGGCCATTCCTGCTCGTTGACGTGGATGTTGCCGGCTACCCAGGCGATTTCGGGACGCCAGGGCACGATCTGGAGGGAGCTGAAGTCGGGAATGCAGGCCATATCCGGGTCGTGCGGCCCTTGGCCGATCTCGCCGGCCGCGAAACCGGCAAAGCCGGCGCCTTCTTCAGCCATTTCGTCGAGGTTGGTCGCCGGGACCAGCTTGGCTTTCGGGGCACCGCTCATCTCGACGTAGGAGCACAGGAAAAACTTGATGCCGCGATCCTGAACCAACTGGTGAACGTCTGCGAGTGTCTGTGCCATGTCTGTCCCCCTTTACGTACCCCCAAAGATACCGGAGGGAGCGCGGGGAGTGCAGGGGAGCGGCTGGCATCCGGCCCCCCTATGGTCCCCCCGCTGCGGCGGGGGGACGAGGAGGGACCTAACCCCCGGCCCCTTCCCTGGCAGGGAAGGGGAGTCAACGCCGGGATGGGGAGGGGCTACCCGTTCGCGTCGCGGCGGCGCAATTCGGCCTCTAGCTGCCGTATTCGCTCCTCGGCAACCAGCCGTCCGGCCTGCTCAACAGTGACACGAGCTTCAGCGGTGGCGCGGGCGGCCTCGGCGGCATCCCGTTCTGCCTCGGCGGCCAGCCGGGCCGCCCACACCTCGTGCCCGCTCTCCAGGTAGGTGTTGGTCACCGGGTCGTACAGCCGGGGCAGCCGCGCTTGCCAGCACACGCTCAATCCCAGCACCGGACTGTAGCCCTTGAGAATACCGTCCGGCTCCGTGGTCAACTCGATGGGCTGGTACACCCCGTTGACCAACTGCTCTCCGGCCAGCTTCGCCCCGTGATAGTCACCATCTTTCGGATCGAAACGCCAGTATTCGGGCACGCCGATCCGCGCATAGATGTCCCGCTTGGCGGTCACGTCCTGCCGGGCGGTACTGGCCGAGGCGACTTCCATGGCGAAGTCCGGCGGTTTGCCCACCTCCCAGGGCAGGTAGAGCTTGCGCGGCCGGATCGCCCGCGCGTCCACGCCAAAGGCCAGGTACACGTCCGGGGCCACCCGGACGTTGAGATTGTCGGGGTCGTAGCAGAGGATGGTATTGCTGCTGAGGAAGACATCCGGGCGCGCACCGAAGTCGGTGAAGTGGCCGGCGAGCAGGCCGAGCATTTCTTGGACGGCGAGTTCTTGCTCCATGGCGTCGGGGGGTAGCTCCCGTTCGTCGGGATCGAAGTCGAGGCGGGCGTAGTCAATGTCGCCCTGCTGGCGATAAGCCAACATGGTAGCGGTAGTGGCTACAGGGAGCGTTGTTGTCATCGCAAGCCTCAAGGCGGCGCGGCGGAACTGCGGCGCGATTCATATTGTACGGGTTCCGGTCATTGCGGCGAAAGTCGTAATCTAGCCCCCCTATGGTCCCCCCGTTGCGACGGGGGGACGGGGGCAACGTGTACCACGCGGCCGCGGCAATCAGTGTGAGACGGAGGCGGCGGCTTTTTCGCCGACGAGCTGGGCGTCGCGGAAGCGGGAGAGGGTGAACGGCGCGATCAGGTCCGGGGTCCGGCCGGTGGCGATGAGCGCGGCCAGGCACTTGCCGGCAATCGGTCCGGCCTTGAAGCCGTAGGTGCCCCAGCCCACGTCCTGGTAGAAGCCGGCAAGGCCCTCGACACCGCCGATGATGGGTGAGAAGTCGGGGGTCATGTCGCAGATTCCGGCCCACTGCCGGAGCACTTTGACGTTGTGCAGCTGCGGGAATAGCTCCAGGGTATAGCTCGCCATCTGCTCCAGCGTGGGCAGGGTGCCGGCCATGCTGTATGACTGGTACGGATCAACCTCGGCGCCGATGACCAGCTCGCCGCGGTCGGTCTGGTTGATGTAGACGTGGAGGTTGGCGGAGACGATGACCTTATCCAAGAACGGCTTCAGCGGCTCGGTCACGCACGCCTGGAGCGGCTGGGTGACGATGGGGAGGGACACGCCGGCCATTTGCGCGACGACGGTGGCCCAGCCGGCCGTGCAGTTCACGACGGCCGGGGTGGCGATTTCGCCGCGGTTGGTGACGACACCGGTGATGGCGCCGGAAGGACTGCTGTCGGCAGGCCCCCACCCTGGCCCTCCCCCGTCGGGACGGGGGAGGGGAGTTGGCGCCTCCCCTGGCTCCTCTCCGTGTTGACGCACAGGGGAGGGGACTGCGGCGTGTGGTTGGTCCGGCTGCGTGGCGCCATTGACGTTGATCGCGGTGGCTTCAGTGAAGGGGTGAATTTCGATGCCCATGCGCTCGCAGGCGCGGGAGTAGCCCCAGACGACGGCGTCGTGGCGGATGATGCCGCCCGGCGGGTTGTAGAGGGCGGCGAGGATGGCATAGCGCGGTCGGTCGGAGCAGTCGAGGGCCGGAACGAGTCGTTGTAGCTCATCGCGGTCAATCACGCGATTCTCGACGCCGAAGAGGTTGTTGGTCTCGGCGCGCAGGCGCAGGCCGGCCACCGCCGAATCGTTGTGGGCGAGAGTGAGGTGGCCGCACTGGCTGAAGAGGACGTTCCAGCCCAGTTCCTGGGATAGCTGCTCGTACAGCTCCAGCGACGCGGCAAAGAAGGGGATGCCCTCGGGCGTGCGGTAGTTGGCGCGCAGGATGGCCGTGTTGCGCCCGCTATTGCCGGCGCCGAGGTAGCTTTTCTCCAGCACGGCGACGTTGGTAATCCCGTGCTCTTTGCCGAGGTAGTAGGCGGTGGCCAGGCCATGCACGCCGGCGCCGATGATGACGACATCGTAGGTGCGCCGGAGGTCGTGCGTCTGGGGCAGCACCCGCTCTTTGCGGAACAGTTGGAGCATCTATCGCCGGTCCTTGCTGGGTGTTATGGTACAGGCCCCCCTATAGTCCCCCCGTTGCGACGGGGGGACGGATTAAACCTAACCCCCGGCCCCTTCTCTTTAGGGAAGGGGGGCTGGGCGGCGACCTGGGAGCCGTGAGTAGCGCTGGATTCCGGCTTCCGCCGGAATGACGAGGGCGTGGGCGCAGCATGCTGCGCCCCTACGGCGCGGCTCATACCTGCTCCCATCAAGGGCCGGGGAGGGGCCAAGACGACCTGACTTTCGGTCATCTGGCCGCACCTCGTAGTCGCTGTAGGGCTTCCAGGCCGATGGGGTCGATGGCGGAGGCCTCGCCGGCGTGCAGCACGGCGTCCCAGACGTAGACGCCGTATTCCCAGCCGACGAGCAGCCAGTATGCCGGCACGGGGCCGAGGTCTTGGCGGAGGATCGTGGCGTGGACGTGGGCCAGGCCGGTGCGGGCACAGGCCATGTCGGGGAGGGCCGGATCGGACAGGTCGAGCGCCGTGAGTCGCTGCAAGACGGCGCGGCTGCGCGGCCCCGCCAAGACGAGGGCCGCGTAGACGGAGGTGACGTCGGTGACGGAGAGGGATGGTGAATTCGTTGCCTCCATGGCAGACGCCGCCCGGTCCTGGAGTGCTTGCAGCACTGCCGGCGTATCGGGCGGCTCGCAGGTCACGAGTAGGTCGCTGGCGGCTAAGGGCCAGACGGTGGCGCCGGCGATCTGCCATTCCGCCGGGTCGAGGCCCTGGCCTCTGGTGCATCGCACTGCCAGCTTGCCGAGCCAACTGGCATCGGCCAGGCCGACGCCGGCTTGCACCTGCCGCGCTTCTTCATCCGGGGAGCGAAAGTGGGCCGCGACCTGCCAGCCGGCGTGGTCGGTCAGAGGCGCGCCCAGCGCCAGGGCGGTGCGGTAGAGGGGGGTGCGCTTGACCGGCTGCATGGTGACAGTCATTAGGCTCTCAGCTTCTTGCCGGGCGGGTCGTAGAAGGGGTCAGCCACTATTTCTGCCTGCGCCAGCCGGCCGCGCACGGGCATGGTCAAGACCTGACCGGGGGCGGCCAAGTCCGGCGAGACCCAGGCCAGTCCCACGGCTTTCCTGTTCACGGGGGAGTAGCGGGCGCTGGTGACGCGGCCAACCGGGCGACCGTCGAGGACCAGCGCAGCGCCATCCTCGGGCACGACATCATCGCGCATCTCGAAGCCGACCAACTGCTCGCGGGGGGCGCACTGCTGCGCTTGGAGCGTGGCCGCTTTGCCAATGAAGTCGTCTTTGTCCAGCTTGGCGACCCAGGCCATATCGGCTTCGAGGACATTGCTGGTGGCGTCGGTGTCCACGCCGACGATCAGGTGCCGCTTCTCCAGGCGCAGCACGCGCTGGGTTTCCACGCCGAACGGGCGGATGTCGAACTCTCGTCCGGCGTCGAGGATGGCATCCCACATATGCTCGCCGTATGCGGTGGGGAAGTGCAGCTCCCAGCCGGTCTCGCCGACGAAGCCGATCCGCAGCATGATACTCGGCACGCCGGCTACCTTGGCCCGGCGACAGCGCATGTAGCGGAAGGCGCGCCGGCCCAGGTTACGCTCCGTCAGCTTGGCCAACGTCTCGCGCGCCCGCGGGCCGGCGACGTTCACGGCGGCCAGGCCGCCGGTGACGTTGGTGATGTGGACGCGCCAGTCGGTGGCGACGAGCCACCATTCGAGCCACTGTTGCACGAACTCGATGTTGCCGGTGGTCGTGGTGATGAAGAAACGGTCGGCGGCGAGGCGAGAAATGGTGCCGTCGTCCAGGATGATGCCCGCGTCGTCGCAGATCACGGAGTAGCGGGACGCGCCGACGCGCAGGTCGGAGAGCCGATTGGTATAAACCTTGTCGAGCAGCTTGGGGGCGTCCGCGCCGTACACCTCCAGCTTGCCGAGCGTACTCAAGTCAATGACGCCGACGCGCTTCCTGACCGCCCAATACTCTTCCTCGACGGCTTGCTGCTTGGCGTCGGCCGCGCCGTAGTAGAGGGGGCGCTGCCAGTCGCTCATGTCCATCCAGATACAGCCTAGCTCATCGTGCTTGTGGTGCATCGGCGTGCGCTTGACGGGATGGTGGCGGGCGCCGGCGAGTGCGCCGAGCGACACCGGCGTCGTCGGGGGGCGGGAGGTGGTTCGGCCGGTTTGGCCGATGGTTCGGCCGGTGCGTTGGGCGCAGACGGCGATAGAGGCGAGTTGGCACATCTTCCCTTGGCACGGTCCCATCGTGACGGTGGTGTACCGCTTCAGGGTCTCGATCTGGTCAAAGCCTTCGGCGATAGCAGCGTCTATGTCCTTGGTGGTCACGTCTTCGCACAGGCAGACGAACGAGCGCCTGTCTCGCCCGGTGCTTTGCCCGGCCGATGCTGCCGCCAGCGCGTCAACTGCGCTGCCGGTGACATCGCCGACGGCGGTAACGTGGTCGGGACACGATTCTACGACGTAGGCCGCGCGCTGCTCATCCCATTTGACAGAGCCGCCGGCCTGCATCACCAGCCCGGCGTCCGGCACGTGGTCGCCGCAGACGACGATGAGATCGCACGGAATGTCATGTGCCGTGGTGCGGATACCGGTCACTTGCTTGGTGCCGCGCGCCGCGATGACTTCAGCAGCGGGTACCACGGCTGCAACGCCGGTTCCGGCTGCCTGCAAGCAGGCCACTACCGGGGCGGCGCGGGCCGCGTCACCGACCACGACCGCCTGCTCGCCCGGCTTGATGCCGTGCATGTTGACGAGGCGCAGGACAGCACTGCTCAACATGACGCCGGGGAGATCGTTGTGCTCGAAAACGAGCGGCGTTTCGTAGGCCCCGGTGGCGACGATGACCTCTGCGGCGCGCAACTGTACGAGCCGCTCCCGCACGGAGGACTGCGGGGCACGATCTTGCTGGACAATGCCGAGCAGGTTGCCCTCGTAGAGGCCGAGGCAGGTCGCGGACGTGAGCACCTGTACGTTAGGCAGCGCCGCGAGGCGGTCTGTCAACTCCTGCGCCGTCTCGGCGGGCGCGTCTCCGTCCGCGCCGTGGCCCGTGTAGCGGAGGTGACCACCTAGCTCCGGCTGATCGTCAACGAGCGTGACGCGGCGACCCGGCTGCGCGGCGGCGATGGCGGCGGCGATTCCGGCGGGGCCGCCACCGATAACCGCTACGTCGGTATGGATGTAGCGGTGCTCGTAGTCCGGTGCGTCGTCCGCGGCGGCCGGCGTGTCGGCTACTTCGCCAAGGCCAGCCACGCGGCGGATGAGTGGCTCGACGAGGCGCCAGGCGGTGGGGTGGGTGAAGGTCTTGTAGTAGAAGCCGACCGGCATGAGCCAGTCGAACCGCTCGGCAACGGCGAGCCAGTCTCGCTCCAGCGAGGGGGAGGCGTTCTGGTGCCGGACTTGCATCCCGGCATGGACAGGCTCGGTGCAAGCGCGGACGTTGGGCGTGCCGTCCACGTTGACCAAGCAGTTGGGGCAGCGGCCGGCGGCGCACAGCAGGCCGCGCGGTCGGTGGTACTTGAAGCTGCGGCTGAAAATGCGCTGGCCGGCGCGATAGAGCGCGGAGGCGATGGTATCGCCGGGCTGGGCGGCTGTCGGCTGGCCGTTGAAGAAGATCGTGGCGGTTGGCTCGTCGTTCATGCGGATGCCCTACGCCGGTTTCTCTGTCCACTCATGGCACTGCATCGCTGGTTGTGGGTGGGTGCTTCGCCCGGCTGCGGGATTCCCACTTTCGCGGGAATGACGGACCCGGTCAGCATCCGTCATGGGGCGGCTCCGGGCAGGGCGGTTTCCAGCACCTCGTTCGTTAGGGTGTTGCGCTGCGCCACGAACCACTGGCGGCAGCCCTGCGTATGGTACCACCACTCTTGTTGGACGCCGGCAACGTTCGCGGCGGCATAGCTATACCGCGGCCAGGCGTCGTCGGGCGCGTCCGGTGGGGGGCGTGTCTTGACCTCGCCACCAAACCGAAACTCGTACACGCTGCGCTCGCCGCAATTCGGACAAGGTAACAGAAAGGACATATTACTACTCCCGGCCAACGAGCGGTGTCATTGTGCCTCCGCGGGCAGGAACTTCCGGCAGAAATAGTCGAACGATTGATTCTGTGCCCGCGCGGCCGCGACGGAGAAACCATCCAATAGCTCCAGCATGAACTCTCGGTTGGCCGCGAGGCCGCGAGGCCGCATCCGTGTGAAGTCTTCTTTAGTGATTTGGTCGGTGGCGGCCGGCTCACCGATCCCTAGCCTGGCGCTGTGCTCGGCATCCAGTCCGGCGAGATACCAGCCCTCAATCTCCGGGACGACTACCATCATCCGATCATCCTCTATCTGCCTCATTCTACCTCGTATAGCCGCCTTTTTCGCCGTCACACATGGAGCCGCGTTGAGATCGGTCACGTAGATGTAGCTGGCATCTCGCCTTGACCGGATATTTCGGAGGTAACGCCTCCTCCATGCTGGCACTTCCTCTGCATACTGCACTACTTCGATCCAGTCGTACCGGCTCCCGAGTAGCGGCTGCGCTACTCTGCGGAAGAATCGTGCATCGTGGACACCTTCAACCCAGATGTAGAGACACCGGTAAGGCATCGTCAGATCTCCAGACTGTTATGCACATAAAGGTCTCCAAGGCCGATCTCATTCTCAAGGAATGATCTGACCATTTCCTTCTCACTGGGTCTCGATACCCGGGAGGCGCCGTCCTTGTATCGGGAGATGAGCAGTAGATGCTCCAGACCGGCGTGTTGGACCACCTCAGGGCTATGGGTGGTCACGAGAATCTGCTTTTTCTCGGCCTTGTCCTTCAGCATCTCGACCACATCAGAAATAAGGTGTGCATGGATGTTGCGCTCCGGCTCTTCGATCATCACGACGGAATGCTCCTCGAAATAGAGCGCGATGATGAGGGCGATGACGTTGATAGTGCCGTCGGAGATGAAAGTCGCGGGGAAGAGTGTCTGCGGTGCGTAGGATTCTTTTAGCATTAGCAAGAGTGACTGATCGGCGAAGGGTTGGACGGCAACATCTTCCACAAACGGGAGGATGGCTTGCACGAGCAGGCGGAATCTCCGGTGCTCCTTGTCGTCGTCAAGAATCTTCCGCAGCACAAGCGCCAGATTACTCCCGTCCGGCGCCAACTCCGCCCGCCCGGCAATCCCTACGGATTGCCGGGGTTGGCGGCTGTCGAAATCGTAGATGGCGGTACCGATACCCATGAAAATCTCAGCGGGTGGGAGGAAAAGCGGATGCTGCAGGAAGCGCCGCTCCAGAAGCAGTCTGGCCGGGGCGGTTTCTTGTCTTAGCTTCCAGATCGGAGGGAGAAAATCCTTCTCGGTGAACGTCACACCCTCCGGGAGCTTGAGATCGCAGTGAAACTGCCCATCCGTGTTGTGCAGGACGATGCTTCCTTTCCCAAGGCTCCTCTTTTCCAGATAGTTGCCACTTTTATGCCACCCTAGCTCAAAGAACGCACACTCCAGAGTAAGCCGATCATCAACAATCACCACATCTTCATTTTCGGAAAACTTCAGAGAGAAGTGGTAGCTCACCTCTTCTACCTTTATATCTGGTGGTCTAGCCTCAATGGGAATATCGTCGTCTTTATGTAGAGTAAATTCAGCATCGGCGTCGGCGGTGATCGTCACGGAAAGCGGGCGGCTGCGGCCGATCCGAGCGTTGGTCAGGAAGTCAACACCGCCTTGGAGCGAGATCGCGTCTTTCAGCCCATGGTCGGCTATGTCTCTCAGGAATCTGAAGACGTGCAGCAGGTTGGACTTCCCAGAAGCATTGGCGCCAACGAGCACGTTGAACTGGCCTAGGTTAAGCTCGAAATCGTCAAAACTGCGGAAGTTCTCTATCCTGACGCGCTTAATCGCCATCGCTGTGGCTCCTCACGTCCCGGTCGGCTCGCTTGCTGTGTCCACGAATGATCGCGTTGTGCCATCACCTAGCAGAGTGGGTGACTTCCAGCAGGTACATCACCATGATGTCGTCGTCGCCAAGCTCTAGGTGGTAGGCGTCGGAAAGCCGTTCGACGCGCCCAATCTGCTCACGGTTGGCTTGGAAGATCGGGCTGAAAGGAAAGAAGCTGAAGTCGAGCACACGGGATGATAGCCCGACTTGACCCAGTAGCTCGGCGGTGCGGAGCTGGCCCAAGATCGAGATTTGCATGATGTAGGCCCGGCCGCCGGAGGCGAGCATATCGGGCAAGATCGTGAGCAAGTGGTCGAGCAGGTTGCGGCCCCAAAAGTCTACGGGACGATGGCTGCTTGTCTCGGTAAAGGGGTCTACCGGCATCTGATAGAGGCTGGCGACGATGACATCGTACTGCTCGGCCGGCTGATAGGTATAGAGGTCCGCGACCGCGCCACGTACACGGTCCGCCACCCCGTTGCGGAAGGCGTTGGCCATGGTATTGGCTACCGCCTCGCGCTGAATGTCCAAGGCGTCTACGTGGGTGGCACCATTCAAGGCCAACTGGACCGTGAGGACGCCGCTGCCGCAGCCAATGTCCAAGCAGTGTTGGCCTTTGCCCTCGGCTGAACGATAGAGGTGCTTCCAGAGCAGGAAGCTGCCCTGGGTCGGTTGGAACACGCCGGCGTCGCAGACGATCTCAGGGAATTGCAGCGGATAGAGCGGGCGTCCTTGCGCGTCGGCCCACGGCTCGGCCACCGCAGCAGTGCTCGGAGTGTCGGCCGGGGCGGCCGAGGGTAGGGCCGCGCCATGGCTCGCTACGGCTTGGGGACGGCCCGGCTTGGTGCCGGCGAGGCGCTGGCGGGCGGCAACGAGATGATCGGGGGACACGCCGCAGCAGCCGCCGACAATCTGCGCGCCTTCCTGGCGCCACATGGCGGCCAGATCGGCATACTCTTCAGGCCCGACACGCTCATCGAACTGCCAGCCCGGATCGGCGTAGCGGCCGAGGTTCGGATACACCCCTAGCGGCAGGTCCGTGAAGTCGCGCAGCCAGGGCAACATGCCCGGCACATGGTCCGTGGGCAGGCAGTTGATGAGCAAGGCGCCGACACCGAGCGTTTCGAGCTGCCGGGCCGCGCGGCCAAAGAGGTCACCTTCCGGGCCGCCCCAGTGCTGGCCGTGGATGCCGCACACGCCGTCGCGGCAGCGGCGGAAACTGAGCCAAACCGGTAGGCCGGTTTCCAGCATGATCTCCACCGCTGGCACAGTGAGGTCATCGCGGAGCAGGGACATCGTTTCCATGAACACCAGGTCGGGCGGATTGTCCGCCAGGACCCGGAGCAGCAGGCGCAACGTATCGAGCTGCTGGGGATGGGTGACATCGCCATTGAGCGTGAAGGCGACGGCGCAATCGTCGCGCCGGCCGGCCTCCTCGACGGCTTGGCGGGCCAAGCGCACGCCGAGCCGCGCCACGTCCATCCAATGCGGTCGGAGGGTGGCGCCGGCCACACCATGCGCCTCTCGCTCCGGCGCGTCCAGGATCGCCCATGTATCGGTCGAGATGAGGTCGCAGCCGGCGGCGACAAACGAGCGATGGACTTCCAGGACGGCGTGTGGGGCGTTGTAGAGGCCCCACGTGCCCCAGAGGCCCTCGTCATGGAGCTGATAGCCTTGGAGGTTCGCTCGCTGTAGCTCCGTGGACACACCGCCGTCGAGGATGACGCAGGTGTCCTCGGCGAGCAGGTGCTCGATCCGCCGGTAGGCTGGCGGACGATAATTCTCCATTTGTAGAGTTCCTTACCGGTCTAGGGTAGCGGCCCCCCTATGGTCCCCCCGCTGCGGCGGGGGGACGGTGTGATGAAACACGCTCTTCTCTCTTGCCCCTGGTCCGGCACGCCTCATCAAAAGCTGATTTGCAGACAGGCGCTAGTGCCGGCTCTCCTTCCAGCCCGGGCCGCCACCGTAGACGCGGTTGGTGCCGACGAGTGGGATACCGCAGATCATGGACGACTCCAGGGTGAGCGCCCGGAGGTCTTCCGGATCGAGGTCGTGGATGTCGGCCTTGCCGCACGCACGGGCGAGCATTTGCACCTCGGAGACCATCGTCAGCAGGAAGCTGGCTACCCGCTCGGCACCCTCATCAATGTCGAGGCGCTTCATCAACTCGGGGTCCTGGGTGGTGATGCCGACCGGGCAGCGGCCGGTATGGCAATGATGGCAGAAGCCCGGCTTGGTGCCGAGTTGCTCGTAGTCCTCGACGTAGAGCGCCTTGTTGCAGTTGAGGGCGATCAACCCGGCCGTGCCGATGTAGACGGCATCGGCGCCGAGGGCGAGCGCCTTGGCCACGTCCACGCCGTTGCGGATGCCGCCGGCGATGATAAGCTGCACCTCGCCGTACAAGCCGAGGTCCTCCAGGGCAGCGCGAGCCTCGCAGACGGCAGCGAGCGTGGGGATGCCGGTGTGCTCCTGCAATATCTCCGGCGAGGCCGCGGTGCCGCCCTCCATGCCGTCAACGACAACCACGTCGGCGCCGGCCTTGGCTGCGAGCCGCACGTCGTCAAAGACTCTGGTCGCACCCATCTTGACGAAAATGGGCACTTGCCAGTCGGTGGCCTCGCGTAGCTCCTCGATCTTGATAATCATGTCGTCGGGACCGAGGAAATCGGGATGGCGCGCCGGGCTGCGCTGATCTACGCCAATGGGCAGGTCGCGCTGGTCGGCAATCGTGTCCGAGACCTTGGAGCCGAGGAGCAGGCCGCCGGTGCCGGGCTTGGCGCCCTGCCCGATGGTCAGTTCGATGGCGTCGGCGCTGCGGGCGTCGTGGATGTTGATGCCGTAGCGCGAGGGGAGCACCTCGTAGACGAGGGTCTTGCTGTGCTCGCGCTCGGCTTGCAACATGCCGCCGTCGCCGGTTGTGTTCGATGAGCCGACGCGCGCGGCGCCCTCGGCCAGCGCCACCTTGGCGTTGTAGGAGAGCGCGCCCCAGCTCATGCCGGTAATCATGATCGGGATGTCCAACTCGATGGGTTTTTCGGCAAAGCGCGTGCCGAGGACGGTCTTGGTCGTGCATTGCTCGCGGTACCCTTCGAGGGGAATGCGCGTGAGGGTGCAGGGGATGAACGTGAGGTCGTCAAAGGTGGCCCAGCGCCGCTCGCGCAGGGTACCGAAGCCCCGCATCCGGTAGCGGCCTAACTCGGCTTTGACCTGAATATCCTCGATGATCTCGGGTGTATACGTCCCGCTGGGTTGGAGCTGGTCACTGCCGTTTTCAATCACTCTTCATGCTCCTTGGACTGGCCCCCACCCTAGCCCTCCCCCGTTGCGACGGGGGAAGGGGAGGGGAGACTTGGCCCCCACTCTGGCCCTTTCCCGTCCCGACGGGGGAGGGGACCTACGGCTGCTCGCTAGGCAGCGGCTACCGGCCTTCCGCTAAAGCGCCTCCCGCCAGGTGGCCCATTCGCGCTTGTCGAAGTTCCAGAGCCGGCGTCCGGCGACGACTTTTTTGAAGTGGGGCAGGCGCGAGCGGAGGTCCGGGCGGTCGTTGCCGAGATGGCGGGATAGCGTGGCCTCCAGGAAGGCGCGGTCCGCGGCGGTTGGCTCTTCGATGACTGCATCGTTGCCGAGGTCCGTGATATTGCCGCCGACAAAGCCGACGCACTCGTACATGGAATCGCAGAAGGCCGCGCCGGCATCGCCGCAGACAATCAGCGTTCCCTTCTGGGCCATGAACCCGGCCATGTAGCCGCAGTTGCCGGCGATGAGGACGACGCCGCCCTTCATGGAGACACCGGCGCGCGCCGCCGCGTCGCCGTGGATGACCACCGTGCCGCCGCGCATCGTGGCGGCCGCGCCGTTGCCGGCACTGCCACGGACGATCACGGTGCCGGTGAGCATGGATTCGGCGAGGCCCCAACCGGCGCTGCCGTTGATCTGCACGGTAGGGCCGTCAATCATGCCGGCGCAGTAGTAGCCGACACTGCCATCGAAGGTAACGTGGGCCGGGTCCAGGAGGGCCACACCGAGATTGTGGCGGGCGTCGGGATCGTCCACGTACACGTCGGTGGCGCCCTGGGCAATGAGGCGTTTGATCTCGGCGTTGATCTCGCGCGTGGTCTTGCCGGCGCCGGCTACCGCTGCCATGCCCGGACCTCCTCGGCTTGGGCCTCGCGCACGTCGGATTGGCCGCGGAAGGCGCTGTGTAGTGCCAACTCCTCCGTTGCTACGGCGACAAAACGCTCGGTCTCGGTCACGAGCAGCGGCTTGAAGGCGTAGCGGTCTTTGGCAAAGCCGATTGAGTCGGCCGTCGCGGCGAGGTAGCTGAACGAGCCGTCCAAGTCGGCGACCGAGGCCGTGAGCGCCTCTACCAGGTCCATCCCTTGCGACAGCCGCTCGGCGAGGTACACGCCGATCACTTCGGAGTCGTTGTCGGTATAGAACTTGACGCCGCGCTGCTCGTACAGGCGCCGGAGCGTATGGTAGTTGGTGATGTGCCCGTTGTGGACCACGGCCACGTCGGGATAGCCGTGTGCCCAGAAGGGCTGGGAGTGGCTCAAGTCCACGCGCGATTCGGTGGACAGCCGCGTGTGGCCGATGCCGTGCGTGCCGGTCAGGGCGGAGACGCCGTAGGTGGCGTCGAGATTCTGCGGGGAGCCGACCTGCTTGACGATCTCCAGCGCGCGCCCCATGCTCACGACCTCGATGCCGTCGGCGACTGCCTCGATCTCCAGTTCGAGGCGCTGCGGCTCGCCAGTGTACACGAGCACCAGCCGCAGGTACTCTGCGGTCGTCGTGGCCGCGCTGACCGTTCCCAGCTGCCGCACCCGCTCGACGACACGCTTGCTGCGGTCGGCAAGGTCGCCTCGCTCGCCGAGCTTGATCCGCAGGACGATGGTGTCGGCGGCGAGTGCCCCGCTTTGCGTGCCCGGATAGAGCGCTACGCCGGCCGAATCGGGGCCGCGCCGGTCCAGGGCATCGAGCATGGTGAGCACAACCCGGCCTATCGGCGCTGCCGAGTCGGTCTTATCGAGAAACCCGACGATCCCGCACACGGTCGCTTTCCCCCTTGTCCTGGCTACTAAGGGTGGTTCCCGCGAAAGCGGGAATGACGCAATGGAGTCGGGACCATGGTACATCGCGGAGGCATAGCCGTGCAGGGGCTGGCGGCCTGCGCTGGCCCCCACCCTCGCCCTCCCCCGTCCCGACGGGGGAGGAGACTGTTCGTACCCCTCCCTCACTCTCGGTCGTTGCGGCGGGGGAGGGGATTGTTGGAATCAGGCTTTACGGGATGGAAGGATGGACAGGGTGCGGGGGGATTTCGCGCGGGGGAGCAGCCAGGGCGCCCACAAGGGACGCCCTTACGGGGTTGGGGTGGTGGCCGTGAGTGTGGATATTATGATATACATGTGATATATTTATTGGGAATGAGCGGCGGCCGCTATGCCGCACCGGCCCTGGATGGTGCGGCGGAGAGGTGAGAGGAGGAGTTACGATGATGGCGCGGGTGTTGTCGTGTGCAATTGTCGGGTTGGATGGTGCCCTGATCGAGGTGGAGGTGGATATTGCGCCTGGGTTGCCGTCTTTTACTATCGTCGGGCTGCCGGACGCCGCGGTGCAGGAGGCCAAGGATCGGGTGCGGGCCGCGATTCGTAATACGGGCTACCAGTTTCCGATGAAGCGCATCACGGCCAACCTGGCTCCGGCAGACCTGAAGAAGGTGGGGCCGAGCTACGATCTTCCTATCGCGATCGGTATTCTCGCGGCCACGGGCCAAATCCCGGATTCCTGGCGGCCGGCAGCGAGGTCAGCCGGCATGGTTGCGCCCAACGGAGCGGCGGCCGTGGCCGCTGCTCCAGTCCATGCCGCCGCGGCGCTCCCGGCAAAGCAGGATTCGCCGGCGGCTGGTGAGACGGCCGCGGCGCCGCCGGTCACTGAGGCGCTGCAGGATGCAGCCGTGGTGGCGGAGCTGGAGGCTTTGCTCGGCAGCCTCGCTCCCGACGCAGATGAGCGCGAGGAATCTTTGCTCGACACGGCGATGTTCCTGGGTGAGTTGGCGCTGGACGGGGCGTTGCGGCACACGGACGGGATGCTGCCGATGGTCGGGGCGGCGCGCGAGCACGGGATACCGGTCGTGTTCGTGCCGGCGGTAGACGGTGCAGAGGCGGCGCTGGTCGAGGGGATCGAGGTGCTGCCGGCGGCCAATTTGGGTGAGGTCGTGCGCCACCTGACGGGCGAGGCGCGTATTGCCCCGCACGCCGCCGGGGGCCGGGCCACACTCCAAGCGGCGACCGACTACACCCACGACTTGCGGGACGTGAAGGGGCAGGAACACGCCAAGCGGGCGCTGGAGGTGGCCGCCGCGGGGGGCCATAACGTGCTGTTCGTCGGACCGCCGGGCGCGGGCAAGACGCTACTGGCCCGCTGCCTGCCTTCGATCTTGCCGCCGTTGCAGCCCGATGAGGCGCTGGAGCTGAGTAAGGTCTATAGCGTCTGTGGGCTGCTCTCCACGGAGCAGCCGCTCGTGCAGCAGCGGCCGTTTCGGGCGCCGCACCACACGACGAGCTATGCCGGTCTGCTCGGTGGGGGCCGCTGGCCGCGGCCGGGCGAGGTGTCGCTGGCGCATCGCGGCGTGCTGTTCCTTGATGAGCTGCTGGAGTTCAACCCGGCCATTCTGCAAATGCTGCGCCAGCCGCTCGAAGATCGCACCATCACGGTGAGCCGGGTGGCCGGCAGCGCCACGTTCCCGGCGGCGCTGATGCTGGCGGCCGCGATGAACCCCTGCCCGTGTGGCTGGCTGGGGGATCAGGCCCAGCCGTGTCGCTGCTCGCCCAGCCAGATCGCGCGTTACCAGCGTCGGCTCTCCGGCCCGCTGCTGGACCGGATTGACCTCAGTGTGGAAGTGCCGCGGGTGGACTACGACAAGCTGACCGGTCTCACCGACCCGGAGCCGTCGGCCGCCGTGCGTGACCGCGTGAGCGCGGCCCGCGAGCGGCAACAGCGGCGCTTTGCCGAGGTACAGTCGGACAAGGCGCCAGCCCCCCAGAAGCGTGCCTCGGACACGCAGAGCAAGCAATCCGCGAACGGCAGCGCCGGGAATGGCCGGCCGGTGCGGCGAGCCGGCCGCGACACGCGACCACCGGCGGCGCCAACCGGGCGCCAGCGGCTCACCTGCAACGCCGATCTGGGGCCGCGCGGCGTGCAGGAGCATTGCCAGGCGGCCTGTAGCGATGATGCATTGGCGCTGCTCCGCACGGCGATGCAGCAGCTCCAAGTCTCGGCGCGTGGCTATCACCGCATCCTGAAGGTGGCGCGCACCGTGGCGGACCTCGCTGGCAGCGAGGCCATCGGTACGGAGCACGTGGCGGAGGCACTGCAATATCGGCCGCGCCTGCTCCTCAGCTGACCGGGGCAGGTTTCTGTCTGCATCAGGATGCAAGGATGAGCAGGATGGGAGTATGTGTCGGGGGTGGCCCCCTATGGTCCCCCCGTTGCGACGGGGGGACTTAGATTTCCGCTTGCGCGGGAATGACGGGAGGCAGGGCGCGATTCACCGCGCCCGTACATAAAAAACCTGCTCCCGGTGAGAGGCAGACCGGGGTAGGGGCGTCATTCCGGCCTCCGCCGGAATCCAGCGCGGCGGTGTCTTGTCGCGAATAGTTGCGATATGCCATGCTACGGTAGGCGATGGAGGCATGAATGATGCGTCACACGGGACACGTCGTAAGACTCTCGACCCCTGGATCGAGCAGCGCGTGGGTGCTGGTGGCAGCGCTGGCTGCGCTGATCCTGCTCCTGACCGGGAGTGTCGGTCGGGCCGGAGCGGCGTCTACGGACTGCAAGTTCGTGCTGGGCTTCAAGGCGCTGCACGCCATGATCCCGGACACGGTGGGCGACTGCGTGGAGAACGAGCAGCATCATCCTGGCAAGGGTGTGACGCTGCAGCGGACGACGCATGGCCTGCTCGCCTGGCAGAAAGCCACCAACCATACGTCCTTCACCGATGGCTACCGCACCTGGGTCAGCGGCCCCTACGGTCTGCAACAGCGGCTCAACACCGAGCAATTCGACTGGGAGCGCGACGCGGAGAAGGTCATCCGCATCGGCGCTGCGATCAGCGAAACGGGTAGGTATACCAGGGAAGGTAACGACGTTCGGCGGGGCTACCGCCTCTGGCTGGACTGGGTGAACAATGAGTACGGCGGCATCAAGGTCGGCGACGACCGCTACAAGGTCGAACTGGTGCTGTACGACGACGAGGGGGACGGGGACACGACGGCCCGGCTGGTGGAAAAACTCATTACCGAGGACAACGTGGACTTCCTGCTGGGGCCGTATAGCTCCGGTCTGACCCAAAGGGCCATCGAGGTCGCCGAGAAACATGGCACGATCATGGTCGAGGGGAACGGGTCCTCCGAAACGCTCTTTGCACAGGGGTTCCAAAACCTGTTTGCCGTGCTGACGCCGGCCGGGGATTACACGCAGTCGGCCCTACAACTACTGGCCGAGCAGGGCGCTAAGACGGTCGTCATCGCACACGAGGACGCGCCGTTCGCCACGAGTGTTGCGGCAGGCGCACAGCGTTGGGCAGCTGAGTACGGCCTGGAGATACTGAGCATAGAAACCTATCCGCAGGGTGCGACGGACGTTGGCGACATCATCTCCGAGTTCAAGGAAATGGCCCCGGACGTGTTCGTAGGCGGCGGCCACTATAACGACGCTATCCTCTTCATCCAGACGGCCAAAGCGTTGGACTTCAACCCGCAGGCGATGGTGCTCACCGTCGGACCGAGCAATCCGAGGTTGGTCGCAGAGGTCGGCGCTGACGCGGACTACGTGATCGGCCCGACGCAGTGGGAAGCGTCAATGAGCTACCGCGGTGAGCACTTCGGCTCGGCATCCGACTATGCCGCCCGCTATCGGGAAATGTGGGGCCAAGCGCCCACCTATCAGGCTGCCGAGTCGACGGCCGCGGCGCTGGCGTTGCACCTGGCTATCGAGGCGGCCGGCTCCCTGGATACCGACGCCGTGCGGACCGCGCTGCGTGATCTGGACGTTGCGACGTTCTACGGTCCGATCAACTTCGACGAGACGGGCAAGAACACGGCCAAGCCGATGGGCGCCATTCAGATTCAGAACGGCGAGATTCTGGTTATTGCGCCAAGCAACGCCGCCGTCGCCGATCTGCTCTATCCGAAGCCGGCGGGGGCGGAGCGGTAGGGGGAAGATGCCTGGCCCCCTCCCTTGCCCTCCCCCGTCCCGACGGGGGAGGGGACTGGCCTCACCCCCCGGCCCCTCTCCATAGCTCCGTGATGGAGAGGGGTGTGGATTCCGGCTTCCGCCGGAATGACGAGCGCCTGGGTGCCGGGAACGGTGCTTAGAAGACGATGAGGCCGCGGGCGACTTCGCCGGCGGCGAGGGCACGGAAGGCTTCGTTGGCCTCGTCGAGGCCGTAGCGGTCGGTGATAAGCTCGTCAATCTTCAGCTTGCCGGCCAGGTATAGCTCGACCATGCGGGGGAAGTCGGCACGGGTGCGCGCGCTGCCGTAGGTCGAGCCACGGATAACCCGCTCCTCGCGGCCGAGCAACCCGGCCTTGAAGGTAAAGTCCTGGTCGCTGGGCGGGGCACCGATGAGCACGCAGGTGCCGCCGGGGGCGAGCGCCTCGCGGCCCTGGGCAAAGACGCTGCTCTCACCGACGGCTACGAACGTATATTCGGCGCCGCGGCCGGTGATGCGCTGGATGGCGCGTACCGGGTCTTCGCGCGAGGCGTCAACGAGATGCGAGGCGCCCAACGCCTGGGCGTATTCCAGCTTCTGCGGATTTACGTCCACGGCGATGATCGGGTGAGCGGAGACGAGGCCGCCGCCCTGGATGGCGTTGAGGCCGATACCGCCGACGCCGAACACGGCCATGCTCTCGCCGGGCCGCACGCCGGCCGTGTTGATGACGGAACCGACGCCGGTCATCACCGAGCAGCCGATCAAGGCCGCCTTATCGAGCGGCATGTCCTTGCGGATGGGGATGGCGCAGGACGCGGGCACCACGGAATGGGAAGCGTAGGTGGCGACGTTGGCAAATTGATAGACGGGCTGGTCGCCTAGGGAGATACGGGTCGTGCCATCGAGCAGCGTGCCAGCCTGCGGCGCTCCGCGCTCACACAGCACCGGGCGGCCGGTGGCGCAGTAGTAGCAGCTACCGCAGGTTGGCGCCCAGGAGAGAATCACGTGGTCGCCCACTTGCAGATCACGCGCGCCCGGGCCTAGTGCTTCGACGACGCCAGCGCCCTCGTCGCCGAGCACAATCGGCACGGGGATTCCCGTCCAACTGCCATCGGCCGCGTGGAGGCAGCTATGGCAGATGCCGCCGGCGACCATGCGGACCAGGACTTCGCCGTACTGCGGCGGCGCCAACTCGATCTCCTCGACCTGCATCGGCTGGCCCTGCTCGAAAAGCACTGCTGCCTGCATGTCGTTCCTCCCTTCCTACTCGGTGCTGGCGACAGTATCGTACCTAACCCCCGGCCCCTTCCCTGAAGGGAAGGGGAGTCCACGTGGTGAACCCTAGACCCTCGCCTTCGTCGTAGCCCCCTGGCACTTTGCCAACGTGCTCTAGGCTGCGTGCATGGCCTCTCAACTGGCTCGCTGGCGGAGCCAGAGGCGCTTTAGGTGGCGCCGGCGCTGGACTTCGGGATAGTCCTCAAAGGCGGTGCGGTTGTGTAGCAGCCAGTGGTTGTTCCAGAAGATCATCTGCCCCGGCTGCAAGGTGAACTCCACGCGCAAGTCCGGCCGCTCCAGCCGCGATTCTACCGCCGCCAGCGCGTGCTCCTGGTCCGCGGTCAGAGGCGTGCCGGCCTGCTCGTGGCCGACTTGGGTGTAGTAGTGGAGATAGCGGATGTGCAACTCGCTGCCGTCCCAGCGAAAGACGGGAGCGGAGAGGTAGGGTAGCTCGCCGGCCTCTTGCTGGCCGCGACGGTCAAAGTAGAACGTCCGATAGAGCGTGTGCAGGGCGTCGGGGTCGTGCTCGAACAGGTCGTTGTGCAGGGCATAGGCGCTGATGAACTGGCTCTCGCCGCCCGACTTGGCACCATTGAGACAGAGCAGCCCTAGCAGATCGGGTAGGTCGGGACCCATCGTGCCATCAATGTGGAACGAGCTTTCGGCGTTCGTTACCGAGAAGCGCGCGCCCTGCGTGACGCTTTGGCCGGTATCGCGGACATCGTAGAGCAGGGTGCCGACCTTATCCTGGCCGGTGGGGACGCCGAGCAGTTGGCCGATTGCCCAATAGATCAAGGTGGCTTCATCGGCGGTGTAGCGGTCCAGCGGCACGCGGTCAATGACGGCAAAGCCGCGTCCCGATTCGAGCGCCGGGAGCACGGGTTGCAGGCACTCGCCGCAGGCCGCCAACTCCGAATCGCGCACCCGAATAGCGGTGGCCGGCTGGGGATTACTCTGGTGGCGCTCGACGAACGCATCGAGCGCGGCGAGGCAATTGGCGGAAAGGGTGTGGTACCAGCTATCAGCGTCGTCAATGGTTTCGCGCGTCCAGGCCCGACTGCTGCGCTCGACTGCGGATAGGACTTGTGAGCTAGTCATCGTGCCTCCCTCCTTGCGGATGGACTGGCCCCCTCCCTGGCCCTCCCCCGTCCCGACGGGGGAGGGAACACGCTGTTCCCCTGCAGAGCGGGGAGGCTGGAGGGAAGCCTTCCACCCGATCCGTCACGCTCACTGCGCTGCCATCTCCTGCTCACCGGTCAACGGGGCAAGCTCGTCCCAGCAGGCGGCCGGGATGTCAGTCGTGACGGCAGCGACCAAGTCGTCTACGTGGGCCGGGCTGAACGCGCCGGGGATGATGGTGCTCACGCGGTCGTCGCGGAGTATGAACTGCAATGCTGCGGCTCGGAGGGGCACCCGGTAGCGGGTGCATACCGCCTCGATGGCCCGTACACGGGCGACCATCTCGGTCGGAGCATCCTGGTACATGAACTGCGGCGCCTCGCCGGGCAGCGGGCCGGTCTGCGCGCCGGTGGCCAGGATGGAGCCGGCAAACGGCGTGCCGACGATGACGCCCATACTGCGCTCGGCCGCCAGATCGAGCGTGGCTGCGGCGATGGTCTGTTCCAGGAGGTGGAAGGTCCTCCAGATCAGTACGGTCTCGAACACGTCCGTCTCGATAGCGCGGGCGACCGCTTGCGGGTCCGATCCGGTGATGCCGATGTGGCCGATGAGATGCTGCTCTTTGGCCTTCAGCAGGGCCGCGACGGCCCCGTCCGAACTCCACACCTGCTCCCAATGCTCGTCTTGGATTTCGTGAATCTGGGCCAGGTGCAGCATGGGCTGACCGAACCGCTCCAGGCTCGTCTCGATGTTACGCATCACCCCGGCGTAGCTGTAGTCGGGCAAGTGACCCGGCCGCAAGCCGATCTTGGTGGCAATGAATAGGTCGCTGGCGCGGGGATGGTCGCGGAGGGCGAGGCCGACGCAGCGCTCGCTTTCGCCGTACAGCGGCGCGGTGTCCAGGTAGGTGATGCCCACGTCCAGGGCGCGATGGATGGTCGCTATCGCCGCCTCGTCACTCAGGTCGCCGCCTTGACCACCGACGATGTGGGCGGCGCCCAGGCCGAGCCGGGTGACGGCGTGCCCGGTGGCTCCGAGGGGTGCAGTTGCCAGTGTAGGAGCAGCTTTGGCAGTCATTTGTCAGGTGTCCTCTCGTCGTTGGGGTGGGTTGGACCTAACCCCCGGCCCCTTCCCTGGTAGGGAAGGGGAGTCATGGCAGCGACCGGCCGCCCAGGCTTGGCCCCCACCCTCACCCCCCCCCCTTGCGACGGGGGAGGGAACACGCTGCCCCCCGCCGTAGCGGGGGACCATAGAGGGGCGTCTATCCCGCAGCATCTCCTGATCCACGGCCGGGGAACGTCAACTCGGCAACGCCGGATTTATCAAGCTCACCCAGCCCTTGGGCGACCATCCGGTCATACTGCTGTTTGGTGGCCGCCGCCAACGGCAGCGCGACCTCCGCTGTGTGGGCCAGGCTCAGGGCAATACCGGAGTCCTTGGCAGCGTGCGCGGCCGAGAAGTAGCACTCGTGGTCGCGGTACTCCATGTCCTCGCCGTCCGTTTCCAGGACGCGGGAGTTGGCACCCGTCTGGGCAAATACCTCGCGGAGCATCGCCACGTCGAGACCGAGGGCTTGACCGAGGCCCAGTCCTTCCGCCAGCCCGGCGGTGTTGATGTTCATGACCATGTTGACCAGCGCCTTCACCTGGGCGGCGCGGCCGGCCGTTCCGACGTAGCGCAGGGACGAACTCATGGCCGCCAGCAGCGGCTGTGCGCGCTCGAACGCGGCGGGATGACCGGCGCACATGAGGTAGAGGGTGCCATCGCGGGCCTGGGTGATGCTGCTGGCCATGCAGGCTTCGAGGCTCTGGGCGCCGGCCCGCTCGGCGCAGGCTTCGATGGTCACGTGGATCGCCGGCGTGACCGTCGCACAGTTGATGAACAGCCGCCCGGCGGCGCCAACGAGCAGGCTGTCGCCGTTTTCGGCAAAGATCGCATCCATCGCTTGATCGTCGGTCACAACGGTCAGGATGGTGTCGGCCTGGGCCGTCACGTCGGCGAGGGTGGCACAGGCGGTCGCACCTAGCTCGTCGGCCAACGCCGTGGCCCGCGGGCGGTCCGTGTCAAAGAGGGCCACCACCGCGAACCCCTCGTCCTGTAGGTGACGGGCGATGTTGGCACCCATCCGCCCCAAGCCAACCACACCAATGTTCTCTCTCGTCGTAGCCATGATGCTCCTTCTATCACCGGCAAGCTCACTGGAATAGTAGCAAGTGTGGGGCCATCCGCGGTCATGCGCCCGGCCTGATTGTACGGTGTGCTATGCTCGGCGCACGTTACTCGATCCGGCGGATAGCTTCAATCCCATAGGAGGTCCTATCTCGGCGGCCGGATGGCGCGATGAGCGGCGACTACATTCTGGCGATTGACCAGGGGACGACGGGGACCACGGTACTGGTCGTTGACCAGGCCGGGGCTATCGTCGGGCGCGGCTCGGCGGCCGTACAGCAGGCGTATCCGCGGCCCGGCTGGGTGGAGCATGATCCGGGACAGCTCTGGGAGACGGTGCTCGCGGCAACCGGCGAGGCGCTGGCGGCGGCGCAGATCGCCCCGGACGAGACGGCAGTTCGCCTCGCTGCCGTGGGCATCACCAACCAACGCGAGACGACGATTCTGTGGGAGCGAGCGACCGGTCGGCCGGTGGCGCCGGCGATTGTCTGGCAGTGCCGGCGCACGGCGGCCGATTGCGCGGCGCTGGAGGAGGCGAGACTTGGCCCGCTGTTCCGCGAGCGGACCGGCTTGGTGCTCGACGCCTACTTCTCCGGCACGAAGATCGCGTGGCTGCTCAACCAGGACCCACAGCTGCGGCGGCGCGCCGCGGCCGGCGAGATCGCCTTCGGCACGGTGGACACGTGGCTGGTCTGGCAGCTGACCGGCGGCCGGCTCCACGCCACCGACGCTACCAACGCATCGCGGACGCTGCTTTTCAATCTCCACAGCCTGTCGTGGGACGACGAGTTACTGGCGGCGCTCGACGTACCCGCGGCAGTGTTGCCAGAGGTGCTCCCGTCCGCCGGGGTGTGGGCGCGGACGCGCGCGGTTGGCGCGATACCGGCGGGAGTGCCTATCGCAGGCATTGCCGGGGACCAGCAAGCGGCGCTCTTCGGGCAGGCATGCTTCGGCGCCGGTGCGGCCAAGACGACCTACGGCACCGGCTGTTTCCTGCTGATGCAGACGGGAGATCGCCCGGTGCAATCAGAGCACGGTCTGCTGACCACTATCGCCTGGCAACTGCCTGACCGCGTGGATTACGCCTTGGAGGGGAGCGTCTTCATCGGTGGGGCGGCGGTGCAGTGGCTACGGGACGAAATGGGCTTGCTGGCTTCGGCCGCCGAGTCGGAGGCGGCGGCTCGCCGGGTGCCCGATACCGGCGGCGTGGTTTGCGTGCCGGCGTTCGCCGGACTCGGCGCGCCCTACTGGGACCCGCACGCCCGCGGTATGCTCATCGGTCTGACCCGCAGCACGACGCGCGATCACGTGGTCCGGGCGGTGCTGGAGGGAATTGCCCACCAAGTCGCGGACGTGCTGGAAGCGATGGTTGCCGACGCCGCAATTGGCAGCCCGGAGGTGCGTGTGGACGGCGGGGCGGCTGCCAACGACTTCCTGATGCAACTCCAGGCCGACCTGCTGGGCCTACCGGTCGTGCGTCCGGCGGTGCTGGAGACGACGGCGCTCGGCGCGGCCTTCCTGGCCGGTCTGGGCATCGGCTGGTATGGCTCTACCGATGAGATAGCGCGCACCTGGCAGTCCGAGCGCCGTTTCCAACCGGCGGCCGCTGCCGAGAGCACGGCTCGCGCTCGCGCCGAGTGGCAGCGCGCCGTCCAGCGCAGCCGGGCGTGGGCTGCGGCGGAGTAGCGGCACGGGACTCGCCTCCTAGCCCCCTATGGCCCCCCCGCACAGCGGGGGGACGGGCGTAACATGTTGCGCCCCTACGGCTTGGCCGGTACCTACCCCAGTCAGGGATAGAGAGGGGGAGTGCGGCGGCGGGCAACGTGAAGTGACGGCAGCGCGGCGCCGTGTTAGCATGTCAACAGACGAATCCATTCATCGCCGGAGGTGGACAGGCGGCGCAGTCCGGCAGCTTTAAGCGGAAGCTGTCAGCCGAACGCTACGTCGTTGGTCGGAAGTAGCGTGCGTGTTATCGGGACGGCTCAGGATATTCGCCGGCGTGCGCGCCGCCGCCTGGCGCGCGGCGCGGCCTTGCTGTCGCTCGGTATCGTGCTGCTGCTGACGTGGCTGGTGCTGCACTACCTGGACATTGGCTCGCTTTCCGTCTACTTCCTCGTCGGGTTCAGCGGTATTCTCGCGGCGGCGTGGGGTGTTGGCTCAGTGCGCCGCGCGCTGACGATGACGGCTACGCCGGCGGCGGTGCGCGCCGTGGTCCGTGACCTCGCCGACGGCTTGGGCGACGACTACGTGCTGCTCCGTCAGGTCACCCTGCCGCCCAATGGCGCGTTCGCCGACGTGATCTTGCTCGGACCGCACGGGGCGTTGGTGCTCTCGCTCCAGGCCCTCGACGGTACCTATGTGCAGCAGGAGCATCACTGGTACCGGCTGGCGGACGACGGTGAGCCGCAGCTCTGGGACCGCAGTCCGACGTGGGACCTGACGCGGCCGTGGAAGAGCGCGCGGCGCCTGGTACGCGAGTATGTGGTGAGCGGATTCCCGGTTGGCGCGGCCGTGGTGCTGGCCGCCGGCTCGCTTGCGGCGGACGATGGAGACATGCTGGCCGCACCGGAGGGCGAGTACCCGGAGAACGGCGCTGACGGTGCTCCGGCCACTGCCGACCGCGTTACGGCGGCGGCCGAGCGTTTGCTGGAATTGGCGCTGGCCGAACCGGCCATCATGCGCTCGCGTTTCCTGCGCCGCGATACGGAGGCAAGCCATCCGGTATTCCCGGTGATTACCGGCGCAGAGGTCGTCGGTTTGGTCAAGGCGCTACCGGCAGCCGAACGCGCTACTCCCGACCTGATCGCCGAACTGACCGACGCGCTCCGGCCTCACGTCGGCTAACCGGGCGTCGCGCTGGGAGCCGCGGCGGTCGTCGCAGTGCCGCCGTTGACGGCTTGGCGGACGACCTGCCGAATGCGGGGTAAGTCGGGGATGAGCACCTCAGCCCCGGTGGCGGTAATGGTGCTCCTTACCAGTCCTTGATCGTAGTTGATGGCGAGGCGGGTGATCCGGTCAGCGGGAATGGACATGCCCAACTGGGCCAAGGCCGGTACCTTCGTGAGCGGAAAGTCCGTCGTCACCGCGTCGCTCAACTGTTGGACCAAGGCCGGCAGCCGCGGCAGGACGTCGGCGGTGAGGAACTGATCGCGCAGCGCCAATAGGAGCTGCTGCTGGCGCTTGATGCGTCCGAAGTCGGCCTCCGGGTCGGTCAGCCGCGAGCGGGCATAGCCGAGCGCCTGCTCACCGTTGAGCCGCTGCCGCCCGGCCGGAATGAGCAGTGGCTTGTACCCATCTGCATCATCAGGGTAGTAGGGGTCGTAGAGCGGCTGTGCCAACTCGATCTCCACGCCGCCGAGCGTGTCAATAATGCGCTCGAAGCCGTCGAACTCTAGCTTGACAACGTAGTCAACCGGCAGTCCCAGCACCGCCGCTACCGCCTGCCGCGTTAACTGTGCGCCGCCGCGGACAAAGGTTTGATTGATCCGCATGACGCCATGGCCGGCAATGTCCACGTAGAGGTCACGGGGTACCGAGATGAGCGTGGCGCGCCGCTCGACCGGATGAATGTTGACTACGATAATGGCGTCGCTGCGCGGTACCTCCTCCCCACGCCGGTCGACGCCCAAGATCAAGAAGGTCAGCGGCTGCTCGTCGGTCCAGGACGGCACAACGGCCTGCACACCGCGGCGGGCCAGGTCTCGGCTTTGCTCGACGAGCGCGGTGAGCGGTGGGACCGATTCGCCGGTCGCCGGTACAGCACCGTCACCGGGCGGAACCACTGCCCGGGGCTGTAGCCGCTGCCAGACTACGAGCAGGACCAGGGAAACGAGGACAACCAGCAGCGATAGCAGGGAAGCGTAATATACCCGCCGCCGGTCGGTTGGGGTGAGTGCTTCCCACTCCCGCCGCCACGCCGTTGGCGGCCACAGCCGCCTCAGAAGATCGGGAGCTTCCATAGTGGTGGGCTATGCACGCGGCAGGTGCTAGTACGAACTGACCGGCTTCGTGAGGTAGCGGCTCGCCGGACCGGCCGACCGGCACACTCATGGATTATCGCAAGTCCGCAGCCGTGTCGTCCACTATTGCCCGCGCGCGCATGGCCGGCGCAGGATGGCCGCGGCCGGCAAGCTCGGCCAGGGATGCAACCCGGTGCCGCCGGAGCCACGCTACTACCCCATCCAGAACGTCCAAGCTGGCCCGCGGGGTGGCAAAGTGCATCGTACCGACCTGCACGGCGCTGGCGCCGGCCAGGATGAACTCCAGGGCATCCGCACCATTGGTGATTCCCCCAATGCCGATGATTGGCACGGTGGCGACCTCGGCCACGCGCGCGACCAGCGCGACGGCCAGCGGCTTGATGGCCGGGCCGGAAAGGCCCCCGGCGCCTTGGCCCAACCGTGGCATCCGTTGGCGCACGTCTATGGCCAGGCCGTTGAAGGTGTTGACGAGCGACAGGGCATGGGCGCCGGCGGCTGCTACGGCCAGTGCTACCGGCTGGATGTCGGTGACGTTGGGCGTGAGCTTGACGACGGTCGGAAGACCGGTGGCAGCACGCACGGCGCGGGTGACGGCCGCGGCCATGTCGGGGTCCTGACCAAAGTAGGTGCCGCCGGCCGCGCTGTTCGGGCAGGAGATATTGACTTCGAGGGCAGCAACGCCCGGCACTCCGTCGAGCAGCGCGGCCAAACGAGCGAAGTCGTCTACCGACTCCCCGGCGATATTAACCAGTACCGGCACCGTCCAGGTTGCCCATTGAGGCGCGTACTGCTCGATGACCGCCTGGACACCCACGTTCTGCAGGCCGATAGAGTTGAGCATCCCGGCCGCCGTCTCGACCGTGCGCGGCGGTGGATTGCCCGCACGTGGCTGCAAGGTGGTGCCTTTGCAGACGATGGCGCCGAGGCGTTGGATGTCCACCAGCCCGGCGAACTCGACGCCGTAGCCGAACGTACCGCTCGCGGCCAGGACGGGGTTCCTGAGCATCAGGCCCGCCGGGTGCGACGGGGCGAGGTTGACCGCCAGATCGGGCGTAGCCGCGCCAGCGCCCCGGGGCCAGGACGACGGACCCGTCTGGCTCGGCGCTGCGCTGTTACTCACAGTCCTTCACCGCTGCCCATTGCCAACCGCCATCATTCCAGCCACCAGTGTAGCGCAGAGGCGGGAGGGCGGCCGGCGGCGTTAGAAGAACCGGTACACTCCGCCGATAGGAAGCGTGAGACAACAGATGTCCGGTGTAGCCGCTCCTACGCTCCGGCCGACGCACTTTCGCTACGAGCGCGGTCTGCATTGGCCGGCGCCCGACCTGTGGCTCGATCCTGAGCTACGCAAGCCGCTCGCGTTCGTCTCGCACGGGCACAGCGACCACTGCCGTCCCCATCGTCAGGCGGTGGCCACGCCGGCGACGGCCGTCTTCTATCGCCAGCGGACGCGGCGGCGCGACGTGATCGAGCTGCCGTTCGGGCAGCCACACCAATTCGGTCAATACGAACTGGAGTTGTTCCCGGCCGGGCACATTTTGGGATCGGCGCAAGCGCAGGTCCGCGGTCCGGATGGGCAGACGGTCGTCTATACCGGCGACTTTCGCCTGAAGCACGGGCCGGCGGTGGAACCGTGCGAGGTGCGGCGCTGCGACGTGCTGGTGATGGAGTGTACTTACGGCCAGCCGCACTATCGGTTCCCGGCGGTCGAGGCGGTAGCCGACGAGTTGCACGACTGCGTTTCACGCTGTCTCGAAACCGGCCGGACGCCGCTGGTGCTCGCCTATGCATTGGGCAAAGGGCAAGAGGCGCTGGCGCTGCTGACCGACGCCGGCTTCGAGGTGCTGGTGCAGGAGCAAATCTACACGGTGGCCCAACAGTACGAACGGCTCGGCGTCCCGCTCGGCGACTACGCGCCGCTCACGCCGGAAACCGTCCAAGACGTGCGCGACAAGGTGATCCTGGCGCCGCCCCACCGGCGCCGCTCCGATCCGTTGATCGGTCACTTGAGGCGCGTGCAGAGCTTCTTCCTGAGCGGTTGGGCGGCGGACCCTGGTGCGCGCTATCGGTTCGGTGCCGACTATCTGCTTCCGTTGAGTGATCACGCCGACTACACTGATCTGCTCAGTTATGTCGAGCAGGCGCAGCCGCGCGTGGTCTATACGGTGCATGGGGATGGCACGTTTGCCGGCATTCTGCGGGGCCAGGGCATTCCCGCCTATCACCTGCCCGACAACGCCTATCAGCCCGGCCTGTTCGACGAGCCGGCCACCTCGACTAGCGCCTGATGCAGGAGGTGGAGGGCGGCGTGCGCGGCCGCGGCTTTGTTGGCGCTGCGGTCGCCCTCGAATTGGTGCTCCGCTGCCCACACCCGCGGCCGGTCGTCGGCAACCGCGCCAGGGCCGGCCACCGCGACGTAGCTCAGGCCAATCGGCTTGCGTGACCGGCCCGGATGGACACCGGCCAAGCCGGTTTCGGCGACGGCCCAATCGCAGCGGAGCCGCTGCCGGGCGCCGAGCGCCAAGGCCCGCGCCGTGGCCGCGCTGACCGTGCCGCCGGCGCTCGTGCCGCTACGGGTGAAGAGCGCCGCCGGGGCGTGCAGCAACTCGATCTTGAGCCGATTGTGGTAGGCGATGACGCCGCCCAGGAACCAGCGCGAGGCGCCCGGCCGGTCGGTTAGCCAGTGGCCGAGCAGCCCGCCCGTTGACGATTCGGCTACGCCCAAGGTCTGATCGCCAGCGATGAGTAGCGTGGACACCGCGGCGACAAGAGCGGCGACCGTTTCCGAGGCCGGGGGCGCTGACGGAGCACACCTACCCCCAACCCCCTTCCTGAAGGGAAGGGGCTGACGAGCACCGCGCTGACCCCCCTTCTCCGGAGGGAAGGGGTTGGGGGTTAGGTCCAATACTGGCCCCCCTATGGTCCCCCCGCTGCGGCGGGGGGACGGGCGAGACATGCTGCGCCCCTACGGCTTGGCTCGTACCTGCCCCGGCCAGGCGGGGGGCCGGGGGAGGGCGAGGTGGGGGGCATCATCAGAACGGCTCTTCGTCGTCATCGTCCTGGCCCGGTGTCTCCCACTCGCCCCGCAGGGCCGCAAAGGGGGCACCGGGGACCACGCGGTAGGAGCGCCCCGGGCTGTCTTCCTTCACGACAATGCCGCGCTCGACGAGATCATCCATCAGGCGGGCGGCTTTGGGATAGCCGATGCCGAGCTTACGCTGGAGCCAGGAGACGGAGGTGTAATCCAACTCTTCAATGGCGCCCAAGGCCAGGTCAAGCTCGGGGTTCTCGCGGGCCGTCTCCGGCGCCTCGTCCTCCTTGAGCTGCAAGTGGGCGATCTCATCCTCGTCTACGTAGTCCGGGGTACCTTGCGCCTTCCAGAACTCGACCAACTCGGTAATCTCCTCGTCGGAGACATAGGCGCACTGCACACGCACCGCGCGACCCGAATCGTAGGGGAGATAGAGCATGTCGCCGCGGCCGAGCAGGTTCTCGGCACCGCCGGTATCGAGAATGACGCGCGAGTCCGTCTGGCTGCTGACGGCAAAGGCGATCCGGCTCGGCATATTGGCCTTGATGAGACCGGTCACAACGTCCACGGAGGGGCGCTGCGTGGCAACTACCAGATGGATACCGACGGCCCGCGATTTGGCCGTCAGGCGACAGATCGCCGGTTCCACGTCGTCGGGCGCAAACATCATGAGATCGGCCAACTCGTCAATGATGAGCACGAGATAGGGCAGCGGCGCTAGGTCGTCCTCATCACTCTCGTCATCTTCAACACGGTCGGCGAGGGCGTGGTTGTAGGTCTGGATATTGCGGTAGCCGGCCTCTTTGAGCAGGCGATAGCGGCGCTCCATCTCCTCCACCGCCCACAACAAGACCTTGGCCGCCTCAGAAAGCTCGACGACGACGGGATAGCGGAGGTGAGGGATACCCTCGTACTCCACCAACTCGACCATCTTCGGATCAATCATCAGCAGCTGGAGCGTGTCGGGCGTTCCCTGGTAGAGCAAGGACGCGACAATCGTGTTGATGCAGACCGATTTCCCGGAGCCGGTTTGACCGGCAATGAGCAGGTGGGGCATTTTCGCCAAGTCACCGAGGCGCGGGTTGCCTTCGACATCGCGCCCGAGCGCGATCTTCAGGGTGCCCTTGTCCCGCGCGAACGGCTTGGATTCGAGCACCTCGCGCAGCCCCACGACGGAGATGCCGGAGTTCGGTATCTCGATGCCGACGACGGGACGCCCCGGTACCGGCGTCTCGACGCGCAGGGAGGGCGCCGCGAGCGCAAGCATCAAGTCATCCTGGAGGCGCTTGATGCGCTGGACGGTGATGCCTGGGGCCGGTCGCAGGCCAAACTGACTGACCGTCGGGCCGACGCGGGTCTCTACGACCTGCACCGGGACATTGAAGGCGGCGAGCGTTTCCTCGATGAGCCTGGATTTCTCATCCGTTTCCGCGTCGCTGATCTGTTGAGCGCCGGCGCTGGCGAGCATGGCCGTGGAGGGCAGTTGCCACCGGGGCTGTAGCTCCTCCGCCGCGAGGTGGTCGGGTGCGACTACCGGCGACTCCTCGACCAGGCCCGCCTCAACCGCCGGCGGCGGCGCTGCGGCTTCCGGTGGCTCGAAGACGACTTGGCGCGACTGCGGCGGCACTGGGTCGGTGGCGACACGCTGCCCCTCCGGCTCCGCGTCTGCCGCCAGCCGCTCCCGCTCGGCGATACGCTCGGCAGCCCAAGACTGGACACCGCGCCCGGCTGCCAGGGCAGCAACACCCGCGAGATTGAGCACGATCAAGACCCCGCGGCCGAGATACCACAGTCCCCAGACAGCCAGCCGGGCGAAGTTGGTGGCACCGACGATCAATACGCGGCCCACTTGCCGCCATGTCTCGACACTGAGGCCCAGAGTGAGGCCGGCGCCGAGCAGCGCAACCGCGCAAAGCATGAGTAGCCCACCGAAACGCCCGAACGCCCGCTCAACCGCCGTGGTGGGTACCTCGCCAAACGTGGCCAGGGCTGCGAGCCACCGCCAGGGATACTCGGCGTCCGCGCCGGCCAACACGGCCAAGAGCGCCGTGAGGGCGATGCCACTGGCCAGGGCCGCCAGCAACCGACCGGTAAGCAGCCAGGTACCGATGCTGGGGCCGCGCAGGATTGCCACGCTGGCGATCATAAGCAGTAGCGAGAGCGGCACCGTCCCCCAACTGAAGACCTCAATAGCACGGTCGGCCCAAGGCCGGGTCAAGGAACCGTTCGGCGAGAGGAGACTGAGCAGCGTAAAGGCACCGAGGGCCAGCATGGCCAGCCCATAGGGAAAGCGCGTGGTCAGCCGATCACCAACCCAGTCGCTCCAGTCACGACGAGGGGCGGCCGGTGCCTTGCCACGACGCGCTTGGCGGGCAGCAGACATATTTCGACTCCTACATCGAAAAACGATTGCCTGCCCGCCGCGGCCTCGCACAGGGCCGTGGCGGCCGGCTGCACGGTATAGTGATGATGATCGCCCTTAATGCCCGACAATGAGGAGGCATCCTTGCCGAAACAGCGCACGACCACAGAACAAGCGCCCGTTACGCTCAATAGTAGTGCCGCGGCAGTCATGGCGGCGAGGTCCGCACGACCTCGCCCTTCGATCCACTTCAGCGAGGGGGTGGCCGACGCACCCGCAGACCTCCGCAAGACGATTGAGTCCGTCGCCGCTGCCGCGCTCGACGAAGCCGAGCGGCGCATGGTTGCCGTGGCTGCGGTTGAGGCCTACGAGTGGGAGTGTGCGGAGGAGGATGAGGGGCCGGAAATCGTGGTCCGCGTGGAAGTCCGCAGCACCCCGGAGGAAGCACTGGCCCTGTGGAAGTCCGCAAGCACCGCCATGGACCACTGGGCGAGAACACAGCCGCAGTTGTGGGCGGCGGTGGGGCGTTTCCCGGTCTATCTGGACGTTGAATGGTAATGGCCTATACTGGCTTCCAGCCCGAGGACTTCTATCGTACCGCTGTACGCATCGCACGCGACCAATCGGACGAGAGCGCGTGGTGCACGGCGATCAGCCGCGTTTACTATGCGTGCTACCTCGCAGCACGCAATCACCTTGTGCTCTAGGGCTGGCGATTCCAAGGAAGACGGAGTGTTCACGAGCAGGTAGCCCAAGAATACCGGCGAAGAGGACATTCTGGCATCCGAAACATGCTGCGGAGGCTCAAGTACCTCCGCATTCATGCCGACTATCACCACCACGCTGCTCGGATGCCGACTGTCAACGATACCTGTCGGCTGTGCCAAACTCGCCGCCGGGGCGAGTCCCGACCCGCGGTAGATGAGGCACTCTGGCTCCAGGCTGAGAAAACCGCCAGCCAACTGCTGTCAGACTTGGCAGCAATGTGGGGCTGACATGAGACTGCTGGTCCGAACGGCCGCCACGGTGGTTACTGGCTCGCGGTGAGCCGAGACGTCACACCTCGGTCACGACGGGCAGGATCATCGGCCGGCGCCGGGTGCGCTTGTAGAAGAGGCGCCGCAGCACGCCTTGGATTTTGCCCTTGACCGTGGACCAGTCGGCATCGGCGGCGGCACCGTCGCCGGCGCCGGCGAGCACCGATTGAATCTCCGCGCGGGCTTCGTCCATCAACTCTTCGGACTCGCGGGCGTAGACAAAGCCGCGGGTGACGATATCCGGGCGGCCGATCAGCTCGCCACTGTGGCGATCAACGGTGATGAGGGCCACGAGGATGCCGTCCTGCGCCAGGACGCGGCGGTCACGGAGGACAACGTTCCCAACGTCACCCACGCCCAGGCCGTCCACGAACACGTAGCCGGCCGGCACGGGCTTGCCTAGCTGCGCCCAGCCGTTCCCGAACTCGACGACCTCGCCGTCTTCGATCACAAAGATGTTGGACTGCGGAATGCCGAGCGACTCGGCGATGCGGGCATGATGAACCAGGTGCCGATACTCACCGTGGATGGGGATGAAGTATTGCGGCCGGATCAGGCTCAACATGAGCTTCAGCTCTTCCTGGCTGCCGTGACCCGAAACGTGGACCTGCTGCCCGCTGCCGTCGTGGCCGCTGCGGCTCCAAAGCACGTTGGCGCCCAGGCGGAAAAGGTTGTCTACCGTGCGATGTACAAGCTCTTCGTTGCCGGGGATGGGGGTGGCGGAAATCACAACGGTATCACCGGGCACAATCTCGATCTGGCGGTGGTCGCGGTTCGCCATGCGTGCCAGCGCCGAGGTCGGCTCCCCCTGACTGCCCGTCGAGACCAGGACAAGCTGCTCCGGGGAGTAGTTGTCCAACTCCTCAAGATCAATCAAGATACCGGCCGGCACCGAGAGATAGCCGAGGTCGCGGGCAATCCCGCAGTTCTGTACCATGCTGCGCCCGACGAGGCACACCTTACGGTCGTAATGCGCGGCCGTGTTGAGGACAAGCTGCACGCGCGAGATGAGGGACGCGAAGGTGGTGACGATGATACGGCCGGGCGCCGCGGCAAAGACCCGCTCGAACGTACCGGCTACCACGCGCTCTGAGGGCGTATACCCTGGCAGGTCGGCGTAGGTACTGTCGGAGAGCAGACAGAGCACGTCTTGAGTACCCAGGTCGGCGAGCTTGGCTACGTCCGTCCGGCCCTCATTGATCGGCGTGTGATCGAACTTGAAGTCACCCGAATGGACGATGAGACCCACCGGGGTATGGATAGCCAAGCCTAGCCCGTCGGGGATACTGTGGCAGACGTGGAAGAACTCGACGGTCAGCGCCCCCAGCGAGATTTGGTCACCGCCGGAGATCGTGTTGACACTGACGCGCTCATCCAGGCGGTGCTCTTGGAGCTTGCCTTGGATCAAGCCGGCGGTGAGCCGCGAGGTGTAGATCGGTGGGAAGTCGAGCTGCGGCAGCACATACGGCAAGGCGCCGGTGTGGTCTTCGTGACCGTGCGTGACGATGACGCCCCGCAGCCGGTCGAGTTTATCGAGCAGGTACGAGATGTCCGGGATGACGAGGTCCACCCCGAGCATACCGCTCTCGGGGAACATCACGCCGGCATCAATGACGATGAGGTCGTCGCCACTGTCAACGACTAGCATGTTGCGGCCGACTTCACCGACTCCACCGAGCGGCACTATCTTGACGCGATCCGACATATCTTTGGCCCTATGAGCGGCGTTACTACGTATCATTATATCGCCCGCCCTGCGTCCGACCGGTGCAGCGCCTCCAATCACCCGACACTCGGCGCGTGGGCAGGTGGCAGCATGGCCCCCCAACGCGCAATCGGGCGGTGCCGGCGGCAGTACGCTTGCACCGATTCTGCTATGACGGTAGAGTGGGGGGTAACAAGGAGAAATAGTGCGCTAGGAGGATAATTGGCTCATGCCTGTACCACGATTGCGACTGGGGTATATCCAGGGTCTCTATGAAGTGCAGGAGGAACTGCGTCGAGCGCAAGACGTGGTCTGCACCACCGACGGGGAGCATCTCATTATCTGTCCCCCCGACTCGTATCGTCCGATGGTCAGCATCCCGCTGACGGCGATCACCGGTACCGAGGTGCAAACCGCGGAAGAGGTCGGCGTCGCCCATATCCGCGAGGCGGATACGCCCGTGCTGGTCGTCAGCCTGGAGACGGTCGAAGTCAAAGAGGCCGAGGATCCGCTCGAAGGGCCGTTGGTGTTCAGCGGCCCCTTCCGTGGCGCCGGCGGCGGTGACGTGACGCGGCGGGTAGAGGCGTTCAAGAATCTGCTGGTACCGCGCACCGAAGAGGAGATGGACGCCCTGCGTGCCGGCGACAAACGCTTGTCGCGCGTCTGGGCCGTCTCGATCATCAGCGGTGTGCTCCTCGTGCTGTTCCTTATCTATGCGATCACGACCTGCCTCGACGAGCCGGAAGAGGAGCAAGCGCCGGGCCAACCGGCACTGATCGTCCTCGCCGCGCCGGACTTCCACGCCGGTTGAGCCGCGCTTGCGGCACAATGGCTACCGGACCTAACCCCCGCCCCCTTCCCTGGAGGGAAGGGGAGTCAGTATGGGCGGCCGCTTCCCTGACAGGGAAAGCAGCGGGGTAGGTACGTCTTGCCACACGAGGTCCTGCCTCTTCCTCTTCCCTTGTGAGGAGACTAGGTACCCGTCCTGCTGGCGCAAGGGCAACTTCAACCGCGGTGTCCCGTCTCAGCGGCGACCCACAGGGGGCGGCCAACCGGCTCCGGTGGTCGGAGGCGGCTGGCCGGAGGCGCTATTCCACCAGGCCGGTGCGGTCTACCGACTCGATGAAGTAGCGTTGGGTAAAGAGGTAGATAGATAAAGGCGGCAATATGACGAGGAATACTGCCGCCATGACTAAGGCCTCGTTGAACAACTCGCTGGATTGACCACCCGTGACTTGGTTGAGCGTGGGCGACAGGACCGAGAGCCGCATGGGCAGGGTGAAGTGCTCGATCCGGTTGAGGTAGATGAACGGCTCGAAGAAGTCGTTCCAATGCCACACGACCGAGAACAGGAAAACCACGACGATAGCGGGCACGGCGAGCGGCAGCATGATCCGCCACCAGATGCCGAAGGCGCTGGCCCCGTCAACGCGCGCGGCCTCTTCCAGCTCCCACGGCAAGGTGCGGTAGAACTGGCGGAAGATCACCACGAAGATCGCCCCCCGCAGTCCGTGACCATAGAAGGCCGGCCCGAGGAAAGGGTTGAAGGTGTTGATCCAGCCGAGGTTCTTGTACAGGATGAAGAGCGGCACGATGATGGTTTGCGGCGGGACCATGAAGGTAAAGAGCACGAGTCCAAACAGGATGTCCCGACCGGGGAAGCGTAGCCGGGCGAAGCCGTAGCCGATAAACCCGCAAGCGACGGTCTGGCCGATAGCGGACCCCACGGAAATCCACAGGCTATTGCTCAAGGAGCGGATGTAGGCCATCGAAAGGAACGCCAGCGGGTAAGTGAACCAGTGGAAGCTGTGCGGAATCCAGTAGATGGTCGGATCCGTCAGGTCCTGGGCCGTCTTCAGGCTGGTCGAGAGGATGTAGAAGACGGGAATGAGGAAGACAAAGCAGATATCTACGAGCACGACGTAGGTGAGCAGACGCTGCACCAGGGCAATAGATCGGCGGCGGAAGATTTGCCGGTCACGGAGCCAGACCGGCCGGTACTCAACCACCCACTCCAGCGCAACACTCAGCGGCGACATATAGCTACCTCATTCCCCCGCGATCCGGACTCGATCCCGTGTTCCGAACCACAGCTTATCACTCCTGCTGCTCACCGGCATAGAACGTAAAGCGACTGGCCAAGTAGATGACGATACTGAGCATGATACCGACGATCAAGAAGTAGACCCAGCCCAACGCCGCCGCGTAGCCCAGACGGAACCCGCCGGCAAACGCTACCTCCTGCACGTAGCTCAGGACCAAGTTGAAGGTATCGGTGAACGAGTTCACGATGGTATAGACGATGTTGACGAGGACAACCGGGGTCATGAGCGGGAGCGTGATCTTCCAGAAGCGATCCCAGTCGTTTGCTCCATCCACCCGGGCCGCTTCATAGAGCGTGCCGGGGATCGAATTCAGCCCGGCCAGGAACACTAGCATCTGCACACTGGTATTCCAGAGCACGAAAATGATCCGGTCGAGGATGGCGCTGACTTGCTCGGCTGCGCCGGCACCCAGATAGGTGTAGACGATCTGCTGCCAGTCGACGCCCTGCGAAAGCGCGAACCCACCCACTTCCTGGGCCGCAAGCTCACGGATGACCTGTGCCGAACCGATAATCAAGGGCAGGAAGAAGATGGCCCGGAAGGTCATCACACCCTTGATCTTCTGGTTGGCGAGGATGGCCGCGAAGAGCGCGAAAATGACGATGATCGGGAAGTCGAAGGCGTTGAGGGACAGGGTCTTGATGAGCGCCGGAGGGAACTCGGCGTCAATGAAGAAGGCCTCCTTGTAGTTCTCCAGCCCTCTGAACTTCAGGTCGCTGAGGCTCGTGGCCGTTAGCTCGTGGAAGCTCAAGCGGAGCGATTGCAGCAGCGGCAGGAGCATGAACGCCGCAAAGCCGCTAATCCACGGGGCGACAAACCAGACGCCCAAAAAGCTCTGCCGCGTGCCCATCTTCATCCTGATGCTGCGGCTGAACGGCTCCAAGAGCACCAGGCAGACGAAGGAACTGAGCCAGCCAACCAAGACGATCATGCCGGGAATCTCCAGGATCGTCAGCGAGCGGAAGCCCAAGTTCCAGGTCAACTCACCGGCCTCGGTCGCTTCCTTCCAGGTATCCATGAGCGGCGTATTCGTGATGAAGGTGATCCCCGGGGCCAACATAATCAGGGCGGCGGTGATCAACCCCAGCACGGACACGCCTAAGAGGGACTGTCGTGTACCCATCGGCATGGTACCAGCGGCAACCTGCCCCTCGGGGCGTGGCTGGCGGGGGCGCACATTCAATCTCATGGCCTCATCCTCCCGACTCGATTACTCCGGTTGCGCTGCGTGCAGCGCTTATTGCACAAGATAGTCCTTCGGTCCGATGCGCTGGCCGTCAACGGTCACGGCCGCATCCCGGTAGTTCACCACGACGCGCGTGCCGTCTTCGAAGGTCGTGCGAAAGACCTCGTCCATGAGCTGCTCGTGGTTCTCGATGAACTGGGTCGCCAAGTGACCGAGCTGCTCGTGGAAGACCTTGTACTCGGCCGCTGCTTCATCCACCCAATCCGTGTACTCCGAGCTGAATAGCTCGTGGTGGCGCGTGCGGATCAAGTCGGCCGATGGCTGGAATGTAAGCTGGTAGACCGGCTGCGCGCCCCACTCGATCTGGCGGAGAAACTCACGCCGCGGGTCGTTACGCAAGTTGGCGAGGGGGGCCATCAAGTTCACCAAGCCGTGCGTGGCAATCTGATAGACCGGCACGGGCAGGTCGGCGAAAGCATCGGTGCTGTCCATCGGGGTTTCGATGATCCGGTCGGTGTGGCCCAAGCTGTAGCCATTGGCGCCCTCGACCGAGACCGTGCCGCCCAATACTTCCTTGGCCTGGCCCATAATCTGCATCCACTCCGCTGCCACCGCCTCACGGCGCAGCGGGTGAATCTCGTTCGTATCGGAGAGCACAAACCGGCCGAAGTAGCGAAACTCCACGCCGTCGGCCTTCATGCGCTTGTGCAGCGGCAGGTCCTTCGCGGCATAGCGGGTGCGAGCAATGTGCGGGTTGATGAGATACACGTCGCCGCGCCCCTGGTTGATGGCCAGCTTATTGACTCCCCGCATGACATCGAAGCGAGTGTTGAACCCGTAGGCAAAGTTCTTCCAGATGTTGCGGATGCCGGGGATCTGGCCGATAATGCCGCCGTTGTACCGCGTATATCCATAGAGGTAGTCATCGTTGAAGATGACCCGCAGGCCGTTGCCATGGGCAAAGCTGATCAGTTTGCGTAGCTCACCGTCGCCGCCGAGGTCCGATTCGGCCGGGTAGCGCCGCGGGAAACGGCCCCGGAAGCCATCGTCGTTCCAGCCCAGGAGCGTGACATCGAAGTCCGTGAGGCCCTTGTCCAGGAAAGCCTGCACGATTTCCCGGGTCTGGTCGAACGTGGTCATCTGGACAAACTCGTCGAAGAAGCCGATCCGGCGCGTGATGCCCATGAAAATCTGCAGGTAGGGACGCGGACGCTCGGTGATGCGCTGCACCCCGCGCGTCTCCGTCAGGTAGCGGCGGTACGCTTTGGCCATCCCGACATAGTTGGCGTCATCGCCGTTGAGCAGAACGTAACGGAGCTTGCGCGGGCCGAGCAGTCGCCGTTCCTCGATGCGGTTGACGAACAACGTGCGCCGGCGCGGAATGGAAGCCTGGCGACGATACAAGAACTCGGCGGAGGCGCGGTTGCGGTCGGTGATGTAGCCGCTGAGGTAGGCGTTGATATTGGCTTCGAAATCGCCCTGCGTCACCATGCCAACATAGGCATGATCGCCGTCCTTCAGGCCCCAGATGGGCAGCCAAGGCTGCTCGGAGTAAGTCCGCTGGCGCACCGAGCCAGCCAGGCGCCGGAAAGCCCGGCCGCCGGCATCCTCGCCATAGACCACGCCCGAATAGCGCTGCCGGTACTGCGGAAACTCCGGCTTGAACGTGACGAGCGCCCCGGAACCGTCCGGGATCATCACATAGCCTTCGGAGCCGACCTTCGCGGAGCCGAAGAGGGGCAGCACTTCGATAGACACCACCCGGAAGGTGCCGCGCTCTTCGATCTGATCGTCCGGGATGGACACCTCAAGGTAGTTGTCCGTGAGCCGCAGATCGAGCGCCAAACTGATCTTGCGCTTGGTGAGGTTGAAAATCTCGCGCACTCCACCACCATCAAGCCTTTCGATGCGTAGCTCCGGGTTCTCGGACGCAGAGCTGGCCAGGTTGGTCATCTGGAGGCGGTCGTTCGTAAAGTTGAGGAGGAAGACCGCGTTCTGGAGCAAGGTCTTGCGCTTGGCCGGCTCCACGGGATTACTGCGCCAGAGCTTGCCGCTGCGCTTGTCTTCAACGACAACCTTCCCCAGCGTAGGATCAACATAGAGGCGCAACGTGCCCGTTTCCTGCGCCAACTGGAATTCCTCGCCGACCTCCGCATTGGTCTGTGCCGCCGGAGGTCCGGAGAACGGCTCACCGGTGGAAGTCCACACCGGCTCGCGGGCCGCGCTTTCCGCCATGCCCACGGCGCTGGTGGTTTCCGTAAACTCCGGGGCCGTCTCGTCCGAGCCGAATGGCGCGCAGGATGCCAGTAGCCCGGCCGCCATGCTGCTGCTCCCAGCGATGAGCAGCGTGCGTCGCGTGATCTGGGACTTAGCGATGCGATTCATCAGTCACTCCACCTCCCGAAGGACTCGGCACACTCCTGACGAGCACAGGCGGTCCGGCGGGCGGCCAGCGCCTGGCCCGCCCGCCGGACCGATCCGTGTCTACAGCTCTTCTTCCTCGAAGTCGTCCTCACTCGGCTTCTTCGCGGTCAGGGTGGCCACTGTCACGAATGTGAGCGCGAGTATCGTCACAAGAGCAAAGCGGACGAATGGCGACCGCAACACGTCTCCGACCGTCTGACCCGATGTAAATAGCTCGTAGATCACGTCGCGGAAGAACTCAGTGACCTGGCTGGTCAAGACGAAAAGGACGATGAACAAGGCCCAGATCAGAATGACCGTGATCAAACTTATGATCCAACAGGACCAGGTCTGTTTATTCGAGAAGTCGTGTATGGTGCGTATCTGCACAAAATACAGGTACGCAGCCCAGAAACCGACGGCGAACGTGGCGGTGAAGTAGACATCCTTCTCCTTCAGGGTAGTGATATTGGTCATCAACGCCGTAATCGGCCAGGAGAAGAGGATGTATGGCATGAAACAGAAGCTGGCAGCGACCACCACGTCCTTGAACTTGCCCTCACCAAAGAAGATCGAGGCGACGGCATAGTGGGCCAGACACCAGGTTCCGAAAGGAATGAGGATGCGGACAAATTCGAGAATGACGCTGACGCGCTCCGGGCTGGAATCGTAGAAGAAGTTGGTCATACCCAACGTGGCCGACTGCGAGGCCCAGTTCAGAGCTTGCTCCAGGTTGAATTCGGTCGTGCCCAACTCCAACTGGCCGGGCTTACTGAATACATACTGGAAATTCGTCAGCGCCAGAGTGAGCATGCGCGCCGTGATGACGAGGAGCAGGAGGATCGGTATGGCGAGCCAGTCGCCGGTACGCTTGAGGTCCCAAAAGGCGTCGGACGGATGCGCCAGGACACTCAGCCCCTGCTTGGCCACTTTGTTCAGCCACCAGAGGACATCGCGCACCCATTGACCGAAGACCTCGCGGCGCGTGCGCCGGACCGGCGCGTAGGCGATACTGCGAGCAGCGCGAATGCCGCGCGCTCTCGGCTGCATGGCGACGCTCATACGTACTCTTCCTCCACCTCAAGATTCAGGGCCATGATCCGCTTCACGGAACGCGAGATCAGGGTCCATCCCAGCCAGATCGCCAGGATCAACAGGGGCATCACCCACCCGAAGTTCTCGCGTAGGAAGTCATGCCGGTACTCGCCAAAGGCCAGCGAATAGCCGTCGGTATCGCGGGCGACGGCATACTCGCGCATCGCATCAAGGTAGTTCCCCAGCTTGAAATGGGACTTGGCTACGCCAACGTGGCCGAACTCGAAGTTCGAGTTGCGCCGCAGCACTTCCCGCCAGAGATCGGCCGACTCGGGATAGTAGCCGTCGTAGTAGAGCTTGCTGGCTTCATGCACCAGCTGCGCGTAGCCGGTCGGACGGAAGCGCTGGATGTTGTTCCGGTTCGCGTCCAAGACGTAGATACGACTATCCTGGTCGGTGGCGATGCTCGCCGGTAGCTCGAACTTGCCGCGTTGCGGGCCGCGGCCACCGAAGATCGCCAGCAGGTTGCCGAGCTGGTCGTATTGGTAGACGCGACCGGAGTTGAAGTCGAGGGCGGAGACAATCTCTTGCTGGTCTACCGTGATGTCAACGAACTGGGCTTTGATGGTCTGGGTGCCCCGCTGGACCTCCTCGCCGAAGGAGAAGTCCAGCTTGTAGACGTTGATGCCCACGGCACTCAGCTTCTTGATCTGCTCGTCGGTGCCCAGCGGCGACACCGCCCAGATGAAACCCCGCTCGTCGAGATGCATGTTCGCGTGGTGGGTGGGGAGAATCTTGGAGATCTGGCGCTTCTGGGCCTCGGTCGTCACCCACTGAATGACGAGCCGGATGAGGTTGAAGGGCAGGCGGTTGGCGGCGAAGAAGCCACGGAAGATGCCCTGCCCGTCGAGCAGGAACATCCCCCGGTAGTCGCCACCACCGTTCAGCACGTACAACTGACCGCGGCGGTCCACGACGATCTTGGAGGGTTGATATACCTGGTCGGCAGCCAGTAGCTTGGACGCCGGCTTCGGGAAGTCGCGGATGAACTTGCCGTTCGGATCGAGCACCACGACGCGGCTGTTGCCGCGGTCGGCCACCCAGATGTTGCCGTCCAGCGTGATGAAGACGCCCTCCGGCGCATTCAGCTTGCTGGGTCCAGGCTCGGTGCCATATTCTCCGAGGTAGGCACCATCCCTGGTGAACTTCACCAGGCGGTTGTTGCCGGAGTCGGCAATCCAGACGTTCTCCTCGTGGTCAATGAACAAGTCGGACGGGTTGCGGAAGGTGCCGGATTCCTTGTAGAGGCCGTCAATCTCGGAATCGAACACGTAGGCGACGGGTGCCGTCAGGGGCTGCCCGTCTTTGTCGAGCACCCACGAGCGCTCGCGCTCGGCCGCCACTGGGGCGGCAATCAACCCAAAGAGCAACGACGCTAAGACGACCACCGAGAGCAGCACGTGCCCTTTGCGGCGCCCTCCTCGATGCCTCTGCATATCCTCGCACCTCCCCGATAACTTGGTTGCCATCGCACTACCCCGGCACTCGGCCGGGGCAGCACCTGGCCTGCGGTTCGCACCGTTGGCGGGACATACACAGTCCCTCTCCGCAGTCCTCAGCATCGAGGAGCGGGCAGCGCACCGACCGACAAGCTAGGACTTGATACCGGCGTGGGCGAAGGTCTGAACGACCTTGGCCTGACGCAGAATGAAGACCAGGATGGTCGGCGTCGTCATGATAAACACTGCCGCCGCCGCCGCGCCCTGCCGCGCGATGAAGTTCGCGCCGGCCTGGATGGTAATCATCGCGTAGGGCACCGTCTTCATCGCCTCGGAACGGGTGAACACAACCGGGCTGAAGGAGTCGTTCCAGAACGCGATGAAGCTCAGGATGATGACGGTGTTCCAGGCCGGAGAGACCATCGGCATGGCAATCCGCCAGAAGACGGTCCACTCGCTGGCGCCGTCCACCCGCGCTGCCTCCAGGATTTCGGAGGGCAACTGGTCCATGAACTGCTTCATCAGGAACATACCAAGCGGGACTGCGATGTTCGGCAGGATCAGCGCCCAGTAGGTGTCAATGATCCCCATGTTGGCCACCACGATGTACCGCGGAATGGCGAGCACTTCCGGCGGGAACATCAACCCGGCCACGACCAGAGCAAACAGGGCGTTGCCGAGTGGAGGGTTGAGCTTGGCCAGTGGATACGCGGCCAAGGCGGCCAGCATTGCGCCGGCAAAGGTCAGGACGATCACGACGAACAGACTATTGAAGAGGTAGCGGGTGAACGGCACCGACAGCGAGCCGAAGCTCAACAGCAGGTCCGTAAAGTTGTCGAGCGTGGGGTTCCGCACGAAGAACGGCGGGGGGAAGAGCAGCAGCTCTTCGAGCGGCTTGAAGGCCGTCGAGATGATGTAGACGATGGGTAGGATTGCGAACGCAGCCAGTGGGATTGTGATGAAGTAGCGCGGCGAGATCCGCAAGCGGATGCGGAAGCGGCGCCGGGCGCGTCCACGGGTCAAGACCGACGGTGGCTGTGCGACTGCTGATGCCATTATGCCCTCTTCTCTCTAGCACGTACTCCGGTGACTTGCCGCTGCCACGTCGCTCGTCCCATCAGTAGATGTCCTTGGACGAGAGCACTCGGAACAGGATGCGGCTCAGGCCAAACGTCCAGATGAACAAGATCACCGCCACGGTCGCCGCATAGCCCATCTCGAAGCGGATGAAGGCGAAGTCGTAGAGGTGCGTCACAATCGTATGCGCTGCGTACAGTGGACTGGGCAGGCCGGTGAGCGCGGTAGCAATACCGAACACGCCGAAGCCGGCGACAATCGCCATGACCGATCCGAACAGCAACTGGGGCTTCATCATCGGCAGAGTGATGTGCCAGATCTCCTGGATGGGGTTTGCCACCCCGTCCACCTTGCCAGCCTCGTACAATTCCTGGTTGACGCCCATCAGTCCGGCGAGGAAGACGAGGAAGCCGTTGCCCATGCTCATCCACAGGGCCACGAACATGACAATCGGCATCATCGTGTCAATGTTGCTCAACCACAGATACGGCTCTTCGAGAATGCCCAGGCTCAACAGGAAGTGGTTGAGGTAGCCGTAGCGGTCACCGGCGAACACGATCTTCCAGACGACGCTCATCGCCACCGCCGCGGTGATGGAGGGGGTATAGAAGGCCAGAGCGAGGATCGTCCGCGCCTTCATCGGCTTGATAACCCAAGCAAAGAGGAAGGAGAGGAAGAAACCGACGGGGCCGGTCACGAGGGCAAACTTGAGCGTGTTGCCAATCGCGATGAGGAAGACATCATCCTCGAGGAAGAGCAGCCGGTAGTTGTTCCACCCGATCCAGGCGGGCGCCTCAAGAATGTTGTAGTACGTGAAGCTGAGGAAGAAGGAGGCGATCACCGGGATGATGACAAACACGAAGTAGAAGGCGAAGAGCGGTATCATCATCGCATAGGCGAGCCACCATCGCTTGAAGAACCGTGAGAATTGGCTCTCTGCTGCCCGCGCCGCAAGCTGCTCTTGCGCCGAGACCAGCGTTTCCGGACTTGTGCTTGTCGTTGCCATGGTTTCCCTTACCTCCTCAACCCTCACCGGGGCGGCAGCCCGCTCCACCGCCCCCTACATCGTCTCCATGATCGGCCGGGTGCTCTCACACCGGTCAGCCGCCGGCGCTAGGCGTCGGCGTTGCCCGATAGCGCAGGAACCCGCCACGCGAGTAGAGCCGCGGGTCCACCTCAAAGCCGAACTCTTCCTGCTTTCTGGCTAGCTCCTTGTTGATCTCGTAGGTCGCTTCTTCGAGTGCTTCGCGGATATTCCAGCCTTGCAGCACCACGCGGTTCCAGGCGTTGAGGATGTGCCGGGCGGAGAAGTATCCACCCAAGACGACCGGTACCTCCTTGAACCACTCCCACTGCTGCAGGACCGACTGAATATCACGCCGCGGCCACGGCAGCGACTGCAAGGCAATCACGTTCGCCGTCGGCCAGCGGGCCTCCGCTCCAATGAGCGCCTCCAACTCGAAGCCATACTGCTGCTGCGTGGGGGCCTTCAGCCACCACTTGACAAACTCCCAAGCGGTAAGCGGACGCTCCGACAGCTTGAAGATCGTCACCGCTTCACCGATACCGCCGCTCGTGCGATCAATCGTACCATCTGCGCGCAACTTACCCGGCATGGGCTGCATTTCCCAGCGGCCCGTCAACTCCGGCGCAGCCACCGCGAACGAGACGTAGTAGTAGTAAGATGCCACGCCGACCGGCATCTCACCGGTGCGGAAGCGGGTAAAGAAGTTCGCTTCCCGCGAGAGCTTGAAGTTGGTGTATAGCTCGGTCCATTCCTGGAAGCCGGTGAGACTCTCCGGTGTGTCGAGCGACGACCGCGAGAGGATGTCATCGTCGGTGCAGTCGGCAGCGTTGTCCTTGCTGCACGTATAGAACTCACCGCCGTTCTGGTAGAGGAATGGCACCACACCCACGGCCCCCTGCACGGCCGTGCGAATAGCCACGGTGCCACCACCGAAGGTGGGCGGCGGGTAGAAGAAGTCCATCCCACGCTGCTGCAGCTGGGGCAGAATCTCATAGACATCATCCCACGTCTCGGGTGGCTGCATGTTCAACTCGTGCAGGATGTCCTTACGATAGAAGAGCATGGAGAAGTCCTGCGTCTCCGGCAGGGCGTAGTCACCGCACACCTTGTTCGCATCGCAGTAGCGGAACGGGATCAGTCCGCCCGGTCGGAACCAGGACTTGACCTCGTCGTAGCCAGGCAGCGTGTTGAGGTTGACCAGGCCATTACGGATGGCGAACTCAACCGGCACGTCAGCCGTCACACCGACCCCGACGTCCGGCGCCTCACCGGCCGTCTGCGCCAAGATGAGCAGACTGCCTTGAGACGCGCCCAACTGGCCGGCGGGGATGATGTTGATATTCACGCGGATACCGGTTTCCGGCGTGAACTCCGTCTCCGCCATCTCCTTCATAATCATGCCCCACTCGATACCGCGTCCGATCCAGACTTGGAGTGGGGAAGGATCAACCTCTAGCTCCTTGCGGATGGCGGCCCAATCCTCGGGACGATCAGTGAAGGCCGGCGGCACAGAATTGGGGTCGCGGAAGGCTTCGGCGAGCGCAGTGTCGTAGATGCTGCCGACCCCGGTGAAGTTCTTGCGGAAGGAGAGCAGGAAGGCGTTGAAGGCCGCCCACGCTTCCTCGATAGCGTTACCGCGGGCCGGGCCGATGATGTCTCGCGGCGTCTGACCCAACCAAATCTTGATCCGTTCCACGATGGTCATGTTCGGTACGGACGGATAGTCGGGCGGATGCACCGCGATCCAGTCCAGATAGACCGGGTGATTCTGGAGGTTCAGCAGCCAGGAACTGAGGAGGTTCTGGTTGCGGGCAAACTCGTCAATCCGCTTGTGGATCTCGTGGGGACGCGACAGCATCCCGTCAATCTGCTCGACGACGATACGGAACGCGCCGGACGACAGGCTGGCCCCGCCGGCCGCTTCCTCGACGATCTTGGCCTGCTCCAGGAGGCGATCACGGATCGAGCGGAAGCGGTCCTGGAGGTCGGGAATCTTGAGGTGGAGGTCCCACTCCATGTTGGGGTCGGGATTCACCCCCGTAATCATCAACATCTCGCGGTTGAGGTTGGACATCTCGGTGACGATGACATCCAAAGTCCGCAGCGTCTGACTTAGCTCACCTACCGTCACCTGTAGCCTGATGACGTGCTTGCCCTTCTTGAGGGCGAACAAGAACGGCTCGCCGGACTCTTCCTTGCCGACTTCGTAGTATTGCCACTCGTTGTCGGGCCGGAAGAGCAGGTCTTCGGCCTCGCGGAACGGAATCTGGCCGTCAATGGTGAGGCTGCGATAGCGGGGGAAGCGGCCGCGCCAACCCTGCCACGCCTTCATCGTGATGGCGTAGAGGCCATCCTGCGGTACCTCGATGTCCCACTCGATCCAATCACCGGGCAGCCGCCAGCGCCAGCCACCCAGGGAGTTGAGGCGGAACGCACCATACGACTGCGGAATGCTGAACGCATCTTCCCAGGAATCGCCGCGGATGGTGGGGCTGCTCTTGTGGTCCGCGTCTTCCGCCTGGACCAGCATCTTCCCGCGGCCGCGCGTCAGCGGCACCGTGCTCGGCACTTCGCGGAAGCCGGCGGCGCGGGCCTGCGCCAAGTACGTCTCGTAGGACAGGTTGGGGCGCGGACCGTGGATGATGAGCTTGTCAAGCGCCACGGTTTCCCGCACCACCGTCAAGCGGATGGTGTTCTTGCCGGCGTTCAGCTTGAACATGAAGGGGTCACGATAGCGACCATCGGCATCCTCGAAGGTGAAGGTCTCCCAGCGCGGCGCCTCGGCTTGGGTCGGCCGAATATCGTTGCCCTGGTTGTCGCGGCACACGCCACCGTGTTGGGCACAGTCGGGGTCCTCGTAGTTCCGCTGCTCGATCCAGACGCGGCGCTGCACGATCCGCTTGGCTTCGCGGAACGGCAGTTCGCCATTGACCTGTATCTCGCGCTGGATGGAGGAACGCTTGCCGAGAATGGGGAAATATTCCGTCGTGATGTTGTACAGCGCCGTCTGCGGGACTTCGACCTCCCACTCGATGAAGCCGAGATCGTCCACCCACAGGGCAACCGGACCACTGCGGTCACCCAAACGCTGATAGGTCTGGGCTACTTCCGGTTGGTCATAGGCGGTAGTGAGGTTGCGGATATTCTGGTTGACCGGATACCGCACCGGGTCCTGGCGGGTAAGCGCCTGGCTCTGCTCCCACAAGTCGGCATAGCGCTGCATCATATTCGTGGCGGCGGCGTCACCGACCTGGACGTGGCGCGGATCGCTGATCGCCTTCCAGTCAACGCCGCGGATCACCATTTCGAACTCCGGCGGCGCGGGCTGAATGCCTTCCCGCAGCCAGCCTTCCAGCACGCTCTGGTACAGCGGCTCACCGAAGCCTTCCTCCGGTAGGAAGATGTCCTCCTCGCTGCGCCGGTCGCCGAACTGCGCCGGGGGCGCCGATACCTGGTGCTCACTCGGCGTGGCATTCCCACCGCTCGCCTGCACGACCGGCACCAGCGGCACCAGCAGCGAGAGCACGAGCAGCACGGGAATGAGCACGTGCAGGCCTCGCTGCCGGCGGTGCTTCGACCGCCCAACGCGCCGCTGCCGGCTGTTTCGACTTCGGTTCCACATGCTTCTTCTACCTCCCGCTCTAGTCACGGCTACGGTCAGTAGGTCTCCACTACACCGCCGGACCACGCCTCTAGCACCGTCTGCACGGGCAGTATACGCCGCTAGGCACGATGTCACCAGTCGGCAGACCCATATTGCGAGCCGCTGCGGTGACGATTGTATCAGTTAAACGCGCCCTTGTCTAGCCCTGTCTAGCGCAGCACGCCCTCAGCGCGCCTTGGCAGAGCGCCGGGCTACCTCCCCAAGCAGTCCTGCAACCGACACGCTAGGGGGGCGGACTGGGACAACCTAGTCTACCACACGCGCCGCCGGAGGCTACAACATGCGCTCGGCCGTTGCGGCCGTCTCACCCGGCTCAAGAACGGGCTGACCGGAGCCGGCACAACACAGCGTACCGTACTCGCCCGTTGGGTGTAACCGAAGTGTATCCGCATCGTAACCGGGGCTGCAACCTCGGGGCGGGGCGATGCCGGCGTCACGCTACTGTGACTATAATCAGAGCAGACGGACCGTATTGTCGGCGGAAGAAAGATAAGATTGCGCCGGGGCGAGGCGGACCGGCACCTATGTCAAGTATGTCCAAGGCGAAGATCGCCGCATACCGCGCCCGCGCGCTACGACGCTATCAGCACGAGGTGCTGGCGACCGTCACGAGCCAGCACCGGGTGGTGCTCTGTGGTGCCCTGGCCGGTCTCAGCGTGTTCGTCGCCCCCTTGGTGCTCCACGCGCTGGCCATCATCCTGGCGCTGCTCCTCACGAGCGTGGGCGCCATCATCAACTACTTCACCTATCTACCCGAGTTGACGGAAGCCATGCCGGCGCTCGACGCCGGCAACTTCCGCTCCGTCTTCGCGCCGCTCTTCACCGAAGCGCCGCTCTTGGTCTATGCCGTCGCGTCGGGGACGGCGCTGGCGCTGTTTCGGCGCTGGCAAAATCGTCGCCGTGCGGTGACCAAGTCGGTCCATACACCGCGCCCACAGCTGCCGCTGTTCGCCCTGTGCTACGTCCTGACTCTCGGCGGACTCCTGTACTTCGGCCTGTTTCGCAGCGTGTACCCGGAGCCGGTAGCCTGGCGGGTGATCGTGACGGTCGTGCCGCTGATGACCTTGGCCGTGGCGTGGTTCGTGCTCGTCACCTGGCAATACACTTATCGCAACTGGCTCGATCTGCTCGCGTCACCCACCGACCGCCGGAAGGCCGCAGACGTAGTGGAGCGCGAAGACGTGCGCTGGCGGACCGAGATACCCTGACTGCCGCTCCGGTTGCGCGGCGCTTGCCGGCAGCGTTACGCTATCTTCTACAAAGAGGATGGTCGTAAAGATGGATATGACTACCGGATTAGCCGCTTCCACGCACACCCCGCCGCGGCCGGCCGAGAGGCGCTGGCGCTTCCCGGCCGCCGGCCGGTGGATCGCCGTGGCCCTTTTGCTGATGATCGGTGTTGCCGGGCCGTTGAGCGCCTGCGAACAGACTGCCGAGGAGAGCGAGCAGTTCATCCGCCTAGGGCTTGACGGCATCATCACTCTTGATCCGGCCAAGGTACAAGATGCTTCGTCAGCGCTCTACATTTCCCACCTGTTCAGCGGGCTGGTCCGCCTCGACGAGGAGTTCGAGGTGGTTCCCGATCTGGCCGAGCGCTGGGAGGTAAGTCCCGATGGCCGGGTCTACACCTTCGAGTTGCGGCAGAACGCGACCTTCCACAACGGCCGGCTGATCCGCGCGGAGGACATCAAGTACAGCTTGGAGCGGGCAGCCGATCCTGCCACGGCCTCCCCGGTGGCCGCCACGTACTTGGGCGATATTGTCGGCGTGCGCGAGAAGCTGCAAGGGGCCGCCAGCGAGATTGTCGGCGTGAAGGTACGTGGTGACTACACCATCGAGATTACGATTGACCAGCCGAAAGCCTACTTCCTGGCCAAGCTGACCTACCCGACGGCGTATGTCGTGGACCGCGAGAACGTCGAAGCCGGCCCGGACTGGGCCAACAGTCCCAACGGCTCCGGTCCGTTCATGCTCCAAGAGTGGCAGCCCGATGAACTGCTGGTCCTGGCACGCAACGATGATTACTACGGAGAAAAGGCCCAGCTCCAGGAGGTGCAGTTCCTCGGCGGTCTGCCGGAAGTGCCCGCCTATGAGCAGGGCATCCTCGACATTGCCTACGTCGGCCTCAACAACGTGGAGCGACTCAGCGACCCTAGCCAGCCGTTGCACGAGGAGCTACAAGTATCCCCGGACCTGAGCGTGTTCTATCTGGGCCTCAACATCAACGTCAAACCTTTCGACGACGTGAAGATTCGGCAGGCGTTCAACCACGCCCTAGACCGGGAGAAGCTCGTCAACGTCACGTTGCGGGGGATGGCCGCGCCGGCGCGAGGCATCTTGCCACCGGACTTGCCCGGCCACAACGAGCAAATTCAGGGGTTGGAGTTCGATGCCGGACTGGCCCGCCAGCTTCTGAGCCAGTCCAGCTACCGCGATGCCCAGAATCTGCCGCCGGTCGTGCTGCATACGGCCGGCGGCGGCGCGCAGCCCGCCCCGCACATCGTGGCGATCATCGAGATGTATCGTCAGAATCTGGGCGTGGACGTGAAGATCAGACAGACCGATTTTGCCTCCTTTCTGACGCTGCTGACCGAGCGGCCGGAGGAGGTGCAACTGTTCTCCCTGGGCTGGGTAGCGGACTACGCTGACCCGCAGAACTTCCTGGACGTGCTGTTCCATAGCGAAAGTAACGAGAACAACAGCCGCTATGCCAACGCCGAGGTGGACCGGATGCTGCTAGTGGCGCGCACCGAGCAAGACCGGGCGACCCGCCTGCGTCTGTATCAGGAGGTCGAGCAGTTGATTGTCAACGACGCGGCTTGGGTGCCGCTGTTCCACGGCAAGGAGTTCCGGCTCGTCAAGCCCTACGTCCGTGGCTACAGTCCGGCGCTCGTCGTGCAGCCGTGGCTGAACCGGATTTCGATTGTCGGCACGCCGGAGGGGCGGGTGGAGTGGCCGCCCGAGCAGCCGCCGGTGTTCCCGCCCACTCCACCTGCCGTGGCGGCCTAACCAGTGGCTAGTGGGCGGTGGTCAGTCGCTAGTGGAACGGGGTGACTGCCCCCCTATGGTCCTCCCGCAAAGCGGGGGGGCGGGCACGAGGCTGCGGGGGCGAGGGGCGCCGTTCCCTATGATGAGTCGGCATCGAGATACGACATCTCGGGGCGCATGGACCACCGGTAGCGGTCGGGCGGCCGAACCTGCTGCCCCCACGTGCGGAAGATTTCTCGCTCGCGGCGCTTGATGGCCAGTTGCTCCCCGACCCACTCCGGGTCCCAGCCGTCCAGTACCCGCGCGGTAAGCTGCTCCCGCACCTCCCGACAGGCAGGGTCCTGCGCCCGGTCGTGCAGTTCTTGGGGGTCCTCGGCCAGGTTGAACAACTGCGACGGATGGCCGTGGTAGTAGCAGAGCTTCCAGTCGCCGCTACGGATCATCCGCATGTACCAGCCCGCATCAATACTCAACTCGGCAAAGGCAACGTCTTCCCACTCGTCACTCTCGCCACGCAGCAGCGGGAGCAAGCTGCGGCCGTTCGCGCGCGGCAGCGGTGGTGCGCCGAGCGCGTCGAGCATCGTCGCCGGTAGATCAAGGCCGCTGACCACCCGGTTGCAGCGCGTGCCGGCTGGGAGCACTCCCGGCCACGTGATAATGCCCGGCACGCCTACCGAGCGTTCGTAGAAAGTCTGTTTCCACCACAAGCCGTGCTCGCCCACTTGCTCACCGTGGTCCGAGCTATAGACGATCAGGGTGTTGTCGGCGAGGCCGTTTTCGCGTAGCGCCGTCAGAATCTCGCCGATCATCGCATCCAACCGCGTGACGAGGGCCCAGTAGGCGATCCGCGCTCGCAGTATCTCGGCGTCCGATACCTCGACGATGCCGCAGCGTTCCCGCCACCAGCGCAAGTAGGGATGTAGCGAGTCGGAGAACGGCTCCGGGTACTCCGGCATCGTCATCGCCCCGCGGTAGAGATCGTAGTCCGCGCGGCGGGCGACAAACGGCTGGTGGGGCAACATGAATCCGACGGTGAGGCAGAACGGGTCGGCTTCCGGACCCGCTCGCTGGCGGGCGCCGACCTCATTCAGATACTCGACCGTGGCGGCCGTGACCGCTTCATCGTGGACTTCATAGGCGCTCTGCCCGTGCCCGGACAGCTCCAGGCTCACCCGCTCCGGCCCCGCCGTGCCATTGAGCATGCCGTGGCCCACGCCGCCGCCGCCGAGGTAGTTGGGTCCGTGGTCGCCAACCCGCCGCTCGGCGAAGCCTTGCAACTGATCCGGGCCGATGGCATGCATACGCCCAATCACGGCCGGGTGGTAGCCGGCGGCACCCATTGAATGGGCAAATGTGGGGGCGCCCGCACCGAGACTGTGGTCGTTGGTCCAGACCTCGTTCTCGTGCGGATGCCGCCCCGTCAACATGGCCATCCGCGCCGGCACGCAGAGCGGCGACGGACAGTACACGTTCTCCAGCACGACGCCTTGCGCCGCCAGCGAGTCGAGATGCGGCGTCTGCACGAGCGGATCGCCGGTGCAGCCCATCACGGCCGGACTGTGCTGGTCAGAGTGTAGGTAGAGCAGATTCGGGCGGTCGCTGGCCATACTATTCGCCTCCACTCCGGATTGTACCGCCGCGCGGTTGTCCCGGCTAGGGAGCCACGGCGATGAGGTTGTGGGCCGCTTGCCTAGCGAGCGGGGCCCCTGGCCCTAGGGAGCGGTTTAGGGAAAGTCAAGCTCAAACGGGAGATCGGCGTCAAACGAGCTATCGGACGTGAAGCGGGCCTGGATGGTCACCGGAGCCGGCTGCCCTTGCGTCGAGGTCATCGGAGCCAGCACCAAGATCAGCCGCTCGATCTCATCGGTCGAGACCCGCAGAGTACCGGTGACTGCGGTGTCCGTGGTGTCGAGCGACAGCGGCGCTACCAAGCTCCCCGCGTCATTCTCATCGAACAGCACCGCCTGTACGGACCACTGCTGCGGCACGACATTCGTCGAGCGCACGAATCCCGCGACGGTCCAGTAATCGCTCGCCGCCTCGGCATCGTCGGTGAAGTCAATGGCGGCGATGCGGATGTCGTCCAGCAGTATACCGGCGCCATGATAGGCCTGGTCGGTGATGTGGTGGAACCGGAGCAACACCTCGCGGCCGGCGTAGGGGGTGAGATCAATGGTCTCTTCCAGCCACTGCGGCTCGGCGCCGCCGCCGCTGCGGCCGTTGTAGCCGTGCCCGAGGTTGTGACCCACCGGGTCGTCGGTCGTCGTGTGCTGGCCTCCCAGGGTCGTCCACGTGCATCCATCGTCGGTCGAGACGCCGACGAAGGCGTAGTCGTATCCCAGTTCGAGATCGTACCACGTGGCGAACTCTAGCTGGGCACTCGATACGTTGCTGAGGTCCACACGGCGAGTGAGGGTGCTCTCGCTGTTGTCTGCCGGCCGGCTCCACCACATCCCGCTGCCTTGGTGGGCGTCGGTCCCGACCAAGCGCACCGTCGGCTCGCCGCGAAAGGTGATTTCCAGCGTGCCCGAGTCTTCGGCGGGCGGATGCAGCTCGACATAGTGGGCGGCGTGCTGGGTGACATCGGTCGTAAGCTGCTGGGGATAACTCCGCCACACCACCGTCGGCGCCATCCGGCCGTCCCAATCGTCGTAGCCGTAGCGCCCGTCGTCTCCGACGTCTTTATCGTTGAGCACGTTGGCGACGACCCAGTCCTGGAAGAGGCTGGCAAAGGTCAGCCCGGTGCCCTGCTGGCTGAGGTAGGTGTCCAAGAACACTGTGCCAATGCCCTCGGTGGCGATCAGGTCGCGCAGGCCGGTGAAGGTCAGGCCGTCACCGGCTTGACTGTCGAGCAGCCCCAGCCGCTGCGTTAGATAGGTCATAAAGAGGTACGCGGCGCCATAGTGGGCGACGGATTGGCTGGGACTGCTGGCCCAGCTATCGAGCTGCGTTGCCGGTCGGCGCACGAACGCATCGGCCGCGCCCAGCGGGAGGTGGCCGGTGACGGCCATCGCCACCTCCGAGGCGCCCTCATTGATCCACGCATCTTGCTGCGGGTGTACGAAGAAATGGATCATGTGTTGTAGCTCGTGCGCCAAAACCGCGTCGTAAGCGAAGCTGCCCGCGCGGAACACGTTGGTGTTCATGTAGAGCATGGGCCGTTCGTTGCTGAACCGATTGACGGCGGTAGGGAGCAGGTCACTCGAAGCGAAGTACCCGCCTACCCCTGGAAGCCGGCCGTTGAAGATCGTGATCCGCAACCCATCCGGCAAAGCGCCAAAGGTGTGCTCCAGCAACGGCAAGGTGTTGGCCTCGAAGATACGGGCCGATCTGGCGAGGGCACGCGACGAAACGGAGGCGCCGTTCTGAACGTACAGCAGGAGGTGGTCGCTCGCGTGCCGGAGCGTGGCCGTGGCCTGGAAGTGAGTGCGTTTCGGCTCGTCAATGACCCAGAACTGACGCTCGGTACCGACCGCTTCCTGGATGTTCCAAGCGACCGATCCCGGCACCGACGCGCCGCAGGGATAGCGAAAGCGGCGGGCGATATCTACTTCGTCCCGATAGGGCGGCACAGTCAGGCGAAGCTGCTCTTGCAGGGCGCTGGCTTCACTACTCGGATCGGCCGCACCGACCAGCGCCGGCTGCGCCAGCACCACAAGGGCCACGCCCAGCAGCACCAATCGCTTCAGCACGAACCACCAGCGATGTGACAACCTATTGCTCTCTTGCGCTTGCTCTGGAGACGCCGATCAGCCGCACGCTGGTGCCGAAACCGGCCTCTTATCCCGCGACGGTCTACATCCAGGATACGTTAGCAGATGGGGGCTGCGGCCTCTACGGCTACCGGCCTTGGCGGCAGCATGCGCCCGTTGCACGGGAGCACGATCCAAGCTGGCGGTGTGGTGGCTCTGCCTATGGAACCGGGAATAGAATGGATCGCTGGGGCCGTACCGGTTGCGTTGGGACGGTAGTGAGGTGCCCGCAGCTAACGTGTGCTTGCGCGGAGTATCGTAAAGCCGATGATCTCGTCACCCTCATAGCGGAGAATGACATCATCGTCGGTAAGCTCGCTATCGGTCGCGTGGCTAGGCTGCTTGAAACTGACATAGAGCGTGTCCGCTTCTGCGTCGTAGGAGGACCGGAGACACTGCCGCGGTGAACGCTTCACTATCGGCACCAGCTTCGCGTATGCCGCGATGTCTACTCCAGCCATAGCCACCTTGCCATAGGCTATAGTATGACACGCTCACCGGTCGTACTGCACAATTCCCAGCGGTGGCGGCGCGCCGGTCAGTACGCACGACCAGGAGGCCTGTCGTGTCTAGTCCAGACACCGTAGACTTGAAGACCCCAAGGCGTGAGCCGGCCGCGCCGATCTTGGCCGTCAGTCAGCCCTCGGACGGCAACCAACCGCATCTCCGGCACGATCCTGTGCCGGAGATGCTGAAGCACGACCCGGATTTCCGGGTAATCTGGGAGGAGGTTCAGCACTACGGACGTATGTTCGGCTTGACCTGGCGCCAGTTCTTGGACGGTTGGCGCTCCGGGACTATCGCGGATGACAGTTGGGAGAAGTCCCACTACGCAATGCTGGCCGCCTCCGTAGAGCAGGCGCTCATTGATGTCGCAACCGACAGTTGAGCAGTGGGCTGGATCACTCAACTCCATCCTCCGAGCGCAAGGAGTGACCCAGCACGCTTTCGTCTGCCGCCGGGTGCAGCGTCGGAGCAAGAGGAACTCGCTCCTGGAATACCAGCTCACTATCCAACCCAACACGACCGGGCCGGGCCAGGCTGCACGGATCCCGTTTGGCTCACACGGGCAGCTTGCCGCCGCCGCACGACTGCGCGTAACCAGGCGCGGTCGCCATTTGGTAGAGGTGATCGAGTATTCTCTCGCATGGTTCGATAGCCGAGATGAACAACCACTGCTGCGCTACGAGCGTCACGCCGAACCTCACTCTTATCCCTGGCACCATCTCCATGTCCGTCAGGTGCTCAATGTTCGCGCCAGGGAAGCCCACCTGCCCACTGGTGAATGCGACATGCAAGACATCCTTAGCAAGTTGCTCGCCGAACTAGCTTGACCGAATCACGCGGACATCCATTAGCCACCAAGAAAGACTATGAACGGCGATCAGCGCAAGGGCGGCTCCGCCGGCTGGGGGGTGTTGGGCGCCGGTGCGCTGGGTCTCACGGTTGCGCTACGGCTGGCCCAGCGTGGCGAGCCGGTGACGGTGCTGGAGCGGGAGCCGGCAGCGGGGGGCTTGGCGGCCGGCTTTCCATTCCCCGGCGTGCCGAACACCTACCTGGAGAAGTTCTACCACCACCTCTTCCGCTCGGACCGCGACGCTATCGCCCTGATAGAAGAACTGGGGCTGGGCACGCGGCTGGTGTGGCCGCGTCCGACGACCGCCTGCCTCGTCCACGGCCGCGCGTGGCCGCTGGACTCGGCCCTGCGCGTCCTGCGCTTCGGCCCGCTCTCGCCACTCGACCGCCTACGGCTGGGCGCGGCCATTGCCTACTTGAAGCTGGAGCGGCAGCATCAACGCCTGGAGGGGCGCACGGCGGCACCCTGGATTCGCCGCACGATGGGGCGGCGCGTCTACGACCTCGTGTGGGGGCCACAGCTTGTCAGCAAGTTCGGCGCTTATGCCGAGCAGATTGCGCTGTCGTGGTTCTGGGCACGGGTGCATTTCCGCAGCCAATCGCTCGGCTACGTGCGCGGCGGCTTCCAGCACGTCTACGATGGGCTGGTCCGGGAAATCGAGCGGCACGGTGGCCGCGTGCTGCTGGGACACGAGGTCCGCGCTATCGAAAAGCGGTCGGACGGCACGTTTCGGATCGAGAGTCGAGCGACCACGGGCACCGTGCCGCCGATTACCCACCGCTTCGGCGCCGTCGTCTCCACGCTGCCGACCCGGATCACCCTCCGTCTCACGCCCCAGCTCCCGGCGGCGTTTGCCCGGCAGTTCGACTGGGGACAGGAGTATGGCGCGCACTGTGTCATTTTAGCGCTCGACCGTCCTTTCATGCCGCCCGTCTACTGGCTCAGTGTCAACGACCCCGGCTATCCGTTTTTGGCGGCCGTCGAGCACACGAACTACATGGACTCGGCGGACTATGGCGGCCGGCGGCTGCTCTATCTCGGTAACTATCTGCCGATGGAGCATCCGCTGTTCGCGCAAGACGACGCCGAGACGTTGGCACAGTTCTATCCCTACCTGAAGCAAATCAATCCCGACTTCGAGCCGAGTTGGGTGCAGGAGCAGTGGGTGTGGCAAGCGCCCTTTGCCCAGCCCATCGTCACTACCGACTTCGTGCAGCACATCCCGCCGCACGAAACACCGCTGCCGGGCCTCTACCTGGCGAACATGTTCCAGGTCTACCCGCAAGACCGGGGACAGAACTACAGCATCCGCATGGCCAACCGGCTGGTGGCACGGCTCCCGCGTCTCAGCGGCGGCCAATGACCACTGGCCCGTAGAGGTAACCACCCGTCGTCATGCCGAGCCTCTTGACAGTACCTGGGAAGGGGCGTATGGTAGGAATGTGGCGTGTCCGCCACTTGATAATGCAAGTGGCGACGGGGGTTGCGGGAGGGTACATCATATGAAAAGGTTGTTGAGCCGCGCATTGAGAGCGACTGCACTCGTGGGCGTGACTCTGGCCCTCGCCGCCTGCGCCGCGCAAACGCCGGAGCGCGAGACCGGCGCTACGGCGGTACTAGGATCCGAGGTGCAGATCGGTCAGCCGGTGACGGTCGGCGGCGCGGGCGTGACACGGGTCGTCATCCCAGCCAACGACCTGGTGACGCCAGCGCAACAAGTGACCAAGCCGGCGCAGCACGTGACCAAGGTCGAAACGGGCAGCGGCGAAGTCTTATACACCGAAACGGAGAGCGGAAAGGTCATCTACATCGCCCCCCAAGCCGGCGCAACCTGACCGTTCAATAAGTAACTGTCCCGTGAGGACAGTTCTGAGCACAGTCCCTCGCACTGGCGGTTTGCCCAGGCCTATTGCGTCATTCCCGCGCACGTGGGAATTTCGTGGACGGAGGCGTGGGGGTTGGACCTAACCCCCGGCCCCTTCCCTAGCAGGGAAGGGGGCAGTGCGGCGACCGGGAGCGACGAATGACCCTGGATTCCGGCTTCCGCCGGAACGGCGAGCGCGTGGGCGCGGTGAATCGCGCCCCTACAGGGGTGGCAGCCGCAAGGCTGGATTCCCGCTGGCGCGGGTATGACGGATAGGCGTTATTTCCCTATACTCGCGGCACGATGGTCGGATCGCACCCTGCACACGCCCCTCCCGCGCAGGCTCCGGCATGGCTGAAGGCGCTGCGGGCTACCGACGAGTGGCGGCAGGCACATACGGCCCGTGATCAGCATGGCCGTGTAGTTACGCCCGTCTTTCCCTGGGCAGAAACCGCGGGCAACGCCGCCGGGTCGGCCGGCCAGTCGTTCCTGCGCTTTGTGCAGTGGCTCGGTGAGCGGTACGGGTCGCGCGTCGCACTCGCCGACTACAGCCGGGTCAAGTTTGCCGGCTATGGCGCCGCGCCCGATACGCCGCCGACCCTCACCACCTATAGCGAGTTGGCGGCGCTGATCCAACGCCGCGCCGCGTGGCTGCGGACTCAGGGCCTGGGACCATGGCAGCGGCTTGCGCTCTGCCTGCCCAATAGCCGCGAGGTGTTGGCGCTCCAGTACGCGGCGTGGGCTATCGGCGCGCTGGTCACACCCATCAACATGGCACAGCGAGACCGGGCGCGCGCGCTCCTGCAAAGTACCGCCTACCACCGCATCTTCGTTGATCGTGAGCCGGCCGCCTTTGCTGCCGAGTTCGATGTAGACCCGGCGCGCGTCGTAGACGTACACGCGGAGCGGTTTCGGGCGGCCGTCGCGGCGCAGCCCGCTACCGTGACGCTGGAGCGGACCCCGGTATTCGACGACCCGGTGTTGATCCTGTCCACCTCCGGCACCACCGGCCGCCCCAAAGGGGCAATGCTCTCCGCCGCCGGTCTGCTGACCGGATCGTTGGCGCTGCAAGAGGGCTTTGCACTCGCGGCCGACGACCGCTTTCTGCTGGTCAACCCGCTCTACCACATCAACTCGATTGCCTTCTCGCTCGCGCTCCTCGGCGTCGGCGCGCGCATCGTCGTGCCGCCGTTCGGCTTCCACTGGGACGTAGCGGTACGCGACCGGATTACGACCAGCTCGATGGTGCAGCGCCACCTGACGCCGGTACTCGATCCGGTCAGTCCCGGCGATCAGCGCAATGCGGCCCTGTTTCAGCGATTGCACACGGGCGGTACGCTCAAGTGGATTGCCGTCGGCAGCGGGCCACTGGCGCCGGAAGTGCAGGAGCGGCTGCTAGACCGCGGCGTCCTGGTTCTCTTCCGCTGGGGTATGTCGGAGAACTACTTGGGCAGCACGAACATGCGCCCCGGCTACCCGCTCGACTACTACCGGGCGCGCCTCAGCTCCACCGGCCCGACGAACCGCTATCTCAATCTGCTCGTGCTCGACGACGCGGGACAGCCCCGGCGCACTGGGCGCGGCCGGCTCGTCCAGCGGGGCAACATCCTTGTGGCCTACGACCGGCCGAAAGACAACGCCGGGGCCTTTGCCGGCGGCTACCACGATACGGGTGACATCGCCGAGATCACCGCTGAAGGCCACGTCTATATCGTCGGTCGGTCGAAGGAAACGATCATCCGCTCCGGCGAGAACATCTACCCGCAAGAGGTAGACAACTACTTGATGCAGCACCCGGCGGTCATCTTTGCCCAGACCGTGGGCTTCCCCGACCCGGAGCACTCCGAGGAGGTCGGCGCGTTTGCCGTCGTCAGCCCGGACGCCGTGCTCCCGGAGCGCGAGCTACAAGCCTACGTTGCCGCGCTCGGTTCCCAACAACGCCCCAAACAAATCATACTGCTCTCGCCGCGAGGCGAGCAGGGCTTCTTCCGCTACACCGGCCCCGGCAAGGCCCAGCGCCGGTACCACCAGCGGCTCCTCTGGCAGCTATATTGCCTCGACCGGACCGTACCGCTGCTCGTAGCGGACGGCCTGCTGCCGGAGGGAGCACGCGGCTATGCCGTGCCGGATGGCCCGGGGGTGGGGCTGCTGCTGCTCCTACCCAACGACGGAGCGGCGGTGGCAGACGATCTGCGAGAGCAACTAGGCCCCTATCTGGCACGCGCCGCCCGGCTCCCCGACGCCGAGCACCGCCGCTGGCTGGCCGCCCACGACTGCACTCCGGACAACCTGCTTCCCTCGCAGATTCGCACGGTGCCGCTCGCAGCCACCGCAGCACGTGAGATCGCTGCGCTCAACCGCGCTCAACTGTACGAGCGCTTCTGGCCGGAACTCGACAGTTAGTGACCCGTGAGAGATAACAAGGAACGGGTGAATCTCAAGAGTAGGACCGGATAAAAGAGCGAGTGCCGTCCGATGGCGGCCGGCTATGCTGTGGAAAGGGAGGAGAACGGACCGATGCAATATCACAATCTGGGCCGCGCGGGTGTGAAGGTTTCGCCCTTGTGGCTGGGAACAGCGCAGTTTGGTGGGCGCGTCGAAGCCGCTACGGCAATCGCCCTGGTTCACGCCGCGCTCGACGCCGGGATCAACGTGCTCGATACCGCCAACATTTACACCCAGGGCCGGTCGGAAGAGTTGGTCGGACAGGCCATCAAGGGCCGGCGCGACCGGATCGTGCTCGCCTCGAAGGTCTACAACAAGGTCGGTGACGGCCCGAACGACCGGGGGAGCAGCCGCTATCACATCATGGGGCAGATCGAGGCCAGCCTGCGCCGGCTCCAAACCGATCATCTCGATCTCTACCAACTGCACCGGCCCGATCCTACGACGCCGCCGGAGGAGACGTTGCGGGCATTGGACGACCTCCGACGCCAGGGCAAAGTCCGCTATTTCGGCACTTCGATGTTTCCCGCCTGGCAGCTCTGCGCGGCGCTCTGGACCAGCGACCGGCTGGGGCTGGCGCCTATTGTGTCGGAGCAGCCGCGCTATAACCTGCTGTATCGCGGGGTCGAGGCGGAGGTCCTGCCGTTCTGCCGCGAGTATGGGATCGCCGTGCTGCCGTTCAGCCCACTGCAACGGGGCTGGCTGACCGGGAAGTACCGCCGCGGCCAGCCGCCGCCAGCCGGGTCGCGCTTCGCGGCCGCAGGATACGATCCCGACGACCCGGAGCATGGGGCGACGTTCGACGCGCTTGAGGCCCTGGAGGAGATCGCCACGGCCAAGCGCGCCACGCTCAGTCAACTGGCGCTCGCGTGGCTCATCGCACAGCCGGGCGTGACGGCGCCCATTCTCGGCCCACGCACGCTCGACCAACTCCACGATAATCTCGGCGCACTTGACGTGACGATCACCGCCGAGGACTGCGCCACGATTGATACGCTTGTAGCGCCAGGAGTGAACTTGGCGTAGCGAGCAGCGTGTACGGCGCAGCGGCACGGCGCCGGGAGGCCGGCAATGTTATCGTGAAGCTGGCCGGTAACGTGAGGGAGGGAACACTGTGCAATATCGCAATCTGGGCCGCGCCGGGGTCAAGGTCGCGCCCATCATCCTGGGCACAGCCTATTTCGGAACGCGGGTTGACGTAGCGACGACGCGCCACCTGATTGACGCCGCCCTCGATGCCGGCGTCAACGTCATAGACACGGCCAACTCGTACACCGATGGGCAGTCCGAGACGATCATCGGCGCAGCCCTCAAGGGGCGGCGGGACCGCGTAGTGCTGGCCTCCAAGGTCCATTTTCCCCGCGGCGACGGCCCCAATGACCGCGGCAACAGCCGCTACCACATCATGGCGCAGGTCGAGGGCAGCCTGCGCCGGCTCCAAACCGACCACCTTGATCTCTACCAGCTGCACCGGCCCGATCCCACGGTCCCCATCGAGGAGTCGCTGCGGGCACTGGACGATCTGCGCCAGCAAGGGAAGGTCGTGTACTACGGCACCTCGATGTTCCCCGCCTGGCAACTCTGCGCGGCGCTCTGGACCAGCGACCGCCTGGGGCTGGCCCCTATCGTGTCGGAGCAGCCGTCGTATAGCCTGCTGCGGCGGGAGGTCGAGACGGAGGTGCTGCCCGTCTGTCGGGAGTACGGCATCGCAACGATCCTGTACAGCCCGCTGGCCGGTGGCTGGCTCACCGGCAAGTACCGGCGCAACGAACCCGCGCCGACCGATTCGCGCCTGAGTGCGAGCGGCGTGGACCTCGCAGCGGCCGAGCACGCCCGCACGTTCGACGCCCTCGAAGCCTTGCAAACCATCGCCTATGCCAAAGGCGTCACCCTGAGCCAGTTGGCGCTCGCCTGGCTGCTCGCCCAACCCGGTGTCACCGCCACGATCATCGGCCCGCGCACGCCGGAGCAGCTCCAGGACAACCTCGGCGCGCCGGACGTGACCATCACCGACGAGGACCGCGCGACCATTGACACCATCGTCCCGCCGGAGACAACGTTGGTGTAGCTGTCAGCCGGCAGCGAGAGGCCGGACTACCGGGCGTGGCGGCTGATGAAATCTTCGTCCAGCGTCAGGCCGAGGCCCGGCCGGTCGCTGAGGGTGATCCAGCCGTCGCGCACGTCCAACGGCTGCTCGTACAGCCGCGACCAGATCTGATACGGCTCGCAGGCCGGGCAGGTCGAGACGGTCAATCCGTTGGGCACCGCCGCGACCAAGTGGGCACTCAGCTCCGGGTAGTTGGCGCCGTGTGGAGCCACCTTGACGTGGAAAGCTTCCGCAACGGCAGCGTATTTGCGCCAAGCCGTATAGCCGCCGCCGGACAGAATATCGAGCTGTAGCACGCGCACGGCGCCACGCGCTACCAGGTCCCGGGCAGCATAGAGGGTGCGTTCGCCCTCGCCGCCGGCAACCAAGAGGCGATTGGCCGCGCGGGCTACGACGGCCAGCCCTTCAACCTGGTCATCCCACTGCACCGGCTCTTCCAACCAGTAGACGTTGTGTGCTTCCATTTGCTGGGCCACGGCAGCGGCGGTCCACGGGTCCCAGGCGCGATGCGCGTCTACCATGAGCTGGGCATCCTCGCCAATCGCGGCCCGCACGGCGGCGACCTCGGACAGCACCCCCACCGGATCATTGTTGAGCGTGTGGAACTTGACCTGGTGAAAGCCCTGTTCCCGGTAGTCGGCGAGGCGTTGGACAAGCTCCCCCGTTTCGCGCTCGAAGACCGTCCCATCGGCATAGGCGGGTACGCGCTGACGGGCGCCGCCAAGCAGCCGCCACACCGGCTGGCCCAGCGCCTTACCTTTGAGGTCCCACAGCGCAATGTCGAGCGCGCCGATAGCGGCGACGAGACGCGAATCAGGCTGGCCGCGGGTCTGGCTCGTGGCATACATGGCGTGCCACAGCCGCTCCACGTCCAGCGGACTCTGCTCCAGCAGGATGGGAGTCAACGCTTCGATCACGGGGATGGTCGCCGGACCGGTACGCGAGATGCCCGTCAGCCCCTCATCGGTGCGTACCAGGAGTACGCTATGATCGCGCTGAAAGGCATAGCCGCCGGCTGCACCGCTGATGTCGAGGGTGCATGTCTCTACGCTCGTAATCTTCATCCGCTTGCTCCTACACGTGCTCATGTTGCCGAGCGGCGAGGCCTCCGTATCGCTTTACCGTTCTTGATACGCGGAGGCGGGGTATGGCCGCGGCACGTTTTCCGGTTCGGTAGGGAAGATGGTACAGTTGGATGTCTTCAGGCGGCCGTGTCCAGCCTCAGTTGTGAGAGGGAGCGCACTATGGCCATGATGCCAGATCGTATCCGGTCGGTGGGACGTAGCGAGGAGGTCGGTGACGGGCCGGGGATGGCGCCGGGACTCGATCAGTACGCGCTCATCAAGGTCGTCGGCGTTGGCGGCGGCGGGAGCAACGCCGTTGACCGCATGATCGAGACACAGATTGGGGGCGTGGACTTCATTACGGTGAATACCGACGCCCAGCAGTTGGTGCGCTCGACCGCTCCGACGACCGTCCATATCGGCGACAAGAGCACCAAGGGTCTGGGCGCTGGCGGGAAGCCGGAGATCGGCGCCAAAGCCGCCGAGGAGAGCCTGGAAGACCTCGAAGCGGTGCTGCAAGGCGCCGACATGGTGTTCGTCGCTGCCGGGATGGGTGGTGGTACCGGCACCGGCGCTGCGCCGAAGATCGCCCAGCTCGCCAAGGGCATGGGGGCGCTCACCATTGCCGTGGTCACGCGGCCGTTCAAGTTCGAGGGCGCTCGCCGGCGTCAGGTTGCCGAGGACGGCATTGCCGAGCTACAAGCCGAAGTGGATACCCTCATCACCATCCCCAATGACCGCTTGCTCAACGTGGCCGACAAGAACGCGACGCTCACGGAAGCATTCAAGCTGGCCGACGACGTGCTGCGGCAAGGGATCCAAGGCATCTCCGACCTGATTACGGTGCCTGGCCTGATTAATCTGGACTTTGCCGATGTCCGGGCCATCATGGCCAACGCGGGTTCGGCACTGATGGCTATTGGGCACGGCTCCGGGGAGAACCGCGCCGCGGAGGCGGCCAAGGAGGCCGTGGCCAGTCCGCTGCTCGATATTGCGATCAATGGCGCGAGCGGCATCCTGTTCAACATCACCGGCGGCGAAGACCTGACCCTGGCAGAGGTCAGTGAAGCGGCCGACGTGATTGCCAATGCGGCCGCTTCCGAAGCCAACATCATCTTCGGGGCGGTGATTGACCCGGAGAACGAAGGCGCGGTGAAGATCACCGTGATCGGTACCGGCTTCGAAGCACAAGGGACAATGCCGACGGAAGGTATGCCTGCCTTGCCGCGGCAGCGGTCGGCGGCACCTAGCCCGCGTGTGCGCTCGCGTGGCCTCCCCGAAAGCTCCGCACCCCGCGACCGGGACCCCCTGGACATCCCGGCCTTCTTACGTCCCCGCCAGCGGTCGTAGCCTCGCGAGTAGTCGTGGCGGCCGGTAGCCCAGACGTATAGAGACGGCGGTAGATGGTGGGCAAGCAGGGATTTGAACCCTGACCCCTTGCGGGACTAGCTCCTAAGGCTAGCGCGTCTGCCGATTCCGCCACTTGCCCGTGCCGGCGCTGGCGAGCGCCGCTGCCGCGCCGCCACCTCTCACCAATCGCCGCTATCCAGTATAACAACGCCGGGCGCGTGCCCCCGGCGCACCGGCCTACCCAGACACGCCGCCGAACCGCCAGCGCTGGCCTGCTGGTGTAACCGCGGACCAGTAAGAGTGGGGGGTGATTGGGAGTACCGCTACTCTCTAGCCTGAATGACGACGCTGCCGCCATCCTCAACTTCCACGTACAAGCTGTGGCTTTGGAGCAGCCGCATACCGACAAGCGGCTCGGCATCGGCGGCGTAGGCATGGAACTGCCGTGGCTCGCCGTCCCAGAGCATGGTGACTCCATAGATGTCGAAGGTTACCTCACTGCCATCGGCCAGAATCATCTGGCCCCGATTCCGGTATGCCAACCCCAGTTCCGCCACCAACGGAGGGGGCAGGGTCAGGAAGTCGTTGAAGCCGGTGTCTATCACAGCCTCGATCTCTCGGTTCTGACCTGACGGGCCTTGTATCGTGAGGGATACGACGGCTTCCAGGGCCGCGTTCACCACGCCCTCTATCACTCGTTCCTCCGCAGAGACCCACCCCCGAAACTGGCCAAGGCCCGGTACCCTACTCGCTTACACCAGATGTCATAGGCATCAGGCCATTGCGCTTGCAGGCGGTCTACTGACTCAAGGACATCCGCGCCGATGGCCCAACTCCCGCTCTCTACGTCGATGGCAACGACCGCTCCGATGTGGTCCGCCTCGACCTGCGGCCGGATGTCCTGCTCGTAGATCGCATCGCCCAAGCGGGCCGTCTCTTCTTTCGGGCGGCTCGGCGGCGACGTGCGTCTGATGGGCTGCCTGGGCGATATCGCCTTCGCGTCCCTCATACTTCTCACCAATCACCGCTATCCAGTATAACAACGCCGGGCGCGTGCCCTCGGCACACCGGCCGTCCCAGACACGCCGCCGCCGGTGACGGTCGGCTCGCAGCATGTAATCGGACGGAGAGGAGACAAGGCCGCACGGCACAGCCTCGCCTGAGATCATCTGTCACCATTGGCTCTCTGCCGGGCACCGGGCACTCAACCATGGCAGCAGCGCAAGCACAACGCATCGGGCTGGTCTACCAGCCGCGAAAACCGGAAGCGGTCGAACTGGCCGCCTCGTTGTCCCAACACATCCAGGCCGCCGGTATCGAGACCTGGACGGAATCCGCCTGGGAAGAAGCGGCGGTGAGCGCCGGCCTACCTGGCACGGACTTGGCCCTCACCTTTGGTGGCGATGGGACCATCATCCGCACCTTGCGGCTGGCGGCGCCGGTCGGCGTGGCGGTGGCCGGCGTCAACTTCGGCAAGCTCGGATTCCTCGCCGAAGTTGAGGCCGACGAAGTATCCGCCGCGCTCCCGCGCTTGCTGGCGGCCGATTACTGGTCCGAGGAGCGCGCCTTGCTCGCCATTACGCACCGGCGAGCAGGGGCGGTGGTGGGCGAATACCTCGCCGTGAACGAGGCGCTCATCAGCCGAGGACGGGCTAACCGTGTGGTGCGGCTTCAGTTGTGGATTCACAACGAGTACGTCACCACCTACGCGGCCGACGGGCTGATTCTCGCCACGCCCACCGGCTCTACCGGCTCCAACCTCGCCAATCTCGGTCCGGTGCTGCCGCCGGATATGCGGGCGCTCATCGTCAGCCCGGTGCTGCCGTTCGTGAGCTTTCCCAATCCACTGGTTGTTCCGGACGGAGCACCGTTGCGGGTGAGTGCCGTCTTCGATCACGAGGCGGTGCTCGCCATTGACGGGCAGCGCACGATTGCGCTGCAGAACGAGGATGTCATCGAGGCAACCATTGCGCCGTATCCGTGCTCGCTGGCCCGGTTGCGTAGCCGCCACTATTTCTACCGGGTGCTGGTGCCGGGCTTGCAACGCGCCCCGCTGCTCCCCTCGACACCGGAGGGCGGTGAGCTGACGACTGCCGGCTGATAGCTGATAGCCGACGGCTACTGAGGGCACCATGCTGCACGAGCTGACCATCGAGAACTTTGCGCTGCTCGCTCACGTGCATATCCGGTTCGGCGCCGGCCTCAACGTCCTGACCGGCGAGACCGGCGCCGGCAAGTCCATCATTATTGACGCGATTAGCCGCGTGCTCGGCAGTCGCGGCGGCGCGGACGACGTTCGCACGGGGGCCACGCACGCGCATATCGAGGCGGTATTCTCCCTCGCCAAGCCACCGGCGGGCCTGCACACGCTCTTGGCAGAGAGAGGGCTGCTCGCTACCGACGACGGTGAGCAAGCAGCGGACACCGGCCCGCTGGACCTCATCCTGACGCGGGACATCCGCCCCAACGGGCGGAGCGTCGGCCGGGTGAACGGTCGGGCCGTTCCGCTGCACACGCTCGCGGCGCTGGGCCGCTTTCTGCTGGACATTCACGGCCAGACGGAGCATCTGTCCCTCCTACAGCCGGCAACCCAGCTCCAACTGCTCGATCGCTTCGGCGGGCTGGCGGCGCTCGCTACGGAGGTACGCGACACGGCGGCGGCGCTCGGCGACGCGCGGCGGCAGTGGCGCGCGATGCAGCAAGACGAGCGCGAGCTGGCGCGCCGCGTGGACCTGCTCCGCTATCAAGTAGACGAGATCGCCAGCGCCGACGTGCAGCCCGGCGAAGACGAGGCATTGCAGCAGGAGCGTCACTTGTTGCTCAACGCCGAGCAGCTCGCCAGCGCCACGGCTAGCGCCTACGCGCAACTCAACGGCACCGAGGGCGCGGCCGGGGCGCTCGATCAGTTGGGCGACGCAGGCCGGCAGCTCAACGTGCTGACCGCCATTGATCCGACGCTCGCCGAGACCGAGGCGATGCTGACCGAGGCAACGGCGCTGGTCGAGGAGGTCGGCCGTTCGCTCCGTGCCTATGCCGAGGCCGTCGAGGCCGATCCGGCGCGGCTGGCCGAGGTGGAAGAGCGGCTGGACCTGATCCGGTCGTTGCAGCGCAAGTACGGCGATACCATCGAGGCGGTCCTAGACTACGGCGCAGCGGCAGCGGCAGAGCTGGACGGCCTGACGCGGCGGGATGAGCGCTTGGCCGAGTTGGCTGCACAGGCCGAAGACCTGTCCGCGCAATTGGGCCGGCACGCAACCCGCCTATCGCGGGCACGCCAGCGGGCAGCCCGGCAGTTGGCAGCGGCGGTGGCAGATGAGCTGGCCGACCTGAACCTGGCGGCGGCGTTCGAGGTTGCGGTGGAGTACCAGTCCGACCCGGACGGCATACCTTGGTCCCCCGACGAGGCGCCGGCGCTCGGCGAGGAACCGGCCCCCGGCACCCTGCTCGCCTGGGACGACAGCGGGATAGACACAGTGGAGTTCCGGATTGCACCCAACCCAGGCGAACCGCTCAAGCCGGTCGCGCGCATCGCGTCGGGCGGCGAGATGAGCCGCATCCTGCTCGCCCTGAAGTCCATCCTCTCCGGCGTGGACCGCACTCCGACGCTGATCTTCGACGAGATAGACGTGGGCATCGGGGGCCGGAGCGGCCGGGTGCTCGGTGAGAAGCTCGCCGAGCTGGCCGCCCAGCATCAGGTGCTGTGCGTGACCCACCTGCCGCAGCTCGCCGTCTACGGCCAGATTCACTTCTTCATCGCCAAGCAAGAGCAGCAGCACCGCACCACGACGACGGTGCAAGAGCTGGCCAAGCAAGAGCGGCTCTCCGAGATCGCGCAAATGCTCGGCGGCGCCACGGCCGCGAGCCTCACTCGCGCCCGCGAGATGCTGGAGCGAGCAAACCGGCGCAGTGCAGCAGCGTAAGTCTTTTGTGTAGGAGCGCGATCAATCACGCCCCGGCAGCCGCCATTCCCGCGAAAGCGGGAATCCACACACCCTCTCCAAATGTTGGAGAGGGGGCCGGGGGGGTGAGGCCCCTGACAGGGGTAGGTTTTTTGAAAACAGCGGCATGACACGGCGTCCGACCGTGTGGCGTGCTGGGGGGTGCCCACCACCCACCACCGCCCGGAGGGACGCCATGTCGGCACCGCCCAGTGTAACCCTATGGACGCAGCTCGTCGCCACGCAGTTGCCGCCCTTGAGCCGGCCCCAGGCCCGCGTACTCGCCCTGTGGAGCCTGAGGCTGGTGCTGGCCCGCTCGTGTGGCCTCACGGCCGTCAGTGTGTTCGGTGGCCGGCCTGCAGGATCGCCAGGAACACACCGTGCGCCAGCAGCTCCGCGAGTGGTGCTACGAAGCCCCCGCCAAACGGGGGCGCCAGCGCCAGGCGCTCCCCGTGGAAGCCTGGTTTGCCCCCTTGCTGCACTGGGTCTTGCCGTGGTGGCACGGGAACCAACTGGCCCTGGCGCTGGATGCCACCACCCTGGGCGACCGGTTTGCCGCCGTGCTGGCGATCAGTGTGCTCTACCGCGGCTGCGCCATCCCCGTGGCCTGGGCCGGCTTGCCGGCCACCGCCCCCAGGGGCCTGGAAGGCCGAGTGGCGGCGCTTGCTGCAGCAGG
>DAOUJP010000020.1:0-129797 GCA_034422515.1 Chloroflexota bacterium | reverse complement strand
CCTGCTGCAGCAAGCGCCGCCACTCGGCCTTCCAGGCCCCTGGGGGCGGTGGCCGGCAAGCCGGCCCAGGCCACGGGGATGGCGCAGCCGCGGTAGAGCACACTGATCGCCAGGACGGCCAACCGGTCGCCCAAGGTGGTGGCATCCAGCGCCAGGGCCAGTTGGTTCCCGTGCCACCACTACAAGACCCAGCGCAGCAAGGGCGCCAACCAGGCTTCCAGCGCCAGCGCCAGGCGCTGGTGCCCCCGTTTGGCGGGCGCCTCGTAGCACCACTCGCGGAGTTGCTGGCGCACGGTGTTTTCCTGGCGATCCTGCAGGCTGGCCACGAACACACTGACGGCCGTGAGGCCACACGAGCGGGCCAGCACCAGCCTCAGGCTCCACAGGGCGAGCACGCGGGCCTGGGGCCGGCTCAAGGGCGGCAACTGCGTGGCGACGAGCTGCGTCCATTGGGTTACACTGGGCGGTGCCGACATGGCGTCCCTCCGGGCGGTGGTGGGTGGTGGGCACCCCCCAGCACGCCACACGGTCGGACGGCAACTCCCTCCCCTGTCGCAACGGGGGAGGGTGCGGGTGGGGGCCAAGCCGGGGCCGAACGTTCGGCAGCACCGTCAGCCGGCGGCTGCGCTGACCGGCGCCGTGCTATAGATCGGGGTACACCACTCCGCCGAGCGCGCATGGCGACCGCGCACGAGGTCGTGGAACAGGTGCTCGATCCGGGTGGTGATGGAGCCAATCCCGCCGTCACCGATCCGGTAGCCGTCAACCGAGCCGACGGGTGTTATCTCCGCGCCCGTTCCGCAGTAGAACACCTCATCTGCGATATACAGCTCGGTGCGGTCCACCTCGCGCTCGGCCACCGGGATGCCCAACTCTTCCTCGCAGAGGTGCAAGAGCGTGCGGCGGGTGATGCTCTCCAGAATACCGCTCGTCGTGCTCGGCGTAATCGCCACGCCGTCGCGGACAATAAATAGGCAGGAGGCCGGTCCCTCCGTGACCTTCCCGTCGGCATTGAGCAAGATCGGCTGGTCGTAGCCGTGCCGGTTGGCCTCGATCAGCGCGATGCGGCTGTTCTGGTAGTTGGAGATGCACTTGATCCGCGGCGAGAGCGAGTTATCCGAGACGCGCGTCCACGAGCTAACCCCGGCCTTGACCACGGTCCCAGTGCCCAAGACGGTATCGAACGGCTTGGTCCAAATCAGCACGCTGGTGCTACTATCCTCCAGCGTGCCGAACCAATCGGCGTCGGCATGGTAGGCCAGCGGACGCACGTAGGCATCACCACGATGGTTGTTGGCCTGCAACACGTCCACGGCCGCCGCCGCCAAGTCCTGCGGACTGTACGGCACCGACATGCGCTGCATCTTCATGGAGTCGTCGAGCCGCTCGAAATGCTCCAAAAACTGCCAGCCGTAGAGTTGCTCGTGGTCGGCATTCCAGTACGCCTTGATGCCCTCGAACACACCGCCCATCGTGGACCAGCCCAGGATACTGACATGCACCGTCGCCTGCTCCCAGGGCATTAGCTCACCGTCAAGCCAGAGATACGCCGGACGACCGGAATCGCTCATTGTGTACCGCTCCTCTGCTGTTTGTCGCTCCGTGCCTGCCAGACTGTAGCGCGGTCGGCGCAGTCGGTCAAGGAGTCAGCGCAATTTAGCGCCGGCAACCGCGGTGTCCGGCGCTGCGGCTGCCGGGCGCGGTACACTACCGCCAGCGTGGCGACCGGGCTGCCCTGACTATCCTGACTATCCTGGCCTCCATCAATGAGGGACGTTCCATGCCCAACACGATCTACTACGGCGACAACCTGCCGATTCTCGAAACGCTGCCGAGCGAGTCCGTAGACCTGATCTATATTGACCCGCCCTTCAACACCGGCACCACGCAGACCCGTACCCAACTCAAGACCGTGCGTAGCGAGACCGGCGACCGCACGGGTTTTCAGGGCCGGCGCTACGAGACGACCACACTCGGCACCAAGTCCTTTGCCGACCGGTTCGACGACTACCTCGCCTTTCTACACCCGCGCTTGGTCGAGGCCTATCGTGTGCTCACACCGACCGGCTCGCTCTACTTCCACATTGACTACCGCGAAGTCCACTACTGCAAAGTACTGCTCGATGACATCTTCGGGCGCGCGTGCTTCCTGAACGAGATCATCTGGGCCTACGACTACGGCGCCCGCACGCGCAAGAAATGGCCGGCCAAGCACGACAACATCCTGTTCTACGTCAAGGACCCCGGCTGCTACACCTTCAACGTAGACGACATTGACCGCATCCCCTACATGGCACCGGGGCTGGTCGGGCCGGAGAAGGCGGCGCGCGGCAAACTGCCCACCGATACGTGGTGGCACACGATTGTCAGCCCGAACGGCAAGGAGAAGACCGGCTACCCAACACAGAAGCCGCTCGGCATCCTGGAACGGATTATCCGCGCCTCCTCGCACCCTGGCGACGTGGTGCTGGACTTCTTCGCCGGCAGCGGCACAACCGGCATCGCCGCAGCCCAACTCGGCCGCTCCTTCATCCTCATTGACAACAACGCCGAGGCCGTGCGGGTCATGCGTGCGCGACTGGCCGCCTTGCCTGTGACGTTCGCGGAGCGACACAGCCCACGCAGCATGGCGAGTTAGCACCGGCACCTGGATGTGGGCGTGCTCTCTCCGTGAAACAAGGTTGAGGTGAGGTCGCCTAGCCCGCGAGGCGCCGCAGCGCCTCTAGGTTGGGCGCGTCCGGCCCCTTCTTGTCGAAGCCCGGCACCTCCAAGACGAACGGCAGGCGCCGCAACGCCGGGTGGGCGAGCACCGCTGCAAAATCCGCCTCGCCAATTGAGCCGTGGCCGATGTTCTCGTGGCGGTCACGATTGGTGCCGAACGGCACCTTGGAATCGTTGGCATGAACCAAGCGCAGCCGTGATAGCCCCACCGTCCGGTCGCAGACTGCCACCGTCTCTTCGAGCGAGGCGGTCTGTCGCACGACGGCGCTGCGCGACTTCCCGGCAGCCGGTGCATCGGCCGCTTCCGGCGCCGCGTCCGATTGCTGGGCCTGCGGCGTCAGGCTGTAACCGGCGGCGTGCATGTGGCACGTGTCGAGGCAAATGGCGACCCGGGGATCGTGATCGAGGCGCTCCAGCAGCCCGGCCAACTCCTCGAACGTGCGACCGAGCGTGGTGCCTTGACCGGCGCACGTCTCCAGCAGCAACTCGACCTCGCCGGCGTCGTCAGCGGTCGCATCGAGACAGTGCCGGAGGGCGCCCGCCGCGCGATCCAGCGCCTCCGGCACCGATTGGCCCTTGGCCGCGCCGGGGTGGATCACGATTCCCGCAACGCCCAGACGCGCCGCGACGCGGAACTCGGCGGTCAACGCTTCGAGACTGTTCCCGTAGATGCGCTCATCGAGGGACGCAAAGTTCATCAAGTAGATGCCGTGGATGAAGGCGGGACCAAGCTCGCGCTCCGCACACGCGGCGCGGAACTTGCTGACCGCCGTGTCTTTGTGGTTGGGTGTGCGCCAGCCGGAAGGGCTACGGGCAAAGAGCTGAATTGGTCCGGCGCGTAAACCGATCCGGTCGGCGTGGGCGGTGGCCTTGTTCACGCCACCATTGAGGTGTGCGCCGATCTGGACCTGCTCGCGTGCTGCCATCTCCCGTTATCCCCTCGGTGCATCGCGGCAGCGACGCGCTGCCCGCCGGGGCAACGGCGCTGCTCAGTTCCGTAACGGGCAATCGGTGCATCGGTAGCGGACCGGCTTATTACCTGCTCACTGATACTCACTGCAACCGACTCGCTCACATTCATAGGCTGGCGTAGTGCTGGTTGCCCAGCTCCTGCGCCAAGCCTTTCAGTATCAGCACCGTCAACGTGCTCCCGACCGTGTGTGCCGGAAGCTGGGAGTCGCGGATGATGTCGTCAATGTGGCAGGGTGCTCCTGGCGTGCGCTGGAGGGCTGCCAGGACCTGCGCTTCCTCGTCGTTGGCCGGCATCGCCATCGCCAGCTGATGGGCCGCCGGCGCCAGGTGGAGGTTGAGCGCGTCCAGAATGTCTTGCGCCGCGCTGACCAGCCCGGCCCCTTCCTGAATGAGCTGGTGACAGCCCTGGCTCGCGGGTGAGGTGATCGGCCCCGGCACCGCAAACACGTCGCGCCCCTCGTCCGCTGCGGCGCGTGCCGTGATGAGTGCGCCCGAGGCTTCACCGGCCTCGACGACCACCGTCGCCAGCGCCAAGCCACTGATGATCCGATTGCGGACCGGGAAATGCTCGGCCGCCGGTCCAACGCCGGGCGGATACTCGCTCAGGAGCGCTCCCTGCGCGGCCACCTCTGCGGCGAGGGAGCGGTGCTCGGCTGGATAGATGGTGTCGAGGCCGTGACCGAGCACCGCCAATGTGCGCCCGCCGTGCTGGAGAGCTGCCCGGTGCGCGTGGCCGTCAATCCCCCGCGCCAGGCCGCTCACGATGGTCAGCCCGGCGCTGGCCAGGTCCCCGGCCAGTTTCGTGGCGACGGTGCGACCGTAGGTCGTGCGGCGCCGCGTGCCGACGATGGCGATGGCGCTGCGATCCTGGGCAGTAAGCTCGCCACGGACGTACAGCACCGGCGGCGGCGCGGCAATGGTGCGGAGCAGCGGCGGGTAGCAGTCCTCGTCCAGCCAGGTCAGCACCGTGATCCCCGCCGCTGCCAGCCGTTCGACTTCTCGCTCCGGGTCTACCTGTCCGCGTCCCTCAACGATAGCCGCCGCCGTCCGACGATCAATCCCGGCTTGACCGAGCTGAGTCGGAGTGGCTTTCCAGGCAGCCTCGATAGCGCCGAAGTGGTCGAGCAGTTGTCGAAACCGCTTTGGCCCCACACCGGGCAGGCGATGGAGGGCCAGCCAAAAGCGCCGCTCGTCGTCGGGTGCCGGAGGGTGGTTCATAGGCAGCAATCTGTCATCGGCGAGTCAACAATGTGCCGGTGGTAGGGGGCGGACCGCGTGTGCGGCGGCAGCGGGGCTGCGAGCGCACTGCCGCTGCCGCATGAGCTAGGATTATAGTAGCATATGTATCCTGCGCGAGCGACAAAGTGCCACGGCGGCGTAGTCTCGCGCGTGCGAGGCGGTGTGGCTGGGGGACTAGGCCAAAGAGGAAGCGTGCCCTTGCTGGGAACACGCTTGAGCGGTGTAGTGGCGGAAGGGGTGGGATTCGAACCCACGACAGGGTTTCCCCTGTAGCGGTTTAGCAAACCGCCGCACTAGGCCAACTATGCGACCCTTCCATAGACTGCTGCCTGGCAAGTCCGGCTTAGGCTTCCGGCGGAGGGAGAGGGATTCGAACCCCCGGGTCTTTCGACCAACGGTTTTCAAGACCGCCGCTTTCGGCCGCTCAGCCATCCCTCCTCTGGCCGTACCCGCGAACCTTGCGGCTCCGGTTACGACCGGCACTTTTCTATTGTACCACTACCACGCTGCCCGCGTCAGGTCAGGCCGATGGGTACCGGTCCACTGGCCAGAGGCGCGGCAGGTCCAGAGTGAGCGGCGGCTGCGCGTGGGCAAAGAGCCATGGCCTCACCGTTGCTTGCTCGTGCCGGTACTCGACATATTCGCCGCGCCCCGGGTCGAGCACACACTCCCGGAACGTCTGCTCTTGCGGGTCGAGAACCCAGTAGTGGGGAATGCCGGCCGCGGTGTAGACTGCCCGCTTCTCCACGAGGTCACGCCCCTCGCTCCGGGGTGAGAGCACCTCGACGACCAACTCTGGTCGAGCGTCCCGGAGATGGATGCGGTGGCCGCGCATCATTAGGTCCAGCAGTGTTGGGACGGCCTCGGGTGGGAAGTACATTAGATCGGGCGAGAGGTACGTATGCAGGGCATCCATCAGCAAGTCAGCATCCAGAATGACCTGAATGGGATGCCCACCACGCTGGCGTGTGTAGTGACTCAGCAGTGCAAACAACTCGCCAAGCAGGTGTTGGTGCAGGATGCGTGGTCGTGGGGACTCGAATAATCTCCCCCGGATAATCTCGCGCTCCAGGCCATTGCCCTCAGGGAGTGCGAGGTAATCTTGCAGTGTCAGGAGGCGAGCGGGCGCAGTCGTGCAACTCCGCTTTCGGAAGGGATGCCGCCGCGCCTCCGAGCACCGGGAGTATACCGTCGCGCCCGGCCGGCCGCGGCAGCGATGGTCCCGATGGTCGCTAGGCCGGCTTCTGTTCCAGCACGCCGGGTTTCTGTATCCGGGGCGCCGGCCGCTGCGTTAACTATCGCGTACATAGCGGTGCTGCAAAGGAGGAAGGTTGACTACGCAATCTCGATGGTCGCGGCTGGCGCTGGCCCTGGTGGCGCTCGGGCTGGTGCTCACGGTGGCCGCACCGCCGGCCGTTGCAGTGACGTGTGCCTATCTGGAGCCGGCGGTCGGACTGGGACGCTTCCCGTTGCAAGCGGACCTGCTCGATCCGCTCTGTGCTCACGACCACGCGCCGCCAGCAGTCGCTAACGATAGCTCCTTGTCCGCGGAGCTACCGGAGACCACGAGTCTCGGGTTCCCGTTCGACTCGGTGCGCCTCATCCCGGCGGAAGAAACCCGGCCGTACGCCATACCGACCATGGTGGTCCATGAAGTGCGAGACAGTGATGAATGTCCGTTGAACGGCATCCGCTACCCCGAAGCCTACCGCACGGCTTGGGAGACACGACGTCCGCTCGGCGTGATGATCGAGAACCATCCTGATGCGCGACCGCAATACGGACTGGCCTCGGCCGACGTGGTCTACGAGGCGGTCGCTGAAGGTGGAATCACGCGCTTTCTGGCCGTGTTCTATTGCGACCGTGGCATGGAGGCGGTCCGCGCCGGACCGGTACGCAGCGCCCGGACGTACTTCCTCGATTGGATATCCGAGTATGGCCGTTTCCCGCTCTACGCCCACGTAGGAGCCGCCTATTGCGACCAGCGGACGGGTATCGGGTGCCAAAACGGTGCCCGTGCAGACGCGCTGGGACAGATCAAGCGCTACGGCTGGGCAGATTACAGCGACCTCGATGAGTTCCGGATTGGCGCGCCGGTGTATTGGCGCGACAGGAGCCGCAACGTCTCGCTGGAGCATACGATGTATACCGATACCCAACGGCTCTGGGGCGTCGCGGCGCGGCGCGGCCTCACCGCCGTTGACGCAGCAGGGGAAAGCTGGAACCGGGATTTCCGGGCCTGGCAGTTCGCGGATGCGGAGCAACCACCTCCGGCGAGCGCGACACATACGGCAGTGCATATCGCCTTCTGGCCGAGTGCCTCAGGCTACGCGGTACAGTGGCGCTATGAAGCGTCGACGGGTTTATATCGCCGGATCATGGGCGGGGTGCCGCACGTGGACCCAGGCACCGGCCAGCAGATCAGGGCCGCCACGATTTTGGTGCAATTCCAGGAGGAGTCGCCGGCCGACGACGGCTACCCCGGCAATGTGCGCTTGCTGTACGGCACGCTCGGCACCGGGCGAGCGCAGATCATCCAGCAGGGACAGGTCATTGAGGGTACCTGGCAGAAGGCAACGCGCCGGTCGCGCACCGTGTTCTATGACCGCTCCGGCCAGGAAGTGTACTTGCAGCCGGGTAAAATCTGGGTGGAAACGGTGCCCCTGCCCCACGGCAGCGTCACGGTGTCCTGACCGCAGTTCGGCGCTTTCTCCTCCGTACCCAGGCGTGATCCGGCAGAGGAAGCGGGAGCCTGCCGGGTAGGCGCCGAGCACTGCCCGGCGAAACACGATGTCGCCGCGTCGCTAGGGCAGGAACTCCTGCGGATTGCGGGTTCTCCCGTCCGGCTCGCGCACCTCGAAGTGGAGGTGTGGCCCGCTGGTAATACCGGTCATGCCGATTGCGCCCAACACCGTGCCCTGATCTATAATCTGGCCCTTCTCGACCGGTGGCGGGCTGACGCGGTCATCCAGGTGTGCGTACAAGGTCACTTTCCCGTCACCGTGCAACAGGGTCACATACATCCCATACGACGCCCGGCGATTCCCTGGCACGGCATACCCCACGTACAGGACGCTGCCGGTCGCGACCGCCCGGATCGGCACCCGTAGGTTGGCGGCAATGTCGAGGCCCGTGTGGAAGCGCTGGGCAAACGTGCGTTGTCCATAGACGGCGGTAATCGGCCCGCTAACCGGCCAGATGAAGGAGCCGCTCGGCGCCGGTACTACCTGGATCCCAGCTTGGCCCGCGGCCGCGCGGCGGCGCGCCTCTTCTCGACGCCGGATTTCTTCTTGCCGTCTGGGTAGCTCGACTTCGACTTGGTGCCGGATCTGCTCGGTCAAGCGCTCGGCCTGCCGATCCATTTCGGTGATTTCTTCTCGCGTGCGCGCTTCATCGGCCTCGATCTGTGCGAGCAACTGCTGTCGCTGGTCGCGTTTGATGTCCAGAGTCTGCTTGACCTCCGTTGCCTCGTCGCGCAGCTCCGTGGCCCGGGCCTTTTCCGCGTCAAGCTCCTGCCGAACCCGCTCCGCCTGTTCGTGATCCCGCCGCAAGGCGGCGACCTGCCGGCTGTCTTCACGGGCGAAGGCGGTGAAACCATTAAGCCGCTTCAAGAAATCGTGGAGGTCGGTAGACCCGAGGATCAGAACCAACGGCGGTTGCTGCGTCCATTTATAGATCACGCGCAGACGCGACCCATAGGCAGCAGAACGCCGGAATAGCTCCGCGCGCAACTCTTCTTGTTGTGCTTCGAGATCGCGGATATGCACCTCGATCTTGTCCAACTCCGTCTTGATCGCTGCCAGACGCAGCTCGGCCACGTTCAGTTCGCCCCGGACCCGTTCAAGGGCCGCCCGCGCCGTCTCCCCTTCTCGTTGGAGCTGCCGCAGCTCTGCTTCCTTCTGCTCGCGCTGCTGCTGAGTCTGCTCCTTTTGCTGGGTCAGTTGCTGTATCCGGCTCCTGGCGGCGTCAACCGCCTCTTTGGCCGCCTCAACGGCGTCATCGAAAGGGTTGGCGGCCACGGGCGTGGCGGCCGGGCCGCCCAAGGTGATGAGCAGCAGGAGCATGGTGACGGCACGCAGCAGCCCCGACAGCCGTCGGCGCGTGGAGTATGGCCGGCACACGTTAGGCGGCAAAGCGGCCTCCGCGCTGATCGCGCACAATGGATCCGTGCGCCAACTCCACGACCCGCTGGCGCATCCGATCAACGACCTCCCGGTCGTGCGTCGCGATGAGGGTGGTCACGCCATGGTAGCGATGGATGTCGGTGAGCACCTGGAGCACCTGCCACGCCATCGCCGGCGGGAGGTTGGCGGTCGGCTCGTCGGCCAGCAGGAGCTGTGGCTGCCGCACAATCGCCCGTGCAATGGCGGCCCGCTGGGCCTCGCCACCCGAAAGCTCCCTCGGCAGACGCTTGGCATGATCGGCCAGCTGCACGACTTCCAGCGCCTCCCATACAAGCTCGCTGGCACGCCCATCTCCCGACACTTGCAGACTGACGGCGACGTTCTCGTACACGGTTTTGTCCGCGAAGAGGCGCGTATCTTGGAACACGACCCCGATGCGTTGGCGGAACTTGGAGACTTCCTGCTCGTCGAGGTCCTCCACGTCCTGACCATTGACCAGAATGCAACCGTCGCTCGGCGTCTCGGCGCAATTCAGGAGGCGCAGCAAAGTCGTTTTGCCGGCGCCATTCGGACCCACGAGAAACACGAAGTCATCGCGCGGCACCGTGAGGGTGATGCCGCGCAAGGCCACCGTGTCGTCGTCGTACCATTTCCACACGTTACGCAGTACGATCATGGTCTATACTTCCAGGAACCGGCGCACCGAGATGTAGCTCCCCGCAGCGCCGAGAGCGGTCCCCACCACTATCGTCATCAGCGCCAGCTTGGTAGCGAACTGTGGATCGCGCTCTACCGGTAAGAACGACAGGAGCGCCCAGAAGTTCTCCACGACCGGATCGTAGGCCGGGACGACGATCAACAGCGTCAGCAGCGCAGCCAGCAGCCCGTAGAGTATCCCCTCGAAGACGAAGGGCCAGCGTACAAACCAGTCCGTTGCACCCACCAGCTTCATCACTTCGATCTCTTGCCGGCGAGAGTATACAGCGATGCGAATGGTGTTGATGACGATAAACAGACTGGCGACCGCCAGTCCCCCGGTCATCGCCATACCGGCGACGCGCGTGGCCGTAGTGAGCCGCAGCAAATGCTCCACGATGTCCTCTTGTAAAGTCACCTCTTCCAACACCGCGTCTTCCCGTTCCGCTACGGAGTTTGCCCGTAGTAGCGAGACGATGGCCCCGAGGTTTTCGGGATCGTGGGCACGGATTTCCAGGGATGCCGGCAAGGGATTGTCCGATACCATGTCCAGTAGCTCCGACCGGTCGGCGAAGTGCTCACGCAGCCGGGCCAGCGCCTCATCTTTCGTCACGTAGATCACTTCGAGCACGTCCGAGCGGTTCTGGAGTGTGCGTCGCAAGGCGAGTACCTCACCGGGGGGGGCATCTTCACGGATGTACGCGATGACGTTGACGCGCTGCTCCAACGCTTCCAGCGCCACGTTCAGGTGCGTGACCAGCACGACAAAGACGTTGAGCATCAAGAGCATCAGCGCAGTCGTCAGCACCGTGGCGCCCGTCATAAAGCGATGGCGCCAGAGGCCCACGAGCGCGGCCACCACTGCGTAGTCGAACACCTCCCACGCCCGGCCGATCCAGTTCATGCGCTGATTCCGTTCACGTGCCTCGGTCCGACCGGAGAGCCTGGAGAAGCGCCGCGCGGCGGTTAGACGTAGCCGGCGTGTTGCTCGTCACGGACGATCCGACCGGCTTCCAGGGCTACCACTCGGCGCTGCATCGTGTCCACGAGGTCCCGGTTGTGGGTGGCCATCAGCAGCGTCGTGCCCAACGCATTGATTTGTACTAACAGCTGCACCGTTTCGGCCGCCGTGTCGGGATCGAGATTCCCGGTCGGTTCGTCGGCTACCAAGACCGGTGGCTTGTGGACGATGGCTCGCGCGATGGCCACGCGCTGCTGCTCGCCGCCCGACAACTGATGGGGAAAGCGGTCACGGTAATCGGCCATCTTGACCAATTCAAGGGTCTCCAGCACCCGTTGGTCAATCTGCTTACGCTTGTGCCCGGCCACACGCAGGGCAAAGGCCACGTTTTCGAAGACGGTCATCTGCGGCAACAGGCGGAAATCCTGAAAGATCACGCTCACCTTCCGACGCAAGTAGGGGATCGCCCCGTTGCGTAGGCGGGCGATGTCCTGCCCTTCGATAAAAACACGCCCGGAGGTCGGAAGTTCTTCCCGGATCAAGAGTCGAATGAAGGTGGACTTCCCAGCCCCCGATGGTCCGACCAGAAAGACAAAATCACGATCCGGGATCTCCAGACTCACATCGGTGAGTGCCGAAGCCCCATTGGCATAGACCTTAGACACGTGATGCAGGACGATCACGGGCTTGCACCGGTGAACTGCACTGTCGGGTAGGCTTGGACCGAGCGAATACCGGACGTTGCCGGTGGCGCCTCTTTCGGCAGTATACCAGCGGCGGCCGGTCTTCAGCAGTCAGCGCTGTCCGCCGGGGAGGTGTGGGACACCGCTGGCCTCACCGGGAGCCGGGTTGGGTACCAGCGCCCAACGCCACGCTGCGCTCGTAGGCGGCGATGACCCCGTGCGCCAGCGCCGCGCGGAGGCCGCCGGCTTCCATGGCCAACAGGCCAGCCGCCGTTGTCCCCCCGGGGGTTGTCACCCGATTACGCAACTCGGCCGGATGCTCCCCGGTGTCTCGCGCCAACGCGGCCGCGCCCAACACCGTCTGGACCACCAGTTCGTGCGCGGCCGGTCGTGCCAAGCCGAGTTGCACCGCCGCATCTATCAATGCCTCGATCACAAGGAAGACGTAGCCCGGCCCGCTCCCGTTGACGGCCGTAGCCATATCTACGTACCGATCCCCGTCCACCTGAATTTCGCGCCCGATGGCCCGGAAGATTTCCCGCACCGTGGCCAGTTGCGCCGCGGAGACGGCGGGTGTCGCGGTCCAGACGGTCATGGCCTCCCCGACCGTCGCCGGCGTGTTCGGCATCGCACGCACCACCGGCTGATGATCGAGACCAGCCGTCAGGACGGAGAGCGCCGTCCCGGCGATAATCGAGACGACCAGCGTGTCGGGGCCGAGGGTGCCGCGCAGCGCGGCCAGCACCGCCTCGGTCTGCTGGGGCTTGATGGCCAGCAGCACCACGGCCGCGTCCGTGACCGCTGCGCGGTTGTCCGCGACGGCCTGGACCTGATACTGCCGGGTCAGCGTCTCTCGACGCTCGGTGACCGGCTCACCCACGGACACGGCGCTGGGCGCCACCACGACAGCGGTGATGAGACGAGAGAGAATCGCCTCACCCATGAAGCCGCCGCCGATGAGCGCCAGTTTCCCAACCACCTCGGTTCTCGCCTCCTCGTCTTGGCGCCTCGCTGGCCGGCTACACGGAGAGCGGGTTGAAGTTGGTGTCGCGGTCGTAGGTGTCAACCCCCTCCAGCCGCTTGAAGTAACTCACGGCCGCATAGGTCAGCGGTGTGGCCAGCGCCTCATACGCCGACTTGACGAGCCATGCGGTGATAATAGTCACGGCGAGGTCCCCTCCGGACATCACTCCACCAATAACTGGCAGTACGGCAAAGGCCAACGTGTAGAAGATGAGGCTATCCACGCCCTGACCGACCACCGTGGAGGTAATTGTCCGCAGCCAGAGCCAGCGGCCGGCGGTAGCGATCTTCAGCTTTGCCAGGACAAAGGAGTTCAAGAATTCGCCGAACAGGTACGCGATAAATGAAGAGATCAGGAGCCGCGGCGTGGCTCCGAGGATGGTTTCGTAAGCCGCCTGATTCTCCCAGAAGGAGGCCGATGGGAGGATTTGGCCCAACCAAATGGCAATGACCGCCAGCACGTTGCAGGCGAAGCCGAGCCAGATGACCCGGCGCGCGGCGGCATAGCCATACACCTCGGTCAGAATGTCGCCGAAGATGTAACTGATCGGAAAGAGGACGAAAGACACGGAGATGGTTAGCCCGGCGAACCCCGCTATCTTCACGGCGATAATGTTGGAGACGACGAGCGTCGTCGCAAACACGGCAGCGATGACCAAAAACGGGGCAGAGTACCGCTGAGATAACTGTTCCATCGCGCTATACCTCGCTCCTCCGAGATGACCACTCCCCTCGCCCAACTCACGGCGACTCGCGGTTGGTGCTCGCCCGGCGTGCCGTTAGCTCCGCGGTCAGGCGCTCGACGGCATCAAGATAGTAGATTGCTCGCGCGTGGCGCAACCCTTCCCGCCGAGCGGCATAGGCGCCGGCCGTATCCCCCGCTGCCACCAGCCGTTCACCGATCTCTATCAAAGCGTCAACCGCGCTCCGCCGGTCGCGGGCCTGAATGAGCATCCGCACCGCCTCGCGGCGCAGCGCCAGCCCTTGTTCGACCGGCCCCAGTCGGTCGGCAAGGTCGGCGGCCGCCAGCACGACTTGCGCCGCCGGGAGGGCCTGAATAGTCTCGGCGCGTGCCCACTCTAGCGCCCGCTGCAAGAGCCGCTCCGCACCGGCGGCATCGTTGGCCTGCTGCGCCACGTGCCCGGCAGTGAGGTCGGCGTGCGCCACCAAATCAGCGTATTCGTGGGCCTGGGCTAACGCTCGCCCGGCAGCGACGCGCTCTGCGGCAACGTCTAGCTCCCCTTGATGTGTCAAGACCTCGGCCAGGTGGAGGTATACGGAGACCCGGCCGCGTACATCGTCACCCGGCTCATCCTGCGCCAGCGCCGCTTCCAGCGTCTCGCGTGCTTCCGCCCAGTTGCCCACTGCCTGCAACCGCTCCGCCTCGGTCCGTCGGTCGGCCATCCCAGTGCGCGCGGCCGCGGCTGGCCCCTCGGCGTCCGCCGCCGTATCCGGCCATAGACCGAACCGCCTCCGCAAGATCAGCACGATGAGATACCCGCCGAGAAAACCGCCCAAGTGGGCCACCGAGTCTACCCTCGAAGGGCTGACAATACCCGCGAGCGCGCCGACAAAGTTGTAGATGACGTAGAACAACAGCACGTAGAGCGCCGAGATACCGATCTTGGGTAGCTCCGGACGGTTTTGCAGAAAGATCGAGCCGAGCCAGAGTAGCACGGTGAAGGGATGCAGAATGATCACGCGAATCTCGTGGAGCGGGAATAACACCAGGTACGCACCGAGCACCCCGGAGATCGCCCCCGACGCCCCGATCCCCGGCACGTCGGACGTGGAGCGCAGCGCCACCGACGCCAGGCCGGCGAGGACGCCGGTACCCAGATAGAAAAGCAGATAGGGTACGTGCCCGAACTCATCCTCAATGTTGGCACCGAAAACCCACAGAAAGAGCATGTTGCCGCCGATGTGGAGGAGGTTGCCGTGGAGGAACATGTGGGTGATGAGCGTGTGGGCGGCGAACGGACCGTCGTGCAGCAAGCGTGCTGGTACCAGTCCCCAAGTACGGACGAGGGCCTCCGAATCGACCGACGCCAGCCCTTGCAGTACAAAGACTGCAATGCACGTCCCGATCAGCGCATAGTTGACAATCGGCCGGCGTCGGCGGCCAAAGTTCTCATCACCAATCGGGAGCATCGTTCCTCCGCTTCCGTGCGTGTCCCTACTTTCAGTATAGGCTGCATCGGCGGCCAGCCGGACGTCAGCACGCGCCGGCTACTGTGAATCAGGTGGCGACGAGCGCAATCTCCTTGCGGCTGGGACACTGGAGATCGCGCCTGTGGCACCATCGTCAGCAGCTATGCAGCCGGGGAGTAGGAACCGATGCCGCGCGAGTTAGTCACCGTCGCCCCGCGCACGCCGGACTTCCGCGAGTACGCCGAGCCGCCGCTGGGGGATACGCAGATTCGCATCCGCAGCGAGTTTGCCGCACCCAAACACGGTACCGAGATGGTCAGCTACCGGGCCGGGCACACCGACCGGCGCTATGACGCGGCGTGGGGCTGCTTTCTGCCCGTGCCACCGTCAGCGGACGCGGAGCAGACCTTTCGCCCGGCCCCCCTGGGCAATATGGCTATCGGCGTCGTGACGGAGGTGGGCGCCGCCGTGACCGATTTCCGCGTCGGTGAGCGGGTCTTCGGCCACCTACCCATCCGCGAGACGCACACGGTCGAGGCCGGCCGCGTAGACCGGCTGCCAACCGGCCTGACCCCGGAGGCGGCCGTCTGCCTCGATCCGCTGGTCATGGCCCTGCCGCTGCGCGAGGGCAACGTCCGGTTGGGCGACCGGGTGGCGGTGTTCGGATTGGGCGCTATCGGTCAAATGGCCGTGCAGTTGGCCCGCCTGGCCGGCGCCGATCAAGTAATCGCAGTGGACCCGATCAAGGCGCGGCGCGACCTTGCGCTGGCGCTCGGCGCCGATGCTGCCCTTGACCCGCTCACCGGCGACGTGGGACACGCCATCCGCGAATTGACCGCCCCGGCGGGCCGGCAGCACGAGCCGGCCGCGCCGTTTCCGCACGTTGTGGGTGGCTACACCGAGCGGCCCACGCAATGGGGTCAGCGCGGGGTGGATGTTGCGGTTGAGGTCAGCGGCAATCCCGCCGCGCTGCACGAGGCGATCCGCGCTACCCGCTTCGGCGGCACGATCTGCCTGATCTCGTTCTATGGCCGCGACGCCAGCGGTGTCCACCTGGGACACGAGTTCCATCTCAATCAGCTCACGCTGGTGTCGGTGCGTGCCGAGAGCCTGCCATCGCGCGACTATCCGGCCTGGGACCTGCACCGCCTCGCCGACCTGGGACTACGCTGGCTCCTTAACGGTCGCGTGCGGACGGAAGGGATTGTCTCGCCGATTGTGCCGTTTGCAGAGAGCGCCGCCGCCTACGCCGCCATTGACCGGCACCCGGAGCAGTCCATCAAGCTCGGCATCACCTTCCCCTAGCCCACCGCGTTGCCGCGCCGCACGCAGCAGCATCGTAACGCAGTTGCTATCACTTTGCATTAACGCTTTCTGTGCCTGTATAGGCATCTAATCGCCGCATTTGGTATGCTATGGTGCAGGAAGAGAGCTATTAGTCCAATGCAGGGTCATAGTGCGGCGGCAGAGAGTAGTCGTAGCACGCCGCTGCCGCGGTATGCCCTGCTCTCCGTGGCCGCGGCCCTAGCTACGATAGCCCTGAAGCTCGCGGCCGTCCAGCTTACGGGGTCGGTGGGGCTGCTCTCCGATGCCGGCGAATCGCTCGTCAACCTCGCCACGGCGCTGCTGGCGCTGTTCGCGTTGTGGTACGCGGCGCACCCACCCGACCGCGACCACACCTATGGCCACAGCAAGATCGAATACTTTGCCAGCGGCGTTGAAGGAGTGCTGATCCTGCTCGCGGGCGGTGGCATCCTCTTTGTGGCTGGCGCTCGCCTCTTCAACCCGGCCCCACTGACGGCGCTTGGCACCGGCCTGGCGCTCTCGCTCGGCGCAGCGGCGATCAACCTCGCCGTGTCACAAGTACTCCGGCGCGTTGGCCGCCGGAGCCGCTCAATCACGCTGGAGGCGGAGTCTCAACATCTAATGACGGATGTCTGGACGACCATGGGGGTGGTTGCCGGGCTGGGGCTGGTGCTCCTGACCGGCCTCACCTGGCTGGACCCACTCTTGGCCCTAGCAGTCGGCCTCCATATCTTACGTACCGGGGGACGCTTGCTCTGGCGCTCCTTCCAGGGGCTGATGGACACGGCCTTGTCCCCGTCGGATACGGCGGTGATCGCTCAGGCGATTGAGGACTGCCTGGAGCCGGGGATGACCTTCCACGAGCTACGCACGCGGCGTAGCGGCGCCCGCCAGTTCGCGGATGTCCACGTCTTGGTCCCTGGCGAGCACAGCGTCCGCGAGGCGCATCGGCGGGCCACCAAGATCGAGCAGGCCGTCCGCGCCGCGCTGCCGGCGACGGAGTTGGTGGTGCATGTGGAACCGTTGGAAGGGCACCATGCAACCACCGCAACGGCCGCCCCATCCCGGGGCGAGGCTTGACAAGCACCGGTTTCAGGGACTCGTTCCGCCCCCGCAGCGTCGCCTATCGGTTGGCCGCGCCCCGGCCCCGCGAGGACAGTCTATACTCATGATCGGTAAGATGCTGCTGCCGAACGATCCGCGCTGAGGAGTGGACATGGTAGAGACAATCGCAACTGCACCAGCGCCTCCCATACCGGCGCCCTCTGTTCCAGCGGAGGTGGTCGCTCCGCCACAGCCTCAGACACCGGAGGAGCTGTACGAGGCGCTGGACGAGGAGATCAGGGCCGAATTAATTGATGGGGAGATCATCACTATGCCCCCAGCCACCCTCCTGTACGGGCGAACACAACTGACCATCTCGCAGTTACTGGATGTATTCGTTCAGTCACATGCTCTGGGCAGAGTGTTCATTGATGCCGGAATGCACCTCGGCGAGCAGCGGTATGTTCCCGACGTCGCGTTCGTGGCCAGCGCGCACGCCGAGCGGATGCAGGAGACACACATTGCCGGGGCCGCCGATCTGGTCGTGGAAGTGCTATCGAAGAGCACGGCGGGCCGCGACTGGGGGAGCAAGATGCGCGACTACGAACACTACGGGGTTTCGGAGTATTGGCTGCTCAATCCGGTCGTGGAGCAGATCAACGTGTACGTACTGGATGCGGCCGGAAAATATCAACCGCTGGCCCCGGACGCGGACGGCCGCTACCACTCCCAGATGCTACCCGGCTTCTTTGTCGAGCGTGGCTGGCTATGGCCCGGTGACGGCCAGACTGCCGATACGCTGGCGGCACTCCGGGCGCTCGCGCTGCTGTAGGTCACAGTCGGTGCGGGCAGCCCGCACATGTGCAGCCATGAATCAATCCACGCGCATTCTCGTGATCGAAGACGACCCGGCGGTAGCGACGAGCTTGCAAGACGGACTGGAGCAGGAAGGCTACGAGGTCGTCTGGCGCTCCTCCGGGACCGAGGGTGTCGCCTACGCGCAAAGCGGCCGGGTGCAGCTCATCATCCTCGACGTGCGTTTGCCCGACGGTTCGGGGTTCGACTTCTGCCGGCAGCTCCGCGAGCTGAAGCTGCGCCAGCCGATTCTGATGCTAACCGTCCGGCGGGACGAGACGGCAAAGGTGCTCGGCCTGGAGATGGGCGCCGATGACTATGTCACGAAACCGTACAGCCTGAGCGAGTTGCTTTCGCGGGTCCGGGCACTGCTGCGCCGTGCCTATGGCGAGCTATCCGTCGCCGGTGCCGAGGTGCTCTACGCCGGTGATCTCGTGATTGATCGCAGTCGAGCGCAGGTGTGGCGTGGGCAGCACTTGGTCAACCTGACGCCCACCGAGTTCCGGCTGTTGGTCTATCTGGCGCAGCACCCCGGCCAGGCACTCAGTCGCGCTCAAATCTTGGATGCGGTCTGGGGGTACGGTGCCGAGGTCGAGAGCCAGCGCACCGTCAACGTCCACGTGCGCCGGTTGCGGGAGAAGGTCGAGCATGATCCCAGCCACCCGGCACTCATCCGCACCGTTCCCGGCACCGGCTACCGGCTGGTTGGCTAGTCCATTGGCAGCGCAGTGGGACGAGGGCCGCCCCCCCTATGGCCCCTCCCGCCACTGCGGGGGAGGGTCAGGGTGGGGGGCCAGGCGAGGCCCGCATCACGCAGACCTACTCGTGCCCGGAGGAAGCTAAAGGAAAACGCCATGATACCCAGTTCCATCCGCTGGCGCTTGCCGCTCACCTATGCCGCCATCGCCCTGCTCACCGCGTTGGCGCTTGGCGGTGTGCTCCTGGCCATCCTGCGGGACACGTACCGCCGCCAGGAGGTGAGCTATCTCGTTGCCAACGCCCAGGCGATGCACGACTACGTACCCCTCCTACTGGCATCAGCGCCATCGGCCGCGGCGCTGGACAGTCGGCTCAAGAGCTTGTCCTTCTTGTCGCAGACCAGGGTGCGGCTGCTGAACCGTGAAAGCGAGGTGCTGGGCGACTCCGGGGCGCCGGACGCGGTACGGGCGTTGGCGAACGTCTCCCTGACGTTTGTGTCCGGTGGGCTGTCGGAGGTCTTTACTCAGGCGGCGGCAGCTACCGATCAGCAGGGCACGTTCCGCACGGAGATTGCCATTGCCGGCGCCGGAGTAGCCACCGTGCGAGAAGAGGTACGGATCGCGCGGCAGGTCATCGTGATCGGCGTAGATGCCGAATCTCGCGCGGCAGTGGTGCGCGGCGGCGCCCAAGTGCTGGAGCCGGGCCTGTTGGATGCCGGCGCCAGTCTTGCGACCCGCCTCGGCTTCGGCTTCATGCCGGACACGCCGTTGGGGGCCACACGTTCCAATGTGGTGCTCCGGCAGCCCATCTACGATGCCCAAGGGGAGCTACGCGGCTTTCTTGAGCTATCGGAGGGGCCGGATATTGGCCGTGAAGTCCTCACCGGTGTTGCCTGGGTCTGGGCGGTAGCCAGCGCCATAGCGGTGATGCTGGCCGCGGTCGTCGGCTGGCTCATTAGTCGCCGCCTCACAGGACCACTGCTCGATCTCACACGGGTCACACAGCGGATGGCGCGCGGTGATCTCGGCACGCGCGCCGACGTGCGCCGTCGGGATGAGGTCGGGCAGTTGGCCGCCGCGTTCAACGAGATGGCCCAGCGCGTCGAAAGCACGGTCCTGACCCTGCGTCGCTTTGTTGCCGATGCTGCCCATGAGCTACACACGCCGTTGACCGCGCTCCAGACCAACCTTGAACTGTTGGGGCAGGAAGCAACCCGGCAACGTCGAGCGACGCTGACGGCACGCGCGCAGTCGCAGGTCAGCCGCCTGGAGACCTTGACAAGCGGCCTCCTGGACCTCTCCAGTATCGAGGCTGGCGCTACCAACGGGGCACATGAATCGGTTGACGCGGTCGCCCTGCTCCGCGAGGTGGCCGAGTTGTACGCCTCGCAAGCGGAGCAAGCCGGCCTCGACTTTGCGCTGGCGGTGCCACCGCAGCCGGTAGTGCTGCGCGGCGAGGCCGGGCAGCTCCGGCAAGCGGTGGGCAACCTGCTGGATAACGCGATCAAGTTCACCCCGGCCGGCGGGTCAGTGCAGGTCGCGCTGCAACAGGATGCGGCATGGGTAACGTGCGTCGTCACCGACGACGGCAGTGGCATTCTGGAGACTGACCTATCCCACCTGTTCGGCCGCTTCTACCGCGGCCGTAACGCCACTGCACAGCCGGGCAACGGCTTGGGGCTGGCGATTGTGCAGGCCATCGCCGCGGCCCACGGGGGCACCGTCGGCGCCGAGAATACTCACCGCGGCGCCCGGTTCACGCTCCGTCTCCCGCAGGAACCCGGCGCCGTATAGGTGTGCGGGCGCTTATCGGCGCGTGCCGACCGGCAGGCCCATGCGCCGGCGGCCGCGACGCCAGCGCGCGGGGGCCGCGGGGTTTTCGAGCCGCACGGCGCAGACCTTGTATTCGGGAATCTTCGACTTCGGATCGAAAACGGCGTTGGTGAGGAAGTTGGCCGCCGATTCTTGCAGCTTGACAAATGGAACAAAGACCTCACCGCGCTGCACGGTCTCGCTGACCAGCGCCTTGCCGTCTAGCTCGCCGCGCCGCGAGACGACGCGCACGTCATCGCCGTCGCTCAGGCCGGCGGCTTGGGCATCATCGGGATTGATGGCGACCTCCAGGTAGGGCGCCCGCGCTAGTAGTCCCTCGGCCCGGCGAGTGATGGTCCCACCGTGCCAGTGGTAAAGAACGCGCCCGGTGTTGAGGATGAGCGGAAACCGCCGCGAGGGTAGCTCGGCCGCCGGCGGGCCTTGGATCACGGGCACGAACTTGGCTTTGCCTACCGGGAAGGAGTCCGTGTAAAGCTGCGGCGTGCCGGGATGATCCGGTGTTGGGCAGGGCCATTGGATACCGCCCTCGCGGTCCAACCGCTCATGTGACAAACCGCCCATGAACGGGGTGAGCGCAGCCAGTTCGTCGAAGATGGCTGCCGGACCGGTGTACTCGAACTGCCCCGGATCCCTGCCCAGCCGCCGCGCCAGTCGTTTGCCGATCTCGCAGACGATCCACCAGTCGGACCGGCTCTCGCCGACGGGCGAAATGGCTGGCCGTACCCGCTGTACCCGTCGTTCGCTGTTGGTAAACGTGCCTTCTTTCTCGGCAAAGGAAGTGGCCGGGAGCACCACGTCGGCCAACTCGGAGGTCTCGTGGGGAAAGATGTCCTGCACCACGAGAAATTTCAGGTTCGACAGTGCCTGCTGCGCGTGTGCCAGGTACGGCTCGCTGAGTAACGGGTTCTCGCCGGTGATGTACATACAGGCGAGGGCACCCTGCGCTGCGGCCGCCATCATGTCGGTGACGACGAGACCTTCCTCGCTGGGCAGCGGCCCTGCCCAGCGCCGCTCGAATGGCTCCCGCGTGTCGGCGGTCAGGTTCTGATAGCCGGGCAGCTTATCGGGAATGCAGCCCGCGTCGCCGCAGCCCTGGACGTTGTTCTGACCGCGGAGCGGCGAGACGCCGGTGGCCGGCTTCCCGATCTGGCCGGTGACGAGGGCCAGGTTGAGCAACGCCGAGGCATTGTCGGTGCCATTCGTATGCTGGGTGATGCCCATGCCCCAGATCAGGCAGGAGCCGCCAAACGGCGGTTGCGCGAACAATGCCGCCGCGCGGCGGATGTCCGCGGCGGGAACACCGGTAATCTGCTCGACCACCGCGGGACTGTAGTCCGCTAAGGTCGCTTCCAGCGCCGCGAAACCCTCCGTCCGCTCGCGGATGAACTCCTCGTCGGCCAGTCCCGCGTCGAGCACCGCGCGCGCGAGGCCGTTGAATAGCGCCACGTCGGTGCCGGGGTTGGGCCGCAGCCAGAGGTCGGTGTAGTTACAGAGTTCAATGCGCTTCGGATTGATCACAATCAACTTGGCGCCGCGCTCGTCAATGGCCTGGCGGAGCTGCGAGGCAATCACCGGATGGTTGGAACCGGTATCACTGCCGACGACCATCAGGCAGCCGGCGTTGCGGTAGTCGGCATAAGAATTGCTCGTTGCCCCGCTGCCGAGCTGCGCGATCATCGCCTCGACCGAGGGGGAGTGGCAGAGCCGCGTGCAGTGGTCAATGTTATTGGTGCCCATCAGGAGGCGAACGAGCTTCTGCTGCACGTAGCCGTCTTCGTTGGTGGCCTTGGCCGAGGCCAGCGATCCGAACGAGCCGCGGTACTCGGCAAATTTCTCCGCTACCAAGTCCAGTGCCTCATCCCAGGACGCCTCGGTGAGTACACCGTTCTTGCGGATCAGCGGCGTGGTCAGGCGGTCCTCGTGTTGGATGAAGGTGAGACCGAAACGCCCTTTCACACACAGCATCCCCTGGCTGGACCGGTTGGCGGGATCGTCGAGCACATTGATGAGGCGGTCATGCTCGTCCACCTGCATCGTGATACCGCACCCGACGCCGCAGTAGGCGCACACGCTCTTGACCTCGCGGGCCACTACCGGATCGTGGCCCAGCACAGGCTTGGGGTGGAGCGCCCCGGTGGGACAGACCGAGACGCACTGACCGCACGTCGTGCAGATCGATTCAATCAGTTCTTGATCCATGAAAGGGGCAATGTGAGTCTGCTCGGCCGTGCCGGCGATGGAGATAGCGCCGATGTGCTGAATATCCTCGCAGGCCGTGGTGCAGCGCCCGCACATGATGCAGGCTTCGTGGTTCAACTGGAAGATGGGGTTGCTGTCGTCCACGTCCGGCCGGGGCTTGGGCGTCAGGCCGTCGAGCGGCTCGGCCAGCCGGAAGAGATCAAGTGTATCGCCGAATTCCTTCCCCACTCCGCCGGCCGGCGCAGCCACATCTGCCGGCTGCATCGCCCGCGTAAGCGCCAGGACACCGTTGCGGATGCGTTCGAGCGCCGCGCCGCGTGTGCGGACAATCATCTCGTCAAGCACTGGTGTATGGCACGAGGCCGGAAAGCCGCGTCCGCCCTCCACCTCGACTAAGCAGGTCCGGCACGCGCCGATAGGCGGCTGGTCGGCATCTTTGCAGAGATGCGGTATTTCGATGCCGGCCGCGCACACCGCGTCGAGGACGGTGGCCGTCTCTGCCACCGCGACCTGCCGACCATCAACAGTGACATTCACGTTCATCGCACGCCTTGTCTGCACTTTCTGGCCGATAGCATACGTGATAAGCCGCTTCATGTCAGCTTGCCGGGCGCCGCCGGCAAGTCACACTTCGCCCAGCCAGCGCACATAGGTCAGTTGCTCAATGCGCTGGTAAAGGCGTCTATCGGCAGTGATGAACGTCGCGCCTACTTGCTCGGCTCCGGACAGATATTGAGCTGAGGTCTCAGAACCTCACGGATGTTCAGGGCAGGCCGCTTGATGGCACATATAACATGCCGGAGCACTTTTTCTACTCATGTGCTCCGGTCCCGTAGCGATAGGCCGGACTGGACAAAATCAAGAACCGGCACCCCCTCCCTGGTCATGCCGTCCGCCGGCATGGGCACCGTGTACGTCAGCGTCGCCGCGTCGTCCACCACCTCGATCCCCTGCACGAAGTTGCGCAGCAGCGCCTTCCGCTCCGGGAACGTGCCCCGCTGCAACAACGCCCGGAAGTCCGCCACGTATCCCTTGATCTCCGTCGTGCCGGGCAGCTCCACCTTCCGCTGGGCCAACTGGTGCTCGGCCGCCTCCCGCGCCGCGCCCAACTGATCCTGCCGGTGCCGCAGCGCCAGGATGCGCGGCGACAGCGCTTCCAGGGTCAACGCACTGGTCTCCAAGGCCTCGTAGAGCCGCTCCAGCCGGCTGCTGACGTCTGCTAGTTCCGCTGCAATCGTCTCCAGCCGGCCGGCCACCTCGCCGGCCACCGCGTCAATCTCCTCCGCCACCAGCAGCACCAACTCGGTGATCGTCGCGTCGTTCAGGATGCGCCCCTTGATCGTGTCTACCACGAAGGCCTCGACCTTCGGCGCGTTCAGGTAGCGGGCGGTGCAAGTGCCGGCACCCTCCCGCTGCAACGTGCCACAGACATAGTAGGCGAACCGGCCGCTCTTCGCCCCCTGGCCGACGTAAGCCTTGCCACACACCCCGCAGCGCAGCAGCCCGCTCAACAGGAACGTGCTGCCCACCCGGCCGGGCCGCTGCATCGCCGGCGCGCGCTCCTTCAACGCCTGCTGCACCTGCTCGAACAGCTGCCGCGTCACCAGCGCCGGCCAGGCGTCCGGGACCCGCACCGGGTCCGGCGCCTGGGTGCCCTTGGTGGTCCGCCCCCAGACGGCGGTGCCGGTATAGGCTTCGTTGGTCAGCAGGTAGTGCAGCGCATTCCGCCGCCAGCGCTTCCCGCGATTAGTGATGCCGCGGTCGTTCAAGTCCCGGCACAGCTCCTTCAAGCCGTGGCCGCGCAACGACTGCGCATACAGCTCCCGCACCACTGGCGCAGTGGCCGGGTCCACCACCAAGGTCGGCCGTTCCTTCGCCCCGTCGCGGACCTTGACCCGCCGATAGCCGAACGGCGGCCGCGGCCCCAGGAAATACCCCCGGGCCGCGGCCTCGCGCATCCCGCGCGTGACCTCCTGGGCCAGGTTCTCGGAGTAGAACTCGTCCACGCTCTCGATGATGGCTTCCATCAGCCGCCCGGTGGGCGAGTCGTCGGCGTGCTCCGTGATGGAGACCACCTTGATGCCCCGGTGCCGCAGCATGGCCTTGAAAGCGACCGCATGCTCACGCTTGCGGGTGAAACGGGAGAACTTCCAGACGAGAATGACCTGGAAGGGCGCTTGGGGACGGCCACCAGCCTCGAGCAGCTTGCGGAACTCCGGCCGGTCGGCGACGCGCCCGCTCTCCGCTTCGTCCACGTATTCGCGGACCACGACATAGCCATGCTGGGCAGCGTAGTTCCGCAGGGCCCGCAGTTGGGCCGCCACGGAGAGGTCCACGTCCTGGCGGTCGCTGGACACGCGGGCATACAGGGCCGCCGGGGTGGGGTCCGGTTGGTTACGCATCGGGGTTGCCTCCTGGGTCAGCTTGCTCGGCGGCGCGACGGGCTTGGAGCCGCTCGTAGCGGACGGTCTGGCGCCATTCCCGCTCCTCCATGTAGAGACGCAGGGCTTCGCGCACCAGGTCGCTCATGGTGCGGCCTTCCGCCCGCATCACGGCCCGCACCTGGGCCGCCATCGCCGGGGGTAGCGAGAAGGTGATGGTCTTTGTCGTCCGTTTCATGGCCGCTCCTAATGCGACTTAGTCTTACATAACTATGCCTCATCTCCGCCGTATAGTCAAGGCAGCACCGGCCGGCCGGCTGCCCGGTGCCCGCTCACTAGGATGCCGACCGAGCGTGCCCGGCGGAATGCCTTGTGAGGGAGGGCACGCGCGGCCCCCCTTAAAAGGCCTGGTCAGCGCGGGGGTATTACCGCTGTAATGGACGTGTACAGGAATCCGTACTGGGGACCGCTTGGCCGCGTGGTGGGTCAGAGCCCCCCGCTACCAGATAGAAAATGGGCGCACCGGCAGGTGGGATGGCTCCATTCCAGCAAGCACCTGGGTGCGAGGGCTGGTTCCAAGGCAGGCGCCACGTGCTTCCCTGGGACCGGCCAACGGTGGCCATGTCGCAGCCGGAGTATGGTGGCCAAGTGCCCCAGGGAAGCGCGGCCCTACAGGATCGCGGCCGGTGCGTAGATGAGCGAGGAGCGCAGCATGGAGACGCAGACCCCCAGTCTGGAGAGCGTGCAGGAACTGCGGCTGCTGGTGCTGCTGCACGACCTGGTGCGGCAAGAGGGGCGGACGGGAGCCGCCGCCGTGTTGGGGGTCCACCGCAAGACGGTGGCCGCAGCGGTGAACAGCGGCCGGTTGTCGCGGCGGATGCAGGACGCCCTGGAGCGGCACCTGCTGGCGGGGAAGGTCACCGACGCTCCGACCGAAAGCGTGGCGGAGGCCCGTCGCCAGTGGGAGCAGCACCTAGAGGCGGCGCTGCGGCGCCAACGGGAGGAGCTGCTGGCGGCCATCAGCGCGCAGGGCCAACAACTGCGGGACGCAGCCGCGCAGCGCACCCAGGCCCTGGAGCAACGGTTAGCGGCGCTGGAGTCCTGCCAGGGCGCCGGGGGCGGGGCGACACCGCTGGGGCGGACAACGAGGGATGCCCAGCAGGTCGCTCCCCCAGTCGTCACTGCCGACGCCGTGCCGGGGGAAGCGGCGGCATTTGGCGCAGCGGCCCCACTCATCATCGCGTGGCGGCAGGCACGGGAGGCGCGGGCCGGGGCGGCCGACCACCTGAGCGCCGTGCGCGCGGAGGCGCGGCTGCGGGAGTTGGAGTTGGCCCTGATCGAAACCCACCGCCTGACGCTGCCGCCGGCGACGTATCCCTGGGATGCCCTCACCCGGCGGCACGAGGTGGCCTGGCGCCAGCGGACTTTGGCGCGGGTGCGCGGCGAGCGCCGCCGGGCGGCGTGGCGACGCCGCCTGCGCCGGGTGCTCACGCTGGGCTTGGGGTGAGCCGCATGACAGCCGCCTGGGAGCACCAGGCGGGCAAGCACTTGGCGCGGGGAGGCCACAACCCCTTGTCACCGGTGGGCCGGAGCCGGAATACTGAGCGTATTGTCAGGCTTTGCCAGGATTTCCCGCCTTAGAAACCTGGGGGTCCAGCCCTAGACCCGGGCGAGACCGCACGGGATCGAGCCTTGCTCTCCCGACGGTCCCCATGAGGGCACCGCTGCTGTGACGCAGGGAGGAATCCCATCGCCAGCAGCCCAGTCCAGCGGGTGACGTGCAACCGGCACGGCGCTCCTGGGACACCACGGTTGGCGGGCGTCCCGCGCGCTGACCACCCGTTGCCGCCGCCGCCCGCCGCCCGCTCGTCAACGCGGCAGCGACACCAGCACCTGCTGGTCGTTGCGCGCACTGCGCCGCTCGGTGTCGCTCTCCCAGCGTGCTCCCAGCGCGGTCCCGCATCGTGGCACGCCGTCTCCATTCCCCCACCACAGACCTTGGTCGCACGGCAGCCACCCCGCTCGTGCGTTGGCCGGGGTTCCCCCTCGCACCGCGTCCCACGGCAAGGCATCCGACCGGGGGTAGCGCGCGTCCCGCACCAGCCGCTCCCGTCAGCAGTCCCCGTGCGCCCGCTGCCCACACGGACCACCCGAAAGGAGGTCATGCCCGGACAGCCTGGCCCCAGTGCCGTCGGTCGCGACGCACTGCCCTGACCACAGCGATGAGGAGGTTTCGATGCCTACGGCAGAGCAATACATAGGAGGTGCAGCATGGTGGTAGCCCAGCAGTTCGTAGACCTCGCCGCGCTCAAGCAGCGGCACCCGCTGGCCGACGTGGTCCTGGCGGCCGGCGTGCAACTGCGGGGCCAAGGCCGCGTCCGCCAGGGCCGGTGTCCCTTCCACGACGAGACCGAGGGCAGCTTCACGGTGTACGGCGACACCGCCCGCTTCCACTGCTTCGGCTGTGGCGCCAGCGGCGACGTGCTGGACTTCGTACAGCGCGTGGAAGGCCTGACCCTGCCCCAAGCCATCCGGCGCCTCGACGGCGGGGCGGGCCTGGCCACACCAGCACACGCGCGGCCCCCGGCCCTAGCCACCCGCAGTCGGCCCCACGCCACCGCCCGGCCCCCGCGCGACCCGGCGCTGCTGACGGCGGCGGCCCGCTGCTATCACCGGGCGCTGTGGCGGTACCCCCAAGGGCGGGCATACCTGGCGAGCCGCGGCATCAGCCCCGCAACGGCTAGGCGCCTGGGGCTGGGCTATGCCCCAGGGCGCGGGCTGCGTGGCGCCCTGACTGCTGCCGGCTTCGACGCGGCGCAGCAGCGGGCATCGGGACTGTTCGTCGGGCGGGGTGCCGAGCGGTTCGCCGGCATGGTGGTGGTGCCGGCAGTGCGTGACCGCCAGGTGCGGTGGCTGGCGGGGCGGGCCATCGCGCCGGAACGCATCCCCCGCTTCCAGACGCTGCCCGGCCCGAAGCCACTGCTGGGCCTGGGACGCCTGGGTGCGGCGCCGCCGCGGGTGGTGCTGACCGAGGGGCTGTTCGACTGGCTCACGCTGGTGGAATGGGGCCTGCCGGCGGCTGCGGTGCTGGGCACCCAGGGCCTGGACCGGGTCGCCGCCGCCCTGCGCACCTGCCCCCGCGTGGTGCTGGCCTTCGACGCCGACGCCGCGGGTCGGGCAGCCGCGGCGCGGCTCACCGAACTGCTGGGGCAGCGGGCTACCACCATCACCCTCCCGCCAGGGGTCAGCGATGTGGCCGACCTGGCCACCCGGCCGGATGGTCGCGCGGTGTTCCGGCGCCGGCTGGCCACCGCACAACGGCCGCGGTAGCCGGCGATCCCCCGCTGGCCACGCTGCCACCGGGCCGCTTCCCTCAGTGGCACCGCTGCGCACGACTGACGCTCCCGCGTCCCAGCGCCGCGCGCACCGGCTATCCCCAGCCGGTTCCTACCCTCCGTCGCCCGGCCCCCCCGGTTGACGGCCCGCTGTCCCTCCGTACTGCCGCGCGCCCCAGCACGCCGCTGTCCACCGAGAACCGACAACGCAGCAAGGAAGGAAGGAGTATCCGATGTCCAACGTCACCCGCAGCAACGAACGCAGCAATGGTATCCCCGCCGCATCCGCGCCCCTGGCGAGGACGGAACCCGTCGGTGATCTGGCGCCCGACCGCCAGTGGACCGGTCTGGCTCCCGCCGTCGCCCAGCAACTGGACGCGCCCTTGGACCCCAGCCTCGTCGCGCAACGGAAGGGTCGCGCCGGGCACACCTTCCCCTATCTCCCCGGACGGGTCGCCATCCAGCAGGCCAACCGCCTGCTCGGCTACGGCGGCTGGGGCTATGACCTCGTCGGCGCGGTCACCCCGCGGGACATCACCACCCGCGACGCCCAGACCGGCGCCGTCGCGCACACCACGGCCTACACCGCCACCGTCCGGCTGCACGTGCCGGGCATGCCCCCGCGCACCGACGTGGGCTTCCGGGTGGTGGCCGAGGAGAGCGCCCAGGGCCACGAGACGGCCTACAAGGGCGCCGTGACCGACGCATTGAAGCGGGCGCTGCGCACGCTGGGGGCGCAGTTCGGCAACGACCTCGCCGGTGATGGCGGGAACGGCGGCACCGACACCTGGGCCGCGCCACTGCGCCAGACGCTGCTGGCCCTGGGCGCCCAACAGGGCTTCGCCGCCGCGCAGGTCCGCACGGCCGTGCGCCAACGGCTGGGCCAGGACCTGGACGCCGTGCCCGCCGCCAAGTTGCTGCCCTTGGTCGAAGGCGCCGCTCAGAAACTAGCGCCGGTCAGTCCGGCTGAAAGGAGTGAGCCAGGACCGTAACCGCAGCCCCGGGATCGTCGTAGCTGCCCACCACGCGGGGCCGCCTCCCACTGCCGGGGGGCGGCCCCGCTTTCGTTTTCCCCCACACCGTCTGAAAGGAGCGTGCGATGACCACGACCACCTACGAACCACCCACCGCCTCCCTGCTGGCGGCCCTGCGCCAAAACCTGCAGGTGCTGGGCGAACTGGCCCTGCGCTACGAGGTCGACACCCAGCCCCCTGGTGCGCCCGCCGACTGGCCCACGATCTCCGGCCCCGCCGACGTGCAGCAACTGGTGGGGCCGGAGTTGGCGCCACTGGTGCAGGAGCAGCTGCGCGTGCTGCTGCTCAACACCAAGCACCGCGTGGTGGGTCAACGGGTGATCTACCAGGGCACCGTCGACGCGGCGCGCATCCGCGCCGCCGAGGTGTTCCGCCCGGCCATCGTCGCGGCCGCCCCGGGCCTCATCGTCGTCCACAACCATCCCTCGGGGGATCCCACGCCCAGCCCGGCGGACGTCGCCGTCACCAAGGAGTTGATGGCCGCCGCGCAGCTCCTGGACATCGCGCTGCTCGACCACATCGTGATCGGTGGCGACCGCGCCGTGAGCCTGCGGGAGCAGGGGCTGCTGCCCAGCTAGGACCCGAGGGCCCGTCCGGCACCCCACCCAACAACGAAAGGAGCATGGACATGACCAGCACCCACCCCACCCCGCCGACCACCCTGGACCCCGCCACGCTGTACACGGTCACGGCCGGCGGCTTCACCGCCACCGCCGACGCCTTCGCCCGCGACCCGGCCACCGACGGCCTCTGGTTCCTCTCCCTGGTCGGCGCCCAAACCGCCCTCAAGGCCATCTGGGCCGCCCTGCTCAAGCAGCCGCCCGCCGTCGCCCACCTCATCCCCGGCGCCGAGGGCACCGCGCTCGCCGGCAGCTTCCAGCGTTGTGTTATTCCCGCCCACACCGTCGGTACCTGGACTACCAAGCTCACGCGGCTGCCGGTCTGTGGCGGCTGGCACGCGCTGGTCTACACCACGCTGGCCGAGTACGCCACCGAGCGCGAGCAGTTCCTGCTGCTGGCCCCACACGAAGCGGACGCACCCCAGTTGCACCATCGCTTCCTGGACCGGCGCAGTCCCCTGCCGCTGCACCACTCCTGGGCCGCCTGGCTCTGGCAGCGCGGCCTGGCCCAGGAGGAGATCACCCCGCTGCAAACCGCCGGCCTCGTCGCCTACGACTGCCGGCCCCACGCCACCGCCCTCCAGGCCGACCTCGCCCACGCCGTCGCCGCCGGCACGCTCACCCTGGACGAGCCGGCAGCGGCACCGGCAGCCAGTCACACCACCAATGAGGAGAAAGGAGACCCACCATGCGTCTAGCCGCTCAAGCCAAAGGGGGGTTCTATCCCACCCCGCCGCGCGTCCTCGACCGGCTGGCCACCCTGCTGCGTCCACCGGCCCGCCGCCCCGCCGGGTCTCACGGCACCGTCCGCCTGCTCGACCCCTGTTGCGGCGCCGGGGCCGCTCTGGCCCACCTCGCCAGCCGCCTGCATCCGTACAGCGCCCTGTCCCTGGAGACCTACGGCGTCGAGTTGCACCAGGAGCGGTCCGCCCAGGCCACCACCCGCCTGGATCACACCCTGGCCACCGACCTCTTCGCCGCCGCCATCGCCAACCGCGCCTTCGGCCTGCTACTCTTGAATCCCCCCTATGACCACGACGGCGAACAGCAGCGGTCCGAGCACCGCTTCCTGCGGCACTGCACCCGCTACCTGGCCGAGCATGGCGTGCTCGTCTTCATCGTCCCCCGGCGCCGCCTGCCGGTCTCGGCTCGCTTCCTTGCCGCCCACTACCGGCGCCTGGCCTGCTGGGCCTTCCCCCGTCCGGAGCGGGCGGCCTTCGACCAGGTCGTGCTCACCGGCTGCCGGCGCGCCCGGCCCCAGCCCGACCCGGCCGCCGAGCGGCAGATCCACCGCTGGGCGGCAGAGGCGCTACGGGAACTGACGCCGGCGCCCACGCCGCGCTACACCGTGCCGGCCACCCCGGCCGGCGACCTGCTGTTCAGCACCCGCACGGTCGATCCGCTGGCCGCGGCGGCCGAGGCCCGGCGCAGCGGCCTGTGGACCCACGCCACCGTCACCGACGCGCTCTGGCCGCCAGAGACGCCGCGCCCCCGGCCGCTGCTGCCGCTGCGCCGCGGGCATCTGGCCATGCTGGTGGCCGCCGGCTTCTTGGACAACCTCTGCCTGGAGGCCAACGGCCAGCGCCTGCTGGTGAAGGGGCGCACGGCCAAGGAGCTGGTGCTGGTGGAGCGCACCCGCGAGCAGGAAGTGCGCCGCGAGCGGCTGCACACCACGGTGGTCGCCCTCGACCTGCACACCGGCGCCATCACCGACATCGCCGCCTAGCGCGTTCCCCCATAGTCGGCACCGTCCTACGATCCCACGCGGCCTCGTTGTTCCGGCCTCGGAACGGCGGGGCCGCGTCCGTTTTTCCTACCCCGGCGCCTCCCCCAAGTTACCCCCACCCACTGCACACGACCGACCCCCGACCGACTCACCGCAACCGAAGGGAAGAAAGGAGAGCAGCATGAACCTGAGCACGTTCCTCGACACCTACAAGGACGCCATCGCCCAGCGGGTGGTGGACTCCTACCCACCCCAGTACCGGCCCGCCCGGGACGACCGGCCGCTGCCCCCGTTGCTGCGCACCCCGCTGGGGGCCCAGGAAACCGCCATTCGGGGCACCGCCCACTCCCTCACCACCCAGCGCGGCACCACCGTCGTCGGCGAGATGGGTACCGGCAAGACCTTCATCGCCACCGCCGCCGCCCACCTGGCCGGCTGCCAGCGCATCCTGGTGCTGGTCCCACCCCACCTGACCCGGAAGTGGCAGCGGGAGGTGGAAGCCACCATCCCCGGTGCCCGCGCCGCCATCGTCACCTCCATCACGGACCTGGAGCGGCTGCGCCACGCCAGCGGCCCCGGCCCGCTCTTCGCCATCATGTCCCGCGAGCGCGCCAAGCTCTCCTACCGCTGGCAGCCCGCTGTCACTCAACGCTGGGCCACCGCCGACGGGCGGCTGCTGCGGGACGAGGCCACGGGGGAACCGTTCCGCGTCCCGACGTGCCCCGTCTGTGCCACCCAGGTAGTCACCTCCGACGGCGTGCCCCTGACGGACGCGGAGCTGGCCCGCCGCAAGCGCCGCTGTAGTGCGTGCGGCGCCGCCCTCTGGCAGGCCGACCGCCGCGGTCCCCGCCGCTATCCCCTCGCCGACTACATCAAGCAGCGGCTGCCGGGTTGGTTCGACCTGCTGATCGCCGACGAGGTGCATGAATACAAGGGGCGCGGGTCCGCCCAGGGCATCGCCGCCGGCATTCTGGCCGACGTCTGCGGGACCTCCCTGGCGCTCACCGGCACCCTGGCCGGTGGCTACGCCAGCACCCTCTTCCACCTGCTCTACCGGTTCTCCCCGGCCCTGCGGGCGGAGTTCGCGCACCACGAAGAGTCCCGCTGGATCGCCCGCTACGGGTTTGTCGAGCACACCGTCCGCCGGCCGGCCGATGAGCCGCTGGAGGACGGCCGCCACAGCCGGCGCCGGCGCTACCGCACGGTGATCCGGGAGCGGCCCGGCCTGGCCCCGGCCGCCCTGTTCCACCTCATCGGGCACACCGTCTTCCTGCGCCTCGCCGACGTGGCCAGTGGCTTACCGCCCTACACCGAGCAGGTACGCCTGGTGGACCTCGACGACACGCCGGATGAGACGGGGTATTCCCAGCGCAGCGCCTACCAGGCCGTCTTCACCACGCTGCGCAAGGCCCTGGCCGCTGCGCTGTCCCAGGGGTCCAAGCGGCTGCTGGGCGCCTACCTGCAAACCCTGCTGGCCTACCCCGACGGCTGCACCCGCGGCGAGACGGTCTTCGATCCGCAGACGCAGCACCCCCTGGTCCAGGTACCGCCCTTGTCCGCGGAGCGCGTGTATCCGAAGGAGCAGGCCTTGCTGGACCTGGTGGCAACGGAGCGCCGTGCCGGGCGCCGGGTGCTGGTCTACGTCACCCATACCGGCACGCGGGACATCACCGGGCGGCTGCACGCGCTGCTCACCCGGCAGGGCGCCCGGGTGGCCGTGTTGAAGGCGGACGCGGTGAAGCCTGACCGCCGCGAAGCGTGGGTGGCGGAGCGGGTCGAGGAAGGCCTGGACGTGCTGGTGTGTCATCCCCGGCTGGTGCAGACGGGCTTGGACCTGATCGACTTTGCGACCGTCTGCTGGTACGAGACGGACTACTCGGTCTACACGCTGCGGCAGGCCTCGCGCCGGTCCTGGCGGATCGGGCAGACCCGGCCGGTGCAGGTAGTCTACCTGGCCTACCGGCAGACCTTGCAGGCCGATGCCCTGACACTGGTGGCGAAGAAGCTGCAAAGCTCGCTGGCGGTGGAGGGGGAGCTGCCGGAGGAGGGGCTGGCCGCCTACGGGGACGATGGCGACGACCTGCTGCTGGCGCTGGCCCGCCAGATCGTCAGTGGGGATGAGCCGGCGGCAACCGAGGCGGTGGCAGCGGTGTTCGCCCAAGCGCAGGCAGCCGCAGCCGACGCCGAGACGTTGCTGGTGGACGAGGGCTGGCAGGCCGTCGCAAGCGAGCCGATGGTGGTCGCGGCCCCCGCCAGCGGGGCGAACGGCAAGGGTGAAGCAGCGGTAGCGGTCAACGGCAAACGTCGGCACGACGACGACCCGGCACCGCAGCAAGAGGAACTGTTCTCCTGGGCAGAGTTCCTGGCCCAGGAACCCGCGAAGCCAAAGGGCCGGCGCAAACAGTCGCCCGCGACCCTGCCGCTCTTCGAGTGGCTGGTGGCTCAAGAGCAGGAGGCCAAGTTGGTCAGCGCGGGACGCTGATCGCTCCAGTAGGGGAAGCCATCGCATTGCCAGCGATGGCTTCCCCTGCCTCCCCCTATATGCGGGCTTCTTGCGTTTAAGCCCGTCCCGGTGGGGACAACTCCACCGAAACGGTTCACTATCCCCCACTCTTCCTGGAACTATATGCCCACGGCGATAACGACTACGAGCGTAGCCACCCCGCTGACGTCCCAGAAGAATGCCCCTCCCGACCTACCAGGGGCAGCCCAGCCTCAGTTTCTGCACAGCCTCGGTGTCAAGGACGGTTGGTGCTCGGACAGATTCCAGCATCTTGCCAAGCCACCGCCGCCCACACCCACCACGTGGCTATTCCCTCCAGGCATCGCCGTGTTGTGGCGGTTCGGGCTGGCGATCACGATGCTTCCACCTGCACCTGATCGTCCAGTCTCAGGTCGGCGAGGGCCTGCCGCAGTTCCATCGTTTGGTGATGGGCCTGCGCTGCGTCAACCGTCACGGCAAGCGCGACATCTACATCCACGCTCCGGCTTCCTGCGGGTCGGAGCCTAGCTAGCACTCTGCTCCCGATCCCGTTCCAGAGTTCCAGCGGCACAGTACCCGTGAGCCGCAGCGTTGCCGTTTTTCCCCCTGATGGCGGATGGGGAGTGGGCGAGAGGCCGCTCAAACCAGAATCGGGGTCCGGCTCAGTGGTGGTGGACGGGGCCATCGAGAGTACCGGTTGCAGCGGCGTCCGGCCGCCGGAAGGGGCCTGGACCTGTTGAGCCCTGGCCTTGGTGAGCAGGAAGATGTCGTCGTCAAACGTGACCGCTTCCTCCCCAATCTGTTCTGCGTACTCCAGCCGCGCATATTGGCCGTCGCCGCGGTCCCCGGAGGCCAGCCCAAAGTCCCCACTACCCACGAATTCGACGATCTTCCGGCGCAGCACCGCATCCGCATCCAGCAGCCGGGTCAACGAGCCGTCGAGAAAGCTCCGCCGCAGGCCGCTGAGTGGCCAGGCACCCGTCTCCTCAAAGGCCGGCGGCCAATGCCGCTCGATGTACCCGGCTCCGACGGACTCGTTCAGCAGCGCCTCGGACTTCAAGGCGGTGACAATCCGATCGCAGAGGGTGCCGCTGGCGCTGGAGTGGCCCGCGCCGAGGTCTATGACCTTCAGTTCGTCCGCCGCTTGGGCCTCCCGCAGCGCAACGAAGCGATAACTGGCCCACACCTCCTCTTTGGCCTCCGCCTCCGCCTCCCTGACCCTGGTCTGCACTTCGGTGCGCTCCCCGCGGTCGAACTCGGTACCGAGCGAGCCGCTTGCAACCTCGCGCGACACGCGCTGCCAGGCGAGCCATAGCGCAACCCGCTCCCGCAGCTCCCGTCCCGGCTTCTTTGCACACCAGACCAGCGAGCCAGGATAGAGCCGCGGCGACCGGCCCCGCTCCTTGGTCCACTCGCCGATGCGTGCGCGGAGGAGCCCCCCACCGTCCCAATCCTCAGCGGGGTCCACGACGACCAGCGTCAGGCGCGGCGAATCCGGCACCGCGCTCCCATCCTCCGGAAAATAGGCGACCGGAATCGTCGGGTCGCGGGCGAACTCACCCTGAACCAGCTTGCGGACCGCCGGCTTGATCTCTGTCTCCTCGTCGAGCGAGGCGCGCCGGTCGCTGACGACTTTGCGTAGCGTCGCTTGATGGTGGATGCGATAGCCGTCCGTACCAATCTTCCGGATAAAGAACCCGGATCGCTCCAGCGCTAATGCGGTGCTGTCAACGGTTGTGGTATCGACAGCAGGCTCCTCCCCCAGCGCAAACCGCAGTTCCGGCAGGCTGGCCACTCTGTCCACCTGCCCCCCGGAAGACTCGAACAGGATGGCCGTGCCCACGCGGCAGTGGATGTCGCGCAGCGCACCCGTGGTGTCCGCGTCCAAGGCCTTGGCGTGCGCCAGCTCCCCGGCGATATCGGCGTCAATGGCCACGTCAAGCCGTTGCTCCCCCAGCTGGCCGAGCACCACGGCGCGGAACTCGGGCACATGCAGCGGCGCCGATCCCAGGGTAATCAGCGGCTCCGTCCGCGCCTGCTGGAACTGCTCGCGCGAGGCCCAGGAAATCCATTGCGCCAGCATCGCCAGCGCCCCGCGAGTCTGTTGGAATTGGGTGAGCGCGCGCCACTTGCGCTGGAAGACGGACAGCGTCGCCGGGTGGAAGGGATAGCAGGCTTCGAATCGGTTGCGGAGGAAGTCTCTGGCCCGCTTGTCCGTGGTCGCGGTGTCCACGGCCGTCCACTCGGCGGGCAGCCTAGCGCTGCGCTCGAAGCACCAGTCGGCATAGGTCCGAGCCACGTTCCGGCGCACGCGCTTGCTCCCGAGGTCCTCGAACAGGCGCCGGCGCACCACCTCGCTGATCTCGGACTCGTCGTTGGCGATGAGATCGCGGGCAACGCGGCGCACGACCTTGGTAATCCGCTCCTGCCACTCCTGGTCCCGCGCGGTCATCTCGACCTGGCTGCGCGGCAGGCTGATGACCGCTGCCGCGCGGGTCGCGCCGGTGACGGCGACGGTCAGGTTCTGGAGAAAGGCATGGAAGCTATCTGCCAGGCGGCGATGGCGATTGACGAAGTTCAGGACCTCATCGAAGAGCAGCAGCACCGGCGCCTCCGCGGCGGCGAATACCCGCGCCAGCGCCTCGGTTCCCGGCGGCGTGGTCCGGGCGGTTGCGCCGAGCGCGGCGACGCCGGCATCGCCGGCCAGTTGCCGGGCCAGGTCAATCCAGGGTGTCTCCCGTCCTGGCGCGGGGTCCCAGGCATTGCCGACGAAGACGCCAACGCGGGCGGCGGGAGCCTCCGCAATACCCGCCGCGCGTAGCAGCGCCGCGACACCGGGTAGCTTGGCGGCGGCCGGCCCCGCCTTGGCGAGGTGGTAGAGCGACGTGAGCGTGTGCGTCTTCCCGCCGCCGAACTGCGTAATCAGCGTCAGCACCGGCGCCGTGTTCTCCGTCCGGCCGGATAGGCGCCGGAGCACCATGCCGGCATGTTCCGTCAAGGCGCGGGTAAAGCACGTGCGCGAGAAGAACTGCGCCGGGTCGCGGTAGTCCGGTGGCGCGGTCCCGGCCACCACCTGCTCCAGGGCAATCGCAAACTCGTCCGGACTGAACGACCGGCCCTCCCGGACTTCCTGACGGGGCGTGACCACTCTGTACCAGGGTTGCATGAGCAAGCCTCCTACCTCAGCGGCCTGAAGCCTCTGGTTGTCCTTCAGCCTGACGGCGGCCGGTACACCAACGCGCGGACGCTACGACCGCCTTACCAAGGGTTCACTAGCCGCCGCTTCCCTAACCGCGTGCTCCGCGACGTATCCGAACCCGACTCTGTGTCACCACGATCATACTCCGCTCATACATTGCATCCGCATGGTACTCGATCAGATCACCCATTGCGGCCACTTTCTCCGCGACCGACATGCCGACAAAGCGAATGATGCATGGGTGCGGCAAGCGACGTACAAATACCAACTCGCCAAAGTCCTTGTCCTCGGTAATAAGCACCCGCTGCTGCTCAGTTGCGAGGGCGAGCAATTCTTCATCGGTGGCTAGTGGGGCACTTTCCAAAGCTGATAGGACATCGTGGCCCAAGTCCGTTAGCGTCGTATGCATGCTGTGGGACGCCGCGCATACGTCGAGCAGGAACTTCAAGACGCTTCCCTCACGGGTACACGTTCATACACATGCTCGCCGGCCATTGAGCGGTGAGCAAAAAGCAGGCACGCCTGGATGTCTTCAGGTTCCAGGACCGGATATTCCCGGAGAATCGTCTCCGCAGAATCACCGGCTGCAAGCATCCCCAGCACATGCTCCACGGCAATACGCATGTCGCGGATGATCGGCTTGCCACCAAAGACGCCCGGCCGAGCGGTGATGCGCTGGAGGAGCTCGGGATTGGTCGTCATGTCATCCCTCCGTGTTCCAAAGTGCGTCCAGTAATCACCGTGGCGCCGCCAACAGCATGGCGTCCAGCAGCCGCTTCTCATCGCTGCCGCGCGGGTAGAGGGCGGTCAGCGCGTTGGCGAGGCGCAGGAAATCAGGGCCGCGTTCCTGCTCGGCCCGCAGCAGGTTCCGCAATGCCTGACTGCGGCCCGACGCCTGCAAGAGCATTGCGGCGTGAACCCGGTCTAGCGTCGTCGCGGCCGAGGGAGCATCGAGATCGTCCGCGACGGCCGCCATCCGCCCCCGGCCTCGCTGCCGGCCGCGCACGGGCGGCGGTGCGGTGGAGAAAAGGCTCAACTGCTGCGCGGCCGCCGCGTTCCATTCGATCTCGTCGGCCAGCGTGCCGGCCCCAGCCTCACCGAAAAGCTGTTCGCTGCGTTCCCTGACCGGCAGCAGGCGCACCACACCCTTCTTGGTCTCGACGAGGCGCGCTTCCCAGGCCTCGAGGTGGATGCCGAGCGGCTGGGCAAAGCGGCGCACCACGTCGAACGGCAGGCTGTAGCCGGCGGGCCGGCGCCGCGACGCTGCCGCCTCGCCGTCCTCTGCATCATCACCGGCGTCGTTCCCAGCAGCAGGCCGTTCGTCGGTGCTTTGCCGCGTCCACAGGAATAGCGCGGTCAGGCGGGAATCCTCTTCCAGTGCGGCGGCTGCGCCGTTGCGGGCCTGCGCCTCCGCCGTGCCCAGCACCTGCTCCAACGCCTCGCGGCCGACGACCTCCCACACTTTCTCCAGGTACGCCGGCAGCTCGATCTGGTCGCCCGCCGGTGTCTCCACGCGGCGGTAGCGGCTGTAGATCTCCAGCGCCGGTCCGACGCAGGCGAACACCAGGTCCGCGCCCCGGACGCCCTCGCCCTGCAACCGCTGCATCCAGTCCCCGACGCGCCCAGGCAACTCCCGCAGTACGTCGGCCCAATCGCCAACCGGCGCGTCCTTGGGTCGCGGACGGCAAATGAGGTGAATGCTGGTGGCGAGAGCTGCGGTCTCGCGCGCATTGAGTCTTGCGCCCATTTCAGTCGCAATGGGCCAGGAGCCGGTGATAGTCCAACTGCCACGGATCAGGCCGGAGAGTAGTGCTTCCCAGCCTTCGGTGGTCTTGTGGGCAAACACCACAGAACCAATCCCGTCTTCCCGCAATACTCTGCGACCTTCGATGAAAGCATTCACCATTTCGGTCTCGTAGAATAGGGCATCCTTCTTGGATGTGCTCAAGTGGTGCGGACGATCCACTACAATTTCACGGTCTTTGGGTGTCGTACTGTTGTGTTCACTCAAGGGGCTTGCCGGTAACGTATGTTCGAGTGAACGTCGGAGCCATACGAAGAAGAAATCCGAAAGATGTGCATAGGGTACGGAGTCGTAGTAAGGTGGATCCGTGAACCACACTCCGGCGGCTTGATCGTGCAGAGAGTGATCGGTAGCGTCCGCCTGTTCAACTCGGCTGGAGACTAATCCCAGTGAGCCACCTTCAAGTACATTAACTATCGAGTTAAGAGCACTATCCCAGCTTCTCGACGTGGTTGCTAGACAGTTCGATTCGCCAAAGTCCCAGACCATTGGCAGAGCATTCCGAGGGATCGCATGCTTGACCTCCTCCCCAGAAGCCAGCCATGCGGAACTGGATGCACCACCACCAGCGACTCGACTCACGGCTATGGCGAGCAAACTTCTCAGTGATTCCCCGTAGGTTGGGACCAACCTTCCCAACTGCACCAGTGCTGCCTTCTGCCGCGCTGTGAACAGGTCACCCCACCGACGCATACCGTAGATCGGGACACTGATTCGCCGGATTTCGTTCAGCGAAATCACCTCGTCCGGCACCGGGCAGAGGCCCTGCTTCCCACCACGCTCCCATTCATCCAGGATACGGCTCACCTGCTCCCGTGCCAGATGCACAGCCGAATAGTCGTCAGCCGTCGGTAGGCGGTAGTGGCGGCCCCTTTCACTAGGACGGAGCGTAACGACCGCCGTCAGGCGCGCGCCGCCGGTGCGGCGGCCGGCCGCATTGAACACTGCGTCCGCGCCACCTTTCTGTGCAGACAACTGGGCGCGTACTCGCTCCGGCGGCAGCACAGCACCGCAGCAGACACAGGTCGCCTTGGCGCGAGCCACGGTGCCGTCGGCCACCTCGCTATTGGACTGCGGCGCGAATATCTCGAACTCGACGCGCGGTGGCCCGCTGTCCGCCCGCACGATCCTGGTCCGCAGCGCCCGCTTGCGCTTGTCCTTCCGGCACAGCCACAGCGAGCGCATGAGTGGAATCTCTGCACCGCAGTTGGGCGCTTCACAGCGCACCGTCCGTGCCCAGAGGTAGGCGATAGGTGTTGCCCCGTCCGGGTCCTGGGGGTAGAGGTCGGCCAGTTCCTTAGCTGCCTGTTCCTTGATCTCCGCGCCGACCCGCCGCAGCTCATCCGCCAGGCCCGGCCCATGGCGCGGGATGTCCTCCAGCAGCACCTTGAGGATCAGGCAGGCCACCGGGTTGAGGTCGCTGGCAAAGGCCTCGCAGCCGAGCCGCAGCGCCTCCAGCGGGATGGAGCCGCCGCCGGCAAAGGGGTCCACGACCAGCGGCGACTGCTCCGGGTGCGCGGCCCGCACCAGCGCCCGTCCCGTCGTCAGGTAGTCGTCGTTCGCGGCGTTGTCCCAGTTGGCAAAGTCGGCAATGAAGCGCAGGAGCGCCGCCCGCAGCCCTTCATCTGTCTGGACCTGTTTCTCCCACGCGGAGGGCCGCGTCCGCAGCGCCAGCAGGGCTTCCCTGGCGCGTTCCCGGAATGATTGCGGGCAGAGCGACTCGCATGGATCGGGCAGCAGCAGCGCCAGCAATACGGCACGCGACGAGGCCAGAGGCCGCCGCGCCCACCACAGGTGCAGCGTCGAGGGATGACCGTGTCGGATGGACTTCTCCCGCGCCGCGTGCTTGGACACCTCGGAAATGGGGAAGTCCACCTCCGCCAGTCGCTTGCACTCTTTCGGGATCATGTCATTCAGTCTATTTCCAACAAGTCGGCAACAGCCGCACGAACAACCTGCCAGCAAATTGAACAGGTATCACGATCCGGTCTATCGGATAGCAACCTTTCCATGTAAGGATGGACGATGTTGCGAGAATCCCGCAACGCATGACTGAAGCGCCTAACGTCCCCCTGAAGCCAGCCTAATTCGTGAGCAACATCAATCAAGGCAGAGAGACCCCACTCGTGGAACTGTTTAGGTTTTCCAGTTGTCGGATTCTTCGGCGATTCCTTGGCTCGGTTTGCATCTGCAGGATTTGTTTCGACTTTGTGCAATAACACACCCTCTAAGATGCTACCCATCATTACTACAGCAGAGAGATAAGCTTCTGCATTGACGCATTTCTGAGCTTCCTCCCACCGCAGTAATAATATTGCCGCCAATGAGCTATCCTCTACTAGGCGATGGAAATCGGGAGCAACTTCTGACGGTGCCGCTTGCACCCTGGGAACACTTGCAGAGGCCTTGCGCTCCCGAATTCGAGGATCAACACCAACTAGGTAGACCTCCAGCCCCTCTACCTGCAGAGCGTCGTTCAGGTGGTCAACCACTTTTTGCGTCAAATCTGAATCGCCACGACACTCTTTTGGAGATGATATTCTCAGCAGTATCTTCTCCAGACCATTTGTCCCATTGACTGATTGCAAAGACTCCAACACGAACCACTTTCTGGTTGACGATTGACCCCTAGGCCTCACTCCCGCACGGCGGAAGAATGCGTTGATTTCGCCCATTGTTCGATAAGGACCCGGAGACGAATAGCCTCCACCAGCACCCTCGCCTGAGCCACACACCAACTCAGCGACCGTTTCTAACGTACTGTCGTCGATCCTTTTCATTCAAACCTTCCTGAGAATCGGATGCCCTCTCCAGTTGAGCGGCCGCTGCTAATGAGCCGTTCGCGTGCGTTTAATAGCACGAGTGCGTTTAGGAAACGCGCGCCGTGCGTTTCTCGGCGTTTTGCTCATAGCGGACGTTCCGGCCGCGTGTGCCAATGCGCCGGAGGACCCCGGCCGACTCCAGCCGCTTCAACAGTCTATAGGCCCGCGAGTCGGAGATGGCGCAGAGCCGCGCGGCTTCCTTGCGTGAAATCGAGCCATGACTCGCAACGTACCGGCGCACCAGCTCGTCATGCCGGATTGGTGCAGCGCGCCCGCGCTGGGCATCCACGCGGTCACCAAGCTGCCGGGCCGCAGCTTCCGATAGCCGGAACCCCTGCCGCCGGTGCGAACCCCGCACGGTGACGAGACCGCGCTGCCCCAACTGCATCAGGAGATGCTCCGCATCCGCTGCCCCCCTTTGTATCATTGCGGCTGCCTCGCCGGCCGTTATGTGCTGCTCCCGCTGTAACCCGGTCAGGAGCAGCAGCTCGTCCGGGGAAAGCGGGCTGCTCTCCCGGCCCGCCTCCACCACGAGCCGCACGAATCCGAGGTGGGCTACGCCGCCGGGGAGCACCAGGGTCACGCCGGCCTCGGTGCTGCGGTCGTAGGAGGGGGCGGGGCGGCCATTGCGAAGCTGTTCGTAGAAGATGGTATCAATGCCCCGCGCGGTGCGTTCGACGATGCCGGCGCGCTTGAACGCATCGGCCAGCAGCGGATTGCGGGGGCGCGGCGCAGTGACCAGCAGGTTGTCCAGGCGCACTCCCAGCGGGAAGCCGCCGGGGTTCGAGATTTCCAGCCGGTCTTCCCGCCACTGCACATGCACGGCCCCAAGACGGGTGTAATCCCGGTGGATCAAGGCATTGGCGACCCCCTCGCGAAAAGCGCGGGCGGGATAATCGGGCACTCCGACGCGGATCATGCCCACGTGGACCTCTTGCTCGCGGTTGCGCGCCTCAAAGCGGGCCGCCAGCTCTTCCATGACCCGGAGCAGCGGCCAGCGCAAGAAGTCGTTGACCTGCACGTCGTTGCCGGCGAGCACCTGGAACGCCACCTCGTGCGCCGGCAGGGCGGCAGCCAGCGCGTCCTCCCGTCCGAAGAGCAGCAGGCCCAGCACCCGGACGGTCACGGCACCATTGGTGTGCTCCACCGCGCCCAGGGCCTTGGCCAGTTCCACGTCGCTGAGATCGAGCAACGCGTTGTCCCCACGGTGCCGGTGCTCTCGGATTGTGCGCCGGTAGCGTTCGAACTCCAGCGGATCGAGCGCGTCCATCCCGATGCCGTCCAGCCGGAGTGCAGCATGATCGAGCATCCCGCGATCAGCCTGCTGCGACTGCATCTCGTGGAAGTGGAACGGCACACAGGATGGCTTGCCATCTCCGCCGATGGCGCGCCGCAGGTAGCGTCCGTCCGCCGTACCGACGGGCCGGTGAACGGCGGGGACCTCGATGATGAGGATATCCCGTCCGCCGCTCGAATCCACTGCGACGCGCGTGGTAAGCGGGGGGCGCGTGCGGTTCGCCACGAGCGCCTGGATACGCACGGGGTCGATCCCCCCGGTCTCGTGGCGGGCACGGGCGCCGCTCACGTGGCCGTCATCCTCAACTCCGACCAGCAGCCAGCCGGGGCCGTCGTCGCTCCGGTTAGCCAGACAGACGACCGTTTCGACAAGCTCCCGATCCCCCAAGGGCGCGGCCGCCTCGCCTTTGAACTCTACGGCGAGGGTTTCGCCGCCGGCGATGAGTGCCTGGAGGCGTTCTGGGGTCAAGAGTCCCGTCCTCCGTATGGCGCCCGTTGCTCTCGGATCTGCATGGGTTGGGTCATGGCGTTCAGCTCCAGCCAATAATGCTGCACCTTGCTGACCTCGTGCCAGGGGAACCGGGCCGGGTCCCGGATCGGGTCCTGGAGCCGCGGCTCTCTGGCGCAATTCGTGACGACGTACAGCCAGTAGCAATCGCGGCGGTCTTCCGCCACGCGGCGCTCGTTGGGCGTCAGCAGGATAGTGCCAGCGGCAGCGGCCAAGCCCTTCACCTCGATCAGGCGCGACTCGCCGGTCTCCTTATTCAAGCTGGTCACGTCGTAGCCCAGGTTCTGCTCGTGAACGTCGGTGACGAGATGTCCCTGGGCCTGCTCGTGCGCCATGACCACGCGCATGGCGACCTGCTCGGTCTCCGGGTTGGGCCGCAGCCGTTGGACCTCGTCACTGCCCCGTTCAGGATGTGGGAGGATCAGCACGCTGGCCAGCCGCTCCACGCCCTGGAGCGTCAGCGCCCGTTGCTGGGTCAGTTCGCGCCGTCGCCGCTCGCGGCGTGCCAGTGCCTCATCCTGCCGGGCCTCGGCCTGGGCGAAGCGGCCCTCGGCACCGGTGATCTGATTCCGCACCTCGTCGCCGGCGCGGCCGACCTCCTGGTCAACTCGGGACAGCACCTCGCCCAAGGCCACTTCGACATGATCGGCGATACGCTCGACCTCCGGCAGGCGCTCCGCACGCACCTCGTCAATGAACGGTCCGAGCGTCTCCGAGTGCAGCCACTCGGTCGCTTCCGGCAGGGTAGCCACGGCAGGCAAGCCGTCCGGGGCGGCGGCAGGCGTCAGGTTGCCGAGGATGTCCGGCTCCCGGAGGCGGGGTTCTCGGCCTTCCGCCAACTCCACGGTGAACAGCCGCTCATGGATGATGTGGCCGAGGCCGTCCACGATCTGCGCCTTGTAGCAGTCGAGGCGCGCCGGGGTCTCGTGTTGGAGGGAGTGGAAGCAGGCCCCCCTGGCGAAGGCCTCCCGGGCCAGCTCCAGGTCGTGGCGGCGCAGGGCTTCGAACAGTGGATGGCCGGGCGTAACCCATTCCAGATTGTGCGCTTCCGCCGTGTGCCGGTCCGTCGAAATTCGCGGGTAGCGCACCGCCAGCGCCGGGAGCTGCCAGTCCGGCTCGCCCTCGTAGCGCCGCAAGGCGGTTGGCGTCCGGCCCGGCTGAAACGTGTGTGGCCAGCGGCGCACGGGGGGAAGGGGGAGGGACGCGCTGCCAGCACTCTCGGCCAGGAAGCGGGCGATGGTCTCGGGCACCATCCGGCGCGCTTGGGCGCGGGCGCGGCGCTCGACGAGCAGCTCCAGGTTGAGCCCCTTGGCCGCCAACCCCTCCAGCGCATTCTGGCAAATGGCCCGGAAGTGGCGCTCGTCCACGTCCCGCAGGAGCCGGTCTTCCAGGTCAGCGTCGCCCAGGTGGCCAGCGTAGTAGTCCCGAAACACGCGATCCACGTGAGCGGCGGGCAACACCTCCCCGACGACATTGAAGACGGCATCATCTTCGAGGGCGTCCCTGATCTCTTGGAGCTTATCGAGCAGCCGCTGGAGCACGCGGCCCTCGATGGTGTTGGTGGCCACAAAGTTGAAGATGAGACAATCGAAGCGCTGGCCGTAGCGGTGGATACGTCCCATACGCTGTTCCAGCCGATTGGGGTTCCAGGGAATATCGTAGTTGAAGAGGATGTGGCAGCACTGGAGGTTGATGCCCTCGCCGGCGGCCTCGGTGGCCACCAGCACCTGGATGGCGCCCTCCCGGAACTGTTGCTCGGTGTAGAGCCGGGTGCCTGGTTCGTCGCGTGACCCCGGCTTCATGCCGCCATGGATGCTTCCCACGCGGAACCCCCAGGCCTGCAACCGTTCCAGGAGGTAGTCGAGGGTGTCCTTGAACTCGGTGAAGATGAGCAACTGCTGGTCCGGGTGGTCGAAGAATCCTTGCTCGCGCAGTATTTCCTTGAGCCGGCTCAACTTCGCTTCGCTCCCGGACCCTTCGAGGGACTTGGCTGTGCTGGCGAGGCCCTGCAACGCCGTGATCTCCCGGCGCACCTCCTCGGCGTTGCGGGCCAGCGTGACGGCGTCCAGCAGTCGCTCCAAGCGCTCGCGTTCGTGGTCCTCTAGCTCCTCGAACTCCTCCGCTTCCCAGTTGGAGAAGTCGGGCGGTACTGTCCGTGCCAGGACCTCGGCCTGCTTGAGGTTCTCCGCCAGGCGCTTCGCCCGATTTTCCAGGGAGCGGCGCATGGCGTAGGTGCTGGAAGCGAGCCGCCGCTGGTAGAGGGACATGAGGAAGCCGACGGCGCGTGCTCGCCGGTCGTCACCCTGCGCCGCCGCGCGGGCACTCTGCCGCTTCACGAACCGCGTCACCTCCTGGTACAGCTCGAACTCATCCCCGGCGATAGCAAAGCCAGCCGTGTGGGTGATCCGCTTCGTGAACACGGGCCGGGCGGCCCACTCCCCGTCCGGCTGACGTTCTGGGAAGTAGACCATCGCCTCCTTCGTCCGTCGCAGGTAGAAGGGCGCCTGCTGCTTATCCATCGCCGCGCGGATGGACTGCACGTCGGCATAGGCGTCCTGGTCGAGCAATTGCAGGAAGAGGGTGAAGTTGTGCGGATCGCCCTTGTGCGGCGTGGCGGTCAGAAGCAGCAAGTTGTCGGCGCTGTCCCGGAGGAGCTCGCCCAGCCGGTAGCGTTGGCTCTTGTGCGTCTCGTCTCGCGCTGACATGCGATGGGCCTCATCTACGATGACCAGGTCCCAGCGCACCTGTCGCAAGCCCGGCAAGATATCCTCGCGCTTGGCCAGATCGAGGGAAGTAATCACCTGCTTTTGGCTGAGCCATTGGTTGACGCCAAACTGGTCGCGGACATCGCTCCCCTTCAGTACCAGGAACTGCTGATCGAACTTCTCTTTCAACTCGCGCTGCCACTGAAAGGTCAGGTTGGCTGGGCACACGACCAGAGTCCGCTCGGCCAACCCACGCAGCTTGAGCTCGCGGATCAACAGGCCAGCCATAATCGTCTTGCCGGCACCGGCATCATCGGCCAGCAGGAACCGCACGCTGGGGAGCTTCATGAAGTAGTCGTAGACCGCTTCGAGTTGATGGGGCAGCGGGTCCACCCGCGAGATGGAGAGGCCGAAGTAGGGGTCGAACTCGTGGGCGATGCCGAGGGTATACGCCTGGAGGCCGAGCCGCAGGAGTTGTCCGTCTCCGTCGTAGGTAAGCGCAGCACTGGCGACGGAGAGGCTTGCGATGTCGGCTGCCGTCAGCGTCACCCGCCGGAACCGCTCCGTCTGCTGCCCGACCAAGCCGGCCTCCACGGAATCGGGGCCGTTGGGGCGCACCGTCTCCACCCGCATCGGCTCGCTGAACAGCGGCCCGGTCAGCACCTGTCCTTCACAGATCACGGTAGCAGTATCCAACGGCCATCAGTCCTCTCTATCGGTGCAAGCACCCCGGCGCGGTCACAACCCCATGGGGATGGCACCAGTTCCTTGTCTACAGTCCCTCATCATAATGGATCGAGACCGTTTGGATGCCATGCACTGTCCAGTGCCACTCCCCACGAGTACCCTTGCACAGTTAGTGAAGCGGGGAGCGTGGAATGCCGCTTCGCGAAATGCTCCTTCGATCCCATGGCCCCTTCGGTGGTCAGCACTTGAGTGCTCCTGGGTGTGGCATGCTTGTAGGAGTGTCGCGGCCCCGGTCTCCATATTGAGGATCACACGTGATGATGCTAGCTCGGCCTTGAGTTGACTCGCAGGTTGAGAACTTCCTAGACTCTGGAGTCTGCCACGTGACGGTAGCGCAGGATGGGTCACTGACCGTCGGTCTTGAGAGTTGCAGCCGCCGTTCCTGGATTGAACGGTGCCCCTTCGGCACACACCACCGCCTGGCGCAGTTCAAGTGAGTGCAGGCTCCCATCCACGACCTCGTATCGGGGTCCACCCATTGCCATCCTCATGAGTTCGGCGACGACCACTGCGGCCGTGACCGCTCCCACAAATGACGCGCCGACAGTGCGTCCGGCCAGCGTCGTGATTCCACAATCATCGAGCCCCTCGTGGGCTAATGCGCGGTACGCCGGATTATCGGCATTGTCATTCCCGTCGTTCAAGTGATCTACGTCCGCTCCCCAGCGGCATCTCGCGGCTCGGCGTGCCGGGAAAGTGTGTATCTGAAACGCAAGGTACTCCCGCGTGCCAGCGCCGAGCCCGGCCTCAATGACGCGGCCGAAGCCAACATCCTCGAGGTCGGCTCGGGCCAGCGCGTTGTCAACTCCACACAGGGCAACGCTTGGTTCGTCTGCCGCAACCCGAAAGTCGGCAGCGAATCGGCGTTCCACAATCGAAGTGCGGAACCCGCGCGCTTCGCACCAGCGGGCCATGGCCCGTGTCTTCTTCACACCGAAGCTAGCCCGTGTCGTGAGTAGTGAGGTACTGTCGTTTGCCTCGACGAGTGCATCGAAGTCTTGGAGGACGAGACTCACGTCTCCAGGCGCCGCATATGGCAGGAGTCCGAGTGTCCACAGAAACGCCTGCCCAAGATGACCGAGGCCGATCAGCCAAGCTCTCGCTGGCAGCCTCTCCAAAGTCGGCCCCCGCTCGCCAGCAGCGAGCCAATTGGTGTCGGCTTCAGGTTGCCACAATGACAGCCCAACATCCCGCCGGCCCGCAATAGCGCTGTCGCCCCGCACGAACTGAAATGCCTCGGCAACTCCGAGCGCCCCGGCGAGCACACCGGCCGGAACACACTCTTGGCGCTCTGGCAGACGGTGACCTTGGTCAAGAGGTATGATGCCCCCACACCACCCATCGAAAGTCGCGCGCACGGCGAACTCCGCCTCGCCTGACGGTGCGGATGTGTCGCCGATCACGATGCGCGGAATCCCGGGGACAACAGCCATGCTGGTCCCCCGTAGGTCCACGATGGCTTCCTCTAGCGTGCGACAGCGACCCCACGGGATGAGGAGCGGCACATCAACTGCGCCGTCGACGGACACACCACCAAGAAAACTGCGACGGCCCGCGTTGACGGCGGTCAACACGGCTGCCTGCAGCGTCGGGGAATGCGCGATATCGCTTCCGACCACGATGCCGAGGCGATAGCTACCAAAGAGCCGCTGGGCCTCATCGAGGCTCGCTGCCTCGCCGGTGTCGAGCGCCAACTTCACGAGCCGGTGCAACTGATCCGGTCCAACGTTTGAGGTAACTGTCATGCCCATATCCCTGTGTAGAAGAAGCGCCCACCACGGGCACTGCCGTGATCGCGCCAACTATGACCACCGAGGTACTCGTAGATACTCACATCCTCCATCCTGAAGTCGCGAGCAAATTTCGGGACGATGAGCGCTACGTGACCGGGCTGGGCGATCATGGGGTTGTCCCTGTCAAGTTCGCTCTGACGTGCCCGGCCAGAGCCGCCATGCGTGTGCAGATCGGCAAGGACACTCAGCCCGGTCTGCCGGCAGAGTTGCCACAGCGGTCCGAACCCCGCTCCATCGAACACGACAATGCCGGATTTAAGGCAGGATGGGTCGAAGTCATCGTAGTAGGCAAATCGCACGACGTGTCCGCGCAGACCATGCCGGCGACCAAGCAGGAAGGCGCCACTCTCGTGCCGTCCCTCTCCCCGGCGTGCAACTTCAGCGATCCCTCGTCGCCAGACTCCTCTGGGACAACTCAGCCGGTGCTCAGGCGCCGCGAGGGCCCGAATAATCGCTCGAAGTGAGAAGATCATGGACAATCCTCAGGTAATGTGTGATGTCGCTCGCTGGCGACCAGATCATCGAAGGATGCTGGGTCCGCCAAGCATCGTGGCCCTCAATCGAAAGCCGGTCACAAGGCAGATATAGGCAGCCCCCGTGCTTCCATCCGGGATTGAAGGCAAGCGATACTCGCCTTGTTCCGGTTGGCCAGCGGGCTGGTGCAAGCGGCGTGTTTCTCTCAGCGTCCCATGGCTGAGCTGTCGGCGGTGTTTGAGGGTAGTTCATGCACTCGAAGCGCAGCGCATATTCGGCTGGGCCGCCGGCCCTCTCGGCAGCCTGAATGGCGATCAGGGCATGTGGCCAGTCGAGCGCGAGCAAGCGCCAGCGGCCCCGGTCGACGCCACTCTGGAACGCGCCGGCTGCGAGGTGCGCGCGAAACACCTGCTCGTCTACCCCCATTACGCCCTTAGACATGCCTTATCCCTCTACGCGCTGTTTGGGGGCCAGATCGAAACAAAGGGTCCCGTTCGAAAGCTTCACTAGCGTGCCGATATGCACGTCCTCGTCAGGCCGGTCAGTCGAGCCGCACATCTGAAGCAGGTGCTCGGTGGCATCCACATCCGCCATGCCGAAGCCGTCCTTGCCGACTGCCCACTTCTTGACCCACGCGAGTGTCGCCGATGGTGGGAAGAATCCTTTGAGTTGATCTGCGTTGAAATTGACCGTTACCTCCACTCGCCGACAGCGATGGATATGCACGCGGCTACGTGGGGCTAGGCCGACCTCATCAATCTTCGCATCCAACAGCAGGGGGGCGTCGGTGTTCTCTAGGAGGACAAACACCTCCGATCCCTCGGGTACGCTCAGGCTATGCTCGCGGGCCACCTTGATGAGGTCCGCGACCGTATACTCGGGATGTACCTTCACCAGCGCGATCTTGGGGATCCCCTCGCCCTGGATAAAGAGCTCGATGTGGTCTGTAGCATCAGGTTGACTCATCTGTCTGTCCTTTCTCACACGGAATGTGGGGTTGCTGAAGTGAGTGACGCTCCGCGACTGCCAGGGTGTCACTTGCCAACCCTAATAGGACAATCGCTGGGGCAGGGACAGACCGGAAATCTCTGCCCGGCACCGTGAGGTTTAGGCGTCCTCGCCTAGCGGACAGATGAAATAGTGAGGACAGCGCGGACAGACACGGTCATTGGGACGCGGCGAGAAATCATCGCGCAGGATCCCAGCGATAGCATCGTTGTAGTGGTTTAGCCGAGTCTTGATGGTTCGCGGCTTGAGGTTGATTGGCTCCACGTCATCGGTGGACAAGTATCGTACTTGCACTCTCCGTTGAACGAGTGGCTCGGCATCCCGGGCTGCCATCACGTACAGGGCGTAGATGTCCTTTCCTGCTTCGCTCTTCGTCGGACGCCCAGTACGGATACGTTCAACGATCTCAGTGCCATCATTGAGTACCTCGACGTGGTCCGGGACGAAACGAACACGACCCAGCGGGACTCGCACCTCCCACTGGGGCTGGGTCTTGGCGCCACGTGACGTGAATGGCCGTCTTGCCGCCCGCTGCACCAGAGCAATAGCTGAATTACGATACAACTCCTCATAGACATGCCCGTGCGGCCCTTGCTCCTCCCAGACCCGGGCTAGGTATGCAAGTGCCGTGGCTTCATCAGCGGGTTGTCCGGAGGCACGCTGCTCCGCCATCCAGCGCAGTACGCGATAGACACAGCGGTGAAACTCGACGTATCCAGAGTCCTCACGCTGGCGACTCAGCCCCAGAACAGACTCGTAGAAGTACTGCCGGGGACAGCGGAGGTATACGTCCAGGTCAGCCGCCAAGTAAGTCTCGTTTGCCGGCATCGGCTCAGGTGCAGCAGCCGGACTCGGTGCGCTGGATGGCCAAGTAACTTGGCCACCCGGATCGGCAGGTAACAGATCAGCGATCTCGACGAGCAGAGCTGACGGATTGCTATTCCGGGCACCGTACCGGCGGGCGCGGGAGAGGCACAGTATGTCTCTAGCGCGGGATAGCGCGACGAAGAAGAGGCACTCCTCTTCTTCGTCGTGGTTGCTCAGGTCGTCGTGGTCGGGAGCAAGCATACCCGTGGGTGGCGGACATGTCTGTGCTTGGCGGCTCGCCGGGAAGATGCCGCGGCCTAGTGCCGGTAGGTAAACCGCTCGAAACTCAAGCCCCTTGCTCGCGTGGACAGTGAGCAGCCGGACCGCCTCGATATCGTCCGCCCAGACTGGTACCTGCCGGAGTGGCTTTTCCTCGCCATAGATCTCGAGCCGGCGAATGTAACGAAGTAGGCGGAGCTTCGAGTCGGCTGGCTCACCGGGAACCCCTGGTCGCTGCTCGTGGGCGAACTGGAGGAGTTGATAGAGTGCGAGCAGGCGCTGCTGTCCCCCTACGGACTGGTCGGCTAAGAGGTGATGTAGATAGCCGCTTCGGTCGAACAAGTAGTGCGCGAGCAGTCTCCAGGGCCCAACGTGGTGCAAACCATCAAGGTGATGAGCCAAAAGGGCGAGCCGCGCTTGTCCGTGCGCCGAGACCGTCGCGGCTTCTCCCGCTAGGCCCAAAGCCTCCGGAAAGGGAACCTCTCGGTCGCGAGCCAGCTCAATTAGAGCGAGCACGTCGTTGAGCGGGATTCTGTATTCGGAAAAGCGCGCAACGCGGACCAAGCCGTTCCCGTCTGGTTCGCACGCGAGGGACAAAAGGGCAAGCATGTCACGCACCTCAGGCCGCTCAAAGAGATTGCCTAGGTACAGAACAGGCACACCGACACGCTCGAGTTCGGCTCCGAACCTACCAAGGTTGGTGTGCGAGCGGCACAGGACCGCTTGCTCGCTGTAAGGAATGCCGGCGGCGTGCCGGCGCTCAATCTCCCTCGCCAACCCCTCGGCCTCCGCAGTCAGGTCGTCGGCAACCTCCATCAAGACGTGCCCACCGGAGAGCGATCGGTTTGGCTCCCAGGGCATGAAGATCGGTCCGCCTCGTGCCGCGCGCATCTCAGGCGCCAGCCCGGCGAACACGTCGACGATCACCGGCTGCGACCGGTAGTTGCGTCGGAGGGTCTTCACTATCGCGCCAGAGAAATCTTCGCTAAAGTGCCGCATGTTCGCCGGAGCAGCACCCCGGAACCGGTAGATCGCCTGCCGCGTATCTCCAACCACCCAGAGACCAGCGCCGGCACCCGCGATCTCTCTTAGGAGGAGGGCACTGGCCCGGTTGACATCTTGGTACTCATCGACCAAGACGTGACGATAGCTGCTGCGGAGGGCGTTTCGCACATCGGCGTGTGCCCTGAGCAGCGACACAGCCTTGAAGATGAGGTCGCCAAAATCAAGCAGATGGGCGCAGTCAAGCGCTGCTTGGTAGGCGGTGTAAACCCGTGCTACCTCGATCGTCCGCTCTGCCCTCTCGATCTCCTCGGGGGTGGCCGCTTCATTGCGCATGCTCTCGGCGAGTGCGGCGTATTCCTCTGGCCCCACCAACTCGTCCTTGGCGCGCGAGATCGCGGCCATGATGTCCCGGAGATAGAAGGTGGGGTCATATAGGTTTTGGTAGTAATCCAAGTCCAACTCGGGCAGCATGCGCTCCACAAGGACTATCGATTCAGATGGGTCGAGTACGCTGATATGGGGCGGCAGTCCTAGTCGTGTACCGTACTTGCGCAATAGCTCAAGTCCGAACGCATGAAAGGTCCCAATCCAGATACGGAGGGCGGCGGCTGGTTCGGCCTCCGCCACACGTGATCGCATCTCCTCAGCTGCGCGGTTCGAGAACGTCAGTGCAAGTATCGCGGTTGGTGGCACCTCTTGCTTAAGAAGAAAGACGATCCGTCCGATGAGGGTACGGGTCTTGCCGGTACCTGGACCGGCCTCCAAGAGTAGGGGGCCGCGTGGGGCGTGAGCAGCTTCCTCCTGGCTGGGGTCTAACGGTCGTTGGTCTGTATCGCCAGGTGATACGTGCGTAGAGGGGATTTCTGGCGTAAGAAGCGCCCGCGCCATCTGCTGCAAGACCAACCCCTCTGGAAGTCCCAGTCTATCTGCAACTTCATTCGCGCTTGCATTATCGGTCTCGTACCACTCGCGTAGGACATCGGTCGGGAGCAGGAACTCCCGCGCAAAGACGTTCGCCTCACGCTCTCGCAACTCCTCAGGGCCATACCCCTCTACTCGATTCACGCCAATGGGTAGGGGTTCCTCAACAGCCTCAGGATCAAGGCCACACTCTAGCTGGTTGCCCCGTTCGGGGTGTAACCAGAGATGTGCATACTCGTGGGCTTGATTGAAGCGAGCCAGCCTAGGTTCGACTTCGCGGTTGAACCAAACCCGCTCCATGTTGTGTTGGAGTTTTGCATCAGCGCCGTCCAGCAACGAGTCGCCAACTGGCAGGCCGATTCGTTCGAAGCCGGTCAACCTTTCGGCCGCGGTAAGCAACGATTCAGCTGACAAGTCTCCCCTAGTCTCTCGAAGCACTTCGGCGCGTTGCGCCCTCGCCCGCCTTCTTATTTCGCCCCAGTGGCTCATAATGCACCCATGGATCGCCCAAGTGCGAACCAGTAGTCAGCCTGCTCACGACTGATTGTTGGATCGGCGCCAACGGCATCAAAGAAATCCTCCGGCTCCATGAGCTTCGGTGCTTGCTCGGAGCGATGTTCAGCCGCAGCCGTCAATGTCGGGCCCTGCTGAAGATAGGCGGTGATGGTCGTAACCTTGCGTTGCGTAACCTGTGCAAGGCGCTCGATCAGCTCTTGCGGGATTGAGGCGGGGGTGATTAAGCGGCGGTCGAGCTTACTCAGCAAGCTGTCCCCCACTCCAACGGCCTGCGCCAACCGGCGGGGATCCAAACCTTGTGCTCGCCCTTCCGTTATCAGACTCCCGATGGGCGTGACAGGGTCTGAGGCTGACTCTGATGACTGCCTGTGGAGCAAGTCCTGAACGACACTCATTCCTCGCAGCACCAGCGTTGTCTCGTCAACTTCCTCGGCGTCAGGAGCGTGAGGCAACCATTTCATCAGGCTCCAACTGGCCGCGAACTCGATTAGTTCTCGCTCAAACTCCGGATAGCGCCGAATCCACTCGTCAAGCGCGGCATTCGGGCCGGCACCAGACGCCACATAGGCGTCGAGTACACCCTCCAACCGCTCAGGCTCGGTTGGTCTGTTCATCCCTGCCCTCCCCGCCACATTGCCAAGCACTTACCCGCTCTAGCGAGCCAGTTCCGGATGGTGCGCGGCGTCTTGCCGAAGCGCCGGCTAATCGTATGCACGGCTGGGTCCTGATCTTCGATCGGCAACCCCACGAAATGCCGTAGCAGGAACGCTGACCTAAGAGGCTCGTCCAACTGGCTCAGGGCCTCGCGGATTTCGGTGCGCTCGATCGCCTCCGATTCGGCGGCCCGTGTCGCGAGCGCGCCCGGCGTGCGCAACCGAGCTCCACGTGTTGCCGCCTTGTCGTCTTCGCCGTCATGTCCGGCAATAGTTGTCAGAGGGATGCTGTCTCGTCCACGGGTGAGCTGCCGTAGCTGTCTGTCAAAGACATCCACGGCAAGTTTCTTGAGTACCATCCAGAATCGGACTTGGAGGAAGTCGCCGCGGTCACTGTCTAAGTCGAGGATCCGTTCGAACAGTCGCGTCACGACGTCCGAATACCCTTCCTCTGCCGCTTCATTATCCAAGCTGTGCAGTTGATGACTGATCCAGGTGGCACAGCGGCGAAGTAGGGCCTCCGACAGGAAGTTCACACAGCCCTGATCCGCTGCCCGGTGGTAGTGTCGAATCAGATAGACCAGCGCCTCTTCCTTGAGGAAGTCGGGCGACGCTTTGTCCGTCACCTCGGAGCGGGTTCGGAGTTCCCCACTGTCAAGCCCAAGAGCCGTCTGGATCTGCCTGTCCACAGCCGCCTGGCGGCAATAGACCTCACCATCCGCGTTCTTGCGCGTCAATGGCTCCGGCAAGCACGATGTATCTTGCTCTGTGGTCACATGGCCCATCTGCTAACTCATAGCGTGTTCTGCTCGGTGACTAGATGCAACCAACTCTCAATTTTAACCGCGCGTAGAAAGACAGACCGGAAATCACAGCCGCACGCCGCCATGACAGTCCCTACCTCATCGGCAGTGGCATACGGTCTGCCATGCCAACTGAACTGCCCCCGATTTCGCGGCGGCGGCCTTTGGCCGTGAGGCCCCTATGAGAGTTTCCCGAACCGATGCACTTGGGACAACTGGGCCGAAAGCGGCTCGAATCCGGTTGCTGTATCCAGCCACACACGTGACGAACCCAGACCAAGGGACGAAGGGGACACGCTGGTGTCGCTTCCCACTCCACCATTATGATACTCCGAGCCAGCCAGGGCTGCTACAGGCGAGTTTGCGGCCCGTTCGTTCTACCTAGCGATGTCGACGGGGCCGGGAGTCGCAAGAACGCGGCCTGCCGACGACCGTGGAGTGGTAGTGTCACGAGCAGACTTACGGCCGCAGTGCTATGACTAACTCACATGAGGTCCTGTGAGATTTCCCTTGAGGTCCAGCGTGAAGGCGTCAGCCTGGCAGGAATGGAGCGGCAAGAGCAGGAGAGATTGAGACGGCCAGACTACCGATTCTGTCCCGTCAGCTTGAAACGCAGCATAAAGGTTCTGGATTTTGTCCAGTTTGGTAGATCGTGCGGTGGTGGATCCAAAAAAGAAAAGGGTTGGTTTTCCAACCCTTGCTGAACCACCTCACGACGCGAAGCCATGACAGCGCCTCCCGGCTAGTATGCGGGGACTCAGTGCGAATGTCAAGCGGCCGGGGAAGACCGGCTGCCGGCCGATGGCTTCGTCTGCCCGTCGGGTTCATCGTCAGCCCAGCCTCCACGGATGTCACGGATGGTATCCACCGTGTTAAAATCCGGGTCCGGACCTAACTCCGCCCGCAGTCGGTCCGCTGCCTCTATGGCCTCACGGCGGCGCTCTAGCTCTGCCGGTGTGCGTGGGTGGTGGAGCGCGCGGCGAAATCGCTCGAAATTCTCATCGCTGCTCAGGTACAGCGGTAGCTCCATCGGCTCGGCGCGGCTGCGGATGGTTTCTCGCAGGCTGGCCGCAACCGTCTCTTCGGCGCTGTCGGTGTGCAGGATTTTCTGAGCCTCGGCGAGTAACGTATCGTCTACGGTGCAGCGCATGACGGTTCTCCATCGGACGGGGCGGTGTAGCTATGCTTCGACGATATGGACCAGGCGGTTACGTTATACCAATTCGTATCCGAGACGCCGCAGAAATGCAGAAGTTGTCAAGCGGGGGGGGTGCTGGCCCGCCGGGGGCGCTGCCGGACTAGCCAGGCGCCCGCTATCACCAGCGCGGCACTCAGCCAGAGCGTCGAGCTTAACGGCTCGCCCAGGATGATCCAGGCCGCGATGATGCTGAAGAGCGGCTGGGCCAGCGAGATGACGCTCACCTGCGAAGGAAAGTAGCGCTTGAGCAGCCACAGGCTACCAATGAAGCAGAAGCCGGCGACTACCACCCCTTGATAGAACACCGAGGTCGCCAACTGGGCCGTCCACCGGACGGACACAGGTTCGAAGAGCAGGCTTGCCGTCAAGAGCGACACAGTACCGCAGACAGCCTGCGCCAGCAGCAATTTGGCCGGATGCAGGTTCTGTACCATACGCGCGTTGTAGACGTGGCGCACGCCGAGCAAGAAACCGGAGATCGCCGAGAAGACATCGCCGAGGAGCGCCGTCGCATGCATCCCGAGGCTGTCGGCGAACAGCAGCACCATCCCGCCGTAGGCGATGAACACACCGAGGAGCTTCGGCACGGTGAGTCGATCACCAGGTACAAAGAAGTGGGCCAGGACGGCGACCCAGATCGGAAAGGTAACGGTCAAGACGACATTGTGCCCGGCGGTAGTCAGATCGAGGCCGATATTGAGAAAGGCGATCTGTACGGAGAACAGGACGCCGAGGATGGCGAGGGCCTTCCACTCGCCGGGACGGAGGCGCAAGTCCGTCTTGGTGAGCAGTGCCCAGCAGAAGACCACGACCCCGCCGACGATGAACCGCATCGCGCTCAAGCGCAAGGGCGGGGCGTAGTCGAGACCGACCTTGGTGGCGATGGGCAGGCCACTCCACAGGATGGCGAGCAAGAGCGCAAAGAGGGCTGCCGGGGCGGTGAGCGGACGATGCTGCGTCGGAGCGGCCTGAGCCTTGACCAGAGGCCGCCGAGAGGAAGGAGTCACGACCGGCCATTGTACCGGGTGGTGCGGCGCAGGGGTGTGAGGGGCCGGCCCCCACCCTAGCCCTCCCCCGTCCCGACGGGGGAGGGGATAGACTGCGCCGCCTGCTTGGCCCTCAGCCCTGGCGACGGGGGAGGGGATATGGTCCGCGCCAGCCATGGCCGTGCGCCGCCCTCCCCGTCCCCCCGTCGGGACGGGGGGACCATAGGGGGGCCGGTGCGACTATAGCTCGATGTCGTAGGGAGCACCGGCCTCATCGGCTGCCTCGCGCAGGCCGTGCCGGGTGGGCCGGTCGAGGGGGATGCCGTTGGCTAGGTGCTCCTGCCGCTTCTGCCACTCCAGCTCGCCGGGGAGCGTGATGCCGGATGATCCTGGCGCCAGCGCCGAGCTTTTCACGTCCTCGATCATCCGCTCCATCCGCTCGGTGAACTCGTCGAGCGGCATGACACGCTCGATGTCAATCGCCTGGAATAGGTGTCCTGAGCCGCGGCCGGTTGCTCCGAGTTGGCCACCGGAGAAGACACCGCACAGGATTTCGGTCGCCATTGACAGCCCGACACCCTTGTAACCGCCGATGGGCAGCAAGGTACCCCCCTCCCGCGCAGCGATGGGATCATCCGTCGGCTCGCCCTTGGCGTCAATGGCCCAGCCCCAGGGCAGACGCTCGCCGCGTTGCCGGACCATATCCACCTTGGAGCCGGCGACGACCGACGGCGCCATGTCCAAGTTGAACGCCCAGCCGCGGCGCGTCGGTGCGGCCCACGAGATCGGGTTGAGACCGCAGCGCGCCTCGATACCGCCGACCGGGGCGATAGCGGTGCCTCCCGTCGTGGCAGCGAACGCCAGACAGCCGGCATCCACGGCCATTTGGGCGTAGTAGGCGATGGCGCCGCAGTGTCCGTTGTGCCGGACGCCCACACTGCCCATCCCGTGCTCCTTGGCCTTGCGAATGGCAATTTCCATGGCTTCAGCGGCCGCGACGTGGCCCAAGCCGCCGTCGCCGTCGTACACGCCGACCGCGCCGGCATCCACCACGAGCCGGCGATTGGGCTGCGCCTTCATGCCGCCGGCGCGCAGGCCCTCGACGTAGCGCGGCGCAAACCGGGTCCCGTGCGTGTGAACTCCGCGCAGGTCGGCGTCCGTGAGCACGTGTCCCATGAACTGCGCGTCCTCATCGCCGACGCCAGCGGCGCTGAACAGCTTGGTTACTAGCTGCTCCAGGCCGCTCGGATCCACCTTTCTGGAATCACCGTCATCGCTCATGCTCTGCTCTCCCCATCTCGTGTGCTGCGGTTCACTGCGAGGTTGCTCGCCGATTGTAGCTCGTTACGCGGCAAGGCCAGCATAGCACGCCGTCCCTCTCGGTGCCGGGCTGATATGTGGGGACTTCCCCACATCGCGGCCGCAACCTACCGTGAGAACGCGCGTTCTATAGTTCGAGAGTTCGATAGACCACAAGTTCTAGGAGCGGCAACGATGCGAGAGTGGACAGCAGCAGCGGACGGGCGACGCGGGGCGGGGCTGCCTCCGGTGCGCTATAGCGACGAGAGCACTGCACTGCCGGCGGCGCTACCTGCGGTGTCGGTAGTGGCACCCGCTACTACTACCAAGGCGCGAGTGGTGAGCTGGCCGCGCCGCTTGGGGTTAGCGCTCGGTGTGTGGAGCGTGTCCTACCTGGCCCGGCAGGCCATGACGTGGGGCAGCGCCGACATGCCGTTCTCGCCGCTGGGGAGCTTTGCGCTGGAAGGCATTGCCCTGGCGATTGTCGCCATTGGCGCTGTTCTCGGCTGGAGTTTGGTGGCGCTGGCTGCCCTCCGCAACGTCGAGCACGCCACACCGGCGGCTCCCGCCCAATACGCGGTGATCGTCCAATACCCGGTTCCCGACCGCACCGCCTCCCGCCGTGACCACCGGGCCGCCGCCTAGGCGGCGGGACCTATAGGGGGCCGGTGGGGAGGGCTGGCCCCCTCCCTAGCCCTCCCCCGTCCCGACGGGGGAGGGAATGTGCTGTCCTGACGGGGTCGGGAATACGGCGGCAGCTGTGCCGTAGAGAGGTGCGCCACGGCCGTCCCCCCGTCGGAACGGGGGACCATAGGGGGGCATGAGCAACATGGTACGATGCTGCTCATGCCCGTAGCACCGGCTCTCGCCATCGCGCTGTGTACCTTCGGCGTCGGTGTGCTCGTGGGCGTGCTCCGGGTCCTCCGCCGCGGGGAAACAACGCCTGGGCGGGCGGGCACCCTCGCCGTCGTGGCCGTCGGTAGCACCGGCGCCTTTCTGCTCCTGACCACCACCTATCCGGCGCTGCTCGTCAATACCGTGCTCCAAGTACTCGTCCCGGACGCCGCGCTGCCGGAAGGCCAGGTTGTGCCGCTCGATCTGCCGGCAACGGCCGGGAGTGCCGCCGCGACGCTGCTGGGGGTAGTGCTGGGCCTCGCCCTAACCGGGCTACTCTTTCGCGTTGCCCAACGAGACCGGGTGGTAGGGCTGGCCCTGCTACTCCTCACGCTCACGGTGTTCGTGGTGCTCGGTGTAGCCGGCGCATTCGCGGCGCTGCTGGCGGCGCCCGACACGGCAGCGCCAGGGGTTGATCGGTCGCGGGTGACGGTGCCAGCGGGCTTCCGGGTGCAGCGCCTGGTCACGGACTTGCAGCGCCCGACGGTGGTGCGTTTCGGCCCGGCTGGCCGGCTCTACGTCGGCGTCCACACCGTTGTCGGCTCGGCCGGGGCTGCCGGTGACGACTTTGCCGGCGAAATCCTCAGCTTTGCCGTCACGGCGGGACAAGCCACAGATCGCCGCGTGTTCGCCTCCGGCCTCGGTCTCGTGACCGGCCTGGCGTTTCGCGGCGATGAGTTGTACGTCTCGCACGCTTTTATCGCTGCTCAACGCGGTGCGGTCATCGCCTTGCGCGATACGACCGGCGACGGTACTGCCGACCAGTCGCGGCCGATCCTGCGCGACCTGCTCGCCGGCCACTATCTCTGGCACCACAACCAACAGTTGGCGTTCGGTCCCGACGGACGGCTGTATCTGGGCCAGGGCGGCACCTCGGATCACGGCCCGGAGCGCGAGCCGCTGGGTGGCACCATCCTGGTAGCCGACCCCGACGGCAGTAATATGCAAGTATTCGCCCGCGGCTTCCGCAATCCGACCGGCCTGGCGTTCACTGGACGCGGCGAGCTACTGGTCACGGACAACGGTCCCGACGCCTTTGCCGGCGATGCCACATGGACGCAACTTGGCGCGCCGGTGGATGAGCTGAACCTCGTCTCGCCGGGCGAGCACTATGGCTACCCGGAAGCGTTCGGCTTTCCGCCGCCGTCCTCGGCCACCCGTCCACCTATCGCCATCTGGCCACCACACCGCGCGCCGTCCGGTATCACGATCTCTGCCGCCGCGCAGTTCCCGGCGGACTACCGCGACAACGCCTTTGTGGTGCTTTTCCTGCCGGGCGAACTCCATCGCGTGGTGCTCCACCGCGATGCGGCCGGCGCGTTCCAATGGGCCGAGGTGCGGGAGTTCGCCGCGGGACTACGCTTGCCCGCCGACGTAACCGTGGCCCCCGACGGCACGCTGATCGTGACCGAGTTCGGCCGCGGCACGGTGCTCGCCATCAGCGCGTCGGGGTAGCTCGTGGAGGCTGTGGGGCTTTCAGGGTGGTGCGTTGCCGCTCGGTGCTAATGGGCATGTGGCACGTGGGTCCACTGGGCCAGCACCGCGATCAGCGCGACACCCGCGATAATCAGCAGGAACTTCACCCACCGGTCCGTGTCCTTCGTGGGCATCGGCACGTCATCGGCGCCGGTGATGACACTCATCACGAACTTCGCCACACGCACGTCGCGACGCGCCAACTCAGCGTCAATCATTTCGACGATTGCCATGTAGATAAAGGTTCCGGCCGCGAACGAGTTGAAAATCCCGATAGCCCAGGCCGTGGCGGTTTCATTTTCTCCTAAGGTGTTGGTAGCCAGCAAGCCTACCGCTACTCCGACCGGGGTCATCGCGGCAAAGATGGTCAGGATGATTTTCTGTGCTCTTGCTGCCAGCCCGGCCGTATGCGTGCTCACCATCAGGGCAAAGGTTTCCGATGCCTTGTGCGCCAGCACGCCCACGACAATGACGATTGCGGCCAACACGTGATGCTCAAGGCCGAGCGAGACCCCGACGATAAAGGAATGGACCGACAGGAGCGCCAGCAGCAAGTACGGGTAGAACGCCCGGGGATTCTGGTTAATCAGGTCATCCTCACCATAGCGGTCGCCGAGGATGACGCGGTCAATCAACAGGAGCACGCCCAGCCCCACTGTCGCCATCAGCACTGCTAGAGGATAGTCCACAAGCTCCTCAAGCTGATGGATTCCGTCGGGCAGGAAGTGGATGAAGCCAAGACCGAGGAAAATGCCGCCGGTAAAGGCATTACCCAGCGAAAAGAAGCGCTGGCTGCCCGCCATGCGGGCCGCAAAGAGGGGGATCACGCCGCCGAATACGGCCATGGCGATCATCGCAGCGGCAGCGATGATCTTGAAGGTGAGTAGTTCCATAGCAGTAACTCTACCGTATCGCAGGGGCTTGTCAAGGGTTACGTATGCCTGGAGCAGCCGTTCTAGGATGCTCCCGCGCCACACCTCCGATCTGCCTATAATCGTTTAGACCGTGATGTCGTAGTCGCGCAGCGCCTGTTCGAGCGAGAGGTTCTTGTCGTGCCGCTCGCTGCGCGTGCCGATGATATAGGCGCAGCGGATGTAGGCGTCGCCGCCGGGGAACTGCCGAGGATACACGCCGTCCACGACGACTGCCCGCGCCGGCACTCGGCCGCGGTACACTCGGCCGTTGGCGCCTTCCCGCACGTCAACGATCCTGCTGCTCGCTGTAATCATCACGCCCGCGCCCAACACGGCCTCGGCTTCGATCACTGCGCCCTCGACAACGATGCACCGGCTGCCGATGAAGGCATCGTCCTCGACGATGACCGGCTGCGCTTGCGGTGGCTCCAGCACGCCGCCGATACCCACGCCGCCCGCGAGATGCACGTTGCGGCCGATCTGGGCGCATGATCCGACCGTCGCCCAGGTATCCACCATCGTCCCGGCACCAACCCAACCGCCGATGTTGACATAACCGGGCATCAGAATGACCCCCGGCTCCAAGAACGAGCCGTACCGAGCCGTGCCGGGTGGGACCACCCGCACGCCGGCGGCGTCCAGGTTGCGCTTGAGCGGCACCTTGTCGTGGAATTGGAACGGTCCGACCTCGTGGATCACCATGTCCTGCATACCGAAGTAGAGCAGGATGGCTTGCTTGGCCCAGGCGTTGACTCGCCACTCGCCCGGCCCGCTTTGCTCCGCCACCCGCAGGCTACCGTCGTCGAGCGCCGCAATCGTCGCTGCGACCGCCGCGCCGACCGCAGCATCATCCGTCGCGCGCGCGCCGCTGGCCGCAGCCTCGATCAGCGCCTGCATCCTCTCTCGATCCATCAATCCGCTCCTTTCGTCGAACACATCCGCGCCTCATCACTGCCGCGCTCAGAGCACGCTATCGAGAATGTCGGCCGCGCGTTGGCAGGTCTCCAGCGGCGGTACCAGCGCCAGCCGGACGTGCCCGGCGCCACGCGCGCCCAAGAACTCGCCGGGGAGCACGACAATCCCGCGCTCCAGCAGCCACTCGGCGAACTGCCGCGACGAGCGCCCGGCCACCCATTCCGGCACGCGGACCCACAGGTAGAACGTCGCCGCGCTCGCCTCTACGACCAGCCCCTTTCGGGCCAGGACCTCGATGAACAGTTGACGCCGCTCGGCGTAGCGTAGGCGCTGGGACGTCACGTGTGCTTCATCGTCCCAGGCAGCGCGCGCCGCCTGCTGGATGAACTCCGGGGTGGCTACCCCCATCCGCGGGCGCACGTTGCGGAGGGTGGCGAGCACCTGCGCGTCACCAGCGATCACGCCGCTGCGATAGGCGGTCATGTTGCTGCGTTTGGAGAGCGTGTTGATGACGATAGCCCGCTCCAGCCCGGTTTGCAGCAGGCTCGGCGGTGGGCTGTCGTACCATAGCTCGCTGTAGGCCTCGTCGGAGACCACGTAGAAGTCCCAACGCTCGGCCAGCGCCAGTACCTCACGGTAGTAGGACGGCGGTGCCACGGCCCCCGTGGGATTATTGGGGTAGTTCAGCCAGAGCAGGCGCAGACGACCGAGTACGTCGGGCGTCAGCGCGTTCAGATCGGGCAGCCAGTCGGCGTCGAGGGGCAGGGAGATGACCTCGGTATGGTGGAGCCGGGCGCTGTCGGCGTAGACTTGATAGGCCAACTCCGGCACGCCGACGGCCTGCGGACCGCGGCGCGGATCATCGAGCAGCGCCAGGCTCAGGTTGAACAGGGCCTCCTTGGAGCCGTTCGCCGGCAAGACGTGTACATCGGGATCGAGCGTCACGCCGAAGCGGCGACCGAACCAGCCGGCGATGGCTTGTCGTAGCTCCGGGAGCCCGGCGGAGGTGGGATAGCGCGACTCCGGTGTCAGCGCGGCAGTCAGTGCTTGGCGGATAAAGGCAGGTGTAGGGTCCTGGGGATCACCAACTCCGAAATCGAGCAGCTCAATGCCCTGCTCTTGCAGTGCCTCCTTGCGCTGCCGGAGCGCGGTGAAGGCGTAGGGTGCTAACGTCTCAATGGCGCTGTTCATCATACTGTCTGTCCGAGCGGCCGACGGTGCAAGATGACCGTCTACTATGCCAGGAGCACGGCGCTCCCGTCGCTAACCGCAGTAACGGCAACTCTCCCCAACAGCATATAGTCGCAATCGCCGATGCTACTACGTTCGCGGCAGAGCCACCTCGGGTGCCCATGGTGGGAAGGTCGGTGATATGGAAGACACGCTGACGCAGGTCCGCGCTGCTTACGACCATGATCCCGAGTGGGAGTGGCGCCGCCTCGAGTCCGGGGCGCAGTACCGGCTGGAGCAGTTGGTCACGATGCACGCGCTCAAGCGGCATCTGCCGGCCGTGACACCGGATCACCCCCGCCATGTGCTGGATGCCGGCGGCGGTCCAGGACGCTACACCCTGGCGCTGGCCGCGCGGGGCTACACGATGTCCCTGTTCGACCTCAGTCCGGCGCTGCTGGCTTTGGCTCGCCAGCACATTGCCGAGTCCGACCCGGCGGTCCGCGAGCGGGTGCCGGCAGTGGTCGAAGGCTCGATTACGGACCTGTCCCGGTTCGGAGACGCGCAGTTCGATGCCGTGCTCTGTCTGGGCGGTGTGCTCTCTCACGTCATTGAGGTTGCACAACGCCGGCAGTCCCTGGCCGAGCTGCGGCGGGTAGCAAAGCCGGGCGCCTTGCTGTTCATCGCGGTGATGAACCGTCTGGGCGCTTACCGCTCGACCGTGCAGTGGCCGAGTTGCTACACGCAATACTTTCCTCACCTGCCGGAGACGGGTATCGCTTCCATCGGCCCTGGCGGCGCGCTGACATACTACTTTCTCCCGGAGGAGTTTGTCGCGTCGTTGGCTGCGGCGGACCTCGAGCCGGTGCGGTTGTATGGCTGTAACGGTCTGGGGGCACATCTACAGGAAGATCATCTCAACGCACTAATGGCGGACCCGGAGCGTTGGTCAACGTGGCGCCAGCAGCTGTTGGCCACCTGCGACCATCCGAATGTCGTCAGCGTGTCCAATCACCTGCTCGCCGTGGCGCGCCGGCCTGGCCCGGCCGACGGCTCGGCGTGACATCGCGTGCGTTGACCTCCCTATGGCCCCCCACGGCGGCGGGGGGATGTTGACAGGTGAATACGGAGCCGTATACGGTTGCTCCGTGCAACGTTTCCGAGGAACGGGTACTCTCTCCGCTCCGGTAACAGTTGATATACAGTAGGCGTGAGTATGTACCACGTCTTGCGTAACGGTGCATCTCTCCTACCTAGTCCTGACCACTCACCACCATGACAGCTTCCGCTACGCACCACGCACCACGCACCACTCGCCACTCCGTCGAACTGTTTGTCGGACGCTTGGTGCCGCAGGAGACGCTCGCGGCGCTCGCGGACCGCACCCCCTTCTACATTTACGATCTTGCTACCGTACAGCGCCGGTACCGCGAGCTGACGAAGGCGCTCCCGCCACAAGTGCAGGTCTACTACGCGATCAAGGCCAACCCGTCGCTGCGGCTGGTGCAGGAACTCACCGCGCTCGGCGCCGGTATGGAGATCGCCTCGGCCGGTGAGCTGGCCGTCGCCGAGCGCCTCGGTATTTCCGGCGACCGGGTGCTGTTTACCGGTCCGGCCAAGACGGACGACGAGCTAGCCGCCTCGGTCCGGTACGGCCTCCGCACGATCAACGTCGAGTCATTGGGCGAGGCCCAACGACTCGATGCTCTGAGCGCCCAGCTTGGTAGACGCCAGCCGATCTTGCTGCGCGTCAACGCTCGCTTCGAGGTTCACGATGCCGACGCTGCGGTCCAACTCGGCGGCGGTGCCCAGAAGTTCGGTGTTGACGAGGAGCAGCTTGACGACGTGCTCCCGCGGATTCTCAAGCTCCGGCACCTCGACTTGCAGGGGGTCCACGTCTTCGCTGCTACCGGCGTGCTGGAGTCGTCGCTGCTCGTGGAGTACACGCGCCACGTCTTCGACCTCGTGCAGCGGCTGGAGCGAGACTACCGGCGGCGTTTTCCGGTCGTGGACCTCGGCGGCGGGCTCGGCGTGGACTACCGAACGTTCCCGGGCCGGGACCTCGATCTGGCCCACTATGCGTCCAGCCTGCGCGACCTCATCGCCGCATTCGGCTTTGGCGACAAGGAGATTGCGCTAGAGCTAGGGCGCTACTTGGTCGGTGAAGCCGGCACATACGTCGTGCGCGTGCTCGACGTGAAGCACTCGCGGGGCACGGACTATGCCCTGGTGGACGGCGGGACGAATCACTTCCGGCGCCCGGTAGCGGTCCGGCAGGATCATCCGGTGACGTTGCTGCTCCCCGCTACCGGATCGGAGTCCGGCATCGGCGCGGCTGCCGACGACCATCGCGGCCCACCCCGCACCTACGCCATCGGCGGACCGCTCTGCACCTCGATTGATGTCATTGCCCGCGCTGCGCTGCTTCCGCCCCTGCATGAAGGCGACCTACTCGCCTTGCACAAGGCCGGCGCCTATGGACTCACGATGTCGTCGCTGGCCTTCCTCAGCCATGCGTGGCCGGCCGAGTATCTGTTGGAGACGGACGGCACGGTGACGCTAATCCGCGAGCCACTCGACCCGACGGTCCTATTCGCCGGCCAGCACTACCGCTAGGTGCTCCTCGGCGCCCCGGCGCTTACGCGCGCGGCACTCGCCGGCGACGACGATAGGCACGCGCTTCCCGAATCGCGATCTCGCGCGCCAAGACCTCGCGCACTTCCGGGGTGAGATCGTCGGGATTGGCTTGCGCCGCTGCGACCGTCGCCAGGAACCGCGGGGCGCGCATCCGTTGCAGCGCAGCCGGAGTCAGCAACTGCAACAGGGGCATTTGTGCTGCCGGTGCCTTTCTCGCCATCGCCCGTTCTCATTACTGCGGCGCTACTTGAACGCACATTCTAGCGCCTGTTGCCCTGCTTGGCGAGCACGCTGCTCTCCCTAGCACCCCGGCAAAGAGCTACATGAACCCTATCGGAATCGTTAGGCCCCGGTGTGGAAGTTCTTGGTCAGGAGGCAGGGGAGGAAGGAACGGTGTGCCCGCATTGGGCAGCCATGTACACCGTGGTCAATCAGTCGCGTAGAGACTGTCCCGGCTGCCGGCAGGTCATGGCCATTGCCAGTAGCCGTTCCACAAAGCGAACTCCACTGCCGGTTCGCGACTGCCGAGCTATCCGGCAGCGCGGGATAGCTGATGCGACCGACGGTTCCTGAGGTTCGGCGTACTACGGCTCGTGCGTGAGGGCCGGTAGGTCTTCTTGTTCCGTCCCCATGACCGGCCACCGTCATGTGCCTGGCTCGCTTTCTGACGGTTCCTGCCCTTCTTCGGGCGACCCTTGTGCCGGCCTGATGTGGCGCGGCCGCTGTGATTTTGGTGGGTCTTCGGGGCAGCCCGGGGTGTGTGCCGAGATGCATGAAGCCCGATCTCGTGCGCCTCGACGGTTGCGGCTGGATTGGTCGGGGCGGGGGCGCGGGAGAGATCCCGCAACGCGTTGGCGTCGGGAGTCGTGAACGGTTCGTTGAGGCCGATCTGGCGCTGTAGTCGGCGCAGGCCCTTCACCTGGTCAGGCTGGACGAGGGAGACGACCACTCCGCCGTGGCCGCCCCGAGCGGTGCGCCCGGAGCGGTGAACGTAGGTCTTGTGATCCTCAGGTGAGTCATAGTGGACCACTGATGCTACGCCGTCAACGTGGATGCCGCGGGCGGCTACATCGGTTGCAACTAAGGCTTGCACCCGACCACTGGCGAAGTCGGCGAGCGCTCGGGTGCGCTGGCTCTGCCGGCGACCGCCGTGGATTGCTGCTGCCTGGATGCCGGCCTTGCCGAGTTGCCTGGCGAGCCGGTCGGACCGGTGTCGGGTCCGACAGAAAACGATGGCCGGCCACACTGCACTTACGGCCTTTGCGGTGATCCCCGGGCGGTCGACCGGAGCTATGTTCCAGAACACGTGATGGGCCGCGGTGATATCCGGGGTCTCCGCTCCGACCTCGTGACGGACGGGATTCTGTTGGTAGTCGCGGGTGAGCTTGGCCACGTCGCCGTCGAGGGTCGCGGAGAACAACATGGTCTGGCGCTTGCGTACCGTCTGGTCGAGCAGCCGGCGAACGGCGGGCATGAAGCCCATGTCGGCCATTCGGTCGGCCTCGTCGAGCACGACCCGCTCGGTTGCCGAGAGGCTCACGGCGCCTTGGGCGATGAGGTCCTCCAGCCGTCCGGGGCAGGCGATCAAGATGTCTACACCCCGCCGGAGGGCCTTGATTTGGGTGGCGTAGCCAAGGCCGCCATAGACGACTCCGATGCGGACCGCGCCGGCGAAAGAGCGCAGCACGGTGTTGATCTGTTCGGCAAGCTCACGCGTTGGTGCTAGTACGAGCGCGCGTGGCCGCTTGGGTTCAGCACGGCCGACGCTGGCGACGAGCGGGACCCCAAAGGCGAGTGTCTTGCCTGATCCGCTCGGGGCGCGGCCGCAGATATCGCGGCCGGCCAAGGCGTCAGCTACCGTAGCTGCCTGGATCTCGAAGGTCTTGGTGAAGCCTCGATGCTTTAGGGCGTTACAAATGGTCTCGGGGACGCCTAGTTGAGCGAAGGTCGGGGACATGGCGCTCCTTGCCCGCGCAGCGGCGGGGAACTGGGGGGTCTTGGTGCCTCGACGCGCATGACGCAGAGGGGGATCGTCAGAGATGGTCACTGTGACCGGATGAACCAGCGCGCGTCTAAGAACCCACCGGCTGGAGAGCCTTGCCGGAGCAGCACTAACGGTAACGCCTTCACACCTATTTTACTCGATAGGTGTCCGCTGGCACAAGGGAGTCACCCGACAGGGGCAGGGCAATCGCATCTTATTGCGTCAGCACCTTGAGGAGATAGTCATGGTCCCAGCCGGCCCGCTTGCGCTTGGCGGCAATGCCCCCTGGGGCGGTGGTCTCGTGCTGGAGCAGGTTGAGGGCCATGCGCCGTAAGACCGCGAGATTTTCTGCCGCGTGCCCCTGGCGCACGCGGCTCTCGTCTTCACGAAAGGCGATATCGAGCACCCAGTGGAGGCGGTTTTCAATGCCCCAGTGGGCTCTGGTGGCAGTGAGCAAGCGCGCGGCCTGGTTGGGCAAACTGGAGATGTAGTAGCGCGTGTCTACGGAGTTGTGTCCAGCAACGAGCCGTTCGGACTCGACCAGCACCAGGCTGGTGAGGTGGCGCCACTGCTGGCGGTCATTCACATAGCGCAGGTGCGCCGGGTCCGAGACCGCCAACAACGCCGGATCTCCAGGCGCCCATGGCCCTTGTGGATCGTTTCGTGGAAGTCGTGCGCGAGTTCGGCGAAGTCGGTGCGGCGGGCCTGGGTAAACATCGCCTGGACGTCCTCATGGAGTTGGGGTTGATTCTCCTTGAGCGCCAGGACGTATTCCGCGCCACGGTCAATGATCGTGGCGGCAATCCTCTTCTGGCACCCCATGGCGTCAATGGTGACGAGGCCGCCAGAGCCATCCAGCACGCGCAACAACGCCGGGATGGCGGTGATCTCGTTGGAATGCGCCGCCACTCTGGTCTGTCCAAGCACCAGGCGGTTCGCCGACGCCCAGGCGCTCACCAGGTGGATGGCCGCCTTGCCGATGAAGCGGTCGTGCGAACGCCGGATGGTCTTGCCGTCGATCGCCACCAGTTGCCCCGCGGTCAGCGTGCTGACGGCGCGCACCCAGTCCAAGAAACAGTCCTGGAACTGTTGGGCGTCCAACCGCGCGAAGACGCGGCCAAAGGTGTCATGCGACGGGATGCCATTGGGCAGTGCCAGCCACCGGCCGAGCCACGCCTGCTTGGCCTTCCCGAACGACTCCACCTCGACCCAGGTGTCAGCGCCACAGATGATAGCGCAAAGGGCAATGACGACCACATCAATCAACTGGTGGCGCTTCGTGCGATCCACGCGGGGATCGTGCAGTTGGGCGAACTGTTCGATCAGCGCGGCGAGCGGCGGGCGATCATCCATGAGGTCACTCCTCACGCCAGAATGACTCTGATCCTAAATGCTGCCCTCCCTTCCCTTCAGTTTAGATGCGATTGCCCTGCCGACAGGGGTCGTTGAGCAGGGGAGTTACGGCTCATGCGGTACACTGCTTACGCTGATTGATACTCGTCCGTCCTGTAGCCAGCGAGCACCAAGGGTAACGCGCCGAGTCGGCACAAGCAGAGGTATGCACAATCGGATGGAAATACATGCTGCCGGCCGCGCGGACCGAGTACCGTGAGTGAGCCGGACCACGCCCCGGAGCGCACGGACGGCGCCGACGCGGACGATGCCGGCTTGGCGCGTCGTGTCGCGCGCAACACCGCCGCGCCGCTGGCGGCGACCGTGGTCGAGCGCGGGTTGGGCCTGCTGCTGGCCATGTACGCCGCGCGGGTGCTCGGCCCCGCCGGCGTCGGGGCGTACAATGTCGCACAGAACGTCTGGCAGTTCGCCTCCATCATCGCCGACTTCGGCTTAGGCACCCTCCTCACGCGCGACGTGGCCCGCGACCGTCCGGCAGCCGCCCAGCGCACCGCGACGACGGTCGGCTTGCGCCTGGTCCTCGCTGCCGCCTGTGCGCCCGCCGCAGTGCTTGTTGCCCTGCTCTACGGTGACCGCGCCATCTTCATTACCGTGGTGCTGCTGGCCGCCGGGCTATTCCCGGCAGCCATTGCCGGCGCCTTGAGCGCCGTCTTTGCCGGCCACGAGCGCATGACCCCCCCGGCGGCGGTCCAGCTGGTGAGTGGAGTGCTGACGGCAGCTCTCGGCTTTGCGGTGCTGGCGGTCGGCTGGGGCATCATCGGCCTGGGCGGCGCCTCGCTCGCCGTCGGACTCCTGACCGCAGTAATCTTTCTCCGGCTCGTCCGGCGGCGCTACTTCCCACCGCGTATTGCGCTGAAATCCCGCGACCTGCGCCCGCAGCTTCACGAGGCCTGGCCGCTGATGCTCAATAATCTGCTGAACAGCATCTTCTTCCGCAGCGACATTCAGGTCCTGGCAGCGTTCCGTGGTCCGCGGGCCGTGGGGCACTACAGCAATGCGTTTCGGATTATTGACGCGATAGGTCTCCTGCCCTCGCGCTTCGTGCTCGCGCTCTTTCCGGTCCTGTCGCGGCGCGCGGCGCCGGGCGATGCTACCTTTCTGAGGGTCTATCGGCTGGCCGCCAAGCTGCTGTTGGGTCTCGCGGTGCCGATTGCGCTCGGCATCACGGTGTTGGCTGACGACATCACACGCTTATTCTGGGGGGCGCGCTTCCTCCCCGAATCGGCCATTGCCCTGCAAATCCTCGTCTGGTACGTGCCGGGGAGCTTTTGGAACGGCCTCACGCAGTACATCCTCATCGCAATTGGTCGGCAGCGTTGGATTACCGGCGGGTTTTTCTTGGCTACGGCCTTCAACGTGATCGCCAACCTCCTGCTCATACCGCACTATGGACTGGTGGCCGCCGCCTGGACGACTGTCGCGTCCGAAATCGTGCTATTCGTGCCGTTTGCGGTGATCGTGCGTCGCAGCCTGGGCACCCTCCCCTTCTGGCGTGAGGCGCTCCCCCCGCTGATCGGTGGATTAGCCAGTGCCGCCGTCGCGTTGGGCGTCAGCCGGCTCGGTGGTCCTTCCCTCGTTGTCGTCGGCACGGCGCTATCGGTCTACACCGTCGTGTGGCTGGCGCAGCGACCACTCGACCGCGAGGAGCGGCAGTTGGTCGCGGGTCTCTGGCAGCGTGCGGAGCCGCGCTGAGGGGACACGCTTCACCCACCGGCGGTCTCCTACCGCCGCACGGTGCCGCTGCCGATTTGCTCGGCGTACCACTCGTTGCCGTACACCGTCTTCTTGTTTCCCCAGCGCCCCGGTTTGGGGATCATCTTCAGGCTGCGGTCTTCCAGCGGCAGGTACACGGGTGTATGGCCGCGCCGGTGTGATTCGCGCAGCGCGATGGCCAACTCCAGGGCTTTCCGCCCATTGTCTCCGTTGGACCACGGCTCGGTGTCTTGGTCGAGCGCATCTACCACGGACTGAATGGTTGCGTCCTGGCGCGGCATGATGCGCCAGCCCTCGGCATCGTGCGTGGTCTCACCGCGATACACGTGGGTTTGCGGGAGCACGCCCTCGATAGGCCGCAGGGCGTCCGCCGTCGGCCGCGCGGTGCCCGGCGCGAGCTTCCAGGCCTGCACGTAGGCGTTGTCGCTGACGAACAGCCCGCGGCTGCACAGTACCTCGTAGCCCGGCCGGACGCTGGCCCGGCGATGGATAATGCCCTCGACCCCGTTCACGAAACGCACGTAGCCGGCGCCGCCCTGGTCTTCGTCGCTCCACGGGTCATCATCCACCCACCCGGTCACCCACTCCACGTCGGCATCGCCGGCAAACAGGCGCATCAGGCTATAGCGTTGGATGCCGCCCCCCGACATCTCGTGGCCGCTGCCGTCGAGAACACTGATACTCACCACCTCGCCTAGCTCTCCCGATGCCAGCAGTGTGGCCGCCTGTTGGTAGTGAGGCAGGTTGCGATCCAAGTCACCGACAGCGAGCTTGATTCCACGAGCCGCGCACGCCGCAACCATCCGGTCCGCTTCAGCGAGGCTGGCGCTCATCGGCTTCTCGCAGGAAATAGCCCTCAACTCCGTTTGAGCACAGCCGAGCACGACGGCGGGATTCTCGCTAACCGGCAATATGGGCGCGGCAATATCGAGTTGCTCGTTCGCCAGCAACTCTTCGTAGCTGCGGTAGCCGGGGACCTGGAAACGCTTGCAGAACAGGGTGAGGTTATCCGGGTCCGGATCGGCGGCCGCCACGACCACCGTCGCCGGATGCAGCGCATACGATCTGGCGTACTGCGTGCCCTTGCGGCCGCAGCCGATAATCCCTACGCGGTAAGGCGCGTGCCGAGCAACCGTCATCGCTGGCCTCCCCAAGTAGTATGATACAGCGCCTAGGCGTTTTGTGATTGTCCGTCCGCGTTGTTACCGACGCGAACGGTCTACCAAGGGCCATGGAGCAATATCAATGACATACCGCCGGTTCGCAGACGTGATAGACAGGATGCCCAGGTATCTGCAAGAGCTTGAAGACTGCCAGATCATTACCAGAGACGGGAGGGGGAGACTTTCCCACAATTTGCCTGCCAAGGGGATCTACGTTTTCTACGAGAACGGCGAACCGAAATACGTAGGCCGGTCAGATCGCCTCAAGGACCGGATTCTCGAGCATGGGCGAGCATCCAGCAGTCATGGTAGCGCGCCTTTCGCCTTCAACATTGCTAGGAAAAAGTTTTGGGAAACACGCCCCGATCGTGACTCCATGTTCAGGAGTGCTCTGGAGCAAGATCCCGATTTCGCCCCTCTTTTTTGTCAAGCTAAACGGCGCGTTAGGAGAATGGGAATTCGCGTCGTGGAGATTCAGGACCCCATTGAGCAGACGATTTTCGAGGTCTACGCTCATCTGAAGTTGCGTACATGTTTCAACAGCTTCAAGAATCATTAGCTCGAAGAAGAGCCGCACAGTGCCGGATGATCTGCTCTGCATGGTGAACCGCTCGCTCCGCGTCGGCCCGCGCGTAGAACTCGTAAGGAGCACCTTGAATATACATGTTCGGATAGCGGGCCGGAATGTAGTGCCGGTCCACTCCGCGGGCAGCGTCAATCAAGTCCGGCGGCACCGCTGCCGCCGCCGGTAGTGCCTCAAGGAGCGCCGACACCGCATGGCCCTGGGCCTTCAGCCCCAGGTGCTGATAGCCTGCCTGTGCTGCCTTTTCCGCTGCCTGCTGACAGGCGAAACAGGCCCACTCGTAGGTTTCGGCCGCCAGGGCGTGCCGGGCATGTACGAGATCGCGCTCGGCCTGCTTGAGCCAGTCACGAGGGCGGGCGGCCATCCGGTTACTCCTGTGGTCCTACGCCGCAGTTCCGGCACTGCCAAAACGCACCGCTCCCTCATCATACACGCCCCGGCCTGGTACCATCTGACTGTCAAGGCTGGTTCCCCATGTTCCCCGCTGCGGCGCCGAGTGACGACGTGTTCCCTCCCCTGTCGCAACGGGGAGATGGATAGGGTGGGGGACTGGATTGCGGCTTCCGCCGCGATGGCGGGAGGAGAGACTATGCCAAAGATTGCTGCCGCCCCCCTCCGCGACCTCGCCCAACGGCTCTTCGCGGCGGCTGGGACCCCGCCGGAGCACGCCGCGACGGTCGCCGAGCACCTCGTCAACGCCAACCTCGCCGGTCACGACTCGCACGGGGTACAGCACATTCCTGGCTACGTCGGCGGCGTGCGTGATGGTCAGATCGTCCCGGCGGCCCGCCCAACCATCGTGCAGGAGCGGCCGACGGCGGCGCTCGTTTCCGGCAACTGGAGTTTCGGGCAGGTCGCCGCCAAGTACGCCATGGACGTCGCTATCCACAAAGCCAAAGAGGTCGGCGTGACGGTCGTGGGGATTGTGCAGTGCAACCACATCGGGCGGCTGGGCGAGTATCCCACTCGCGCCGCCGCGCAGGGCATCGCCAGCTTCATTACCTCCGGCAACCTCAACCGCACCGGGGGCAGCGTCGCGCCCTACGGTGGACGCCAGGGCGCCCTGAGCACCGGCCCGATGGCGTGGGGGTTCCCGGCTGGCCCCCGCCCGCCTTTCCTGCTCGACTTTGCCACGTCGGTGATTGCCGGGGGCAAGGTGGACGTGGCCCTGGCCAAGGGCGAGCCGCTACCCGAGGGCGCCGCCCTCGGTCCCGATGGCCGGCCGACCACCGACCCGGTTGTGCTGCGGCAGGGCGGCAGTATGCTCACGTTCGGTGGGCACAAGGGCTACGGCCTGGCGCTCGTGGTCGGACTATTCGGCGGCTTGCTCACCCACGCCGACCGGTACGCCGACGATGAAGGCGCGACCGGCGTGTTCATTTTGGCCGTGGACGTCGGACTCTTTGGGTCGAGCGCGGCGGTCGAGCGGACCGTAGACAAGGCCTTTGACCGGATCAAGGCCACGCCGCCGGCCGAGGGCTTTGACGAGGTGCTCATCTCCGGTGAGACCGAGCACCGCAGCCGCGAGCAGCGCCTCCGCGACGGCATCCCCATCCCCGACAAGACCTGGGCGGCGCTGTGTCAAGTGGCCGCCGAGCTTGGCGTCGCCATGCCGGCATGAGGTGAACGAATCATCGCCGCAGTGTTGACGGTACACGAGAAGGACATGCACCGATGCCCCCGTTTCAACTAGTCTCCGACTTCCAGGCTACCGGCGATCAGCCGGAGGCCATCGCCAAGCTGTGTCAGGGTTTGCACGACGGTCAGCGGTTACAGGCGCTGCTCGGCGTGACCGGCTCCGGCAAGACGTTCACGATGGCCAGTGTCGTCGCCGAGATGCAGCGTCCGACGTTGGTGCTGGCGCCCAACAAGACGCTCGCGGCACAGCTCTTTGATGAGTTCAAGGAGTTCTTCCCTCACAACGCCGTAGAGTATTTCGTCAGCTACTACGACTACTACCAGCCGGAAGCCTACATCCCACGCAGCGATACCTACATCGAGAAGGATTCCTCTGTCAATGAGGAGATCGAGAAGCTCCGTCTCTCGACGACGCGCTCGCTGTTGGCGCGCCGCGACGTGCTGATCGTCGCCTCAATCTCGTGCATTTACGGGATCGGCGCCCCGGAGGACTACGGCTTCTCGGTCGTGAAGCTGCAACGCGGCCAGGTGACGCGCCGCGACCGGGTGCTGCGCCACCTCGCCGATGTTCAGTATGACCGCAACGACATGGACTTCCGACGGGGCACCTTCCGCGTGCGCGGCGAGGTGCTGGAAATCTTCCCGGCCTACGACGACTTCGCCGTGCGGATCGAGTTCTTCGGCGATGAGATCGAGCGGATTGTCGAGGTGGACCCGCTCACGGGCGAGGTGCTGGCGGCGCGCGAGCAAGTGGACATCTACCCGGCCGGGCACTTCGTCACTCCGGCCGAGAAACTTGAGCGGGCCGTTATCACCATCGAGGAAGAGCTACAGGAGCGCATCGCCGAGCTGCGGGCGCAGGAGCGGCTGCTGGAGGCCCAGCGGATTGAGCAGCGCACGCTGTTCGACTTGGAGATGCTGCGCGAGACCGGCCACTGCCAGGGTATCGAGAACTACTCGCGCCACCTGAGCAACCGCGCCGCCGGCGAGCAGCCATGGACATTGCTCGACTATCTGCCCGACGATTTCATCCTGTTCGTGGACGAGTCGCACGTCGCGTTGCCGCAAGCGCGAGGCATGTATTTCGGCGACAAGTCGCGCAAGGACACGCTGGTCGAGTACGGCTTCCGTCTGCCGTCCGCGCTCGATAACCGGCCGCTCATGTTCGACGAATTCCAGCAGCACATCCGCCAGGCGGTCTTTGTCTCCGCAACGCCCGGCCCCTACGAGTACGAGCACAGCACTCAGATCGTCGAGCAACTCGTCAGGCCGACCGGCTTGGTGGACCCCATCGTTGAGGTCAAGCCGACCACCGGTCAGATTGACGACCTGCTCTACCAGATCAACGAGCGGGTGCAGCGCGTCGAGCGCACGCTGGTCACGACGCTCACCAAGCGCATGGCCGAGGACCTCGCCGACTATCTGGCAGAGATGGGGATTAAGGTCCACTACCTCCATTCGGAGATTGACACCCTGGAGCGCGTCGAAATTCTCCGTGACCTGCGCTTGGGCGTCTACGACGTTGTGGTCGGGATCAACCTGCTGCGGGAAGGTCTTGATCTGCCCGAGGTCTCGCTGGTAGCCATTCTCGATGCCGATAAAGAGGGCTATCTGCGCTCGGAAACCTCGCTCATCCAGACGATTGGCCGGTCCGCTCGCCACGTCGAGGGCCGGGTCATCATGTACGCGGATCGCATCACCAACTCGATGCGGCGGGCCATTGACGAGACGGCCCGCCGCCGCCGCGTCCAAACCCGCTACAACGAACAGCGCGGCATCACCCCGGTCGGCATTCAGAAGGCGATCCGCGGCGTATCGGAGCGGCTGAAGCAGGTTGCAGAAGCCGTTCCCGTCTACCAGACCGACGAGGAACTGCCGAAGAAGGAAGTGGCCCGGCTCATCAAGGACCTCGAAAAGCAGATGAAGGAGGCCGCGCGGCAGCTCGACTTCGAGCAGGCGGCGCTGCTGCGCGATCAGGTCTACGAGTTGCGGGCAACGTTGGGCGACGGCAGTGACCCAATTGCCGTGAAGATCGAACCGGCGGCTGCCGCGGCCGATACGAACGGTGCCGCCGCCCCTGCGCCGCGCGGCCGCTCCACCTCGCGGGCCGTGCGCGTCGCCCCGCCGCGCCGGCGCAGCCGCCGCCGGTGACGCGGCCTGGGCCGGTGCCAGCACACGCAGGAGCAAGACAATGGACGCTGAGACGATCCGGGCACTGGCCGACGCTCAGGCCGGCTACGCAAGCGAGGCCTACCGTTGGCTGCATCGGCACCCGGAACTGAGTTACCAGGAAGTCGAGACCGCCCGGTACGTTGCCGAGCAACTCCGGTCGCTCGACTTAGAGCCGCGGATCGGCGTCGGCCGGCCCGGCGAGCACGGCGTTGTGGCGGTGCTCGGCGCCGACCGGCCCGGTCCGGCCGTCGCACTGCGGGCCGATATGGATGCGCTGCCGCTGGAGGAGGCGACCGACTTACCCTGGCGGTCACAGCGCCCGGGGGTGATGCACGCTTGCGGCCACGATGCCCACACCGCCATTTTGCTCGCTACCGCCGCGGCGCTCCGCGAAGTCGAGCGTGACCATCCCCGTGGCTCAGGCGGACCGGTCGTGCTGCTGTTTCAACCGGCCGAGGAGCAGGAGCCGGGCGGTGCGTTGGGGATGATAGAGGCCGGAGTGCTCGATAGCCCGCCGGTGTCGGCGGTCTTCGGCCTCCACCAGTCGCCACTGCTGGATACGGGCACGATTGGGCTGGCCGCGGGCGCCCGCAGCGCCGCAGCTGATGACTTTACGCTGACCATCCGCGGTCGTGGCGGCCATGCCGCCTGGCCCCACCGTACCGTTGACCCGGTCGTCGTCGCGGCGCACGTTGTCACCGCCCTGCAAACGGTCGTCAGCCGACAAGCGCCGCCAACCAACGCCGCCGTTGTCACCGTTGCCACCATTCACGGCGGGACCAAGGACAACATCATTCCCGACGAGGTGGTGATGACGGGTACCGTCCGCACCCTTGTACCGGAGCTACGCAAGGCCATGCCGGAGCGCATCGAGGCGCTGGCGCAGGGCGTGGCCGGCGGCTTCGGTGCCAAGGCTACACTCGACTACGCCTGGGGCTACCCGGTGCTGGTGAACGATGCGGCGATGACCACCTTGGCCGAACGAGCAGCGACCCGCGCGTTCGGCGCGGCGCAGGTGGTCGAGGCGGAGCCGGTGCTGGGCGCCGAGGACTTTGCGTATTTTCTGGAGCAGCGCCCCGGCTGCTTTGCTACCTTGGGCGTGGGTGTGCCGAGCACCCCGCTCGACGAGCGCCCCACCGGCCACAGCGCCCGGTTCAAGCTCGACGAGGCCGCGCTGCCTGTTGGTGTGGCCTACTACCTCGCCATCCTCGACGAGTGGGCGCGCTCCGCATCATCCGGCTCTGTCACCATCGCCGCGCGATAGCGAGGGTGCCCCTACGGTGCCGGTGCGGCCGTGCCTTCCATGAGCGCAGCCTGGTCGGTGGGGTTGGGGTTGCGGTAGTAGGTGCCGGGGCGCCAGTCGCCTACGTCTCCCAAGAGCCGCCGTTGGCGCGGCGTACACCGCGCCAGTAGCTCCGGTGTAGCCTGGTCAAAGTCCCACGGCTGCATGAACAACTGGCTGTAGCGGTAGATCAGCGTCTTGCGGATTTGGTCGGATAGGTTTGGCCCCGGGCCGTGCCAGAGGGCGTGCGGAAAGATCACCGCATCGCCGGCCTCGACACACAAGGGGACGCCGCCCGGCGTATCCGTCCCGGCGGGCAGTCGCTCCTCCGGCCACGGCCGCAGGTGACTGCCCGGGAAGACGATGAAGTTGCCCATGTTCGGCTCCGGGAGCGGCGTCAGGAAGTACTGAATCTTGACTTGCAGCGGCAAGCTCGACTCCGTGACGCGAATCTGTTCCAGCGCCTCGCCGCCGTCGGGGTGGATATACCCCTTGTAGCTCGGATCGAGCGTTCGCATGGTCACCTGCGCGACGCTGCACCCGATGTACGAACCCATCAGGTCCAGCACCAAGCCAAAGGTGCCTGGATGGTCTATCATGTCAATGAAGACATCGTTCTCCGCGTAGATGTTCCGGCGACCCATCCCGCGCTGGGGGCCGCCGTCGTTGATCGGCCCCACGTACCGCGCGTAGAGGTCGTCCACCGCTTGGATACACCGTTCCACCTCGTCCGGTGTGAGTGCTCCCTTCACGACCAGATAGCCGTCGCGCCCCCACTGGCGCCGCTCCGCTTCGGTGAGCCTCCGCATAGACATCTCGCCTACCGTTCCTTTCTACTGAGAGTCGGCTGAGGAGTGCAGCTGGTTGTCATGGTAGCCGGAATCCACCTCCGGAGACGATGGGAGACAGACCAGCGGTTGTGCTAATCCTGTCCGTCCTTGGTTCCTAGGCGTCGCTCAAACCGTTTGACAGCGTACAGCACTAGCCAAGCCAACGCAGTGGCACCTACTGCCAAGACGTAAAGACCGCTGCCCGCCATCATACCCACGGCCGCTGCCATCCAGATGCTGGCAGCCGTCGTAAGGCCGCGCACGCTGACGCCGGAGCGCCAGATGGCTCCTGCTCCGAGGAATCCTACTCCAGTCACGATCTGCGCGGCGACCCGGGCCGGGTCTTGCACCGTGCCGTAGCCGATGAATCCGAAGATGGATACGAGTGTAAAGCAGGCGGCGCCTAGGGACACGAGCACGTGGGTACGCAGCCCGGCGGCCTGTCCGGCAATCTCCCGCTCGGAGCCGAGCACTCCGGCGAGGACCACGGCGAGCAGCAGCCGCCCCAGTGCCTCCAACTGGAGGTATTCGGAGATTGCTGCTAGGGCCGAATCCATGCCGTGCTCCTACGCTCCGGCGCGCTGCACGCGGCTGCCGCTCAGCCCTCGGCCGGGGGCGCTGCGCCCGTCAGCACCTCGACCTGATCCGCCGGCGAGTAGAAGTAGGCGCCCGGACGCCAGTCCGCGCCGAGGTCACCCAACAACCGCCGCTGGCGCGGTGTGCAACGCGCCAACAGCCCTGGCGAGGGCCACTCGTAGTCGAAGGGGCGAAAGCATTGCTGGCTGTAGCAGTAAATCAGTGTCTTGCGGGCCTTGCCCGACAGGTTCCGCGCCGGGCCGTGCCAGATGGAGTGGGTGAAGATCGCCGCGTCGCCGGCTTTGACGGAGAGCTGCACGGTGCCTGGTGATTCCGGCCCATCGGGCAGTCCTTCCTCCGGGAAAGCCTGCCGGTGGCTCCCCGGTACCAGCGTAAAGTTGCCGCCGTTCGGCTCCAACACGTCGGTCAGGAAGTATTGAATTTTCAACTGGAGCGGCCAACTCGTATCACTGAGCCGAATATGCTGGAGAGCCTGCCCACCGTCGGTATGGATGTAGCCCTTGAATTCGGGGTCGGGCAGGCGGATGACGGCCTCGGACATGCTCAACTGAATGTAGGGGCCGAGCAGGTCCACCACGACGCCCAAGATGCCGGGATGGTCCATCAGCTCGACGAAGGCATCATCGTCTTCCATCACGTTACGGCGGTCCATCCCTTTCGCCGCGTCGGCTTCCGAGTTGTCCACGACGTGCTGTTGGTAGAGCTGATCCAGCGCCTGCGTGAGGCTGGCTACCTCGTGGGGTGTCAGCGCATCCGGCAGCACGAAGTAGCCATCGCGTTCCCACTGCTGCCGTTGGTCCTCCGTCAGTTTCCGGGTAAACATCATCTCCCCCCTCGTGCCGCCGTATACGGCACCGCCGACCGCGCCGTGCGAGCCACCTTCATCATACCGCTGGCCAGTAGCCGGTGGCTAGTGGCTCGTGCTCAGGCGAACGGGAGATTCATTCCGGTGCCGTAGGGGCGTCCCTTGTGGGCGCCCTAACTGTAGCCAGGGATCAGTGGAGGTTGGTCAGCCGCTGCCCGGAGCACCAGCGCCAATGCCTTTGCCGTGCTGATGGGGTACAGGCGCACCTGCCGCCCGACAGAATCGCCGCCGGCGACGATGGTAGCGCCCTCAGCGAGCAGCGTGGCAAGCGTCGGACGATGTTGCTCGCCCCGGACCACTTGCGCGGCCGTCAAGGCGATTACTCCTTGTACCTCCTCCGGCGCCAGCGCGCGCGGCTGACCTTGCAGGCGGGCTAGGTAGATCACCAGGTAGTAGATGCCGCCGGCGCGCGGCGTCCCCGGCGGATGCTCCATCTCGTATACGGCCAGCGGACGCGGGCAGTCGCGCAACGCGAACCGTACCGGCGGACTACGGCGCGGGAGATGCCAGGTCTGCGCTGCCGACCGGAGGGTGACGTCGGCGCCGATCTCTTCTCTGGCTTCCCGGTGAGCACAGGCCGGCCACAACTCGCCTGGTTCGCGGTGGCCGCCAATACCAGCGTAGAACAGTTCGCCCGGCGGGCAGCGAAAGCGAGTGCCGGCCAACAGAAACAAGTACCGGTCACCATCGTCCTGGAGTGCCAGACCCACCCCGGCCTCCGCACCATCCGGCACGATGTTGTTGATCGCCGGCATTGGTCTGCGACTGGCCCCCCTATGGTCCCCCCGTTGCGACGGGGGGGACGGGCACATTCCCTCCCCCGTCGCAACGGGGGAGGGATAGGGTGGGGGTGAACCGCTCACCCCCGGCGACGGCGGGAACGATGGACACTTCTTGTCCGGCTTCCAGGGCGGTGTCGAGGTCGTCGAGGAAGCGGATGTCCTCACCACCGACGTAAATGTTGACGAACCGGCGCAGCGTTCCCTGCTCGTCGAACAGGCGCTCCTTGAACCCCGGATGCTGGCGCTCCATATCGTCGAGTACCCCGCCAACCGTCGCGCCCTCGGCCGTCACTGCGGCGGCGCCACCCGCCAACTGCCGCAGGGGAGTAGGTATCCGCACTGTCACTGCCATCAAGCTGCTCCTTCGTTGCGAGGTTTTCGCCGTTGCTCGACCGGCTCACTCTACCAGCGCCGGCTCGACTTCGGCCGGCGTACTCGGCGGCGTGAGGCCGAGCGTGCTTTCGAACGACCCAATCGTCGCGTCAACGTGGACCGGCTGCCGAGCCACCGGCGCGACCGCCTCCAGCGTCTTGAGACCGTTGCCCGTGATGTAGGCCACCACGCACTCGTCCGGCTGCACCACGCCGCTGGCCACTAGCTGCTTCAGGCTAGAGATTGTGACGCCACCGGCTGTTTCCGTGAAGATGCCTTCCGTCTCCGCCAGTAGCTTGATCGCCGCCGCGATGTCCTCGTCGTTGCTGATCGTCATGCTCCCGCCCGTCTCCTTGACGATACGGATGACGTAGTAGCCGTCGGCCGGATTGCCGATTGCCAGCGACTTGGCAATCGTGTTCGGCTCCCGCACGGGCCGCACCGCCTCGCGGCCGGCCAAGAACGCCTCCGAGACCGGGGCGCAGCCGTCGGCCTGGGCCGCGGAGATGCGGACACTGCTCTCAGCCACCAATCCGACCTTCTGTAGCTCGCCAAAGCCCTTATGGAGCTTGGTCACGAGCGAGCCGGAAGCGACCGGCGCGACCACGTGGTCGGGCAAGGTCCAGCCTAGCTGCTCGCTGACCTCGAAGGCGAGCGATTTACTGCCCTCGGAGTAGTACGGCCGCATGTTGATGTTGCAGAAGGCCCAGCGGTAGGCGTCGGCCAGTTCGCTGCACAGGCGGTTAACGTCATCGTAGGAGCCGTTGACCGCGATGAGTTGGGCACCATACGACCGGGCATGAACCAGCTTGCTTTCCTCGGTATCGCCGGGCAGGAACACATAGGCCGCCATCCCTTCGCGGGCGGCCGCAGCGGCCACGGCGCCGGCGAGGTTGCCGGTGGAGGCGCACGCAAACGTCGTAAAGCCGAATTCGCGCGCTTTCTTGATCGCCACCGCGACCACGCGGTCTTTAAAGGAGTAGCTGGGGTTCACACTGTCGTTCTTGATCCAGAGGTTCCGCAAGCCCAGCGCCTTGCCGAGATTGCGCGCGTGCTGGAGCGGGGTGAAACCGACGCGATGGCCGTCGTCTGCGCTGGGGCGCTCGACCGGGAGGAGCGGCCAGTAGCGCCAGAGCGAGAGCGGGCCGCGCTCGATGGTCTCGCGGGAGAGCGTTCGGCGCAGGGCCGGATAGTCATAGGTCACGTCGAGTGGGCCAAAGCAGAAGTCGCAGACGTGGATTGGCTCAATGGGATACGTGCGTCCACATTCCCGACACTGCAATCCACCGAGACGCCCATTGTCCATAGCTATCGTGATCCTCGCTTCGAGAGTTGTGCCGTGCTGGCACCGCCGCTACACGCCACTCTTGCTGCTAGGGCAGTGGGGAGCCGTGGTAGCAGCCGCGCGTCCGCACCGCTGACCAGCGACGAACGGATGCGCTGCACAAAAGCAAAAGCCCCCGTCTCCAGACGAGGGGCGAGGGGCTTGACCGCCGTAGTGGTACAGCCTCCCTTATCTTGCAGCGAAACACCGCTGCCGGAGTTGGCACCTGGTCCGCGCCGTGCGGACTGGTTGCCGGGCTTCTTAGGGCCGGTTCCCTCCACCTCTCTGGATAAGAGTGGTACTGTATGCAGTTGTAAAGCACCAGCGTTGCGCTTGCGGAGTGACTATAGCACGCTATTCGCGGACCGTCAACCAACGGACAGGCCTCCCCTCCGCCGCGAGGCAGCGGCTCGGACACGAGCGATGAAAAAACCCTACTACGCTATAATTCAAGCTACGCCGGGACCAGGTCACAGCCCCTGCAACTGGAGCCGTAACAATAGAGGTCATCGTGAGACACCGGTTCGTTGCCCTGATCGTTGCCGGATTGCTTGTCCTATCCGCCGCACCGACGGCAGTGGCAGCCGAATGTGAGTTCGTCTTCGGCTTCGCCACGCTCAAGACACTGATTCACCTTTCCGAGGGGCAGGACAAGGTTGGCGACTGCTTGGAGAACGAGTCGTTCGACCCGGAGCGGGGTGAGGCACTGCAGCAGACCACCGGGGGACTCCTAGTGTGGCACAAGGCCGACAACTGGACCGCCTTCACCGACGGGTATCGTACCTGGGTCAACGGACCGTCCGGTCTGCAATCCCGTCTCAACACCGAGCAGCTCGATTGGGAACGCCTCGCCTGGCTCAGAAGGAATGCCGAGACGTTCGCGTACACCATTGGGCAGCCGGGCGGCTCGCTGACTTACGCGACCATTTCCGAGCCGCTGACCTTCAACTTGGCCCTCGCCAACGACTCCGGGTCGTCGGGGTACCTCAGCTACCTCTTCGAGGGCCTAACCGAAATCTCGTGGATCACCAACCAGGTCGAGCCGTCGCTGGCGGAGTCTTGGGAGCGTTCGGATGACGGTCTGACTTGGACTTTCCACCTCCGTCAGGATGTGCAGTGGCACGACGGGCAGCCATTCACGGCCCACGACGTGGACTTCACCTTCAACCGCATCACCTACAACGATGACATCGCCTCCACCGACCGATCACCGTTCAACTTCCGGTACCTGGACGAGCAGAGCGGCGAGTGGCAAGAAGCGCAGATGACCATCACGGCGCTCGACGACTACACCGTCCGGTTTGTGCTGCCGATACCGTTTGCGCCCTTCCTCCGCGCCATGAGTACCGCGATCTACCCGAAGCACATCCTGGAGCCGCACGTGGAGGACGGCACGTTTGCCGACACGTGGGGCCTGGACACGGACCCGACCGAGATTATCGGCACCGGCCCCTTCACCATCGCGCGCTACGAACCCGGCGAGCGCATGGTCCTGCAGCGCAACCCCAACTATTGGCTGAAGGACGACGCCGGCACCGCGCTGCCGTACCTCGACACGATCACGTACCTGATCGTCTCGGATTTCGATGCGGAGTTAGCACTGTTCCAAGCCGGCGAGACGGACGTGCATGGCGTCTTGGGCGAGGAGTTTGCGGTCCTCAAACCGCAGGAGACGGCCGGGAACTTCACGATCTACCGGCGCGGCCCCACGTTCGGCGCGACGCTGCTGGGATTCAACATGAACCCGGGTCGGAACCCGGAGACCGGCCAGCTCTATCTCGCGCCGGAGAAGCTGGAGTGGTTCCGCAACACGCAGTTCCGCCAAGCCGTCGCGCATAGTATTGACAAGAACACGATCATCAACGATATCCAGCATGGCTTCGGCTACCCGCAGTGGGCCTCCGTCGGCCCGGCCGCGGGCGACTTCCACAACCCGAACGTCCGCCGGTACGAATATGACCTCGCCAAGGCCAACGCCATCCTCGACGGCCTCGGCTGGGTGGACACCGATGGGAACGGCATCCGCGAGGACGGTGCGGGGAACGAGGTCGCGTTCAGGCTCGTGACCAATACGGACAACAGTGTGCGTGAGCAGGTCGGGCTGGTCATCCAGCAGGGGCTCCAAGAGATCGGGATTAAGGCAAGCTACGAGCTGATCGAGTTCGGCGATCTCGTCTCCCAACTGACCACCTCCTACGACTGGGAGGCCATGATCGTCGGTTTTGGCAGCGGGGTGGATCCCTACGGTGGTATTGTATTCTGGCATAGCAGTGAGGGACTGCACGTGTGGCACCCAAATCAGCCGCAGCCGGCGACGGAATGGGAAGCGGAGATTGACGCGCTGTACGTCATGGGCAGTCAAGAACTGGACCACGACAAGCGGGTGGCGCTCTACCACCGTGCCCAGGAGATCGCTGCGGAGAACGTGCCGATCATCTACACGACCCACTCCGAACGACTGATGGCCGTCCGCAACGTCTTCGGCAACACGACCCCCACGCTGTACGGGATTTACGATACCCGCTACCTCTACCGCACCGCACCCTGACCGGCGGCGGTCTCCTCCCTCCTCTCTATCGCTGGGCAGTGGAGAGGGGGCCGGGGTTGAGTCCGAAGGCCAGCTACACGATCAGCATGGCGTCGCCGAAGCTGAAGAAGCGGTAGCGGAGGCGTAGCGCCTCTTGGTAGGCGTCGAAAAGCAGCGTGCGACCGGCAAAGGCCGCCACCAAGACGAGCAGGGTCGAGCGCGGCAGGTGGAAGTTGGTGATGAGGGCATCTACAACCCGGAATTGATGCCCCGGTGTGATGTAGAGCGCCGTCCAGCCGCTCGTGGCCGGCAAGTCGGATGGTGCGCCATGCTCCGTGCTTCCCGTAGCGCCGGCCGGCGCGGCGGCCAACGTGCGGGCCTCCTGCGGGCTGCCGGCCAGCGGTGGGCAACCGGCTGCGGCCAGCGCCGCAGCCTCCAACGTCCGCACCGCCGTTGTCCCGACGGCAATCACCCGCCGGCCGCCGGCACGCGCGGCGTTGATCGCCGCTGCCGTCTCCGCACTGAGCGAGACGTACTCGGCGTGCATCTTGTGACCCTCTACCGTCTCGGTGCGGATGGGCCGGAAGGTATCCGGGCCGATGTGCAGCGTGACGAACGCCAACTGCACCTGCTTGGCCCGGAGCTGATCAAGCAGGTGCGGCGTGAAATGTAAGCCGGCGGTCGGCGCCGCGGCCGATCCCTCGCGTTGACCGTAGATCGTCTGATACCGTTCCGCGTCGGTCAGCGGACGCTGGATATAGGGGGGGAGTGGGACCTGTCCGTAGTACGCCAGCACTGCGTCCAACGCGGCCAGCGGACGCACCTGCACGCCGCCGCTGGCAGTGCGCTCGCCGACCTCGATGCGCGGATCCGGCGGCGCGTCCGCAGAGGCCGCCGGGCCTAGCTCACCGGCCGCCCGGCCCGGTGGCTCGACCAGCGTGAGCGTAGTGCCGGCGCGCAACCGCCGCGCCGGGCGGGCCAGAGCCTCCCACCATCCGTCGCGCACCGGCCGCAGCAGCAGGAGTTCCACACCGCCGCCGCTGGGCCGCTGTGCCCAGAGCCGGCCGGGCAGGACCCGCGTGTCGTTGGCGACCAGCAGATCGCCGGCCTGAAGATAGTCGCCGATGTCGGTGAAGCGGCGGTGCTCGAAACGCCGCGCGGTGCTCTCCCGATGCACCACCAGCAACCGGGACGAGTCGCGGGGCGTGACCGGCGCTTGGGCAATCAGGGCCGGGGGGAGGGCGTAGTCAAAGGCGGCCGTCCGCATGGGCTATGCTCCAGCAGCGAGGTTGCCGTCGGCACCGTGTGGATCGCAGGTTACAGCAGCCAGCCTTGCTGAGGTGAATCGTCGGCGCCGTCGTTGGGGTGCGGCAGCCCGAGGTGCCGGGCCGCCAGCGGCGTCGCCAGCCGGCCCTGGCGCGTAGGTTGCAGGTAACCCAACTGGATCAAGTACGGCTCGTAGACATCCTGGATCGTTTCGCTCTCCTCGCCGACCGCTGCGGCAATCGTGTCCAGCCCCACCGGCCCGCCACCGAACTTCGTCAGGATAGTCTGGAGGATGAGGCGGTCCACCTCATCGAGTCCCTGCGCGTCAACTTCGAGCATCTCCAGCGCATCGCGCGCCACACTCACCGTAATCGAGCCGTCGGCGCGGACCTGGGCGTAGTCGCGGACCCGCTTGAGCAGTCGGTTGGCGACGCGCGGCGTGCGTCGCGAGCGGCGGGCAATCTCCAGCGCGCCGCCGGCTGCTATCGGCACGCCCAAGATGCCGGCCGAGCGGGTGACAATCTGCGCCATCGCCTCCTCGTCGTAGAAGTCCAACCGGAACACTAGCCCGAAACGATCCCGCAGCGGCGCCGTCAGCAGCGAGACGCGGGTGGTGGCACCGATGATCGTGAACGGGGGCAGTGGCAGCCGCATCGTCTTTGCCGCCGGTCCCTTTCCGATCACCACGTCGAGCGTAAAGTCCTCCATGACCGGATACAGCACTTCCTCGACGATCCGATTGAGGCGGTGAATCTCGTCAATGAAGAACACGTCGCCGCGGCGCATGTTCGTCGCGATAGCAGCCAGATCGCCTTGTCGCTCGATGGCCGGGCCGGCGGTGGTCCTGATCCGCACCCCCAGTTCATTGGCAATGATGTTCGCCAGTGTGGTCTTGCCGAGGCCCGCCGCCCCGTGCAGGAGGACGTGATCGAGCGCCTCCTCGCGCTGACGCGCCGCCTCAATGGCGATGCGGAGCTGCTCCTTCACCCGCGTTTGGTTGATAAACTCGTCGTCGTCCAAACGCTGCGGGCGCAGGCTGAGGTCCAGCGCCGTATCCCCCGCCTGCGCGTCCGGCCCGATGATACGCTCGCTCATGGTTTGCCCGCCGTCAGCGGCTTGCAGGTGGTCGTCGCCGGTCAATCACTTTGCGGCGCCAGCTCGGCCAAGGCCAGGCGCAGTTGATCTTCTAGGGACAGCGATTCGTCGCGCGGGAGCGCTCGCACCGCCAGCTGGGCTTCGACCGCAGAGTATCCCAGCGCGGCCAAGGCTGCCAATAGCTCGCCCTCGTCCGGTCCTCCCGGCAATGGTACCGCGTCCACCTTGTTCTTTAGCTCCAGGATCAGCCGGGCGGCCGTCCGGCGCCCCACGCCGGGCACGCGCAGTAGCAGCGTATCCTCGCCGTTGGCGATCTCCTGGGCCAGTCGCTCCGGCGGCGCCGTGGACAGGATCGCCAGGGCGAGGCGCGGCCCGACGCCGCTGACCGTCAGCAGCAGCTCGAACAGGGCCAGCTCGCCAGGTTCCGCAAACCCGTAGAGGGCCAGCACTTCCTCACGCACGTAGAGGTAGGTATGCAGTTGCACGGTACCGCCGGGCGCCGGTAGCGCCGCGAGCGTGCCGGCCGGGACGTAGACCCGGAGACCGACCCCACCGACGTGTACGACGGCAAAGTCCGGCCCGGTGCGCTCCAGCGTCCCGCGGACAAAGTCAATCACTACCGCAGTCCCCAGCGCCGAGCAGGCGCCGCGTGGATGTGACAGACGGCAACCGCGAGCGCGTCGGCCGCGTCGTCGGGACGAGGCGGCGCCGACAGCCGGAGCAGCGCCTGGACCATTGCCTGGACCTGGGACTTATCCGCGCGCCCAAAGCCCGTCACGGCCTGCTTGACTTCCAGCGGCGTGTACTCCGTGACCGGGACCGCGTTACTCGCCGCGGCGAGCAGTGCCACCCCACGCGCCTGCCCGACGGCGAGCGCGGTCTTTACGTTGCGACTGAAAAACAGGCGTTCCACCGCAACGACCTGCGGTTGGTGCTGCTCGACGAGCGCACGCAAGCCCCGGTACAGGGTGAGGAGACGCTGCTCCGGCGGCTGGTCGGCGGTAGTCGTCAGGCAGCCGAAATCCACCATTTCATACTCGGCGTCACCGCGGACGACACCATAACCCATGCGGGCCGTCCCGGGGTCTATGCCGAGGACGGTGATCTGCTCGTCATCGGCACCGCCGCGGGGTGCAACGGCTGCCGTCGGCTCTACGTTCATCGTCTTCATGCTACCGGAACGGATGTTCTGATAGCAAGGCCTCGCCGCCCAAACCGTCCAGCCCTAGGCCGCTGCGGCGACCGGGGCTTCGGCAATATCGAGGTTGGTGTGGACGCGCTGCACGTCGTCGAACTCTTCGAGTTGCTCGATCAGCCGCATCACCCGCTCGGTCTGCCGCGGCTCCAGCTTGACCGTGCTCTTGGGAATGAAGGTCACCTCGGCCTCGGATACCGCTAATCCCTCAGCCTCCAACACTTGCTTGCCGGATTCCAGGTCCGTGGGCGCGGTGTGGACCTCCAGCGTGCGATTATCTTCCATGATGTCGAGGGCGCCGGCGTCAATCGCTGTCAGCGTCAGCTCATCGGCGTCCTGCTCCGGGGTCAACTCCCCGATCAGCACCCCGCGCTGATCGAAGTTCCACGCCACGCACCCGGACTCGCCGAGGCTTCCACCGGCGCGGGTCAGCACACTCCGCACTTCGGCCACCGCCCGGTTGCGATTGTCGGTCACGACCTCGATGTAGAGCGCCGCGCCGCCGGGGGCGTACCCTTCATAGGTAAGCTCGTCGTACTGCACGGCATCGTCGGTCTCGCCAATACCGCGCTTGGTGGCTCGCTCGATATTGTCGGCCGGCATATTGAAGCTGCGGGCACGCTGGATGGCAAACCGCAGCCGGACGTTGGTCGCGGGATCGCCACCGCCATCGCGGGCGGCAATCTCGATTTCGCGGCCCAGTTTGGTGAATATCTGGCCGCGCTTGGCATCGTTGCCGGCCTTCTGACGTTTGATCTGTGCCCATTTGGAATGCCCAGCCATCGGTGCTTCCTCCCCGCCGCCGACTCCGGCGCTCCACGTCCGGCGTCTCCGTATGAGTATATCACTGGCGCAGCCACACTCCGTTCCGTTGTCGCGCCGGTCATGGTGTGGTAGCATCCGGGCACTGGCCACGGGAGCAAATGACGTGCCCGACAACTGGCTCGAACTGCTCGGTAGTAGCTTTGTCAGCCTCCTGCTCTCATTGCTGCTGCTGCGTGTCTGGTTCCCGTTCGGTTCTCGCCGGTCCGGCAGCATTCTCTACGAAACCCGGCTATCGCCGCTGCGCCGTCTCCTGGTGCTGCGAGGACTGCTGCTACTGCTGACCGCGTATGTCGCCTTGGGGCAGATCGAGCGCTACGTCCTCGGACAGGGGTACTACCTCCCTGGGACCGAGTATATCGCCCTCGCCGGTGCGCTCCTCATCCTCGCGTTGCCCATGCGCTATGTCCTGACCGACCGTGGCGTGGCGATCAATAACACTGCGCCCCGCCTCTGGCGCGAGTTCCGCCGCTTCGATGCGCGTGGCAACCGGATTGTCTTGACGCCGCGCAAGGGAAACCGGCCGCACACGCTGCACATTCCGGCCAACGAGCACAAAGTGGTGGTCCGCATCCTCAAACGCCGCTTCCGGTGAGCGGCAGCGGTACATGTGTGCGCCGGCCGACCGGCTGCCGGTGGAGAGCAATGATCCAGGACACCATCTCGCGTGAGGCAGCCCGGCGCTACTATGACCGCTTGGGTACATATCAGGATTGGGCCGGGCACTTTGAGGGCCGCGCCAAAACGCGCGCGTTGGCCCTGCTAGCCTCGCCTCCCGGCGGCCGCGTACTGAACGTCGGCGTGGGCACCGGCAAAGAGCACGCCCATATTGCGGCGGCCGTCGCGCCGGACGGGGTTGCCGTTGGCCTCGACGTGTCGCCGGTGATGCTGCGCCTCACCCGTACCCGCACCGGGACGCCGGTGTGCCTGGGCGATGCCCGCCGGCTGCCCTACGCCAGCGCGAGCTTTGACTGTCTGTTCGCCGCCTACGTGCTCGACCTCCTGCCGGCGCCGGACTTGCCGGGCCTCCTGCACGACTTCGGGCGGGTGTTGGTGCCGGGCGGTCGTCTTGTGTTGGTTACGCTCACCGAAGGAGTAACCCGGTCCAGCCGGGCACTGATGGCGCTTTGGAAGCGGATCTATGCCATTAGTCCGGAGGGCTGTGGTGGTTGCCGACCGTTGCAGCTGGCCGGCCTGGTGGAACAGGCCGGGCTCCGCTTGGCTAGGCGCGAGGTGGTGGTGCAATGGGGCGTGCCGAGCGAGATCATCGTGGCCGAGAACAGGGCTTAGAGGCACGTCCGCTGCAACTGTCCCTGGTCCTCCGATGGGTATACTCGGTAGCGTCGCTCTGCGGCGGAAGTACCACCTGATGGGCAGTAGACTCGTCTTGCCTCATCGGGGATCGGGCGAGACGGGCAGGAGGGGGTGACACACCATGACGCTATTCCAGCCAATCGTGGGCCTGGTCGGACTGGTCGTCTTTGCCTGGGCGATCAGTGAGCGGCGGCGCCGGTTTCCCTGGCGGATGGTAGTGGCCGGGCTGGTCCTCCAGTTTGGGCTGGCCCTGCTGCTGACCAAGCTGCCCGTAGCGCAGACTCCGCTTACCTGGATCGGAAACGCGGTAGACGCTCTGGTCCGTTCGACCGAGGCCGGCACCTCATTGGTGTTCGGGTTTCTCGGCGGCGCCCCGCTGCCGTTCGAGGAGACGGCTCCAGGTGCCTCGTTCGTGTTCGCGTTTCGCTCGCTGCCACTGGTCATCCTGATTAGCGCGCTGTCGGCTGTCCTCTATCACTTCCGCGTATTGCCCTGGGTGGTGCAGGGGTTCGCCTGGGTACTAGGCAAAACCTTACGCATCAGTGGGGCCGCCAGTTTCTCGACCGCTGCCAACGTGTTCATTGGCATGGTGGAAGCACCGTTGCTGGTGCGTCCCTACCTGGCGAGCATGAGCCGCTCCGAGCTGTTCGTCGTGATGACCGCGGGCATGGCGACCATCGCGGGCACGGTGTTTGCCCTCTATGCCACGCTACTCAAAGACATCATTCCCGATCCGGCCGGACATTTGCTGACCGCTTCCATCATCAGTGCGCCGGCGGCCGTCGTCATCGCGCAGGTAATGCTGCCTCCGCAAGGGGAAGAGGTCGAGGCGCGGGTCGAGCTTACGCGGCTCTACCGTAGCGGGCTGGACGCGCTCACCACCGGCACCATAGATGGCCTGCGCCTGCTGGCGTACATCATCGGCATGCTCATCGTCCTGATTGCCTTGGTGGAGTTGGCGAACATCGTGCTCGGCCTCGTGCCGGACATAGCTGGCGGCCCGCTGACCCTGCAAAGGATGCTCGGCTGGGTGTTGGCGCCGGTGGCGTGGGCGTTGGGTATTCCCTGGTCCGAGGCCACAACCGCCGGGCAACTGCTGGGCATCAAGGTCGTGCTGAACGAACTGGTCGCGTTCATCAATATGTCGGCGCTACCGGCTGGCAGCCTAAGCGAGCGCAGCGCCCTGATCATGGCGTACAGCATCTGCGGTTTCGCCAACTTCGGCAGCGTCGGCATCATGGTCGGCGGCATTGGCGCCATCGTACCGGAGCGACGCCTGGAGATTGCCCAACTGGGGTTGAAGTCCATCGTGGCCGGCACCATGGCCACCTGCATGACCGGTGCCGTCATCGGCTTGCTGCATTGGTAGCAGCGCGGAGCGCTCAGAATAGCGTGAGTTGCTGCGGATTTTTGTTCGCCGGGCGCTGGACGGGGCCGTCGAAGCTCACGATGTTCTCGTACTGCTTGTCGGTGAAGTAGATGATCTGCACGTTGCCCGCCCGGGGCAACGCCCGCTGTACGCGCCGAGTGTAGACTTCCGCCTGCTCCTTGCCGGCGCAGAAGCGCAGGTACACGGAGAGCTGGCAGCGCTCGAACCCCTGGTCGAGCAGAAACTTGCGGAACTTCGTAGCCGCCCGCCGCTCCGCTTTCGTGACCACCGGGAGGTCGAAGAGCACCATCATCCACATGAGCCGGTAGCCGCTGAGCACAGGCTATCTCTTACCCCAATTTGCCGTCACGCCGCCAGCCCGGATGCCGGCCTGGCCCCTACTCTAGCTCGCCGCCGGTACGGAGTCCGCCAGTGGCCGTTCGGGAAAGACCAAGCTCGGCTGCCCGGTTTCATACGCTTGGGCGAGGGACTGCGCGGCGCGCTCCAGGCACGTCCCGAGGGGGGTGGTGCCCCGCTCCGTAGCCATGTCCGTGGTCAGCACCTGCACGAGGGCCTGTTTGGTCTCCGGGGTCAGCTCCGCGTGCGCGGCGCGCACCAGCCGAACGACGGCAGCGTCCACCAGCGGCCGAAACGGCTCCATCAGGTCGTCCACCAGACACATGGCGTTGGCGCGATTACGGTGGTGAATGCCCAGAGACGGGTGCAGGCCGGCCGCGACTACGGCGCGTGCCACCGCGGCCCGCAGCACCGTATAGCCATAGTTCAGGAAGGGGTTCGGCCCGTCCCCGAAACGGCTGCGCCGGAAACCGCTCCCGAACACGCGCGGCCAGTAGCGCCGCGCCGCCTGCGCCTCGACGTTCTCCGGGTCGCCGGAGCGGACGCGCCGCGCCAGTGCCGTGAAATCGTCGGCGGGCGCCTGGAGCATTGCCAGCAAGTGCTGTTGCTGCGTGATCTTGGCGCGCACCACGGCCTGCCAGAGCCGTTTGCAGAGCGGCTGCGAGGCCTCCAACTGGCGGCGCATACGGAGGGCCTGGACGTGATGCCCCTCCAGCGGCCAGAGCCAGGCCACCGGGCGGTAGTGCGGCCCGCACAAGACCACGCTCACGCCCCGCTGGGCCAGCTCCGCCAGCAGGCTATGCGCGTAGGTGAGGCCACGCGCATTGCACAGCAGCACCTTGATGTCGTCGAGAGGCACGCGCCCGACCTCGGCGCCGTCCTCCGAGACGGTCATGAAGCCGTGCGAGCGCGCCAGATGCCGGCCCTCGCTCACCACCTCCACGACGCGCCCGATCATGGCGCTCGCGGCCCCGGGTCCCGCACGCGCCCGATCTCATCCACCCGCACCAGGCGAAACCTCTGCTGCTTGAACTGCCGGGCGCTGTAGGGATTCGACTTCATCTCCTTCTTTCGTACACGCGCGTCAACGTTGGCCTCATTGTGGTCGTCTAGCCAAACAAGGTTTCCGCTAGTCTTCCGCACGCGCACGATGCGGCGATCCGGCCCCTCGCCCAACGCACCCATGTCGTTGATCTGTAGTCTCATGAGCCGCTTTGCCGCGGGATGAGGTCGGAACCGGTTGAGATCGAAGTCGGGCCGGTTGGCATAGAACGTGGGTACAGCGACGGTCTTCCAAGTCTTGCGCTCGTCCGGCAATTGCCAGACATCGGCAAACTCATTTCCACCTGCCAGGTAGCCCTTGTACGGCTTGCCGGCGCGATCCTTGATCGGGATGACGGACTGTTTTTCGATCACACGCACCCGCCGCACGCGCTGGCGCTGGCCATGGACCAGCACGCCCTTGGTTGCGGCCTGCTCGGCAAAGTCGGCCGGTTTCTTCCCGGCCGCCGCGACCTGATCCCAAAGCGCCAGCAATGCCGCCTGTAGTGGTTGGCCCGGCACCATGGCCTCCAGGTCTTTCCTTTTCACTGCCGAAAGCTGCTTGCGGACCACGACTTTGGTCGGGCCAGCGCCGGCCGGTTCGAGCAGCCCATAGGCCGTCTCGTTGTGTAGCTGGCCTGTCGTCTGACCGCCGCGCGTGCCCCGGTCCGGCTTATGGGAGACGATCAAGCAATTGAGGTGTGGTTGTAGCTCGCTGCGGCCGAATCCCTCCCAGGGTGGTGCCTCTCCCGCCACCGCCGTCAGCCGGGCGGTCCGGTCATACTGTGACCCGGAGGCGTCGGCGAACCGCTTGAGCAGCCCCTGATCCGTACAGGCCACGACGAACGCATCAATGGCGTGGTGGCGGTGGTCGTCACGCTGCTTGCGCGACGGTTCACCGTCCCTGGACTCGCGCAGCATCCCTTCCAGCCCCCAGCCGCGCCGCAGTAGGGCGGTCATATGGCCGGGGATGGCCCGCACGCGCCGCCGGCCCTCGGTCTGCTCATCGTATAAGTAGGCCAGATAGTCGCGTGCGGTCCGAGACAGGTAGCGCGTCTCGTTCAACTGGCGGTCGAGGAAGTCACGCTCACCCTCGAACTCCTCCATCGCGTTCGGCTGGAAGCGCCATTTCTTGTGTTTCGGGGCACGAGCCAGAATGGCCTGGTAGTCGTAGTCCGGGTGGTCACTGAACGCATCGTAGGGTGATCGGTTGTTCTTGAACCGGTTGGCCTCCCGCAAACAGACGACCTTGTTCGCCAGTGAGTCGTGCAGCGTCTGGGAGAACGGTAGGATATGGTCAATCTCGGTTTGGTCGGAAATGACCATCTCACAAGAGAGGCGCTTGCCGGTATACGGGCAGAAGCGCGCCTGTGGCGGTCCCTGCTCCTCCCAGAGGCGCAGCTTGAGTCGCACATAGGGCGTGTTGGGCACCCCGGCCGACTTGAGCATTTCCTCGTATCGCTCGTTACGCGCCTTGCCCTCCCGTTGCTGCTTCTGGTACCAGTCGCGGTCATCCTTGTTCGCCTTCAAGTCGCGGCCGACCTCGACAACGATCTCTGCCGGCTTGCCGTAGACGGCGATGAGCGTGTTGACGATGCGCCGCAGCTGGCCTAGGCCGATATGCACGGTGGGATTGCCGATGCGGCCATAACGGGCCACCTCGCCGTCTCGCTGCGGGTCTTTCGTGGGATCCGCGCCGACGGCATCGCGTTCGAGCACGACGCCGTAGTAGGGCAGTCGGTCGTGGGCCTCGTCATTGCGGAAGTCCGAATGGTGGGGGTAGGGGGACTCCCGGACAGCAGCCGAATAGTCCAATCCTGCTTCTAGGTAGGGGAGTAGCTCGCTGATGGCCTTTTCACTCAACTCCCCATAGCCGCTCGGCAGCGAGACGTGCGCGACGGCCTGGGCCTGATCGTCGGTTAGGCCCCAATCCTGCCTGGCTTTCCGGCGGACGACCGCCGGGTCCTCCGTATCGAGTAGAAAGCGCACAATCTCATTGCGCTCATCGAGTGGGAGCCGCAGCCAGCGGGTGCCGAATAGCGTTTGCGTTGGCTTCCCTCTTTCTTTCTTCTCTATGAGCCGGGCGGTAGCCTCATCACCCTTGATGATGGTCCGCACTCCGCCGCGGCTCAGGTTGAAGGTGGCGCCTGCCGGCAATCCGAGTGCCTTGACCGGCTTCTTCAGGTTGATGTCCTTGCCCTCGCGCAGCCGTTTGAGGGCGCGTTCGCGCTCGCCGTCGTTCAATGGCCGCTCCGGCTCGCTGCCGACGTGCAGCTTCAGGTTGCCGATCTCCTGCAACATGCGGAACTCCTGGAAAATCGGCAGTGCCTTGGCGGCCCTACGTTCTCCATACTCGAATCGGCACCAGCCCGGCTCAACCGGTTTCAGATCACGCTGATAGAAGATGATGTTGTACAGCGTGTCCCATTGCGCCACAGATAGGGCCTGGTGCGACTCCTGCGCCGCCCTGATTGCCGCGAACTCGGCCTCGTACATGGCCCGATCAGGGTAGAACTCGACACCTGGCCGGAAACGCGCCGGTTGGCCGTGTTTTAGCTGCTGGGCCAGGAATTTACCGAGGGTCCGCGCGCCGCTCTTTGCAGCGTCGCTCTTCGCAATAGATTTGTTGAGGCCCTCGATTTTCAGACCGATCTGCTTGGCCGCATCGTCGTCATCGCTGCCCGCCTTGCGATTCGACTTGAAGCCGCGCCGCTGATCGAGGTGAAAGAGCGCGCGCCCTAGCTCGTGGGGTGGGAGGGGGTAGTCGAGCGCCTTCACTCGGAGCTTGTAGGGATCGCACTTGGCCAACTGCCGGCGCTCGTCGTGATCCGTTGGCATGAGGCCGTAAGTGATGAGTGCCTTGAGCAGGTTACTGCGCCGCTGCACGTAGCGGTCGCGGCGCCGGCGTTGGCCGCGCGCGACGCGCCGGGTCGCCGCGTTCGAGGTCTTGTCCGTGGGGTTGCGTCCGTCGGGGAAGATGCGAACGCCCATGTCCAGCACTCCGCACGGTTCACCGTCCGCGTCGAGCGTGACGGCGGCCCAGCCGATGGAGTTTGTACCCAGATCAAGTCCCAGGCGGTATCTTTGCACTGCTCCGTTCTTTCTGCGCTCCATGATTGCTCCTTCGGGTGAGATTGAATTTATGGTATCAGTAAAATACCTCTACGTCAAGCCTGCCAATAGAATTGGCAGCGCGCGCTGCGCGGCGGTTGCTGCCCAATCTCCTAGTGGCTACACTATAGCCGGAAGCCAGTGTGTCAGGCTTGACGTGTTGCGGTTGCCCCTCAAGCTCCCGTCGGCTAGACTTACGCATCCGCGTGCCCGACGTGCATTTCGGTTGCGGTTGCCCCTCAAGCTCCCGTCGGCTAGACTCAAGCCCGCCGAGCGTCGGCAGGTGAAGCGTTGCGGTTGCCCCTCAAGCTCCCGTCGGCTAGACTGCAAGGAGAGTGCCAATGGCACGCACAGTAGTTGCGGTTGCCCCTCAAGCTCCCGTCGGCTAGACTTGGCGGTCAGCCGGTAGCCGTCAATGCCGAGTTGCGGTTGCCCCTCAAGCTCCCGTCGGCTAGACTCCAGGCATTCCGCGAGACGTTGCTGAAGGCGTTGCGGTTGCCCCTCAAGCTCCCGTCGGCTAGACTCGAACGGCTCGTCTTCGTGCCAGGGATTGTCGTTGCGGTTGCCCCTCAAGCTCCCGTCGGCTAGACTCCTCGCTGCGGGTGAGGCGCTTGACAAGCCTACGTTGCGGTTGCCCCTCAAGCTCCCGTCGGCTAGACTGCCCGCTAGAACGGGCACATGGGAGGATGTGTTGCGGTTGCCCCTCAAGCTCCCGTCGGCTAGACTCCACCGTCTTGGTCATCTGCCCGCCCCACCGTTGCGGTTGCCCCTCAAGCTCCCGTCGGCTAGACTCAGGGCCTCAGTGGTGGCGGTGGCATTGTTGTTGCGGTTGCCCCTCAAGCTCCCGTCGGCTAGACTCGGCGGTGAAATCGTGTTGTCAAGGGGCAAGTTGCGGTTGCCCCTCAAGCTCCCGTCGGCTAGACTCCGGATTGTCGGCGGCACGGTAGCACGGGAGTTGCGGTTGCCCCTCAAGCTCCCGTCGGCTAGACTTAGGTCCACTTCCTTGCTGGCCTGGTTTTCGTTGCGGTTGCCCCTCAAGCTCCCGTCGGCTAGACTGCTCGCTATAGCCGCCCCGGCCGCCGACCTGTTGCGGTTGCCCCTCAAGCTCCCGTCGGCTAGACTCGGCCGGCAATCCGCCAGCGTTCGCGCCAAGTTGCGGTTGCCCCTCAAGCTCCCGTCGGCTAGACTGGCTGAAAAAGGCGCTGGCCGACCGGGACAGTTGCGGTTGCCCCTCAAGCTCCCGTCGGCTAGACTCCTAGGACCTCGTTAAGCCGCCGCGGACCGTTGCGGTTGCCCCTCAAGCTCCCGTCGGCTAGACTACACCGTCGGTCAAGCGACCCTGGGCCTATCTGGTACAGCGGGAATTTGACCGCTGGAGCGGCTGCGGAAAATGGTGCCGGTATGCCCGGCACGGCGTAAGCGGCGCCATTTTTCGTCGGTCGTCGGGGCTGCTTGCCACACCGGCCGACTGGTGGTAGAGTCAGTTCTTGTAGTTGACGGACGCTTGAGGGGCAACCGTTAACAAGGCGTAAGGCCCGTGTTGCGGGCTTGAGCCACCAAATGCGCCGTCGTCCTACGGGGCGGCGGCCTTCTGCTTTTCCGCGGCGCTGCGTTCCTCGCTGCTGTTGCGGTGTGTCGTGTATTAGGCCGGCCCTAGGAGGGCCGGCCTCCATACCCACCTCTGATGGGCAGACGGCAGCGGCCCGGGCGGGAATCATGGCCTCGGTCTAGGTCGTGTACTCGGCGTTGATGTGGATGTAGCCGACCGTGAGGTCGCAGCCCCAAGCGATAGCCGTGCCGTGGCCGATGCCCAGATCAACGCGGATGGCGACGTCCGTGCCTTGCAGGTAGCGTTCGAGCTGCGGGAGTAGCGCATCGCCAAGGGGTCGTCCTTGATAGAGCGCGAGATCGCCAAAGGCAATCGTCACGCGCTCCGGATCAATGTCGGTCTCTTCGTGGCATTTGCCGATGGCCATGGCTACCCGGCCCCAGTTGGGATCGGCGCCGGCCACGGCCGTCTTCACGAGCGGCGAATCGGCGATGACCTTGGCGATGCGCTGGGCTTGGGCTGCGTCGCGGGCGCCCGTGACCGTCACTTCCAGGAGCTTGCCCGCACCCTCGCCGTCACGGGCGATCTCCTGTGCCAGTTCAATGGCCATCGCCCGCAGCGTGGCGCCGAACTGCGCCGGGTCCACAGCGCTCGCTTGGCCATTCGCCAGGATCAGCGCGGTATCGCTGGTGCTCGTGTCGGTATCCACGCTCACCATGTTGAAGGACACGGACACGGCCTCCCGTAGCAGGCGTTGGAGATCGGCCGCGTCTACGGCTGCGTCGGTGTAGAAAAATGCCAGCATCGTCGCCATGTTGGGGGCGATCATCCCGGAGCCTTTGCACATCCCGACCAACACGGCGTCGCCGATGCGGGCACAGCGGTATTTCGGCCGGGTGTCGGTGGTCATGATGGCACGCGCCGTCGTCTCCAGATCGCCGGTCCGCAGCTCTGCCCGCAGGCCGGGGATGCCGGCCTTGATCTTGTCCATGGGAAGCTGCCAGCCGATGACACCAGTCGAGGAGGGAAAGACCGCCTCCGGTTGGATACCCAACTCGCTGGCTAGGAGGCGACAGGTCTCGCGGGCCGCCGCAATGCCGGCCGCACCGGTAGCAACATTGGCATTCTTGCTGTTGACGACGACCGCTTGGAGCCGGTGGTCGGCAACATGCTCGCGCCCCACGATGATGGGCGCACCGGCAAACAGACTCTGAGTGAACATGGCGGCGGCGGCCGCCGGGGTCGTGGAGTAGACCACCGTGAAGTCGAGCGTGTCATCGCGGATGCCCACGTTCTTGGCACAGCTCAGGAAGCCCTGGGGGTGGTGCTCCAGCGAGGCGAGGATCGGGGATGCAGTTGTTGGTTCGGTCATCACGTGTCTCCGGGCGGCAGGTTTAGCGGCAGTACAGCGGCGCGTGGCCAGCACATACGGCACGTATGGTATCCCCGGCGCTTGTGCGTTCTAGACACAGCCGGGCCGTGCTCGGCAGATATTTGGATACCCACTCCGACTAGCGGAGGCTGGTGCAAGCGCATTCTAGCGCAGATCGGCCAGAAAGAGGACCGTCGTAGCGCAGCCGCGGCGACCTGTGCGAGGTAGTCACTTTGCACCGGCGAGGCACAGCGGGGGTATTGTATTCACCCGGAGGGCACCGTATAATGGCGGCCAGCCAGGAGCCACCGACGCGCAAGTGCCGCTGCGGAGGAGATCCCGCCTTTCAACCTCCAACCTCCTTGCTATGGCGGGATTGCGGCCAGCGTCGTAGCAACTCCACCCGTGCGCGCTTCTACGGAGGATCCGAGTGCCTCGCCCGCAGCTAATCGCGGCGCTTGATGTCGGAACGACGAAAGCCTGTGCCTTGCTCGGCGAGATTACCGAGACAGGCACGGTCACGGTCCTCGGGGCTGGTCTGTGTCCCTCGCGGGGGATGCGGCGGGGCACTGTGGCCAATATGGCGGCCACGACCGATTGCATCGCCACCGCCGTCGCCGAACTAGAGCAGTTGTGCAACCGCAACGTGCGGTCCGCTTACGTCAGTATCGCGGGCGGGCAGATACAGTCGCAGAACAGCCGCGGCGTGACGGCGCTCCATCGGAACAGCGCCCAGGTGCAGGCCGAGGATGTGCAGCGTGCCATCATCACTGCCCAAGCGCTGGCGGTGCCGGCCGGGCGTCGGGTGATCCACGCGGAGCCGCGGCGGTACTGGATTGACGGCGTAGACAGCATTCAGGACCCCGGCGGTATGGCCGGCCAGCGCCTCGAAGTCGAGGCGCACGTGGTCACCGGCGCGGTCAGCCCTATGCAGAACCTCATTCACTGCGTAGAGGAGGCCGGCATCAAGACGGAGCAGTTGGTTTTGCAGCCGTTGGCCTCCGGGGAAGCGCTGACCACCGAGTCCGAACGGCAGTTGGGCGTCGTCGTACTGGACATCGGTGGCGGCACGACGGACCTGGCGGTCTACCATGATGGCACCGTCTGGCACACCAAGGTGCTGCCGCTGGGCGGCCGGAACGTGACCAACGACATTGCTATCGGCCTCAGCGTCCCGTTCGGGGTGGCCGAGCGCCTGAAGTTGCTCCATGGCCACGTCTTCCCGGCGGCAATGGACGGCCTGGAGCCGGTGGATGTGCCGGGCTTCGAGGCTGGTCGGCTGCAAAAGGTTTCCCAGGATCTTCTTGCCGATATCATCGGAGCACGCATGGAGGAAATTCTGGACCTCGTGGCCCGCGAGCTACGTGACCTCGGGTGCCAGGGGCTCATCGGCAGCGGTGTCGTGCTGACCGGCGGGGTGGCCGATCAACGCGGTATCCGCGAGCTGGCGACGGACATCCTGGAGCTACCGGTGCGTAAAGGGCAGCCCTACCGGGTCGAGGGGGTGAGCGAGCGGTTGATGAACCCCACGTTTGCCACCGGTCTGGGGCTGCTAGTGTGGGGCAGCCGCCAATACAACCGTTCCTCGCAGCACTATGTCACCCAGCGCCACGGGCCGTGGATGGAACGCGCTCGGCGCTTTCTCCGTTCCTTCTTCCCCTGAACATCGGCGGAGGCTGGACCCACACCTCACCCCTAGACCCGCCGCGCCACGCAGAACACATAGGCGCCGTCGCCGCGATCTACTTCTTCACAGAAGTCCACCAGCCGCGCCGCAATCCATCGTTCCCACGGCAGCGTGGGGCCGTTGCGCCGCCAGACCCACCGGCCGGTCAGGCGCTTGGTCAATAGTGTGGGGGCGCCGTAATAGTGGCTGAGATCGAAGAAGCCCATCGCGCGGGGACCGAGATAGTCCCGCGACTGCTCGACAATCAGGCCGTGCTGCGCCAGCCGCGCGGCCCACGCCGCGGGCGTGAGCGTGTGGTAATGGACGGAAATGCGATTGAACCAATGTCCGTAAGCAGCAGCAGCGGCGGGACTGCCGAGCCGCCGCAGGACACGCGGCCAGAATAGCGCCGTGGCAAACCGCTGGGTGGGTACGGTAATCGCCAGCCGCCCTCCCGGCCGGAGCACTCGGCCGATCTCGGCGAGCGCTCCGTCGAGGTGTTCGATGTGCTCGAGCACACAGTTGCTCACGACCGACGCGAACGCCGCGTCAGCATATGGTAGCTGTGTCGCGCTCGCTACCAACGGCAGCCGATACACGCCGCGCGCGGCGGCCTCACGCACTCTGGCGAGGTCCGGATCAACCCCGGAGTCGACCGGACCCGCTGGCGCGAGGGCGACCGCGCCGAAGTGACCATCGCCACAGCCCACGTCGAGCAGTGGCCGCGGCAGGTCCACGGTACGCATGAGCAAGCACTCCACCACGCGGATCATGGCCCGGTGGACCGGCAGCTCGCGCAGATGGGCCGCCACCACCGGGGGCGCGGCGGCCATGAGCGCATCAATACCATCATTCATCGTTATTGCGGCACCGGTGGAATGAAATAGGTGCGGAAGATCACCTCGCCATTCACTGGCGAACGGTGGTCGCGGATGATGGCGTGGGGATACCAAGTCGCGAGAGAATCATGGGACTCGCGGTCGTTGATACTCAGGACATACAGACGGGGGCCAGGGGCCACATCGTGCTCGCGTGCGGCGGCGATGTCGTGTATGTAGTTGCTCCAGTCCCGTTGCCCGATCTCAACCGCTACAATACGGTAGTCTACCCAGTGCGGCCAGGTTTTCATCCAAGCATCTTGCGTATCGCCGGCGCTGGCCGCAAAACCACTGATCACCCTCGCCACTTCCAGGCCATTCTGCGACGTGATCTTGTAAAAGCGAGCGAAGTCCACAAAATAGTTCTGGTGATTAAGCCGCCAGGAGTGTACTCCCAAGGGCACGAGGACCAGCATGAGGGCAATGACGGCAGCGCCGGGAGGCAGGAGGCGGCGGGTGCTATGCACAAGCACCCCGACGGGGAGCGCCGCGATCAGGGCGGCAATGGGCAACGCCATACTGGTGCGCCTGATAGCAGGGTTCTCTGCCGGAAACGCGAGCGAAAGTATGGAGGGAAGCAAAGCGACGAACAGGATGACGAGCAGATACCCGTAGACTCGCTGGCGATGTGCCAGGAGACGGTAGAGCGCGTAGACGGCGCCTAGGAAGAAGCAGGCGCCGGTCACATAGTCGAATGCGGGGGTATACGGCAGATTATAGGTCCAGTCAATATCACCACGGTAGTTGAACATGAGGCTCGCATTCTTGACGTTGTGGAGAAAGAGCGTGAGTGGGTCCCCGGGCAGCGGCCGCTCGGCGCTGGAGACCCGTGTCACGCTGCGGCGCCAGAAGTCATCGGGATGGTCCAGCGCAAAACGGCTCAAGGGCAGGATGACGAGCAGGACGACCACCGCGGCGAGCAGTGCATTGACGATGGTCCGGCGGGCGCGCTCCCAGCCATCGGGGCGGCGGGTGATATCGAGCGTTAGCTCGATCCACAGACAGGCGATAACGGCGAGGGGGATAATCCGGAAGGCCGTATAGGTGTACATCCCTACACCCAGCACGAATCCAAGCAGCAAGAAGTCGTTACGCTGGCGGTAGCGTAGGGCGCGCAGGAGAAATAGGCCGGTGAGCGCGGCGAACACCGGCGAGAAGACATAGCGGAACCCTCCCCGCGACGCGACCAGGTGCCAGCGCGAGACAGCAACGAAGAATGTGGTAGTGAGGGCCACGGACGCGCCGAACCATACTCGCGTGAGGGCAAAGGATGCCGGGATCGCAAAGACGCCGATCAGGACCGCTCCCACCTTCAGCGCCATATACGTGAAGCCCAGCCCCGCTGCTACCAGTACGGCAGACAGGTAGAAATACCACATCTCACTGCCGCTAAACCCAGCGGAGTAGATCTTGTACTGTCCGTCGAAGATGCCTTGGATGTCGAGGAGCTTCTCAATGTGGTCGCTAATCATCTCCGGCGGCACCTCAGCGAGCCGGTAGAAGAGCAGGCAGCAACCGAGCAGCCAGATCGCCAAGAAAGCGGTCAACTCCCACGAGAGCCGGATGCGGGGGCCGGATCGCCAAGCGTCGCGCCCTGCCCGCAGGCGCGAGCGTAGCCCGCGGAGGTCGAATCGGCGGAATTCGCCGAAGGCTACGCCAAAGCTGCCGACCGCCAGCACCCAAGCCGCCACGCCCAGCGGGCGATACAGGTTGTTCCCGGCCTGCTCGAAGGCGATCACCGCCGACACCGCGGTCACGACCAGCAGCAGGCGCCGCAACTCCGGCCGGGCACGCCACCGCTCGGCGCCGGCCCTTGGCTTGACCAGGGAGCGGTCCTGCTCATCGTCATCAGGCGCGAGGAGCGATGTGGCGAGCAGCTCCGACCGGCGCAGCAGGACGAGCAGCAGCGCCCCCCCGGCCAGGAGCAGCACCACGCCATCGGCCCGGTACGTGCCTTCCACGATCCAGTGCTGGCCGACCAACGCGAGGCCGGCGGCGACCAGGAATCCGAGCAGGGCGACCAGATTGCGGCGGGAGCCGCCCGCCGGCCGCCGTTCCGGCGGCAACCGGCCCGGTTCATCTGAGCGGGGAGAGGGCATCCGGACACCACGGGTCATTGCGCGACACACCTCCGGTTATAACATGCTCATGCGTGCTCGGCTGCGCTTCACTAGCTCGCCGAGGCGGTAGTGTCCGACCCAGAGGAAGAGCAGCCCGGTCAGGCTCACCCCGCCGAACGAGAGCGCATGTACGGCTACCGCGTAACTCGCCGCCTGATCCTCGCCGACGGACGGAAACAGGAGCAGCGTGAGCACCGATGCGCTGTGATAGACCCCAATATAGCCCGGCGCGGAGGGGATGGTCATACTCAGATTCGTGACGACCAGCAGGAGAAACGCCGCACTGAGCGGGACCGGCAGATGGTAGGCATATACCGCGACGGCGAGTGTGAGACCACCACCGACCCACATCACCACCGAGAGCAGCAGCACTGCCGCCAGGAGGCGCGGTCGCGATAGGCCATCGGCCGAGCCGAGCGCCGTCTGGACGAGGTGTGAAGGATGCAGTCGTCCGAGCAAGGGCAAGGGGTCCACCCAGCGTCGGATCAGCGCCACGGCGCGCTGGCGTGCCCAGCTCATGACGACAAAGGCCACGGTGATGGACCCGAAAATGGCGAGCGCGCCAACCCCAGCGGCTTGTGCCCAGACCGGAATCGCAATGGCGTTGGCCGCCGCCCAATCCGGCAGCGGTGTGCCGGTGGCGCTCGACCAATCGCGCCAGCTACTCAGGCCGAGGAGGCCGGCCAGTAGCACGAGGAGCATCGCAATATCGAACAGCTTCTCGACGAAAATCGTCCCCAACGCGCGTCCCGGACTGACCGCTTCACTTTCTACGACCAGGAAGCCGCGGACCAGCTCGCCGAGGCGGCCCGGCAAGAGCGTGTTGAACAGATAGCTCAGGTGGGTTGCCGCGTAGGTTTGAGGCATACGGACCCGGTCTTGGGGGAGGAAGAGCAGCTTCCAGCGCCAGGCGCGCAGGGCAATGTTGAGCAGGTGGAGCGGCAGCGTCGGCAGGAACAGCCAAAGGTTCGCGGCCAGGAATGCCTGCCACATCTCATCGGGACTGATGTTGATGCTACGTAGCGTCAACCAGATGGCGAGGGCGCTGATGGCAAGTCCCAGGGCGGCAGAACGCCAACTCATGCTACGTCATCTCTGTCCTGCGCTGGGCAGCCGGTTGGTGTGCGGTGCAGTGGGTGGCGGAGGCGCATGGGAGTCGAACCCACCAACCGACGCGCTCGCGCCGGTTCTACGGTTTTGAAGACCGCGCCGGTCACCGGACCAGCCGCGCCTCCACGAGTGGTACTGCTGGGATAGAACCGGTCTTGCCCCGAGGTTGCCATATAGACCAATGCTGGGCCGCAATCGTAGCAGCGATTCTAGCAGTCTGCTCGTCGCAGCCGGGAAGAGACGAGGAATAAGCTACGACCTCTTAGTATCGGGGGCCGGTCTGTTGTCGGTATCTCGGTCACCCCTGCGCCGATGTCGGAGTGCCACAGGCCCCGGGCTGCCAGAGGCCCAACTGCTGACTACGCGCCTGCTGCTCGGCGTTCTTGAGTTGCCCCTGCCAGCGGTAGGCCGCGGAGCCGGACCGCTCGAGGGCGAAGCCTTCGGCGATCATCCGCGCGTTGTACATGCTGCCATCCTGCAGCCAAACGTAGGCCAGCAGATTCCCGGCAGCATCGCGCTCCCCTTGGCTGGCATCCAACTCCAAGCGCACCGGCTGACCGGCAAGTAGCGCAACCGCACGGCTAGTAGCCTCGGCGCCATAACACTGGAATAACTCACCGGGGCCAACGACCTCCGGCGCGTCAATACCGATTAGCCGCACGCGCGCGGCTCCACCCGGCAGCGACACCTCCACCAACTCACCATTCACGACGTTGGTAACCGTGGCGTCGCGGTATGCCACCGGCGCGGCCGTCGGCTCGGCCGGGACCGGGGTGGCCGTCGCTGCGGCAGTCTGTGGCGTTGGCGCCGGCGTGACCGTGGGAATCGGCTGCCCCGACGTGTACTGGGCCGGCACATAACCCTCTACCCCATCGGGAGCGCGCACGTGGCGCCAGATGCGGCCCTCGGCTTCCACGTCGGGACCGATGACGGCGAGGCGCGTGTTATCCGGGTAGGCCTTCACCCGGTCCTCAATCCGGGTCGTCCTCCGCACAAAGACGCCGAGGCCGTCAGTGTTGCCGACGTAGACAACATCGGCCGTGGGCGCGGGTGTCACAGGTGTCGCGGGCGCTGCCCCGGCCCTCGCCAGCGCCGTACCGGTGGCCGCAGCCTTGGCCCTAGTCACTGCCGTAGCCACAGCGCTAGAGGACACCGGCGTAGAGGTAGGAAACGAGGAGACAACGGTGACAACCGCCGTCGGCGCCGCGGGAGTGGTGGCTACCGGCGGTGGCTCAGTAGCCGTCGGAGCCGCCGTGGGCGGCGGGGCCGTCGGCGCGGGAGCGGTCGGTTCCGGCTCCGCAGACGGGCCGATCTCGAAAGGCAGATCGCAAGCGGCGAGGAAGAGTGCCAGGGCAAACACCATCAACGCAGCTTGTCTCTTCATAGGCACACAGTCTACCCGACGGATATGCCGGATGTCATACCGCCGCCCGCCAGCGGCCGCGCTCGGCTGCCATAGCAAGCACGCCGGCACTGTGCAGCAGGGAGATGGTCTACTATACTCGCAGTACGGATGCGTGTACCGTTGCTCGCCCGGCGCCGGCGGCGTCGGCGAGGCGGGGCCGCATTGCGCCGCAGGAGGCTGACGCCAGATGGCAACAATAGCACCCCCACCCACTGCACCGCGGCGGCGCGCCCGCCGGAGACGCGGCCCGGGGCCGCGGCGGGCGACCGGGTTAGTCAATCCAACCGGGCTGGTCGGGCTGCAAGCGCCGGAGACGTCACTGCCCAAGCCCAGCGCGGCCACGCTGGGAGATATCGAGCGCAAGGTGTATGCCGGCGAGCGGCTGTCGGCCGAGGACGGGCTGGCGCTCTACGCCTGCGACGACCTCCCGTGGCTGGGGCAGTTGGCTCGCTTTGTCCAGCGCCGGAAGTCGGGCGATCACGTGTACTTCAACATCAATCGCCATATCAACCTGACCAATATCTGCAAGGCGTATTGCCACTTCTGCTCTTTCCGACGCAGTGTCGGCAAGGAGGGCGGCTATACGATGACCCACGATGAGATCGTGAGCACGGCCGTCTCGGCCGCGCCGAAGGGCATCACCGAACTCCACATCGTCAACGGGCTGCATCCCGAGCTGGACTTCGACTACTACCTGGAGGCGCTGCGCCGGCTGAAAGCGGCGCTACCCGACGTACACTTGAAGGCGTTTACGGCCGTCGAAATCTGGTGGTTTGCGCGGATCACCGGCCTGTCCTATGAGGAGGTGCTGCGGCAGTGTGTCGAGGCAGGACTCGGCTCGTTGCCGGGCGGCGGCGCCGAGATATTCGCTCCGCGCGTGCGCCGGCGCATCTGCGGCTATAAGTCCACCGCCGAGGATTGGCTGGAAATCCATCGCATTGCACACGGCATGGGGCTGCGGACCAACTCCACGATGCTCTATGGGCATATCGAAACGCCCGAGGAGCGGATTGACCATGTGTTGCGGCTGCGGGACTTGCAGGACGAGACGGGAGGCTTCCAGGTCTTCATCCCGCTGCGGTTCCACAACGAGCACAATCTGATGTCTCACCTGCCGATGGCGACACCATATGAAAGCCTCAAGGTCTTTACGGTCAGCCGACTGCTACTCGACAACTTCGATCACATGAAGGCCTATTGGATCATGCTGGGGCTGCCGTTGGCGCAGCTGTCGCTCCACTTCGGCGTGGACGACCTCGACGGGACGGTCGTGGAGGAACGCATCTACCACATGGCCGGCGCCGAGACGCCGCACGAGGTCTCGCAGGGCGACCTGCTGCAACGCATCCGCGAGGCGGGCCGCATCCCGGTGCAGCGCGATACGGTCTACAACACCGTGCGTATCTACGACAATTGATGCTCCGACGCTCCTTCCCCACGCACATCATGTTCGGACACCAGGTAGGGGTGCAGCACGCTGCGCCGCGCCACATAGCCCCCTCCCTAACCCTCCCCCGTGACGACGGGGGAGGGAACTATCTGTCCTCCCGCCTAGTGCCCCCGCCGCTGTCCCCTCGCCGCAGCGGGGGGACCATAGGGGAGCCGGTACTATGAACCGGCCGCGGGTCGGGCATATCCAGTACCTCAACTGCCTGCCGCTGTACCATGGGCTGGTGCGGCACGACGCGCTGCTCGACATCGAGCTGCACAAGGGCACGCCAACCGAGCTAAACCGCCTGCTCATCGGCGGTCAGCTCGACGTTTCGCCGGTCTCCTCCATCGAGTACCTGCGGCACGCCGACGATCTGCTGCTCATGCCGGACCTGACGGTCAGCTCGGACGGTGCCGTGAAGAGCATCGTCCTGGTCAGCAAAGTGCCGGCCGCCGCGCTGGACGGGCGGACCGTGGCGCTGGCCAACACCTCCGCCACATCCCAGGTGCTCACCCAAATCCTGCTGGCCAACCGCTACGCGGCCCATCCGGCCTACTTTGCCTGCCCTCCCGACCTCGGCCGGATGCTGGACGAAGCGGATGCCGCCCTGTTGATCGGGGACCCGGCGCTGCGGGTCCACATGCAGCCGCCGGCCGGCCTGCACGTCTACGATCTAGGGACGGAGTGGAAAGCGCTGACCGGACATCCGATGGTCTACGCAGTCTGGGCGGTACGCCGGTCGTTCGCCGCCGCGGCGCCGGCGCTCGTCAACGTCGTCTATCATGCTTTCCGGCAATCGTTGGCCTATAGCCTCACCAACGTCGAGGCGATTGCCGCCGACGCGGCGCGGTGGGAGCCTTTCCCGGCGGCGGCGCTGGCGGCGTACTTCCGCACCTTGCGGTTTACGTTCGACTGCGCCTATCGTGACGGGTTGCTCGCCTATGCACAGCACGCGCAGGAGTTGGGGGCGCTCGACGCGGTGCCGGCGCCGGAGTTTGCGGCGGTGGCGGAGCAGCCCATTCGCCGGCACGAGGCAGGATGATGGGCACAGGACAGCAGGCAGGCAGACAGGAAGTGCTGGACCGCACCGTCGCCGGCGAGCGGTTGAGTGCCGCGGCCGCGGCGGCGTTGCTGGCGGACGGTGAGGCGCTGCTCGCGCTGGGACGAGCAGCCGCGGCGGTGCGGCGGTCGCGAGTACCGACACAGCAGGTTACGTTTGCGCTGGGACATATCCTGGCCGCGACCACCCCGGAAAGCGAGACCGACCTGACGGCAGCACTCGCGGCGGCAGTCGCTGCCGGGTGCAGTGAGGTCACGTTCCGCACCGCGCCGCTCGCCGTCGTGACCCGCGCTGTGGCGGCAGCCAAGGCGCACACCCCGCAACTGCGCTACGGCGTGGCCGTGGACGCTGCAGCGTGGGCAGCGGGAGGCGTCACTATGGAAGAGGCCCTTTCCGCGCTCCGTGATGCCGGCCTGAGTTTTGTCGTGCGAGACAACGGCAGCCCGCCGCACCATGCAGCACCTAAGCCGGATTGGCTCGATGTAGTGGCCGCGACGCATGACCTCGGGCTGGATGCTGCCCCGACTATCGTCGTGCGCGCTCAGGAAACCGACGCCGAGCGGATCGCGCAGCTGGTGGAAGTACGCGACTGGCTAGACGGTCGCCGGCCGCGGCGCGGTGCGGCTCCGGCGCACCGGTCGTGTGTCATTACCGCCGCGCCGGGGGCCGAGGACCGTGCGGTGTCACCCTTCGACTATCTCCGGACGCTCGCCGTGCTCCGCCTCTGTCTCGACACGACAACGCACGTCAGCGCCGCGTGGGGCCACGTCGGGGCCGAGGTAGCACAGCTCAGTCTGTCCTTGGGGGCCGACGACCTCGGGACCGTTCAGCCGCCGGCGCTGACCACACCCACCTCCGGCGCCGGCAGTACGGACGCGGCCGGGCAGTGGCTACCGCGATTGTCCCGCGATGAACTCGTGCGGCTCATCCGTGCTGCCGGCTGGACACCAGCGCAGCGCGATACGGACTACGACCTACTGGAGACCTTTTGAAGCTCAGAGGTAAGCACACCGGCCCCCCTATGGTCCCCCCGCTATGCGGGGGGACGTAGATTCCCGCGCTGGCAGGAATGACCGATTGGGCAAAGGTCGCTTATGAGAGCTAACCCGCCGCTCTTACTCACGGCGGATTGGGTGCTGCCCGTCACGGCGCCACCGATCAGGGACGGCGCCGTCCTGGTTGTCGGGGAGCGGATCCGGGCGGTAGGGCCGCGGCGGGACATCAAGACGCCCCCACACACCGTACACCGGCACTATGCCAACGCCGCTATTCTGCCCGGCCTCGTCAACCTCCACACGCACCTGGAGTACACCGGCCTCGGCCCGCTCCCGGAGCGGCAGTCCTTCTGGGAATGGATACCGGCGCTCATTCGGCGCAGTCAAGAGGCGCCAGCGGACTTCTGGCCGGCGTCGGCCAGCGCCGGCGCCCGGCAGTTGGTCGCGGCCGGGACAACCTGCGTCGGGGACGTGGTGACGTTCGGGCCGGGGCTGCCGGTCGCTCAGACGCACAACCTCGCCGGAATCAGTTATGTCGAGGCGGTGGGGATGCGCGAGCCTGAGCTACTGGACGAGCAGTTGGCCGAACTGACGGCAAAAATGGACCGGAGCGCCCGGCTGATGCGTGGAACGCGGCGCCTGCGCCTGGGACTCAGCCCCCACACCGTCTACACGCTGTCCACGGCGGCGCTCGAACGATTGAGCGATCTCGCCCGCGGCCGCAACATCCCGCTTGCGATCCACCTAGCCGAAACGGCCGCTGAGGTGGAGCTTTCACACGCCGGGCAAGGGCTACTGGCCGAGCGTCTGGCGACGAAAGGCGGACACGATCTCATCGAGATGGGCGGCTGCGGCACTGGGCCGGCGCTGCTGGCCGACCGCTGCGGCCTGTTCGAGGGCCTCTCCAGTCGGCGGCCGGCCGTCGTCGCTCATGGGGTCCACCTGGACGGCGAGGAGATCGCACGCTTGGCGGCGCGCGACGTGGCCGTCGCGTTGTGTCCCCGGAGCAATGCCATGCTGCACTGCGGCGCGGCGCCGATTCAGAAGCTCGTCGAGCAGGGCGTGCGGCTTGGCTTGGGAACGGACAGCCTGGCGAGCAACGAGAGTCTGGACCTGTTTGCCGAGGCGGCGGCGGCCTATGCCTTGTGGCAGCGGCAAGCCGGCGCGGACTTCGATCCGCGCGCGGCGGCGGGCCGCATCCTCCGCTGGCTGACTATCGAGGGCACGCAGGCGCTCGGCCTGGAGCGGGAGCTGGGCAGCATCACCGCCGGCAAATACGCCGACCTCGCCGTCGTAGCCCTGCCGCGCCCCGGTGATGCCGACATTGCGGAGCAGCTTTGCACCGGCGTCCGCGCCACCGCTGTACGGTGTACAGTTGTGGCCGGGGCTATCGCCCACAGTGCGGACGCGAGGCCATAGGGTCTGAGGTGAGCCAATGATCGAACAGATCGAGTATCGCGGGAAGCTGATCCACGAATGTCGCCTGGCTGGCGAAACTCGCGCCGACGACGTGTTTCCCGCGCATCCGAACGGCATCCAGGTCAGCGCGCGGTGCTTCCTGCTCGTGTATGCCACGCGCACCTATCGCGGCGGCGATGACGACCTGAGTATCATCTACCAGCTACGCGATGGCGCCTACGATGGCCCGGTGCTGGCGGAGGGGATGCTGGCCAAGTCCGTCAACGACTGGGACCCGTTCGACGACGGCAGCGCGTATGTGCGGCAGCACGGGCATCCGGTGGCGTTCGGCGTGCCGCGCGGCGCCCTGGTCCAGGGCCGGCCGGCGCCCAACGCCAACCTCTTTGTCGTCAAGTGGCGCGTCTGCGCCCGCGTCCTTGATTCGGCCACCGGTTTTTTGGTGTCTTCACGCTCGCACCCCGCCCTGAGCGCGCGCACCCAGGGCGTCGAGTGGGTGCAACTCCGCCTGAACGCTGCCGAGGACGACGTGGAGATCGTCCAGCCGGCCCAACCGCTCCGGCAACGCGGCTATGAAGAGGACGACGCCTTCTGTAGCGCCGCCGCCGGTACAGCGCCGGTCCGTCAGATGAATCAGTCGTTCGTGCAGGCGGTTCCGTTCAACGATGACGCCAGCGAATGGGCCGACGTGAACCACTTCGACGGCAGACGGCTGGCCGCCTTGAAGTACCGCTATAACCCACAACGCGGCGTCTACGAATGGGTCGAGACGGGGCCGCTGCTTGCAGAGCAGCTGTTCGAGGCCAGTCTGGCGCGCTATCGGGGTAGCTGGGTCATCAGCGGCCGGCCGCACGGCGGCGGCGCAATCGGCTGGTTTCGCACCGAGGACCCGTTCGGCACCGTGCCGGCGGCGGCACGTCCCGCGTCACCGGTGAACTCGTCGCCGCTGACCGCCTACACCTACGCCGACGGCATACTCCGCGTGCTGACGGGAGACAGCACGATCTCACCGTATGGCCTCAACCGCAATCCGCTCTACTTGTGGGACATTGACCCCGACAAGGGCTTTGCAGCGTCGAAGCGGCGTACAGTGTTCGACATCGTTGCCGCCGGGCTGCCGATACCGGTGGAAAGCCGGCCCACCTGCGACATGGCCAAGCTCCTGCCGCATGCCGGGGGTAAAGAGCAGATCATCGTCTACCGGGTACGGAGCGGCATGAACAACGATCCCAGCCACACCGGGTCCGTCATCACGCCAGTGGAGAAAGAGACGGCCGGCATCTACTACGCAACGGCGCAATACGCGGAGGCCTACCCTGGAGTCTGGCAGTTTGTGACCGACGGAGCGGTAGGGCCGGAGAATGGCGATGGGGGCTAGTCGCTGTCGTCGTACTCGGGGCAGACGGCGTGCCAGCGGCGCACGCGGTCCCGGTTAAGCTCCTCGTAGGAGTAGATGGACCGCACCCAGAGGTTCTTTTCACAGCGCGCCATTGTGCTGCCGCGCTCGTCGGTAAACGTGACCGCGTGCCAGCAGTCGGCACAGTGCTGCGGCTCTTGCTCGGATTCGGTCGACGAGGCGGTTTCGCGCGACGAATCATCCTGCTCGCCAGCGAGCACGCGCTTGAGCAGTGAGCCGAGATTGGTCTCGTCTTCACCGAGACCGCTGCTCGCTGAGACGAAGGCATCCCTCGGCGCTCGTGAGCGCGACCGTCTCCGAGCAGACCTACGCCGGGCCAAGACACTCCTCCCGCATGGATACAGACGCGGCAATCATACCGCTGCACGCTCCGATTCGTCAACTCGCTGCGCGATTGGGAAAAATGCCAGGACCTACTCGGCCGCCTCCCTAGCCCTCCCCCGGAGTCAACTCCAGGGGAGGGAAGAGACCGTCCCCGGGCACAGCGGGGGATCGCAGGGGGACACAAGAAGCACGAGCAGCCTCACTTGCCGATGCAAAACGTGCTGAATATCTTGTCGAGCAAGTCCTCCGTGACCGTGTGCCCCGTGACCTCGCCGAGGGCATCAAGGGCGCCGCGCAGGTCAATCGTGACCATATCCAGCGGATACGGCGAGTCGAGCGTTTCCTGCGCCGCGGCAAGATGGTCGGCGGCGCGGCGCAGGGCCGCCACGTGGCGGATGTTCCCTAGCAGGAGGTCATCGCCGGCGGCGCCGGTGGTCGGTACGACGAGTTGAGTCAGTGCGGAGCGCAGCGCGGCGATCCCGGCGCCGGTCAGCGCGGACACGGTGCAGACCGGCGCGGCAGCGAGCAGGGCCTGAGCGGCGGCGGGCGGGTACCGCGGCGGCAAATCCGCCTTGTTCAACACCACCACGCCGGGGCGCTCGCCGATGGCGGCAGCAATGGCCGCGTCCTCCGGCGATGGATCGGCAGCCCCGTCCAGTACCAGCAGCACCAGGTCGGCGCGGTCGATCTCCGCGCGGCTACGCTCCACGCCCAGCCGCTCCACCGCATCGTCCGTTCGCTCCGCGATACCGGCCGTATCAACGAGCGTGACGGGGACGCCGTCCAGGTTGAGGGACTCCGTCAAGACATCGCGAGTGGTGCCGGGAATCGGCGTGACGATGGCGCGGTCGGCTTCAAGTAGCGCATTGAGCAAGCTCGACTTGCCGGCGTTCGGGCGGCCGACCAGCGCCGCGCGCGCGCCCTCGTGGACGAGCAGCCCACGCGCGGCGCTGGCGAGGATCGTTTGGAGGCGGGCGGCGGCCGTGGTGAGGGCGTCTCGTAGCGTCGCACGAGGCGGCAGCGGCACGTCCTCTTCCGCAAAGTCGAGCACCGCCTCGATGCGGGCGAGCGGGTCGAAGAGCAGGGCACGCACAGCCGCGATCTCGCCGGACAGCCGGCCGTCCAGTTGTCCGAGCGCCTGCTGGACACCAGCCGGCGTGCGCGCGGTGACGAGGCTGGCGACCGCCTCGGCCTGCGCGAGGTCTATCCGGCCATTGAGAAAGGCCCGGAGGGTGAACTCGCCACGCTCGGCGGGTCGCGCTCCCAGCCGCGTGAAGAGGGCCACGATGAGGCGCAGGGTGGCACTCCCGCCGTGGCCCTGCACTTCGACCATATCTTCGCGGGTGTAGGTGTGCGGTGCGGCCATGTGGACGGCCAACACCTCGTCCAATGACTGCCCGGTCGCAGGATCGGCGATCCAGCCGTGATAGAGCCGATGGGAGCGCCAGGCCGGCGACGTATCAGGAGCACGTTGCCAGCGGAAGACCTGCCGCAGGAACGAGAGTGCTTGCGGGCCACTCAAGCGCACGATGCCGATAGCGCCATCGGCGGCCGGCGTCGCCGTGGCGACGATGGTGTCGGTGGTCATCAAGGTACGCATCGGTCAGTGCGTCCACTGGTGGAGAGGGAAGTCGTGGCCCCCACCCTCACCCTCCCCTGTCGGGACGGGGGAGGGAACACACCCATCTCCCGGTCGCAGCGGCGCCAGCAGCAGCCGTCCCCCTACCACAACGGGGGGATCATAGGGGGGCCATCACTATGGATTGTATACTGAGGTGACTCGCCGCCACCCCATACTGCCATGAGCGATGATCGGCTGACGCAGCAACTCCGCTTTCTCCTGGAGCTAGACCGGCTCAAGAGCGTCTTCCGGCAGTCGCGGCTGCTCCACACCGACCGGATGGAGAACAGCGCCGAGCACTCGTGGCACCTCGCCATGTTAGCGGTCGTGCTCGCCGAGTACGCCACTGAGGACATAGACCTGGTGCGGGTCGTGAAGATGGCGCTGATCCACGATATTGTCGAGATTGACGCGGGCGATACCTACATTTACGACGAGCAAGCCAGGCAGGAGCAGGCCCGGATCGAGCAGCAGGCAGCGGAACGCATCTTCGGCTTGCTCCCCACGCCGCAAGCGGCCGAGCTGCGTACCCTGTGGGAGGAGTTCGAGGCCAAGCAGACGCCGGAGGCGCGATTTGCCGGCGCCCTCGACCGCCTCCAGCCGCTCCTCCTGAACTATCATACCGAGGGCCAAATGTGGCGCCATCACGGCATCAGCAGTGAGCAGGTCGTCAAGATCAACCGAGTCATCGCCGAGGGCGCCCCGGACCTCTGGGACTACGCGAGGCAACTTATCCGCGACGCGGTGGAGCGGGGGTATCTGGCGCCGTAGGAGTGGTCAGCTATTAGCCATCAGCTATCAGCGGTCAGCCGTCATTGCGGCTTTCGCCGCAATCCAGGTCGGTGCTCGTGTAGACTTCTTCAGAGGCCAAGCTCCGCATGACATACGTTGGCGGCCCGACTACTGCCCGGCGCGTCTTGATCGCCATGGCGCAGCGCCGGCAGCGGCGGGGTACCGGGAGCGGCGCGGCCTTCGTGCGGGAGCGAACGGCGTGGCAGCAGTGGCCTAACCTCGACACAGTCTTGGCGCCGCTGGCCTGGGCCGTGGTGGGCGCGGTTGCGACGCGACAGTACATGCCGGAGCGAGCGACCAGAGACCTCGATGTCGTGGTCACCAAGGCGGATGCGGCGGCGGCTCGCGCCAAGCTGCGGGCTGCCGGGTACGCTTTCCGCGGCGAGCTACGTATCGGCGGCTCGGCGTGGCGCAGTCCGGCTGGACAAGACGTAGATGTCATCGAGGGAACGGAGTCCTGGTGGCCGACTGCGCTCGCCGACGCCCAAGCCAACCGCGATGGGCAGGGCCTCCCGGTGCTGCCGCTGCCGTACCTGGTGCTTATCAAGCTGCGGGCCGGGTGGACGCAGGACCTCGCTGATATTTCGCGGATGCTCGGGCTGGCAAACGCAGACGCGCGGGAGGCGGTGCGTAGGCTTGTTGCCCGCGAGACCCCGGCGGACTGCGACGACTTGGAAATCCTGATCCGGCTCGGCGAACTGGAGTATGGCCAATAGCCGTCCTAGGACAGAATCATCGGTTGGGACCTAACCCCCGGCCCCTTCCCTGCAGGGAAGGGGTGTTTTGAGGCGCCCCGACGGTCTGGGCATGAGGCTATGACAGCAACCGACACGCTGGACATCACCGTCACGCACCATCAGTTGGCCGCTATCGCGGAGGAGATGGGCGCGGCGCTCATTCGCACGTCCTACTCGCCGAACATCAAGGAACGCCAGGACCTTTCCTGTGCGGTCTTCGACCGGGCCGGGCGGATGGTGGCGCAAGCGGCGCATATTCCGGTCCATCTCGGCGCCATGCCGCTCGCCGTGCAGGCGGCGCGCGAGGCCGTCGCGGACGATAGGTGGCGGGCGGGTGACGTGGTGATCCTCAACGATCCGTATCTGGGGGGTACCCACCTGCCGGATGTGACGATGGTATCGCCCGTGTTCACGGCGGCCAACGGGGGCCGCCGGAGCCGCACGCTGATCGGCTTTGTCGCCAGTCGGGCGCACCAAGCGGACATCGGCGGTATGAGTCCCGGCTCGATGCCGCTGGCACGGGAGCTTTTCCAGGAAGGGCTGATTATCCCGCCGATCAAGTGGGTGCGCGCCGGGCGGGTCCAGGAGGACATTCTGGCGCTGATCCTCCGCAACGTGCGGACACCGGACGAACGACGCGGCGACCTGTTTGCCCAGCGCGCCGCTCACCGGGTCGGCGAGCGCCGCTACGTTGCGCTGGCCGAGGCCACGGGGCCGGAGACGCTCGGACAGCGCCAGGACGCGCTGCTGGATTACGGCGAGCAGCTTTGCCGGGCGACGCTCCGGCGCATCCCGGCCGGTACCTACAGCGCCGAGGACGTGCTCGACGATGACGGGGTTGGCAATGAGCCGGTACCCATTCGGGTGACAATCGTTGCCCGTGATGGGGAGCTACAGGTGGACTTCACCGACAGCGCCGACGAGGTACTCGGCTCGGTCAACGCGGTCCGCGCCGTGACGGTTTCGGCGGTCTCCTACGTCGTGCGGTGTTTGGTGGGTGCCGATGATGCGGCGGCGGCGGCGCCACTGCCGCTGAATGCCGGTACCATGCGCCCGGTGACCGTCATCACGCCCGAGGGGTCGGTCGTGAGCGCGCGCTGGCCGCACGCGGTATCCGCCGGCAACGTCGAGACGGCCCAGCGGATCGTGGACGTGGTGCTCGCCGCGCTGGCACCGGCGCTACCGGACGTGATCCCGGCAGCGAGCTACGGGACCATGAATAACGCGATCATCGGCGGCTACGATCCCGAACGGCAACGGTCCTTTACCTATTACGAGACCATCGGGGGTGGACATGGCGGCGCGCCGCAAGGGCCGGGTCTCTCCGGAGCACAGGCCCACATGACGAATACGCTCAACACGCCGGCCGAGGCGTTGGAGTACGCCTATCCGCTGCGGGTGCAGGCGTACCGGCTACGGGAGGGGTCCGGAGGGGCCGGACGCCACCGCGGGGGTGATGGCTTGGTGCGGGAAGTGGCGCTCGACGTGCCAGCCACGATTACCCTGCTCTCCGAACGGCGCCAGCGCGGCGCGCCGGGGCTGGCGGGAGGCGCGGCGGGCACACCGGGGAAGAACGCCGTGCGCCGCGCCGGCGGCGGTATCGAGCGGCTGCCCGGCAAGTGCGAGCGTCACCTGGCGGCCGGCGATTTGCTGGTGGTCGAGACGCCGGGCGGCGGTGGATGGGGCACGTCCCCGGCCAGTGGCGAGGAGCCGGTGAACGGTGGCTAGGAACGACGAGCCACGGGCCACGACAAGCTACGGGCCGGCGGCGCGGGTCGGTGTGGACGTAGGCGGCACGTTCACCGACTTCGTGGTGCTGGAGCCGGGGCGGCTGACCGTCCGAAAGCGGCTGTCCACGCCGCACGATCCGGCAGAGGCAGTGCTGCACGGCCTTGAGGGTCTCGGCGTCGGACCGGACATACCCATCGCGCACGGCTCGACGGTCGCTACCAATGCCCTGCTAGAGCGGCGGGGGGCACAGGTGGCGCTCATCACGACGCGGGGCTTTGCCGACGTGCTGGAGATCGGCCGGCAGGCCCGGCCGCAGTTGTACGACCTGCGGCCGACGCGGCCGCCGGCGCTCGTGCCGCGGGCGCTGCGGTTCGAGGTGGACGAGCGCATGGATCGGCACGGCCGGCCGCAGCGGGCGCTCTCCGCCGAGCAGGTTGCGGCGGTCGTGGCCCAAGTCGTCGCCTCCGGGGCCCCGGCGGCGGCGGTCTGTCTGCTCTTTTCCTTTGCGAATCCGGCTCACGAGCAGGCAATCGGCAGGGCATTGCAGCGGGCCGGGATAGACGTATCGCTCTCGTCCGACATCTTGCCGGAGTTCCGCGAGTTCGAGCGCACCAGCACGACGGTAGCGAACGCCTACCTGCGCCCGGTGGTCACGGCCTACCTGGAGCAGTTGACGGCGGTGCTTGGCTCGCGCTTGTGGGTGATGCAGTCCGACGGCACGACGGTACCGCCCGACCGGCTGGCCGTCCGGCCGGTGCAGGCGGTCCTCAGCGGACCGGCCGGCGGCATCGTCGGCGCGCTCGCCGTGGCACGGGCAGGGGGACGCCGAAACATCCTGACGCTCGATATGGGCGGCACTTCGACCGACGTGGCGTTCTGCCCCGGCGCACCGGTCCTGGAGACGCAGCACGAGATCGGTGGCGTCGTGCTCAACCTGCCGATGCTTGCTATCCACACCGTCGGGGCCGGCGGCGGCTCCATCGCGCGACGCGACGTGGCCGGGGGGCTGCACGTCGGCCCGGCGAGCGCCGGCGCGAGTCCCGGCCCGGCCTGCTACGGTCGCGGCGGGACGGCGCCGACGGTGACTGACGCCAACCTGGTCCTGGGCCGGCTGCACCCCGACTGGCGCTTGGGCGGCGAGGTGCGATTGGATCGGGCGGCGGCGCGTGCTGCCGTACTGTCGCTGGGTGACGACACGCCGCGGTCGGAGCGGGACGCCGACGCAGCGGCCGTCACGCTGGCCAACGCGATCATCCGCGTGGTCAACGCGCATATGGCCCGCGCCCTGCGCGTCATCTCCATCGAGCGGGGCTACGACCCGCGCCGGTGCGCGCTGGTTGCCTTCGGTGGCGCCGGCCCATTGCACGCGGCGGCGCTCGCCGAGGCGTTGGACATCGGCGAGGTGATCGTGCCGCGCTACCCCGGCGTCCTGTCGGCAGTGGGGACCGCGCTGGCCGAGGTGGAGCGGTCCTACTCCCGCACGGTGATGCTCACTGTCGAGCGCGATACATCGGAGCAGTCGGCAGTCGCTACGGCCCTGGCGGACGCCTACGCTGACTTGGAGCGCCAGGCGAGCAGGGAGCTACAGGCAACCTTGGGGCCGGTGCGCCTGGAGCTGCGGCGGTCATTGGACTGCCGCTATCAAGGCCAGTCGCATGAGCTGTTGGTGGCGGCCGGCCGCGCCCGGCGGGTCCGAGCGGGCCGGATGCCGACCGGCCAGCCAGGGGGCAAGCCCGGGGCGGAAATCCAGGCGCTGCAGGCGGCCGTGCGGTCGTTCGACCGCTTACACCACCGCCGGTACGGGTATGACCAAGCGGACCGAGCCGTCGAAATCGTCACGATCCGACTGCGTGCCCGCCACCTCCAACCGGGCGTGGCCTTGCCGGAGGCGCCGCGCGATCAGCCGGGCGGTGCGCCGACGCCGGCCGGGCAGACTGTGCTCTGGGACGACGCTCAAGCGGTGACGGCGCCGATCTTCGAGCGCGAACAGTGTGGGTCGGGCACGCACCTGGTCGGGCCGGCCTTGATCGTCCAAGCGGATGCAACGACCGTGCTTCCCGCCGGGTGGTCGGCCGACGCAGACCACTACGGCTCGCTACTGCTACGCCGGTACGCTTAGGTAAGACAACAAGGTGCAGCCCATCGGCTGCCGCGAGGAGCATATAGGTTGTGATTATCCGCATCTTCCTGCGTGGGTTGCTGACCCTGCCGCTGTTCTTTCTGGTGTCCTTGCTGGCAGTCGTGTATACCTTACGCACGACGGTGCTCATGCCGGAGTTCATCACGGGGCAGCTTGCCGCCGTGCAGCTCTACGACCACCTCTACGACGAGATCGTAGATAGCGTGTTGCGGGAAGCAGGACAGGGTGAATCCGAGGCGATAGAGCCGTCGGTGGTGGCAATGCTGGGAGCCGGGCGGCACCCCGTCACCGCCTATCTATCCGACAAGATCGAGGGCTTCGTTGGCGATCTGTACCATTGGCTGGAGGTAGCGGACGCGCCAGCGCCGGCGCTCGATATGACGGACCTCGGACAGGTGAGCGCACCTATCGAGGCCGAACTGACGCGACGGGATGCACTCACTCCCCAGACACAGGCGCTGCTACGGCTCTTCATCAGTCACGCCGCCCCGGAGGAACCCTTCATACTCACCTCCCTGTGGGCTGACGACCCGGATACGCTGCACGTGGTCGAGCGGGTCCGCACGATCATGCGGCGGCTGCCCATTCTCACGGGGCTGCTGGCCGCAGCCGTCTTCCTGACCGCCCTGCTGATCCTGCTCTTGGGCAGCGGATGGGGCTCCCGGCTGCGTGGGCTTGGCGTGGCGCTGCTCCCGGCCGCGGCGGCAGTGGGCGTGGTAGGGCTGATGCTGACCCTCTCGCTCGATGGCTCGAGCGAGATACTGGCGCCGGTATGGCCACCACCGGACGCCACGATGTCCGCCGGATTGGCTCAGGCCAGCATGGCGCTCGCCGGCGGCATCATCGGCGGTATTGGGGAGCAGTTCCTGCGCGCCGCCATCGTCACATTCGCCGTCGCAGTGGGACTCATCGTCGGTAGCATGGCAGATCTGCTCTGATTGTGGGAGTGGGGCGGGACTCAACGCCCGGCTCCTACTCTGGCCCCCCTACCTAACCCTCCCCCGGAGCAAGCTCCAGGGGAGGGGACGTACTGTCCTCCTGCGGAGCGGGGGGGGGGGCCATAGGGGCCAGGGAAGAGGCCGGACCTGTATGTCGCCCAGCCGCCTCAGGTTTGGCCGGTGGCTATGAGGCGGACGGTGCCGGCGGTGGCGTCCAGCTCAATGGTGGCTCCGTCGGGGATGCGGCCGGTTGCTTGGGGGATATTCACCACGGCGGGGATGCTGTACTCGCGGGCGACGATGGAGCCGTGCGAGAGCTGACCGCCGATCTCGACGACCAGCCCACGGACCAAGGGGAAGAGCGGCGACCAGGATGGGTCGGTGGCAGGGCAGACGAGGATGTCGCCCGGCTGCAGTAGCCCGAACTCCTGCGGCTGGCGGATTACTCGCGCCGTCCCTTGCGCTCGGCCGGCACTGACGCCCAGCCCGCGCAAGATTAGAGGCCCCGGAGTGGGCGGGCTATTGCCCGGTGCGGACGGTGGGGACGGGGCAGGAACGGCTGGCGGCTGGCCGCAGACAACGGCGCCAAAGCCAGTCAGCGTCGGCGGGGGGTGGGGAGCGGCGCCTGGTGGGACGGCGCCCTGACCGCGAGCAAACCGTTCGAGCGCGTCGAGGTCGGCACATTCGTCGGGCACCGTGATGCCACAGTAGCGGGTGTAGCGGGCACGGCGGGCGGCGATGACGGCCCGCAAGTGGCCCGGCTCGCGGGCCGTCTCCCCCGGCGCGGCGACTCCACTGCGCTGCGGCAACAAGCCCACCCGCACACCGCCGGCCTGTTCCTGGAGCCGTGGGACGGTCCCCGGCGCCAACACGCGCGGAATCTCCGCCGTGGTGAGCCAGAAGTAGTCGTCCGGGTGGTCGAGCCAACCGCGCTCCACCATCCGCCGCCCTAGCTCCAGCTCGCGTCGGCGGACTTGGGCGGCGATCCGCACGACCCGAAAGCGGTTGGCCTCGCGCAGGGCGAGGACCTGGCGCAAGGCGCCGAGGCGCCAGCTCACATACGGCCAGCGGCGGCCCACGGCTTGCCTGATGGTCGCTCGCGCCTGCTGTGCCTGCCGCCGCTGGCGAGCGACCGCACCGTCGGCGTCGGGAGCCGCCGGGGCGCGGACGTACTGCGCGATAACACCGAGTAGGTAGCCTGGTGCCTCGCGATAGCGGGGGCTGGCGCTGTCGGATTCGAAGAGTCCACGATCACCGAACCGGTCGAGGATACGCTCGAATTGGGTGAGTGTGCGGGTGCCGCGGAGCGTGTCGCGAAAGTCGGCCCCGAGGTCGCTCGTGGAAGTGAGCACGCTCCGCGCTTGTGGCTCGGTGCGCGCGATGGCCGCCACACGCATCAGCGCGAGCGGCAGGTCGGCGCTGACGTTGCCCTCGCCGGCGACCGCCTGGTTGATCGCCGCTGCGGGCGCGGCGAGACGGCCGTGCAAGACGCGGGCCAACTCGTGAAAGTGGGTGGTGGCAGCGGCGGTCAGGTAGAAGGTGTGGTAGAAGAAGCGTCCTAGCTCCGGCGCAATGCGCTCGAAATCCGTGCGCAAGTCGGTATCCGCAGCACGCCGCAGCACGCGGTCCGTGGCCAGGGACAGCTCGGCGAGGGTGCCTTCGACGCGACCGAACCAGCACTCGGTCGCCGGCACCGCCCGGAGTTGGCGGACGAGGTTGCTGAGTACGACGGGCAAGCGCCGCGCGACACGGGGCCAATTCCATTGCAGGGCCGGCCGGTCCAGCTCTAGGCCCCGTCCGATAGCCTGATCGTTCAGCTCCGGCGGCGCGCCAAGGTCGGCCAGCATGCTGCGCATCAGGCCGGCATTGAAGTAGGGACGACCCGCAGCGGCGCGGAAGAGCATTGCGCCGTCGGGAAAGCGGTAGCCGCCGACCTCCAATGCAGCGAGCATCTGTGGCCCGCTGGAGGCTTCGAGCTGGGACATGAAGAGCGGCGAGGGAAGCTCGGGCAAGATTTCCTTGACGTTGGCCCGGGACCATTGATCCCGTCCGTTGGCGTGCCGCCTGGGCATCGTCGGTCGGTCGCCTCCGTGAAGCACTGTCCGGTGCTGAATGATGATAGTGTAGCGGGGGCGGCCCCCCTATGGCCCCCCCGCTGCGGCGGGGGGACGGGACTCACCCCCCGGCCCCCTCTCCACCATGGTGGAGAGGGGGAGTAGCGCCCGCGGGAATGACAGGGATGGGGCCATAGGGCACTCAACATTCATGCCAGGTTGCAGGAGCGGGCAACATCGGGCAGTATCTCCGGCAAGCGAGTGGAGCGGGCACGTAAAGGAGTGACGCGCATGAAGATGCACATCGGCAGTTCCTGGGTAGACAAAGACGAACGCATTGACGTACTCAATCCCTACGATGGTAGCGTCGTGGATACGGTTCCGAGGGCAGAGGCCAGCGACATTGACCGCGCCCTGGCGACGGCGGTGCGTGGTGCGGAGGTCATGCGGGGGCTGACCGGCTACGAGCGGTACAAGATTCTGCACAAGGCCGCGGACCTGATTAGCGAGCGGGCCGAGAGCTTTGCCGAGACGATCACGCTGGAGGGCGGCAAGGTCAAGGCGGAAGCGATGATCGAGGTGGAGCGGGCCGCCGAGATCATTTATCTGTCGGCGGAGGAGGCCAAGCGGCTGGGCAGCGAGGTGATTCCGCTCGACGGGGCGCCGGGGGTTACGGGCAAGTTCGGCTTTACCATTCGCGTGCCGTGCGGAGTCGTGGCGGCGATCTCGCCCTTCAACTTCCCGCTGCACCTGGTCTGTCACAAGGTCGGGCCCGGCATTGCCGCCGGGAACGCCGTCGTGCTGAAGCCGGCCACCGACACGCCGCTCTCGGGCTTGCGGGTGGTCGAGGTGATGCTGGAAGCCGGGTGTCCGCCGGAAGCACTCCAGTGTCTGACCGGCTCCGGCGCCGAGATCGGGGACGCCTTGGTCAGCGATCCGCGCGTCCGCAAGATCACCTTCACCGGCAGCCGCGACGTGGGAGAGCACATCTGCCGCACGGCCGGACTGAAGAAGGTGACCATGGAGCTAGGGTCCAACTCGCCGGTCATCATCATGCCCGACGCGGACATGAACAAGGTCACGACGGCGCTGGCCTCGACCGGCTACGCGCACGCGGGGCAGGTCTGTATCTCTACCCAGCGGGTCTACGCCAACCGCGAGATTTACGGCGACTTCCTCGACGCTTTCACAGAGAGCGTGAAGGGGATCACGACCGGCGATCCGCGCCAGGAAGGCGTGCGGATGGGGCCGATGATCCGCGAGAGCGACGCGGCGCGTGTGGAGACATGGGTGCAGGAGGCGGTGAATGGCGGGGCGCGCTTGGTGGCTGGCGGTGATCGCAACGGCACGCTGATGGCGCCGACGCTGTTGGCCGACGTGAAGCCGGAGATGCGTATTTCCTGCGACGAGGTGTTCGGTCCGGCCGTCGGGGTGACGCCGGTGGATGGCATTGACGAGGCGATTGCCCAGGCGAACAGCACGAACTACGGCTTGAGCACGGCGATCTTCACGGAAAACCTGGACTGGGCGATGAAGTTCGCGCTGGAGGCCGAGGCCGGCAACATCCATCTCAACTGGGGCACGCAATGGCGGGCCGACCTCATGCCCTATGGGGGCCTGAAGGACAGCGGGATGGGCAAGGAAGGGCCGAAGTACGCGGTGGAAGAGATGACCGAGACGAAGATGGTCGTCTTCCACATGCCCTAGGGGGTGCCGGAGCGGACCTACCCCCAACCTCCTCCCTGCAGGGAAGGGGCTAGAAGCCGGGTGCTAGGCCCCATCCGTCTCAATAGGCCGTAGTGCTCCGTTGGCGACCTGGAAGACGGTGGCGGCGGCGAGGAAGGCGGGGGTGAAGGGGCGTAGCTCGGTGGTGGTGATGAGCACCTGTCCGCCGCGGTTGGCGCTGTGGCCCCTCCCGGCGGATGGTGCGGACGCAACGGGCAGGCCGTCACCGGTGAGTATCTCTTGCAGTAGCAGGCGACGCTGCGGGTCCAGCTCGGAGAGCACGTCGTCGAGGAGGAGGAGCGGCCGCTCGCCGGTGCGCTGCTCCATCACGGCGGCCTCGGCCAGCTTGACGGCGAGTGCCGCGGTGCGTTGCTGGCCGCGGGAGCCGAAGCGGTTGAGGTCCACGCCGTCAACGGTGAAGGCCAGATCGTCGCGGTGGGGGCCGACGACGGTCATGCCCTGACGCCGCTCCCGCTCCTGCTGGGCGTCAAGCTGGGCGGCGAACTGCGCGGCAACGGCCGGCCGCACGTCATCCGCACGTGCGGCGGCTCCCGACTCCTCCGCTAACGCAGACGGTAGCTCGGTGACGCTGCTGTGGTAGACGATGCCGAGGGAGGTGTGGTCATCCACCAGCCGGGGGTGGATGGCGGCCAAGCACGAGTTGAGGGTGGCGATGGCCTGGCCGCGGCCGACGATTAGCTCGCTGCCCAAGGCGACGACCTGCTCGGTCCAATAGCGGAGCTGATCGGCCGGCAACCGGCGGTCGCGGAGCTGGCGCAAGAGGGCGTTGCGCTGGGTCAGGACGCGCTGGTATTGGCTGAGGACGCGCACGTAGTGGGGATCAACCTGGCAGAGCATGATGTCGAGGTAGCGGCGCCGCTGGGCCGGCGAGCCGGTGATTAGCTCGACATCGGCAGGCGTAAAGAGGACGCTATTGAGCTGACCGAGCGCGTCCAGCGCCCGCCGGGGTTGCCGGTTGAGGCGGATGCGCTTCCGGAGGGCGCGGGTGCGGGCGCCGGCCGCCGCGTTGGCCGCATTGCCGCTGGTCGGCTCGATCAGGATAATATCGAGCCGCGACGTGCTCCCTTGGCGCTCGATCTCGGCGCTGACGCGGGCAAAACGCTCGTCGGGGCCGGCGTGCCACGAGACCAACTCGCGCTCGCTCGTGGTCCGGAACGATTTGATCGTGGCGAGCAGATAGAGGGCTTCGAGCAGGTTGGACTTGCCCTGGGCATTGTTCCCGCAGAGCACGGATACCCCGGGTGGCAGGTCCAGCTCAAGCCGGCGGTAGGTGCGAAAATTCGTCAGGCTGAGGTGGCGACAACGCATGGTACTCGGGACCGTGGCCGGATTCTACCGCGCCAGCCGACCGTGGCTCATCGGTTAGTATGAACGCAACATCCCCGCCGCGCTGCTACGATTCTGCTACGAATCCGACACGAATTGAGGGAGGCTCATGCCGTTCACGCATACCGCACAGCCCACCCTGCGGCGCCCAATCCTGATCGGGGCGTTCGAGGGCTTGCCCGACGCCGGGTTGGCCGCTTCGCTGTCCATTCGCCATCTGGTCTCGGCGCTCGACGCCGAACCGCTGGCTATCCAAGATTCGGACGACTACTACGACTATAGCGAGCTACGGCCCATCTCCCGGCTCACCGGGTCGCAAGATCGGGTACTGGAGTGGCCGCGCGGCGAGTTCTGGTACGCCCAGCATCCGGAGGCGGACGAGACGACGCATGACCTGATCTTCTACGTCGTCCCGGAGCCGCAGCTGCGTTGGCGAGCGTTCGCTGCGGAGCTGGCGGAAGCGTGCGTGGAGTGGGGGGTGGGAGCGGCGATCCTGTTGGCGAGCGTGCCGGCGGACGTGCCGCACACGCGCAGCGCGGTGCTGACCGGCTGGGCGACCGCGCCCGAGCTGCGCGTGGCCTTGAACCAGCTGGGTATTCCGTTCTCGCAGTACGAGGGGCCGTCCAGCGTCCACTCGGCGGTGATCGAGTCACTGCGGCTGCACCGGGTGCCGAGCGCCAGCCTGTTCGGCAGCGTGCCGCACTACCTCCAGGTGCCAAATCCGGCCGTGAGCGCGGCGCTGCTGGAGCGAGCGGCGCGGCTGGTCGGCTGGTCGTTCGACCTGCACCAACTGCGTCAGGCCGCGCGGCAACTGCTGGAGCAAGCGGATGAGGCGGTCGCCGAGCGGCCGGAGCTGGCGGCCTACTTGCAACAGCTTGAAGACCAGTACGATGAGTCGAAGGCGCCCTTGGCGCCGGGCCAGACCGAGCCGGGCGAGCCGGAGGAGGAATCGAGCGGGCCGCTGGCCGTAGACCCGGAGGAGCTGGTGGAGGAGCTGGAAGACTTCCTGCGCCGGCGTCGGGAGGAGGACAACCCGGACCAGGACGAGGATCAATCTCCATTAGGTAGCCGCTGAGGGATGGCTTGCAGGGGGGACTGGCCCCCCTGTGGTCCCCCCGTTGCGACGGGGGGACGTGGATTCCTGCTGGTGCGGGTATAGCGGTTTTGCAACGGTCCCACGGGTAGAGCAACGACGATGACTGAAGGGCAGACGATTGCCATTGTCGGCGGGACTGGGCCGATGGGCCGCGGCCTGGCCTTGCGGTGGGCGCAGGCGGGCTACCGGATCGTGCTCGGCTCGCGCGACGCTGCGCGGGCCACCGCGGCGGCGGCCGACATCCGCGAGACGCTGGGCGCTGCGGCGCTGGTTGAAGGCGCCACCAATGCGGCGGCCGTGGCGGCGGCGAGTACGGTTGCGCTCTGCGTGCCGTTCGCGGTACACGCGAGGACGCTCCAGGGGCTACGGTCGGCGTGGCGAGAGGGCAGCGTGCTGGTGGACGTGACCGTGCCGCTGGCGGTCGCGGTCGGCGGACGGCCAACGGACATGTTAGGGCTGCCGGCCGGCTCGGCGGCCGAGCAGGCGGCCCAGCTGACACCACCGGGCGTGCGGGTCTGCGCGGCGTTTCATCACATCAGCGCGACCCACTTGCGCGACCTCGATCACGCTTTGGAGGGCGACGTGCTGCTGTGTGGGAACGACCGCGCGGCGCGGGCGACCGTGCGGGCGCTGGTGGAGGCGATTCCGGGGCTGCGGCCGGTGGACGTGGGGCCGCTGCGGCGGGCGCGGCTGCTGGAGCCACTGACGGCGCTGCTGATCGGGATCAATGTGCGCTACAAAGTGCCGGGGGCCGGTATCCGCATCACCGGGCTGCCGTAGGGGGTGATCTGGCCCCCACCCTAACCCTTCCCCGTCCCGACGGGGGAGGGAACCTGCTCCCGGCCACTACCTGGTTAAGTGCGTAACCTTCATAAGGGAAGGGACTGGATTCCCGCTGGCGTGGGGATGAGGGGGGCTTGGGCGTGATAAATCGCGCCCCTACGGCAAACGCCGGCACCGGCCCCCTATGGTCCCCTCACAGGGGTAGGTTTTTGTCTGCATCAGGATTTTCAGGATGCAAGGATGAGCAGGAGGGGGGGCGGGCCAGGGTTCGGGGATCAAGCGTCCGCGCGGCAGCGGCGCGTGCCGGAGCAGCGCCACCAGGATGGGGCGCCAGCCGCGCTGAAACACGCTGACCAGCCGCAA
>DAOUJP010000019.1:0-50036 GCA_034422515.1 Chloroflexota bacterium | reverse complement strand
AGCCAGTGCGACAAACTCGCGGCGCAAGCTCAGGGTCGAGCCCTCCGTCCCGGGCAGGTGCTACCGCCTCGCCCCGAGCCTACCGGGGGCGGGGCGGTGCCCACCCTGGGTCCTGTCTGTACACCCTTTAGGGAGGGGGCCGGCTTCCGGCTTCCGCCGGAATGACGAGCGCCTGGGCGCGATTTATCGCGCCCCTACAGCAAAAACCTACCCTTGTGAGGGGAGGTGGCCCTCCTATGGTCCCCCCGCTGCGGCGGGGGGACGGGCAATTCGCGCTGCTCCGTCGCTATCTGGCTACTTGGTATACTGCGCTGGCAAGAGGGCCGTCATGCCGGAGTACGAGTATCGGTGCATGCAGTGCGGACAACGGTCCAGCCACCTGTTCCTCTCCTTTGCTTCCGTGACGGACCCCAACTGCCCCCACTGCGACTCATCTGACATGCGCCGCTTGGTGTCACGCTTCGCCGTGATGAAAAGCGAAGAGTCCCGCTTGGAATCCCTGAGCGACCCCAGCATGTTCGCCGGGGTGGACGAGAACGATCCGCGCAGCGTGGCGCAGTGGGCACGCAAGCTCGGTAGCCAACTCGGCGACGACCTGCCTTCCGACTACGACGAGATGGTGGACCAGATCGAAAGCGGCGAGATGCCGGACGATCTGGCCGGGGGGCCGGCGGACACTGACGCCAGTCTCGATGCCGGCCTCGACGACTGACCCCCGGGACCACCACGCCGCGATGGGCCAGTATAGCAGGGGTGGTCCCGGCTCTTCCGGTGACCGCCGTCCACGGCCCACTCCGATGTTCTCGGCTACACAGGTGGCAGGACTGGTATACTCTCCCCGGTGCTCGACGGATGTTCGTCGAGCGCGGCGTGTGTGGACTGCCGGCAGGCTCGTAGCGCAGCCCGCTACGCACCAACGGGCGCAGAGCGTATGAGGAAGGATAGTGACTGTGGCCGCAAGCCCTTATGAGGGGACCTTCATCTTGGCCCCTACCCTCGCAGAGGACGAATTGGACACCGCGATTGAGCAGGTGAAAACGTATATCACGAGCCGTGGTGGCGAGATCACCAGCACGGATACGTGGGGACGACGGCGCATGTACCACGCCATCAAGGGGCATCGTGATGGCAACTACGTGCTGATTGATTTCACCGCCGATCCGGCCGCGGTCCACGACATGGAGGGCAGTCTACGGCTCGACGACGCGGTAATCCGGTCGCTCATCGTCCGCGCCGACCGGTAGGACAGCAAGGGGGAGAACGATGGCCGGCTACCTTAACAAGGCGATGATTATCGGCAACCTGGGCCGCGACCCGGAGATGCGCTACACCCAAGGTGGTCAAGCGGTCACGAATTTCTCCGTGGCGACGAGCCGTCGGTGGACCGGTCAGGACGGTGAGCCACGCGAAGATACGGAATGGCATCGTATCGTCGCCTGGGGCAAGCTGGCCGAGATATGCAACGAGTACCTGAGTAAGGGTAGCTCGGTCTACATCGAGGGTCGGATTCAGACGCGACAGTACGAGGATCGCGAAGGCGTCACCAGGTACACCACCGAAATTGTCGCGCGGGAGATGCAGATGCTTGGCAGCCGCCCAAGGTCCGATGATGGTGGACGTAGCGGCGGCGGTGGCGATGATCTCGGCGGCGAGCCGATTGACCCGGACGATATGCCCTTCTAGGCTAACGAGCAAATGATGGAGCAGCCGTGAGGGCGAGGAGCCGAGGTGCAGGCTGATAGTGAGGGGCTACGCGCCGAGTTCGCCGAACTGCGCGGCGAGTTCGTAGCGCTGCGAGCAGAGATGCAGACGGGCTTCGCGGCAGTGCAGACCGAGTTCGCGGCAGTGCGGGGAGAGATGCAGACCGGCTTCACGGCCCTCGCCGCGTTTCTCAAGCTGTTCGGCTGACCTACTCCACGCGGCAGCGAGGAGCGGTATGCAGCAGCGTCGGCAGCTCCGGTTGAGGAATGGATTTGGGAAGCGGTGCTCGCTCGTGCGAAGCGCCGGCTACGGAGATAGGAGAGCAGCGTGAGCCAAGAGGTGGATACGACGACACGAGAAGCTGAGGCAACCCCGGCGCCTCGCCGGCCGGCGGGTGGTCCGCCGGCGCGCGGCGCCCCACGAGGACCGCGGTCGCGGCCCCCGATGCGCGGCGGCGGTGAGCGTCGCCCGCGCCCGCGCCGGTTCGGCCGGCAAAGCCGCAAGGTCTGCTCCTTTTGCGTGGACAAGGTGGATAAGATCAACTGCCGGGACATCGGCCGACTACGCAATTACCTCACGGATCGCGCGACGATCCAGGCGCGACGCAAGACCGGCACGTGCTCGAAGCACCAACGGCGCCTGTCAACGGCCATCAAGCGGGCCAGGTTTCTCGCTTTGCTGCCATCCACGAGCGAGCACATCCGGGTCGCTATGCAGTACGGTCTGCGGGACGTGCCTACGCGCTGAGAGTTTGGGCACCCGCTCTCGTCCCCCACCCTAACGGCGGCGGAGCGGGTGCTGCCGGAATGTGCATATCCCGAATCCTATGCTCACTCCGGCGCGAGAGCCGGGAACAAGTTGACCTTACAGCGGCAGGAGTAATGCGGTCGTGGCCTCTTCCTCGCCTCGCCGGCCGTCCGAGAGGCAAGGCCGCCGGCGCCGGGGGCGTCAGACGGCCATCGGTTGGTCCGCCCACCGCGACGGCCGCCCGTTCATCCTGGGCTGGGGCGCACACCTCACGCGAGCGCAGAAGGACCGGCTCCGGTCCCGCATCGCGCTCGCCCTGCTGACGATAGCCGTCATTGCCGTTGTCGGGATGCTAGGTGGGGGCATTCTCTATGAAAACGTGTATCTGCCGCGCCTGCCGGTTGTGCGCGTCGGCACCGACACGGTTTCTCTGACGGACTACGCCCAGCGACTAGCGTTCGAGCGCAGCAGACTACTCCTCCAAGCCCAGAACGTGCGTGCCCAGATCGAGCGCCAGCGGGCGAGGGCGGACGGGGAAGGGCAAGAGGCCATTGTCAATCTGCTCCAGCAACAGTACAACTTTTTGCTGGAGCAGGTGATCGGGCTGCCGCAGCAGCTACAGGACGATCTCGTGCATGAGTTGCTGATCGGTGCAGAGGCTCGGCGCCGCGGGCTGATAGTGACCGAGACGGAAATAGACACCCAGCTCAAGCGGATGACCGGCTATCCGCTGCCCACTCCGACGCCGGGGCCAACTGCAACGCCGAACGCAACCGCGACGGCACAGGCGGGCGCGACGGGCACGGCCGCCGCCGGCAGTCCGGGCACGGCAACCCCGACCGTCGTGCCGACGCCGACGGCGGCAAGCACACCGGTCGCCACGGCAACTCCGGAGACCACGGCCACCGGCACGGCGGATGTTCCCAGCCCCACGGCGACGCCCTCCGGGCCGACGCCCACGCCCGCACCGACCGCCACGCCGCTCCCGTTTCCCACGTATTTTGCCCGCTATCAGGAGGTCATCGGGTCCAATATCGGGCTGATCCGGTCGGTTGCCAGGGCCCGGGTGCTGCGCCAAAAGCTCAACGAGGCACTTGGCGAGGTGTCGACCGCGCAGGAGCAGGTGCGTGCCCGGCACATTCTCGTCGCGGATGAAGCGGCGGCGCAGACGGTTGTGGAGCGGCTGGAGGCCGGCGAGGAATTTGCCACGCTCGCTACCGAGCTATCCACCGACAACAGCACAAAGGAGGCGGGGGGCGATCTCGGCTTTTTCCCGCGCGGCGTCATGGTGCCGGAGTTCGAGGCGACGGCGTTCTCGCTTCCGGTCGGGGCAACCAGCCCGCCCGTTCAGACGCAGTTCGGCTATCACGTCATCCGCGTCGAGGAACGCGAGGCGCAGCGCGAGATTCCCGATTACCAACTGCAACAGATCAGGGCCAACGCCATCAACCGCTGGCTCGACGAGCAGCTTACCGCCGTGCGGATCGAGCGCCGGTTGGATGATCGCCTCATCGAATGGGCGGAGCGCCAAAACACCCAGTAGTCCGCTCACCTACCTACACCGCCGTTCGAGGTGCGGCGCGGCGGCGCCGGCTCGTAGGACACGAGCCGCGAGCGCGCTTCCGTGATACCCAACGCCAGCAACAGCCGCGGCACGAGTTGGTCCACTATGTCGGCCACGGTGCCCGGCCGCATGTAGAAGGCTGGCATTGGCGGGATGATGCGTCCGCCGAGCCGCGCCAGCTTGAGCAAGTTCTCCAGATGGATGGCCGAGAGGGGACTCTCGCGCGGCACCAATACGAGCCGGCGCCACTCCTTCAATGTCACGCCGGCGGCGCGCAGGACGAGATTGTCCTCGATGCCGGCGGCGATTCCGGCAATCGTGCCCATGCTGGCCGGCACCACGATCATCCCCTGGGTTTCGACGCTCCCGCTGGCTATCGGCGCGCCCACGTCGTTGATGCTGTGCCACGCCAGGCTGCCTCGGCCGGTCCCCGGCGCTGTCCATTGGCGGAGGGCGTCCGACAGATCGGAGCCAAGCTCCTCGACCCAGACGCGCCGACCGGCCTTGGTCGCCGTGCCGATGACCGGGTAGCCGAGATCGAGCAGCGACGCGATCACTTCACGGGCAATCAACGCGCCGCTGCCGCCGGTGATGCCTACGACGACCGGCAGCTTTTCGCTGTTCATGCGTTACTCCACCAAGCGCGGACGGCGAGATCGGCTCCGGTAGCTACAAACAAGAGCACGGCAATGTAGCCGTTGACGTTGAAGAAGGCCATGTCCAAGCGACTCAGATCATTGGGACGCAACAAGGAATGCTCGTAGATCAGCAGTCCGGCGGCGCCGAGCACGCCCAGCCAGTATGGCAAGCCGAGGCCGAGCACCACACCCACGAGGACAAGTAGCGCAACGGTAGCGACATGCAAGACACCGGAAGTCCAGAGCGTCGCGCGTACACCGAACCGGGCCGGGAACGAATACAGGCCGGCCGATTGATCGAACGCGATGTCCTGACAGGCGTACAGCAGGTCGAACCCGGCGATCCAGACGGCGACGGCCAAGCCGAGCACCAGCGGCGGCCACGACAACTCGCCGGTCACGCCGACCCACGCGCCGATAGGCGCCAGCCCGTCTGCGACGCCGAGGACGGCGTGCGAGAGCCAGGTAAAACGCTTGGTGTACGAGTAGACGCCGAGGACGACGACCGCCCCCGGCAGCAGTAGCAAACAGAGCGGATTGAGCTGCCAGGCGGCGATGGTGAGTACGACCAGCGAGATACCGCTCGCCAGCCACATATCGCGTGCTCGGAGCAGGCCGCGCGGCACGGCGCGGGCGGCCGTGCGCGGGTTGGCCGCGTCATGCTCACGGTCAATGACCCGATTGAGCGCCATGGCCATGGTGCGCGCGGCACCCATCGCCACGGTAATCCAGATGAACTGATGCCAAGTGGGCCAGCCCTGTGCCGCCAGCAACATGCCGAGATAGGCAAAGGGCAAGGCAAAGATCGTGTGCTCGAACTTGATCGCTTCCAGGAAGACGCGCAGCTTGCTCACACCGGACTCCTACAGCCCCCTCCCTAACCCTCCCCCGTCGCAACGGGGGAGGGGACATGCCCGTCTCCCGGCGGAGCGGGGAGCCAGAGGGGACCTTATCCTAGCTCCCCGCGCCGAGCAGGCCGTCAGGGAAAAGCTCCTCCCAACGCTGCTCGACGCGCTCGCGGACTTCCGGCGACATCACAATGTCATCGGGCCAGGGGCGCGTGAACCCGTCGGCCGGCCCCTTGCGCGTCGCGTCAATGCCCATCTTGCTGCCGAAGTGCGGCAACGGCGCTGCGTGATCGAGCGCGTCGAGCGGTCCGTCTACCAGGAAGGTATCGCGGCGCGGGTCAATGTTGTTCGTCACGCGCCAGGTCACTTCCGAGAGGTCCTGTACGTTCACGTCGGCATCCACGACGATGATGTGCTTGGCCAGCATCATCTGGCCCATGCCCCACAGCGCGTAGCACACCTTCTGCGCGTGACCGGGATAACGCTTCTCGATTGAGACGATGACTAGATTGTGGAAGACGCCCTCGAACGGCATATTGATGTCCACGACTTCCGGGACGACCATCTTGATTAGGGGCAGGAACAGGCGCTCAGTCGCTTTGCCCAGATAATCGTCTTCCATCGGCGGCCGCCCGACGATGATCGAGGGATAGATGGGGTCGCGCCGGTGCGTCATGCGCGTCAGGTGTAGCACCGGATACTCGTCGGCCAGCGAGTAGTAGCCGGTGTGGTCGCCGAACGGGCCTTCCACGCGCCGCTCGGCCGGATCAACGTAGCCCTCCAGCACGATCTCGGCGTGGGCCGGCACGTTATGGTCCACTGTCTTGCAACGCACCATGTCCACGGGCTTGCCGCGGAGAAAGCCGGCGAACACCATCTCGTCTATGCCCGGCGGCAACGGCGCGGTCGCCGCATAGATCGCCGCCGGCGCAGCGCCAAGTACCACCGCCACCTCTAGCCGTTGCTGCTCGCCCTCGGCGTGCCGATAGTGCTCTGCCCCGCCCTTGTGTAGGTGCCAGTGCATACCGAGTGTCTTGTCGTCGAAGACCTGGAGCCGATACATGCCGACGTTGCGCTTGCCGGTGTTCGGATCGTGCGTGAACACCAATGGCAAGGTGATGTAGCGGCCGCCATCGTCCGGCCAGCATTTGAGGATGGGTAGCTCCGAGAGCTTGAAGTCCTCACCGCGGTCCACCTCCTGGCACGGTGCAGCGGTGACGAGCCGCGGCCCGGCCCCGGCAACGCCGCGGAGCTTGTTCAGCGCCTGGAGCTTGCCGCGAAAACCCTGCGGCGGCCCGGCCAGCGCCAAAGCCAGCAGGTCCTCGATCTGCGTGCCCAGGTCTTCCCAGCGGTCGGCGCCCAAGGCCCACGCCGTCCGGCGGTAGGAGCCGAACGTATTCATCACGACCGGCATGGTGCTCCCCTGCACGTTACCGAACAGCAGGGCCGGACCGTGCAGCTTGCACACGCGGTCGGTGATCTCGGCGATCTCTAGGATCGGGTCAACCGGCGCGGTAATCCGCTGTAGCTCGCCGTGGTCTTCGAGGAAGTCGAGGAAGGAGCGCAGATCATCGAATCTCACAGAGGAGATGCTAACACATGCGCTGGCAGATTCCGACACTACGTTCGGTCGCAGCGATTGCTATAATGGCCGGCCGGCTCCGAACGCTACATTTCCGTTCCGTCGTCCCGATCCGGCAGTAAGGAGGCCCCGCCGATGCCTGCTGACACCGTGCAATGCTACTTCCGCGGCAAGTTCATCCCGTTTGCGGAGGCGAAGGTTGGCGTGATGACGCACGCGCTCAACTACGGCACCGGTGTCTTCGAGGGCATCCGCGCCTACTGGAACGCGGACCGGGAGCAACTCTACCTGCTCAAGATGCAGGAGCACTATGATCGGCTGCACCGTTCGTGCCGCATGATGCGGATCACGCTCCCGCATGACGTGGACGAACTGTGCGAGATTACCCGGCAGCTGGTGGAGATGAACGGCTACCGCGAAGATGTCTACATCCGGCCGCTCGCCTTCCAAGACGAGGAGACGATCACCCCGCGGCTGCACGATGTCCAGGATGCGCTCACCATCTACACCAACCCGATGGGGGCCTACATTGATGTCGAGGCCGGGGTGCGCGTGGCGGTGTCGTCGTGGCGGCGCATGGACGACAACATGATCCCGCCGCGCGCGAAAGTCACCGGGCTGTACGTCAACTCGGCGCTCGCCAAGACCGAGGCCCTGGAGAACGGCTTCGACGAGGCCATCATGCTGACGCAAGCCGGCTACGTCTCCGAGGGCAGCGCGGAGAACATCTTCCTACTCATCAATGGGGAGTGGGTCACTCCGGCCGCATCGGAGAACATCCTCATGGGCATTACCCGCGACGCCGTGATGGAGTTGGCCCGCGAAGAACTGGGGATCGAGACGGTCGAGCGCCAGGTTGGCCGCAGCGAGCTGTACGTCGCGGATGAAGTGATTTTGACCGGTACCGGCGCCCAAATTTCGCCGGTGATCGAGATTGACCGCCGTCCCGTCGGCAGCGGTAGCATCGGCCCCGTCACGGCACGGCTCCAGCGGATCTATTTCGATGCCGTGCGCGGCAATAACCCGAAGTACGCCTCCTGGTCCGTTCCCGTGTACCAAAACGGTGCGCCGCCGGCATAGGCGGCAGCAACGGCGTTTGCAAAGCCACCATGCCACTCCGGAGAGACCCCTGGACGCTAGGGCTGGCGCTACTCGGCTTGACGATTAATCTGGCGCTGCTGTTCGGCTTGCTTGCTCGCCTGCCGCAACTCCCCGATCTGCTGCCCTTCCACTTCAACGCTTTCGGCGAACCGGACCTGATCGAGGCCAAGCGTGCCATCCTCCGGCTGCCCATCGTCGGCACGCTGGTCTGGGCGGTCAACGTGGCGTTGGCTATCCCGGCGGCCCGGCTCGACCGCACCCTAGCCCGGCTGTTGGTCGGAGCCGGCGTGTTGGTGCCGGCGCTCTTTGTGGTGACGGCCTTTCGCATCATCGCCTGAGGGTTCGCGGAACGCCGCTGCGGTGTGTTCCAGCCGGGGCAGCAATCGGCGCAGCCGCCGCGCGAGAGAGGCCCGGAGGTCCGCGGCGATAGGCGAGCCGGCCTCCGCGATGGCGATGGCTTCGAGGTAGCCATTCAACTCGTCCAACTCTCGGTGCAGCGTGACCAGCCGCGGCTGAAGCGCCGCGTGCCGGGCCACCGGGCTGGCCTTGTCTTGGCAGAAATAGTGAAAGGTCGCGGTGCGAAAGCGGCGTTTGGGCAGGTGGTCACGCTGCTGCACCGCCGCAGCGATCTCGGCGGCAAGCCGCCGGTTGAAGATCACGTCCTCCCGGACGGCGCGTAGCGACCAGCGCCGCGCTTGGGCGCGCTCCTGGCGGTGCCGGAATGCCTGAGCAAGGGCGACGGCCAGGTGGCCAAAGGGCAGCACGCGGACCGTGCGATACACGCGACGCACGACGGACCAGGCCAGCCGCCGCAGCCAGCCGGCGGTCCGGGTGAGTATTGCCCGGTCAGCGGTTGGGCGTGCCATCATCCACTGCCGGTCGTGCGTATGACGCGGAGCACAATTGCCAGCAAGAACGTCAGGCCGCCCAGGATAAGCACCAGCTCAGGAGCGCGGCGGATACCCACACCGTCTCGCCGCCCCGGCCGGCGCGGACGGAGCAGCCCTACCAGCCAGATCATCGCCAGCGCCGCGGCCACCTTGAGGCCCAGCACGATGCCGTAGAGCAAGCTGGCCTCCGCGCCGGCCAGGCGGTCGAACGTCAGCACGGCACCGGTCAGCACGAGGGCGCCGACGGCGATCTTGACGACATCGCGGAACTCGCGCCGCACGGCCGCCTCGAACGCCCGCCACGACGGCTCGCTGGCTTCCGACGGTGATCCCGGTTGCGCCGCGGGCACGTCAGCGGCACGGCGGGCCGCCGGCCGCCACACCAGCCAAAAGAACAAGCTCCCGCCAACCCACGCCACGGCGGCGAGCAGATGCACCCACTGGAGGAGGATGCGCCACAGATCACTACCGTCCACGTCCGTGCCTATGCCCGGCCCACGCGACAGTCTACCAGTGGCGAGTGGTCAGACGAGAACGGTATTAGACCTAACCCCCGGCCCCTTCCCTGCGAGGGAAGGGGAGTTACGGCGTCGGCTGGCCATCGTCGCATGCTTCATCGCTATCGCCCGGCGGTGAGGAGGGCGCCGGGGGGTGAGGCGCGGCGATATCCGGGGACAGTTCCAGGAGGCGGGCCTTGAGGGCGCGACGTTCTAGCTGCGCGGCCGGGTCGTCTTTGCCGTCCAGCGCCCGAATGTCGGCGACTAGGCGCTCGATCTCCGGCGGCTGCGGGGTCGGGACCGGGGCGCGCCGGCCGCGAGGATCGGCCCAGGCCAACACGCCAAGTGTCGCCAGGACGGCCGCTGCGGCTGCGGCCACGCCAATTTGCAGCGGTCGGCGGTCGCCCCAGAGGGCCGGCTGCTCGATGTGCGGCAATCCCAGCAAGGTGAAGCGTACCGGCGTACCGGGGAGCAGGTCGGTCGCACCGACGGCGGCAAAGCTGTTGCCACTGAGAGTCGTCATACCGAACGGGCGCAAGTCGTCACTTTCTATCTGCACGCCCTGCGCCGGTACGAGCACGCGGAGCTGACCGATGGGCTGCAGGATGGGTAGGGTGACGGCAAGCCGTGGTCCGGCATAGGCCAGCGTATAGCCCATCGTCAGCGGTGTCTCGCCCGGCGGAAACGGTGTGGCCGGCACCAAGCCGCCATCACCCGTCACGACCATATCCTCGCGCCGTACTCCGGTCAGCGGCGCCACGCCGACGGCGCCGACGGGCGGCGCAATCCGCACGGGACTCGCCGTCACCGGCTGGGCAACGAACGTCTGCGGCCCCTCATTGCTGACGATGACGGTCTGGATCAGCGACACCTCGCCGTTAGCCACATTGACCTGGGCCAGGATGAGATTGCTCCGTATCAACCGCACGCGCGCCGGGTCGTGCGTCACGTCAAAGACTTGGATATCGCCAGCGCCGACGGCGATCTGACCGGCTGCCGCCGCGTTGGCGTTCCCGGCGGCAAGCATCACCGGCCCGACGTACTCGACCCCGCCGAACGTCACTGCCGGCTGGTAGAGGTCAGCAGGCGCAACGCCCAACCCGGCAAACTCGAAGCGCCCCGCAGCGTCGGTCACGACCGTCCGTTCGAGACGGCGGCTGCGCGTCGTTGCGTCGAGGTACCACAGCTGCACCTCGATGGCCTCCTGCGCCGCGCCGCTGACGCCGTGCGTCACCTGGCCGCGGATGGTGCCGCCGTCCGCCTCGGACTGAGCGACGGCCACACGCGGGCCGCTCCAGGCGTGCAGCGCGGTCACGGCCACGCCAGCGCCAGCGCCGCGCAGGAGTTGGCGCCGCGTCTTCATCGCGCCCCTGACTCTCGCCATTCGCTACTCATCCCGCGTATCCGACGCGCCCACCTGTCCGACCAAGGCCGCGTCGGCGCGCGCTTCCCACCCATCGAGAGCCTTGAGTAGCGCCAGTGCCCGCCGTTCGTAACGCTGGCGCTGGCGCTGGTAGGTCGGCGCGTCGAGCGCCCCGGATTGGTAGTCCAGGGTCAACTCGCGCAGGGCCGCATAGGTTTCCTGCTGGCGGGTCAGGAGGTCGGCCAGTTGGGCGGTCGTCTCCGGCTCCTCCGGCGGCGACGTGTCATCCCAACGCTGACCGGTGCGGAGCAGCGGATACACCACGTAGAACAGCGCCACAATCCCAATGATGAGCGCGAGGGCGAGGATCATATCTCGTTCTTCGATCCGGGAGGTCGAGGTGCTATCCGCTCAAGGGTAGCCACTGCGCCGCGATAGCAGCCACGCGGGAGCCGGCAGCCGGCGCGAGGCCGTCGCCAGCGCCGGGGCGGTCCTCTCCGGCCACCAGGAGAGCAGGGCACCGGCGAGGAAGACCGGCCAGGACAACCACAGGACGGCCACCAGGGGGTTGACGAAAATATGGAATGTGGCAGCCAGCGGCTCACCCGTCGGCAAGGCAAACTGGCCAGCGGTCATGGCCGCCGACTCCGGCTCATCCCAACCGGCCAACACCACGTACAGATCGTCGAGCCAGGGGAAGACCGTGTGGATGGCAACCTGTGTGGCCGGCTGCGACTCCCATGAATCGTAGAAGCGGCGCACGGTGGCCATTTCGGCTAGCGGCCGTCCGTCCTGGGTCGCGGCGCCCATGACGGCGGTGACGGTCCGCACGCCGGGGCCGGGCTGGGTGGCAATACCGCGATACGTCAGCACGTAGCGGCCGATGCTGACGGTTTCGCCGGGTTGGAGCGTGACCTGCCGCTCCAGGTTGAAGAACGTCGAGCCGATCACGCCGACCGCCAGACCGGCGATAGACAGATGCACCAGATAGCCGCCGTAGCGCCGCCGATGCCGCCCAAGCACGGTCAGTAGCGCGGCCGGCAGGCTACTGCGCGCCGCTTTTTGCTGACCGCGCGTAGCACGCCAGCACTCTTGCACGACGCCGACGATGACGAATCCGACAACGCCGAACGCGGCGGTAGCCAGCCAGGACTGCATCTGGGCAGTGATGATGCCGGCCGCTACGGCGGCGACCACGCCGCCAAGCAGGGGCAGACGGAAGTTGCGCCAGACGGTCGCGCGACCGGCGCCGCGCCAGGGCACGAGCGGGCCAATGCCCATCAAGACCAGGAGGCCCAGGAGCAGCGGCCCGTTGACCTGATTGAAGAAGGGGGTACCGACCGCCACGCGGACGTTGCGTACCACTTCCGAAATGAGCGGAAAGATAGTGCCCCAGAAGGTGGCGAACGCGATACCGATGAGCAGCCAGTTGTTGGCTAGGAAGGTCGCTTCCCGCGAGTAGACCGTTTCTACCGTGGCCGACGACGACAACCGCGGTAGCCGCACGAACAGCAGCGCCAGGCTGGCGACGAGCACCAGCCCCAGAAAGACAAAGAAGTAGGGGCCGATGGCCGATTGGGCAAAGGAGTGGACGGAGCTTATGACACCACTCCGGACGACGAACGTCCCGAAGATGGAAAGGGCAAAGGTGGCGATGACGAGCGAAAAGTTCCAGACTTTCAGCAGCCCCCGGCGCTCCTGCACCGCCAGCGAGTGCAGCAGGGCGGTGGCCGTGAGCCAGGGGAGCAGGGCGACGTTCTCCACCGGGTCCCAGCCCCAGTAGCCGCCCCAACCGAGCACGTGGTAGGCCCACCAGCCACCGAGCAGTAATCCCGACCCCAGGACGGCCCACCCGCCGAGCACCCAACGCCGGGCTGCCAGCACCCACTCGTTGCCGAGCCGGCCGCTGGCCAGCGCCGCGATGGCGAACGCAAAGGGGATGGTGGCACTCACGATCCCGGCCAACAGCACCGGTGGATGGATCAACATGCCGTCGTCGTAAAGCAGCGGATGCAGCCCGCGCCCGTTGGCTGGCACAAACGGCAACCGCTCGAACGGGGAGGCCACGAACGCTAGGACGAGCAGGAAAAAGGCTTCGACCACCAGCAGCGTGGCAGCCACGTAGGGTATGAGCGCGGGATGCGCGTGGCGGCTCCGCGTGGCGAGTACGGCGAGCACGCAGAGGACGAGCAGCCAGTAGAGGAGCGATCCGGCTTGACCGCCGTAGAAGGCGGCCAGGATCAGGCGCATGGGCATCTCGCGGCTGGATTGCTCGGCGACGTAGCGCACGCCAAAGTCGTGACCCGCAAACGCCGCGAGCAGCATGACCGCGGCAATGACCACCAGCGCCGCGACCGCGAGCACCGACCGCCGGCCACTCTCCACCAGGGGCGGGATTGTGCGTCGCGCGCCGACGACGGACGCCGCTGCGCCAAAGAGCGCGATGGGGAAGGCAATCAGCAGGGCAATTTGGCCTAGATCGCTCGTATGCATCGCCTACTCATGAGGTGTGGTTGTCCCGGTCATTGTATAAGATGGTAGACCAGGGATGCGTCTACGGCGCGAGATTCCAGCTTTCGCGGGAATGACGGAGGCCGGGGAGCGGGTGAAGCGGCGTGCGCTGTTCATCACTGCGCCGTCGTGGCGGCCTCGAACTTCGACGGGCACTTGGCAAGCAGCATCGTCGCTTCGAACTGCTCGCCCGTATAGTGCCCCTGCACGACGACTTCGATGTTGTCGTTGAACACGTCGGGGACCAGGCCTCCGTAGACGACCGGGAGGGGTGCCATGCGCTGCGTCCCGGCGGTCTGATCAGTGATGGCAAAGTGGATCGGCCCGCCACCGTTAGGACGCACGATAGTCCCTGGAGCCACGTGCCCGGCAACCCGCACCGGCTCGCTGCGCCGGCTCTCCGGTAGCGCCCGCAGCTCGGAGACGGTCAGATAGTAGACGGTACTGCCGCCCAACGCCGTGCTGACGAGGTAGCCTACCCCGGCAAAGACGGCCAAGCCGCCGATCCACATCTTGCGGCGGGTGAGCAGATGGCCGACGCCTTCGCTCTCCACCCAGCGCGTGTCGGGGGCCTCAATTGTGCCGGCGAGCGGTTCCGTTCGTTGCATGGTCGTAAGCAATCGGCGGCAGCAAGCGATATTCGAGCTAGCTCGGTTTGCAACTGCTATGGATTATACGCGATACGCGACGCTGCCCCGACAGGGCGGTCGCCGCAACTGGGCCCCCTATGGTCCCCCCGCTGCGGCGGGGGGACGGTTGGCGCGGCTCCCCATGGCTGGGAGCATGCCTTATCCCCTCCCCGTCGGAACGGGGGAGGGCGAGGGAGGGGGTCAGCCCCACAGCCCAGCCCTCGCCCCTACCTCCCCGCAGCCACTGCCGCCAACACCGGGCGGAGGAATGCGCCGGTATGCGAGGCTGGCGTAGCGGCAATTGCGTCCGGCGGCCCGGCAGCGACAATCTCGCCACCGGCGTCGCCGCCCTCCGGCCCCAGGTCAATGATCCAATCGGCGCTCTTGAGCACGTCGAGATGATGCTCAATCACAAGCACGGTATTTCCGGTATCAACGAGGCGCCGGAGCACGTCGAGTAGGCGCTCGACATCGGCAAAGTGCAGGCCGGTGGTCGGCTCATCGAGAATATAGAGTGTCTTGCCGGTCGCTCGCCGACTCAGCTCGGTGGCGAGCTTGACTCGCTGCGCCTCGCCACCGGAGAGCGTCGTCGCGGCTTGGCCGAGGCGAATGTAGCCCATCCCAACGTCGTGCAAGGTTTCGAGGCGCTTGCGGATGCGCGGCACGTTGGCGAAAAAGTCCAGCGCCTCGGCAACGGTCAGGTCTAGGACTTCCGCGATGGTCTTGCCGCGGTAGCGAATCTCCAGCGCCTCGCGGTTGTAGCGCGACCCTTGGCACACCTCGCACGGCACGTACACGTCGGGCAGGAACTGCATCTCGATCTTGATGGTGCCTTGGCCCTGGCAGGCCTCGCAACGGCCGCCCTTCACGTTGAAGGAGAACCGGCCCGGCTTGTAGCCACGGATGCGGGCCTCGCGCGTCGCGGCGAATAGCTCTCGGATCGGCGTGAACAAGCCGGTATACGTCGCCGGGTTGGACCGCGGCGTCCGGCCGATGGGAGCCTGATCTATGTTGATGACCTTGTCCAGGTGCTCAATGCCTTCGATGGCCGCATGGCTGCCGGGACGCGCGTGCGCCCGGTGCAGCTTCTGGGCCAGCGCGCGGTAGAGCACATCGTTGACGAGCGTGCTCTTGCCGGACCCGGACACGCCGGCCACAACGACCAAGCAGCCCAGCGGGATACGCACGTCAATCGCCTTCAGGTTGTGCTGTTCGGCACCGCGGATGGTGAGCGCGGCATCCGTCGGCTGGCGGCGCTGCGCCGGGGGCGCAATGCACCGCCGCCCGGCCAGAAACGCGCCCGTGACCGACCGCGCAGCAGCGACAATGGCCGGGAGCGGCCCCGTCGCCACAATCTCGCCGCCGCGCTCGCCTGCGCCGGGACCGATGTCCACTAGATAGTCGCCCGCCCGCATCGTTGCTTCATCGTGCTCGACCACGAGCACCGTGTTGCCCAGGTCGCGCAGCGCCAGCAGCGTGGTGACGAGGCGTTGCTGATCGCGAGCATGGAGGCCGATGCTCGGCTCGTCCAGCACGTAGATGACGCCTTTTAGCTGCGAGCCGATCTGCGTCGCCAGGCGGATGCGCTGCGCCTCGCCGCCGGAAAGCGAGGCCGCCGCGCGATCCAAGGTCAGATAGCCCAGCCCCACGTTGGCGAGGAAGTCCAGGCGTGCGCGTAACTCGCGCAGAATCGGCCGGGCAATGAGCGCCTGTGGCCCCTCCGGCGCAACGCCGTCCAGGAACGGCCGGATGTTCGCGACCGTCAAGGCCGTCACGTCGGCGATGGAGCGCCCGCAGACAGTGACCGCCAGGGCGACCGGCTTCAGCCGCGCCCCGCGACAGGTTGGGCACGGACGGCTGAACATGAACTGCTCGATCTCGCCCTTGACCTGCTCGGATTCGGTGTCCCGATAGCGGCGCTCCAGCTCGCGCACAATGCCGGGGAACCGCACGCGATACGTCCGCCCACGGTAGCCGGACCGGACCGGAATACGCTCCTTCCCGGTGCCGTAGAACAGGGCGTGACGCTGCGCCTCGTCCAGCGCGGAAACCGGCCCATCCAGCGAGAAGCCGTAGTGCGCGGCCAGCGCGGGCAGGTATTCCCGGTAAACCAGCGACGTAGCGATGGCGCCGTCGTCGAGCGACAGATCGAGATTGGGCACCAGCAGGTCCGCGTCAACCTCCTGCGTGGTGCCGAGGCCGGTGCAGTCCGGGCAGGCGCCGTGCGGACTATTGAACGAAAAGATGCGTGGCTCAATCTCATCCAGCGAGATACGGCAGTGGACGCAAGCAAAATGCTCCGAAAAGAGCAACTCGTCGGCCGTTCCCGACGTGGTGACCGGAGCGACGATGACCACCCCGCCGCCGAGATCGAGCGCCGTTTCGAGCGAATCGGCCAGCCGTGATCCTTGGTCGCCCCGCACCACCAGGCGATCCACGACCACCTCCAGCGTGTGGCGCTTGGTCTTGGCGAGGGAGGGTAGCTCCTCGTCCAGCCGATACACCGTGCCGTCAATCCGCACGCGGGCATAGCCGCTGCGGCGGGCGTCATCGAGCACCTGCCGGTGCTCACCGCGTTGATCGCGCACCACCGGGGCCAAGAGCAGGAAGCGGGTGCCTTCCGGCAGTGCCATGACGGCATCCACCATCTGCTGAACCGTCTGCCGGGTGACGACGCGGCCGCAGTTGGGGCAGTGCGGCGTGCCGATCCGGGCGAAGAGCAAGCGCAAGTAATCGTAAATCTCCGTCACCGTGCCGACGGTGGAGCGGGGATTGCGGCTGATTCCTTTCTGGTCAATGGCGATGGCCGGCGAGAGGCCCTCGATGTGGTCAACGTCGGGCTTCTCTAGCTGACCGATGAACTGCCGCGCGTAGGCCGACAGGGACTCGACGTAGCGCCGTTGTCCTTCGGCAAAGATAGTGTCGAACGCGAGGCTGGACTTGCCGGAGCCGGAGAGACCGGTGAACACGATGAGCCGATTGCGCGGCAAGTCCACGTCAATGCTTTGCAGGTTGTGCTCGCGCGCCCCCCGCACGACGATTGCATCGTCCGACATCGTTGGATTCTCTTGAGTCGCCGCCCCAGGTCCAGACGAGGTGAGCCGGAAACAAGGGCTGCGAAGGCTGCGTAGAGGCACGGCATGTCATGCCCCTACCTACCCTGCGGCGCCCAGGTAGCGCCTGATTTCACCGCACAGCCCGGCATAGTCGAGGGTAGCAAAGTCGGTGGTGTTCACCGTGACGCATGGCGCAGCGAGCCGCAGCGGCCCCCAGGTGGCATCGCGCAAGCCAGTCCGCAACTCCGGGAGGACGGCCGCGCCGAGGTGCCCCGGATGCCGTTCACTGGTATCAGCCCGCTCCCGATAGCGAGCAATGACGACAGGCGCTGTGGCGGTGCAGTGAATCTGCACCGTTCGGGCTGCGTACTGCGCCAGCATCGTCTCGAAGCGTGGCGTGTCGTAGCGGTCGTAAAAGTTGCTCTCGATCACCAGTCCGTGACCCGCTGCTAAGAGACGCTCGGCAAAATAGAACAGCAGCCGAATGCTGGCCAGGCCAAGCTGCCGCGACCAATCGCGATCACCCGCGCCGATGGTGTCGTAGAGCGACTCCTTGATGTCGTCTCTGCTCAGGAACGGCAGGGCAAAGTCGCTGGCGATCCGCCGGCCGAGCGTCGTCTTGCCCGTTGCCGGCGCACCCGACACGATGAGCATTGGTGGCGGTTGGGCCGCTGCCATGGAGATTACTGCCCCCCTATGGCCCCCCCGCTCGCGGGGGGACGGTGGCTACAAACGGTTTGGCTTGCCCAACCTCGGCGGCCGCCTGACCTACCTGGCGGCGTCCTCATCGCGCTACGAGATGTAGCGGTCGAGCGCTTCCTTCAGCCGGTTCCATTCTTCGTCCGAGGTGCCGTTGCTCGCGGCCTCGCGCAAGCAGTGGGCGATGTGGTCCTCCAGGACGAGGCGAGATACCTTATCCACGCCCGCCCGCACGGCTGCAAGCTGGATCAGGACGTCGGAGCAGTTGCGGCCGTCGGCAATCATCCGTCGCACCCCGCCGACATGTCCCTCCAGCCGCGCCAGCCGATTCAGCAAGGCACGGGTCTGCTCCGGCGAGCCGATATGCTCGTGCGGGTGCTGCTCGTCAACCGTGCCGGATGGCCGATCCGCTGGGCGAGCCGTTCCCATGACTTCCTCCGCACCTAGTATAGACCGTGCTGCGGGCCGGCTGTTGCGGCCCAACGACTCGTGCGGTACCATACATTGGAGCGGATATACCCCCAGGGGGGATAGGAACATGACAGCGCAAGTAGGTACCGGCACGCTGGCGGACGGCGCCTCCGGCTGGCTCGGCACGCTGGCCCAATACCGAGCAGTCTGGAGCAGCCCGGACTTCATTACCTCCGCCGCAACGATCTTGCTCATCGCCGCCGCCTGGTTGGTGAGCCTGGGGGGCATCGGCATTGGCCTCCCGGTGGACGAGGCATCGTGGCTGGCAAGCCTGGCAGGCCACGAGACGGACTGGCTGGCGCCGGCGCTCGGTCTGGCCGGCGTCGCTATCGGCGGGGCCAAGATCGCCGTTGGCGCGGTCCGCGGGCTGCTGGAGCGGGAGCTGAACGTTGACGAGCTGGTGACAATTGCCATCGTCGCCGCCGTGATCCTGGGCGAATACCTTTCGGCCGGCCTCGTGGCCTTTATGATGCTCTTCGGCAAGGTGCTCGAAGACTTCACGGCCGAGCGGGCGGAACTGGCGCTGGCGGGACTCGGCGCGCTATTGCCGGCAACGGCGCGGCGCAAGAGCGATCAGGACACCGAGGAAGAGGTCCCCCTGTCGGCCCTCCGCCAGGGCGACATCGTGATTATCCGCCCCGGCGAGCGTCTCCCGATTGATGGGATAGTCATGGCCGGTCAAGCGGCGGTGGATCAGGCGGCCCTGACCGGGGAGCCGGTGCCCCAGCCGCGCGGTCCCGGCGATGAAGTGCTGGCCGGTAGCCTCGCCCACCAAGGGGCCTTGGAGGTCCGCACCACCCGCGTCGGCGCAGCGACCGCCATCGGCCGCATCCGGCAGCTTGTGGCCGCTGCCGAGGAGGAACGGGCGCCGGTCGTGCGGCGGGCCGACTACTACGCGAAGTTCTTCACCCCGGCCGTGCTGGCGCTGGCGGCCGCCGTGCTGCTGTTCACTTATCTCATCACGGGCGTCTGGGATTGGCTGCCGGCAGTGACGGTGCTGGTGGTGGCGTGCCCGTGCGCGCTGGTGCTGGCCACGCCGACCGCTGTGATCGCCGGCGTGGTCAGCGCCGCCCGGCACGGTCTGCTCATCAAGAGCGGCGCCCGGCTGGAATCGGCGGGCCGCGTCACCGCGGTGGCCTTTGACAAGACCGGCACGCTCACCCGTGGTCAGCCGACGGTGGTACGCACCATCGCACGCCGGGAGCACGCCGAGCATGAATTGCTGGCGCTTGCCGCCGCGGTCGAGCGGCGCTCCGAGCACCCGTTGGCACGGGCCATCCTCGCGGCGGCCGGCGCCGTTGGCGTGGAAGACGGGTATAGCGCCGACGCCGGTTCGTTCCGGGCCGTACCGGGGCGCGGCGCGGAGGCGACGGTAAACGGGCAGCACGTGGTCATCGGCTCGCTGGCTTGGATCATTGATCTCGGTATTACCGGGACCGACGATGACGAGGCGACCTGGGACGAGCTACTGAATCAGGGCTACACGGTGCTGTGCGTCGGCGTTGACGGCCAGTTGGCGGGTACGCTGGCCGCGGCAGACACACCGCGCGATGAAGCGGCAGCCATGATCGCCACCCTGCGCGAGGCCGGCATCGGCACGATCAAGCTGCTGACCGGAGACTCGCACGCAACGGCACGGGCGCTGGCCGAGCACGTCGGCATCCCGCCGGAGGACGTGCAGGCCGGTCTCTTGCCCGAGGACAAAGTGACGGCGATCAAGTCGCTCCAAGCGCGCGGTGAAATCGTCGCGATGATCGGCGATGGGGTCAACGACGCGCCGGCGCTCGCCACGGCCGACGTGGCGATTGCCGTCGGCGTGGGCGGCACCGACGTGGCGCTGGAGGTTTCCGACGTGGCATTGCTCACCGATGACCTCAGCCAGGTCGCGTCGGCCCTCACCCTCAGCCGCCACACGCTTTCGACCATTCGCCAGAATCTCGTGCTCGCGCTCGTATGGAACGTGGGCGCCCTGGTCGCCGCGGCTCTGAGCTTTGTGGGGCCGGCTGCCGGGGCACTGATCCACAACGTCGGCTCGGTCGCCGTGGTGGTGAACGCTGCCCGCCTCGCTACCGCGCGGGTCACGCGCGCCGGTCGCGGCTAGTGGCCCGCGCCCTTGCCCCTGTGAGGCGGGGTATTGCCCCCCTATGGTCCGGCCCCCCCGCTCTGCAGGGGGACATGGATTGCGGCTTGCGCCGCAATGACGGGGTGGTAGGAGTCGGGCGGCCCCCACCCCTCCGGCAGACACCGTTTCGGCAGCCGGCGGCCGTAGCAGGCTATACTGCATAGCATACGGCGCCAGCCGGGGGGCGCAGCCTCTCAGCGCACGTGGCACAACGCACCGGCCGGCCGCGCCGCCACGCACCGAGAGACGGGTATGTCATCAAGATTCAGGACGTTGCAGCTCAACCGCCGGGCCATTGTCTACGGTTGTTTGACGGACATCGGTGCAACCATTGCCGCGACAGTGCTCGTTAGCATCATCGCAGGCGCGGCAAGCTCCGAGCCGGCCAGCCTGCGAGAAACTATTCAGTCGCCCGGCTTTGTGGCGCTCCAGTTCATCTTGGGCCTGGCGGCGACGATCTTCGGCGGGTACGTGGCGGCGCGCCGGTCGCCGCGCGCCGAGTTGACGAACGCCCTCGCCGTCGGCGTCGTGATGACAACCCTAGCCATACTCGGTCCGGTGGTCGTCGGCGCTCGACTTGACCTCCTGGGCATCATCGGTATCGTGCTGACGACCCCGGCCGGGCTAACCGGTGGTCTTGTGCGGTTGTCCCAGTTGGAGCGGTCGACGGCAGCCGGCTAGTGTTCGCAGCAAGTCGCCGCAGCACAGGGAGGCAGGTATGTCAGCAAGAATCAGGAGCTTACACCTCGGCCCCCGGGCAATCATCTACGGTTGCTTGACGAGCTTCGGCGCGTCCATTGTCGTGGGGATTGCCCTCTTTCTGTTCGCCCTTTCGAGGAGCAATGATCTTGCCAGCGTGGAAAGCACTATGCAGACGCCAGGCTTTGCGGCCGCCGGTCTCGTCGTGAGCCTGTTGGCGATGATCCTCGGCGGGTACGTGGCGTCGCGCAAGTCGCCGGGCGCCGAGCTGACGAATGCTATCGCCGTCGGCGTCGTGATGGTGCTCTTGGGCATCATCCTCCAGGTGCTCTCCCGCGTCCCAATCGACCTGTGGGGCGTCCTCGGCTATGTCACCACAATTCCGGCCGCGGCGGCCGGTGGACTGTTGCGGGTGTCTCAGCTAGAGCAGTCCACCACCACCGACTAGGGTCCGCAGCCGGCCGCTGCGCGCTGGGAGACAGACATGCTCCGGGGGCTACGAACCTTGCGCCTGAAATACCGGGCAATCATCTACGGTTGCTTGACGAGCTACGGCGTGTTCTTTGGCGGGACCATTTTCGTCAATATGGGCGCAGCCGCAGCCAGCGGTGATCCGGCCAGCTTGCAAGTCGCTCGTCAGTCGGCCGAGTTTATGGCGTCCCTCTTCGTCCTGAGCATTGTGGCGCCGGTGGCCGGCGGTTACTTGGCGGCGCGGCTGTCACCACGCGCCGAGCTGACGAACGCTCTGGCCGTCGGCGCGGTGCTCACGATGCTGGCCTTACTCAATCCGGCGCTCTTCAGCAGCCGGCCCGACCTCTTGGGCATTCTGGGCATCGTGCTGACGCTGCCGGCGGCCTTCATTGGTGGCCGTCTGCGGTTGGCCCGGTCGGAACGCTCCACCGCCGCCGGATAGTGGCCGTAGCCAGCCGCCGCCGTCCCACTCGCGTACACTCTCCAGAGAGCGGCTCAAGCGCGAGTCGGTCGGCAGCGTCCATCCGCGGAGCGGAGCAATGCAGACTCGCCCTCGCACCAGGAACGATCTGGGCACGCGGCCGCCGCGGAGCCGTGGCGGCTGGCGAGTCGGCGCAGCCCTCCTGCTCGCTACCATATTGATCGGGACTCTGGTCCGGCCGGGCTGGGCAGACGATGGGCCAGCCGGTCAGAGCGGGCAATCTGCCCCGGGGAGTGGCCTGACTACCTTGCGCGCGGCGATCCAGGAGCGTTTGGCCGCTGCCGGTGGACAATGGTCGGTGTCCGTGGGCGTGCCCGGCGTGTCTGAGGCAGCGATTGCGCTGAATGCCGACCGCCACGTGCTCTCGGCGAGCCTGTTCAAGCTGGTCTTGCTGGTGGAGGCGCTCCGGCAGCAGCGGGCCGGCGAATTCGATCTCAATGAGCGGCTGGCCATGACGCCCCGGGCGGTGGCCATACTCCGGCCGCTGCCGAGCACTCTGCGGATTGGCGAGACCATGGCCGCCGCCACCGCGGTGGAGCGGATGATTACGGTCAGCAGCAACACCGGAGCCGTGCTCGTCGGTGAGCGTATCGGTTGGATCCGCTCCCAGCACACCGTCGCGCAACTCGGACTGTACGCGACCTCGATGGCCAGTCCGCCCCGGACGACCGCCGCGGACATGCAGCGCCTCCTGCGGCTCATCGCGGGAGAACCGGCCGACCCGCAGCTGCTGCATCCCGATGACGCGGCCGTCATGCGCCACCTGCTGTCGCAGCAACGCATCAACGACCGCGTACCACCCGAATTGCTGCAAGCCGGTCTCATCGCCCACAAGACGGGCGATCTCACGCGGCTGCTGCACGATGCCGGCCTCATCACCGGGCCGGGTGGTCCCATCGCGGTCGTGCTCATGGCCACGGATTTCGATAATCGCAGTGAGGCCGTTGCCGCGATAGTTGACGTGTACCGGCTGGTCTACCAGGCGGCCGAGGTGGGCACATTTCCGGCGGCCATCCCGGTGAGCAGTGTCGCCGTAGCCCCAGCGTCGGACCCGGCACCACGGCCTACGCAGACCGGCGCGGCCGCGGTACCGACGGCTACCGCCCAACCGACAGCGGCCGTGCCGCAGCCGATTGTTGATCCCATCGGGAGCTGTGAGCCGCTTCCGAGCACGGAGCAGCGCGGCGGACCGTCGGCATGGATGGCTAAGGTCCTGGCGTTGGTCCGGCACGCGCCGGGACTCCTCGCCCGCCCGTTACCGCGCTGAGACATCCTCGCGGCCGTCCGCCCCGGTGGCGAGGAGGGGGCGGACGTAGGTGTGGAGGACGGGCCGAAAGCCGAGCCGCGCATAGAAGCGAGTGGCGCCAGCGTTCGACGCGCTGACGTGCAAGCCGACCTCGGCGGCCCCGTGGGTCGCGCACCAGGCCAACGCTTGGGCCATCAGGACCTGCCCAACACCCTGACTGCGGTAGTCGTCCCGGACGTAGAGCGATTCGACTTGTCCCGGACAGAGCCACGAGTCCATGAGCGCGACGCGGACAAATCCCACCAACTCGTGGCCGGTGTCGTAGACGAAGATCACTTTACGCCCGGTGTCCTGCCAGTACGCTTGTAGGTCTTGGGCCAGCCGGCTCAGGATGTCCGGCGGGGGATTGGCCCAGCGTCGCGGCCAGTGCGGCTCCAACTCACGATGGAAGCGCCGCACGGCATCCCACATGCGGAGGACGGCCGCCTCGTCCGCAGCCCCGGCGCGGCGGACCATGCCCGGAGCGAGCCGCCGCTCTGCCCCGGGGGTAGCGGCCGGTCGGTAGTAGGCACTCAACACCCGGTTGAAGCCCTGCTGCTCGTAGCACCGCACGGCGGCGGTGTCGGCCGCGAGCACGTCCAGCACAACCTCATCCGCCTCGCCCTCCGCACACCAGGCCAGGGCGGCCTCCAGCAAGGCTCGGCCGACGCCCGTGTCGTGCTGGGAGAGGGCAACGACGAGGGTTTCGACGCGGGCCGGGCTGGGGTCCGGCTCGACCAACGCGACATGCACGAACCCGACGGACTGCGATCCGTCCTCGGCGATAAAGACCGCCTGCTGCGGATCGTCCCAGACCGGCGGCAGTAGCCGCGCATCGGTGTGCTCGATTGGCGCGGTGACAGCCCAACGCTGCGGCCACACAGGCTCCAGCGAGTGTTGATAGGCAGCGTGATCGCTCCACAAGCGGCTGATCGCCGGCGCGTCAGGCGCGGCGGCGCGGCGGATTTGTACCATCGTTAGACCATCCTCTACGGCAGCGCGGTCACCGGCTGGGCCGGCGGCCCGGCCCGCTGCCGAGTGTAGAGTACGCGCAACGGCAGGGCAATATCCTGCTGATAAGGGTGGTTTTTGTGTAGAGGCGTGATTCACCGTGCCCAGGTGTTCGTCATTCCGGCAAAGGCCGGAATCCAGGGTCATTCGTGGCCCCGGCGATCTGGATTGCGGCCTGCGCCGCAATGACGGATTACGCAAAGGTCTCCTGGTGCGGGAATGACAGGCTACGCAAAGGCCTCCCAAGACAACTGAAGTGTACGGCAGCGCGGCGCAGAGGCTATAGTGGGGTGGCACGAGGGCCAGCCGGCCACGATTCCGGCCGAGCCGAGCGGGGAGGTACACGACGATGGCGTTGCCGGCGCGGATGAAGTTCGGGATTTTCCTGGGACCGTTCCACTGGCTGGGAGAAAATCCGACCTTAGCTGTGGAGCGAGACCTGGAGCTGATCCAGTGGCTCGATGACCTCGGGTTCGATGAAGCCTGGATTGGCGAGCACCATAGCGGCGGGTGGGAGACGATCTCCTCACCGGAGGTGTTCATCGCCACGGCCGCCGAGCGCACGCGGCACATCAAGCTGGGTACCGGCGTCCTCAGCTTGCCCTATCATCACCCGCTGATGGCCGCCAACCGCATGGTGCTCTTGGACCATCTGACCCGTGGTCGAGTGATGATGGGCGTTGGGCCGGGGGCGCTCGTCACGGATGCCCGGATGATGGGCATCGAGCCGCTCACGCAGCGCCGCCGGATGGATGAGGCGCTGGGGATTATCATGCGCCTGCTCACGAGTACCGAGCCGATTACCTACGAGAGCGAGTGGTTCACGCTGCGGGACGCGCTGCTGCACCTGCGACCATACACCCAACCGCACTTCCCGATTGCCGTCGCTGCCGCTCAATCACCGTCCGGCATGGTGCTCGCCGGCAAGCACGGCTGCGCGGTGCTCTCGGTGACGATCATCAGAGGTGGCGCGTTCACTACCAAGTTGAGCGAGTTCTGGGACGTCGCCGAGGAGACGGCCGCAGAGCATGGAAAAACCATGCACCGCGACGAGTGGCGGCTGGTGCTGCACGTACACTTGGCCGAGAGCCGCCGAGAGGCGCTGGCGCAGGCGCGGGCCGGCGCCGGGCGCTACCAGCGCGAATACTTCGAGCAGACGCTGGGCCACGACCCGGTGATTGACGGCCCGGCGGAAAAGATCATTGACACGATGGTGGAGCGCGGCGCCTGGTGCGTGGGCACGCCCGATGATCTCGTCGCGGCGATCAAGCGCCTGGACGAGGCCAGCGGCGGCTATGGTGGTCTGCTCATCCAAACGACCGAATGGTCCACGCGCGAGCAAATGCTGCACAGCTATGAGTTGGTGGCTCGCTACGTGATGCCGCAGTTCCAAGGCTCGCTCGCCAACCTGCAACAGTCCCAGGCACTCTCCGCCCGGACACGGACTGCGCTAAAGGACACGCGGTCCGGTGTGCTTGCGCGGGCGCACCAAGACTACCTGGACCAACGTGACCGTCCGTAGGCGCCATCACATTCATATCGCGGCGCCAGCTGCAATCCAGGACGACCGGGGGAGAGTTAGGGTGGAGCCAGCCCCCCTGTAGGCCCCCCCGTTGCGACGGGGGGACGAGGATTTCCGCGGGCGCGGAAATGACAGGGGCCTGGACGCGGTGAATCGCGCCCCTACGAAAAAAGTAACCCTGTCAGGCCGGGGGGTGATGCCCGGCCCGCCGGACCGGTGCTCGGCGAACACGTGCTAGGTACGGGTCGTGCCGGTGAAGGGTGGGGTGGCTTCGGCGGCGAGCTTGTCAAGTTGCTTGGCTAGTTCTCGCGCTGCCTTGCCGACGTCTTCCTGCCGAACCACCGCTGCCCCGAATGCTTGCCCGATCCAGTACTGCACTCTGTCATACAGCGGAGGGTCGAACGGCGGCCGTCCATAGCGTAGCCACAGATCAATCACCTGCTGGGCCTTCGGATGGTTCAGGTATCCCCGACGGAGGATGGACTGGCGGGGCGGCATGGCTCGGCGCAGGTTGGCGTACTCGTGAAGCGTGTCGGGTTCGAGCAGCAGCGTGAGCAACTCCCACGCCAGGTCCGGATGCTCGGATTGCGAACTGAGATGCAGGACGGCCGAGTGCGTATAGATGAGCGGCGAGACCTGGCGACTTGCGGGAAGGGCATACCGATTGCCCGGGATTGGCGTACCTCCAACTGCGATGTCTTCAGGCGGGGGTGCCTGTTCATACAGAGCCCGGACGGTGGCAACTTCACCCGAAGAGACGGTGGTGATTGTCCGTGAGCGGGAGGACGGCTCAGATGAGCCTCCCGGATTTGTCCATCTGGATGAGTCCGCGCGCCGCCTTGCTTCGGCGGGCAGAACCGGCAACCAAGCGTGTGCCAGTTGTCCGGTGTCCCATAGATGGCTGGTGAAAAAGAACCCAACGTCACCCAACACACTTTGTGGCGACGCCACGCCCGCTGGCTGCACCGCGTGATACAACTGACGCAGGAAGAGCAGGACTTCCTCGGCCTCGCTCCCAAAGCCGGCGCTGCCGTCCTCATACAAGGTGGCACCGGTGCTCTGCAGCAGCCACCAGAACCATTGCACATCGGGCCTGTTCATACCCTGACGCACGACCCTGCCCCCATCCACTCTGGTGGACTGCTCGGCGACGAACAAGAGATCTTCCCACGTCGTCGGCAAGCGCGGGATGCCCAAGGCACGCAGGAGCGCTTGGTTGTAGTAGAGCGAATAGACGGAAGTGAATAGCGGCAGGCCCCATTGCTGGCGGTTATACTGTCCAGCCGCCAGCGCCGGTCGCACGAAGTCGGTGTGGTCCGGCCACTGGCGTACACGTCGGTTCAACGGCGCCGCCAACCCGCCTCGGATGACCGCCCGGCCGCGACGGTCGTCCATGTAGAAGAGGTCGGGCGCTTCGTCGGCAGCGTGGGCCGCCGGCAGGACCGATAATGGATCGTGCGTAGTTTCGAAAACTACGTGGTTGTCAGCATAGCGGTATCGGAAGGTGGCGAACGCCGTCGCGCGGTAGAGTGCTTGCTGGGGCGTCATGACGGTGTGGTCAGACCGATAGAAGGTCATGGGGATTTCCGAATACGGCAGCCCGGGCCATGGCCCGAAGAGCACGCGGATGGGGACCGACCCCGGGCGGGGCGTTGGGAGGGCGGTGATGGGGGCACGGCGAGGGGACGGCGGCGCGGCCTCGGGCGGGAGTGCTGCCCCAAGGTCGCAGGCAGCGGCGACCACGCTGCCCAGCGTTGCAACGGAGCCGATCAGGTATTGCCGGCGGACGAAACGCATCATGCCACCCTCTTTCCATCAGAGGCACACCACACACAACACGAACGCGAGACCACTCCTTCCAACAGAGATCGGCAGCACACTGCCCAGGTAGAGGCGGCGGCTCGATCCCGTTAGGGCTGCTAGAACTCAACTACAGTATGCCGCCGCGCCAAGGCGTGCTTGTGCAAGCGGTCAGGACTAGGTACGGGTCGTGCCGGTGAAGGGCGGGTCCGCTTTGGCGGCGAACTCGTCGAGCTTCTTAACAAGCTCCTTAACAGCCTTGCGAATGTCCTTTTGCCGGATCACCGTTTCCCAAAACGTGTGGTGAGTCCAATAGCTCACCCGGTCGTAGCGCGGGGGATCGAACGGCGGCCGACCGTAGCGCAGCCACAGGGCGATGATCTCTTGAGTCTTGGGATTTTCCAAGTACCCGCGACCAAGGAGGGACTTGCGCGGCGGCATGGCCTCTCGGATGTTGGTGTACTCATAGAGCGTGTCGGGTGCGAGGAGCAGCGTGAGTAGCTCCCAGGCTGGGTCCGCGTGCTCGGACTGCGCGCTGAGATGCAGGACGGCCGAGTGGGTATGGACCAGCGGGGCGGCCTCACGGTTGCCCGGCAACGCATATCGCTTGCCCGGCACCGGCGGCATCCCCACCACGAAATCGTCCGGCGCGGGCGCCAGTTTCTGCCAGGCCTGGACGGTAGCCACCATTTCCGGGGAGAGGGTAGGGCCTGGTGGAGGGGTGGCATCCGGGGGAGGTGCAGGATCAATACGTTGCAACACTTTCGAGCGCCGCTGCCACATCTCCTCGTAAGTCATCAGCGGCAGGGCCGGGACCCAAGCGTGCCCTACCGCTCCGCGCCTCCAGAGGCTGAGGTTGTAAAAGTAAGGCTCCATGCCATCCGCAAGCACACCCGCCTGCGGCGGCTCCACGCCCTCCGGCAACCCCGCCCGGTATAGCTCCCGCAAGAACGACAGTATCTCCTCGGCTGCAGCACCGAATTCGGCTTTGCCATCCCGGTACAGTGTGGCGCCGGTGCTCTGCAATAACCACCAGAACCACAGTGATTCGTGGCTGTTCACGCCTTGGCGCACGACCTCGTGGCCTTCCACCTTGGCAGACTGTGCAGCGGCGGTCAGGAGGTCATCCCAGGTGGTCGGCAAGCGCAGGATGCCCAAGGCGCGGAGGAGCGACTGGTTGTAGTAGAGCGTATACACCTGCGTAAAGAGGGGCAGACCCCACTGCTGGCGATCATACTGGCCGGCCTCCAGCGCCGGAGGCACGAAATCGGCGCGATCCGGCCACTGGCGCAGCCGGCCATCCAGCCGCGTAGCCATGCCGTGGCGCACGACCGCCCGGCCGCGCCGGTCATCCATGTAGAAGAGATCGGGCGCCTTGCCGGCAGCGTGCGCGCTTTGCAAGATCGGCAACGGATCGGGATGAATGTCGAGGGAGATATCGCTATCCGGATAGCGGTCCTGGAGCGTGGCGAACGCGGTCGTACGGTACAACTCCTGCTGGGGGGCCACTATCTTCCCGTCGGCCGTATGGTCCGTCATGTCGAATTCGGTTATCAGCGGCCCCCGCCACTGCCCGTAGAGGACGCGGATAGCGGTCGGTTCCGGGCGCGGCGTCGGAGGGCCGGCATCCGGGTTCAGGCGAGGCAGCGATGACCCGGCATCGGGCCGCGGCGTGTCCGTCAGATCACAGGCGGCGGCCACTACGCCGCCCAGCGAAGCGACGGAGCCGATCAGGTACTGCCGGCGGACGAAACGCATCACGCCACCATCCTTCCATCAGCAGCACGCCACACACAACACGAACGCGAGGTCACTCCTTTCAACTCAGATCGGCGGCACGCCGGCAGACAAGGGCCGCGGCTCGATCCCGTTAGGGCTGCCAGTTTTCAGCGCCTAGAACTGCCCCGATCACAGTAACAGGCATTGTATCCGTATATCAGCTGTGGAAGTGACTTACTTGCCACGAGCGCACGCCAAGGCCCGCTGTGGCGCCCCACCACATCGCTGTCGCCATTCCGCCAGGATCATATTCTGTCGTTTGGCTACGCTGGCCGTGGCGTCTGCAGCGGACTGCTTGCCCTGCCAGATCGGCACCAGCCCCTCACCAAACGCTCGCATCAGCTCAATCCATGCCGGGTGCAGCGGGACCGCCTGAGCATACTCCAGCGCGGCGAGCGCCGCGGCTGCATAACGGTCAGGAAACTCGCTGGCGAGTGCGCGCCGCGCCGGCACCATTGATTGCACCTTCCCGGTGTCGCTGGTGAGGTACTGCCGCTGCGTGTCCCGGCTCGTCCACCAGCTTAGGAAGGCCCAGGCGTCATCTACGTCAACGGCGTCCCGCGCTACAAACAGTGCCTCATCACCCAGCAGGTAGGTAGCGGCCCGCTGCGGTCCCCGCGGTGGCTCGGCAGCCCCGAAGCGCCTCCGAGCGGATTGGTCGGATGGCCTTCTGTACCACGAGCCATATAACATCGCCAACTGCTGGGCTTCCTCGAACAGGCCCCAAGGGCCATGCACTCCTGCCTGCTTCAGGTCCTCGGCATTCGGTGAGACCTTATGCGCCAGCGCGAGATCGGCCAACCATTGCACTGCTGCTTGCGCTTCGGGCCTATCTACATGACTTATACCGAAGTCCACACGTACCATCCGGCCCCCATTGCCCCAGATCCAAGGCAGGATCAGCGATGGAAGCACTTCTTCAACTTGCCTACCCCCGACGGGAGGCTGGACCGAAAGCGCGACGCCGAAGGTAGAGTGCAGTGGCCGTCGATTCGTTAGTCGCTGGGCCGCATTGAGGAGGCGCGCCCACGTCCAAGCCGACGTGGGTGCCGTCAGCCCAACCTGGTCTAGCAAGGTCTGGTTGTAGTGCAAGAGGATGGGAGCCACTTCCGTTTGCAGGCCGTACAGGCCCTCCTGCCACTGTAGCGCCTGCACTGCGCCGGGCCAGTAGTCGGTGAGATCATAGCGGTCACGAATGATGAATTGGTTCAAGCTAAGAACGGCGTCGGCCACAGCCAGCGGCGCAGCAGCCGCGGCCTCAGCCCTGACGACGCTGCCCAACCGGCCGTCAGCGGCCAAGTCAGCGAGTAGCTTCCTGGTCCAGTCGCGGGGAGGCTGCCAATGCCGTCCCTGCCATTCGATATGTAGGTGTGGCTGTTGCTGCGTGAACTGTGAGCCGAGGTCTTCAAGGATCGCTTTATGGTAATGGTGCCAATCTTGCCGAACCTGGACAGTGAGTGTAAGCAGCGCCTTGTGCCCGGCGGGTTGCTCAGGCTGAGGCTCAACCCGACTCCGGCGTGCCGCTGGTGGATCCCATAGCTCGCAGGCGGCCGCCAGGAGACCGCCGAGCAGGCCCGTGGTACCGGCCAAATAGCCTCTGCGACTCGCCGCGTGCATCAATGCCGACATCTCGGCACCCTGATTGCCGGCTCGGCTTCCGAAACGCGCCACCATCCTGCCGCCGCGGTGACAGGCCTCTTCAACCAGTTAACCCGACGTTAACAGATGTAGCAAGCATACCGACGGCTCTCCTGTATACTGGGTGAACGCTTATGGCTGCCCTAACTGGCGCCTCCGACAGCCCACAAGCCACCGTAGAAGCGCTCGGCCCGCAGCCGGAGATGGCCGACTCCGGCGCGCCGCTTGCCACCGCCGAGGTGCGCTTGCAGCGCCCGCTGGTGCCTTTGTTGGCCATGCTCCTGCTGGTGCTCTCGCTCGTGGCCGGCATCTCGATCATCTATTACCTGTTCTATAGCATTCTCGGCCTGCTGGCGATTACCTTCTTTTGGACCCGCAGCCTGGCCCAAAACATCACGGTGCAACGCCGCCTGCGTACCAAATGGGCCGTGGTCGGTGATCTGATCGAAGAGGATTTCGTCATCGCCAACGAGGGGCGGCTGCCGGCGCTGTGGGTTGAGGTGCGTGACGACTCGACAATTCCGGACTTCAACCCCGGAGTGGTGGAGAGCATTGGGCCGGGGGAAGAGCGGCAGTTCCACGCGCGTACCGTCTGCCGGCGGCGCGGTCTCTATACCCTCGGGCCGGTCCGCATCCTGACCGGCGACCCGTTCGGCATCTTCCGCGGGGCCATCGTCTACTACCAAGTCAACAGCTTCATCGTCTATCCGCCGATTATGGAAGGGCCGGGTATTCCGCTGCCGTATGGCACGGTGGGGGGTAGCTCGCGCTCCAGCCTCAAGACGCACCACGTGACGACCGACGCCGCCGGTATCCGGGACTTTGCACCCGGCGACGGCCTGAATCGCATCCACTGGCTCTCCACCGCCCGGCGCGGCCAGCTACAAGTCAAGGAGTTCGACCTAGAGCCTTCCGGGAACCTGTGGGTCATTCTCGACATGGACGCTGCGGTCCACGTCGGCGAGGGTGACGAGTCGACCGAAGAATATGCCGTCAAGCTCGCTGGTGCGATTACCTATCAGGCGATCCGCGAGAACAAAGCCGTCGGTCTGATCGCGTCAAGCGACAATCCGGCCGAGGTGGAGCCGAGCAAGGGCGCGCGGCAACTGTGGCGGATCATGGAGGATTTGGCGACCGTCACCGCCGATGGCGGCGAGCCGCTCGGCTCGATTTTGCAGCAGGTGAGCCGGGCGCTGGAGCGCGGACTGAGCGTCGTGATCATTACGCCGAGCACCGACCCGACATGGCTACGCGAATTGGCGTCGTTGCGTCAGCGCGCGTCTACGCCGGCGGTGATCTTGCTGGACCAAGTGTCGTTCGGCGGCGAAGAACCGGCGCAGCCTATCGCCGACCAGTTGATGTCCGTAGGGATTGTCGCCAACGTGGTAATGCAGGGGCAGCCGTTCCGCACCGTGTCCGTCGGCAAGGGGCAGTATGCCGAGCAGCGGCGCACGCAGGCGCAGGACCTCCGGGCGCGTGGGTTCGGAGGCGCCCCCACAGGATAAGCGCGCGGCACGGAGCGCCGTACCATGCCAGCACCGGACAATCCGATTGGCTCAAGAGGGAGGACACCTGGCATGGGGCCGGGTATGTCTGCAGGCGACGGGCGGCACTGATTCGGAAACACCACCATGCTTCGATCCGCAGCGGCCCCGACCGAGCGAGCGTTAGGCGAGACGAACGCCAGCGGTACGGTGCTGCCACCACAGAGCGGCTGGCGGATCAACGAGGGCTGGTTTTCCGCCATTCTGCTCGTCGTGATGGTGTTGAGCACCATCTGGTCCATCCACTCTGCGGGCTGGGTGGAGGGAACGCAGGTGCTCTTCGCCATGGCCCTGGCCGGCATCGTCATGGGCCTGGTCGCTGCCCGCCAAGAGTGGCGCACCTGGCAGGCACTGCTGGCCGGGGTGTTGGTCGGGAGCCTCCTCGCCTACACCGTGATCGGCGAAATCTTCCCGACGCCGCGAGAGTGGCCAAGTGGCATTGGCACACTCATGAGCGACACCGGTACGTGGATGCAGGCGGGGGAGACCCGCGAAGGGCTACCGCCGCCAATCGTCTCCATTCAGGGCGTCGCAACGGAGATCGGCGACTTCGCCCTGCGGATCGCGACGTGGTCGGAGCTGGCCTGGTATGGAAGACCGAGCACCGACAACGGCATCTTCCTGCTGCTCATGTCGCTCTTGGCGTGGGGCTTGGGGTATATCGGCGCCTGGGGCTTGTTCCGGCTGCACGACGTGGTGATCGCGTCGCTCCCGACGGGAATTGCCCTGGTCACGAACGCCTCCTACACCGGTCAAGCGCAAGCACCGTTTGCCATTTTCCTCATCAGCCTGCTCCTACTCGCGGTCTCCATCAACCTGTACGCGCTCCGCAGTCGCTGGGAGAAGTTCTCCGTTGACTATCCGGGCGAGCTACTCTTCGACGTGGTGGTGACCAGCTTTGCGGTCATTGTGGTGCTGGCCCTGCTCTCGATGCTCGGTCCGCGCGTCATCAACAACCCGCTGTCCGTCGCCTTCTGGCGCTACATCGGCGAGCAGTGGACCGAACTGGAGAACGTCACGAACCGCCTGTTTGCCGGCATATCAAGCCCGGGGACGCGGTTTGCGGCGGAAGGGGCGCGTGGCTCGCTGGTCCTTAGCGGCCCGATCAATCTCACCCAGCGCAAGATCATGTCCGTCTTGTCCCAGGAGCCGCACTACTGGCGCGGCAGCACGTATGACACCTACACCGGCCGCGCCTGGCGCAACAGCGACGCGGTCGTCTTGAACCGCACGCCGGAACAGCCGGTCACCGAGGTACCGAGCATCTCCGGCCAGCGCATCCAAACGGTCTTTGACATCGAGCCATCGTTGAGCACAGTGATTTACGCCCCGGTCGAACCGGTGGAGATAAGCATCCGCTATCAGAAGCTGGCCCCGTCCGGGAAGGCCGACGTGAACGACTTCTCGGCGCTCTACTCACGCCGTCCGGCCATGCCGTCGCTGCGCTATGCCGTCGAGTCGCTCGTGCCGGAGCCGAGCATAACCGAGCTACGGCAGGCCAGCACCGGGTACCCCGACTGGATCAAGGACCGTTATCTCCAACTGCCCGACGTGACCGACCGGGTACTCTCACTCTCCGAATCGCTGACGCGCGACCGCGCGACTGTGTATGACAAGGCAGTCTCCGTCGAGCAGTTCATTCGTCGCTACCAGTACACGCTGGCCACCCCGGTGGTGCCGGAAGGCTGGGATGCCGTGGACTTCTTCCTGTTCGAGTCCAAGGTGGGCTACTGCGACTACTTCTCCTCGGCGATGGTGCTCCTGCTGCGGCTGCAAGGTATCCCGGCCCGGATAGCCACCGGGTTCGTGGCCGGCACGCTCAACAACGATACGGGTCGCTACGAGGTCACGGAGGAGGACCTCCATTCGTGGCCGGAGGTCTATTTCCCGGCGTATGGCTGGATTGCCTTCGAGCCTTCGGGCTACCGCCCGGAAATCAATCGCGCCGAAAGCGCGGCGGATTTGTCCGCCGCCGATCCCGATATTGACGAGGCGCTGGACGAAGAACTAGAGGAACTGGCGCTGTTGTTGGGGCTGGAGGACCCGCCCGTCACCGGGTCGGACCTCGTGTCCGCCGCCACGTCTTGGCGACCCAGCTTGCCTAACGTGCTCCCGGCCATCGTGGTGATCGCGGCCGTATTCGGGCTGTATCGGCTCATTCGCCTCTTGCGCGAGCGGCGGATGCCGTCGCGCGAACTGGTGCGCCGGCTCTATCGGCGGATGGTGTTCCTCGGCGGGTTGTTCGGGCGTAAGCGTCGCCCGGCGGAGACGCCGTTGGAGTATGCTGTGGCGCTGACCCGCGAGATGCAGCATAGTCTGGAGCAGGAGCGCAACGGCTGGCTCAAGAGTGTCATGGAGGTACCTGACGACGCCGCGCAGCGGATCGCAGCATCGTATGTACGCGCGCAATACGGGCAGCGGTCACCGTCCGATACCGAGCGTACCGAGGTAGAGGAGGCGTGGCGCAACCTGTGGTGGCACCTGCCGCTCCTACTCGTCCGCGAGCGGGTACGCCCGCCGGCCGGCCCTCGTGTCTCAGCCGGCGCTGCGGCCGACAGGCCGACGAACGGCCGGGCGAACGGCGCCGCCACTACGAACGGGGCAGCGCCGAGCTAGGTGCTGCTGCTGGACCTAACCCCCGGCCCCTTCCCTGCCAGGGAAGGGGAGTCCACACCTCATCCCTTGCCCCCCTATGGTCCCCCCGCTGACGCGGGAATGACGGTGGAGACGGCCGTCAGCGCAGGCGGCGCTCGACGGCGGCGGCGTGCGCCGTCAAGCCTTCGGCGCGGGCCAGCCGCGCCGCCACCGGGCCAAGCTCGGCCAGCTGTCGGGCGGAGAGGGCAATGACGCTCGTGATCTTGAGGAAGTCGTCCACGGAGAGCGGCGATGAGAAACGTGCAGTAGCGCCCGTGGGCATGATGTGCGAGGGGCCGGCCACGTAGTCGCCGGCGGCTTCCGGCGAGTGACGGCCCAGGAAGACGCCGCCGGCATGCTTGATCGCCGGCAGATAGGACCAAGCGTCGGCAACCAGCAGACAGAGGTGCTCCGGGGCATACTCGTTCGCCAGGTCCAGGGCACGCTCGACACTGGCGGTGACGACGATACCGCCCCGCCGTTCGAGCGACTCGCGGGCGATTTCGGCACGCTCCAACCGGCCAAGCTGCTCCTCTAGCGCAGCGGGTACCGCTGCCGCGATCCGCTCGCTCGACGTGATCAGGATGGCGCTGCCGAGATCGTGCTCCGCCTGCGCCAGCAGATCGGCCGCTACTTCATCAGCCGGCGCAGTGTCGTCGGCGACGACCAGAGTCTCGGTGGGGCCGGGGAGCTGGTCTATGTCCACGTCTCCAAAGACCCGCTTCTTGGCCAAGACCACAAAGATATTGCCGGGGCCAAGAATCTTATCCACCTTGGGCACCGACTCGGTCCCATAGGCCAGCGCCGCGATGGCCTGGGCACCGCCGATCTTGAAGAGACGGTCTACCCCGGCAATGTCCGCGGCGACGACCATCTCGGGCTGGTGGCAACCGTCGGGCCGCGGCGGCATGCAGAGCACCACCTCGTCCACTCCGGCCACGCGAGCCGGGATCGCGGCCATCAGTACCGACGATGGATAGGCCGCGGTGCTGAACGGGGCATAGAGGCCGACGCGCTCCAGTGGCCGAATGATCTGTCCGAGGCCCTCGTCAACGTCGAGCCAGGAGGGACGCCGCTGATGCTCATGGAAGCGTCGAATGCGATCACCAGCCAGCCGGAGGTCCGCCACGAACTGCGCGTTCACCTGTTGATAGGCGGCGGCGATCTCTGCCGGCGGCGTCTCCAGGTCGGTGGGAACGGCGCCGTCGAGGCGCTCGGCGATCAGGCGGAGGGCGGTATCGCCGGCGGTGCGGACCAGGCGGACCACTCGTTCGACGAACTGCTCCGGCGACAGGCCCTCATCTGCCGGCACCGGCGCGAGACCGGCGGATGACACGAGGTCGCGCAGCTCCGGCGTGTCAAAGACGGCCGCCGAGCGCGCGGCAACCGCCGGATCAACTGCCAACTCGCTCAGGCCGGTGCGCTTGAGGACGGTGGCAAAAGCTTCCGGCCCGTCCGGGACCACGCGCAACCGCAACGGTGGGGGAGACGTACTACCAGTCATGCGTCCAGACGCTCCGGGGTGTCTACCAACACCGTCACCGGGCCGTCATTCGTCAGTGCTACCTGCATCATTGCTCCGAACTCACCAGTCTCGACCGGCAACCCACGGTTACGCAGCTCCGCGGCCAGCATGTCCAGCAAGGGCGCCGCAACATCCGGCGGCGCCGCCGCGGTGAAGTTGGGTCGGCGCCCTTTGCGGCAGTCGCCGTAGACCGTGAACTGACTGACGAGCAGGATACTGCCGCCAACGTCGAGGACGGACCGATTGAACTTGCTTTCGTCATCGGCAAAGATACGCAGATGGGCCACCTTTTCGGCCAGCCAGCGCGCAGCCGCCGGGCTGTCACCGTGGCGCACGCCGACGAGCAGCACCAGTCCCGGTCCAATCCGGCCCACTGGCTCACCGGCGACCGTCACCGACGCCGCGGTGACACGTTGAACGATGGCACGCATCAGGACCCGGCCACCATGCCGCGCCTACTCTCCGCTACCGGTCGCCGCCGACTTGGCCGCGCTCTTGGCCGCGGATTTGCCTTCACCGTTGGCTTTGGCCTTCTCCGGCGTACTCTTGGCGTCGGTATCGGTCTGCTCGCTTTTCTCGCCCGGCATAGCCGTGGCGGTGTTGGACGACCGGCTATCGGTGACATACCAACCCGAGCCTTTGAACACGATCCCGACGGGATGCAAGACGCGACGCACGGCGCTGTCACATTGCGGACACGTCTCTACGGGTGGATCGGAGAAGCGCTGCAACCGCTCGAAGCGATGGTCGCATTCGAGGCACTCATAGTCATAGTTTGGCAAGTCTTCCCTCCTGAGTTCACCGGAGCCGAGCGGGAGTGATGGCCGGTTCCGCTGGGACCAATACACTCTTTGTCAACACAAGACGGCCCGCCGTGTAGTGTCCCAGCGATTTTACCATGCAGCGAACACGGTCCCAGAACAGGTCACGCTGCGGCCTCAATGTAGGGCATATCGAGGACAAGCACCTCGAAAGCCAGCCGGACGTTGGCGTTTCGCTCGATCCGGTCGCGCGTCTCCTCGATCCGGCGCAGGAAGGCGGCGATCTCGCTTGGCTGGAGGCGTGCGGCGAGTGTGGCGAGCGTGGCACGCTGATCCCAATGCATGATCCCCTCCCCGTTGCCGCTGCGGAGTAGGAGCAGGTCTCGCCACCAGGTAAGCCACTGATCGAGGAGCGGCGCGGCGGCAGAGCGGGTCGTCATACTCGCTACCGTCGCCAGGCGCTGATGCCGGTCGGCAGAGATCAGGTCGTTCACCTGATCGAGCCAGTGCTGACGCGCGGTGAGATAGTCGGGCTGCTGCGTGGCGAGCACGGCAGCGCCGGGGCAGCCCCCGGACAGGCGGGCATACAACTCGGCACTTTCCACGCTGCGGTCCGGCCAATCCTCCCAGGTTGTCAGGGCCGCTGCCAGGGTGCGGATAGGCACCGGGCGCAGTGCCACCGTCTGGCACCGCGAGACGATGGTGGGCAGCAGTCGTGCTTGATCGGCAGCGGTGAGCACGAAGATCGTATCGGCCGGCGGCTCCTCCAAGGTCTTCAAGAGGGTATTCGCCGCCGCCTCCGTCATCGTATCGGCGCCACGAATAATGAAGACTTTGGCGCGGCCCTCATAGGGCCGTAAGGGCGCGCGTCGCTCGACGACCTCCCGTACCTGCTCGATCACCACGCCCCGCTTGACCTCACCGAACTCGTCTAGCTCCGGCTCCACGACCATGACATCAGGGTAGTTGCCGTGCATGATCCGCCGGCACACGGAGCAACGGTCGCACGGCCCGGTAGCGGTCGGTGCGTCCCCGGCCTGGTCACAACTCACGAGCCGGGTGAGCCAGAGCGCCAGCGTGCGGCGACCGACCTGCCGCGGCCCGACAAAGAGGTAGGCGTGCGCGAGGCGTCCTGCCTGCCAGCTACCGAGCAGGAACCGCCGCGCGGCCTCGTTGCCGATGTAGGGCAATGAAGCGGGCCGGAGACTCATCCCGCCGTCCGCGTCCGAGGCCATGCGTGTTTCCTACATATGAGGGCAGTGAGATGCAGGTAGCCGGTGTCGGCTGTGCGAGGCACGCAGACATAGCCCGTCGCCAGCACCAAGGCACCCGGATACAGACGCGCAACGCCCGGGAGCCTTGGCGGGAGCGACAAAGGGATACTCCCAACCGCGCTCATACCTGGAACGGAGGAGCAACGGCAGAGACGCGACAAAAGCACGGCGCCCTGGATTTGCCGGGGACATCGGCCCGACAACGATCTGCGCGCCGCGCGATCACGGTGCTCGTCTAGGGGCTACCCCCAGCTACTTTCGCGATGCCGACTGAAACAGTCCCGGCAATAGACCGGGCGGTCACCACGCGGCTGAAACGGTACCTCCGCCTCGGCACCACACTCGTCACAGATGATGGGAAACATCTGCCTGGGAGGCCGGGGCGACGATTCGTAGCCACCGCCACCACCGCCACCACCGCCACCACCGTAACCTGCATCGCCCCCATAACTGGAGCGCTGCTGGCGGCGCTGCGACCGACAGGGGATGCACCGCTTGGGGTCGTTCGTAAAACCTCTCTCCGCAAAAAACGCCTGTTCACCCGCCGAAAACGTGAACTCGTTTCCACAGTCAGCACACACCAGGGTCCGATCGGTAAAGCTCACCTGCTGGCCTCCTTGAAGGGTACAACGCGACACGGCACTGACACTGGATTGGTCATTGGAGGTCGGTGGTTCGGTACACCAGCGGCGAGGGGGAACCGTCACGCACAGAACTTCGCTGACCCACTTCCGCCGCACAGTATAGCGGCCGCGGCGGCCGGGAACAAGCGCCATTTTCCAGCGAGGCCGCGCATTGCTGTACCAGTAGAATCTAGGCTGGTGTGATGCGACGAGTTGTGAACGCCGCAAGTCCAACGGAACGGTGATAAATTCTGCTAAGGATGTCGAGTGCAGGACATAGCTATGACTACCGGCAAGACGCTACTGGCGCATCTCTCCCCGCGGTTCACTGAGCGGTCTGAAGACATCGCTGTCGAGGCGCTCGGGTACATTCTGTCCAGGTCCAAGGCGGCCAGAGACGCTTTGGAGGACGTGCTGCAGAACGGCAGCGCGGAAGTCGGTCCCATCGGCCGCGTTAAGACGCAAGTCGGCGAGGAAGGAACACGACCGGATATCGCCTGTTACGACAATAGCAGTGCGGAACGTGTTCTGGTCGAGGCGAAGTTCTGGGCTGGTCTTACCGACAATCAGCCCGTCGCCTACCTGAGGCGCCTGCCAGACGACAGACCATCCGCACTCCTGGTCATCGCGCCGGCCGCCAGGTTCGAGTCGCTGTGGCCGGAATTGCAGCGGCGGATAGCAGAGGATAAGACCATCACTCTCGGTGAGCCAATCAAAGAGTCTGGGCTATTTGTTGCCACCGCTGGCGACCGTCATCGCCTGTTGATGACCAGTTGGACGGCTTTGCTGAATCGCATGGCCTCCCGCGCAACCGACGCCGGGGACATGCTCGCGGAGAACGATATTCGCCAACTGCGGGGCCTCGCCGAACGGGCCGACCAAGAAACCCTCTTGCCACTGCGGAAGGAGCAGCTTGGCCCAGAGTTTCCGCGGCTCATGCTCCACCTGAATCAGCTGGTTGACGACGCCGTTGACCGTGGGAGAAATGATGGTTGGATTGGCACTAAGGGTCTGAACGTGACGCCCCGGCCATGGGGATATGGACGATATATGCAACTTGCCGGAATAGGGACGTGGTTTGGCGTCGACTTTGGGCGGTGGAGCCGACTCCGTGACACACCTCTGTGGGTGAGTCTCCGGGACTGGGGAGACAATTACCGGGGCTGGGAGGACGTGCGCCGGAAACTGGATGTGATGCTACAGGAGGACCCGCCAGACTTCATGGAAGAGGAGCATGCTGTCTGCATCAATCTACCGGTGGGTGTCGAGTACGAGGTGGTGCTCAAGGATGTAGTCGGACAACTCAAACGCATCGCAGACCTGCTGGCGGCAGACGACTAACGCCGCCGGGCCGACAGCCCTACTGCCACGCGCAGTCGAGGGCATCACCACGAGGGCGCCTCAGCCCGGTCCCGTTGCACGGAGGGCTTCCGGGGGACGGGTGTTGAGCACGTCTTGGGGGCGGACCCAGCCGCGCTGCGCCGTGGCAATGCCGTATTCGAGAAATGCCAGGTGCTCGACTGCGTGGGCATCGGTATTGATCGCCAGCGGCACGCCGGCCTCGGCTGCTTGGCGCGCGTACTCGTCGTTGAGGTCGAGCCGGTCCGGGTTGGCGTTGATCTCTAAGGCCGTCCCGGTCTCGGCGGCCGCCGCGATCACGGCGTCCATGTCGAGGGCGAGCGGCTCGCGGCGCGAGAGCAAGCGGCCGGTCGGATGACCGATGGCGTCCACGTGCGGGCTGCGGATGGCCGCCAGCACGCGCTCCGTGATGCGCTCGGCACGCTGCCCAAAGCCACTATGCACCGAGGCCGTCACGAAATCGAAAGTAGCGAGTAGCTCGTCGTCGTAGTCGAGGGAGCCGTCCGGCTTGATGTCCAGTTCGATGCCGGCCAGGACGCGAAAGCCGTCGAGTTTGGCGTTGACCGCGGCGATCTCCTCCTGCTGCGCCGCCACCTCTGCGACCGACAGGCCGCCGGCAATCACGGACGAACGGGAATGGTCGGCCATGACCATATAGCTCAGGCCACGGTCCTGCGCCGCTCGCGCCATCGCCGCGATGGAGTGCCGGCCGTCGCTCCAAGTGGAGTGAACATGCAGATCACCCCGTATGTCGGGAATGGAAACCAGGTCTGGCAGGGTGCCGGCCTGCGCGGCCTCAATCTCGCCACGGTCCTCGCGGAGGACGGGCGGAACCTCCGGCAAGCCGAGCAAGCGGTAGAAGGCGGCTTCCGTGGGCGCTGCAACCGGCCGGCCTCGTTCATCAACGATAAGCTCGCCGGCCAACCGCCATCCCGCGGCGCCCGGCAGCGCCATCAAGCGGCTAAGGTGGGTGTGCGAGCCGGTTGTCGCGACGAGGGCAGCGCCCCAGCTTGGCGGTGGGGCTACGATGACGTGGCACGAGATGCCGCTGCGGGTCGCGCCGACCGCCGTGGACGCGCCACGCTCTTCCAGTGCAGTGATGTCAGAAAGAGCCGCAAACGCATCCAACACCGGCGCCGCGTCGGGTGCTCCGACAAGGAGACTAATGCCGCCGACCCGCTCGACCATCCGCCGCACGCTGCCGACGATGGCGACGGGCCAGCCCGGCAGCGCCGCGGCCAACTTGGCCCGCAGTGTTTCGGCCAACGGCCGCGCCCATAGCAGCGGCACGCGCCGCCGGCGGTCCTTGACGACCTCGACCCCCCTCATGATGAACTGCTCAAGCCGGGGACCGATGGCGCGGAGACCGCGGAGGCGTCCTGCGGCGGCTGCTTCAGCGAGCTCGTTGAGCGTCGTCACGCCCAACTCGCGATGGACAGCGGCGACCCGCCGCGGTCCAAAGCCCGGTAGCTCCAGGAGATCGAGCAGCGTAGCGGGCGTGTCACGTTGGAGGTCGGAAAGGAAGGACGACTTGCCGGTATCGATCAACTCTTGCATGCGGGCGGCGAGCGAGGCCCCAACGCGCGGGATGGCGGTCAGGCGACGCTCTGCCGCCATCGCCGCCACGTCCTCTTCCAACAGGTCCACCTGCCGCGCCGCTTGGCGATACGCGCGAATGCGATAGGGACGCTCGCCCTTGATCTCCAGGGTATTGGCAATCGCCTCCAGAAACCGCACCACGTCATCGTTCGTCATAGCTCCCTGCCAATGGTTAGTCTCGCACTGTTGTCCAGGAGCTTTGTGACGACCATCACTCGCTCCCTCGGAGTCCAGTCAATCATTGTGCTCCGGCTTGGCCGGTGGCGTACCAGGACCGGCCAGGCAGTACATCACCCGGCCATGCAGCACCTTCAGCGGATCGGGCCGGCCGCTGGCACCAAGAGTGCCGTCCGGGCGCCAGTAGCCATGTACAAGCGCGATCAACCGCTGCCCGTCAAGGATTTCTCGCTCCTGCGCGCGTGTGCCAGGAGGTTCATCGGGATAGGGACACGGACTGTCGCGGCGGATCCGCATCTGGTATTTGCCGGTCTGGACAGCCCTCCATATTCCGAGGCCGTTGAAGAGATGCCGTATACTTACCTTGTCTAACCACACTCGCTGCGGTGGCTCAATCGGAGTGGAGTCTGTCATGGACGTAAACCGAACACTTGCTGTTGCGACACGACGTTATCTCGCTGCCGAGATCACACTGCCGGAGTTAGCCGATATCTCGGCCAGCCATGTCCACCTACTCCCGACCTTGCCGCTGGAGTCCCTCGCCGGGCGGCTCATCGGAGCTATCGAGCAGGGTCTCGCGTTCATGAACGACGGTGTGGCCTCGCAGGATGATCTGCGGCGTGTCCTCCGGTCCGAGCTTGCAGCCCCGGTAGTGGCGACTGATCTCGGCATGGTGGACTATGCCGACTCGGCAGCGCCAGCGCCAACTCCCTGAGTCACGTTAGTCGGCAACGGTACACCACCAGCGTTATTTGCGCCTTGCCGCTGTCGAGTAGCCTCCAGGACCGATACCAGGGACTCGGCGGCGGTGACTGTGCAGCAGGATTATACTTTGGCGTGAGAAGGCCCCATATACTTGCAGTGGGTTGCAATCTGATGGGAGCAGGCAACGATGAGCGCTGCTATCTATTGCTCTCGCTGCCGGATCGGTCGCCTGGATGACGAGGGCATCTGTCCGCTCTGTGGCGGCGTCGGCCCGCACGTCGGGCGGCGGAAACGCTGGGCCTTCGCCGTGGGGCAATTGCTGGGTAACCTCAACACCGGCCTCGCTGTGCTCGTGTTATTCCTGTCCGGGGTGTTCCTGGTCATGGTGATCCCCTCGTGTGGCGCCGCGACCGGGGACATCGAGGGCCAGGTATTGGGGATGCCCAGCACCGCCGAGCCGCCGGTGCGTCTCGCCGGCTCCACCGTGCTCATCGCCGGCAGCGGGATTGACTGCGGGCGGCGGAGCGATGATTGCATCGCGCGCACCGACTCGTCCGGGTACTATCGTTTCGACGACGTGCCGGCCGGCGACTACGGTCTCTCGTTCCTCCACGACGACCCGACGTTTGCGGCTGGTACCCCGCTCGGTAGCCAGGGGCGCGAGGTGAACGTCTCGTCGGGCAGCGTGGAGACGGTCAGCGTGGTCCTCTTGCCCGCAGGGGCACAACCGCCGCCGGTGCCGGCCGATCTGGAGCAGCGGGTGCGCGACAGCGGTGGGGTCGCCACGAGCTACGGCGGGCTGATGAACAACCCGTTCTTCTGGCTGTGGATGTTCGACCGGCCGTGGGTATTCGGCTATCCCCGGCCGCCCGTCGTGACGACCAGACCGGCCGGCGGTCCCGTGACGATTGACCCGAATCAGGCACAGGCCCCGGCCCGCGCCGGCCGCCGCTACACGACCTATGCGCCGGACGGGCAGCCGGGCACCAAGCCGCCGCCGGCGAAAGGGGTCGCGCGACCCGGCGCCGCCGCGACCGGCGGCACCACACGCGCGTCCGTGGGAGGGGCCGGCGGGGCGTCCGCCGCCGGGAGTAGCGCCGTGAGCAGAGGGCAAACCCGCCCCGGCCAGGACGCCGTCACCGTTCGGCAACCCGGCACGGCGCCGCCCCGTGTATCCTCGCCCCGCACGGCCCAGCCGCCGCGCGTCCAAGCGCCGCGGCGAGTGAGTGTGCCGCGCATCCGTGTACCCACCCGTGGCTTTGGCGGCTTCCGCCGCTGTTGCACCTTGGGGTGCTGCGTCGGCGAGTACATTCTCACGCCGCGGCCGGAGATACCATACATCGGTGTACCCGTGCCCTAACCCTGAGAAATGGAAGGTGAATATGAGCAGTGGAGGGCTGTTCCGCCGGGCTTGGCGCTTGGTGGCCGGGAGCAAGTCAGAGCAGGAATCGGGACGGCAGCGTCGGGAGATCATCCGCGAACGCTACGACCATGATCGCAGCGATGAAGCGGCCCAGCTTATCGCGGCCATCGGCGGCGACTTTCACAGCGGCGACGTTGCCGAGGTGGAAACCTACCACCCGGCCTTCTGGGAAGCGGACGAGTTCACGCTGAACTACGAGGTCGGGGCAGTCGGCCGCGCCGAAATCCCGGATGAAGCTGGCGTGTTCTCGTTCACGCTCGCTCTGCTCGCGCCTGACCAGAGTGCCAGTGTCCTCTTTGTCGAGGGCGATCAGCCGCAGTCGGCGCTGGCCTTTCTCGGCATTCAGGGGAGCACGGGTCTGGTGGAGGAACTGTCTCGCTATCGCGACGACTACTTCCAACACACGGCGGCGGAGGTCAGCTATGACGTGCAGACGGACGGCCTCGGCACCTGGACGGCCTTCTCCGCCCGGTCCGAGGGCACGTTCTGGCTGGTCGAGGGCGAGTCCGATCTCGTATCCCGCGCCGCGCTCTCCCCGGTCGGCACGTCGTATAGCGATTGCTCCTTCTATTTCGGTCCGTCGTTGGCCGAAGCGCCGTGGATGCTACGGTTGGTCGAGATTGGCGGCTACCGGTTGGCGTTTCAGTGCGAAATACTCCCCATTGACAAAGTGAAGTTCTGGCGCCACTGACCGCCGGGTCGGCCCAAGCCCATGGAGGTTGAGCCGTTGAGCCGGCAACCTTACCAGCGGAACAAGGAGAAGGGACGTGAGTAAGACGGTGTTGCTCTGGGGGCTGGTCCTGATTATCGTCTACAACGTCTTGGCCGTCGCCGTGGACCTGGTCACGGGACTCGGCGAGTACACCAAGCACCTCTCTGCCCTGCCGCTGGTCATCGCCAGCTCTGCTCCCTACGTCTCGCTGGCGGCGATTATCACGCTCGTCAGCTGGGAGCTAGGCGATTGGTTCTTCAGCCACCACAATGAGGATATGGTGTGCGAGGTCGGCGGGGAAGGGTGCCGGCGTGGGCTGGCCCACGAGCTGGTTCACGACAATAACCTCGCCGCGGCCAGCTTCGTCCTCGCGCCGCCCGTGCTCTGGACCGGCATTCTCATCTTCTACGCTATCATCACTCGCGCGACGTAGGACCGATAATCATGGCCGATCCGCGTATCGTGCGTATCGAATGGGGACAGCTGGAAGGCCGCCGGCCGCGCCACGCCGGCTGTAACGCGCGGCTGGGTGAGCACGGCATCGTCGTGCGGCCGGCCATCGCCCGGCTCACCACCGACGACGGCGCAACGGGCTGGGGCGCCAGCCGGATTACTCGCAAACAAGCGGCGAATCTGATCGGTTCCCGGCTGTCCGATGTCTTCATCGCGGGGCAGGGAGCTAGCCGCACCGGATTGCCGCTAGAGTTCCCGCTCTGGGATCTGGCAGGCAAGCGCGCTGGCGCGCCGGTCTACGCGCTGGCCGCCGCGACGGCCGGGGCCACGCCGGCGAGGCCCTTTCGCGTCCGCTGTTATGACACCTCACTCTACTTCGACGACCTGCACCTGGAGTCGGAGGATGCTGCCGCGGCACTGATCGCGGCCGAGGCGCGCGAGGGCTATGCGCGGGGGCATCGCGCCTTCAAGATCAAGGTGGGGCGCGGCGCCCGCCACATGGAGCTGACAGCGGGGCTGCGGCGCGACGTTGCCGTGGTCCGCGCCGTGCGTGCGGCAGTGGGTGAGGACGCCACGCTGATGATGGATGCGAACAACGGCTACAACCTCAATCTGGCCAAGCAACTCCTGCGTGCGACTGCGGGGGCCGGCATCTTCTGGCTCGAAGAGGCATTCCACGAGGACGAGGTGCTCTACGGCGACCTTCAAGCCTGGCTGCGGTCTGAGGGCGTGTCCACGCTGATCGCCGATGGGGAGGGACTCGCCTCACCGCGCCTGCCGGAGATGGCTCGCCAGCGGCTCGTCAACGTCGTCCAATACGACATCTTCAGCTACGGCTTCACTCGCTGGCTGGAGTTAGGAGCACAACTCGACCGCTGGGGCGCCCGCACGGCACCGCACCACTACGGGGGCCACTACGGGAACTACGCCTCCGGCCACTTGGCCGGCGCCATCAGCCGGTTTGCGTTTGTCGAGTGGGATGAAGCAGCCACGCCGGGCCTCGACGGCTCCGCCTACGTCGTCAGCGATGGCTGGGTGACGGTGCCGCACGCGCCGGGCTTTGGTGTCGGGCTAGAGGAAGGCCCTTTTCGTGAGGCTGTGGCTACGAACGGCTTCACGGTCTCCGTTGGCGCCGGAGGCTAGTCTGCAAGCGCTGCTTAGGGCGTCGAGGACACGCCGGGGGACTCGTCGGCGATCCGTGACATCAGTGCAAAGGCCAACTGGCGCGGTAGGCGCTCCCGCGCCGTCAGCATGAGGCAGCCGCGGTACGCCAGCGAGGCCTCATCGAGGCGCCCCAGCTCCTCTAGGGCCTGCCCGAGGCGCAGATAGGCCCAGGGCATATGCCAGTCATCCGCGGGGCCGCTGACGACGTATTGGCGCAGGTGGGCAACGACACCGGCCCAATCGAGCGCGGCGAAGTGCGCCATCCCGCTCAGGTAGGTGGCAGCCAGTTCCGGCAGCGCCTCCGGCGGCTGCGATTGCAGCTGCTCCAACCGGGCGATGGCTTGCGCCCCCTCACCGCTCGCCAGCGCACTCAACACGCGGACGTACTCTTCCGGCTCCGACTGCGCCTCGGCTGCGACCGGCTGCTCCTGTCCGGCAGAAGGGGCACCCTCCGTTGGCTCGCTTGGTGTGGCATGGTTATCGCCGTTCAGTTCGGCTCGTGCCGGATCAGTCATAGCTGGTGGTTCCTGGTGGTGGTTCCGGTGGCACGGCGCGCGCCAAGCGGCGCTCTAGGCGACTGAGCCGGTGGAGCAACGCCGCCTCGAGCGGACGCTGACCGGACTCGACCGACGCGAGCACGCGGACGCCGGGACCATCGGGCGCTTGCTGCCAGAGCCGGTACGCCTGCGTGGCCAGCACTTTCGCCCGCGCCAGATCGGGTCGCCGATGCTCGTAGAGCTTGGCTAACTCGATCAGCGCCGGCAAGCGCAACTCCGGCTCCTCATCCACGATGCGGTGCCACACCTTGGCCGCTGCCGGCCACGCCCGTTGGCGCTTGCACACCAGGCCCAGCCGCCACAGGGTCTTCACCCGCAGTTCGTCGGGGAGGTGCTGCCGGAGGGCTGCCGCATAGAGCCGCGCGCTGCGTGCTGCTTGCCCGCGACGCTCATGGAGCCGCGCGACCGCCGCGATCTCGGCTCCCTGGCGCGGCTGCCCGGGGCGCCGCTCCAACGGTTGAGCCAGCATCCGCGCAGCGTAGCTGCCCAGGGCGACCATCGTAAGGATGTCGTAGCGATTGTGCTCGAACACGGGGCGTAGACGGCGGGCGTCCCGGGTACGCACGAAGTCGAGGTAAATGCTCGGTATGAGCCAACTCGGTACGTCCTCGTGGCGCCGCACGCCCAGCACGGACGACTCCAGCGAGGACAGCTTGCAATTCGGCAGCGCCTCGCGCCACAGGTGACGGGCCGCCGGGAGCAGGTCGAGATGGGTCCACGCATCGAGCCGCGCCGCCGCCCGGCGCTGGCGGCTCATAATGAAGCGCGTTTGGAGCAGCGGTAGGTCGAAGGACCGGCCATTGAACGTGACCACACCGGGAAACTCGGCGATCCGCTCGGCAACATGTGCCATCATCGCCCGCTCTTCGCCGAACGAGCGCATAAAGTATTGCTCGATGACGAACCGCTCGCCGTGAAAGAAACCCAGCCCAACAAGAAAGGCGTAGGTGCCGGTGCCGCCGGCCAGCCCGGTGGTCTCGGTGTCGAGGAACACGGCGCGGTGCGGCTCGAAGGAGGCCAGCGCCGCATCGGCGGTCAGGAATGCCAGGCTGGACGGGCGCACCGCGGCGAAGGCCTGCAGCACCTCGCCACCGTACTTGCCGCGTGCCGGCCGGACGTCGCGAGTACGGAAGAAGCGCCCCTGCGCCGTGGCCACCTCCTCGCCAGCGACGGCGTCGTCGAGCGCCAGCGGCGGGCGGCGAGATGGGGCGGCGGGCGGCTCGCGGCGCGTCCACGGTGCGCGTAGTCGCTGTGCAATACCCGTCGCCGTCATAGTTTCAGTCTACCTGTCGGCACGGCAGACCTGCATGATGATGCCCCCCTGTGGCTCCCCCGCTCCGCCGGGCAACCGGAAAAGACAAGCACGGCCCTCCGGAGAGGGCCGCGCGGGGTTGGATGGTTGGCGCCGCTACCGGCAGCCACCCGGTTTCCGAGCGCGGTGGCGGTGCTTCCTCCTCCCTAGATGATGGCGGCAGTAGAGGACGTGACGGACACTGGCACCTGGGAGACGCTCGATGTGATCGCTTCCGTCGGCGTGGTGAACCGCATCGTGTCGGACATGAGCGAGTACTCGAGGCCGTCCACCTGGTAGATGGCACTGACGCGGACCTTGTATTCCGTTCCTGCTGCCAGGTTGGGGAGCTGGTAGCTCGTCGTGCCGATGGTGCTGATGGTGTGGAACTCGCTCCCGGTCCAGTCATCCAGCGCCTCACCGGTCTGGTGCTCCTTCCAGCGCACGCCATAATCCTCGAAGCTCGCCCCCGCCGGGAGCGTGACCGTCCACGACACCGCCCCGGCGTTGCTCACGCTCATGCTCACCGGTGCGACCGGCGTCGGCGTCGCGCTCGCTGCCGTGGACAGCATCGCCAGCGCCCCCGTCGGCGTGGCCGTCGCCGGCGCTGGCGTGGGTGTGGGCGTCGGCACGGTAATGTTCTTCGTGCTGGACTGGATCTGCTTCACGTCACCGCCCTGCACGTACAGGGCAGTGACGGAGACCGCGTAGGTCCGCCCCAGCGTCAAGCCCGGAATCTGGTAGCTGGACACGTTGTAGACAATGTGATTTTGCTCATTCCACCGCACCACGTAGCCGACCGACGTGATCCCCGCCGGCGGCTCGAACGCCCAGGACACGTGACCCTGGTTGGTCACGCCGATGCTCACGGTCCCCGGCGCTCCGGCCGCCGGTGGCGTGGGCGTGGGCGTTAGCGTGGGCGTGGGTGTCAGCGTGGGCGTGGGTGTGGGCGTCGGCACCGTAATGTTCTTCGTGGCGGACTTGACCAGGGTCGGATTATCCCCCGGGTTGGGGCTATACATGGCGGTGACGGAGACGTTGTACGTCGTCCCCGGGATCCACTGATGGCTGAAAATCTGGAAGCTGTTCGCGTTCTGGACCAGGTGGTTGTGGGTGTTCCACCGCACCAC
>DAOUJP010000018.1:0-26567 GCA_034422515.1 Chloroflexota bacterium | reverse complement strand
GAGTGGTAAATGCAAGACCATCCGAGAGCACCGGGCACCGCCCGGCAGGGACCCCTTGGCACCGACGGGCCGGCTGCGTGCGGTGGCGCGGCCGCGCTGTCGCCGGCGCCGGGCCCGACTCGACCCTGCGCCACGCCCTTGCCCTTGCCCTTGCCCATGGCGCTGGACCACACTCGGTCCGGCACCGCGTCCTTGCCCATGGCGCCGGACCAGGCTCGGTCCGGTGCCGCGTCCTTGCCCTTGCCGAACGTGCCGGGTCACGCAGACCGTGACCCGGCATGGGCCGGCCCGCGCGTGCCGCTATCCACTATCCCCTGGCCGGCCGGGGTGCGCCGGCTGCTCTCGGCGGTCTTGCACCGCGTCCTTGCCACTCCCGGCACCCGCCCTGCTCACTCGTCCACCGACCGGTTAGCGTCCGCCGCCGATCCGGTATCTCCCGCCCAGCCGGTGCCGCCTCGCCCACCGCCCACCACCGCGGGCACGGGCTACCCTCGGCATCACCACTCGCGCGCCCCTCCCGGAGCCACCCGCCGAAAACCTACCCTAGTCAGGGGGGCCGTAGGGGGCCCGGGGGTGAGGCTCTTCAGCTTGTGGCCTCTCGCAAAGCAGGTATATGGTAGCCGCTGAATCCCGACAACTTCTTAGCGGTTACTCTTGACAACCACTAACTTCACCCCTTGTCAGCCTAGCGGCAGCATGGTACGCTTTTCGAGAACACGGACACCCGTCTGGTGTAGGCCGAGTTCTCTGGACGAGAAGCGGGGGAGTGCAAGCACTTCCGGGGTGAATCGCGGCGCCGGGTATTGTGCCCGGCCTGCGTAGGGTTGCTCTTACCCGAATCCGTCAGCTTACCCCGTAGGCCTGAAAGAGCGTTTTCATGCCTCCAGGTTGTCGTGCCCACCGGCCATGCATAGCCGGATATCGAGTTGCATGGTGCAGCGGTGCCGCGCCGCTCGCGCATCGTGGCCCTTCCGGCGCCCTCACGCCCGGCATGTCGTGCCGAGGAGGTCGCGCATGACCGCCAGCGGCCCGAACGTCAGGCACGACGATCTACCGGCCGAGTGGACCTCCCGCCCCGTGCTCCGGGAAGTGCCCGAAGCTGACGATTCGGTACGCCTCTATCTCCACGAGATCGGCCGCTACGCGCTCCTCACCGCCGACCAGGAGGTGGAGCTGGCCAAACGTATGGAGCGCGGCCGGCTGGCCCAGCAAGCCCTAGAGCGTGCCGACTTGGGCCAGGATGAGGGCGTTGCGCTCCAGGTGCTTGTCGTGGACGGTGAAGCGGCCCGCCAGCACATGATCGCCGCGAACCTCCGCCTCGTGGTGTCGGTCGCCAAGAAATACACGGGGCGGGGCCTGCCGCTCCCCGACCTGATCGAGGAGGGCAACCTGGGCCTGATGCGCGCCGTCGCCAAGTTCGACCATCGGCGCGGGTTCAAGCTCTCTACGTATGCGACGTGGTGGATTAGGCAAGCGGTCACCCGGGGGATTGCCGACCAGTCGCGTTCCATCCGCCTGCCCCTCCACGTCGTTGACAAGGTGAGCAAGCTGCGCCGAGTAACCCACCAACTGGAGCAAAAACTCGGTCGCCCGCCCACGATACACGAAATCGGCGCCGCCGTAGACCTGCCCGGCGACAAGGTCCGGCAGCTCTTACTCGCTTCCCGGCGGACGCTCTCCCTCGAAAACCCGGTCGGAGATGACGGCAGCAGTGTGCTCAAGGACCTGATTGAGGACGTGAATTGCGATGAGCCAATCGAAGGAGCGGCCCAGTCGCTGTTGCGCGATGAAGTGGAGCACCTGCTGGCCAAGCTCTCGCCGCGCGAGCGACATATTATCGAGCTGCGCTTCGGTGTCGGGCGGCGCTCGCCACTCACCCTGCAAGAAGTGGGACACGCGGTAGGGCTAACGCGGGAGCGCGTGCGACAAATCGCGGTCGAAGCGCTGGATAAGCTGCGGACAGCGATGCATTCCTCGCAGTTGCGCGAGTACCTCGACTGACTCAGCACCTCCCCGGCGTGGCCGCAGTGCCGATCATACACCCCACTACACTCACGGCAGCCGATAGGCTATGTACCAGAAGTGCTGGCCAACGAAGACGTTCGCCGCCCTCAAGCCGGGGACATGCTGACCGAAAATTGTGCTCAGGCCCTCCGCCGAGTAGTAGTTCTTGATGATGACGTGCTCGCTGCCATCCCGCAGCGTTCGACGCCGATAGGTGTTATCGTCACCTGCCCGACTGATAAGCTCGCCGCCCACGCCAGGGACGAGCACATTATCGGCCAGAAACACGCTCGATTGGGGACGCAGAGTGCGGTGCAATCCTGTGATGAAGCGATCAATCCTGTGCCTGGGTATGTGTGAGAACCAGAAGTTTGCCAAGCTGCCATCGAATTCCGCGGCCTCGAAAGACAACCTATAGGCATCCTCCAGGTGAAAAGTCACCGGACAGTGATAGGTCTTGCGCCGCGCGACGTTGAGCACCTCTTCCACACTGTCCGTCGCGGTAATCTCCCTGGCAGTCTGCGAGACGAACTGGGTCCAGTACCCGGTGCCGCACGCGACTTCCAGCACCCGTCTACCGCACAGCGTCTCCTGGGCCGCTTGGGTGAGCAGCTCGATTTCCGCGCATCGAGCCGGATCAGCACGATCATAGACCGCCTCGAACTCTTCTGCCCGCCGCCGGTAGTATTCCTCCATTCGACGACCTCCCGGTCCCATCGGTATACCAACCGGCTATGCCGGCCGCATATTCTCCGGACAGGGTAGGATATGGCGTTGCCGCCGGCACGAGTGGAGCACGCAGCGGCAGCAGAGTAAGCAGCAGGAGGACGATAGTATGGTGCGCTTGGCCCTATTCGGTATGGCGGCGCTGGCTGCGTTCTGGCGTGTACGCTCGCTGCACGCCCAGGACAACACAGCCGACGCCGGCTTCGAGCCGCTGTTCAACGGCCGCGATCTCACCGGCTGGATTCACGTCGGCGCAACGGAAGGGGCCTGGTCGGCGGCGGACGGTGTGCTGGTTTGCAATGGCCAGGGCCGGGGCTGGATTCGGCCCGCCGGAGTCTACGAGGACTTTATCCTCCGCCTGGAATACAAAATCGAGCGGAACAGCAATAGCGGCATCTTCTTGCGGACCAGTGAACAGGGCCGGCCGGCGTTTGCGGGGATGGAGATTCAGATTATTGACCACCCCGAGCACGCCACCGGCGTCAAGGCCACCGCCGCGATCTACGACTCCGTGGCCCCGTCCCGGAACACGTCCAGGCCGCTGGACCAGTGGAACGCACTGGAGATCACCTGTATCGGGCGCCGCGTGGCCGTCCGACACAACGGCGTGACCGTGGTGGATGCCAATCTCGATGCCTACCCGGAGCTACGGGCGCGGCTGCCGCGCGGCTATATCGGGCTGCAAAACCACGGTACGCCGGTAGCCTTCCGCAACATCGGCATCAAGGCGCTGTAGCCGGCCCCCACCCTCACCCTCCCCGTTGCAACAGGGGCGGGAACGCACCGGCCCCCCGTCGTAGCGGGGGGCCATAGGGGGCCGGCCTACCCGCGCGGTGCTGCTTGTCCCACGCGCTGGCCGGTATCCGCCGCCTGTCCACAGTACGGGCAGATGTCCCAATTGAGGTCCAGCATATGCTCGCAGTGCGCGCATTTCCGCTTGAGCTGCTGGCGACAATGGGGACACAGCAGAAAGTCCTGCTCGACGCGCTGCTGACAGGACGGACACACGTGCCGCGCATCCATCTCTCGCAGGAGGGCCTCCTCCTCTAGCGAGCGCTCGTAGGCTTCGGCCAGCGTTTCGCGGGGCCGGAGGATGTAATAGAGCAACAGCCCGAATACGTGGAATACAAGCACCAGCGCGGTAGCAAAAATATGCACGTAGGCTTCCCGGGAGCGGGCACGAATGTCGTAATACGTCCATATCACCATCGCAAACCAGAACGCGACCAGGTACGCACCCGTAAAGGCCAGCATGACCTGCAGAATGAATGCGATCTGGGGAATGTTCATGTTTGCGGGCGCCTGTGCGATGCTGGGAGACCGCTCCCGTTCTCAGGAGACTGAAACGATCCGATACTGGTTAATGCCTCGGGGCGTCTCCACCTCAACCGTCTCCCCCGGACCGTGCCCCATGACCCTTTGGCCAACCGGCGATTGATACGACAGCTTGCCGTTACGCGGATCGGTCTCCTCCGGACTGACAATACGAAACTGCCGCCGGCGGCCACCCGGACTCTCCAACTCGACGAGGCTGCCGACCACCACCTTGCCCGTCGGCCGCCCACCGTCTCCGAGTAGCTCGGCCCGCCGGATCATCTGCTCCAGTTCCTGGATGCGCCCCTCGACCATCCCCTGCTGTTTTCTGGCATCGTCATAGGCCGCGTTTTCCCGCAGGTCACCATCTACTCTGGCTTCGTAGAGGTCGCGCAGGATACGGGGCCGCTCTTCCTGTGTCAATCGCTCTAGCTCGGCCTGAAACTCAGCGAGCTTCTCCGCGGAGAGGAGCACGCTCTCCTCCGGCCCCGGTGCCTGCTCCGCGGCAGCCCGCCCGGTGCGGCCTTGCCCGCGCGGGAGACGCACGCGCCGCATCGGGTTATCCGTGAGCACGCCGCGGCCGTGGACAAAGGCGAAAAAGAGCTTTAAGGGTTCATGGTAGGCACGCGGCGGGCGCGTGGTCGAGGACAATTGCTCCTGGAGAAAGTCCGTAATCTGGTTGGGAGTCACGGTGCTCGCCGCGGTATTGGGCCCGCGCCACCGTACAAACCGGCGCAGCAGCGCGAGATCATCGCGGGGTAGCTCGAACCGGGCATCGTCGCTGCGATTGAACTCCTGCCACAGCCGGTCGAGCGTCGGGACTTCCGTCTCTGTTACCGCTCCCTCGCCCACACGAGCCTCCTTACCACGGCGCCACCGCCGGGAATAACCCCAGCGGATGATTCTACTCCTGCCGCTCGGAGATGGTCAACCAGGAGCCGTGCAGCGCAGCGGCGCGCTCTCGCCGCCTCGTCACTGCGGCGGAAGCCGCAGTCCAGATGTCGCACAAAAGCAAGGGAGAGACGGCCTATCGCCTCTATAAATCCCCTTCCCTGCCAGGGAAGGGGCCGGGGGTTAGGTCCAAATATCCCCCGCGCTACTCCGGCCCGCTGATGCCCAGCCGCGTGCTCTCGTAGTCTCCGACCGGTCGCGGTGTGCTATCGGGCGTGTGGCCCGCCGGCGCCGCCCACTCCAACTCTAGCTCCAGAAGCTTTGCGGGGGTGGGGAAGCCCGTCTCGTCATCCCAGCCGGCCATCTGGTAGTACAGTTCTTTGGCCTGAGCAAACTCGTCCGGCTCGATCCGCTCGCCCGTCAGCGGGCCGCTGCCGATCCCCTCGAACATCCGCTTGGGGAGCGTATCGTCCGCAGCCGTAAAGCCGGAGCGGAAGTTGAAGAGGCGCGCCATCGTATTCGCCCGCTCACCCACCTTCAGTAGCTCGTAGAGGCTGACATCCCAGCCCGTGACGGCCGCGACGTAACTGGTGAGCTGGTTCAAGGCCAACTCGCCAATCGGCACACCGACGAAGTCGCACATCCCTACCGAGTTGTACATGCTCCAGACAAGCTGGGCGTAGTAGAAGGCCCGGACCTTCTTCGGTCCCAGGTCCAGCCGATCCACCGGCTCGATCAGGCCCAGCGGCGTCAGCGGGCTGGTGTCGTCGGCGCTGAAGCCCTCGTAGAGCGGGTCGTGGGGCGCTTCCATATGGTCGGCGCCCGTCGGTGAGATCGAGTACGCCAGCGCCAGCCCCTTCTTGCCGCGCGGCTCGTGCATCGGTAGCTCCTGGCCCTTGACGTGCAGCGCGTACTCCTCGGTGCCCCGGCCGATCTTCTGCGACGCCCGCTGCACGCCCTCGGCGAGCAGGTCGCCGAAGCCCTCCCGCCGGGCGATCTGGTGGATCAGCGCCAGCACCACTTCTTTGTCGCCAAACCGTAGCTCGACGCCGCCCGTGTCCTCCTTGGTGATGAGTCCCCGCTCATAGCACTCCATCGCCCAGGCAATCGCTACGCCGGTCGAAATGGAGTCGAGCACGTAGTCGTTGATGACCGTACTGAACTGCGCGATCTTCTTCAGATCACCCACCCCCGTCAGCGTGCCGGTCGCGGCGATAGTTTCGTACTCCATGCCGCCGTGCTTGGCGGTGACGCCGTACTCCGGAACCTCCACCTCGCGCTTGCACGCCACCAGGCACGAGAAGCACGTGCCCGTATTGACCAGGATTGTCTCCGCCATTTTCTGCCCGGAGATGTCGGCATAGCCGTCGAACGTGCTCTCCTGGAAGTTGCGCGTCGGCAGAATACCGTCGGCCTGCAACGCGGGAATGCCGCGCGGCGTGCCGTAGAGGTGCATCATGTCGTGGTCGCGGTCGTAGTTCTCCCGGAACCAGGTAATCACCGCTTTGGCACGATCCGGCTCCTCGGGCAGTGCCCGCGCTCTCCCGCGCACGGCGATAGCCTTGAGCTTCTTGGACCCCATCACGGCGCCGAGGCCCGCTCGCCCGTGAAAGTGCCGGCACTCATTGACCAGCGCCGCATAGCGCACGAGGTTCTCGCCGGCAATACCGGTTTGCAGCACCCGAATGCGCTTCTCCTTCAGTTCTGTCTCCAGTCCGGTCTGGACCTCTTGTGCCCCCTTGCCCCAGAAATGCGAGGCGTCGCGCACCTCCACCGCGCCCGGCTTATCCGGCGCCTCGACGTTGTTGATCCACAGATAGACCGGCTTGGTAGCCGTGCCGTGAATCACGATCCCGTCGTACCCGGCGAACTTCAGTTCCGGCCCCCAAAAACCGCCCGCCTCGGCCTCGCCGAACCCGCCCGTAAGCGGCGACTTCGCGGCGGCGGTATAGCGATTGGCGCCCGAAACCGGGGTGCCGTTGATGACGCTCGTGGTGAAAACGAGCAGGTTTTCCGGGCCGAGCGGGTCGGCGTCCGGCGGCATGTCCCGGAGCAGGAAGTACGAGGCGAGGGCGCTCCCGCCGAGATAGCGACGGTACACGACCTCCGGCAACTCCTCGATCCAGGTACGCTCATCCGCTAGGTCTACGTGCAAAATCCGACCGGTATATCCCTTGGGCATGCCTCACGACCTCCCTCACGCCAGCGGCACCGGCGCCGGCCTCATTGGTCTGCTGCTCCACACGCTGCCTGACAGTGTACCGCTCGGTAGTGGCTCAGTTTGAAATCTGAAGAGCGGCCGCCCGGCCCTAGGCCGCCGCAGTCTCGCCGGGTTGTCAAGGTCTTTATTTCACCGTCGTTTTCACCGCCTACGTAATCCCCCTTGACAAGCCGTTCACCATGCGGCTACCTCTGACTGGACTTGCCCAAAGTCTGCCGCCGCTATTGCCCGCAGGGGTTAGCGGGGTGTGCTTATGCCTCCTCGCAGCCCTGCGGGTGCGGTTGACTTTGGGCAAGCCACCACACCTTGCTGCGAGGAGGTTTCCCATGCAGCCAATCGTCAGACGGTCGGTCCTTGGTGCTGGTGCTGCCCTGCCGGTCCTGGCCCTTGCCCCTCCAGTCAGCGCGTCGCGGAGTGTCGAACTCCCACCGGGCACACCGATCCAGTTAGAGGGCACCCCACACCTGTTTCTGGTGAGTGAGAGTCACCCGCAGTTGCATTGGGTCGGGGATACCCGCGCCTTAGCGACCCACCCGGTCTTTTGGGACCAGCAAAAGACGTGGGGCTACGAGACGTTCTACCGTTGGGGGGCCCAGTGGGTTGGCGATCCGTACCTCTCGGCGGGCCTATTGAAAGACGGCGATCCGATCTACCTCGTCAAGTGGGAGCAAGATTGGGCCAAGCCGCGGCTGTATCACATTCAGAGCATCAAGGACGTGGAACTGTTTGGGATCAATGCCCGGAACTATGGCCGGTTCGTCCTCGACAAGCCAACGTGGGAGGCGAAGCACGGGTTCGACGTGGATACCCTGCGCCGCGAGCAGTTGCGGCCGGCCACCTGGGGACGCTGGCGGAAAGACATTTTTGATGCGGTCTCGCCGCGGATCACCTATTATGATCGGCTTCATGGTCTGCACGCTGTGCCAGACCGCGCCATCCTGCGGCTGCGCTGCGTGCGCCGGTCAGAACAATGGCGCGTGACCCTCTATCCCACTACGCACCGCACACCGACTTGGCTACAGCGCTATACCGGGCCAGTAGATGTGCAGGGACCCATCTTTCCCACCCCCATTGCTGCCATCAAACGCGCGCGCCAAGGGGTCGAATGGGACCGGGTCGAATGGGATAGCGGCCGGGAGTTGGTAGCGGCATTGATCGCCTTTCTCCACAATGCGGAGTCCCTGCTGACCCTCACGGTGCATTTCCCAGCACGAGGCGGTCAGGCGGCGGTCTTGCCCGTCGAAATCTGGCCGGCTGGCATTGAGACGGCATCCGCGTGGCTCGAAGCCGAGTGTGCCAAGCCAGCGGCCTAATGGCCGCGCTGACTTGACAGGGCAGAGCCTCACCGGCGATAGTGCTGACTAGGTTGCGAGGCCGGCGGGAGAGTAGTATGTCGTGGCATATGCACTCGCCGACCTCGCGCCCGGCAGCCAGTCCCCCATGACCGGAGGACTCCCCAAGGCCGCCGCCCTGAGGGCAACCTTGTCAAGCAGCGGCCGCTTGACCACTCGTTTTCACCGCCGTTATAATGGCGCAGAAAGTGCAACAAGGAGGCAGCGATGCCACGCCCACGCCCGCGCGATTTCAACCAGTTGGCCAAGCGTGTCGTAGACATCGGCACTGGGCAAGTGGCCGACACCAGCGCCGCGCCGCTGTCTCGCCGGGCCAAAGGCGGTCATGCTCGCGCCGCTGCGCTCACCCCAGAACAGCGGCGGGAGATTGCCCGCAAAGCGGCGGCGGCGCGCTGGAATGAACCGCCGGCGGCTGGGTAAGGACCCATGACCGAGAAACAAGTCACGCCACATATCATGGCTGTGCGTTTTCGGGATGAATATGGGGAGGGGCTGCGCCTAGTAGACGACCGGGACGAACACGAAGACCTCCAAGCGTATGTCGTGCCTCGGGGGGTTGCCGATAAAATGGGCTACGATGTTGCACGGTTCAAGCGGGCATGGTTTTGGATTGTCCAAGAGATCGGTGAGACAGTTGCGAGTGGCGGTAGCGATACCGTCCGCGAAGGCGTAACCGCTTTGGCGCGCGCGCTGGATCGGCTCAGTAGTGAGTCTACCCGGCGTGAGCTTGATAAGTTCTTTGATCGCGATTAGGAGCGGAACATGGTCGCAGTGACCAACGATGAAACACAGGCTGACTGGTTGGCATGGCGCGGCCGGGTCGAAACCCGGCTCACTGCGATTGAAACCACCCTCCCACACTTAGCCACCAAAGCGGACCTTGAACGACTGCGGACTGAGCTCCACAGCATGATGTGGCGCCTAGCCGGACTATGGCTTGCCGGGTTGGTGGCGCTCTTTGCTGCGCTGCGTTGGCTGGGTAACTAGCGCCGCCTAATAATGACTGGTTATGCTTGCATTCATAATGTATTGCAAGTATAATCATCAGTATGAATACGCTACCGCGCTCGCAGCAAGTGCTAATCCTCCGCTGTCTCGTAGACGGGATGAGTCTCCGCGCCACTGCCCGCGTCGCTGCTGTGGCCCGCAATACCGTGGCCCGGTTGGCAATCGAGGCCGGCAAGGTGTGTGCCGACTATCAGGACGGCGCGCTTCGCAACTTGCCCTGTGAGCGCGTCCAGGTAGACGAGGTCTGGTCATTCGTCTACGCGAAAGAGAAGAATGTACCGCGTGCCACGAACGCGCCGCCCGAAGCCGGGGACGTATGGACGTGGATCGCGCTGTGTGCCGATACCAAGCTCGTCCCGACATGGCGCGTCGGGGACCGGTCTGGCGCAACGGCCAGCGATTTCATCACGGACCTCCGCGCGCGTCTGGCGCGGCGCGTGCAGCTCACCAGCGATGGCTACCGGGCGTACCTAGAGGCCGTCGCTGGCGCGTTCGGCGGTGCGGTGGACTATGCCATGCTGGTGAAGCTGTACGGCGCAACGGGGAATGACCGCCAAGCCGATACGCGCTACAGTCCCTCGGAGTGCGTTGGGACGCGCAAGCAAGTAGTGAGCGGGAGTCCGGACCCGGCCCAGGTGAGCACGTCCTACGTGGAGCGGCAGAACCTCACCATGCGAATGAGTATGCGCCGATTTACCCGGCTGACCAATGCCTTCTCCAAGAAGCTAGAGAATCACTGCCATGCGATTGCGCTGCATTTCATGTACTACAACTTCTGCCGCGTCCATGCCTCGCTGCCGGGGACGCCGGCCATGGCGGCCGGGGTGACGGACCGGCTATGGGAAGTCAGCGACATTGTGGACTTGGTAGCAGCTGCCCAGCCGAAGCCGAACCGCCCGAAGACGTACCGCAAGCGGATTTCAAACTGAGCCACTACCTACCGCTCCTGCCCGCACCAGGCCAGAGCGGAGGTGGGATACTGCTCTGCATCACCTGACGGCAATACGCGCCAACCTGTTCGGATACCGGCCAGGTCTCACACAAGACGTCAAACAAGCCATGCAATGGTGCTCCAAGACAGCTTACTTATACAGAAAACCCAATTGTGAGTTTGTTTGCTGCACATACTTCGGGTCGATATCAATGCCGATAGGTACCCGCCGGAGTTGCTTGGCTACCCGATACGTAGTACCGCTGCCTAAGAATGGATCGAGTACAACATCGCCTGCATCAGTGAACAGCTTGATAAAGAACTCCGGGAGCCACTCCGGGAACGCCGCGCTATGTCCGGTGTTATGGGCCACTGGAGACTTGTGGAGGACGTTCGATGGATAGACGGAGTCCTTGCCCTCCCAGTTGGCAATGCGACGCCCGACCTTCGACCGGGTAGCGGATTCCTGCCGAGTCCGGTCCGTGGCACTCATATTCTTCAGCCGGGCTTGAGTCCACTCGCCAATCGGCACCTTGACGGCATCCTGCCGCATTTTCAGGTCCCGCGTCTTGCTGAAGTGCAAAATCCGCTCCCAGGAATCTCGAAAGCGGTACTTCCACTTGCCCGGCGCGGCCGTCGTCTTGTGCCAGACGTATTCCTCCACCCAGCGGAAGCCGACTTCCCGCTTTAGGGCCAGGATCAAGTCGAGCACGTAGGGATGCCGCTCACCGTCAACGGCTTTCTCCTTGATGTTGAGGACAAATGAGCCGGACGGCTTGAGGACGCGCAGAAACTCGCTTGCACGTGGGATAAACCACTCCACGTAGCAATCCGGCGCGACACCGCCATAGGTGTGCTTGCGCGCATCAGCATACGGCGGCGACGTGACAATGAGGTCCACGTAATCCGCGGGCATCGCACTGAGAACAGTCAGACAATCCCCAAGATGGACGCGATTGCACCACATTGCCCCTACCTCCCCGGGACTAGCGGAGGACCTCTACAGCGCCTACAGAGCGTTGATACCGATTTTACGGTACTTTAACGGTCACGGCCTACACTCTACCCAACGGTGATTCAGATGCGTCTACTACGCCCGCTGCTCCCCACGATTGCGCTTGTCCTGACCCTTCTGCCCGTCCCGTCCTTGGCGGCCGGCCTGGCGCCCGGTGCCTGGCCGATGCACCAGCACGACGCCCGCCACACCGGCCGCGCCGCGGTGTCGGGGCCAGTAGACCCCCAGTTGGCGTGGTATTTCTTGGCCCAGGCCTCCTTCACTGCCGGGTCCGTCATTGACGCGCAAGGCACAATCTACATCGCGTCGGACGACGGCATCGTCCGCGCCCTGCACCCCGCAGGCCACGAGCTATGGAAGCACGAGCTGACGAGAACCTTCAGGAGATTCAAGCTGCCGATACCCGTAGACTCCACGCCGCTGCTCACCGCCAGCGGCGAGCTACTCGTCGCAGCGCGCGATGGCGTCCTGTATGCCTTTGCGACGGGGGACGGCGCCAAGGTATGGGACTACGACACCGGAGCGGATATTCACGCCTCCCCGGCCATCGCTTCCGATGGCCGGATCGTCCTCCCGGCCGGATCGGGTGAGTTGCTGATCTTGAATCCCGACGGCACCAAACACAGCCACTTCCGCTCCGAAGGCACCGTTCGCACTGCGCCCGCAGTCGGGGTCAACGACGTAGTGTATTGGGGAGATGACAACCACGTGGCCTATGCCGGCAGCCTCGGCGGGAGCAAGCGGTGGAGCAGCCGGCTCGATGCGCCGATTACCGCCGGCCCGGTGGTCGCGGCCAATGGCACCGTCTACTTTGGCACCACCAAGCTGTGGGCACTCGACGGCAACAATGGCAACGTCCTGTGGAAGACCGAGCTTGGCGCGCGCCTGCTCGGCACACCGGCGCTGGGCACGGACGGCACCATCTATGCAACGACGGAAGACGGCCGCATCGTCGCCTCCACGACCGCCGGCCTGCTGCGCTGGACCTACCAAACCGGCGGCACGCTACGCGCCGGCCCGGTCGTGGGCGCCAACGACCTCGTGTATGTTGCCGCCGGCGACAGCCTGGTGTACGTCCTGGGGGCCGAAGGGAACGTTCTAGGCACCTTCAAGACCCTGGCCGGCTTGCGTGCCCCGCCAGCCTTGGGTGCAGATGGTCGGCTGTATATCCCTGGAGGAGACAAGCGGTTCTATGCCTTGCGCGAGGGCGGCCGCGACTTCGCGCAGTCACCCCCGGACCGGCTCGGCGGCGACCTGCTGCGCGACCCGGTCACCGGCAAGGTGTACGTGCTCGTTGACGGCCTGCGGCGGCACATTCCCGACCCGCAGACTCAAATCCTGCTTCGTCTCACCGGCGTATCGCAGGTAGCGACGCCGGTGGAGCTAGTGCGCTACGCCGAGGGAGCGCCGCTCCCGGCACTCAATAACGGCAGCCTTCTCCGCAGCGCACACGGACCGGCCTATGTCGTGCAAGACAACCGGCGGGTGTGGATTCCCTCACTGGAAGCGTTGACTGCCGGGGGATACCGCTGGGACCAGGTCCAAACCGTGTCGGACCGCCTGATGCGCTCGCTCGCGCTCGACACCCAAGAGGGCTACTTGGTCAAGGGCAGCGGCGCCGAGGTGTACCTCATTGAGGCAGGCAAACGCCGCTGGATCACCACCGCCGCGGCGTTTGCGGCCCGCGGGTACCGCTGGGACCAGGTCCATTTCGTGAGCAACATGGACCTGGAGGCCATCCCGCTCGGTGACCCGATTACCTAGCCCTCTTTCGTCATTCCCGCTGGCGCGGGAATCCAACCCCCTCTCCCCCTGGGAGCGGGCCGGGGTGAGGGTAGCCTCCCCCTCCCTATCGCTCCCTTTCCCTGGAGGGAAGGGGCCGGAGGTTAGGTCCATCCCCCTGTGTGAGGGGTATGCAAACTACTTCTGCCGCGCGACCCGCTTGCGCCCACCCACGGTCTTGCGGGCGCCGCGGCGCGTGCGGGCGTTCGTGCGCGTGCGCTGACCATGCACCGGCAGGTTGCGGCGATGCCGGATACCGCGATAGCAGCCGATCTCGATGAGCCGCTGGATGTTCTGCTGGACTTCACGGCGTAGATCGCCCTCCGTGATGACATCACGATCAATCAGCTCGCGCAGCCGCACGACCTCATCGTCGGTCAAGTCACGCACACGGGTCTGCGGATCAATGCCCGCTCGCTCCAAGAGCTGCGCCGAGGTCGAGCGTCCGATCCCGTAAATGGCCGTCAGGCCGATCAAGACCGGCCGCTCCAGCGGAATATCTACTCCAACAATGCGCGGCATCCTCGCCTCCTCGCCCGGTGGCAGTCAACGGCGTGCCGTGTGACTACGCACCGGTCACTTCTTACCCCTGGCGCTGCTTGTGCCGGGGATTTGTGCAGACAATCCGAATGATGCCGTGGCGTTTCACCACCCGACACTTATCGCATCGCCGTCGTACTGATGTGCGGACTTTCATACTGCGACTCCTGGTGCTATAGCCCACCCGCCACCACTAGCGGCGGGCGCCCTCCTTATCGGTGATACGGCCGCGGCCCCGGTCGTAGCGCGCCAGAGCCACCTGCACGTGGTCCCCCGCGCCGACGCGACCCGCTTGCAGCCGGAACGCGGCGTCGAGATGGGCCACTACCAGCCGACCACCCTCCAACTCGACTTCATAGAGGTCGTTGGCCAGCGAGGCTCGCACCACGCCTCTCGATTGTACCATGCCCGGCCCCCTCGGCCCGGACACGGCCCCTTCACCGGCAGACATCGGCGTCAAGCGTCGCTCCCGCCGGAGGTCGAGGCTGCCTCCATCTCCCTGAGCAGCGCCGCGGTGATGTCCCGGATAGACCCATGGCCGTCTATCTCGCGCAAGACTCCCTGCTGCTGATAGTAGGCAATGAGCGGCACCGTCGTTTGCGTGTAGGTCTCCAACCGCCGGGCAATCGTCTCCGGTCGGTCATCCACGCGCTGGTATAGCTCGCCGCCACAGTTGTCACAGACTCCCGCCGCGCGCGGCGGATGACTGACATCGTGATAGACGGCCGTGCAGCTGTGGCAAAGCCAACGCCCGATCAGCCGCGCCTCCAAGACATTCAGGGGCACGTTCAGGTACAGGACACGGTCAATGCGCTGATTGCGCTCCTTGAGCGCCGCGTCGAGTACCTCCGCCTGCGGCCGGCTCCGCGGAAACCCGTCCAGGATCACTCCGGCCGCGGCCTCCGGCGCTGCGAGGTGGCTCATCACGACGGCCACGGTCACGTTGTCGGGGACGAGCAGACCGCGCTCGACGTATTGCCGGACCCGCTGCCCCATTTCGCCACCGCTGGCAATCGCCCGCCGGAAAAGCTCACCGCTCGCCAGGTACCACAGCTTCCCTTGCGCCGCCAGCCGGTGGGCCTGCGTACCTTTGCCCGAGCCGGGCGGGCCGAGCAGAATGACAATCCGGCCGGTCCCAGCCGCCTCGTCTCTCCCACCGTCCGCGCAGCTTTCGCCGGTCGTCACGGGATGAAGCCCTCGTAGTCACGCATCATCAGCTGCGCTTCCAACTGCTTCATGGTGTCGAGAATAACGCCCACGACAATGAGCATCCCGGCGGTACTCAGCGTCAGCGTGAAGCCCGATTGCGGCGCTGCCGGACCACTGAGGGAAAAGACCTGGCCGGCCAGATACGGGAGGATGGCCAGGAGACCGAGGAACAGCGCGCCGCCGAGCGTGATATGCCGCACCACCCCCGTCAGATAGTCGGCAGTCGAGCGCCCCGCGCGGATGCCAGGAATGAACCCTCCCTGCTTCTGGAGGTTTTCGGGGAGATTCTGCTGATTGAACATCACGTCGGTGTAGAAGAACGTGAAGGCGACGACAAGCACAAAATACGCGCCCCAGTAGCCCGGGCTGTCGGCGTCCAGCACGAGCAGGACCCAATCCGAGACCGTACCGAGCGGCCCCGGCACTCCCTGGAGGTAGGTGGCAATGGTCCCCGGTAGGAGCATGATCGAGGTAGCGAAGATGAGGGGGATCATCCCGGCCGAGTTCACGCGCAGGGGGATGTAGGTCGAAGTGCCGCCATAGACCCGATTGCCGCGAATGCGCTTGGCGTACTGCACTTGGATCCGCCGCTGCCCCTCGTTCATGTACACAATCGCCGCGATCATCACCAGCGCCAGTCCGGCCAGTACCGCCAGCCGCGCCAGCCCCGATCCGAGGTCTACTTCACCCGCGACGGTCCGGCTGATGGTATCCGGCAGCCGTCCGACGATACCGCCGAAAATGATGATCGAGATGCCGTTCCCGATGCCCTTCTCCGTAATCAATTCGCCGATCCATACCAGGAACATCGTCCCGGCCGTCAGCGTGCAGATGATGGAGAGCGTCGGCAGGAAGGTCTCGCGGTTGAAGAGGTCGAAGTCCTGGAGCACTTGCACGGAGGTACCGGCGTTCCGCAGTAGCTGCCCCTGCGCGTAGGCTTGCAGCGCCGCCAATGGCACCGTAAGCAGCCGCGTGTACTGGGCGACTTTCAGCCGACCGGCCTCGCCTTCACGGGCCAACTCCCGCAGTTGCGGGAAGACCGGCTGCAGCAGCTGCATGATGATGGTCGCGGTGATGTAGGGGTAGACGCCCATCGCCGCGATGGAGAAGCTCGTCATGGCCCCACCGGAGAACATATCGAGCATGCCGAGCAGGGCCTGCTGATCGAAGATGGCCTTCACGGCGTCGGGCTGGACGCCGGGCACGGGGATGTGTGCGATCAGCCGGAACAGCCCCAGCATCACGAGCGTGAACAGGAGCTTCTGGCGCAGGTCCGGGAGTCGAAAGGCGCGGATTACGGCATCGAGCATCGGCCGTCCTTCCTCGCGTTAGGGCGTTCCCATGGCGCCGCCATGCTTGTCACGTTCAGCCGACTACCGACGGCTACCGACCGCCGGTAGTCTCTGAGCGACGGTGAGCAGTATGGCCCAGTCTAGGCCGGAGCGGCGGCCTGTTCTTTGGTCCCAACGAGCACCGTCGTCCCCCCGACGGCCTCAATCGCCGCCCGTGCGCGCGCCGAGAAGCGGTGCGCGTGGACGGTGAGCGGCTTGCCGAGCGTGCCATCGCCCAGAATCTTGAGCGGCCGGTGAGCCGCCCGCTGGCGGATCAGCCCGCGTGCAGTGAGTAGCTCCAGGGTGACATCGGTCTCTGCCGCGAAGTGCTCATCCAGCAATCCGACGTTGAGCACCTCGTAGTCCACTCGCGTCGGGTTCTTGAACCCGCGGCGCTTCGGCAGCCGCCGCGTATACGGTGTCTGACCACCCTCAAAGGCCCACCGGCGGCGAAAGCCGGAGCGGGAGGCTTGCCCGTTGCTGCCCCGCCCGGCGGTCTTCACACGCCCGGAGCCGTGCCCGCGCGCGACGCGGCGCCGCGCGCGGCGGGCGCCGGTGGGTGGCCGTAGCTTGTGGAGTTTCATCTTCCCTCGTCCTCGGTCGCGCCAGCGGCCGGCTCGCACCACGGCTCGACCTGTACCAAGTGGCGCACGTGATGCACCATGCCGCGCACCGCCGGGTTATCCGGCCGGATTACGCTCTGGCGCAAGCGGCGCAGCCCCAGCGAGCGGACCGTCTCTTTCTGCCGCTTGCTATAGCCGATGCTGCTCTTCGTGTAGGTGATGCGTAGTTTGGCGCTCATGAGCGTCTTGCCTTCAGTGCGTTAGCCTTCCAGGTCCGCTACCGCGATGCCCCGCTTGCGGGCCATTTGCTCCGGCGTAACCAGCTCACGCAGGGCCGCCTCCGTGGCCTTGACCACGTTGATCGCGTTATCCGAGCCGAGCGATTTGGTCAGCACGTCCCGGATGCCAGCGGCTTCCACGACCGCCCGCACCGCGCCCCCGGCGATCACGCCGGTCCCGGGACCGGCCGGCTTGAGCATCACGCGGGCGGCGCTGAACCGCCGCTCGGTGGGATGCGGAATGGTCGTGCCGCTCAACGACACCACGAACATATTCTTCTTGGCCCGCTCGACGCCCTTGCGGATAGCCTCGGCGGTCTCACGCGCTTTGCCGACGCCCACGCCGACATGGCCGGACTCGTCGCCCACGACCACGACGGCGCTGAAGCTGAAGCGGCGTCCACCGCGGACGACCTTTGCCACGCGGTTGAGCGACACGACGCGCTCACGCAGGTTATCGAACTGATCGGGATTGATACTCGATAGAGTTCTGGTCATGTTGCTTAAGCTCTCCACTAGAACGCCGCTAGAACGTCAAGCCGGCCTCGCGGGCCGCCTCGGCCAGCCGCTTGACGCGGCCGTGGTACAGATAGCCCCCGCGGTCGAATACCACTGTCCGAACCCCCCCGGCCAGCGCCCGCTCGGCCACCAGCCGGCCGACTTGGAACGCGCTGTCGGTCTTGCTCTGGGCCGCACCGTTGCTGCGAATGGCCGGGTCCAGGGTACTGGCCGCGGCCAACGTGTGGCCGCGCTCGTCGTCAATCACCTGGGCGTAGATATGCCGGTGGCTGCGAAAGACGTTGAGCCGGGGACGCGCGGCGCCGCCCGCAAGTTTGCGGCGCACCCGCCGGTGGCGTCGTCTCCGCGCCTCGCCGCGCGTCTTGGGTTTAGCCATCACTCCTCACCTTGTTCGCTCGGCCCTACTCGGCCGCCCGTGCCGCCTTGCCCGGCTTGCGGCGCACGTACTCGCCAGCATAGCGGATGCCCTTGCCTTTATACGGCTCCGGCGGGCGAATGCGCCGTATCCGCGCCGCGGTCTCGCCGACCAACTCCTTGTCAATACCTTCTATCGAGAAGCGCGTGGTCGAAGCAACACTAAAGGCGATGCCCGGTGGCGGGTCCAGCTCGACCGGATGCGAGAACCCCAACTGCAACACGATGCCTTGTCCAGCCTCTTGCACCCGATACCCGGTGCCCACCAACTCCAGCGTCTTCCTGAACCCGCTGGTCACGCCCTCGACCATATTGGCCACCAGGGTACGCGAGAGGCCGTGCAGAGCACGATGCATGCGCTGGTCACTGGGCCGCCGCACGACGATCCGACCGTCTTCGAGCACGGCCGTGATGGGACCGGCCAATTCCCGCCCCAGCGTGCCGCGTGGCCCCCGGACCTCGACCGTTTGACCGGAGATGTCCACCGTCACGTTTGCCGGGATCGGGATGGGCTGACGACCAATACGAGACATGCGCCGACTCTCCTCACACCTACCACACGTATGCCAGGACCTCGCCACCGAGATGACGCCGGAAGGCTTCGCGTCCGGTCATCAGGCCCCGCGACGTGGACATAATCACGACCCCCAAGCCACCGAGCACGCGGGGAATGTCTTTGTAGCCCCGGTACACCCGCCGACTGGGCTTGCTCACTCGTTTCAGACCGGCGATCACCGGCTCGTTGTCATCGAGGTACTTCAACCGCACCACGATATTCCTACGTGGCGGCTCTCCCTCAACCTTGAAGTCCTCTACAAAGCCCGTATCCTTCAGAATGCGGGCCATGGCGATCTTGAGGCGTGATGCCGGGATGGTGGTGGTCGGATTACCCGCCATCGAGGCATTCCGCAGCCGCGTGAGCATATCAGCCACAGGATCAGTCATCATCATACGGCTCAGTACTCCTTATGACCGGGGCGCTCCCTACCAGCTCGACTTCTTCACGCCAGGTAGCTTGCCTTCCAGCGCGTTTTCACGGAAGCAGATGCGGCACAGGCCGAACTTACGCATGTAGCCGCGCGGCCGCCCACACAAGCGGCACCGATTGCGGTGCTGCACCGCGTACTTGGGGGGCCGCTTCCACTTCTCGATCTTGGCTTTTCTCGCCATGCTCCGCTCCACCTCCGACCGTACCCGTCAGAATGAGGGCCGGGCCGCTAAAATCCCAGTGGCTCCACCCCGCTGCTACGAAACGGCATCCCGAACTGCAGCAGCAACTCCCGACCCTCCTCGTCCGTCCTCGCCGTCGTGACTACGTTTACTTCGAAGCCGCGCACTTTGTCAATGCTGTCGTAGTCAATCTCCGGAAACACCAACTGCTCGCGCAGCCCCAGCGTATAGTTTCCCCGCCCATCGAACGAATCCGGCGAAACGCCCTGGAAGTCCCGGACGCGCGGCAGGGCGATGCCAATGAGCCGATCCAGAAAATCCCACATGCGCCGGCCCCGCAACGTCACCATCGCGCCGATAGGCATACCTTCCCGCACCTTGAAGGCCGCGACCGAACGCTTTGCGCGGGTAATCACCGGCTTCTGCCCGGTCATCACGCTGATGTCGTTGGTCGCCGCGTCCAGCGCGCGCGCGTCCTGAATCGCCTCTCCCAAGCCGATGTTGACCACGATCTTTTCCAGGGTCGGCGCCTGCATCATGTTCTTATAGCCGAAACGCTCCATCAAGTGCGGGCGAATGTCGGTTTGGTAACGCTCCAGCAGTCTCGGTGCCATGCACGATCTCCTCGCTACCGGCGTCGTTGCCGACCGCCGCTAGCCGCTGCGCCTATGCCTCCGCGTCCTCCGACTGCGCCGCGCTGCGCGGCCGGGACTCGACCGGCGCAATCACCTCGTCGCAGCGCCGGCAGAACCGCACCTTGCTGCCGTCGGCCAGAAACCGGAAGCCAACCCGCACCGGCCGGTCGCACGGTTCACAGACGACCGCGACGTTCGAGACATGCAACGGCGCCGGGAACTCGATAATCCCCTGCGGAGCGCCGGGGCGTCGTGCCCGCGTATGGCGCTTGCGGATATTGATGCCCTCGACGACCACCCGCCGCTCCCGGGGAATGACTCGTTCCACCGTCCCCCGCTTCCCGCGGTCTCGGCCCGACAACACTTCGATGGTATCGCTCTTGCGGATTCTTGCAGCCACGCTTCTTGCCTTCTCCGATCGGTATTCCGGCAGTCATGCCGCTTGTCGTTAGAGCACCTCAGGCGCCAGGGACACGATCCGCATGAAGCCCTTGTCACGCAGCTCCCGTCCGACCGGCCCAAACACCCGTGTTCCCAGCGGTACGCCTTGCGCGTTGAGTAGCACGGCCGCATTGTCATCGAACTTGATGTAGGAGCCGTCCGGGCGTCGGTATTCCTTGGCTACCCGCACGACCACCGCCCGCACCACGGTCCCTTTGCGCGCCGCAGGGATGGCCTGGGAGGTCGAATCTTTCACCGAGGCCACGATCTCGTCGCCGACATGGCCGTACCGCCGGTTCATCCCCTTCGGCACCCGAATACACAGCACCTCTCTGGCACCGGTATTGTCGGCCACCCGCAGCCGAGACTCCTTCTGGATCATTCCTGCGTCTCCGGTTCCGGTTCTTCAGCGGCGGTCTCGGCCACTGCCACCGGCTCGGCGGCCGCCGGCTCCGTAGCACTGGCCGGCTCCAGTGCTGCTTCCGCCGCTGCGACCGATGTGCCCGCACCGCGCCGCGCCCCCGCCCGCGTGAGGACGGCAATCAGCCGCCAGCGCTTGCGCCGACTGAGCGGCCGCGACTCCTCAATGCGAACGAGATCGCCCACGCGGCACGTGTTCTCCTCGTCGTGCGCCATGAACCGCTTCCGCCGCCGCACCACCCGCTCATAACGCGGGTGCCGGCGGAGCCGCTGGACCTCGACCATGATGGTCTTGTCCATGCGGTCGCTCGTTACGCGCCCCTCAAGCACTCTGCGCCGACCTTGTACCACGTCTACTCCTCATCGCCCCGGCGTTCAACGGCCCCTAGCCTTGCTGAACCCCAGCGCCCTTTAGCTCGGCGCGCTCCCGGCACGGCTCCGCTCGCCGAGCACGGTCAGCACGCGGGCCACGTCTCGCCGCACCTCGCGGATACGGCGAAAGTTCTCCAACTGCCGTGCTGCCATCTGCATCCGCAGATTGAAAAGCTCGCGTTTGCTCTCGGCGAGCTGGTCCCGCAGGTCCGCATCGCTCATGGCCCGCAATTCGCTCACGTCCATCGCTTACTCTGCGCTCTCGGTCTCGGTTTCTAACGCTGCTGCTGCTGCTGCCGCTTCCTCCGCTGCTAACGCCGCCGCATCCTCGGCCGCGGCCTGGGCTGCCATCTGCCGACCAAGCACCTCGAACTCGGCCTCGCCCGCTCGCTCGCCGACCACAAAGCGGGCGGCAATCGGCAGCTTGTGTGCAGCCCGCAGCATCGCTTCACGGGACAGCTCTTCGGGGACTCCGGCCAGTTCGAACAACATCCGATCCGGCTGAACGCTCGCCACCCAAAACTCGGGATTGCCCTTGCCACCGCCCATGCGCGTTTCCGCCGGCTTGGCGGTGATGGACTTGTCGGGAAACACCCGGATCCACACCTTGCCACCGCGCCGAATGTGGTGCGTGATCGCCCGGCGGGCCGCCTCGATCTGCCGGCTGGTCAGCCAGCACGGCTCCAGCGCCTGCAGGCCATACTCCCCATACGCCACCGTGTTGCCCTTGCGGGCACGGCCGCGGCGGCGGCCGCGGTGCTTTTTGCGGAACTTGACCCGCTTCGGCATCAACATCGTCACACTCCCACTGTGGCCCAGCCCGCGGCGCGCCACGACCGGCGCACACGCGCACCCTCACTAGGCCTCGTCCGCCGCTGGCTCCGTCGCTGCCGGGGGCGGGGCTACTGCCGGCGTCGCTGCTGCCGGCGGTTGCGCGGCCTCGCGGCGCCGCTGGGCCGCGGCTCTGGCGCGCTCGCGCTCACGGAGCCGGTCACGGCGCTGCTCCCAGGAGTCGTCGTAGTCCATGTCGCTGCGACCCTCCAGGAGTTTATCGCCCCGATAAATCCACACCTTCACGCCCACCCGCCCGGCGGTCGTCAGCGCCTCGGCGCGCCCGTAATCAATGTCGGCGCGCAGCGTATGCAGCGGCACCTTGCCCTCGATCTCCGTCAGCCGGCGGGCCATATCGGCGCCGCCGAGCCGTCCGCCAATACCGATGCGAATACCCTGGGCGCCCATCCGCATGGTGCGCTGGACCGTTTGCTTCAGCGCCCGGCGAAACGACACCCGCTTCTCCAACTGCTCCGCGACGTTCCGTGCGACGAGGCGAGCGTCAAGCTCCGGCGTGCGGATCTCCATGATATTGACCCGCACTTTCTTCAGCGTCAGCCGCTCCAGCATCCGCCGCGTTTCTTCCACCGCCGAGCCTTGTCGTCCGATCACAATGCCCGGCTTGGCGGTATGGATAGTGACATGCACCTCGTTCACGCTGCGCTCGATCTCGATCCGTGAGATGCCGGCCGTCGGGTGCCGCTTCTCGATCAGCGCCCGGATATCGAGGTCCTCGGCCAGGAGGTCCGTGTACTCTTTGCCTTCCGCAAACCACTTGGCTTCCCAATTGCGATACACACCGACCCGGAAGCCAATGGGATGTACTTTTTGACCCATGTGCTCGCTTTCCTCTCCGTGAGCCTCAGCCGCAACCGGCCGGTCTGCGTGCTAACGACCGTCGTCCACCACCACGGTAACGTGACTTGTCCGCCGCGTCACCGTGCCGAACTGTCCCCGTGCTTTGGCCCGGAAGCGTTTCGGCAAGGACGGTCCCTCGTCGGCAACGGCCTGCGCGACATACAGCTCTTCCCGGTCCATCCCGTAGTTGTTCTCGGCATTCGCTACGGCCGAGAGCAGCACCTTGCTTACCACCCGCGCTGCCCGCTTGGGGGTAAAGCGCAAGATCGCCACCGCCTCATCAACCGGGCGCTTGCTGATGAGGCGCGTGACCAGCCGCACCTTCTGGGGCGACATCCGCACGAAGCGGGCCGTTGCTCTTGTCTGCATACTCGTCTCACTATGACCGGGGTGCTACCGTGGTAGTGCGCTCGGAGCGGCTATGACCGCGGAAGTTGCGCGTGGGGGCGAACTCGCCCAGTTTATGGCCCACCATCTGCTCCGTGATGTACACTGGCACGTGCCGGCGCCCGTCGTGTACGGCGATGGTGTGTCCGACAAACTGCGGAAAGATCGTCGAATCGCGCGACCACGTCTTGAGGATCTGCCGTTCTCCCCGGCCCCGGTTCATATTTTCGATCCGCGCCAGGAGCTTCGGATCAACATACGGCCCCTTCTTGACTGATCGCGACATAGCCCTCTTGCTCCGTCTTCCAACACTCGCTGTAGCGCGTCCCTACGACCTCGTTAGCGCGTGCGCCGGCGCAGGATAAACTTGTTGGTGTACTTGCGCCGCCGAGTGCGATAACCCATCGCCGGCTTCCCCCACGGCGTCTTCGGCTGGCCGCCGATAGGTGACTTGGCTTCACCGCCACCGTGTGGGTGGTCGGCCGGACTCATCACGGAGCCACGCACCGTCGGTCTCCGTCCCAGCCAGCGGCTCCGCCCGGCCTTTCCGAGACTGACGTTCTCATGGTCGGGATTGCTGACCCGGCCAATCGTCGCCAGACACCGCACGTGGATGCGCCGCACCTCGCCGGAGGGCATCCGCACCACGCCATAGTTGCCCTCCCGCGCCATCAACTGCGCGGCTGCCCCGGCGCTGCGTACCAACGTGCCGCCGCGGCCGATGTGCAACTCGATATTGTGAATGTCCATCCCGAACGGGATATGCGTTAGCGGGAGCGCATTGCCCGGCCGGATGGCCGCGTCCGGACCGGACTCCACCGTATCACCGACCCGCAAGCCGTGCGGTGCCAGGATGTACCGCTTCTCCCCATCGCGATAGGCGACCAACGCAATCCGGCCGGAGCGGTTGGGATCATATTCGATGGTCTGCACGCGCGCCGGAATGCCGATCTTGTCGCGCTTGAAGTCAATCAGGCGGTACTGCCGCTTGTGCCCGCCACCGCGATGGCGCACCGTGATCTTGCCGCGATTGTTGCGGCCCGCCCGCTGTTTCTTCGGTTTGCTCAGGGGACGATAGCGTCGTTTTGTCGTCAACTCGTCGAACGACGCAACGCTCATTCCCCGTCTGCCCGGAGACGTTGGCTTATACTGTCGTACAGGCATGATTCTTCCCTAGCGCCGGGCTACTGCCCGCGTCCATGGCCAGCGGCGACTACCCCTCGAAGACATCAATCGTCTGGCCTTCTTCCAGCGTCACAATCGCTTTCTTCCACGCCGCCGTGCGACCGAGCGTGCGCCCCCAACGACGCACCTTCCCTTTCATGTTGATCGTATTCACGGCGACAACGTCCACGTCGAACGCCTGCTCTATCGCGGCCTTGATCTCCAGCTTGTTCGCCCCCGGCCGCACGTTGAACACGTACTTGTGCTGGACCGACATCTCGGTCCCTTTTTCTGTGATCCGGGGACTGACGATCACGTCCCACAACTGCGCTTCACGCTCTGCCGCCACGACCGCTTACTCCTCGGATGGCTCCGCCACCGCTGCCGTATCTGTCGCTACCGTCGTCATCATGGCGCCGTTCGTGGCCTCTGCCGCGGCCATGGCGCTGCCGTTGGTCAGTGGAAAGCGTGCCTCCACCTGCCGTGCCGCCGCGACTGCCATCACGACCCGGTCGGCACGCAGCAGGCCCAGAACGGACACGCCGGCGGCGCCAACCGTCCGCACATGCGGCAGGTTGCGTGCCGACAAGCGCACGTTGGGCGTGGTGTCATGCAACACCAGCAAGACGGAGCGGTCCTTCGCTACCTGGAAGAGAATGTCCCGTAGGGACCTCGTGCTGGGCACGTCCAAGCCGAGTTGGTCCAGCAGGACGAGGCGGTCCTCGCGCACCACGCTCGACAGCGCCGAGCGCAAGGCGAGGGAGCGCATCTTGCGCGGCATCTTTTGGCGATAACTCCGCGGGTGCGGCCCGAATACCACCCCACCCCCACGCCAGTGCGGCGCCCGGCGGCTGCCCTGCCGGGCGCGGCCGCTGCCCTTCTGCCGCCAGACTTTGCGTGTCGAGCCGCGCACGAAGCCGCGCGTCTTGGTGCTCGCCGTACCCTGGCGCCGATCCGCCAACTGACGGACGACCGCCTGATGCAGGACGGCCTCGTGCGGCTCAATGCCGAAAACGTCGTCGCGCAACTGAACCGGCTCACCCGGCTCACCGGCGACGGTGACAACTGCTATCTCAGGCATTTCGCTGCCTCTTACTAATCAGGAGCAAACCCTCGCGCGGACCGGGAACGGCACCACGCAGCAGCAGCAGGTTGCGCTCCGGGTCGGCGCGGACCACCAAGAGGTTGGGCACCGTCACGCGGCCGCCACCCATCCGGCCGGCCATCCGACGCCCCTTCTGCACGCGGCTGAGGGTCGTGCCGGAGCCAATCGAGCCGGGCGCCCGCAGGCGGTCCGACTGTCCGTGTGTCCGCGGCCCCCCACGGAAGCCGTGGCGCTTGACCACGCCCTGAAACCCTTTCCCCTTCGAGGTGCCCGTCACACTCACCCGCTCTCCCGGCGCAAATATGCTCACGTCCAGCTTTTGGCCGACTTCGTACTCCGCCGGCGTCCTCACTCGCCACTCGCGCAGATGGCGCAAGAACGGCAGGTCCTTGAGATGCCCACGCTGCGGCTGCTTCAGCTTGCGCGGCTGCGCCGCCTCAAATCCGAGTTGGATTGCGTCGTAGCCATCGCTCGCCACCGTCTTCACCTGCGTCACGTAGCAGGGGCCGGCCTCGACGACGGTCACCGGGACGGTGTGACCTTCCTCATCGAAAATCTGGGTCATGCCGATCTTGCGGCCTATCAGCCCGTTGGCCATCACTTACTCCGCTTGGGTTCTGTCACCGGACACCCCGGCCGACAGTGCTACAGCTTGATCTCGATGTCTACTCCGGCCGGCAGGTTCAACCGCATCAGAGCGTCAACCGTCTTGGACGTTGGCTCCAACACATCAATCAGCCGCTTGTGGGTCCGCATCTCGAACTGCTCGCGCGAGTCCTTGTCAATGAAGGGCGAGCGGATGACGGTGTACTTACTGATGTCCGTCGGCAGCGGCACCGGACCGGCGACGTCGGAGCCGGTGCGCTGGGCGGCATCAATGATCTGACGCGCCGACTCGTCGAGCGTCTTGTGATCGAAAGCCTTCAACCGAATGCGAATGCGTTGCCCTGCCAAGCTCTTCCTCCAATGTCACGCTGCGGTCGTGGGGACCGGCCTACTCCAGCGTGGTCACGACCCCGGCCCCGACCGTCCGGCCACCTTCTCGGATCGCAAACCGTACCCCCGGCTCGATCGCCACCGGCACCA
>DAOUJP010000017.1:0-8965 GCA_034422515.1 Chloroflexota bacterium | reverse complement strand
GGCGCCTGGTCAGGTAGCCAGCGGGCGGCCTCAGTCGCCATGGCCGGGCGCACGTCCGCAGCCAGCGCGTCAAGGCGTGCGCGCACGGCCTCGGTGGCCAGCGCCCCGGCGAGATGCCGCTCGACTTCTGCCGTGAAGTAGGCTTGATACTGCGGGTTGGCCAGGAGGCTGGTCAAGATCGGGATGAGGGCGCCCCGTGCCTCGTTGCCACGCACGGCCTGGCGGGAGGGTAGACCATACAAACCCGAGGGCACGTCGGCATCCCGCAGGAACAGCCGCCAGCGGGTATCAGGCCCATGACGCATCCGCGCTGCATACCAGTTGTGGCTGCCCCAATCAGTATCTCCGGCCCACAGGCGGATGATGATGAAAGCGGTGAAGCTCTCGATATCGAGCTGCTGCGTCGCCCGCTCGTACTGTGCCGCTGTGCCCAAGTCCGTGCCGGCCAGCCAATCCGCAAGCAAGTGCCAGCGGTGCGCGTTGTCGAGAGCCTGCTCCCCCGTTGTGGCGCTGGTGTACCATTCGCCGGCATCGAAGTGCGTGGCCAGGAACGATTCGTCAACATGCTCGGTGAGGTGGTACAGCCCCCAATAGACGCCATTCAAGTAGAGCACCACCCAGCGTCCGCGGGCCGGGACCTGCCCCATCGCGCCGTGCAGGTCCCGGATTAGCTGGTCCCGCACGGATACCGTCTCTGCCATACACTGCGGCGCTTCGCCGCAGTGCCAGCCGCCTTGTCCCCCAGCTTGCAGCACCAGCCGGTCATACGTCTGTCCCGGCTGCGTCCCAAACAGCGGATACGCCAGTTCGCGTGGCCCATACTCGGCCCGGAAGTACAGCTCGAATGACCGCTTGGCCGCATCCGTCCGTCCCTCATCTCCATGGATGCGGAGTCCCGCTGGTACACCAAAGCCCAACTCCCCTTCCGGTGATAGCCACTCCACCGTCACCGGCCGCTCCCCGCGCCGGCTGCGCTGCTCCGGGTTGACGTAAATCCCCGTCGACTCATCCCACAGCTGCGCCGGGTCCGTCACCAGCGACACGACCGGCAGGTCATTTCTCTCATCCACCAAGTACGTCGCCCCGGTCACGGCACTCACCGGCACACCGTCCTGGAGCGCCACCGCCCGCAGTACCGTCGTCTGCTCTAGCACTACGGGTGCCGTGTACGCCTCGCCACCTACCGTCGGATCGGACCCGTCCAGGGTGTAGTACACCGTACTCTCCGACAGCGGTGCCACCAGCCGCACCGTCACCGGGCCGGCATAGCGCCCACTGCCCGGCGTGACCGCCACTTGTGGCGCGTCCGGCGGCGCTCTTGGACTGGAGGTATTTGCCTTACCAGGTGTCGGAGAGACGAAGGCTACCCACTGGCCGGACCCCGGTAACCGTCCCAACGAGACATCCGCTGCCTGTGCAGCGAACGTCACTTCATCCACCACTTGCCCGCCCGGACCGAACAAGCCCATATAACCGCCTGCGCGGCTCAACCGGAAGCTTGTGTGCCAGCCCTCCGGCGCCACCCGGTCAGCACCAGAGGCCCAGATCACCAGAAAGGCGCCCGGCGCCAGCGTGGCGGCTGGCAGAGACCACTTGGCCGGCTCCTCAGGGTCGTCAGTGAGGGTATACCCGGCGAGGGAGACGGGCGTGTCCGTCGGGTTGTGCAACTCCAGCCAGTCGGCGTAGCCTCCCTGGTCATCAAGTACCGTGTACGTATTGGTGGCCTGAACCTCGGTGATAATGACACCCTGCGGTCCAACCGATGTCACCGGGGCCGGGGACTCCGCCGCCGCGCGCGGCGGGAGGCGCTGTCGGAGCGTCTCTGGATCGATCAGTTGGCGCAGTTGCTGCTCACTGGCAGCCAGCGAATCCGCGACCTGTTGTAGCGCCGTTTCCCACTGTGCCACCGCCGCTGCCGGCTCCAGATCGGGCAGCCAGCGAGCCGCCTCCGCCGCCATCGCCGGTCGCAACTCGGCGGCCAGTGCAGCGAGTCGCTCGCGCACAGACTCAGTGTCCAACACACCGGCCAGATGGCGCTCGATCTGTGCGGTGAAGTAGGCACGATACTGGTCGTTTCGTAGTAAGCTGGCAAGCACTTGCCCAAGCCGGGTGCCACCGATCACCACGCGCTCGAACGTGTTCTCCGTGTTCATGAATGCCGTCTCGGCATCCCAGACGATAAATCGCCACCGTCCATCGCCGCCTCCCCCCTCCCGCGGGCGCGCCACGATCCGATTGTTGTGCGGCCAGTCCACGTTCTGCGCCCAGATGTTCAGCAGGAAGTAGCTGGTGAAGTTCTCGATATCGAGCTGCTGTGCCACTTGCTCATACTGCGCCGTCGCACTCAAGTCCGTGCCATTCACCCAGTCTACAAACTGATTCCAACGGTGCAAGACATCGGCCGAGCTGACATACCATTCGCTGGCGTCGAAGTGCGCGGCCAGGAAGGTGTCGTCAATGCGCTCAGTGAGGTCGTACAGCCCCCAATAGACCCCATTTAGGTACAGCGCTACCCAGCGTCCTTGCACTGCCACCTGCCCCATCGCTTCGTGCAGGGCCCGCACCAGCGGGTCCCGCACGTACACCACAACCCCTCCAGACGACCAAGCTTTCCCCGCGGACGACCAACTGTCGTTGTACCCGGCCCGCAACACCAGCCGGTCATACGTTTGTCCCGGCTCCATTCCAAACAGCGGGTACACCAACTCCCGCGGCCCATACTCCCCCCGGAAGTACAGCCGGAACGACTTCTTGGCCGTCAGCCTGCTCCCGCCGCCGTGGATGCGGAGCCCGGCTTCCACGCTGAAGCCCGGTTCCCCCTCCGGTGTCAGCCATTCCATCGTCACCGGCCGCTCCCAACTCCGCCCGCGTTCCTCCAGATTGACGTAGATGCCGGTCGCCTCGTCCCACAGGTGCGCCGGGTCCGTGACCAGCGACAGCACCGGTAGGCTCGTGCTTTCTCCCACCAGATACGTCGCCGTGGTCACGGCACTCACCGGCATACCGTCGTCCAAGGCCACTGCCCGCAGCACCGTCGTCGCCACCAGTTCCAGGGGCGCTGTGTACTCTTGCCCATCCACTGTCGGATCGGACCCATCGAGCGTGTAGTACAGCAAGCTGCCGGGAACCGGCGGGTAGAGCTGCACCGTCACCGGGCCGGCAAAGCGCCCACTGCCCGGCGTGACCTCGACCGGCGGGGCGTCCAGGGGTGCCCGCTGACGATGCTGGGTCGTATTCGCTGCGCCGGGCGTCGGGTCCGGGAAGGACACCCACTGGGCAGATACCGTGCCTAGCCGGCCCAGCGAGACATCCGCCGCCTGGGCTCCGAACGTCACCGCGTCCACCACCTGCCCGCCCGGACCGAACAAGCCAACATACTCACCGCCGCGGCTCAACCGAAAGCTCGTGTGCCAGCCTGCCAGTGTTACCTGGTCGAGGCCGGAGGCCCAGATCAGCAAAAAGGCGCCCGGCGCCAGCGTGGCAGCCGGCAAAGACCACTTGGTCGGCTCATCGGGATCATCGGTGAGGGTGTAGCCAGCGAGAGTGATGGGCGTGTCCGTCGGGTTGTGCAACTCCAGCCAGTCGGCATAGCCGCCTTGGTCGTCGGCCACGGTGCGCGTATTCGCCGCCTGGACCTCGGTGATGAGCACACCGGGAGAGGCGGCTTGCACCGCCGGTAGGCTGCTTGTCAGCCCGACCAGGAACAGCCCCAATAGCAGCGCACGACCAAGGAGCATCAACTGACGCAAGGGGATATCCTCGTTATGCGACCGTGGTCATTTTTGGCTAGGAGTAATAAATGTCAACCTTTTCGACCCCTTCGATTTGGTCCAAGGACCGCAGGATTTGGGCCTGGCTCCCGTTCCGCGGGGTGGTGATCGTGAGGTAGACATTGAACTCACCTTCATAACTCCCGGCACTGACGATCTCGGGGGCAGTGCCAGCCGTATCACGGATCGTAGCGACGATATCGGCGAGGAGGCGCTCGTCCACGCCGGCCGGAGCCTTGGCACTGACGACGAGGCTGGCCTGTTGGGCCGGCTGGAGCCAGCGGAGCACCAAGCGGCTCTTGAGCAGGGTGTAGACCCCGACCGCCAGCAACAGCCCGACGGCGATAGCAAATTGGTAGATCGCGCACGCCAAGCCCGTGGCAATCACCAGCAGGATGAAGGCGATGTCCTCGGCACGCTTGATCGGGGTGCGGAAGCGAACAAACGACATGGCACCTATCAAGCCCAACGAGAGCGGGATCGAAAACTGGATGACCCAGAAAATCGTCGTCACAGCCGGCGAGAGCAGCACAAAGCTGCGGTACAGACTTTCGTTGACCACCTCACCGCCGGTGAAATAGCGCTGGTAGATCAAGGCATAGCCACCGCCCAGCACCATACTCGCCAGCAGCACCAAGACAAACTCGAGGATCCCGCGCTGCCCGGCGCTGGCAACGGCGGAGCCGTCGAGCAAGCTCGTGAAGCTATTGATACCTTCCATCCCGGTCAACTTCTTCCAACAGCGAGGAGATACCGTAGGCGTACTTCGAGAACGATGCCGGCTCTAGCGAGAACATTCTGAGAAAAGGTGCTTCCGGTATCGCTGCCGCCGACTTGATCTCAAAGATAGTATAGGGAAACGCCACCCGGCGCCGACTCCAGCCCGCTAGCCCCGGCATAGCCACACAAGCGATGTTCTGGTCGAGACTATATCGCTCCTGGGCACGCTGGTTCACAAAGCGCCGGCGCTCATACGAAATCGTCAACGTCGGCCGGAGACACTGGCGTACGTGGGTCCGCAACGCGGCCGCCGACGCGCCCGGTACGCTCCGGAGCCGGTCGAGCAGGCTACCAAAATCGGCCATTGGCGAGAGCCTCGTCCCGGCCGCCTTCAGGAGCAGCTTGGTCTTGTTGACCAGTGGGCCTTCCCGTCGCTTGATCTCGATACCGTAGTCGGCGCCCACCCCGCTGGGGTTGAAGTATTGGCGAAAGCGGTATTTCATCTTGTTCAGCAAACCGTCCCGCGATTCCCAGTAGGAGCTGAGGGCCGGATCATCGTAGTAGGTCGTCGTGAGCGTGCTCTGCCAATACGGCGAGCGGCTTGGGTAGACCCGCCGCAGAAACGCGGCGAGGGCCGGGCCGGCCGCCACGGGCAACACGAACTTGGTCTCGTAGTAGGGCTGGCCAAACCCCCTTTTGTAGAGCAGAATCAACATGGCTGCATGGCTTTCTCGCTCGCTCAAGCGCCAGCATCAAGGGGGGACATGGGGGTAGATCAATTCAGCCCGGCGTGAAGTTGACGACATATGCACAGAGATGGTTAGCAATGATACCAGACCGGATTTGCCTGTCTCACCATGATGCCGAACACGGTACCGGCGTCACTGACCCAGCGACTGCAACGAACGGGAATGGCTGCGAAGGAAGGTGCGCGTGCTCTCCTCCGGCGGTCTTGACAGCAATCCGGCGGTGGCTACCCTATCATTGCAGCAACGACAGGCGCGCCGACCGCCGAGGAGATGAAGGATGAAACGACTAGCCAACAAGGTCGCGCTGGTGACCGGCGGCGCGCAGGGGCTTGGTGGCGCCACCGCCCGTCGTCTCGCCGCGGAGGGTGCGACCGTGCTCATCGCCGATATTGACGACGCGGCCGCCGACCGCCGGGTAGCCAGTATCACGGCGGCCGGAGGAGTGGCGGCAACCTTCCACGCCGACGTCGGAATTCATCAGGACGTGCAGGCAATGGTGGCGTATACGTTGGAGCGCTGGCAGCGGCTCGACATCCTCGTCAACAACGCCTATGCGGTCATTGACCCGGAGGGTACCGGCAGTGCATTGGAGGTCAGTGCGGAAGGCTGGGATCGGGGCATGGCCGTGCTCACCAAGTCCATCTTCCTGGCGGCGAAATACGCCGTGCCGGTGATGCAGAAAGCCGGTGGCGGCAACATCATCAACATCTCCTCCGTCCACGGGCTGCTCATGGCACCGGGGCACATGGTCTATGAAGCCGGCAAGGCCGCCGTGATCGGGCTGACGCGCCAACTGGCCACGGAGTTCGGCCCCTGGGGTATTCGCGTCAACGCGATCTGCCCCGGACATATGGTGACCGGCCGGATTCAGGAGCGCATGTGGGATGAGAACCCCAGCGGGCGACGGTTCTTCGAGCAGCAGTACCCCCTGCGCCGCTGCGGCCGGCCGGTGGACATTGCCAACGCGGTCGTCTTCCTCTGCTCGGACGAGGCCGCCTTCATCACCGGCCACGCACTGGTGGTTGACGGTGGGTTGAGCATCCAGCTCCAGGAGAACTTGAGCGTCCGCCTGGGCCAGTATTTACAGGAGCATCCCGACACGCAGTTTCCCTACTAGCCCGGCCCACGGCCGGCAAAAAAGCATTGGCCCTGGCAACGACCGCTTGCCCCTCTCGCTCTCGCCAGCAGTACCGTCGGCGCTACGTCTCAGCGAGCAGCCACGCTGCACGGGCCGGTAAGCGACGCAGCCGCTTGACGGCAGCAATCCAGGTCGGGCTAATCAACAATGTCAACGCGATTACCGCGACGGTCGTCTGGTAGGCAAAGCCCGTAATCAGTTGCGCTTGCAGCCCGACGGCAGCGAGTACCAGGCTGAACTCGCCGATCTGCGACAGCAACGCCCCGGCGTACAAGCTCTCGCGCCAGTCATCACCCAGCATCCGCATAATCAGGGTGCTGATGGGGGTATTAATCAGGAACACCGCACCGACCAAAAGCAGGATCACCTGCCAGTTATCGCGGGCAAAAGTGAGGTCAATGGACAGGCCAATCGAAACGAAGAAGAGGGCAACGAACACCACATAGAACGGCTCCATGCTCTTGGTGACCCAGTGCTCCTCAGGCGTGGCGGCAATCAGGATACCGGCCACAAACGCGCCAATCGCGACGGACAAACCCAGGAGGCCGATGATGAACGCGAGACCAAAGCAGACAATCAAGGCAGCGAAGACCTGTAGCTCGTGGTCTGCGCGCAAAAGACGTGCAAACGGCAGGTGGAATTCCCCGCGCCTCGCCACCCACGTGAGTAGGGCGATCAGGAACACACCGCCGAGGACCTGGCGGCCGACTTCCGAAGCGGTGGGCGCCTCCCCACCCAAGAGATCCAACATAATCAGCATGGGGATTAAGGCGAGGTCCTGGATCAGCAGGACACCGGTCACGTCGCGGCCGACCTGGGTATCCGTCTCACCCCAGTCGCGGAGCATCTTGAGCACGACGGCCGTGCTGTTGAGGCTAAGTACGAACCCGAGCAAGATGATGCGCGCCGTCGGCCAGTCGAGGCGGCTGCCGAGTAGCCACGCGCAGCCGATGCCCACAATGGCCTTGAGTAACATCCCGAACAACGGCGCCTGCCAGCGCTCCAATAGGCGCGGCAGCGAAATCTCCATGCCGACAAAGAAGAGCAGCACCACCACACCCACTTCACCGAGGCGGGTGATCACGTTGGCGTCGCTGACCAGACCGAGACCCTGTGGGCCGATCACCACGCCGGCGATCAAATAGGCAACGGCCGCCGGCTGCCGCAGCCCCCGCAGCGCGAGGCCCAAAATCAGGATGGTCAGTACGAATCCGACGAAGACGGGCATCGCCGGGTCCATATGCATTGGCGACCTCCATCAGCCGCAAGGTGTGGACACTGGTCCGTGGAGCACCATAACTAGCAACGGAGGGCAAAAAGAAATGGCCCTGGCAACGACCTATTGTCCCACTCGCTCTCGCTAGCAGTATCTTCGGCGCTGAGGCAGTTCACTACCGTGTTCGGGATGGGAACGGGTGGGGCAGCCTCGCTAGAGTCACCAAGACCATCTCAAGATAGCCACGCATAAGGCCCCTACTTGCCGGGTGGCAAGCAAAGGGAAGAAGAGCGAGTGATCTGCGGAGTTCAGATCCAAAAATGCCGACCGAGGCATCGTGGTGAGACGGCGTTGTCCAGGAGGATGGCTCCCCTACACCGGTCGCCCGGCTTCCAGGTACCACCTCACACCTCCTCATCTCGGAGGGGACTCTCCCGCGCACCGTTGCCGGCGCGCGGCGGGACGGGTCATCTTGGGGGCGGTTTCGCACTTAGATGCTGTCAGCGCTTCTCCGGTCCTGACGTAGCTACCCAGCGGTGGACTTGGCAGCCCAACTGGCACACTAGCGGTCAGTCGGCCCCGGTCCTCTCGTACTAGGGGTCGCTCCCCTCACCCGTCCGGCGCCCGCAGCGGATAGAGACCGAACTGTCTCACGACGTTCTGAACCCAGCTCGCGTGCCGCTTTAATGGGCGAACAGCCCAACCCTTGGGACCTGCTCCAGCCCCAGGATGCGACGAGCCGACATCGAGGTGCCAAACACTGCCGTCGCTATGAACGCTTGGGCAATATTAGCCTGTTATCCCCGGGGTAGCTTATATCCGATAATCTACGCCCCTGCCACTTGGAGACGTAGGGTCACTAGGCCCTGGTTTCCCATCTGTTCGGCGTGTCTGCCTCACAGTCAAGCCCCCTTGTGCCCTTACACTCGCGAGCGCGGTTTCCCTGCGCGCTGAGGGGACCATTGGGCGCCTCCGTTACACTTTAGGAGGCAACCGCCCCAGTTAAACTCCCCACCTGGCACTGTCCCGGGCACACTATCCCAACGGGGTGTACACCGGTTAGACCTAAGCGACGCTCAGAGTGGTATTTCACTGCTGCCTCCCCCACCCCCACGAGGATGGGTTCCCAGGCTCCCACCTATGCTACGCAAAACGTAACTCGAGCCCATGCCAAGCTAGAGTAAAGCTCCACGGGGTCTTTTTGTCCTGCTGCGGGTCGTCCGAATCTGCACGGACACTTCAATTTCGCCGGGGTCTCGGCCGAGACAGTGCTCAAGTCGTTACGCCATTCGTGCGGGTCGGAACTTACCCGACAAGGAATTTCGCTACCTTAGGACCGTTAGAGTTACGGCCGCCGTTCACCGGGGCTTCG
>DAOUJP010000016.1:0-4717 GCA_034422515.1 Chloroflexota bacterium | reverse complement strand
GGCGCCTGGTCAGGTAGCCAGCGGGCGGCCTCAGTCGCCATGGCCGGGCGCACGTCCGCAGCCAGCGCGTCAAGGCGTGCGCGCACGGCCTCGGTGGCCAGCGCCCCGGCGAGGTGCCGCTCGACTTGGGCAGTGAAGTAGGCTTGATACTGCGGGTTGGCCAAGAGGCTGATCAAGATCGGGATGAGGGCACCCCGCGCCGCGTTGCCACGCACGGCCTGGCGGGAGGGTAGACCATACAAACCCGAGGGCACGTCGGCATCTCGCAGGAACAGTCGCCAGCGGGTATCAGTCCCCCTGCGCCGGCGGGCCGCATACCAGTTGTGGTTGCCCCAAGCGGTATCTCCATTCCACAAGCGAAGGATGATAAAGGAGGTGAAGCTCTCCATATCGAGCTGCTGCACCGCCCGCTCGTACTCCGCCGCCACGCTCAAGTCCGCATCCCGCAACCAGTCCACTAAGAGGTGCCAGCGGTGCGAGCTACCGGCCGAGTGGGTATACCATTCGCTGGCGTCGAAGTGCGTAGTCAGGAACGATTCGTCAACGTGCTCGGCGAGGTGATACAGCCCCCAGTAGGCCCCATTCAGGTACAGTGTCACCCAGCGACCCCGCGCCGCCACCTGCCCCATCGCGCCGTGCAGTTCCCGGACCAACTGGTCCCGCACGTACACCGCCTCGGCCGCACATTGGGACGCCTCGCTGCACTGCCAACTGTCCTGATCCTCGGCCCGCAGGATCAGCCGGTCATAGGTCTGCCCCGGCCGCAGTCCAAACAGCGGATACGCCAACTCGCGCGGCCCATACTCCGGGCGGAAGTACAGCTCGAACGACCGCTTGGCTGATTCCGACTGGTTCTCCTCACCCCGGACACGGAGTCCTGCTCTCACACTGAAGTCCAGCTCGCCTTCTGGCGACAGACCCTGCACCGTCACCGGACGCTCGCTAGCCCGTCCCCAGGCCCGCCCCCAAGCTGCCCATGCCGGTGCGTTGGTGTAGATGCCCGTCGCCTCGCCCCACAGGTGGGCCGGGGCCGTGACCAGTGACACGACCGGCAAGCCAACGCTCTCAGCTACCAGATATGTCGCCGTGGTCACGCTGCTCACCGGCACGCCGTCGCGCAGCGACACCGCCCGCAGTACCGTCGTCTCCTCTAATTCCAAGGGTGCCGTGTACGCCTCACCACCCACCGTCGGATCGGACCCGTCTAGTGTGTAGTACACCGTGCTGTCCGGCAGTGGCACCGCTAGCTGCACCGACACCGGGCCAGCAAAGAGGCCACGGCCCGGTGTGACCACCACTGCCGGCGCGCCCGGTGCCGCCTGCAGGCGATGCCGGGGCGTATTCGCCGCGCCGGGGGTTGGGCTTGGAAACGCTACCCACTGCTCGGACCCTGGCAGCCGCCCCAGCGAGACATCCGCCTCCTGCGTCTCGAACGTGACCTCATCCACCACTTGCCCGTCCGGGCCGAACAAGCCCAGATAGCCGCCCGCGCGGTTCAGCCGGAAGCTCGCGTGCCAGCTACCCCCGGTCACCTGGTCTATGCCGGACGCCCAGATCACCAGAAAGGCACCCGGCGCCAGTGTCGTGACGGGGACGGACCATTTGGTCGGCGTGGCGGGATCATCGGTCAGGCTATAGCCGAGGAGGGTAATGGCCGTGTCCGTGGGGTTGTGCAGCTCCAGCCAATCGGAGTAACCACCGTGGTCATCGAACGCCGTGTGCGTATTCGCCGTGAGCACCTCGTTGATGCGGACCCCTGGCGGGTCAGTCGGCACGGCGGCCGGCGCCGGTGCCGCGAGCTGCGGGAGGGGCTGCCGGAGTAGCTCCGGGTTCCTCAATCGGAGCAGACGCTGGGCATCGGCGTCAAAGGTTTCCGAGATTCGTTGTAGCTCCGCTTCCCACTGCGCCACCAGCACAGCCGGCTCATGCTCCGGCAACCAGCGGGCCGCTTCGGCCGCCATTTCCGGGCGCAGATCGGCGGCGAGCGCGTCGAGGCGTGCGCGCACGGAGGCGGTGTCCAGCGCTCCGGCCAGATGGCGCTCGACCTGTGTGACGAAATAGGTGCGATACTGCGCGTTCTGCAGCAAGCTGGCGAGCATCTTGCCGAGCCGCCCTTTATCCAGCACGACGCGCTCGAACGTGTCCTCATCACGCTCGAACGTCGACTCGGCGTCCCAAACGATGAACCTCCAGCGCATGTCCGGACCCTCCCGCGCGCGCGCCACGACCCAATTATTGTGCGGCCAGTCCGTGTTCCGTGCCCAGATGTTCAGCAGGTAGTACCCGGTGAAATTCTCGATGTCGAAATACTGCACTGCCTGCTCGTACTGCGCTGCCCCGCGCAAGTCCGTCCCGGCCAGCCAGTCCGCAAACCGGTACCAGCGGCCCGCACTCCCGGGGGTAATCTCCCCTGATTTCGAGTGGGCATACCACGTGGTGGCGTCGAAATGTGTGGTCAGGAAGGCGTCGTCAATGCGCTCGGTGAGGTTGTACAGCCCCCAGTAGTCCCCGTTCAGGTAGAGCGCTACCCAGCGTCCCCGTGGCACCACTTGCTCCATCGCCGCGTGCAGGTCCCGCACCAACTGGTCCCGTAGAAACACCGCATACTCTCTGTAACAACCCGGCTTGTCCTCGCACGGCCAGAGCCAACCGTCATCTACCCCGGCCCGTAATACCAGTCGGTCATACGCCTGCCCCGGCTCCGTCCCGAACAGTGGGTAGGCGAGTTCGGTTGGCCCATAGTCTCCCCGGAAATACAGCCGGAACGAGCGTTTGGGCACACGCAGCCGGCTGATATTCCCATGGATGCGTAGCCCGGCCCCCACGCTGAAACCCAACGCTCCTTCCGGTGACAGCCACTCCACCGTTACCGGCCGCTCCCAGGCTCGGCCACGTCCCTCCGCGTTGACGTGAATTCCGGTCGCCTCGTCCCACAGGTGCGCCGGGTCCGTGACCAGCGACAGCACCGGCAGGCTCGTGCTTTCCCCCACCAGGTACGTCGCTGTTGTCACGGCACTCACCGGCACACCGTCGTCCAACGCCACCGCTCGCAGCACCGTCGTCTCCGTCACCGCTAGGGGTGCCGTGTACTCCCGCCCATCCACCGTCGGATCGGACCCGTCGAGCGTGTAGTACAGCAGGCTCCCCGGTACCGGCGTGTGCAGCTGCACCGTGACCGGGCCAGTAAAGCGCCCACTGCCCGGCGTGACCTCGACCGGCGGCGCGTCCGGCGGCACCCGCTGGCGGTGCCAGGTCGTATTCGCCGCGCCGGGCGTCGGGTCCGGGAAGGACACCCACGCGCCGGGTACCATGCCCAGCCGGCCCAGCGAGACATCCGCCTCCTGGGCGCCGAACGTCACCTCGTCCACTACCTGCCCGTCCGGACCGAACAAGCCGACGTATTCCCCGGCGCGGCTCAACCGGAAGCTCGTGTGCCAGCCTTCCGGCGTCACCTGGTCTACGCCGGAGGCCCACACCACCAGAAAGGCACCCGGCGCCAGCGTGGCGGCCGGCAGGGACCACTTGGCCGGCGCGGTGGGATCATCGGTCAGGGTGTAGCCGGCGAGGGAGACGGGCTTGTCCGTGGGGTTGTGCAACTCCAGCCAATCGGCGTAGCCACCCTGGTCGTCGGCCACCGTGCGCGTATTCGCGGCCTGGACCTCGGTGATGAGGACCCCGGGAGCAGCGGCGTGCGTCGCCGGCAGGCCGCTCGTCAGTCCGGCCAAGAGCAGCCCCAGCACCAACGCGCGACCAAGCGGGATCAGCCGACGCAAGCTGCTCACCAGTCTACCCACAGCGCGCGCATGTCATGGAGTGTATCAGGTGCTCAGGCAGCACGATTGGCACTGCCGACATCATAGTTCGCTCAAGCGTCATCGTCAGCGGGGAGTCCGAGCGCCCAATCCACCGCCCGGTCGAACAGCCGGATCGCCTCGCTCGTGCTGAGGTGGAAGGTGTCGTGATGCCAGAACAAGAAGACGGTCCTGGCTCGCGCCGGCTGCCCATTCGATAACTCGGCACCCACCTCCGCCACTAGGAGCGCCGAGTCGTCACCGAACAGATGCTTCGCCAACACCTGCACTCCTGGCCCTTTGAACGGCCAAGCGACGCTGAACGTATCGGCCCGACGCACCACCCGCAGCCGCTCATCAACCGGTAACCCCGCGGTGATCGGGTGGTCCGCATCGGCAATCCGAATATCGGTTTGCTCCGGGCGGGTGCCACCCCAGCGCGCCAACTGGGTTGCCTCCAGTACCCGCCGCGACTCCCAGAAGATCAACGGCGTTGCCGTCTGGGCGTAGCCCGCCGCCGCGTCGAGGTCCTGGATATTGGAACTGATCAAGAGCAGATCGTGAGCCGTGGCCACCTGGGCCGGATTGTGCGTGCTGCCATCGCCGATCCCAAGCACGTTGACCGTTGCACCACGTTCCGTCAGGTGTGCCACGACGGCCGCGTCACCTCGCGTCAGCTCCGCGAGATGATGCACCAGTAGCGCAATCCGGGTGTCTGGTGGCAGCGGTGGTGGGCCGGCCTTTGCCGTCGGTGCCGCGAGTTGCGGGAGGTGCTGCCGCAGCGTCTCCGGGTCACTCAGGCCACGCAGCCGCTGGGCCTTGGCATCCAAGGAATCCACGAACCGTTGCAGCGCCGCTTCCCACTGCGACACGGCCACCGCCGGCGCCTGGTCAGGTAGCCAGCGGGCGGCCTCAGTCGCCATGGC
>DAOUJP010000015.1:0-46905 GCA_034422515.1 Chloroflexota bacterium | reverse complement strand
GGCTGGAACTCCGTCGTCTTCAAGACCACTCCGGAGCGCCAGCAAGCCGCGTCCCAGGTGACGCTCTGGTTGAGCGAGCCGGATGCCCAGGTGGAGCACATGATCCGTGCGATTACTATCCCTATCAGCCAGAAGGGCCTCGACCATCCGAAGCTCCGCGAGGCGCTCAAGGATGATCCGCAGTTCCGCGGCTTCGTTGACCTGGCTCCTTACGGCTGGCGGTGGCCCGGCTTGCCGTCCCACAGCAAGATCACCGGCCGGATTGGCGATGCCGTCAAGGACATCATGGCCAAGAAGGTCGGCGCCAAGTCCGGTCTGGAGAGCGCCCAGCGCGAGACGCAGGTCATGCTCGAGGACGATATCAAGATGATGCAGTAAGCCCCGAGCACGAGTCGCTCGGAGTGTGTGCCGAGGCTGATGCTGAGGCCGAGGGGCGTATGCTCCTCGGCCTTGCTGTATCCTGGGGGCGAGGAGACGGAGTGGCGCGGTGTGCAAGGGAAACCGCGCAGGAGGTGATCCATGGAGTTGAACGAGGTGCAGCACGCCGATTTCCGCGAGAACGGGTTCATGGTCGTCCGCAACGTACTGTCCCCGGAGGAGGTCGAGACGCTGCGCCAGCGCGCCGATGAGATCATCAGCGACGTTGAGACTTACCGGCAGCGCGACACGGCCGAGCGACAGCGGCTGCAGGAGCTACACAAGCAGGACGTGGAGGAGTTGCCCAGATACAACACCTTCGCGGAGCAACCGGAAGAGCGGATCACCGGGCGCTACGCGCGCCGCGGCGACCGGGTGTACCCGGTACGCCAGCGTCCGATAGACGAGGCCGCTCTCGCCGCCGCACAGGCCTCCGACAATCCGTGGCAGCGTTTCGGCAGCACCCTCGATCACCTGGCCGACAACGACGCGGTGTTCCGCAAGTTCGCCGCGCACCCCAACGTGGTCAAGGTGCTTCAGGAACTCCTCGCGCCCAATCTCAAGCTGTGGTTCGACCACCTCTACAACAAGCCGCCGTACAACAATTCCGGGCCGTATGGCGGCGCCAACCGCTTCCATCAGGACGGCTTCTTCCAGTTCAGCCGGCGCAGTGTGACCTGCTGGATCGCGCTGGATGAAGTGACGGAGGCGAACGGCTGTTTTCACTATGTGCCGATCACTGCCGACTATGGCCAGGTGCAGTTCGACGAGGGGGTAGCGGAAGAGCTGACGGCCGAGCGGCTGGAGCAAACAGTGCTGGTCACCCTGAAACCCGGCGATGCGGCCTTCCACGACCGCTGGACCATGCACGCCACCGGACCGAACGAAACCGGCCAGCATCGCCGCGGCTGGGCGATGCACTACTGCGACGCGGAATCACAGTTTGGCAACTTCGCCAACGACGACCCCTGGTGGGAGCACGCCTACTACCAGAGTCTCGACGGAGTGCATATCCGGGACAATATCGTCGCGGGTAACCGCCGCTACCTGCTCGTCGCCGGCCAGGAGTTGCCCGGCTGCGTCTAGGGGATATTGGGCCTAACCCCCGGCCCCTTCCCTCCAGGGAAGGGGAGTCCGCCCCCGGGCCGCGTCCTTCCAGGGAAGGCGGTCAGCAAAGACGGCCTCTAGCCCCTTCCCTTCAGGGAGGGGGTTGGGGGTAGGTGCGTTACCGCCGAGACAGATAATCGCGCTTGGCGCGATCCATAGCCAACTTCTGCTTCGCCTTGATCTCGGCCAGCTTGTCCGTGGCCCAGGCCTGCGAGGTCGTGAGATTGACCAACGAGCCTTGGAACTTCGGCTTGACATAACGGGCGAGTAACTCGTAGCTGTGGTAGGTCTGCTCGCGCGTCGCCCACTCGTGCGCCAGCAGCAGCAAGCCTCCGAAACCGCCGCTCGCCTCACTGAGCCGGTTGATCTTGCCAACGAGATCGTCCGGTGTGCCGACACACCACACGTCCTGCTCGTTCGCTGCCTCGACAATCCTCTCCGGGGGGCCATCGGTGAGCGCGTCCATGCCTAGCGTCTGCTCGAAGTAGCTGTGCTGGAACGCCGCTGCCCCCTCGCGCACCTGCTCGATGGCTTCCTTACGTGACTCGGCCAGGTGGACGTGGAGCACCAGCCGCCACTCGTCGCGGCTTACCGACTGGCCGTGCCGGGCGGCGCTCTGCTCGGCAATCTGCCAGAACTCGTTCAGGTTGGTGGTCATCTGGCCGCGCGGATTCACCGAGCTGACCGAGAGCACCCACAGCCCATGCTTGCCGGCCAGCTCCATGCCCGACGGCGAGCCGGAGGCCGCGACCGCGACGGGGAAGTGCGGCTGCGTGTAGGGCCGCAGGTGCAGCAGCGCGTCGTGCAGCTCGAACCAATCCGACTCGTAGCTGATCGGCTCCGTCTCCGTGAGCAGCCGCATGATGATGTCTAGCGATTCGTGCATCCGCTGCCGCTGGCTCACCACGTCCACCCCGAGCATAACTGCATCGGGCGACAGCGCACCCGGCCCCACGCCCATCATCACGCGCCCCCGCGTGAGGTGATCGAGCAGCACCATGCGGTTGGCGACCATCAGCGGATGGTGGTACGCCAGGCTGATGACCCCGGTGCCGAGCTTGATGTGCCTGGTCCGCTCGGCAGCGGTAGCCATGAACACTTCAGGAGAGGCAATGGTCTCCCAGCCACCACTATGGTGCTCACCGATCCAGGCCTCGTCGAACCCCAGATAGTCGAGCCACTGGAGCAGTTCCAGATCGCGCTCCAAGCCGAGGGTAGGGTCTTCTCCGAGCCGGTGGAACGGCGCCAGGAAAATCCCGAACTTCATCCGTGCGGGCAGGGCCATAACATGCTCTCCCTTCCGAACCTATCCCCATGCTCACCCACAGGGCAGGGAACTACCGTCCCCCCGCCGCAGCGGGGGGGCCATAGGGGGGCCGGCCGATCACCTACGCCAGCTGGCGATGAATGCCTCGGTGTGTACGCTCTCGGGTAGGGTGTTGACTAGATAGGGTGTGTGTTCTTGCTGAAAACCGGGATCATCCTGGTCCTCGCCCACTTGGAGCTGCGCGTCCAGCACCGCAAACCGGCGCCACAGCGCGTCGCCCTCCTCCGCCGTGAACCGCTTCGAGAACCCCGGCCCCCAGTTCAAGGTCAAGGGATGGGATCCCCCCGCGAATGAGCGAGCCAGGTCGTGGGCCTCGAACGTCGAATCTTGCAATATCTTGATCTGCCGGGCGGCCTTGCAGAGGAAGATGGTGAACAGCGTCTTCCCCTGCTCCCCGATGCCCGGCTCCAGCGTCTCCAGCCCGGCATGGTAGGCGGCAGCATCCCCAGCAATAACCGCCCGCAGCGCTGCCTCGGTCGCCTCTTGCAGTGCCTTACCCTGCCCTGACCAGCGCTCAAAGGTAGCCCGGCCACGCCGCGATAGCCCCTCCGCAAACGACAGGTCGTCGAATTCCGCCAGCGTGACGTGCCCGCCGTGAAGCGTGCGGCGCAGCCTGGTTGTGTAGTTACTGCCCCAGTGCAGCAGGTAGTGCGAGTACACGGCAGCGTCCCCGGCGCGTAGCTCGACCGCTACGCCGCCGGGCACCGGCTCCTTGGTGCTGCGGCGCAGCGCCGCGTCTTCCTCCGGCGTATTCAGACGCCGATGACTGCCAGGCACGATCCACAGGACGTTGTCGTCGTAGAGCGGGACATTCCACTGCGTATACCGCGGCCCGTTCTCGATCAGGTCCGCTTGCAGCGCCGCCAGCGGCGCCGTTCTAAGGGCGCTGAAGTCCCGGTGCCAGCCCGTGCCGCCCGGATGATCTTCCACCGGCGGACTGCACATCATCATCATGCTATGAATCATCGGCTCGCCAGTAATCAGTTGGCCGACGACTTCTAAGGTCGCGTCGTCAATCCAGAAGTCCTCGACCACATTCGCGGTTTGCTCATCAATGATCCCCGGCAGCTCCATCATCACGCGCGGCTGCCGCGCCGTCTCCCACTCACCGCCGGGCGGATCGCCGGGCTTCCGCTCGCGTCTCCAGATTTCCTTCTGCCGTTCCAGCATAATCTCGGCACTCGCGCGGATGGCGTCGAGCTTGTCCCGCGGGATGAAATCGCGGAGGATCAGAAACCCCTGCTCCATGAATAGCTCACGGTCCACCTGCATGACCTGCTCCCTCCCACGCGCACCCTGCCTACGTGCCCCCGGCCCTAGAGGCGGCAACGCCATCGAACACCGGCAGTCAGTGTGCTCGGCGCCGCACCCCGCCGCCCGGAGTGTACACCGTCGCGGGCAGCGGTTCCAGACCGGATGCCCCCGGAGGCCCCGTCCCGTCATTCCCACACAAAGCCGCAATCCCCGTCCCCCCGCCGCAGCGGGGGGACCAAGGGGGGCCAGACATGGTACAGTCCGCTCGCAGACCACAGCAGCACCGCGTAGCCCGGCGGCAGCCGCGCTACGGCGCGAGGGAGGCAGAAGGCAACATGACTACCGACTCGAACGGCAAGCTGCGGGCAACATTGCTCATTGCAGCGGTGCATACGCAAGACCTCGATGCCCGCGCGGCACTCGTCCGGTTCCTCTGGTCACTGGATTGGCTCGACCTGACCATCACGCAAGATCACGACGCGCTCACCGCCGACCGGCTCGCCCAAGCGCCGTGCTTGCTCGTCTTCGGCAGCCCCGGCGAGATGACGGATGCCCAGATGGAGGGCCTGAGTGACTGGGTGCATGGCGGCGGCGCGCTGGTCGGCATCCACAGTGCAACGATCAACGTCAACGGCCGGCCGGAGTACCACGAGTTGGTCGGCGGGCGGTTTATCGGCCACCCGCCCTTTAGCCCCATGTCCAGCCGCGTGGCCGACCCCGACCATTTCATCACGCAGGGCATCACTGATTTCGACTTGGAGGACGAGTGCTACGTCAACGAGTATCCCGACCGCTCTTCCCTCCACGTCGTGATGACGGGACACCACGAGGCCGAGAATCTCGCCGAGCCGTCCTCATATGTCAAGGACATCGGCGCCGGCCGGCTCTTCATCACCTGCCTCGGTCACGTCGGCGCCGTATTCGAGCACGCGATGGTCCAGCGTCTGCTCGCCCGCGGCATCGCCTGGGCCGCCCGCCGCGAGGACGTAGTAGGTGACAGCTAACCTCATTTCGTCATTGCGGCGAAGGCCGCAATCCAGGGCGGGGAGCATGGATTCCCGCGAAAGCGGGAATGACGGAGGGGGGATGGGGAAACAGAATGAGTAAGCCAAAGCCGTCCTCGCAAGATGTCCAGGAGCACTTTGCCGCCCGCGCAGCCACCTACCAGGGCGCCGGGGATGAGACCCTGGCGGCGATGGTCGAGTTTGCGGCGCTGACCAACAAGACGGTCGCGCTCGACGTGGCGACGGGCACCGGGGCGGTGGCCTTCGAGCTGGCGCCGGGCGTCGGCGAGCAGGGGCGCGTCATCGGCGTGGACCTCACCATGGCGATGTTGCAGCGCGCCGCCGAGAGCCGCCGGGAAAGCGCCGCCCACGCCCCGGAGCGCCGCGTCCAGCTTGCCAGCGCCGACACCACGCGGCTGCCGTTCCGGGATGCCTCTTTCGCGGTCGTGGCCTGCCGCTTCAGCGTCCATCACTTCACGGAGGCCGTGCCCGGCCTAGCCGAGATGGCCCGCGTCCTCCGGCCCGGTGGACGGCTGGTGATCGGTGAGTTCTGCTTGCCGGAGGACCCGGACCAAGCGGCGCGGTTCAACCAGCTGGAGCGGCTGCGGAGTCCTTCGCACGTCGAGGCGTTCAGCGAGTCGCGTCTGCGGGAGTTGATGGCGGATGTGGGCTGCCCGGTACGCGCCGTCCGGCACTTCACCCGGCAGATGACGGCGAGTTCCTGGGCCTCTACGGCCAACACCTCGCCGGAGGATGAGGCCGAAATCCGTCGCCTGCTCCGGGCCTCGCTCGACGACGACCTCACCGGTCTAGCCCCCGTGCGCGAGGACGACGACATCCGCCTCACGCGCCAGGACATCGTACTCTGGGGCCAACGCGACGGTTGATCCTTATTCACCTCGCTCCCGGCCCGCGGCAGCCGTCGGTTACGAGACGAAGACCTTGGCCACGACCTGCCGCAAGAAGTTCCGGGCGAGCACTTGATAGCCCTCGGCGTTGGGATGGAGGTCGTCGGGCAGCAGATGGGCCGCTTCCGGACCGAAGATTTGGAGGCCATCGAAATAGTGCAGGTGACGGTCTCCGTGCGCCTGGAGGGCGCTGACGGCTGCGGCCACTTCATCGCGCATAGCCGCTAACGAAAAGCCAACCTCATTCGGGGTCGTCTCGCGTGGCGGTGAATAGATGGGCGAGATCACGGCGAATGGGGTATTGGGATGCTTTTCGCGCACGGTCTGCACGAAGCCGATGATGGCTGCACGGAACGTCCGTTCGTTGAGCGTATTGCCACCCTGGATGTTGATACCCACCTTCATCGAGAGAAAGTCGGCCGGTAGATCGCGGATCATCCGCGCGATCATCGGTTCCAGATGACAGTTTCCGCCGTAGCCCAAACAGGTGAGGTTCAGGCCGTGTGTGCGGGCCACAATCGCCGGCCAGGTATAGGCAGGACTCGCCGCCTCGCCACAGTGACTGATCGAGCTACCGTAGGTGATCCAGCGCGGACGGGTATCTTCCGCGGGCATCAGGCTCGCACCGTCACTCAGGATCAGCGACCGCAGGCGAAACGTGCCAATCTGCGGTAACCACAGCTCGATCAGTTTCTCGCCCGGTGCTAACCCGGCAAAGGTGAACGTTGCTCTGCCGGCCAGCGGCACGGAGCCGTGGATGCGACCGTCTACGGCGAGGTCCACTGCGGTGGCGTCGGGCTGCGGTACGATCTCCCCGGTAATGGTGGTGGTGCTGCTGCGGAAGGCCAACCGCACGCCGGCCGGCATGGCTGCTCGTTCCTGCAGCGCGAGTGGAGGAAACAGGTCGCGCTGCGTGTGAGGCAACCGCCACGGCATTACCCAATCATCGGTGTGCTCCAAGGAAATGGCACCAGGCCAAGAAAGACGCTCATCGTTCGAACGGACCATCTGCTCCAACCTCCGCTCAGGCCCACAAGTCACTGCTCCGGCCGGCGCCCTCCCGCCTGATAGCAAATACCCCCTCTCCGAGTGTGGAGAGGGGGCTGGGGATGGAGCACGCCGGAACGATGGTGCCGAAGGTGGGACTCGAACCCACACGAGGGGGTACCTCACTACGCCCTGAACGTAGCGCGTCTTCCAATTCCGCCACTTCGGCCAGCGCTAACAGGAGCCAAACCTACCCTCCGAGTATAAGGCTGACGCTCCGACCGCGTCAAGTCAGCCGAGGAAGCTCTCGGTGTGCTGACCTTAGAGCGGTATGCTACGTAACGCATGGCACCGTCTCGGACGATGGCCTATAGTGTGAATCACCGTGCGCTTCGTGGCAACAAGGTGACCGCATGACCGATTGGCAAACGTGCCCGGCTGTCGAACGCCATCCGGACAAGGTCAGCGGGGCGTGGGTGTTTCGTGGGACCAGGGTGCCAATAGCCACCCTCTTCGAGAACCTCAAGGACGGCGCCTCAGTAGGGCAGTTCCTGGAGTGGTTTCCTGGCGTGGAGGGAGCGGCAGTGGAAGCAGTCCTTGAGCACGAGGTGCAGACCTTGACGCACCCGGTCCGCTCATGAAAATACTGTTCGATCAAGGTACGCCGGTACCGCTCAGACAGCATCTTACCGGCCACACGGTGGATACAGCCTTCGAACGAGGTTGGTCCGACTTGCACAACGGAGAACTGCTTGACAGAGCGGAGGCGGAGGGCTACCAACTGCTAATCACCACCGACCAGAACCTGCCATACCAGCAGAACCTGGCCGCTAGACGCTTAGCCGTCTTGGTGCTCATGTCTACCTCATGGCCACGTCTACAGTTACAGGTTGCCGACATCCGTGCTGCTATCGGCGGGCTGGGACCAGGAGAGGTGAAGGAGGTCGCGATTTCCTAAATGGCGCTGGTGCGCGAGCGGCCGTCCGGCTATGGCGTCGCCTTTTCTACTGCGCTCCGCTCCAACGCCAAGTATCGCTGTTCGAACTCCGTGAGCCATGGCCCGGCTAGCGGCTTCCAGGCCAATACCACTTGAGCCAAATCGAACGACGAGAATGTCGCCGCGTCGCGCAACAGCGCACGATACCCCGCGATCACGTCCCGGCAGCGGCGATCCTCCGGGTGATACACCACCGACAAGCCGCCTTCTGCGTACTGCGATTCGGGATGGCGCAGCAGTGACCATGCGAGCAGATGGTCACGCCAGAGCTGGTTGTGCGCTTGCTTGGCGACCTCGCCGTCGGCAGCGGCTCGCCAGGGGCCGTCCGGCGTCATCCAACGTCTATATTCCGGCTTGTCGTAGCGGTGAACGGTGAACGGCTCGCTCAACTTCGTCTCGATGCCGATGAACCCGGCTCGCTCGTCATGCGTTTCGTACTCAATGAACGCATCGAATGCCGTGCGGTCATCCAGATACTCGGCAGCCGGCTCCGGCGCCCACTCGATGTGTACGCCGGTTACACGCGCGATATGCTCTCCCCACAGGACGCGCACCAGTTCGGTTGCAAGCGCGTGGTCGAGGGCCAGCTCACCGAACAGGTTGAAGCACAGCGGCTGACTCGACAGCATATTTCGCATCAGCCGAAAGGAGTCCACCGTTCCCGTGCCGTCGGCAATCCGTCGCTTGGCTAGGTCGAATATGCCGAGCGTCAGGAAGTTGAGTCCGGCTTCCGCCGATTGCTCGGTCAGCATGTTCCCATACGGAGTGCGTGACCGCGGCCCCGGCCCCGTTCCATACGGAACCTTGAGCACACATGCCCGGTACCAACTCTGATGCCGTCGCATCTGCCGTGCGAAATCGTTATCGCTCTTCGATTGCGGCCCGATTCCGTACATTCCGACCTGCGTTTCACCGGCCATCACGCGCCTTTATCTCCGGACCGACTCCCTTGGCCCCCTGACTCTGTGCGCTCTGTGTACTCTGTGGCTGAAAAAGCCTTCCAAGAGCGGACCGGGGACAGTCCTAATGTGTGAGGAAGCGGCGACGACTACGGTCCACCACGAGAGGTACACCAGCAACACGTGACAGGGCCGGCAGATACACTTGTTCCAGTGTGCGACGTGATAGTCGAACCTGGCGGTCCACCTTGTAGAGCAGGGTATTGTGGACGGTAGGGCCGCCATACATGGACTGCACAAGCGCCACTATTGGCTCCAGCACGCGCGGATCGGGAACCCACGCTGGCTCACAGTCGATGAAGTGCGTGGGGAGGCCAATGACACTGGCCGGTACATCAATGCGGATCGGATCATCGTAGCGCACGGGCCGGACATAGCAACTCACTATCGCTGGACAATCCTCTAACAAAGCCTCAGCCTCCGGCTGAAGCGGACGGTCTCCTAGTTCGGCTGCTCCGAGCAGAATGGGGTGTGAATACCCCGTATCGGTGAGCCACCGGTACAGCAACTCCGGGTCGCTGGGCCGCCCCTCCTCCGTCGGCAATCCATCTTGCTCTAGGAGGTATGCCAGGAAACGCGCGCGGAGGATGGTCTTGGATAGGCCGATGACGAGGTGGTTCTGTCCGCATGACTGCGAGAGAAGCCGGATATAGTTCTCCAGACCATCTTCAAGCAGTTGTGGTACATTAAGTTCCCCCATTAAGCATGTGCTCAAGTGATTCATCCGGCCGTACCAGAGGCTAAGGTGGTTAAGTTCGCCATACAGAGAGCGGTCAAGCAGTATGGTGCTCTCTTGTGGGTCCTCCATCCGGGGAACTGCTTCCAACGCTAGCTGCGTCTCCAGTCGCCGCATCATCAAGTCACCCAGGGACGACACGTCAGGGGTACTCTCGCGGGCGTCGGCTAATCCCAGGTTCACCTCAGCAATGGTATCGGCCGCAGTCGGGCCGGACAGCACAGCTTGCGCGACCACGAGCGAGAATCCGTTATTCAGGTTCAGCGTGCCACCAGAGCCGTCCACGGCAAAGGCAGCGCCCGGGGAGCGATCCGGAGTGGTGGTCGGCAGCGCGCGCCAGCGATCACTGGCCGCCTTTTGCCACTGAGCCTCCGCTTTGCTCCGTGCCCTGGTGTCCAGACGGGCGGCCAATGCCGGCCCCTGTTCTCGACATCGTGCCATGAACCGCTCAACTAACATTCGTCACCTGCCTTTTCCCAGAGGAGCAAGAGGAAACCCGGCGCTTTGATCTTCTGGCCGGGGAAGTCCTCAGTTTGCTGGCGGTAGAGCACGAAGGTGTTACCCACGCTCTCGGCGTTGTCGAACAGAAGCTGGTGCTGCTGGCGAGCAAACAGCATCGTGCATCACCCTTCGGCTTGCGCCGCAATGACGGTCCTACCCACCGCCTCATCACTGCAGCGCAAGCCGCTGACCACTGGCCACTGACCACTAACCACCAATCAGCCGCCGCGGCCGGAGAAGCTGTATTCCTCGTGGGTGATGCATTCCAAGAGTGCCGGCTGGCCGTCGGCGATGGCGGACAGGGCGCGCTGGATGGCCGGCTTGATGTCCGCTGGCTGCTCCACTCGCTCGGAGTAGGCGCCCAAGCCCTTGGCCACCGTCGCGTAGTCGCCGGAGAGGTACTTGGTCCGATATTTCTCGGTCGCGTAGGGCATGGACTTCTCGTAGCCGCCGAGCGCGCTGTTATTGATGAGCACAGCGAGAATGGGAATACGCTCGCGCACGGCGGTCTCGTAATCCAGCCCGCACATGCCGAAGGCGCCGTCACCGAGGAAGTGAATGGCCAGCTTCTCCGGCGCCGCCAGCTTCGCGCCCAGGACGAGGGGCAGGCCGTAGCCAAGCTGCGTGGATTTGCCCCAGCCCAAGTAGCCACGCGGGATCACCGATTGCCAGAAGGGTGCAATCGCGTCGCGTGGATTGCCGGAGTCATGGGTGACGATGGTCTGCGAGAGGTCTACGGAGTGCATCAAGTCCCAGATCACGCGATACGAGCTCATAGGCACGTCATCGGAAGTGAGGTGCGGCTGCCACTTGGCGAGCCAGTCCGCTTTGAGCTGCCCCACGGTCGCCGCGGCATCCGACTGTGCCCCCCGGCCGTCCGGACCAAGTTGCTCCTTGACCGCGGCGCTGAGTTGGCGGAGCACCAACTGCGCGTCACCGAGCAGCGTATGGTCCACAGCGTATTCCTTGTTCAAGTCGGCCGGGTCTATCGTCTGCTGCACCAGCACCTTGCCCGCCGGAATCGGCGTGGAGAGCGGCATCTTCGAGAAGCTGGCGCCAATGCCGAAGACGAGATCGGCCTCGTCGAGCAGTTGGATGGCCGGCTCGGCGCTCGTATTGGCCAGCGTGCCGGCAGCGAGCGGGTGATCCTCGGCGAAGGCGCTCTTGCCGGCCAGCGTCGTTACGACGGGTACCTGCACCAGCTCCGCAAACTCGCGTAGCTCGTCCCAGGCCTGCGCCCAATGTACCCCCTGCCCGACGTGTAGCACCGGCTTGTCGGCGGCCAGCAGCGCCTCGACCGCGGCGGCCACATCGTCGGGATCGGCCGCCGACCGAGCGCCCCGTACCGGCTGATAGTCGGACGGCGCCCCGCCGAACTCCTCATCCATCACGTCGTGCGCCATCTCCAGCAGCACCGGGCTGGGCCGGCCGGAGCGGAGGTGCATGAACGCGCGGCGCGTCAGCTCGGGAATACGGTCGACCAGGTTGATCTGCGCGAGCCATTTGGTCACGCCGCCGTAGTTGGGCAACGCCTCGAAGTTGGGGTGCATCGCCAGCCGGTTGCGTCCCGTCTGTCCGGGCAGCACGAGAATGGGCACCGAGTCGCCGTAGGCTTGGGCGACGCCGGCGTACATATTCTCGGTTCCCGGCCCGGCTTGGACGCAGCACACGCCAATCCGCTCGCCGTTGGTGTAGCGGCTATACCCGTCGGCCATGCCGACCACGGTCCGCTCGGTACGAGCGAGGATCGGACGGATACCGGCCCGCGCTGCTACGTCAATGAGGGGATTGCTGGGGAAGCAGAACAGATAGTCCACTCCCTCCCGCCGCAAGATGTCCGCCAGAGTCTCCCAGCCATTCATGTTCGCTTGCTCCTTCCGAGTAGTCGTCGCTTCCGGCGGCCGCCGGCCGCCACGTCCCTTTGCAGCGGTGCTACTGTACCGCGTCCGCGCAGATCACGAGCAGCGACAAACGGCAGCGCCGCCACAAAAGCCAACCCCGGTCGCCCATGCCTACGCTTATGCTCGCCGGCCATGGCATACTCCGCTCGGAGATAGTACATGCCACACGTCATCGTCGTGCAGCACGTTGCACCGGAAGGCCCTGGCACCATCGCAGACTCACTGGCCGACCACGGTATCGAGACCCGGCCGGTGCGGATAGATCAAGGACAGGCTGTGCCCAGTGCGCTCAATGGCGCCGCCGGGCTTGTGGTCATGGGCGGGCCGATGGGCGTCTACGAGGCGGATCGCTACCCCCACTTACGCGGTGAGCTACGGCTGATCGAAGCTGCCCTGCACGCGCAAGTCCCGATCATCGGCGTGTGCCTCGGCAGCCAACTGCTCGCAGCCGCACTCGGTGCGCGCGTCTACCCGGCGCCGCAGAAAGAGATCGGCTGGTATGACGTACATCTGCGGGATTCCGCACACACGGATCGGCTCTGGCAGGGCGTCGCGCAGACCTTTAGGCCGCTGCACTGGCACGGCGATGTCTTCGATCTGCCGGCCGGGGCGGTGGCCTTGGCGTCGTCGGCGCTGACCGAGCACCAGGCCTTCCGCTACGGCGACAATGCCTACGGACTGCTCTTTCACCTCGAAATGGGGCGCCGTCAGATCGCGGCGATGGTGGAGACGTTCCGCGATGAGGTCGTGGGCGCCGGCGTCGCGCCGGAGACAATCCTGACCGACACGGCCGCCTGTCAGCCGCGCGCCAAGGAAGTCGGCGCAGTCGTATTCGAGCGCTGGGCCGCAGCCGTCCTCGCCAGCGTTTCGGCAGCCGAGCGGTGAGCACCGGCCTCTGTCGCCCTCCCTCTCTATCGTTCCACGATGGACAAGGGTCCCCTGGCGGGGCGGGTTCGCGGGATGCCCCGTCCCCCCGTCGCAACGGGGGGACCATAGGGGGGCCAGCCGCCAGCGGCCTATTCGTCCGGCGCTGGCACACGACGGAATTGCTTGATCTGCGCGCGCCGCCGCTTGCCCTCCAATCGCTTGCGTTTCTCGCTCCGAGGCACGGTCGTCGGAATACGGCGCGGTGGCGGCCGGTTCAGCGCCTTGAGGTGCTCCCGCAGACGAGTAAAGGCCGCTTCGCGGTTGCGGGCCTGCGAGCGGCGGCGTGCTTCCTTCACCACCACGCCCGAGGGTCGGTGGCGCAGCCGGACCCCCGTCTCCACCTTATTGCGGTGCTGCCCGCCGGGGCCGGAGTCGCGGATGAACTCGATGTCCGTGTCGCGCGCTAACGAGTCGTCGTCGGTCGGATACGGTCTCATGGTCCTCCGCATCATACCCGCCCGGCCCGCGTGTGTGTCCTGCCCCTCACCAACCGGCGTAGTGGCGCCGCAGAGACGCCGAGGGTATTGTAAGGTGTATCGGGAAGGGTAGCGCCGCGGCGAAAGCGTGCTACCACAGGGAGTAGAGACTATGTCTTCAGCAGTCAAGATCACACGGATCGTCGTCACCCACTACGAGCACGAGGTCGTCAACCTGAGCATGGAAGCGCAGTTCGGCTTCGACATGGTGTATGAGGAAGGCAGTCGTCTTCGCTCCGGCGGCAGCATCATGACCATCGAGACCGATGCCGGTGTTTGTGGCCAGGTACCGGGCGGGAACCTTCAGCCGCGCGTAGTGCAGTATCTCCTCGGACGGAACGCTCTGGAGCGCGAGGTCATCTGGCACGACCTCAAGCGCACCCACCGCGGCGCCGGGGGCACGCCACCCGGCGCCGTAGACGTGGCCCTATGGGACATCGCCGGCAAACTGCACGGCGTCCCGATCTACGCCCTCCTAGGCGGCTGGCGCAAGAAGCTCCCGTGCTATGCCAGCACCTACCACGGCGATGAAAACGGCGGTTTGACCCGGCCCGAGGACTACGGCGAGTTTGCGTTGCGGTGCAAAGAGGAACTCGGCTACCCGGCCTTCAAGATTCACGGCTGGATTGACGTGCCTATCGAGCGCGAAGTCGCGGCGGTGCTCGCCATCCGCACGGCCGTCGGCGACGATATGGACATCATGCTCGATCCGGCTGGTGCCTACAACACGTTCGATGACGTGCTGCGCGTGGGCCGGGCGTGCGACGAAGCCCGCTACTTCTGGTACGAGGATGCGTTCCGGGGCGGTGGTTTTTCCAGCTTTGCCCACACCAAGCTGCGCCAATTCATCAAGACGCCCCTGCTGCTCGGCGAGCACGTGCGCGGCCTGGAGCAGAAGGCCGATACCATCCATTCCGGCGCAGCCGACTATATTCGCGCCGGGGACGGCGAGGATGGCGGCATTACCGGCGTGATGAAGATTGCCGTGCTCGCGGAGGCCCATGGCCTGGACGTAGAGCTACACGGCGGCGGCCTGGCGCATCGGCACTGCATGGCGTCCATCCGTAACACCAACTACTACGAGTTGGGGCTGGTCCACCCCAACATCCAAAATACGAAGGCGCCGATCTATGCCGACCGCCGTTGGCTGGATGAGCTGGACTCGGTGGACGAGAACGGCTGTGTGGACGTGCCCGAAGGACCGGGGCTAGGAGTGGAGTTCGATTGGGACTTCATCAACGCGCACAAGACCGGCGAGACGGTCTACGAGTAGCAGGTTCTTCGTCCGTGGCGTGTGTGCAGACTGCCGAGCAAAGATGCTGGCCTAGCTGGTAGGCTGAGAACACCCTGGGGAGGAGGTCATCCATGGCGACGCAGGCGCCGCCGAGGGAGGGCGTGATGCCATCCGAGCGGGATTTCGCCAGCATGGATGACCTGCGGGCCTCGGAGCAGCGCCAACGGGAGGCTCTGCGGGACTCGGAAGCGCGACAGGACAAGCGCCTCGATGACATCTTAGCGACCATGCGGGCCGGGCATCTCCACCTAGAGCAACATCTGAACGCCATTGAGACACGCCTGGAGGGACGCCTGGAGGGCCTGGAGAGGCGCTTGGAGGGCCTGGAGAACCGCTTGGGGGACATGGGAGAACGGTTGACACGGCTGGAAGAGAGCAAGCGGATCGTCATGTGGGTGATCGGACTTGGCGTTCCAATTCTGATCGGGGTAGCCCTTATCCTGGTAAGGCTCTGGATGGGGTAGTGGCTTTCTACACTCACGTTGGATGGAGGGGAAACGATGACACCGGATGGCAAGCTGGGCGTAGGTATTGTCGGTATCGGGTGGGTCGCTGGCGAGCACATCAAGGCGTTTGAGGCCAATCCGCACGCCAGCGTCATTGCACTGTGCAGCAGCAGCCGCGAGAACGCCGAGAACGTGCGTCAGGCCCATGGGCTGGGGCCGGCCCGCGTGTACACCGACTACGAGCAGTTCCTCCAGGATCCGGAGATTGATATTGTCGCGGTCTGCTCGGTGAATAACCTCCACGTGGAGCAAGGTGTGGCCGCGGCGCAGGCCGGCAAGCATCTCTTGCTGGAGAAGCCGGTGGCGATTGATCTCCCCGGGCTACGCCAGCTGAATGCGGCTATCGAAACGGCCGGCGTCAAGACACAGGTGGGGTTCGTGCTGCACTGGAATCCCTATTTCGAGAGCGTCAAGGCGATGGTCGCCGGCGATTTCTTCGGCTCGATCTACTACGGCGAATGTGACTACTTCAGCGGCAACTGGGAGAAGTGGTATCCCGGCTACCATTGGGCGCGGCAGCGCGCGAAGGCCGGTGGCGCGCTGATCTGCGCGGGCTGTCACGCCGTAGACGCGCTGCGTTGGTTCCTGCCGGGCGAGGTCGTCGAAGTCTTTGGCTACGAGGGCCGGTTTACCGACGTGATGGAGTGGGATCCGACCACCCTGACCGTCGTGAAGTTCGACAGTGGCGCCATCGGCAAGATCGGCTGCATCCTGGAAGGCAACCTCAAGTACCAGTTCAACCTGCGCTTGCACGGTGCGAAAGGGACACTGGACAACGAGTATTTCCTCTCCGATCACCTGCCCGGACAGACCGGCTGGGCCAGCTTCCCGACGATCATGCCCGATACCCCTGAAGTCACCCACCATCCCTTCCCAGGCGAGGTGAACGACTTCATTGACGCTATCCGCGAAGACCGCGAGGCCCAAATCCCGATGAGCGACGCGATGAAGACCCACGAGTTGATCTTCGCCGCCGAAATCTCCGCCCGCGAAGGCCGCCCCGTCTCCCTCCCCCTCCCGGAATAAGTGCCACCAGCGCGTGGGCAGTCTGCCAATGTGGGGTATACTGCGGCTATGGGCGTCGCATCCGGTCTTGCGACTAGGTAACGATTGACCCCGGCGTGGCAGCGGGCCTAGAGCTACTTCCACAGGAAACGGATTAGGGAGGAGAGCAGTGGAAGATACGCTTGCTATTCCCTCCAATCTGATCCGGCCTCTCTACGGCTTTGCAGATGCGGACTACCTCGCCAACGTGAGCCGTGGCACCGCAAAGCGTTGGCTTGCGGGATATGCCTACTACGATACCCACGGCCAGCGGGTTATCCGACCACCTGTCACTTCTGGTGTCCAAAGGGAAGAACGAGAGGGCGTCTCGTTTGCTGACCTCGTGGAGATTGCCGCCATCGGACGCCTGAAAGAGGTGGGGTTTTCGCTGCGGATGATTCGCGAGATAGTCCGTAATTGCCAAGAGATTCTCGGGGTGCCACGTCCGCTTGCAACCTTGCGTTTCAAGATGGGCGGGCGTGAGATATTCGTTGATCGCGGTGATGTCCTGCTCGAAGTTGGGCGGAAGAAGCGGATGCAGGCGTGGAACGAGGTGCTGAAACCGTTTCTCCAGGAGTTGGATTACGACGCTAACCAGCTTGTAGCGCGTTGGTGGCCCCTGGGACGCAGCACTCCCGTTGTCATTGATCCGCAGTACGGTTTCGGTTTCCCGGTAGTGGCCAAATCCGGAGTGCGTACCGAGATTATCCTGGAGCGGTTCAGAGCGGGCGATCTCAAAGAGCAAATCTCAGCCGACTTCAATATCGAGCAAGTTCATGTGGAGCGAGCGCTCCAATTCGAGTTGCAACGTGCTGCATGATCTTCCTGGATCGCTCAATCCCCAAGAGCGTAGCTACTGCACTCAAAGCGGTTCGAGACGATGTGTACTGGCTAGAGGACTGCTTCCGGCACGACACCAAGGACACTGATTGGCTGCCGGTGGCAGGAGCCGAGGATTGGCTTGTCATCACCCGCGACAAGAAGATCAGGACCCGCCCAGGAGAACGGCGCGCCATCCACGAAAACAACGTCGGTTGCTTCTGCCTGATCCAGAAGAAAGACCCAACCCGCTGGCAATACCTGAAGCTCCTTGTTCTAACGCTGGAGAAGATGGAGCGCAGCTTTGCGACGACACCGCGACCGTTCATTTATGGCGTTGACCAATCGGGAAAGCTCAGTCTTATCACCCCGCCTAGCCCCACGAGCCACGTCTGACGAGTTTGCGTCCTGGATACCCCAGGCATCCTGACCGATCCATTCACTGCTATGTATGATCCGTGTCAGCCGGGAATGACCGGGTGGGGAGCTGAGAAAGGCGTTGGAAGGATGACCGCGGACACACGGACGGCCCATCTCGACCAAGCCAAGGACCTGCACCGGCACCTGCCGGTCTTCCTGGGCTACGTGGACTATGACGACGAGGCGCTGGCCCCGGACGGCGGCACCTACATTGACCTGGCCAAGCTGCAAGCGGCCGGCGTGCAGACGCTGGTCGCCTCAATCGGATTCGGCTGCTACTTCCAGACCGGCCCGCGCGACTACCACCTCGCCGGCCCCGCTACCTGGGTGCTGGAGCATCAGCGACGCCGCATCGCGCACGTGGTGAACGCAGTGCGCCGTTGCCCGGCGGCCCGCCTCATAGAGCGGCGCAGTGACTTGGATACGCCTCCTGACGATGACCGCGTGGGCGTGATCGTGCATCTCACCGGCAACGCACACACGGTAGACCTGGACACGGTAGACCGCTTGTTCGGGCAGGGCGTGCGTGCCACGCACCCGGCCATGCAGTACCACAACCGCTGGTGTACGGGGATGGATGGCCTCCCCGGCCCGGCGCTGACCGACTTCGGGCGGGACGTGATAGCACGCCTGAACAAGCTGGGCGTGGTGCTCGACGTAGCACACGCCTCCGAAGAATCCGCGCGTGCCATCATCGAGACGTCATCAAAGCCGCCGATAGACAGCCACACCACCAGCCGCGACCTCGTACCGTCGTCGCGTGGCCTGCGGGATACTACCCTGCGGTTGATCGCCGCGCGCGGCGGTGTGATCGGCGTGCATTTCGCCGACCACATGCTGCGCCAGGATGTTTGGTCCCGGAAGTACACGCCGGCGGCGGATGGACGGCCGCCGCGACTCTGGCGCTACAACCGACACCTGCTGGACACATACCAGGACCCCGACGAGCGGATGCGCTGGCGGCCGGGCCCGCCGCCGCCCTGGGACCGCAAGGTCGTCTTGACCGGCAATCCGGCGTGGGAGCTGGCCCCTGGGGAACGTTGGGAGGCCGAGCAGTCCTTCTATCGTGCCCACGACCTACCGCCGGACCCCGCGCCGCCACACGGCCGGATCGCCACCATCGCCCACCTCGCCGATCTCGTGGACTATCTCGTCAACCTGGTAGGGCGCGAGCACGTGGGCCTGGGCGGCGACATTGGCGGCATCGGTGCGGACCAGTGGCCGCTCGGCATGGATCACACCGGCCACCTGCCGCGCCTGACTGCGGAGCTACTCGGCCGCGGCTACAGCGAGTCCTCGCTGCGCTGCATCCTCAGCGACAATTGGCGCCGCGTCTACCGCGAGTGCCTACCCCCGGCCCCCCTATGATCTCCCCACGGCGGCAGGGGGACGGGATGTATTCCCTCCCCCGTCGCAACGGGGGAGGGCGAGGGAGGGGGCCGGCCCCACCTCAACCCGGAATAATCGGCAGCAGGACGTGCGAGGGGTAGTCGGGGTCGTGGTGGATCAACTGGCGGGCGACGACGTGATGCGTATGGGCATTGAGCGGCTCGCCGGTGTTGGGGTTGACATCGAACCGCGGGAAGTTCGAGCTGGCAATGTCTATGCGAATACGATGCCCGCGCTCGAACAGGTTGCTCGTCGGGTACAGCAGGATGGAGAACTTGGTCGGCTGCCCCGGTTCGAGAAAGCGGGGCTGATCGTAGCCAGCCCGATACCGCGCTCGCACAACGCTGTCCCCGAGGTTGAGGGCAAACCCGTCCGGCCAATCTGGTGACGGCGGGTAGACATCAATGAGCTTCGCCGTGAAGTCGGTGTCAACGGCCGACGATGATGCCCATAGCTCGACCACGACCGAGCCGGTCACCTCGATGGGCTGCTCCAGCGGCGGGGTCTGGAAGGTGAGCACGTCGGCCCGCGCCGCCAGCGGTAGCGTGTGCTGGTAATCCGGCCCCAGCCAGCCGTGTAGGTCCGCGCGGTTGCGTTGATCGAACCCGCCCGGCGGCATCAACGGATCTGCAGCCGAGATATTCCCGCCGGTCGTCGGCACCGGATACCGCGGATCGAAGCTGTAGCCGGAAGGCGGCCGGGCCGCGGGTGGCGCTGCGGAGAGACCGCCGCCCGCGTGCAGATAGTACGGCGTCGGCTCCGTCTGCGGCAGCGGCCAATCCTGTGCCGTGCGCCAGGCCCCGCCGCGCAAGAGCCGGTCGCCCGTCGTCATGCGCCCGTCGTCCTCACCACCGCCCATCAGGTAGAGCTTGACCGGCGGCTCACTATCCACGCCGCTGTCCAGCCCCTTGAGCCAGCGATCAAACCAGCGCAAGCGCACGTCGTCCCACGAATCCTGCGCTGCCTCAACGTCGAACTCGACCTCGCCGGCGTAGTTCTCCTCGCCCGCGCCGTGAACCCACGGCCCCATAATCAGGCGCTGCGGCGAGCGGCTGCGCCGCGTGAACTCCATGAAGTTCGTCACCGTGCTCGTCCCATACGAGTCGTACCAGCCACCCTGATAGATCGTCGGCACGTCAGCGTGCTGATCGTAGTACCGGCGCGGGCCAAAGCCGGGCCGCGCCCAGTGTTCGTCATCCTCGCCGCGCGACAGCAAGTCCAGGACGTACTGCTCGACGCTGGGGTAGTGCTGTAGCGGCGACGTGCCCGCGCGGAACGGCCCGTCCAACAGCCGGCGCACCCACCAATGGATGTGCTCGTGGGATTCCCGGAAGGCGTCGGTCACGCCGGGCGGCATGGCATCGTCCCACTCGTTCGTGTGCAGCATCCGAAACGAGTAGATGAAAAAGCGCAGCTCCGCCGTCCCGTGGTGCCGCATCGAGTTCTCGAAGTAGTCGTGCGGCCCGACCGAGATCGCCATGGCGCGCAGGTGCGGCGGATCGAGCGAGGCCAGGGCGCTCTGTGTCGCGCCGGCATACGAGCCGCCAATCGTGCCGATGGCGCCGTCGCACCACTCCTGGGCAGCCAGCCACTCCACCGCGTCGTAGCCGTCCTCGCCCTCGCCCTGCGTGCCCGTCCCGTCGCCGGCGAACGGATACCACGTACCGCCCGAGGCATAGCGCCCCCGCACGTCCTGCACCGCCCCGACGTAGCCGCGGCGCGCAAAAAAGTAGCCGGCGTCGCGGGCGCCCAAGCGCAGCTTGTTGTACGGTGTCCGCTCCAAGATGACCGGAAACCGCCCCGGCGCGCGCTCGCCGCCGATGGCGGGAAAATACAGGTCCGTCGCCAGCGGTGTTCCGTCGCGGGCAGGGACCATCACGTCGCGCTCATACACCACGTCGTAGAGCGCAGCAGAACCTTGGCGGGCAGTCGCAGCGTGTGTGGATTCCATCGTTCGCTCCTCATCGCGGCCGGCCAACGCGCAGCCGCCGGCAATCAGCCATGCACTGAGAGAGCTATGCTAACACCTCCGACGCCCCCATGAGCGACGGGAGTATGCGTCATTCCGGCGCAAGCCGGAATCCGGACCCGGCCGCAGTGGCGAATTGGTATAAGATGTACGTTGGCTCACCGGGAGGGACGAGGGTGCCGGGTGACGCTGAGAGTGTACCCAAGTTCTTGGCCGTTGACTTCTACTGTGGTGCCGGCGGCTACGTTCCTGCCGATTCCTAATCGCAAAGCGTGATGTATAATATGGCGACCAAATCTAGCTTCCGAAGATGGACTCGCGAGGAGTTGCTTATCGTATTCAATCTGTACTGCCGGATTCCATTCAACGCTTCCAGCAAAAACCACCCGGACGTTCGACATACTGCTAAATTGGTTGGACGCACGCCTGATGCCGTAAATATGAAAATCGGAAATTTCGGCAGTTTTGATCCAGAATTGAAGAAGCGGGAAATAAGCGGCCTCCGCAACGCATCTCGTCTGGACAAGGAAATATGGGACGAGTTTCATAGCAACTGGCAAGTGCTCATCGCAGAAAGCGAGCGGCTAATAGCTGAGAGAGAAGGCGAGATGAATGTTGATATTGCTCATCGAGCGCCAGGGATTTACCAGGGAGAAGGAAGGGAGAGAATGGCTGTCCGCAGAATTCGAGAGAATCAGAGCTTTTTCCGAAGAGCGATACTATCTGTCTACGACAATAAATGTTGCGTTACGGGCATTGACATCGAAGCACTGCTTGTCGCAAGCCATATCAAGCCGTGGGCAGAATCCGACAAGACCGAAAAGCTGAATCCGCAGAACGGATTATGCTTGAACGCACTGCATGACCGTGCTTTTGACCGAGGACTGATCGCCGTTACAGATGATTACACCTTTATGGTGAGTAGCCAAGTCTCGCATTCGACAAGTGACGCTGCGCGCAGACTGTTGCTGGGCTATGACGGGCAGAAAATCGAACTACCATCTCGGTTTCTCCCACGCCCCGATTTTCTGTCATGGCACAGAAACAACATTTTCATACGGTAGCCTCGAAAACCATTTGCGACGCAAGCGCAGACTGCACCTCACTCCCCCTCTCTATCGCTCGGCGATGGAGAGGGGGCCGGGGGGTGAGGCGCGGGAATTGGTATAAGATGTGCGTTGGCCCTCAGGCGGTAGGAGGCGAGACCGATGACTACGACCCACACGGCCGGCGCAACGGAGACGCCAGCGGACACGAACGCACTACGAAACTATGTCGGTGGCGAGTGGATCACGCCCCACACGACCGCGTACCTCGACGTGACCAATCCGGCCACCGGCGACCTGCTCGGCCGCGTGCCCCTGTCGAACCGGGCTGACGTGGATCAGGCCGTCGCGGCGGCGCAGGCGGCCTTTCCCGCTTGGCGTGCCACGCCGCCCCTCGACCGCGCCCGCTACCTCTTCTCCGTGCGCGAGCAGATGGAAGCGCAGTTCGAGACGTTGGCGCGTCAGGTGACGCTGGAGCACGGGAAGTCGCTCGAAGATGCCCGCGGCTCGGTGCGACGCGCTATCGAAAACGTCGAGGTTGCCAGCGGTATTCCCTCGCTGCTCATGGGCTACGGGCTGGAGGACGGCGCGGCCAGCGGCATAGATGAGGATGTCGTGCGGCAGCCGCTGGGGGTGTTTGCGGCCATCTGCCCCTTCAACTTCCCGCTGATGGTGCCCTTCTGGTTCTGGCCGTATGCCGTCGCCTGCGGCAACACCTTCATCATCAAGCCTTCCGAGCAGGTGCCCACGAGTATGCAGCTCATCTTCGAGATGCTCGACACCGCTGGGTTCCCGCCGGGCGTCATCAACCTGGTCAACGGCGCCAAAGACACCGTGAACGGGTTACTAGACCACCCCGATGTCAAGGGACTCTCGTTTGTCGGCTCGACACCGGTGGCCAAGTACATCTATGCGCGGGGTGCCGAGCGCGGCAAGCGCGTCCAGGCGCAGGGCGGCGCCAAGAACGTCCTCGTCGTCATGCCCGACGCCGTGTTGGATAGCTCGGTCTCCAATATCATCAACTCCGCCTTTGGCTCCGCCGGCCAGCGTTGCCTCGCCGGCTCGGTCCTGGTGACGGTCGGGGCAGGCCACGAGCGGGTGCGCGATGCGGTCGCGCAGGCCGCGGCGGCGCTGAAGGTCGGCAACGGCCTGGACGACGACGTGGAGTTGGGACCGGTGATCTCCCGGTCGGCCCAGGAGCGCATTCTGGGCTATATCGAGCAAGGTGAGCGGGAGGGCGCGACGCTGGTCCTGGATGGTCGCCAGGTCGCGGTGGCCGGCGGCGACGACGGCTGCTACGTCGGCCCGACCATCTTCGATAGCGTCACGCCCGACATGACCATCGCCTGTGACGAGATTTTCGGCCCCGTCTTGAGCATCATCCACGTGGACACGCTCGACGCGGCGATTGCGATTATTGAGCAGCAGCGGTTTGGCAATGCGGCATCCATCTTCACGCAAGACGGCGCTGCCGCGCGCGAGTTCCGCTACCGCGTCCCCACCGGCAACGTGGGGATCAACGTCGGTGTCGCCGCGCCCATGGCCTATTTCCCCTTCAGCGGCGCGAAGGAATCCTTTTTCGGCACCCTGCACGGCCAGGGCCGCGACGCCATTGACTTCTTCACCGACCGCAAGGTGGTCATCACGCGCTGGTTCTAGCGTCCGGCCCCCCTATGGTCCCCCGTCCCGACGGGGGGACGGGGGCACGGGCCAGCGAGAGAACGAGGCCTATTCCCTCCCCCATCGCAACAGGGGAGGGCGAGGGGGCAGCTACAGTCTATTCCCTCCCCCGTCGCAACGGGGGAGGGTTAGGGAGGGGGCGGTATGAACATAGACATCGGCACCCAAAAGCAACTCTTCATTGACGAGCGGTTCTTCGACTCTACCGACGGGGTGCGCTTGTGCATGAATCCGCCTGTCCAGCACGCGGAGCCGGTACTGCGCGCGGATCGGCCGTGGGAGGCGCTCGGCATCGGCAGCTACAACACCGTCCTGCGCGAGGCCGACGGGCGCTTTCGTATGTGGTACGACGCGCTGTTGGAGGGTGGCTTGCCCCACGAAGGCGCGCGGCGGCTCTGCTATGCCGAGTCCACCGATGGTCTGTCCTGGGAGAAGCCTGAGCTTGGCCTGATCCCGTTCCGTGGCTCGACTGCCAACAACATCGTCGCCCCGCCCTTGGAGCGCCAGAGCCAGCAAGGTGCGACGGTGTTCCGCGACGAGCGGGCCGCGCCGGCAGAGCGCTACAAGCTCTGGACGAAGTTCCAGCCCACCGACCGAGAGGTCGCCGGCGGCGTGGAGCCGGGCTTGTGGGCGATGCACTCTGCCGATGGCATCCACTGGCACGTCTACCCCGGTCAGCCGAATCCGCCCGATACGATGTGCGATACCCAGAACATGCTGTTCTGGGATGATCGGCTGGAGTTGTACGTGGGCTATACCCGTGTGCGCGAGACCCAAGCCTACGGCGAGGCCGCCACGATGGGCGTCGAGTTGAACGCGGCCGGGCAGGGGCGCTACCGTGCCGTGGGGCGCATCACCTCCCCGGACCTACGCAAGTGGTCGCCGCTGGAGATCGTCTTTGAGGCCGATGCCACCGACTTGACCATTCCGGTGCCGGACCGCAGCGACGACCCGCGGCCGGTGATTGACTTCTACACCAGCTGCGCGCTGAAGTATCCCGACGCTCAAGATGCCTATTTCATGCTGCCGGCGGCGTACTACCACTGGGGCGAGAACGAGTTCCCGGCCACGTTCGATGTCCAACTGCTCACCAGCCGCGACGGCATCCGCTGGCAGCGCGCCGGCGACCGCCGCCCGTTCCTGCGCCAAGGCCCCGATGGCAGTGCCACCGCTGGGATCATCGTCGCCAACCCGTGGCTGGTGCCGGTCGGCGATGAACTGTGGCTCTATTACAGTGGCCGCGGCGGGAGCCATGCGGAGAAGGAGCGCGATGGGAGCAATACCGGCCTCTTCCGCGCCACGCTACGGCGGGACGGCTTCATCTCGGCTGATGCGGGCTACAGGGGTGGCGAGTTTACGACGCCGCTGCTACGCTTTGGCGGCAGCTGTCTGGAGCTGAACCTCGACGGCAGCGCCGGGGGCTGGCTCAAGGTAGAAGTCCAGAATGCAGCCGGACAGCCGCTACCGGGGTACGGTCTTGCCGACGCCGACGCGGTGACGGGCAATGCCGTGAGCAAGGCCGTCACCTGGCAGGGCCAGCGGGATGTTGCCGAGTTGGCCGGCCGGCCGGTGAAGCTCCGGTTCGTGATGCGGGATATGAAGCTCTACGCCTTCCAATTTCCGCAGCACGAGACCGATTGACTGTTGGAAGACGCTGCCGAACGGGAAGGAGTGCGCTATGGCACAAGAAGCCGCCGGGGCCGGGAATCAACCCTATCCGCTGGACATCCGGGGTGAGCTATCGCCGAATTTGAGTCGCTGGCTGTGGCTGATCAAGTGGCTGCTGGCTATCCCGCACTTCATCGTGCTGATCGTGCTGGGGGTGTGCTCGGCCGTGCTGTGGGTCATTGCACTCTTTGCCGTGCTGATTACGGCACGTTACCCGCGCGGCATCTTCAATTTCAACGTGGGCGTGCTGCGCTGGGGCTGGCGCGTGTCGTTCTACGCCATCGCCCCCCTCGGCACGGACCGCTACCCGCCGTTCAGCCTCGCTGCGGACGATGACTACCCGGCTGACCTCCACGTGCGGTACCCAGAGCAACTGTCGCGCCTGCTGGGCTATGTGGGGCTGTGGTATGACGAGTACCCGCCCTTCCGGCTGCGTTCCTGAGGCGATGCGCCAAAAGCGCTTAACCGTGCAACCACTATGAACGAGAAAGCGCCGGATGTCATTGTCGTTGGTGGCGGGATTATTGGCGGCTCCATTGCCTGGGAGTTGGCCGGGCACGGGTTGCAGGTCACGCTCATCGAGCGCGACCGTCCGGGCGCCGGGGCCTCCTCGGCTGCCGCCGGCATCCTGATCCCCGAAGCGGACCCGGCCCGCCCGCCGGCGATCCTGGACCTCTACCAGCGGAGCTTGCGCCTCTACGGCGACTTCATGACCCAACTGCTGGAGGACACCGGCCTGCCCGTGGAGTACCGCGTGACTGGCCGGCTCTTGCTGGCGCTCGATGCAGCGGAAGCGGCCAGCCTGGAGCAGGACCGGCAGGTCCAGCACGCCGCCGGCGTCCGGGCCGAGGTGTGGGACGCGGCCGCCGTGCGCGCTGCGGAGCCGGCACTCACTGCTGCGACCGGGGCGCTCTTCTTCCCCGACCATGCGCTCGTTGACAATGCCCGGCTGACCGCGAACGTAGCGATGGCCGCGGCGCGCCGTGGCGTGACCATCCTCACGGGCCGTCCGGCCCTGGGCCTGCACGTCCGGCACGACCGCGTGTTGGGCGTGGAGTGTGCCGGCGAGCGGCTCGCAGCGGACGTGGTGGTCAATGCGGCCGGGAGTTGGGCGGGCCTGCTCGATGCGCGGGCCTGGCTGCCTGTCAGTCCGGCCAAAGGGCAGATGCTGGCGTTCGAGACCCGCCCGCCGCCGGTTCAACACATCATCGGCTCTCGACATGGCGTGCTCGTACCGCGAGCTGACGGACGATTGCTGTGTGGAGCCACGGTAGAAGACGTCGGCTACGATGCGACAGTGACGGCCGGCGCGATTGAGGGGCTGCTGCGTGGCGCGTTCGCCGTTCTGCCGGCGCTACGCGACTGCCGGCTGGAGTCGGTGTGGGCCGGGCTACGCCCGCGCTGCACGGCCGATGAGCTGCCGATCATCGGGCCGGACCACCGGCTGCGCGGCCTCTACCATGCGACCGGTCACTTCAAGATGGGCATTATCTCCGCCCCGATCACCGCCCAAGCTATCGCCGCCGTGGTCCTGGGCCAGGAGTCGCCGCTGCCGCTGGCCCCCTTTGCTCCCGGCCGCTTCGCTACCGGCGCTGACGGCTGAAGAATCCAGGAACGCTCCTATGGACGACGGCCGCAATATCACCATCCCCGATCTGGAGGAATTTTGCTCCCAAGTCTTCATTGCCCAGGGTGTTGCGCCTGAGCACGCCAGGCGGCTGGCCGCGGTGGCCGTGGAGGCGGACCTGCGCGGCCACGACAGCCATGGCGTGCGGCTGGTGCTCGCCTACAAGACCACCACCCACGGCGGCTCGGTCATCGCCCAAGCGGCCATCCGCGTCATCCGCGAGACCCCGGTGAGCGTGCTCGTTGATGCCGACGGCGGCTACGGCCCGGTGGCGATGACGCTAGGCCTGGAGCACTGCCTGCAAAAGGTGGCTACGTCCGGTGTAGCTCTGGCCGGGGTGCGAAACTCCAACCACCTCTTCATTCCGGCGCACTACGTCCTGCGGGCAGCGCGCGCCGGCTACCTCGCCCTCTGTACCGCGGTGGCAAAACCGATCTTGGCGCCGACCGGTGGTCTTGGGCGCGTGCTGGGCAACAACCCGTGGGCCTTTGGTATCCCCGCCGGCCAACGTGCCCCCATCGTGCTGGACATTGCACCGTCCGCCTCGTTCGCCAAGGTCAGAATGTACGCCGAGGAGGGCCAGCCCCTACCGGCAGGCTGGGCGCTCGACCAGGACGGCAACCCCACGACGGAGGCCGAGGCGGCGCTACTCGGATCGCTCCTGCCCCTCGGCGAGCACAAGGGGTACGGGCTGGCGATGGTCTCGGAAATCCTGGGCGCCGTGCTCACCGGCGCCGGCTATGGTCCGGCGAGCGGCGCCGACGGACAAGTGGGACATTTCCTGCTTGTGTTCGATCCTGGCCTGCTCATGCCCCCAACCGAATTTACCCAGCGCGTCGAAGACCATATCCGCCGCATCAAGGCCACCCCTAAGCAGGCCGGAGTGGCCGAAATCTTCTATCCTGGGGAGCGGGCCGCTCGCTTGGAGCATGTGGCCCGCGCGCGAGGTACGCACCGACTCGTTCGCTCGGTCTGGGAGCCGCTCCGAGCACTGGCCCAAGCCCTGGGCCTGCCGCTCCCCCTCCACCCCGCCTGAGGCCAGCCCACCGCTACGGCAGGAGACTGCCGTTTCCCTCTCCCGTCGCAACGGGGGATGGTTAGGGTGGAGGCGGGAATTACGCTTCGTCAGGGTGCTCGCGCACGTACTGCGCGATCCGGCCGGCGAGGTCATCCTGGAGCTGCGCCGTCAAGCCGCCGTCAATGACCAGCGCGTGCCCGCTCACAAAGCTCGACTCGTCCGCTGCCAGGTAGACCGCCCCGTAGGCGATGTCGTCGGGATTGCCATAGCGTCGCACCGGGTACAGCTCGGCTGCAAAGCGGGCGCTCGCGCTGGTTGGATCGTGGTGGCCATGGCCCTCGTGGACGATCATCCCGGGGCAGATCGCATTGACCCGAATCCCCTGCGGACCGAAGTCGCTCGCCATCTCCTTGGTCATTAGGATCAACCCGCCCTTGACGCTCTCGTAGACCAGCGAGTTGCGGGCGGCGAGCAGGCCATGCACCGACGAGATGTTGATAATACTCCCCCCGCCACGCCGCGCTATCTCCGGCACGGCATACTTGGCGCCGACGTAGCACGCCTTTAGCCCCACGGCGACCGCGCGATCCCAGTCTGGCTCCTCCAAGGTGACGGCGGTGCCCCCCTTACTCCAGATTGCATCGTTGACCAGAATATCGAGGCCACCGAACTGCTCCACCGCCGTCTGCACCATCCGTTCCAAGTCGCTGGCAACGGCAACGTCGGTATGGATGAACGCTGCGCGGCCGCCGGCCGCGACAATCTCCTCCACTACCGCTGCGCCCTTGTCGTCCTGGATATCGCCAATCACCACGGCGGCGCCCTCACGGGCAAACATCCGCGCGATACCGCGCCCAATACCCTGCGCTGCTCCGGTAATCGCCGCCACCTTGTTCGCCAGTCGCATCGCCGGTTGCCTCCTGTCGTGTCCCGCATGTCCCGCGAGACACGTCAAGGGTAGCAAGAACGGCCGGGAGGGAGCACCTAGCCCCCCTATCGTCCCCCCGCTGTGGCCGGGGGACGGTAGTTCCCTCCCCCGTCGCAACGGGCCAGGGCCAGGGCGGGGGACAATCCCCTCCCCCGTCCCGACGGGGGAGGGCTAGGGTGGGGGCCAGAACGGGAGCCAGGAACGCCGCGCAAGCGCGGTTAGCGGGCCGCGAGGTAGAGTAGGGTAGCAACGCCGCTGCCTGCTATAGTGTGGAGCCGACGGGAGAAGAACAATGGCAACCAAACAGGCAATGACGACCGTCGCGCCGGCCGATGAGCCGGTGTTCGACCGCTATATCTGGCACGAGTACCCGGAGCACCTGTTCAGTTTCGACAACGTGGCCGCCGGCATTGACGGCGCTGCCAGCTTCACCGAGGACCACGTGGACTATTACCGCGAGACCGGATTCCTCGCCATCAACGACTTCTTCACCGCGGCTGAAATCGCGAGTGCGCTCGCCGGGCTGATGGACCTCATTGACGGCAGGAATCCCGACGTGCCTGCGGCCGTCGTGCAGTATGAGGCCAGCACGCGCGACCGCCTGGGCGCAAGCAGCCTGGAGGAGCGGCGCGATATGGTCCGCAAGCTCCAGAACTACGTGGACCACGAGCCACGCCTGCGCGCCATCGCCGATCATCCCCGGCTGCGCGAGGTGGTCGGCCGGCTGCTCGGCACGACCGCCCCGGAGCTATTCCAGGATCAGGCCTTGCTCAAGCCCCGGGGCATTGGCCGCGAGAAACCATGGCACCAGGACCACGCCTTTTTCGACCTGCCGCTCGGCACGCCGATTATCGGCTGCTGGATTGCGCTCGATGAAGCCAAGCCGGAAAACGGCTGCATGCACGTGAAGCCCGGTACACATAAAGAGGGCCCGGTGGTGCATTTCGAGCGCCGCGATTGGCAGATTTGCGACGAGCACCTCGACCTGACGCGGGATGTCATGGTGCCCCTCCGGCCGGGCGGTATCCTCTTCTTCAACGGCCTCACCCACCACGGCACCCCCGCCAACCGCACGGCCGAGCGTCGCCGGGCGCTCCAAATGCACTACATCCCGGCCGGCACACCGCGTACCTCCAAAGAGGCGCGCATGACCATCTTCGGCACCGAGGGCAAAGACATCACCTGCTAAGGTGAACCCATTGTCGCCCCACGGCTGGTCCGACCGGCGCCGGTCATAATCACTCCGCTCGGTACACGCTCCCCCCGGCTTAGGAAACGAGAGCGGTCCTCCCTGCACGCGCGATTATGAAGTATAATGCACTTGACGGAGGATTCAAGTGCATCTATCAACACAACCAGGTGCCATATTCGGCCGGCGCGTTACCGCGCTCCCCATCCTGCTCATAGCCCTCGTCTGCGCCGGAGGCGTGAGCGCGTTGATCTTCGCCGGGGTTGCCGCCCAAGGCCGCGATCTGCGCGAGGACAACGACCTCACCAACGTCTCATCCACCGGCCCCGGTGACCTCCGGGACTTGACCCTGCCGCAGACCCCGCAGAAGTACCCCCGCCTCGATTCCATCCTCAGCCAGTTGGTTGCGGACTACGAGGCCGGCCAGCTCTCGGCCCAGGACGCCACCGGCCAGGCGCCGAGCGGCAGCCAAACCGGTATCGCCGTGACGGTCTACACCGACGGGGACGTGGCCGCGCTCCGCCAGTGGCTCGAAAGCAACGGCGGCGACCCGCGCAACGTCGGCCGGACCTACATCGAGGCCTACGTGCCCGTGGCATTGCTCGGACAACTGTCCCAGCAGCCCGGGGTGAGCCGGGTCCGCGCCATCATCCCGCCAGCGGCGCGGCGTCCCCAGGTCATTGACCGCGACCTGCTCCGCGAATCGAGAGCCGGAGTTGCTCCGGCTGCCGGGACCGGTGCGAACGCCAGCGCTGCCCCCGCACCGCCGCCCCCGCCGGTGCCGCCACCGAGTGACTGCGGAGAGTAGCCAAACCGAAGCACAGGAGCGCAACCTGATGAGTACGACCATCCTCCGCAACCTGACCCTGGCCCTCCTATTTGCCGGAGCGGTGGTGATGTTGCTCCTCTCCGGGGCAGCCGCGCAGCAAGAAGATACTACTGGCGCGCTGCCGCAGGAGCGCGCCGATTTGCTCCAAGGCGCTGCCGCCCAGGGCGGCGCCGCGGCCGCGGCCCAAGCCACGGGGCCGGGTGACATCCAGGGCTTGTCGCTGCCGGCAACCACCCAGCAGTATCCGCGCCTCGACTCCATCCTCAACAATCTGGTCGCGGACTATCAGAGCGGGCAGGTCTCGGCCCAGGCCGCTGCCCAACAGGCATCAATCCATAGCGGGCAGCGCGTCGCGGTGACGGTCTACACCGCCGGGGACGTGGCCACGCTCCGCCAGTACCTCGTCAGCAACGGCGGCGACCCGCGCAACGTCGGCACAACCTACATCGAAGCCTACGTGCCGGTGACGCTACTCGGACAGCTCTCGCAACAATCCGACATCAGCTGGGTCCGGGCGATCATCCGGCCAAGACACTTTCAGGAGCCGCCGACCGCGACTGCCACCGCCACGGCCACGGCCACCGCCACGGCCACCGTGCCCCCCACCGCCACCGCCACGGCCACCATCACACCAACGCCCACTGCCACGGCGACTGCTACCACGACGGCCACCGTGCCCGCAACCGCCACACCCACCCTCGCTCCAGCGCCCACTGCCACGGCGACCATAACGCCTACCCCGACGCCGCTCACCCCGGCGCCGGCAACGCCGACCGCTACCGCCACCGTCTCCCCCACCCCGCTCCCCAGCACCGCCACGCCAACCCAGACGCCAACCCAGACGCCGACCACTACGCCCACCCCCACGGCATCGGCAACGTCGACCACCACCGCCACCGCCACCCCAGAGTCGCGCCAGGAACACCAGGCAGGCCAGGCACAGGCAGCGACCAACACCCCGACTGCGACACCGGATCCGTGCCCCATCACTCCCCTTGGTGTCCTCTCTGGGGAGGTGACGCGCACCGGCAGCTATACCGCCAACTGCACGTCCCACTTGTCTGCCTTTAGCGGGCCTCCCTCCGGTCCTCGCTACGCCCAATACTTCACCTTTTCGGTGAGCCAGCCCGTGCAGATCACGATTGACCTTGAATCGGACACTGTGGACACGTTCCTGTTGCTCCTGGACGGCGGTAAGAAGACAAGCCCTTACATTGATTTCGATAACGACGGAGGAACCGGCACGAACGCCCAGCTCAACATCGGCCTGATGCCCGGCCCGGCTAACAACCGGCGCACTTACACCATCGAGGCGACGACCGGGGCGCCAAGATTGACGGGCAGCTTTGCGTTGACTATCTCGGCACCCTCGGCAGTCACGCGCCTGGCGATACACCATGGCGTGCCGCCCTGGCAGCAAACCGGAATCACCGGGCAGGGCGTCAAGGTCGGCGTCCTGGACATCGGCTTCATCGGCTACAGCGACGTGATGGAACTGACGGAGCCGAGGGAGCTACCCGCGACCGTCGTGGCGCGCTGCTACACGGACATCGGGGAATTCACGAACAAGATTGAGGATTGTGAAACGGACACGGTGCATGGCACGGCGGTCGCGGAGGCGATCTATGACTTCGCGCCGGGGGTCGAGCTATACATCTCCCAACCGATATCGTCGGGCGATCTGCGGGAGACGGTGGATTGGATGGTCGAGCAGGGGGTGCAGATCATCAACTACTCGGTCGGCTGGGTCTGGTGGGGGGCGGGCGATGGCACCTCGTACTATGAGAATGCACCCGTCAACAGCGTGGACGCGGCCGTCGCCGGCGGTATTTTCTGGGCCAACTCAGCTGGGAACGCGGCCGAGGATACCTGGTTCGGGCGCTACGCGGACGCCGATGGGGACGGATTCCTCGAGTTCGGCCGACACGCCGACGGCACACCCGACGAGACCAACCGCGTGAGCCTGCGCGCCGGCCGGCGATACATTTTCCAAATGCGGTGGGAGGATCGCTGGCCTGGCGCCCGCAGAAACCTGGGTCTCTACCTGTTCTACGACGCCAACCAAGATAACGTGCTGTCAGTGAGTGAGCTTGTTGCCCGCAGCAATGCGCCGCAATCGGGTGGCGACGATCACGATCCATGGGAGGCCTTTGCCTTCACTCCCAAGACCACCGGAGACTACTATCTGGTCGTCCTTCATCTCGATGGTGCTGCGCCGGTGTGGATTCAGCTGCAAGACTTCTACGGCACCGCCGGGCTGGAGCGTTTCACCCGCAGCGGCAGCATCGGCGACCCGGCGGATAGCGCCAATCCGGGCATGGTGTCCGTCGGCGCCACGCCGTGGTGGAAACCCACCGAACTCGAGGATTTCAGCAGCCGCGGCCCAACCACCGACGGCCGACGCAAGCCGGACGTCGTCGGTGCGGATCATGGCGATTCGGTGAGCTACGGGTCCTCGGGCTTCCCCGGCACCAGCCAAGCCTCCCCACACGTCGCCGGGCTGGCGGCCTTGGTCCTGGAGGCGTTCCCGGACTACACGCCGGCCGAACTGGCCCAGTACCTCAAAGACAATGCCGACGAAACCGGTCGCGTCACCACACCGAACCCCAACAACAACTGGGGACACGGCTTTGCCAAGCTCCCGGCCCTCAGCGCGCCCGGCAAGCCCACCATTTCGGAAGTCGTTCCTGGCAGCACGAGCCTCACCCCGGTCTGGGCTGCCCCATCGAGCGACGGCGGGACGCCGATCACCGCCTACGACGTGCGCTATAAGGTAGCCGGCGCCGGCGTCAATCCACCCCCTTGGACCGTGAAGGACAACGCCTGGACCAGCGGCTCGCGCCAATACACCATCACCGAGTTGACGACCAGCACGCAGTACGACGTGCAGGTGCGGGCGGTCAACGCCGCCGGTGACGGCGCGTGGTCGGACACCGCCACCGGTACGCCGGCCACCTCGACGAACCCCACCGTCTCCATCGTTCCCTACCTCAGCGCCCGGATCACCGAGGGGAAGGCCGCGGCCTTCGCCGTCACGTCCAGCCCCGTCCCAAGCACCGCACTCGCCGTGACCGTCGCTCTCACCGGCTTTGCCGGCGATCAGACGGTCACGGCCACCATTCCCGCCAATCAGCTCGGCGTCGCGTTCACGGTCTCCACCACCGATAACACCGAGGACGCGCCCGACGACGCTATCACCGCCACGCTCGTTTCGGGCAACGGCTACTCTATTGCCCCATTGCGCCGCCAGGCCGTGGTGACGGTCCTGGATAACGATCTGGTACCGGCCGCACCCAGCGGCCTCACGACCGTACCGAGCAGCGGGCAGGTGGTACTCGGCTGGTCCGCGGTCCCGCCGTCGCAGGTCGGCACGTCCCCGCTCACCCACTACACCGTCGAATACTTCTCCACCGGCACCAACCCGGTCACGCAAAACACCACCGGCAACACAACGACGCTGACCGTCACCACGCTGACCAACGGGACAACGTATTACTTCCGCGTGCGTGCGGTGAGCGCCGCCGGCAACGGTGCGTGGTCCTCCCTCGTCGCGGCGACCCTGCCGTCCGCGCCGGCGGCCCCCACCATTCTGGGTGTCATTCCCGGCCCCAGTGCGACGGCACTGACGGTAGCTTGGGCGCCGCCGGCTGACGATGGCACGTCCCCGATCACCGCCTACGACGTGCAGCATAGCCAGAACGGCACCACCAACTGGACCGTCGTGGACAACGCCTGGACCAGCGGCTCGCGCCAATACACCATCACCGGGCTGACGACCAGCACGCAGTACGACGTGCAGGTGCGGGCAGTCAACGCCGTCGGCAACGGCGTGTGGTCGGCGACGACGAACGGCACGCCGGCCACGTCCACCGGCCCGACTATCGACATCGCGGCGCAGTCGGCCACCATCACCGAGGGGCAAAACGCCGTCTTCACCGTCACGGCCAGCGCCGCACCCAGCACCGCCCTCACGGTGAACCTTGTGGTCAGTGGCACGAGTACGGGTACACCTGTCACCGGCCTACCAACCGCCCGGACGGTCACGATTGCTGCCAACGCGACTACCACGACGCTCACTGTCGCTACCGACGATGACCCCGTGGATGTGGCGAACGCCGCCGTTACCGCCGTGGTGCAGGCCGGGGCCGGCTATATCGTCGACACTGGTACGACTGCACCTAACTTCCAGGCCTCGGTCGCGGTCACGGACAACGACGACGTGCCGGGCAGGCCCACCAACCTCACGGCGGCGCCGGGCAATGGTCGAGTGACGTTGCGTTGGGTAGCACCAACGGACACCGGCACGTCCGCGATCACGCACTACACCGTCGCCTACCTCGCCCCTGGCATTACTGATGTCAGTGAGGAAAACACTGACGACAGCGACACAACCACGCTGACCGTTACCGGCTTGACCAATGGGACACGCTATTTGTTCCAGGTGTGGGCAGTGAGCGCCGCTGGCGACGGTGTGCCGTCAAGCATTGTCGCTGCCAGTCCGGCCGCACCGTCGGTCAGTAACGGCGGTACGAGCGCACCGAGCGCCTCCGGTGCATCCAGCCCATCGAGCGCGCCGGCCCCGGCACCCCAGCCAACCGCCGCGCCGCAGTTCTCTGCGACCAACAGTGCCGCGACGGTCAGCGAGCAGGAAGACGCGCCGGGGCAGACCAGCCTGGCGTTCCAGCGCCACGATGATCCAGCCGCCTCCTTCGCGGTGCAGATCGGCTGGGTCAGCCGCGATGGCCAGGCGGTGATCGCGCTCGGGTTCGTGCGCGATGAGGCGCTGGGGCAGACGTATGCCATCGTGCGGCGCGAGTCCGACGGCCGGATCGTGCGCCTGTGGGTGGCGCCGCACAGCCCGCTCGTCTACGCCGTACCCTGGGCCAAGGTGAACAGCCGCTACACCGTGCCGCTGGCCGTCCTCGCGCTGGTCCCGATGGATGACCAATATCCGCAGCCCAACCAGCTCGTGCGGCGCTTCGACGGCGGCGATGATCGCATCCTGGCCTACGACGCCGGGCTGGCACAGTGGCGCCACGTGCCGGACCTCGCCACCTTCCAGGCGCTCGGCTTCTACTGGTGCGACGTAACGGCTGCCGCTGGTGCGTTCTTCGCGCGGATCACCCTCGGCCCACCCTACCCGGCCAGCAGTACGCCGGCCCGCGCCGACTACCCCAGCTGCGGAACGTAGCGCAGGGGATGGGGTGGACTGGCCCCCCTATGGTCCCCCCGTTGCGACGGGGGAGGGCCAGGGAGGGGGCCAAGCGTGTCCGGCGGCGCTACGGGTGGGCGGCGAGCGCCTGCTCCGTCAGCCGCAGCGTGTTCCGGTAGTTGATCCGCATCGCATCCGCCTGGGTACCGCCGGGGGGCTGGAAATGCGTGCCTACTCCGATCACGATGTCGGTATGATCGCGGGCAAACGTGCGGAAAAGACCAGGATAATCCACGTCCCCGGTACCGACGGCACAATACTCGAACTCACACCTGGGACCGTCGAGCGTGCGGAGGTCCTTCAGGTGCAGGCTCGTCAGGTACGGCTTCAGGTTCTCGTACCCGGTCGTGACCGTATCCAGCTCCCCGCAGTTGTACGCATCCCCTGGCCCCCACTTGGCCCGCAGACGCGATGAGCCGACCCGCTCGACGATGCGGCGGTAGTTGCGGCTCGTGTTGGCGTATTCCCAGGGGTGTACGCTGATCGCAACGTGCCTGTCCTGGCGTTCCGCCAGCTCGGCGATGATCGTGAACGCCTTAGCCAGCTTGTCAAGCTCGGCCTCCGGGATGATACCGCCACCGGTCGCGTACCGTTGCGGCCACGTGGGGCTGACCCGCTGGCCGTTCTGGAACTCGCCCGGCCAGGCAAAGCCGGAGACCAGCACGTTGGGTGCCCCGACAATCTGCGCGAACTCCATCGAGCGACGCACGAGGTCCAGATCGTGGACGAACTCCGGGTGCGTCGGGAGTGCGGCCAATTCGATCTCGTCAATATGAATCTGCTTGAAGGGGTTCGGCGCACTGCCCATCGCGTGTGCTTGCAAGCCGGCGTCGTCCAGCACGCGCCGGCAGTGCGCCGCGTACTGCGCGGTCAACCGGTCGGGGTGGACAAAAAACTCCGCATAGCGTGCCCCGAGTTCCTGAGACAGGGCAGCGGCCGGCTCGAACGGCAGCCCTGTTTCGTCGAAGAACACGCCCATCTTGAACGTATACGCGCTTGACATCGCTTCCTTCTCTCTCCGCACTCGATATGCGCGGTGCCCGGCTATCGTAAGCCCAGCCGCGCGGCAAACTGCTCTACAAACCGGTCGCCGTCTAGCGTGAGCGCCACGTGGCAGTTAGGCGGCACCGCTTCCACCCCGACCACGTCTTGGTACCCCTCCCTGGTCTCCAACCGCTCGCGCTGGCCCTCGGGCGCCGCGACCGTCTGCCCGCGTGTCAGTTCGCTGGCCAGTTCTACCGAGACGTGCCGCGGCTTCAGCGTAAAGAGGCCCGGCCACATGGCCGCCGCGACGGCTACCGGGTCGTGCAGCGGGCTGCCGGCGAGTCCCGCGGCCAGGTCGGCCCGCAGATACCACTCCAGCAAGTCTACTGCCAGCCGCGCCACCGGGTCCGGCGCCGACTGTTCCCGCACCCGCTGGCGCGCGGCCGCCTGCTGGGCGGGCCGCCAGAGCGCCTGGTGGGTCACGTCCAGCCCGATGAGCTGCGGCATCGCGCCGCTCGCCAGGACCATGTGCGCCGCTTCCGGGTCGTTGTAGACGTTGGCTTCCGCTACCGGCGTGACGTTCCCCGGGACCGTCACGGCACCCCCCATCACAACCAATTGGCGCAAGTGGCCGGCAAACCCGGGGTCCAAGCGGCTGGCCAGCGCGATGTTCGTCCAAGGCCCCGTCGCAATGACGGTGAGCCGCCCCCGGTGCTCTGCCGCGAGCCGGCACAGTAGCTGCGCGGCCGGCTCCGCCACGGGCGCCCGCGCCGGCTCCGGCACGTCAACGCTGCCCAGCCCGTGCGATCCGTGGAAGAAGGTCGCCGTCGTCAGTGGACGCACCAGCGGCGCCGCTGCGCCCGCCGCGACGGGCACACTCGTCGCGCCGGCGGTATCGAGCACGTGTCGGGTGTTCCGCAGCACGTCCGGCAGCGCCACGTTGCCGGCAACGGTGGTCACGCCGACGACATTGAATTCCGGGGAGCGCAGGGCTAGAAGCAGTGCCAGCGCATCGTCAATGCCGGTATCAACGTCCAGGACGAGCGGCTGCGGGAGCGCCAAGGCTCACGACTCCTGCTCGTGCAGCCGACGCTCGGTGTCAATCTGCGCGTCGAGGGCGGCGAGTGCTTCATACTCTTCATTGCACAGCTTGAACGAGCGATCCAGCAGGAGTGCGGCCAGCCGCCGGCTGTGCTCGCCGGGCGCCTGGACCAGGGCGGTGTAGTCGCGCAGGTTGTAGCTCTCCGGTAGCAGCCCGACAATGCGCTCGACGGCGGTCGTCGTCTCTTGGGCGAGGCGCGTATCCTGCCCCTCCACCGCGTAGCGTAGCTGGCCGGTCAGCCGGGCCAGCTCTTCTAGGCGGTCCAACTCACTCATCAGCAAGAGCTGCACCGTTTCGGTGTCCGGCTCCGCCACTGATTCCGTCGCCCATTGGTCGGCCGCCGTGCGGTACAGCCGCTCATAGGCCTGGGTCATTGCATGCACCATGTAGATGAGCCGCTCGACTTCATCGGTGTCTATCGTGCCCCCGTCGAGCACGTCGTCGCCGCGATGCTGGGCGATGGCCCGCAGCTGCTCCAGGTTGTCTACCGGCTCCGGAATCGGCGGCAGCGCCGTCGCATTGACGGTGGTCAGCTCGCGCGACGCCCGGCCGGCGAGTGCTTGCGGCACGTAGCGGGAGGGATCAATCGCCACCGGCAGGATCACGAGGTAGGTGACGAGGTACCGCTCCGGATCGGCCCGGTCACGGAAGTAGGCGAGGGCATGACCCGTGGGGGCCTCGTGCTCACCGGCGTCAAAGATCAGGTTCACGGAGTAGCAGTCCTCTATGTTATTCTACCGGTTAGCCGGTTGGCAGGAAAACTGCACTGAGGCGAGACCGGCCCTCCCGCGGGAGCAGTAGGAAGTTTAGCCCTGAGGTGTAGTGATGAGCTTACGAGAACAGGTCCTAGCCGACTTGCGTGCGGCCATGCGGGCACGCAACGAGCACGCGGTAGCGGCAATTCGCATGTTGCGTGCCGCCATCGTCAACTATGAAATCTCGCAGCGCAGTCCGAACGATCCGGAGGGCAAGGCCGTTCCCGACGAGGAGCTGCTCAACGTCGTGCGGAAAGAGATCGCCGCGCACCGCGAGGCGCTCGAATACGCCGAGAAAGCCGGCCGGTCCGAGTTGATCGCCAAAGATCAGGCCATGATCGCGGTGCTCGAACAGTACATGCCGGCCCAGCTCTCCGAGGACGACATTCGCAGCACGGTCGAGCAGTTGATCGCCGAGCACGGGCCTGAGTTCCGCAAAGTGATGCCGCAAGCCGCCCGCGCCCTCCGTGGTCGCGCCGATCTCGGCCAGGTCAACAAGCTCGTCCGCGAGCTTACCGGGGGCTGAAGCAGGAAAGTGAGCCAGCGATGCTGGTCTCCCTGTACTGCCTCGTGACTGGAGTCGTCCAGTAATTCCAAGGGCCGTGGTAGCGATGCCTTGGGTGGCGCGCGCGAGTTCGTTATTCCCAACTTGGGTTGGGGCGAAGTGACGAACAACCTCAACGGCACAATAAGGGTGGTGTACTAGATGAGTGATTGTCGCTGCACAGAGATACAGCACCTCCACGGTGCCGCTGCTCAGAGGTATGAGCGCGAGCATTTGCGCGAACTGGTTGTGGACGGAGAGAAGTGGGAAACTCTCTATGGCTGTCCCGAGACGGGGAAGCACTGGAAAGAGTATCGCCCCCAGGGTGAGTATCATGGTGGAGGGCCACCAGAGTTGGTGCAGATATCGCCAGAGGAAGCGGAGGCGGAGTTTGGCTGGGCGCCGCCGCCGGGCGAACGGATCCAAGCTATCCGTGCAGCGAAGAAATATGATCCGCGAGTCGACCCTGATGAACTCTGGCGTTCCCTGAGAGCCAGGGGCATTAAGATCGACCGAGAAGCTATCCGTTGGTGATCCCCAGTTGAGTAGCTAGACAGGCGCTATGGGACTGGTTGCCACTCGCACTCCCTTCCCGGCCAGGGAAGAGACCGGCGGCTAGGTGCGATCCCAGGGGAAGGCCAATGTCGGCTGGTTGGCGTACCGCTGCATCGTGAGCGCCAGGCGCGCGCCGCAGCCCGGCTCCAAACGCACCGAGAACGAGCTGCCGTCCACCGGAACGGTCTGCCCGTCCAGCGCGACCTGCTCGATCCGGTGCTCGGCATACGCGCCGCCCTGCACCACGACCGTTCTCGCCTCTACCTGATTGACGTTGACCAAGTGCAGCGTCGTCTCGTCGGCCGTCATGCTCTCGACCAACGCCGCCACGTCTTCCGGGATGCCGGCCCGCTGCCGCGCCGGGTCAAAGTAGCGCACCCGGCAGTGCAGCGGATGCCCGTGATGCTGCGTTGGCAAGCCACCGAGCATCAGCTGGATCAGCGTCCCCACCATTGCCGGATTGTTCCCATTCGGATCGTCCGACATGCGGGTGTCCGGGGTCGCGGTATCTGCATGCACCCGCGCCATCCGCTCGCGCACCGTCTCCAGGTCGTGCCGCAGCGCCGTCTCCGGGTAGTCCGGATTCTGCCCCTCCAAGTAGGCTACCCAGCCCTCTCTGGGGATCAGCAAGCGGTCCAGGTCCGCCGGCTGCATGGACCAGTAGTAGACCTCCAAGGCGCCGACACTGAACGGCTCCGGCGTGTAGTCGTACCAGCCGTCGTCGCCATGCATGTGGGGATACAACCGCTGTCCGCCGACCTCCTTGGCGTTGGCATTGACCGCCTCGATCACGCCGCGCCAGATGTCCACGTATCGCTGGTCGCCGGTGAGCAGCAGCGCATTGCCAAATCCATAGGGACAGCGGTGGAAATAGGGGCGGTGCGCCAGGGCGCCCGTCTGCGGCACGACGACCGTAAAGCCCCACCCGTAGACCCCGCCGTACCACTTCCCGTCGCAGGTACCCCCGATGGTGCCGTCCAGCCCGACGTTGCTGGGGATGATGCCGCCGTTGGCTTGCGTCCGTTCGCACCAAGCATCCACATACTCCAGCAGCCAGTTCCGGTATTTCTCTTCGCCGGTGTGGGCATAGGCGTTGAAGGCCAGCACGGTCGTCGCCAGGTTGGTCGGGTTATCGCCGACCACGTCGTTGTAATCCTTGAAGTGCGCGATCATCTCCTCGTAGTTGCGCTCGCCGTGGAGCGGCCGAAACCGGCCCTCGACCTCAATCGGATCGCCGGCCCAGTCGAGACCGGTCGTTTTGCGGAGCAGTGGCCCCCGGCTGCCGTTGAACATGCTGCGGATGAGCTTGTGCTCCGGGTCGTAGTTCTTGGCCAGCGGGTCCTCGTCCATATAGAAGCCGGCAAAGCGCCTGGTCCGGTCGAGTAGTGCGCGGTCATAGGGATCGGAGAGGCCCTGCAGGAAGAAGGCCGTGAACCCCTCGCCGTTGTGCATCCAATCGAAATGCGTCGGAAACTCTCTGAAGTACATTCCCTCACGCGCCAGCGGCACCTCCACCGTCTTGGCTTCGGTGTATTGGCGCAGATGGCCCTCCCAGCCGCGCTTGTACAGTTCCAGGACGGTATCCGGCGCGCCGAGGGCGTGCAACTCCGGCCAGTTCGCGATGTTTTCCGCGGCGTCATCGGGGCCGTCGTTCCCACCCCAGCGCGGCACGCAGAGCAGGTAGCCGCGCTCGTCGAAGTAGTGGTCGTAGAAGGCCGTGACCGCCTCGGCGGCGGCGCGGATCAACTCGCGTTCCAGCAATGCCCAGGCTGGCGGCGACATGGGAGTAGCAACAGTGAGCATGTCCCGGGTTCCTTCCTTTGTCGTTGTACCGGCCGCCGCGGCCGGCGCCCGTGCGTCGTTAATTCTGGCGAGCGGCGCGTTCGAACAGCGCCTCGCGCAGGCCGTCCAGAACGCCGTCGAGCCGTGCTTGGCGTTGCTCCAGGTCGGACATACGCACTTCCAGACGATCAAAGCGGCTATCCATCTGGATAAATCGGTTATCTATCTGTGCAAAGCGTGCCTCCTGGCGTTCTTCCAGTTGAGTGAAGCGGTCGTCTACCTGGGAAAAGCGAGCAGCCTGCCGTTCTTCCGTCTGAGCAAAGCGTGTTTCCTGCCGCCCCTCCAACTGCTCAATCCGCTTATCGATGCGTTGCAACATGGTCACCAAGATGGCCAGGATTGCCACCGCTACGCCTAGGGTCGTCACCCCCACGCTTATGATCGCCACTAACTCCTGACTCATCGCTCCCTCCGTGCCCGGGTGCTCGTTGCGGCCGCGGTCCTACACGCAGCAGTCCAGGCTGCTCACCTGGGTGCCAAGTCTACCGCACCGGCCGCGCGCCCGCAGGGTGGCGTAGGGGCGGCCATCGTGGGCGCCGGTAGCCCGATTCCTGGTACAATGGGATACTCTCGCTACCCAGGGTAGCTCAGTTGGTTTAGAGCGGCGGTCTGTAAAACCGTTGGTCGCTGGTTCGAGTCCAGCCCCTGGGACCATCCCCACTGGCTGAAGCACCCCCGATCAGGGGGCATGTGTCCCTGCCATCCCCAGATCCCCCCGGATTGAGTTGCAGGCGGACGGCCGCACTTCCCGCACCAATCTCCCAGCCGCTACACCACACGCTTGGACTTATCCACCGTAACGAGGGGGGCCGAGTGGTACACTGGCCGCAGCGCAAGCCTTGGGCAGGGAGGGAGGAACAATGAGCCTGGTCAAGAAGCTGTTGGCGGTCTTCCTCGGTGTGGTGGCGCTCGCAGTGGCAGTGCAGTTCATGTTCGGCGCGTTTTACCAGGAGTTGGTAGACACCGGGGGGATATGGAATATCTTGAACTGGCTCATGGCCCTCGGATTGGTGATCGCGCTGATTGTCAGCTTCCACCACAAGCGCCTGCTCGACCGGCCGGCGAATGGGGCCGTTACTCGTGAGTACGTGGAAGTCAATGTGATTTTCTACGTGACCGTCGTGTTGGTCCTCTGGTTTTTCTGGAACTGGACCGACGATCTGACCGCGGTGGAATCCCAAGGGCAGACACACCGGAACATCTGGGTGTGGATCAATCCGCTGTTCGTACCCATCGCTGCTGCGACCGCCCTGCGTCTCTGGCGCTCACCCGACCACGACTGAGGCGCTGCCAACACCGTGAAGCGACCATGAACGCTAGGCTACTCCCTTGCGACCATGTGATCTTCCTGATCCATCCGTGTCTCTACGAGCAGCAGGACGCCGCGGCGGTACGCCAGGGCAACTGGCAGCTCTATGTCGAGCGAGAGCGGCAGGTCAAACGACGCTGGCTCGCGGCCCTGGCCGCCCGGCCGCCCGGCACGCTGTACGTCCAACTCGGCGGCCCCACGTACCTGCTCGACATCGCGCGCAGCCATCTCGGCGCGCCCTATGTCTGTTTCCCGGACGCGGAAAACACCGGAGGCCTCCACAAGCTCTATGTGGACTTGGCGGATTGTGTGCGTGAGCACGTCGGCCTCCACAAGCTCCGGTTCGATGCTGGCACCGTGACCGCCGAGGTGTGGGGCGAATCGTTCGAGGGCTGTGTGCCGGGGTACGGCGGCGCGTTCGCGCAGTATCTCGGCCTCAAGCACGCGCCGCGAATACGCTTCGAGATGACCGTCTACGACTCACGGTTTCTGCACGGCGCCCGGCCACCGGAGACCATCGCACTGCCGGGCAGCGACGTGCAAGTGTGGCTCTTTGCCTGTCACGACACGACTGCCGCCGCGATGTTCTTGTCACCACGGACGGCACAGTGGATTGACCGGCGGCGTGTTCACCTGGAGCTACATACGCAGTCGCTCCAAGTCTGCACCAAGTCCGGGCACACCGTTTGGCCCGCCCAGCCCTGGCAGAAGGGCGCCCCGGCGCACGTCTGCCCGTACAGCATGACGCTGGCAGACTGCAACTGGTATTGGATCCGCTCGGTCGGCATGGCCTACGACGATTTCCGAGCCGTCATCGCCGCAGCCACGGTCAAAGACACACCCGGCGCGGTAACGACACCGGCTGATAGCTGACGGCTGATGGCTGACAGCTAGTGACTGTGCCCGTGGGCGTGCTGGTGGTGCGTACCGGCGGTGTGCATCCGCGCGTGGAGGTGCTGATGGGCCTGCTCGAAGACTCCACGCACGCGCTGATGAGTCTGCGGATCGGCCGGGATGGACAGCGTGTCCACCCAGGTCATGCCCCCCTCCAGCAAGGTCAGCATGTACGTTGCCGAGCTGGGATTGTACAGTTCGGCGCCGTCTACGACGACGTAGACCGGTGAGGCGTGCGCGGCAACCCCGCGGGTGGAGAGTGCCCAGCCTGACTGGTTGCTCGTGCAACGTGCTGCTATCCAGCCACTTCCCGCTATCGGTACCTGCGCCCGCATTGTCGTGCTGACAGCCCCGGGCTGCGGTTGCGCGGTCGCCACGACCTGACCGTTGACAACGATCTCGATGGTCGCCAGCGGCGCCAGCGACTCGGCGACCACCTCCACCGCCAGCGTGCCGCCGCCCGTGGGCAGGTCAATAACATCGCCCGGCCGCCGGCCTTCTACCCGCAGATCGAGCAGTGGGCCGGTCGAGGCGAACGTCCGTCCCGCCTTGATCGCCTCGCCCCAGGCGTCGAACGTAAACGGCGCATCACCCAGATAGGCGTAGGTCCGGATGGACCCCATGACCATCGCGGCGGACATCTTGTCGGTGCCGCCGACGCAGGGCACGCGATAGCCGCAGTTGAGGAACTTGTACCACTCGGTGATATTCACGCCGTCGAACGCCGGGGTGAAGTTCGTCATCTCCAGCGCATCGGTCTTGCCCAGAATGACATCGGCAACGACCTCCGAATAGGGGTTCGGGAAGTGCGGCGTCACGACCACCCCGCCGCGCTCGTGGTTTGCGTCCGCCCAGCCGCCGAGGCTCTCCCACGTCGGATCACCCAGGTAACTCTCGCCGGGGCCGCTTGCGGTCATCGGGTAGACCGGTTCACCCTGCGTCCCCAACATGCTGATATGGCCGAGGAGATGCTGGCGGTTCTCCGTGCCTACCCAGACGATGGTCTCCTTGCCACTGACCTTGGACATCTCGCCCGTAATATCCCCGACGTTGGTGAACAGATCACCCCACTGCGATGCCAGGAGATTGACCAGGTTCAGCCCCTCGGCTTGCCCTTGGAGCCAGGCCGTGGTCGGTGAGAGGAAGTGGACGTGCGTATCGGCGGTCATCCAGCCGCGGCCCCGCCAGTCGAGCGGTCGTTCGAGGGTCAGGGACAATTCGCGCTGCCCCGGCTTGATCGTCACCTTTTGGCGGATTGGCCGGTATTCGAACCCCTTACTCAGCTCGACATACACGTCACCGACGGGTAGCTCGCCTTGGAACGTGCCGTCCACGTAGGCGTATTCCGTATCGCCGATCTTGAGATCGTTCCCGTAGTCCTGGAACCAATACTCGTTTACCTCGTGGCGGTGTCCGTAGGGCGGGAAGTAGCGTCCGTCCGGGGCACGGAAGTGGACACGGACCGGCGTGGGCTGGCCCGTCGCGGCGTCCCGCACCACGGTATGTACCCAGGTTTTGTCCGGGGTGAGCAGTTCGACGCGCACGGCGCCATCGGCGGACTGGCTTGCACCTTCTTCATACGCCGGGCGCAGCGGTACGTCCTTATCGCCGACGGTCAAGGTGGCATCCGCGCTGGCGGTCATGTCCACGATTAGCTGCCTTGGATCCGGCTCGCTGTCGGCGCCGGACGGCCCGCCCATCGGGTCACTGGGCGGCCCGGACGGCTCGGCCAGTGGATCACCGGTCCAGGCGGCCGGATCGAACGGTCGCACCTGATAGCGCCGCGCCAGGATGCCGAGGTCCACGGCCAGCGCCACGTCCTCGGCGGCCGTGCCGTTGGCCGCGAGCGTGATCCGAAAGCTCTCCAGCCGCTTGCGCTTCAACGGGTGCTCCTGGCCGTGATACAGCGTCATGCCGGCGATGGCTACTACCGTATCGCCGGTCGACTCCAGGCGCACGCCGCGCAGCTCGGCTTCCGGCCGCGGGTTGGGCAGCGCATAGACCCAATACTGGCCGCTGCCCTGGCTGGCCGACATCTGGGCGCGTCCCCAGGCCTCGCCGGGGTGCGTGGCGCGGAAGTCAATGTAGTCGTCCTGGCCGTCCGGCCGCGCGGCAAAGGCTTTTTGGCCCCGCACCGTCCCTGAATCGTTGATCTCGAAGCGCACCCGTATCTCGTGGCTCGCCTCGCTGCCGTCGGCATACGTGAGCACGTAGTTGGCAACGTGTGCCCCCGGCTGCGTCAGATTGCCGCCGCGGTAGTCCTCCGGCTGCGAGCCGGCCTCGGGATCGTAGGTGTCATCGCAGAAGTGCAAGAAGACGATGTGACTAGCGCGTGTCCCGGCCGGCAGCTCAACCGGCACGGTATCGGCATAGCTCTTGCCCAGCAGCAGCCAGCGCGGCGGGTCCTCCCTCGCCGCCCCCGCCGCCGCGGGCGTGAAGGGAATACCCCAGCACGTCATCGGCTCGATGGGTAGCCCCGCCAACGACTCGGCCACCGCCGGATGCCAATGCGGCGCGCTGGCCTGCGTCCCGCCGTTGACGTGACGTTGCAGATCAACCGGTGTGTTCAGGTCCATCAGGACACTCCTTTCGCCGGCAGGTCCGTACTCACACTTGCCACAGCGCCGCCACGCCTACGGAGAGCCGGCAACCGGCCGCAAGGCCGCGCCCGAGGCCTAGTCGCTCACCTCGCGCTCACGGCGGCGAGACACTATAGCGTGCAACCGGCCAGCCGTGCCTCGTCCCCCCGTCGCAACGGGGGGACCACAGGGGGGCCAGCCC
>DAOUJP010000014.1:0-151133 GCA_034422515.1 Chloroflexota bacterium | reverse complement strand
ATGCAAGACCATCCTCCAGCGCCGGGCCGCGCCCGGCAGAGGCATCCAGGCACCGACGGGCCGGCCGCGTGCGGTGGCGCGGCCGGGTCCGCGCCCCAGGCGTGGGACCATGTCCGGTCCCGCGCCGTGCCCTTGCACTTGCCCTTGGCGCTGGCCCACGTCCGGGCCGGTGCCGCGTCCTTGCCCTTGGCGCTGGCCCACGTCCGGGCCGGTGCCGTGTCCTTGCTCTTGGCGCCGCCAGGCCAGCCTGGCCCGGTGAGCGCCGACCGGTCGGTGCCACGGTCCACCGACCTCTCGCCGGCGTACCTGCGCCGGCGGCTCCAGGCTGTCTTGCGCCGTATCGCTGCCACTCCCCGTCACCCTGACTGCCCGCTCGCCCACCGTCTCAACCGTCATTCCGGCGCAAGCATGTCCCGTACCCCGATACGGGGCCGGAATCCAGGGCCATTCAGAAGGCCTGTTCCAGGCCCTCCACCCCCTCTCCAAATGTTGGAGAGGGGGCCGGGGGGTGAGGTCTGCCTCATCCCGCCTCCCCCCGTCGCAACGGGGGGACCACAGGAGGGCCACGCACCGACAACCCGCCGATCCCGATCTATTACCTCTCACGTGCATCCTCCCATCCAGGTACCAAGCCGCCCGCCGCCGGCCACCGCGGGCACGGGCGGCCCCCGCCAACACCTCTCGCGCGCCCCGCCGCCGCCCGCCCGCCGAAAACCTACCCTTCTCAGGGGCCATCGGAATGTGCCGCAATGACGAAGGGCGGCGGCCAGCACAGCAATAGGTAGACTTGTACCACCGGCACTGGTGTACGGAGGCGCTTGACGCCCGATGACCGAGACCGTCGCTCGCCCCGCGCAGAGGCGCACCCGCCCCCCTCCGGGCGGAGGGTCGAGCGTGCTCGAAACGGTGCGGAAAGTGCTGGCGTTAGAGGCTCGCCAGTCGTACCGGGACCGATCCGCGCAAGGCGGCTTGGCCGCCTTCATCACCGCGCGGATGAACGAGACTCCCTCCGGCAGCCAAATACACGCCCGTCTGCAACGGCTCCATACCCTGCTGGCCGACTATGCAGACCTGGCTTCGGACGCGCGGCCGGCTGCCATCCGCCGTGCAGCAGCGTTGGTTGCTGCCGTGCCGTCCCTGGATCAACCGACCCGCGCACAGACGCGCCGCCCGTCCGCGCCGCGCTCTTCCCCTTCTCCTGCCGACAAGCCGCCCGCCGCCCAGGAGCGTCAGCAAGCCGCGCCGCGCCGTGACCGCCGCGCGCCGGCGCGTGCTGCGCCGGCTGCCTCCCAACCGAAGAAGCGCCGCGACCCGCCGGCCGCAACACGGCGCGCCGCAGCCCGTCGTCAATCGGACCGCCCAGCCCCTCGCCGGCGCCCGCCAGCCTTGGAATTGGATGCCCCGGTGCAGCGCCTACCGCGGCTCGGCGTCAAGAATGCCAAGCTACTGGAGAAGCTGGACATCCACACAATCGAGGACTTGATCTTCCATTTTCCCCGCCGCCACGCGGAGGTCAAACGCATCGCCGAGCTGGCGGTGGACGATGAGGCGGCCGCCAAGGGCACGGTCTGGCACGTGCAGATCATACGCACTCCCAGACAACGTTTTCCGATCACCGAAGCGCTCGTTCGGGACGAGACCGGTGCGCTGCGTGCGACCTGGTTCAACCAGCCCCACATGAAGCAGGTGCTCTCGCGGCCGGGCGCCGTGCTGCTCATTGGCAAGCCCCAACCGTCCTACGGGGGCGGCCTAGAGTTGGCCTCGCCGGAAGTCGAATGGGGCGCCGACGAGTTCCATACCGGCCAACTCATACCCGTCTATCCGAAAACCGCCGGCATCACCGACCGCTCCTTGCGCCGCTGGATCAGGCTCGCGCTCGACCGGATCGAGGCGCAGCTTACCGACTACCTCCCGGAATCGATCCGTACCGACAAGCAACTCGTCCGCTATGACCAGGCCGTGCCGGCGTATCATTTCCCGTCCGAGCCGGACGCCTACGCCGCGGCCGTCCGCCGGCTGGCGTTCGACGAGCTATTCCTGCTCCAGCTTGGCCTGCTCCGCCGCAAACGCGAGTGGCAAGGCGCCGTGCCGGGCATCGCTATCCCGATCACCGGCGATTTTACGGACCGCTTCACCGCCCAGCTTCCCTTCACCCTGACCGCTGCCCAACAGCGCGTCTTGGCGCAGCTACTCAACGACATGGCGCAGCCGGTCCCCATGAGCCGGCTGCTCCAGGGCGACGTTGGCTCCGGCAAGACCGTCGTCGCCGGCGGCGCGTTGGTCGCCGCGACCGAGGCCGGCTACCAGGGCGCGCTCATGGCGCCGACCGAAGTCCTGGCCCAGCAGCACCATCGCACGCTAGAGACTTTGCTGGCGCCGTTCGACGTGCGCGTCGAGCTACTCATCGGCAGCATGAAGCGGACCGCCAAGCGCGAGGTGTGGGCGGCCACGGCGGCTGGTGAGGTGGACGTGCTCGTCGGCACCCACGCGCTCATTCAGGACGAGGGCCGCTTTCACAACCTCGGGCTGGTGATCGTGGACGAGCAGCACCGGTTCGGCGTCCGGCAGCGCACCACCCTGCGCGAGAAGGGCTATAACCCCGACATGCTGGTGATGACCGCGACGCCCATCCCGCGCACCCTGGCACTGACCGTCTATGGCGACCTCGACGTCTCGGTGATTGACGAGCTACCGCCCGGCAGGCAGACCATCGTGACGAAGTGGGTGCCGCCGCTCGGCCGCTCCGGGGCCTACGAGTTTGTCCGCAAGCAGGTCCGGCTGGGCCGGCAAGCGTTTGTGATCTGCCCGCTGATCGAGGAATCGGAGAAGGTCGTCGCCCGCGCTGCCCGTGCCGAGTTCGAGCGGCTACAGCGCCAGTTTCCCGACTTGCGGCTGGGCCTGCTGCACGGCAAGCTGAAACCGAAAGCGAAAGAGCAGGTGATGCGCGATTTCCGCGACGGCCAGCTTGATCTGCTCGTCTCTACCTCCGTCGTGGAGGTCGGTATTGACGTGCCCAACGCGACGGTCATGGTCATCGAGGGCGCCGAGCGGTTCGGGCTGGCGCAGTTGCACCAGTTCCGGGGCCGGGTCGGTCGCGGCGCCCACCGCTCGTACTGTCTGCTGTTCAGCGAGACGACCGACCCGGGGCAAAACCCGCGCCTGAAAGCCATCGAGGACATCCACGACGGGTTTGGCCTGGCCGAAGCCGACTTGGAGCTACGCGGCCCCGGTGAGTTCTTCGGGACGCGGCAGAGCGGTATGCCCGATCTCCACGTCGCCAATTTGACCGACCTCAAAGTGCTTTCCCTGGCGCGTGAGGCGGCCGACCGGATCGTCCGCGAGGACCCCGACCTGCTGCTGCCGGAGCATCAGGCGCTCCGCGCCAAGCTGGAGCGCTTCTGGGAGCGCGGCGCGGCCGCGGCGTAAACCGACGATGCGCGTGATTGGCGGCGCGGCGCGTGGCGCTCGTCTCCGGGCACCCCCCACCCGTGAGACCCGGCCCACCCTCAATATGATGAAAGAGGCCATCTTCGCGGCCCTGGGGCCGGCCGCCGATGCCGAGCGCGTGCTCGACCTATACGCCGGCAGCGGCCAGCTCGGCATCGAGGCACTCAGTCGAGGCGCTCACCACGCCGATTTCGTGGACAGCGGCCGCCTCGCGCGCCGGACCATCGGCCGCAACCTGACGCATACCGGCTTCACCGCCCAAGGCCGCATCTGGCGGCATCGCTTGCCGGGGGCGCTCGCCGTCCTCGCCAAACGGGACCGCGGCCCCTACGACCTGGTACTCATTGATCCGCCCTACGAAACGCCGGAGCTTGACACCGTGCTGGCCGAGCTGGGCACCGGCGCGCTGCTGGCGGACGAGGCGTGGGTGGCCGTGGAGCACACGAAACGGCGCGTGCTGGCCGAGCGGTACGGCGAGTTAGTACGGACCGGCGGCCGCCGCCATGGCGATAACGTCTACGCCATTTACCGCCGGCAACCGCCCGAGCGTTGACTATAATAGTGCCGCCTCATTGCGAGGTAGCTGCACGGGTTGCCACCCCGGCCGCCACTACATAGCCGCACGCCGCCAGCCGCCCCGGCGCGGTGTCCGCTGTGCGTCCATCCCTGGGCGTGAGCAGCGCAACCCACCCTTTCCCGTTTGTAGCATGGCTATCCGCCGTTTCCTGCCACGGGAGCGTTAGGCCGCCTTAGTCGGTCGTTCATCCCGGGACCTAGAGTAAGGAGCACATTCGGTCCGTGAAAAACCGCCGTTCATATCTGGTCTATCTGTTTCTGGGCCTGGCCTACACGGTCTGCACCAGCATGATCTACCCGATCCTGCCCGTGTACTACGTGCAGGAGGTCGGAATGAATCCGCTCCAGCTTGTGCTGGTCGGCACCACGCTTGAGGCCACGATTCTGCTCTGCGAGATACCCACCGGTGTAGTCGCCGATACCTACAGCCGCCGCCTCTCGGTCATCATTGGGGAGGTGTTGATTGGTACCAGCTGGTTGATCCAGGGCAGCTTTCCGAGCTTCACGCTGGTCTTGCTGGCGGCAGTCATACGTGGCGTCGGTGACACCTTCATCAGCGGCGCGCTGGATGCCTGGGTTGCCGACGAGGTGGGAGAGGAGCATCTAGCCCAGGCGTACTTGCGCTATGGCCAAGCCCGGCGCGTCGGCTTCTTTGCCGGCATAGGCGTGGGCGTGGCTCTCGCCAGCATCCAATTGAGTCTCCCGGTGTTGGTCGGCGGCGTGCTCATCCTTGTGCTGGCGCTTGTTCTCATGCTGGTCATGCCCGAGCAGGGGTTCCAACCTGTGCCTCGGGAAGACCGCTCCTCCTGGCAAATGTTACGCAGCACTTTCCGGGACGGTGTAACGGCGGTGCGCCGGCAGCCGGCGCTGCTGCGGCTGTTCGCGATCACCGCTTTCTTCGGTGCTCACAGCGAGGGTATTGATCGCCTCTGGGAAGCGCACCTGCTGGCACACTTCCGGTTTCCCAGCCTCGGCACATTCAAGCCTGTCGTGTGGTTCGGTGTTCTGCAGGTTGCGACCGGCCTTGCGACCCTCTTGGTGGCGGAAGTCGCCATGCGGCGGCTCGATGTCAACAACCGCAGTCGCATGGCTCCGCGGCTCATCCTGCTCAATGCACTCATCGTCGGCAGCGTTGTGACTATCGGACTTGCAGGAAACTTCTGGCTCGCAGTGGGAGCCTTCCTTGCCACCGCTGTCCTGAAAACGCTCTACGGGCCAATCTACCGCGCCTGGCTGAACCGACACATCCGCCCACGGGTGCGGGCGACGGTCCTCTCGATGAACGGGCAGGCCGATGCGCTCGGCCAGTTTGTCGGCGGCCCAGCCACTGGTGTCATCGGCACACTGCTGTCGTTGCGGGCCGCGCTAGTCGCTTCCGGGAGCATGTTCGCGCCAGCACTGCTACTGTATAGGCGGAGGACCCACCAAGAGTAGTTCCCGCCCGGTCGGGTATACTCTGCGTTAGCAATACGCAGATCGTGCCCAACCTGGTATAATCCCCCGCGTGAGCGGTCGCTTGCGGATTGCACTCTACCCGGCGACCTTCGATCCGCCGACAAACGGTCATCTCGACATTGCGCGTCGGGCGGCGCGGTTGTTTGATCGGGTCATCGCCGCCGTGTATGCCGAGCCGAGCAAGAACGTCTGGTTCGGCTTGGATGAGCGGGTGGCACTGCTACGTGCGTCGCTCGCACAGGAGGGCTTGGGCAACGTCGAGGCCCGCCCGTATCAAGGACTGACGGTGACGCTGGCCCGCGAGGTGGGCGCAGCCGCCATCGTGCGGGGTATGCGAGCGGTATCGGACTTCGAAGGGGAGTTCCAGCTTGCCAGCATGAACGAGCAGATGGCGCCCGATGTCGAGACGGTACTCCTGATGGCTGGAACACGCCACTTCTATCTCAGTTCGACGATTGTCAAGGAGATCGTGTGGGCCGGTGGTGACGTGACGGCGTGGGTTCCCGCTCCCGTCGCCGCGGCGCTCACCGAGCGGAGTGCCGCCTTGCGCGCGAGCGGCTGACCATGCTTGACTGTGGCACGCCAGGCGTCGGAGGTATGAGGGATGACGTGCGCGTATTGGCCCGTCGTAGGGGGGTGAGCCACCGTGGACATTCTCTATCTCGTTGATCGGTTGGAAGCCGTCGTTCACGCGGGGCAGCGCATGCCGTTCACCAACAAAATCATGGTGGACGAGCGGGAATGTCTCGACATCGTGGATCAGATGCGTATTGTCGTGCCGGAGGAGATCAAGCAGGCCCGGCGTGTGAGCCAGGACCGCGACCGCATCACCGGCCAGGCGCGGGAGGCGGCCGAGCGGATCACGGCGCGGGCACAGCAACGCGCCGAGGAGATCGTTGCGGAGCGCGGCCTGTTGCAGATGGCCGAAGATCAGTCCGCCGAGTTGCTGAACCAAGCCGAGACCCATTCGCGCGATATCCGCGAGGGTGCTGACGACTATGCGCTCCAGGTGCTCCAAGCACTCGATCAGCACTTGGAGTCCATCCTCGACGAGGTGCGTCATGGCATGGAGGCGATCTCCGGCCGGCCAGCGCCGCTCCTCGAAGAGGAAGAAGAGCCGGTAGCCGAGCCGGAGCCGGCCTCCTGACGAGCACTGCGGACGCGCCGGCCGCCGCCGGTTCCGCGTTGCTCCGAGGCCCTTTTGTGCGGATGTGAATACCCATGAACGGACTGCGCTTTAACGTTGCCGCCCTGCTCAAGGAGCCGACCGGCGCCTCGCGGGAGCGGGTCATCCGCGTGTCACCGACGACCATCGGTGACTGCACGCTCATGGTCCCTCTCCAGGGCAAAGTCAAGCTGCTGCGCGTCGGGCCGCGGCGCAGTCAAGCCGCTGCTATCCTCGCGTTAGGCGAGCTTACGACGGCGGCGGCAGCCGAATGCAGCCGCTGCCTCGCGGCCATCGCGCATCCGGTCTCGTTCGCGTTCGAGGCCACTTACTATCCGCAGGTAGACGTGGTGACCGGCCGCGCGGTAGCGCCGCATCAGGATGACCTCGGTTTCGACCTGAGCAACAACCACGAGCTTGATCTGACCGAGGCCACGCGGCAGCATATCGAGCTGGCGCTGCCGATGCAGCCACTTTGCTCCGCGACCTGTGCCGGACTGTGTGCGACGTGTGGACGCAACCGGAACGCCGAACGATGTCAGCACGAGGCGACGGAGATTGATCCGCGACTTGCCCCCTTGCGAGCACTCCTCACTCCCGATACGCTCCGGGAGATGGTGTGAGTGACCCTAGCAAGGGTCATTCCCGCGAAAGCGGGAATCCATGTCCCCCCGTCGCAACGGGGGGGCCATAGGGGGGCAAGAGCCGTAATCGGCCCATAGAGAAGGAGGCCAGTTGTGGGCGCCCTACCCAAGAAAAAGGTGTCGAGACGGAGACGCAACAATCGGCGGCAGCATCATGCGCTGCGTCCGCCCCAGTTGGTACGGTGCCGGAATTGTGGCGAATACCGGCTTTCGCACCATGCCTGCCTGAGCTGCGGGATGTACCGCGGCCGCGAGGTCCTGTCCAGCGACGAGCTTGCGACCACTGCTCTCTAGCGCCGACAATGGTGGCCACGCGGCCACACCCAACACTTGACTGGGCTGACTGGGAAGCCAAGCCTCGAACATGGGTCTGCAACGCCTCGCCTGGTTGTTTCCCGGACAGGGAACCCAAGCCGTCGGCATGGGACAGGCGCTCTACGAGCGCTCCCCGTCAGCGCGTGCCCTCATGGACGTGGCCGACGTGGCGCTCGGCGGCGGCGTGTTGAGCCGCTGCTTCACCGGGCCGGCCGACGAGTTGCGCCTCACGCTCCATGCCCAGCCGGCCATCGTCGTGGTCAGCCTGGCCTCCCTGGCGGCGTGCGTCGAGTCGTTGGCCGGCGGGGACGTGGCCGGCGCCCCGGAAGAGTGGTTTGGCGCTCGCCTCCCACCGGAGTTGGCGCCGGCCTACGTTGCCGGGCATAGTGTCGGAGAGCTTGCCGCCCTGATCGCTACCGGCGCGCTCTCCCTGGAGGACGGTCTGCGGCTGGTGCAGACGCGCGCGCAAGCGATGCAGGCGGCCGGCGCTGCCCGGCCCGGCACCATGGCCGCCGTGCTCGGCTTGCCCATTGGCGAGGTGGCCGCGGCGTGTACTGCGGCGCGGGACGAGGTGCCGGATAGCTACGTGACGGTTGCGACGCACAACGAGCCAACCCAGGCCGTGATCGCTGGCGACCGGGCGGGAGTCGCGGCGGCCGGTGCCGCCGCCCGGCAGCGCGGGGCCAGGCGGGTCGTGCGCTTGGCGGTGAGTGCCGCCTTTCACTCGGCAGCGATGCAACCGGCCGCCGCGGCGTTGGCTGCACCCGTCGCAGCGTTGGCGATCCGGCCGCCGCAAGCGCCCGTGGTGCTCAACACCTCGGCGCAGCCGACGCGCGATCCGGCCGCGATCCGCGCCGCGCTGACCGCGCAGGTGCGCCAGCCGGTGCGCTGGTCGGATACGGTAAGCTATCTGCTTGCACAAGATGTAACACTGTTTCTGGAGTGTGGGCCGGGCCAGGTACTCACCAATACGATACGCCGTCGCGACGCCACTGCCGAGACGTGGGCAGTGGCTACCCCGGACGAGGTAGCGACCGCGACGGCCGATCTGCAGGCACGTTGGGGATGAAGATGGGGAATTTACGTGATCGTGTGGCCGTCATTACGGGCGCGTCCAGCGGCTTAGGCGAGGCCATGGCGCAGCGGTTTGCGTCCGCTGGCGCCAGCGTCGTGGTGAACTACCGCGCCAATGAAGCCGGCGCCACCGCTGTCGTCGCGGCTATTCGCGCCAACGGCGGGCAGGCTGTTGCCCACCAGGCCGACGTCACCCAGAGCGCCGACGCCGACGGCTTGATGGCGCGTGCGGTGCAGGAGTTCGGACGGCTCGACATCCTGGTGAACAACGCCGGTATGCGCCAGGATGCGCTCCTCTTGCGGATGAAGGAGCAAGATTGGCAGGCCGTGCTGACGGCCAACCTCACCGCTGCCTTTCTCTGTACCCGTCCGGCGCTCAGGACGATGGTGCGCCAGCGTTACGGCCGCATCCTCAACATCGCCTCCGTGGTCGGAGTCACCGGAAACGCCGGCCAGGCGAACTACGCCGCGGCGAAGGCCGGTCTCATCGGTTTGACCCGTGCGACGGCCCGCGAGGTCGCCACGCGCGGAATTACGGTCAACGTCCTGGCGCCGGGGTTCTTTCATACCCGGATGACCGCCGATGTCACGGAGGAGATGCGGAAGTTCGTGATGAACCAAATCCCGATGGGCCGCTGGGGGGACCCGGCCGAGACGGCCGCCGCCGCCGCGTTCCTGGTCAGCGACGACGCCGGCTACATTACGGGCCAGGTACTCAACGTAGACGGCGGGCTGGTCATGGCCTAGCAACCGTCCCGCCGAGCGCCGCCCCGAGACCCGTTCATAAGCCGCAAACCACGAGCTCTAGGTCGAGCGCCATGCTCCAAAAGGTACTCATTGCGAATCGCGGCGAGATTGCCGTGCGGATTATCCGTGCCTGCTGTGACCTGGGCATCGCCACGGTCGCGGTCTACTCGGAGGCGGACCGTGATGCCCTGCACGTGCGTCTCGCGCACGAGGCCGTCTGCATCGGCCCGGCCCCGACGGCCCAAAGTTATCTCCACATTCCCAACATTGTCAGCGCGGCGCTCATCACCGGCGCCGACGCAATCCATCCCGGCGCCGGCTTTCTGGCCGAGAATCACTACTTCGCGGAAATCTGCGAGAAATACCAGCTCATTTTCATCGGTCCCCACCCGGCGGTCATCGAGCGGCTCTCCGACAAGGTAACGGCGCGCCGGGCGATGCGGGAAGTAGGGCTGCCGGTGCTGCCGGGGTCCGAGGGGTTTGCGCCCGACTTGGCCGCAGCGGCCGATACGGCGGCCGCGATTGGCTATCCCGTCATGCTCAAGGCGGTCGGTGGTGGTGGCGGCCGCGGTATTCGGTCCGTCGCCGGTGAAGCCGAGCTGTCCCGCTTTTTCCCTATCGCCCAAGCGGAAGCCGAGGCCTCGTTCGGCAGCGACCACCTCTACGTCGAGAAGCACTTGGTAGACGCCCGGCACGTTGAAGTGCAGGTGCTGGGTGATCGCCGCGGCAACGTGATCCATGTGGGTGATCGTGACTGCACCTTGCAGCGTCGCCATCAGAAGATCGTCGAAGAAGCCCCCTCGCCGCAGCTCTCTCCGGCGCTCCAGCAACGGCTGCGCGAGGCCGCCGTCATCGGCGCCCAGGCCGTGGGCTATACCAGCGCCGGAACGTTCGAGTTCCTCGTCGATCGCGCCGAGAACTATTACTTTATGGAAGTCAATACCCGTTTGCAGGTCGAGCATACCGTCACCGAGGCAATTTCCGGCCTTGATCTGGTGCGCGAGCAGCTCTTGGTCGCCGGCGGCGAGCAGCCGGAGCGCCGGCAGGAGGACATCGTGCTGTCCGGCCATGCGCTGGAGTGCCGCATTAACGTCGAGGATGTCGAGCACGGGTTTGCGCCGAGCGCCGGGCAAGTCACCGCCTACCTGCCGCCCGGTGGGCCGCAGGTGCGCGTCGATTCGCACCTCTACACCGGCTATCATATTCCGCCCCACTACGATTCCCTCGCAGCGAAGGTCATCACGTGGGGCCACGACCGCGCCGAGGCGATAGCGGTGATGCGCCGGGCGCTCGACGAGCTGACCATTGAAGGCGTTGCGACCACCGTGGCGTTTCAGCGGCGGATCATCGGCGACCCGCTGTTCGAGCGCGGGGATATTTCGACGACCTCCGTGGATGAGCACTTTCTCGCGTAGCCGGCCGGGACGTATTGATGCGTATTGACGGCAGCGCACGGCGGCTCATCGCGGACCGTGCCGATGGCTGGGGCAGCAGAGGATAGCGTCGCCGTGAGTGCTCCGGACCAAGTCACCACCATAGAGCGTCCCCGGCGCCGGCAGCGGCGCTGGACGGGCCGGCGGCAGGCGCGCATGTTGGCCTTTCAGGCCCTCTTCGGCCTCGACCTGAATTCCAATACCCCCGAGGTAGCCATCCGCCAGCGTCTGGCCGAAGCCGGTGAGATCGGTGAGCAGGTCGCGGACTACGTGGCGGCGCTGGTGGAGGGCACGTGGGCCAGCTTGCCGGAGATTGATACGCGGTTGGCCAGTGCAGCCCCAGCCTGGCCCTTGGCGCAGATGGCGCGCGTAGACAAGAGCATTCTGCGTCTGGCAATCTACGAACTGCTGTACCGTGCCGACGTGCCCGACCGCGTGGCGATCAACGAGGCCATCGAACTGGCCAAGGTCTTCGGCCACGATACGTCCCCGCGGTTCGTCAACGGTGTCTTGGGCACCATCCAGACCGAGAAAGAAGCTGCTGCCACTACCGGGGGGAGTGAGGAATTGCTGAAGCGATGAATCCGTTACAGGCCGCGGATGCTCCCACCCCCACCCCGGTCCCTCCTACTCCTACACCGGCGCCGCTGGTGAGCGCGCAGGAGCTATTCCAAGGGTTCTCCCTGACCGAAGGCTGGGCCCCCTACATCGTGTTCTCGGCGATGGGGTTTTTCCTGCTGCTGATTCTGCTGACGGTGTCACTGGTCCTCAAGTGGCCCGCGTGGCTCCCCTGGGGCCGGCCGCGCCGCGTGCGACCGGTAGACGAGCGCGGCGTGTCCATCGAGGAGATGACCCTCGGCGAGCACCTCATCGAGCTACGCAACCGCCTCGTCATCTCCGCGGCCGGCGTGCTCGTGACCGCCATGGTGGGATTCGTCTTCTGGCAGCCTCTGCTCAACTTCGTGATGGATCCTTGTCAGGGCTGCCTCTTCCAGGCTATCCGGCCGACCGAGCAAATCTTCGTCATTTTCAGATTGGTCCTCTTCGCTGGCGTCATCATGGCGATGCCCCTGATCGTCTGGCAGATTTGGGCCTTTGTCGCCCCGGGGCTAACGTACACGGAGCGCCGCTACATCGTGCTCCTGGCACCGGGCGCGACGGTGGCGCTGCTGACTGGGTTGGCCTTTGCCTACTATCTCGTCTTGCCGTTGGCGCTCTGTGTCTTGGCCGGCGAATGTGGCGAGTTGAGTACCATCTTCCGCTCGCAAAACATCACCATCAACCTGTCCATTGACGAGTACGTGCGGTTCATCACCCGGATGCTGCTCGCCATCGGGATTATCTTCGAGTTGCCGCTCTTCATGTATTTCTTTGCCCGTGTGCGCTTGGTCCATCCGCGAATGCTCGTCCGCATGCGGCGCTACGTTGTCGTCATCGCCGTCGTCCTAGCTGCGATCATTACCCCCACGGTGGACCCGCTCAACCAGGCGCTCGTGGCGATTCCCATTCTGATCCTGTACGAGGTCGGCATTCTCCTGACGCGCCTCGCCTACCGCCAGGGCGGCTCGGATGAGCCGGAGCCGCCGCCGGAGGCGGTCACACCTTGATACTGGCCCAGTACCCGCGGCGATAACGCCACGTCGTGACCACCGCTTCCAGGCCACTGCCCAGCGCAAAGCTGGCAAAGGCCCCCGGCAGCCCCCAGCCCAGCCCCAGCGCAAACCACCACGCCAGCGGCAGCCGCACGACCCACATGCTCAGGCTCGATACCAGCATGGGAAAGCGGGTATCGCCGGCACCCCGTAACGCACCGGCCAACACCATCGAGAAGGCAAAAAAGGGTTGGCCCAAGGCGAGCACTCGCAGCGCCTCGGCGCCGACCCGGACGATCTCCGGATCGCCCGTGAACAGCCGCACTAGCCAGGGGCCGCCGGCAAAAAACAGCACCGCCAGCGATCCCATCCAGAGCAGCGCCGAGCGCACCGCAAACCAGGTCACTCGCCGCGCCCGATCCGGCCGCTCGGCCCCCAGCGCCTGCCCGGTCAGCGCCGACGCGGCGATCCCGAAGGCAAAGCCGGGCATGAACGAGAGCGACATCAAGGCGAACACCACCCGCTGCGCGGCAAAGACGGTCGTGCCCAGCCCAATCACGATGGTCGAGAACATCAGAAAACCCGACGACCGCGACAAGCCCTCGATGAACGACGGCAGCCCGATCTGCACGAGCCGCCTGATGATGTCCAAGTCGGGGCGCCAGCCCTCGCTCCCCCAGAGACTCAGGCGCTGTCTCGACGAGGCGCGCAGCAGGAAGACTGCCAACGCGGCGGCGCCGGCGCTGCGGCCGATGGCCGCGGCCCACGCGGCCCCCTCCACACCGAGCGCCGGGAACCCCAGGTGCCCGAAGATCAGCACGTAGTCCAGCGAGATGTTGACCACGTTGATGAGCAGCGCCGCCAGCATCGGTGTCCGGCTGTCACCGACGCCGCGTAGCCCGGCGCCGAGCACAAAGGACGCGATGAGGAATCCCGAGAAGAGGAACGTGATCCGCAGGTAGCTGCCGCCCAGCGTGACCACCGTGGCTTCGGCACCCAGCAGCCGGACGATGTGCTCGGCAGCCGGTACGCCGCAGAGCGCCAGCAGCACTCCCGCCCCCAGTGCTAGCAGCACCGACTGTTTCAGCACCCGCGAGGCCTCGGCCGGTCGCCGCTCGCCGGTGCGCCGCGCCACCAACGCCGTCGTGCTCACTGCCAGCGCACCGATGGACATGAAGATGACGAAGAGTATCTGCGTGCCGATTCCCACGCCCGCAATGGCCGCCGCGCCCAACCGGGAGACCATCAGCAGGTCCACCATCCCCACTGCGGTTTGCAGCAGGTTCTCGACGATCACTGGCCAGGCCAAGCCGAACACCAGGCGGCGGATCGAGCGGTTGTCGTCGGCCACAGCCGCCGGCCCTGGCGCAACGGAAGCGGCAACGGCGGCCGGCTTTGGTGTTGCCTGGCTGGAGGCGATGGTCCGGCGCTCGTCACGTAGCGGTGTCGTCATCGCCCCTTCATCGCCGGGGGGTCGCGCTCCGTGGGGACGGTCGCGGGTGTTGGCGCGGCCGCCATTGTAGCACTCGGCCGGCCGAGCGGGTGCAATCCGGCCGCGCCCCAGGTTGACGCCAGCGCCAGTGCGGCATACACTTGAGAGGGAAGACACACCGGTAGCCGGCCCGCGTAGCCCCGCAGCAGCGGGGCCGCGCGAGCGAGGCGCCATCCGGGCGGCGTAGCCAAGTGGTAAGGCGGGGGTCTGCAAAACCCCTATTCAGCGGTTCGATTCCGCTCGCCGCCTCCAAACTCAGCCCGACTCCTTCCCGAAATCTCTCCGTGTACCACATGTGTACCGGTCCAAAACGATAGGTCCCTGTTCCCCAGCCGAATTGGAGTCCAACGGAGGGCCTACTGACTGTTCACAGACAAGACCGCTGGTACCCTGGCGGCACGTGGTACGGTCAGGGCCATGGAATATGAGTGGGATGAAGCGAAGCGCCGCTCGAATCTGGAAAAGCATGGAGTTGACTTCTCGGCTATCGAAGCCTTCGAGTGGGGCAGCGCCGTTATCCGGCCAAGCTATCGAGGTGGAGAGCTGCGCTACACCGCCACAGGCTTCATTGGCAGCCGCCTCCACCACGTGGTCTATACCATGCGCGGTGATAACCTCCGCATAATCAGCCTACGCAAGACTAATTCCAGGGACGGGAGGCGATATGAACAAGCACGCCGACGTTGACAGGCTCCCATTCGCCGAATACGCAGAGCTGATGGCGGAGCAAGGAGCGAAAGAGCGCGGCCTCCCGGCTACGCGCAAGCTCTCGTTCGAGCAGCTTACCGCCAGCGCAATGACTTTTGAGGAGATAGCAGCGGAGTACGGCGAGGAGACCGCCATCAACGTCGGTATCGCTAGAGACCCCGACGCCCCTGAGCTGGATGATGAATGGGTCAGGCACGCTCGACCCGCTATCGAGGTTGCCCCAGACCTGGTTGAACGGTATCTGCGAACACGAGACAAACGGAAGGTGAAGGCGAAGCTGTAGCCGCGAGCGGCTCAGAATCGGACTGCGGGGGTCTGCAAAACCCCTATTCAGCGGTTCGATTCCGCTCGCCGCCTCCCCCGCCCGCTTCTCATGTATCTTGCTCCCTACCCGGAGCCACGGCCGCCGCGCGGCTGCCGGAGTGTATTGAGTAGCCGCGTTGCCTTGCTGGGGCAGCGGCTACCGGCTATACTCCTACGGGTTCCGCCCACGGCCACCTGGACCCGACCGTGCCGATGCTGCGGCGGCCGGGTGGTGCTGTGTCTCCGTTGGGTGATCCGGGCCGGCGGGTGCCGGGATGAGCTTGTTCGTGAGGAAAGGGACGCATGGCTGATTACACGACGGTCTATCCGCCCATCATCGCCGCCACTGTCCTCGGGATTGGCTTCATTGCGATCACCCTGTTCTTGGCCAGCCTGCTCGCTCCCCGCGTCAAGAGCGACAAAAAGGCCGAAACCTACGAATGTGGCATGGTCCCGCTCGGTACCAACTGGGCACAAATGAACATCCGCTACTATTTCTTTGCGATCCTTTTTCTTATCTTCGAGATCGAGGCCGTCTTCCTCTTTCCGTGGGCCGTCACGCTGAAGGAGTTGAGCGCCGTCGCCTTCTACGAGATGATGCTCTTTCTGGGCATTCTGCTGTTCGGTCTGGCCTATGCCTGGCGCAAGGGGTTACTAGCATGGGAGTAATGTCACCGACCGACGAACGGCTGACCGACCTCGGCAAAGAGGTCGGCTTGGACGTGTTCACGGCCCGCACCGGCGAGGACCTGAAGCCGGAAAACCTGTTCGCGCAGCTCCCCAAAGGGGTCGTGACCACCAACCTCGACCTGCTACTCAACTGGGGACGCAAAGCCAGCCTCTGGCCGATGACATTCGGCTTGGCCTGCTGCGCCATCGAGATGATCGCCTCCTCCATGCCGCACCACGATCTGGACCGCTTCGGGATCGTCCCGATGCCGGCGCCGACGCCGCGGCAGTCGGACGTGATGATCGTCTCCGGCACAGTCACGACGAAGATGGCGCCGGCCGTCAAGCGGCTCTACGACCAGATGCCGGAGCCGAAGTGGGTGATCTCCATGGGCGGCTGCGCCACCTGCGGCGGCCCGTACTACCGCTATCCGACGGTAGTGCAAGGCGTGGACCAGATCATCCCGGTGGATGTCTACATTGGCGGCTGCCCACCCCGCCCCGAGGCGTTGATGCAAGGCTTCATTGACCTCCAGAAGCGTATCCTGCGTGAAGCCAGTAAGGATCGCCGGTCGTGAGCGCAGACAGCGCGACGCCGCGCCCGGTGCGCGCGATCAACACCAGCGAGCGCAGCCCGTGGCTGGGCAAGGAGTGCCCCCACTGTGACAAGCCGCTCGCCGTCGGTGAGCCGGTGGTCGTGTGCTCGCAGTGCCGCATCCCCCAGCACGCCACGTGCTGGACGGCCCAAGACAACACCTGCGGCGCCGAGGGCTGCGGCTTTAGCGCCCCGGTGCGAGAGCGCCGGCAGCGACCGGCCGCGGCGGCCGGCCAAGCTGCGGCCGCCCGACCGGCGGCGAGACGACGCCCGGCTGCCGGCGGCCGCCGGCCCGCGGCGCGCGCCGCCCGCGCACCTTTCGTGCTCGTGCCCCGCGAGGCGCCGGGGCTACGGACTCGCGCCGAAGTGCAGGCGCGGCTGGCGCGGGTGCTCGGCGACTTGCAGCCCGAGTTCTCCACCGCTGCCGATGAAGTGATTGCCACCTTCCGGGCGGACCGGATCGTCGAAGCGTGCCGCCGTGCCTGTAACCACGCCGATTTGCGGTTCGACTACCTACGCTGTCTGTCGGGTGTAGACTGGCAGGACCAGGGACGGGACGTGGTGTACCACCTATTCTCTACCGAACTGTTCCACAAATGTACGTTCAAGGTGCGGCTGCCGAACGACAATCCGGTGGTCCCGACGGTGACGACCGTGTGGCGCGGCGCCAACTGGCACGAGCGAGAGACGGCGGAGATGTTCGGCATCACCTTTGCCGGCCATCCCTACCCGGAGCCGCTGCTGCTCCAACGCGACTCACAGGGGCGCATCATTCCCGGCCATATCCTATTGAAGAGCTTTCCCCTCCGGCCACCGGAGCCACCCGTCGAGCTTGACGAATGACCGATGTGACGCGCAGCGAGGACAACGATGGCCGTTAGTACCGCAGCCCGCACCGCCGACCTGGTGGCCGGCGCGCCGCTGCCGGCGCCCGATAGTGATCAAGAGCTTGACACTGTCGAGATGACCATCAATATGGGGCCGCAGCACCCCAGCACCCACGGCGTCTTTCGGATCGTCTTGCAGCTCGAAGGCGAGCGCATTCGCGGCGTCACCCCCCACATCGGCTACCTGCACCGGGGCGCGGAGAAGCTAGGCGAGGCCGCCAGCTACGTCGAGGTCATCATCCACCTCGACCGGACCGAATACCTCTCGGCCTTGCTCAGTGAGCAGTGCTACTGCATGGCCGTCGAGAAACTGGCGAACTTGGAAGTGCCGGAGCGCGCCGAATATATTCGGATCATCCTCGCCGAGTTCACGCGCATGGTCTCCCACTGCATGTTCTACGGGGCCTTTGGCGCCGACGCCGGCGCGACCACCCCGTTCGCATACGCCTTTGCCCTGCGCGAAGAAATCCAGCAGCTTTTCGAGTTCGTCGGCGGCGCCCGTATGTTCCCCAACTATTTCCGGCCCGGCGGCCTGAAGGAAGAGGTCCCCGACGGCTTTGAGCAAAAGGTCCGCGATACCCTGGACTTAGCCCACCGCTCGCTCGACGACTTCAACCGCCTCCTGTCAGAGAACGAGATTTTCCTGGCCCGCACGCGCGGCGTCGCCACCATCACCGCCGAGGAAGCGCTCAACTGGGGGCTTTCCGGGCCGATGCTACGCTCTACCGGCGTGCCCATTGACGTGCGCCGCGCAGAGCCGTACTCGATCTACGACCGCTTCGACTTCGATATCCCCGTCGGCACGACGGGCGACTGCTACGAGCGATACCTGATCCGCATTGAGGAGATGCGCCAGAGTGCCCGCATCATCGAGCAGGCGCTGAAGGACTTGCCCGGCGGCCCCATCCTGGGGAACGTGCCCAAGTCCCTCCGCACGCCGGCCGGCGAAGCCTATCAGCGCATCGAGAACAGCCGCGGCGACTTCGGCGTCTATCTCGTCAGCGAGCAGAACAAGATGGAGCCGTACCGCGTGAAGTATCGCTCCCCGTCCTACTGTAACCTCCAAGCGTTGGGACGCCTGATGATCGGAAACTACGTTGCTGACGCCGTGCTGGCGCTCGGCTCGGTAGACATTGTGCTCGGTGAGGTGGATCGGTAGATGCTTGACTACAACTTTGAATCCATAACCTCGTTGCTGCCCGGCTTCCTCACCGCCGAGTGGGTGCCAGGCCTCAACCTGCTCTCTTTCCTCGGTATCTTCATACTCCTCAACATCATCCTGTTCACCGTCATGGGCTTGATCTGGCTGGAGCGCAAGACGCTCGGCAAGATTCAGTTGCGCCCCGGCCCGACGATCAACGGACCACACGGGCTGTTGCAGTCCCCGGCCGACGCCATCAAGCTCCTAATCAAGGAGGACCTCACCCCGGCCGCCGCCGACAAGCGCATTTTCAAGATGGCGCCCTATCTGGTATTCATTCCGATATTCTTGGTCTTCCTGGTCGTCCCCTGGTCCCGCGACGTGGTGGTGCGTGCGCTCGATCTCGGCTTGCTCTACGTCGTAGCCATCCCTGCCATCTCCACGGTCGGACTGGTGATGTCCGGCTGGTCCTCCGGCAACAAGTACTCGATGCTCGGCGCCGCCCGCGCCGTCGCCCAACTCATCGCCTACGAGCTACCGCTGGTGGTCTCCCTGCTCGGCGTGGCGATCCTGGCGCAAAGCATGTCCCTCTCGGACATCGTGGTGGCCCAGGCCCCGCTGTGGTTCATCTTCATCCAGCCCCTCGGCTTCTTCATTTTCGTCACCGCCTCCCTGGCCGAGAATAACCGTACCCCCTTCGACATCAGCATCGCCGAATCGGAATTGGTATTCGGCCCCTTCCTCGAATACAGCGGCATGAGGTGGGCGCTGTTCTTCCTGACCGAGTACGCCTCCGTCTTCCTGAACGCCGTCCTCGCCGCCACCCTCTATCTCGGCGGCTGGACCTTCTTCGGCCTCCCGGAAGCTATCGTGGAAGCCGCCGGCCTGTCCGCGGCCGCCGGAGTTGGCGGCACGCTGGTCATACTGATCGGCTTTGGCTTCTTCTTCCTCAAGACCACCCTGCTCATTGTCTTCATCATCTGGCTGCGCGGCACTCTGCCGCGCTTGCGGATTGATCAGTTGATGTCCTTCGCGTGGAAGGCTCTCCTGCCCGCGGCCCTGGCAAATCTGGTGCTCACGGCGATGCTCGTGGTGTTCGGCAACTGGCCCGCCGCCATTGCCACTGCCGTCACGGTCGTCGCCTTTGCCATCGTCTATCTCATCCTCCGCCGACGCCCGGCAGCCACACCGGCGGCTCCCGTGCGCTTGGCGCAAGTGCCGGCGCGGCCGCTGGCGCCGGAGGCCTGAGCGGTTGGCCCGTAGCGGCGATTGACCAAAGGAGCGAGAGACATGCTTGGCGCACTCAAAGGGATGGTGCAGACGGTCCGCACGGCCTTCTTTCGGGAAAATGTCACCTGGCATTATCCCAAGGAGCAGCGCCCGCTCCAGCAGCGGTTCATGGGCGCCCCGGGCCTGCTCTGGGACAAGGAGATTGACGAGATCGTCTGCGTGGCGTGCCGCATTTGCGAGCGTGCCTGCCCCGACGACTGTATCTCGATGACGGCGGCCAAGTACGAAGGGGACAAGAGCAACAAGAAGAACATCGTCACCCAGTATTGGATTGACCTCGGCCGCTGCTCCTACTGCGGCATCTGTGTCGAGGTCTGCCCGTTCGACGCCAACGAGATGACTCCCCACTGGCAGCTCACGACCTACGACCGCCAAGAGCTGGTGTACGACATGGATAAGCTCGTCGAGATTGCCGAGGGGATGCACCGGCGCTTGGGGAAGGAAGCGCCGAAGCCGGAGCGCACGCGGCCTGGCGTGACGGCGTAATGGCGGCCCGTCCTGTGCCGCCGAACGGGCGCCGCGTGCATGTTCCGAGTATCTATGGCAGCATAAGCAGCGCCAGTGGTGCGGCAGTGTGCGGGTCCGTTCGACGCAGCGCCTCCGCACCGCGCACCGGCGAATCTACAGAGACCTTGGGGACGTATCACGCCATGTTGGAACCGCGTCCACGATGACCTTCGCACAAGGCACGTTCTACGTGCTCGCTGCCGCCACCATTATCTCCGCGCTCGGTGTTGTGGTGGTCCGCAACGTGGTCTATAGCGCCCTGCTGCTGATTCTCACGTTGAGTCTCACCGGGCTGGTCTACCTCTACCTCTACGCCGATTTCCTCGCCCTGGTGCAAATCCTGATCTACGGCGGCACCGTCAGCGTGCTCCTGCTCTTTGCTTTGATGCTGACGCGACCGGAGCAGTACCGCGTCCGTGCCCACGCCCAGTGGCCGTTGGGAGTCGTCGCAGCCATTGTGGTCTTTGTCGTCCTGGCGTATCAGGCCCTGGCAACCGATTGGCTTGGCGGCCGCACGCCGGTCCTGGAGCGTGCCGGCCCCGACGTGCTCGGCGAGCAACTGTTCGGACCGTGGGCGGTGCCGTTCGAGATCGCCTCGGTCGTGCTGCTCGTGGCTTTGCTCGGCGCCCTGATCCTGGCGCGACGCACGGAGGGTGAGTCGTGATTCCCCTGGAGCACTTCCTCCTCCTCAGCGCGGCCCTGTTCGCCATCGGCACCTACGGCCTGCTGGCGCGGCGCAACGCCGTCCTGATCCTGATCTCGATTGAGTTGCTGCTCAACGCCGTAGCGATCAACTTGGTGGCCTTTGCCACCTACTTGGACCCGGGCCGCGTGGCCGGGATCATCATTGCCATCTTTGTCATCACCATTGCCGCCGCCGAGCTAGGCTTGGGGCTTGCTATCGTCTTGCGCGTCTACCGCCTACGACAGTCGGTCAACGTTGACGAGGTGGACTCCTTACGCTGGTAGCAGTGCGCGCGCCGACGCTCATTTCGATAGTGCAAACGTAGCGTGTCAGCAGCACCGGAGAACGCATGGACTTTGCTTGGCTCGTACCCACCCTCTGCGTGGGTGCCTTCTTCTTCAACGTCGTCATCACCCGCTGGATCGGCCCGCGGAAGCACGCCCTGGGGGCGTTCGTTTCCTTGGCCGCTACCGCCGCGGCCTTTATCGTCTTCCTGATCGTCTTCACCGACGCGGTCGACACGCCGGACTTGACCGAGCACGCCCACCTCATCACCTGGTCCTGGTTCCAAATAGATACGTTCGCCTTCCCCGTCAACATGGTGGTGGATTGGCCCGCCATCGTGATGCTCGGCGTGGTCAGCTTCCTCTCCTTCCTCATTCAGTTCTACTCCGTCGGCTACATGAGCGGGCACAACCGCTTCTGGTGGTTCTTCTCGGTCATCGCCCTGTTCACCGGGGCCATGCTCACGCTCGTCATCGCCTACAACTTCCTCATTCTCTACATGGCCTGGGAGTTGGTGGGACTGTGCTCCTATCTGCTCATCGGCTTCTACAACGAGCGCCGCTCGGCGGCCGAAGCCTCCAAGAAGGCGTTCGTGACCACCCGCGTCGGCGACGTTGGCTTCTTCATCGCCATTCTCATTCTCTTCAGCCAGACCGGCACGTTCGACATGGGCGTCACCTTCGAGGCCGCCACGAACGGCGAGATTAGCTCCGGCCTGCTCACCTTGAGCGTGCTGCTACTGTTCCTCGGCGCCGTTGGCAAATCGGGGCAGTTCCCGCTGCACGTGTGGCTACCCGACGCGATGGAAGGCCCGACGCCGGTCAGCGCCCTAATCCACGCCGCAACGATGGTCACGGCCGGCGTATTCCTCGTCGCACGGGCCTATCCGCTGTTCGTCGCGGCCCCCGGCGCGCTGGAGGTCGTGCTTGTCGTCGGCACCTTCACCGCCATCTTTGCCGGCGTCATCGCACTGGTCCAGCCCGACATCAAGCGGGTGCTCGCCTACTCGACCGTCAGCCAGCTGGGCTACATGATGATGGCGCTCGGCGCCGGCGCCTACACGGCCGCGCTGTTCCACCTCTATACGCACGCCTTCTTCAAGGCGCTCCTGTTCCTCGGTTCGGGCGCGGTCATCCACACCATGGAAACCGTGCTCCACGGGCGGGCCGTCAGCCCCAACGACATGAACTACATGGGCGGGCTGGCCCGGCGTATGCCCATCACCGCCGCCACCTTTGTTATCGGGGCGCTCGCCCTCGCCGGCGTGTTCCCGCTGGCCGGGTTCTGGAGCAAGGACGAAATCCTGGCCGGGACCCTGCACGGCGGTCATTGGGTGCCGTTCCTGGTGGCCCTCGTGACGGCCATCCTGACGGCCTTCTACATGTTCCGGGCCGCCTGGCTGACATTTGGCGGCTCCCCCCGCTGGCACCTCGCGCCCATGGCCGCGGATACCTCCGGCGATGATGCCTCCGTAGGGGCGCAGCATGATGCGCCCGTGCCCGACACGCAATCTGACGAGCCGGAAAGCCACGACGAACATGCCGAGGCACACGAACCACACGAGGCGCCCTGGACGATGTGGCTGCCGCTGGTCGTCATCGCCGTGTTTGCCGTGATTGCCGGCTGGATCAACATTCCCGGCCTCTACACTGGCTTTGGCGACGTGGTGCATTTCGGCGAGCACCACAAAGAAGCGTTCAGCCTAGTCCTCGCGCTTGTCGGCACTGCCGCGGCGCTAATCGGCATTATGGTGGCGGTTGCCGTCTACAACTTCGGCCTGATCCCGGCGGCCATCCTGGGCGAGAGCTTTGCCACCGTCTACCGCTTCTTGCTGCACAAGTTCTACTTCGATGAGTTGTACGACTGGATCATCAGCCGCATCCTCTTGAGCATCTCCGCCCTCACCGCGCTCTTCGACCGCAAGATTGTCAACAATTTCGGCGTTGACGGCTCCGGCTGGCTCACGATCAAGTCCGGCGCGCTGCTCCGCTATCACCAAACGGGCCGCATCTATCATTATGCGCTGGGGTTTGTCGTTGGCGCCGTCCTCGTGCTGCTCATGATGACGGCCTATCCGGCGCTTATCGAGTTCTTCCGATAGGAGAAGTTGCTATAGCCTTTCCGTTTCTTGCAGCCATTGTCCTGATACCGCTGGTGACGGCGATCCTGATTATGCTGGTGCCGCGCCGGCACGCCTGGACCATCCGCATCCTGGCGACCCTCGCCGGCCTGCTCACGCTGATCCTCTCGGTGTGGGTGTTCATCGGCTTCGACTGGGGCAAGGCCGGGCTTGGCACCACGGACGGCTATCAATTCGTCGAGTGGTACGAGTGGCTGCCGGAGCTAGGCATCACCATCCGCCTCGGCATTGACGGCATCTCGGCGCCGATGGTACTCCTCACCGGCCTGGTGATCTTCACCGGCGCCATCGTCTCCTGGAACATCGCCGACCGGAACAAAGAGTATTACGCGCTGCTGCTCGTGCTCGTGAGCGGGGTGTACGGAGTGTTTGTGGCCCTCGATCTCTTCTTCCTCTTCTTCTTCTACGAGATCGCCGTGCTGCCGATGTATCTGCTTATCGCGGTGTGGGGCAGTACCCGCAAAGAATACGCCGCGATGAAGCTGACGATCTTCCTGGTTGCCGGCAGTATTCTCGTCTGGGTCGGAATGCTCGCGGTGTTCGTCGAGAGCGGCGCGCAGACCTTCGATCTGGCCACCCTCGCCCAATACGAGTACCCGCGGACCTTCCAGCTTGTCTTCCTGCCGATGTTCTTCATCGGCTTTGGCGTCCTCGCCGGTATGTGGCCCTTCCACACTTGGTCGCCCGATGGCCACGTGGCCGCGCCGACGGCGGTCAGCATGTTGCATGCCGGCGTGCTGATGAAGCTCGGCGCCTACGGTATTCTGCGCGTCGGTTTCGGGCTGCTCCCGGAGGGGACCGTCTTCTGGGCACCGTTCTTTATCGTGCTCGGAACGATCAACGTGGTCTATGGCGCGCTCTCGGCCATGTCCCAGCGCGACCTGAAGTTCGTGATCGGCTATTCATCCGTCAGCCACATGGGCTACGTCGTCGTCGGCCTCTGCACGTTGACCCTTATCGGCGTGAACGGCGCCGTCTTGCAGATGTTTGCCCATGGCGTGATGACGGCGCTCTTCTTTGCGCTCGTCGGCGTGGTGTACGATCAGGCCCACACCCGCGAAATCGGCATCTTCGGCGGGCTGGTACGCCGGATGCCCTGGTTTGTCGGCTTTTTCGCCGTCGCCGGATTGGCGTCGCTCGGCCTGCCCGGCCTCTCCGGCTTCATCGCCGAGCTACTGGTGTTTATCGGCGCCTTCCAGAGCTACCCCATCATCGGCGTGTTCTGCGTGATTGGCGTCGCCCTGACCGCGACGTACATCTTGCGCTTGATGGCCAAGGCGTTCTTCGGGCCGCCCAATCCGGCCTGGTCCCACTTGCGCGATATGCGACCCTCGGTCTGGGTGGCCTCTGCGCTGCTCGCGGCGACGATGCTCTTTGTCGGACTGTACCCCGCGCCGTTCCTGGATCGCAGCACTGCCTCCGTAGTGCCGCTCCTGGAGCGCATCGAGCAATTCAAGTAAAGGCTGAGAATGGCTTCCCTCGATTACGGACTACTCACACCGGAGTTCCTGCTCCTGGGCCTGATCTTCCTCGTGCTGGCCCTGGACCTGGTCTTCGCCGAGCGCGGCCGGTGGCTTATCCCCTGGGTGACGATAGTGGGGCTGCTTGTCGTGCTCGTCGTTGGCGGCTGGACCTGGGGTATCCGCGCAACCTTCGCCGACCTACTCCGCATTGACGAGTACACCTCCTTCTTCCGCGTCCTGTTCGCCGTCGTCGCGCTCGGAGTCGTCTTCGTCTCCATGCCCTACGTGCCCCGCTTCCTGCCCCACCAAGGCGAATACTACGCCCTGGTGCTGGCCGGTACCTTGGGTATGGTTTTCATGGCGATGGCGGACGAGCTACTCACCGCCTACATCTCCCTGGAGCTATTGAGCTTCAGCAGCTACATCCTCGTCTCCTACGCCAAGCGCGACCTGAAGAGCAACGAAGCCGGTATCAAATACCTGATTATCGGCGGGCTGTCCTCCGCCTTACTGCTGTACGGCATCAGCCTGCTCTACGGCGCGACCGGCACGACCAAGTTCCCGGCCATCGCCCAAGCCATTCAGGCCCCCGGCGCCCTCGACAGCCCTGGTCTGCTCGTGGCGCTGGCGCTGATTACCGTGGGCTTGGGCTTCAAGGTCGCGGCGGTCCCCTTCCATATGTGGACGCCGGACGTGTACGAGGGCGCCCCGACCCCCATCGCTGCCTACCTGGCCGTCGGCTCCAAAGCGGCCGGGTTCGCGCTGGTCGTGCGCTTCCTGGTCGGCGGGCTGCTCCCGGCCGTCGAATCCTGGCTGCCGGTCTTTGCGGTGCTCGCTGTGCTGACGATGACCGTTGGCAATCTGGTCGCCATTCACCAGCGCAACCTGAAGCGACTACTCGCCTATTCCAGCATCTCCCAGGCCGGCTACGTGTTGGTCGGCATCGCTGCGCTCCAAGACGGTGACATCGGCGCCATGGCCACGCGCGGCATCGTGCTGCACCTCGCCGGCTACGTGTTCACCAACCTAGCCGCCTTTGGCGCCTTGATTGTGTTCGAGACGCGCACCGGCCGCACCGACATTCGGGATATGGCGGGGGTGGCGCGTCAGTCGCCGTTTATCGCCCTGACGCTGATGGTCTCGGTCTTCTCGCTCGCCGGTATGCCGCTGTTCGCCGGGTTCGTGACCAAGTTCTATCTCTTCGCGGCCGCGGCCCGCGCCGACCTGCTCTGGCTGGTCGCGATTGCCGTCATCAACTCGACCATCTCGCTCTACTACTACCTGATTGTCGTGAAGGAGATGTACGTCGGCGAAGCACGTCCCGGCCTCCTCTCCCTGCAACGGCCGCAAGGTCTGCTCACCGGCATTGCCCTCGCGGCCGGAGTCGTCGCCGGAATCGTCGTCTGGGTGAGCCTGGGCGCCAGCGGTTGGATCTACGACTTCTACGGGCCGACCCTCCCCGTCACCATCGCCGTCGGCAGCGGCGGTCTTGTCGCTACCCTGGTCGGCCTGGCCTTCGGGGTGGTGGAACTGCCGCTCGCCGCCATGTTGGCCGGCGTCTTCGTACTCGGCCTCTACCCCTACCCGGTGCTCGACCTACTCGGCGACGTGAGTAACGCCGTCTTCACCGCCACCGCCGCCCTCTCGTGAGCCAAAGCAAAGCGCCGGGTGTGTCACCCTCGTGACACCCGGCGCAAGACGTCCTCCGGCCCGGCCTTACTCAGCCAGTGTAGCGCTGGATGAAGTAGATTCCGCCCCAGACAAAGGCCAGCACTACCAGCACGAAAACCAGGTTCATCGCTTCGCTGACGACAACCCCGCAGACGATGCGGGCGCATTCTTCGGATGTCGCGTGTCCCATTAGGGTATCCCTCGCTCCTCGCTCTGCTCCGGCAATTCTAGCAAAGCCGCCACAGCCCGGTCATTCCCGCGCAAGCGGGCATCCACGTCCCCCCGCCGCAGCGGGGGGACCATAGGGGGGCCAGCCCCACCCACTGGCTTCCGGCTAGTGCGCCGCCGGCCCGGCGCTCTCCGGCACCGTGCCACCGAGTTGCCGAATTGCGCGTTCGATCAGGATGAGATTGCCGCGCAGGTTCGCCTTCCGCATTTCCTGGTGCGCGGCGACCGCTTCGTCAAAGAGGCCCTTGAAATAGCCCCACTTCTCGTACAGCGTCTCCAGGCGCTCCTCGGTGGACGTGACCTGTTCCGTATCCGTAGCAGCCATCACTCTTCCTCATTGATCGCAGCGCCAAGCGCTCTCCCGGCCGGGCCGCTGGATAATCGTTCCTCTGCGCCGATTCTACCGCATGCAGCCGGATGACGGGAATACTACTGCGGAGCGCCGGGATAGCCCGTCACCGGCTCGACGACCGGCGCCCCGGCGGCCTGCTGGCAGTGGTAGTCGTAGAGCGCCACCAGTTGCTCGGCCGCCGTCCGCCACGACAGCACCAGCTCCCGGCCCCGCCGCCCCATAGCGTCGGCTGCCGCCGGATCAGCGAGTAGCTGGAGCGCCGCCCGCGCCGCCGCCTCGGGATCGTCGGGCGGCACCAGAAATCCGTTCACCCCGTCTTGGATCGCGTCCACCGCGCCGCAGCCGGTGGTCCCGACCACCGGACGGCCGCAGGCATTGGCCTCCCAATACACCAGGCCAAAACCCTCGAACTGATACCGATCCATCACCGGTAGAAGCCACATCAGCGCGCACTGGTGATACAGGCGGATCAGCGTCTCGTCATCAACCCGCCCCAGCCAACGCACCGCTCCGGTCAAGCCAAGCGCAGCCACCCGCTCGCGTAGCTCGGCCAGCAAAACCGGGTCGTCGGTTGCCCCCGCAATCCAATACTCCACGTCGGGACGCCGCGCATGGACACGCGCGAACGCCTCGATGGCGACGTGGTAGCCTTTGCGCCGCTTGATCGGCGCTACCGAGAGCAGAAATGGTCGCTCGGCCGGCGGCGGCGGCGCGATCCGAAACCGCTCCGCCTCGATCCCCTCCGGCACGACCGCGGTCTTGGCCGTGGGGAGCTGCGCGAGTAGCTGGGCGCGAGTGAAGCTACTGACGCAGACGACTCGTGCCGCCCGCCGGTAGGCCCACGCCAGCCACCAGCAATCCGGCCGGCGCGTCAGCGGCCGAATGGCATACGTGCCGTGCGCCGTCACCAGCAGCGGCCGCCGCCCAGCGGCCACCGCTGCCGGGACAACGTATGGCTCCGTGAGGCAGTGGATCACGTCGCACCCCCGGCTCGCCGCGAGAATGGCCGGCAGCGCGCGCCCGGTGAGGCGGAGCAGCCCTCGCGCTTCCTGCACGAACGAGGGCAGGCGTCGGTGGTTTGGGAGGCCAGCGAGGTCCGGCTGATCGCACAGGTGCTGCGGGCTGACGAGCCGGATAGAGACGCCGAGGTCCCGCAAGGCACGAATGACCCCCAGCGCGTGTCGGCCCCAGCCGTAGGTGGGCGAGAGATAGTCGGTAATCAGGCAGACGCGCATAGCCGCTTCCAACGTATATCGAGGGTATCGCCGGATAGCTGGCTCCCCTCATCGTCATTCCCGCGTGCGCGGGAACCCACGTCCCCCCGCCGCAGCGGGGGGACCATAGGGGGACCAGCTCGCTCCCGTCGCTTCTTCATCATCTCAACGAGGCAAGCGGCGCACAGGTAACGGTCGTCAGCCGTTCCGCGCCCACGATTCGAGCAACCGGACCACCAGCCACAGCACCGCCAGCAGCACCATCCCACCGACCAGGATACCGCCGGCGATCAACGCCACCGTCCGCCCGAACAGCAGCCACGCCAGCCCCCCGCCCAACACCAGCACGATCAGAAAGCCACCGAGAATGAGTTGCCCCTCGGTGCTGCGCCGAAATGCCCCATCCATCGTCAGAAACTATACACTCCGACAACATCACCCCGGCCCCGACCGTCCCCCCGCCGCAGCGGGGGGACCATAGGGAGCCAGCCCTCACCGGCAGCACACGCATGTCTCCCGGCCAACATAGGCCGGCAAGCGCCGGCTCGTGCCGCTGTAGTATGTTTCTGAGATGATGAATGCGCGCTGGTTGGCGGTCACGCTTGCGTGTGGCGCCATTGTACTCTGGCTCGCCGCCGTCTGGCTGCCCGGCTGGCGCGAGCTACTGATCGTCTGCGGACTGGCCCTCGCGGCCCTCGCCGGCGGCGTCCTCAACTGGGATCGCCGCGGCGGCCACTAGCGTCGTCGCTCGTCATTCTGACGAAAGCCGGAATCCAGGGCCAGACATCTCCCCGGTCAGCCTGGCTTGCGGCGCAAGCCACCACGACGGACATAAGACCGGGCACCGCGCGGACTCCCCTTCCCTACCAGGGAAGGGGCCGGGGGTTAGGTCAACCCCTCTCCGCCACTAACGCCCACCGAGCTTCTCCCCGACCAGATCGCTCACCGCGGCGGCGAGTAGCTCCCGCCCGGCCTCCGTCGGATGCACACCGTCCGGGCCGATGGCCTCCTGCACGCCGGCTCGCACAACCGCCTGGTAGAGGTTGTGCTCGGCCACGTGCAGCTCCCGCATCACCGCCACTGCCGCCCGGTTGTAGTCCTGCACGTCCGCATCCCGGCGGATAAAGCGCTTTGCCCGGCGGTGCCGCTCATCGTGTACCGGCGTCGTCGAGGCCCATACCAGGTCCACGGCCGGCCCGGCTTGGAGTCCCTCGACGATGGCCCGGAGGTTGCGTGCATACTCCTCTAGTGGCACCGCGCACTCGCCCTCATCATCCTGGCGAGCGATGTCGTGCAAGCCCACGTTGAAGTGGATGATGTCCGCACCCGTAGGCAGCTCTCCGGCCGCGAGCAGTCTCAGGAAGTGCCGCGTGGACCACCCGGACGCACGGTAGTAGTCCACGGCGATCCCCCGGTCGCTCAACTGCGCTTCCACCAGCGGCGCGTACCCGCCGGAGCCGAAGGAGTACCCCGGCGAGGTGCAGATAGAATCACCCAGCAGCAAGACACGCGGTTGCATGGCCTCTGCTTCTTCCTCGCCGGCCTCACAGCGTGGGAACGATGGTCGCCTTAACGCACTCCATCCGCAGCGCGCTCTCCACCGCCGCAGCCACACCGGCCTCCGTCAGCGGGAACGTCTGCTGCATCTGGGTCCAGTCGTAGTCATCCTGGATGGCGTACAGCAGTTGGATGGCCTGCGCCACTTCGTCCGGCGTAAAGGCCCAACTGCCCAAGACTTGCACTTCCTTCACGCAGAGCCGATGCCAGTTCGTGTCCTGGCTCCCCGCGTCGGTGAACTGTCCCATCTCCACGTAGGTACCCCCGTCGCGGAGCATTTCGATCCCCTCCGGTCCGGCCAAAGGGCTGCCACTACAGTCCAGTACCACGTCGGCACCGAACCCACCAACGACCTGACGCACGGCGTCCACCCGCGCCTCCGGCGTCGGATGCGTCTCCAGCGAGATCGTCGCATCGGCGCCATAGGTGCGGCACAGCGCCAGGCGCGGCACCTCCGGGGCGCCGACGACCACCACCTTCCCGGCCCCACGCTGCCGCGCAGCCACGACCGCCAGCACGCCGATAGGCCCAGACCCCTGGATGACGACCGTCGCGCCGGGCTGGAAGCCCTCGATACCCAGCGCGCTGGCGCGATTGAGTGCGCGAGTCACGGAGCTGAACGGCTCCACGAGGCTGCCGACGAGCATAGACATGTTGTCAGGGAGGCGGAAGACTTTGGTGGCCGGCAGGGCGTCGAGGTCAATGTAGACCATCTCGGCCCAGCCGCCCCACAGATGCGGCGGCCGCGCAAAGCCGATCTTGCGCCCGTAGTAGGTCGGGTTGCGGCAGCGATTCGCGCGGGTCGGGTAGTGCAAGCAGTAGTAACACTGGCCACAGGCCATCAGCGGTGGTAGCATCACCGGCGCGCCGACCTCCAGCGGCTGTCCCATGTAGTCGCTAGTCAGCTCCGGCCCGATCTCCTCGATCACACCGGCCAGTTCGTGTCCGAGCGTGAACGGCCACGGCAGCTCACCCGGCCAGTGTCCCCGCAGGATGTGCAGATCGGTGCCGCACACCCCGCAGGCATTGATGCGGATCAGCGCGCCGCGCGGCGGCACCACCGGCCGCGGCACACTACGCAGCACCGGCGCAGCGCCGGGACCATCGTAGGTAATGACCCCCACCGCCGAGTCTGGAGACATAGCGAGATAGTAACAGAGCGCGGCGTGCTAGGGGATGACCCGCCATAGGGAGTAGTCTCTTCCCTCCCCTGGAGCTTGCTCTGGGGGAGGGCCAGGGAGGGGGCCAGGGGTGAGGCTTGCACCCTGCTGACCACAGGCCACAGGTCACTGACCACAGACCACTGGCTTAACCGACTTCCTTGCCGATGGTGGTCAGGAACTCGCAGTTGGTAGCCGCCTTGCTCATCTGCGCCAGCATCGCCTCCACCGCATCGCTGCCGCCCATCGCGTTGAGCATCCTGCGGATCGTGATGACGCTGCGGAGCGTCTGATCGTCCAGCAGCAGCTCTTCGCGCCGAGTGCCGGAGCGGGCAATGTCAATGGCCGGGAACACGCGGCGGTCCGCGAGCCGCCGGTCGAGGATCAGCTCCATATTGCCGGTGCCCTTGAACTCCTCATAGATAACGTCATCCATGCGACTCTCCGTGTTCACCAGGCAGGTGGCCAATAGCGTGAGACTGCCCCCCTCGTCAATATTCCGCCCGGCGCCATAGAAACCCTTGGACGGATAGAGCGCCGCCGGGTCTACACCGCCGGAGAGCGTGCGCCCGCTCGCGGGAACCGCCAAGTTGTACGCCCGCGTCAGCCGCGTGATGCTATCCAGCAGGATCACTACGTCGTGGCCCACCTCGACGAGCCGTTTGGCCCGCTCCAGACACATCTCGGCGACGCGCGTATGGTTATCGGGCGGCTCGTCGAACGTCGAGCTGATGACCTCGGCGTTGACCGTCCGTTCCCAGTCGGTCACTTCCTCCGGCCGCTCGCCGATCAACGCGACCATCACGTGCGCTTCTGGGCAGTTGGTCGTGATGCCCTGAGCAATCCCCTTGAGCAGTAGCGTCTTGCCGGCCTTCGGCGGGGACACGATCAGCCCCCGTTGCCCGCGGCCAATCGGCGCCACCAGATTGATAACCCGATTGGACATATTGTGCTGCTTCAGCTCACGGGTCGTTGCCTCCGTTCCTAGCTCCAGGTCGAACAGCTTGTTCGGGAAGATCGCCGTCAGGCTGTCGAAGCGCCGCCGCTGCTTGGCTTCATCAGGCGCTTGGTTGTTGACCGCTTCGATCCGCAGCAGGCCATAGAACTTCTCGCTGTCTTTCGGCGGGCGGATTTGGCCGGTGACGAGATCACCGGTCCGCAAACCGAAGCGCCGGATTTGGGTCTGGGAGACGTATATATCCTCTTGCCCTGGCAGCCAGCTCTTGCCTTGCCGCAGCATCCCGTAGCCTTCGTCCATGATCTCTAGGACGCCGGTGCTGAAGAGATGTCCCTGCCGTTCGGTCTGTGCTTGCAGCAGCCGGAAGATCAGCTCCTGCTTTTTCAGCGTGGAATGTCCAGGCAGCGCCATATCGCGTGCCATCCCCCGCAGTTCGGTGATGGTTCGGGTTTCCAATTCGGCGTACTGCACTGTTGCACTCCTGGGCGAGACTCTCGGCGTTGGTAATGGTCCGCGGCGCGCTTCAACTAGGCCGGACTAGGCGCTGTTGACATTTCCCGGTCGTTGCTGTGACGGACACCCCGGCCCGGCCATTCCCGCGAAACCGGTCGTTCCCTTGGCTCTCGTCATTCCCGCGCAAGCGGGAATCTAGCGCGGGTGTACTGCCTATGACCCAAGCGCCTCGCCGGTAACACACGATACGGGCAGGAAGCTCGCTTACGAGCGCCCGGATGCGAGCGACACAACGGATGTCAACGAGGCTTCATATCCGCCGGATGTCGCTGCACGACACTCGGAACGGATGCGTCCCTGTCGAACACAACCGGATTGCATCGGCAGCGAACAAGGCATCCTACTTGAGACAATGCTCTTGCCTGCACAGCGTCGTGGGATCGGGCCGTGAGTCGTGAACCCGGCTCGAAATGACGTAGGAATAGGCTGGCTATCATTGGTGCGAGTTGAGGGAGATAGATGGCTACCCATGCGTGCAGCCACCGTGTATTCGTGACTGTAGCATAGTCTGCGGCTCCCGTCAAGCGGCCCCCAGCCGCGGCCGTTAGCGCACGTAGGCGGCGCGGATACCACCGTCTACCGTCAGCACAGCACCCGTTGTCTTGGCGCTTCGATCCGACGCAAAGAACAGAATCGCCTCCGCTACGTCGTTGGGCGTAATGTGTACCTTGAGCGCGGTCCGGTCGCGGTAATATGCTTCCAGCTCTTCCGGTGCGATGCCATAGGTCCGCGCCCGCTCTCGGCGCCGCGCCGCCGACCACAGCGCCGATCCCTCGATCACCGCGTCCGGGCACACGCAATTGACCCGAATACCGTGCGGGCCACCTTCCTCCGCCAGGCAGCGGGCCAAGTGCAGCGCGGCGGCTTTGGCCGCGCTATAGGCGGCGATCTCCGTGCCGGCCGCCAGCGCGTTTTTCGAAGCCACGAAGATGAGGCTGCCGCCCGTCCCCTGCTCCTGCCACAAACGAAAGGCCGCGCGCGCCACCAGGAAATAGCCCGTCGAGAGCACGTCATGGAGCCGGTGCCACTCCGCAAGCGTCGTGTCTGCGATGGCTCCCACACTCAACAGCCCAGCGTTGCTGACCACAATATCCACGCCGCCATACGCCACCGTGGCCTCGCGGAAGACGCGGCGCACCAGCACCTCATCCGTTACGTCGGTCGGCACGGCCAGCGCCCGGCCCTCGCCGTGTGCATCGTTGATGCCCTCCGCGACGGCCAAAACGCCGGCCGCGTTGATGTCGGCGGCCACCACGTGTACGCCGGCCTGAGCCAAGCGGTTGGCAGTAGCCCGCCCGATGCCGCTGGCCGCACCGGTCACGAGCGCCACCTGCCCGGAGAGCGCGGCCGGCGGTGGCGCCAGCGACAGCTTGTACCGCTCTAGGGGCCAATACTCGATGTCATAAGCGTCTCGCTCCGCCAGCGGCACGAACTCGCCGAGCGCCGTCGCTCCCCCCATGACCGCAATCGCGCGGCGGTAGGTGTCGGCCGCCACCCTGGCCGCCCGCTTGTCGCCGCCGGTAGCGAACAGCCCGACGCCGGGTACGAGCGCAATCCGTGGCTGCGGATCGTCTTCCGGGTCGCCCGGTGACTGATGCGCTTGGAGGTAGGCTCGGTAGCGTTCGGCGTAGGTGGCCGAGCCGGTGCGTATTGCCGTCTTCAGCGCCGTCAGGTCGCCTGTCCTGGCCTCCCACTCGACCCACAGCGCGGTGGCCTTGGTACGGATGATGTGGTCGGGGCACGCCGTCCCCCGGGCCGCGAGGTCGCGGGCCGCCCGCCCGGCCAGAAACTGAAGCACCTCCGGCGAATCGTCGAAGTGGACGATCATGCGCTGCCCGGTCCCGCCAGCGCCCCGCAGCGTCGGCGCGACTGCCGCCGCGACTGCCCGCCGCCGATCCGGCGGCAATGGCTGCTGCACGACCGGACCGAACACCCGCTTCCCTCGCGCGGCAGCCCGCACCGCCTCGGCACAGCGGCCCAGCACCGCGATGGTGCTCCGGTAACAGTCGTGGGCCGTTTCACCCCAAGTCACCAAGCCGTGGTGGCCGAGAAACGCCACGCGCACGCGCTCATCGGCATTGACCAGCGCCGCTACCTGCTTGGCGAGCGCAAAGCCGGGGCGCCGGTACGGCACCCAGACCATCGCCGAGCCGAAGACCCGGCGAGCCAGTTCCTCGCCGCCGGCGGTAGTACAGAACGCCAAGCCCACGTCGGGGTGCGTGTGGTCAATGTGCCGCTGGCGAGTGAAGGCGTGCAGCAGCGTTTCGATAGACGGCCTAGGCGCTTCCGGCGCAGTGATGGCATGGGTGAGATAATCCGCCATCTCCTCGTCGGTCATCGCTGCCCACGACTGGAGCGGCAGGATGTCGTCGAGGCGGAGTCCCACAAATCCGGCCCGATCCATCGTGGCGAGATCGAAGCCGGACGCCTTGACCCGCAGAACATCTGTCTCACGGCCGCGGAAGTCCGTTTCGGTCAGCTTGGCCGAGGTGTTTCCCCCACCGGCATTGACCAGCGTGGGATCGCGGCCCAGCAAATTGGAGCGATAGACGAGCAAGCCAAGCTCATCGAGGTCGGCGGCGTCCTCGGCCCGCCACCGGTTCTCCGGCGCTTGCCCCAGCGCCGGCTCGGTCGCGTGCGTTCGCATCGCGGCTCCCTCCCCTCCCTTGCTCACTACGCGGCCGGCCACGGATAATCTCATCGCGCTCGTGGCTCTTCGCGCTCAATGGAGGGAAACCGATCAAAGTCCCGGTCGAAACTGAGGATAGTGGTGATTCCTTGCGCCTCCATATGGGCCACGCTCAGAGCATCCTCGAAATCTACACCTGTTGACGCATAGACCTCAAGGGCACGCTCATACAGTTGTTTGTTGGGAACGGTCATGCATTGAAGTCGCAGAATATTGCTGATTTTTCTTCTGATATCAGATCGAGACAGGTCATACAGCCCTCTCGATGATAGAACGTACACGACCTCCGCAATAACGGTCTCGGATGTAGTGACGAGAAGATTACCATTGGCTACTTGCCGGAACACTTCTTGCGCGGCAGCCGACTGCCGGGGGTGGTCCTTGGTCAATAATCGTAGGATCACGTTAGTATCGACGAACCTCAGCCCCATCGAGCGATCCTACAATCCCTTCCTGGCCGCTCTCTGGACGTGCTCCTCAATAGCAATGTCACGGATCTGCTTGAGCGTGAGGGACCGCTTGAGCGCCGGTACGGATTGGTAGACCTCCGCAAGGAGTTCCTGGTCCGACTTGATCCTTACCGTGCCACTGTCAATGACGAACGTGATCCGACCGTTCCCGTTTAGGCCCAATGCTTTCCGCACTGCGGTCGGCAGCGTGACCTGGCCCTTGGCTCCGACGACGCAAGTGATTTCCTGCATAGCTGCTCCCGCTCTCGGGGAACCGGCACTCCTCGCCCCGCCCGCTGCGTTCTCGACGCCTTACGATTGTAGCGTCCAGCGTCGGTCAACGCACAGGGAAGAAGATGTCGGTACGCCACTTGGACTGGTCCGGCTCGGCGCCGGGATCGTTCATGTAGACCTCCCAGGGCGCTCCAGCGGGTTCGAGTCCCTGCGCCGTGATCCACCCCATCAGGGCACCCCACGTCTGTGGGAGGTTGTTGTAGGGCCCCATATGCGTCACGGTTGCCACTTTGCCGGCGGGCAACTCGGAGGCTTGGATGCGGCCACTCCCGTCCACTGGCGCGGCGACGGGCATCCCGCACTCCATGTCAATCGAGCCGCCGTCCGCGCACTCCTCACCGTCTGTGTCCAGCGGGCCGCCATCCATGTGGTAGTAGATCGTGAAGGGCATCCCGGCCGGTTGCTGCCCACTCTGCTGAATGTACCCGAATACCTCCCCGAACAGCGGCCCCATCGCCTCGCCGATCTTGTCGTGCGTGACCACGGTCCGGATACCCAGGATGGGCTGTGCGTCGAGTTGCTTGGTTGCGAATTCCAGTGCCATCAACGGTTCCTCTCGGTGTTTCGTTGGCCGCGATTCAGGCAATCGCAGCCTCTCCACTATTTAACGGAGACGCCCCCCGCCGGTTGTTCCTGCGGCGGTAGTGCGATCCTTCCGGATTCAGCGGTTGTAGTGGCTAATGGGGCGCGGCGGACCGAGTGGCGGCCAGCCCCGTTCCTGTGCGTGCCGCTCCTCCCGGTACACGTGTGACCAGAGCACCATATCGAGCACGCGCACTTTGGAGAGCGGGACCGTCACGGAGGGCAAGCTATTCACATAGGTGTGGAGTGCAGCGAGGGCGGCGGCATTCTTTTGGCCCAGCTTCCGAGTTTCCCGCTGGACGGCTTCTGCTCGCCTCGCATACTCGTCGGCGGTACCACATTCTGAATCGATCCTGAGGCACCCACGTACATAGTCATCGGAGAGAGCCACGAGCCGAGGGCGCAGCAGGTGTAGGGCTTTCGTCGGTGCGACATCGCCCACGCCATCTATCGCAGCCATTTGCCGGACCAACTCACGGACGGCAACAATCCCCCGGTAGACTTTGGAGTAGGCATCGTCTATGAGGTCCAGATCGTCGGGAATGTCTTGCAACTCCGACAGCAGTCGGTCACACCACTCTCGTGAGAAGTCCGCTGGTGCCCGCGAGTTCATCCTCTTGATCGCCCGGAACTGCCGGGGGGTGAGTCGGTCACGGCGGTTACGAGCAGGTGCCCCGAGACAGTCATAGTCTCGATAGGCATTGTGCTCGATATACCAGGCTAGGTGCTGTTTGCAGCGATCAATGACCTCGCCAGATTGAAGCCGGATCGTCGGGCCCGTCATTGAGGCCTCCGGTCGTAGCTGCGGGCGGCGTAAATGTCTTCCAAGAGCGTGTCGCAATCCACCCCGGCGAGCGCACCGGCGCTCTCCTGCAGGGCACGGCGAACCTGCTCTGGATCGTAGGCGGTCCACAGTTCACTGGCGGTCAGGCTGAATTCGTACTCCAGGCGATACCGGACCCCGGCCCTCTCCACGACCACGGCCTCCTGCCGGCGCGCCAAGCGGTCAAAGATGCCGACAAGATCGGCAACGAACTCATCAAACGGGATTGTTTGGGGATTACCCATGGTCGCAAGCCTCCACCATCGTTACCTACACCGTGCAGTCTAGCACCTCTGAGCGACGCAGTGACCCTTTAACCTGGGAAGGCCCGCTGGCAGCCTCCGGCCAGCGCACCGGCCCTACCAGCGCCCGCCACCGGGGATGGTGGATTGGGGGTAGGAGCCGAGCACCTTGGCCTCGCGGCACACCCGCGGACGATGGCTCACCAGTTCGTTGAAGGCCGCGTAGAGCGACGGCTCGTTGATATGGCCCTCATAGTCGAGAAACCAGTAATACTCCATCCGCTCTAGCTCGGCATTGTATTCCAGCGGGCGCTGGTGGATCGTCAGCATGTTCAACTTGCGCGCGGCGAAGATGTCGAGCAGGTTCCGCAGTGTGCCGGGACGGTTCTGGAGTTCGACGAGCAGCGTCGTCTTGTCGAACCCGGTCGGGTCCGCGAAGTTGCGCCCCACTACCCAGAAACGGGTCACGTTGAGCGGGCTGTCGCCAACGTCGCGCGCCACGACCGTAAGACCGTGTAGCTCGGCAGCCTCTTCCGTCCCGATGGCAGCGGACCCATCCTCGCTGGCCGCGCGCCGCGCCGCGACCGCCGTGCTCGCCTCGGTCCCGATCTCCGCGCCGGGGTGCGCCGCGCGAAACCGGTCGAGCCAGCGCCGGCTCTGCCGAATGGCCTGCGGATGCGAGTAGATCGCCTTGATCGCGTCCACCTCTTCCGTCCGCGAGAGCAGGTGGTGGACGATGGGAATGGTGATCTCGCCGTAGATCCGCAGGTCCGAGGCCCGCAGCGCGTCCAGCGTCTCGGCGACGACCCCTTCCAGGTTATTCTCAATCGGCAGCACGCCGTAGTCCGCCTCGCGCAACTGCACGTGCCGACACACGTCGCCGTGGCTCGCAGCGACGCCGGCGATTTCCTCGTAGAGCACGAACTGCCCGCCACCGAAGCTCTGCTCGGCGTACCGATGCGCCGCCGTTGACGTAAACGAGCCTGGCCCGCCGAAATAGCTCATCCGCACGGGTCCGGCATCTGGCGTCGGCTGGTCGGCACTCATCGGTTAGAGCCGTAGTCCCGTCTGCTCCATGAACTCGCGTACTGCATCTCGAATCCTCCAGTAGCCATCGAACGTCGTGACGACATCCTCGGGGCGCTCCTTGCTTCGAGCGAGGAAACCTGGCTCGCGCGCCGACTTAACCCGCTGGTTGCCGTCCTGATAGCGGATGTCCACACTCCAGCGTATATGATCGGAGCCGTTGAAGGGTGAGTGATGTGGGAGGTGCTGGTGGAACAGGAGCGCGTCGCCGACTTGCATTGGCAGGGAGACCGTCTCCAGCCCGTCCAGCTCCGTCACCACCTTCTCCGGCGCCCATGCGGACGCAGTTGGTGGGGCGTGACGGTGCCCACCGGGGAGCAGCCGGAGACAGCCGTTCGCCTCGTTTGCCGCGACCAGCGGGAGCCAAAACCCCGGCTCGGGCGGTTGGGTCATCGGGAGTACCCGCGACACTGCCGTGGGTCTGTAGTGCGGGTCCCGCGCGTCCGAGCCGTAAGGCTCCCGGAAGTAGATGATGCGTCGCCCCCCGAAGGACGTGTCATCGTGCCAGGGTACTGTCACCTGGTCCCAGTGGGGAACCTTCGGACGCAAGCGATGCCGCCCTTGGCAATGGACTTCCGGGCCGACGATGCTTTCGGCGATGTCGAGCAGCGTGGGGTGTGTGAGTACGCTGAACAGCCCCGGCCCGGCATGGCGACCGCCAACCCAGTGCTGATGGATCGCCTCGCACTCTGCCCACAGTTTGGCCAGCCGCGTCTCGAAACCGTGCTCGGCGTAGAGTGACGTGACCAGTCCCTTGGCGTAGTACTCGCGCGCGCGCTGGTCTACCTCCGCGCTGATGTCATCAATGAGCGGCTGTAGCTCCTCCGGTGCCAAGAGCCGCTTGAACACCACGTAGCCTTGCTCGTCGTACTGTTGTCTCTGTGCCGGTGTCAGTCCAGCCATCGTCCTTACCCCGTTCCGACCAGGGCCTCAAGCTCGGCGAGTAGCTCGCGCGGGCCGGGCCGGTCGAAGTGCTGCCGTGCCGGCTCCAGTAGCTCGGTCAGCCGCGCGGCCACACCATCCTTCAGATCGAGCGGGTGCAGCGCCCCCGACGTGTAATCGGCGGCGAGGTCATCGAACGAACCGTAGGTGATCGAGCCGCCATTGGCCGGCGTCCGGTCAATGGTCAGCTCCACGTCGGCATCGCGGAAGATGAAGTGCTTGGCCCAGTCGAGGATCGGATTGAACTCAAACTCCCGCGGCGGACAGAACGCCTTCCGAATCTTCCGCCGGATGTCGTCCGGGCTATCGTGAATGAAGATCGCCGAGTTCGGGTCCGACTTGCTCATCTTCATCGCCGCCAAGAACTCCTGCCGGTTCTCTTCCGGCGGCGGCCAGAACGGCGGCTTGCCCAATCCCATCACCAGCGGGTGATGGATCGCCACCGGCTTCAGCTTGCGTCCCCGCGTGTCCAGCAAAGGCCGCAGCTTGAGCTTCCGCGCCGTATCCCGCGCGATGACGTGCGCTTTGCGCTGATCCATCCCCGCGTGCGCCAGCTGCACACCTTGGATGAAAATATCCGCGACCTGCATCGGGGGGTAGATCAGCTTGGCAAAGTCAACGCTCTCCCCCTCCTGCCGGCCGAGAATGGTGATACTGCGCTGCATCCGCCCCAAGGTCGTGTTCTTGCTCACGTCAATGACCGTTGCCCAGTAATCCCCATTCCCCTCGTAGAGGTCCGTGCCGAGCAGGAATTGCAGCTTGCTCGGATCACCGCCCAAGCACTTGATCGAGGCCTTGAAGCCTTCCTTGAAGTACTCCGCCGCCACACCCTTGATGACCTCCCGGTCGCCGCCGAGCTTGTCGTTGATCCAGGTGTGCCAGTCGGCAAGGAAAATAGTGCATTCGACCCCGGCATCGAGAAAATCCTTCACCTTCCCCATGCACATCAGGCCCGTACCCAGATGCATCTTGCCGGAGATTTCGAAGCCGATGTAGTGCTTGATCGGCTGACCGGACGCCAAGAGGCGGTGCAAATCGCCGGGCGTGAGCACCTCGTCGGTGTTGCGGGTAATCAGCTCAAAGCGCCGGTCATGAGCCTCCCTCGACTCGGACTGCGGAGCGCGGTTCGTTTCGGTCGCCACGGCCATGATACTTTGCTACTGCTTCCTCTCTGGTCTCCCGCCTAGCTCGCGCCTTCTTGCACGGGCGCCGGACCGGGCCGAGAGCCGGAACTGTCCCTCAGTGTAACGGGCAGTGCCGGTCCGGGCAACGCAGCCATCGCCGGGTATGCGCCATTCCCGCCGGTGATGCTAGACTGAAAAGGAGGCAGCCTATCACCCACTGCCGGGTCGTCTAATGGTAGGACACGTGACTTTGAATCACGCAGTCGAGGTTCGAGCCCTCGCCCGGCAGCCCCGCACCCCCCCGGCCTCCTCCTCACAAGGGTAGGTTTTTGATGTAGGGGCGCGATTTATCGTGCCCAGGCGCTCGTCATTCCGGCGCAAGCCTGTCCCGTACCCCGCTACGGGGCCGCAATCCAGGGCTATTCGTGGCCCCCGGCCCCGTCGTGGGTGCTGGCCAGCGCCCGGTGCGCCCTTCAATTATCCACATAACAGCAGGTGGGCGTGGGGAGCCGATGAATTAAACAATCTGCTCATCGCCTCGTATTACTGGGCAGACGGGAGACGGCCAGTGCCTGATCGCACCGAGCAAGAGCTGCTGCGCCGCGCGCGAGGAGGTGACAACGCCGCATTTGGGCATTTGCAAGCCGGGTTGGAGCGGACGGTGCGGCGCTACGTCTGGCGTCTGATCGGACAGAGCGATGATGAAGATGAAGTGGTGCAGGATGCGTTCTTCGCCTTGTACATGAACCTGGAGCGCATTGCTCCGGCCGAGAACCTGCGCCCCTTTCTGTTTCGTATCGTCCGCAATCGGTGCTATGACGAGCTACGCAAGCAGGGCCGCTTCCAGTCAGTCTCGCTCGATGGTGAGCTAGTCGGCGCACCGGCACGCATCTCTTGGCCGACTGACCGTGCGCTCCGGCCCGATGAGCAGGTCGTGCGGCGGCTCATGTGGGCCGAGATACAGGAAGCGATTGATCGTCTCCCGGAGCTTCAGCGGCAGACGATGATTCTCTACTGTGACGAGGACTACACCTACGCGCAGATCGCGGTGGCCATGGAGACGAGTCTCAACACGGTCAAGTCTCGTCTGCACCATGCGCGGCGCAACCTGCGCCGGCTGATCGGGCCGGAGACGCTTGAAGCGTTAGGTATTCAACCCGATAAGGGAGGAGAAGGATGAACACAGACAGTCGTGCAACCGCTGGGACGACTCGCGTCGAGCAGGGTGGTTCGGATGGCGCCGCTGGCGGTGATCCGCTGCGGGCGCTCATCCGCTTGATCCCGCCGGCCTGGGCGCTGAGAGAGGAGCTACAAAAGAGCATTGATCTGCAACTGTACGACGGTACCGGCGACCTGGCGGTGCAGAGCTATGAGGGTCTCCGGGCAAGCGTGGCCCGGCTTACGAATGACCCCTACGTGGCGACGCTCTCGCCGCAGCCGCGCGAAGATGCGAGCGACAAGCAGAAGATCGCGCTAGTACTCATGGCGGTCGGTCAGCTGGTTGCCTATCTGGAAGGTCAGACGGGCTGGGGCTGGTCTGGGAAGGCCGGCAGCCAGAGTAGTGACCGGGCGGTGAACAACCGGCCGGTCGGAATCACCATTCACGGGCCGGTGCTCGGCTTCTCACCGGAGACGATGGACAAGCTCGTCAACTTTGCCGACAAGCTCGCGGGAAGGATCATTGACGTGGGGAGCAAGACCGCGAAGGGCAGGGAAGCTATGGAGCAGGTCGCCGGTGCGGTCAGCCGGGCCGTTGCGGGCCAGGATGAGGCAGCAGAAAAGCCGCTGGAAGGCGAAACACCGGTAGAACGACGGTAGCACAGCCTGCTCTGCCGCCTACTGCTGCCGCCTAGCCTGGTCCTCTGGCGAGGGGCGGACGACATCGGGCCAGGTGTCTCCAGTCTCACGCTGCCAGGATTGGAGGCCGCGCCGCATGGTGGTCAGGGTGTCGCGGTACGCCGGGTCGGCGACGAGATTGGTCATTTCGAGCGGGTCCGCGGCCAAGTCGTACAACTCGTCGGTGCCGTCCAGGGTGGCGACGTACTTCCACCGCTCCGTTACCCAGGCGCGCATTGGCGTAATCGGATCGGTCCAGTTGGCGGAGTGATAGGAGCCGACCACGCCGTCATGAATCGGCGTAGAGCCGCCCCGCAGCAGGTCGCCGGCGTCGGCGCCTTGTGCCGCGGCGGGCGGCTCGCCCCCGCACTGGCGGACGATGGTGGGCACGAGGTCCACGTGCGAGACAACTTGGTCGCTGTGGTGCGGTCGGCCTAGGCCGCCGGGTGGCCGGGCGATCAGCGGGATGCGGATCACATCGTCATACAGCGCGGCATACTGCCCGAACAGGCCGTGATGACCCAGCATCTCGCCGTGGTCGGACGTATAGATGAAGAGGGTGTTTTCCCATTGATCGGTGTCCAGCAGCGTGGTCATCAGGCGGCCTACCAGGTGATCCACATAGGAGACGGCATCCCAGTAGGCGGCGCGCACGACCTGGAGTTGCTCATCGGTCAGCGTGGAGACGTTGCGCCGCAGGAACGGATCGCTGCGTTGCGCCGCCCACTGCGCGCCGGCCGGGTCGCGGCGCGTGGGTGAGAGCGGCATGTCCTCCGGCCGGTGGCGGCCGTGGAAGGGCTCCGGGGCGCCGAACGGCGGGTGCGGCTCGCGGCACGAATAGACCAGCAGGAACGGATCCGGATCGTTGGCCCGCTGGCGCACCCAGGCGGTCGCACGATCCATGAACAGGTGGGACGGATGGTGGGCCAGTGGGAGTAGCTGCGGCCCGGTGTTCGTTGTGCGGTCAAAGCGAGCGCGATCAAGGTCATAGCCGCTCTGCTTGCCGCCAATCGTGATTCCCAAGCGGTTGGTCAGACGGAGGACGTCGTTCTGCTCCGGGGTGTCCACGTCGTAGTCACTGCCGGCGCCCAACACGGCATCGAATCCCGGCCGCCTTGCCCCGCTACCCAGGTGCCACTTGCCGGAGTAGGCGCTGACGTAGCCGAGGGCGCCGAGATACTCGGCGAGATTGGTTACTCCGCGCGGATAGTGCAGCCGGTCCGGACCGGGACGCTGCTGGTGATTGGCCACCATCCCGTTGTCGTGGGGATAGCGCCCGGACAGCAACGCCATCCGCGCCGGTGAGCAGATCGGCGAGGTCGTATAGGCCCGGTGGAAGAGAACACCATCGCTCGCCAGCCGGTCGAGGTGCGGCGTGGCGATGCCAGCGGTGCCGCCAGCACCGATGGTGTCCGCGTGCTGGCGGTCGCTGACGAACAGGACAACGTTGGGCCGGCTGCTTGCCATAGGGGGTGCCTCCGATCTGCCTCACCCTCTCGTCTTTCCGGCGAAAGCCGGAATCCAGGGCTGTCGAATTGCCTCAACCAACTCACGCATACAGCGACCGTTTTCATTCGACCGACTCGAAATGGGCGAACGGGAGGCCACTGTGGGTTGCACCCCACGGACCTCTGAGGAAATCCACCAGCCGGTTCTCAAGAATAGACTTGTGCCGCTGCTGTGCCGCAATGAAATAGGCCCGTGCTGTACCTCTACGGTACCGCAATGACCATGGACGGCATAGTAGACTGAGATTCGAACGCAAAACTCCACCAAAGTGATTGATCTGCTGAATCGCCGAGCGGCGGCGTCCGAGGTGATGATAGATGATGAGGCTCTGATCCCGCTCCCAGAAGGGGCGAAGCTCCTCGAAGAATACATGCTTGCGGCCCTGCTTGCGCCAGCGATATTTCTCTGTTTCGGAGATGCCATTGTCAGGGTCGAAGAAGACTAAATCCGCAGCGGCGGTGGCCTCCAATGCACCCTTGATCCAGTTTTCTCGCGTTACCTGTCTTGACGGCCGCGATGCTCTAGGCGTGTGGGGGAGGGTTTGCTTATAGAACACCGTATTGTCAGGTAGAACTCCGCTGTGGTGGATTGCGTTGACATGGCGTCTGTTGCCGGCGACCAACGCGCGGAGTGCCTTGTAGAGTGGAGGGTCGCAGACGCAGAACTTGGAGCGATTGCCTGGAGTGTCACAAAGGTAGCGAGTGAATTTCCCGTCGGAGTTATGCGACTCATCCGGGTGAAGGTACCAGACGACACCCAAGCGCAACGGGCAGTCAGTGTTTGGAGTTTCCGTTAGACCGGAAAGAGACCGCAACAGCCCATATTTGCCAAAGTCCCCGATGTCGCCGACGTAGCGGTTTTGCATAGAATGCGAATTTACCACTTGGCAGTCTGGCTTGACTCGTCTTCCGGACCAGACCGACTGGGGAGCCAGGAATGGCCCTGGATTGCGGCTTGCGCCGCAATGACGAGTACCTGGATGTGATGCAGCGTACTCTCTTGGTAGCTCATTGTGTGCTCTGTGGCAAAAGCTGCTCCCGTCAGTCCCACGTGTCCCAGCCTACAGCAACTCGACGTTCTCGCCGCGGAGAGGGTCGTGGAGGATGATCGAGTCGGCGGCGAGCGAGGCCGTCGCGACGGCCGGTTCGCCGGCCTCGACGTGCTCCCAGTTGCGCTGCAAGACGGCTCTGGCGGCGTGAACGACGATGGTGGGCCACCGCTGCGAGGCCGCGTCGGGATAGGTACCGGCCATTTCGCGTACCGGTGTGCCCAGGACCTTATGGCGGAAAATCCTCTCCAGGCAGTCCACAAGGCTGTCCTTGCCGTAGCCGAGCGAGCCGAGCGAGCCATCCGGCCGGCGCACTTTGCGGAAGAAATGCAGGTTGGAGGTACGCGATCCCTTGTTCTCGATCCAGTAGCGCAGACCGCGATACTGACTGTCGGACTCGACCTTGCCGTAGTAACCGACGAGCTGACTGTCCTGGTTTACCGGACCCTCGAAATCGGCGGGCGTGAGCCAGTTGTTCTCGTAGGTGATGGCCGTGCCGCCTTGATGAGTGACGACCACCTGCACGGCGTCAAAAGTATCTTTGCCGAACTCGCTGCGGAGACGCCCTTTCTGGCCGACGGCGTAAACGCTCACCGGCGTCAGCCGGAGGAAGTGCAGGAAGAGGTCGAGCCAGTGGATGCCGACATAGGTGAACGGATCGCTGTCCTCCACCCACTTGAAGATGTCGGTAGCGACTTCGAGCGGCTCTTCGAGCACGCCACGGGCGTAGAGTGGTTGGCCGAGTTGCGGGGCCAAGTCCTCGAAGATTCGCAGGTGGTCCGGGTCGTACCGCTTGTGCATGTCCGCGCCGACGATCAGGTTCCGGGACTCGGCCTCACGGATGATTTCGTCCGCTTCATGCACGTCGAGGCACATCGGCTTCTCGACGATCACGTGGACGCCGCGCCGGAGGGCCGCGAGGGCCGGCGCGGTGTGGAGGTGATCCGGCGTCGAAACGAGCACCACGTCGAGGTCGGGACAGTCGTGCAGGATGTCCTCCCAGGGCGTCTCACCCCAGTAGCCCCGCACGGTGTCGCCGGTGGCCGCGGCCATCTCGCGTTCGGCACGTCGCGCCGATGCCTCGCTGCGCGTGCCGACGGCGACCAGCTCGAACCGCACGTCCTGGTAGGAGCGGCTGAAGTCGTCCAGCCCGATGCGGTCGAGGTAGGGCGCAATGCCGTTGCGGTGCAGGTCCCAGAGCGAGCCGACGACGACATCGGCGCCGAACATCCCATAGCCGAGCAGCGCCGCGCGGATAACCGGTTGACTCATGATTTCGTGTGTTCCTTTCCTACTGAACTTGCGGCGGAGGGTATCAGTGCCCTTGCAGCGCCGCCAATGATGCCGGTAGTTGGCTCAGGCCGGTAAGCTGCTGCGCTGGCGGCTCATGCTCGCCAGGATGGTAGTCCAATCCCGACCGATTGAGCCAGACGGCATGGAGGCCGGCTGCCTGAGTGCCCGCAATGCCGTGCTCCCTCGCCCGGGGGCCGAGCTATCCCGCCCGCTGATAGACCAGCGTGCCGGCTGCTACCGTCGATTCGACGGTCATGGTGCCGGCCGACTGGTCCCAGCAGAGTACCGCAAAGTCCGCTGTTTGCCCGACCGTCGGCGAGGGGGCCGGGGCAGTGAGGCCGAGCGCGCGGGCCGGGGTGGCGGTAGCCATGTGGACGGCCTGGCTCAGGGTGGCGTCCGTGTAGCGGACCACGTTCGCCAGGCCCTGCACGAGTGGCAGCGCCGCGCCGGCCAAGTAGGGGGTGCCGACCAGTTGCAGCCGTCCCTCGGGGGTCAATTCCACCTGCTGATTACCGCCCCAGTGCGAGTAGACGCCCGGCGCCAGGCCGGCCAGGTGGGAAGCGTCGCTGACCAGGACAATCTGCTCGATACCCTTGATCCGCAGGAAGCACTTGAGCACCGCCGGCGGCAGATGATGACCGTCGGGGATGATGCCGGCGGTCAGCTCGTCGCGGGCCAATTGCTCCCAGATGTAGTTGGGATGGCGGGGGAGCTGGGCGTGGGCGCCGTTGCCGAGGTGCGTACACACGGTTGCCCCGGCCGCGATGGCTGCATCAATGTCCTCGGCGGACGCGGCGTGGTGGCCGAGCGAGACTTTGACGCCGGCGCCGACTAGCCGCTCGATGAAGTCGGGCGTGCCGGGCCATTCCGGGGCCAACGTCACGAGGCCGATCTTGCCCTGCGCCGCCTCTTGGAGGTAGCAGAACTCGTCCCAGTCCGGGGGCCGGGTCCAGGCGGCGTTGTGTGCGCCGCGCGGCCCGTCCTCGGGGGAGATGTACGGCCCCTCAATGTGGATCATGGCGACGGCGGCCGCGATGTCGGCGTCTTGGTCGCAGGCCGCGGCAATCGCGGCGAGGGAGCGACGTAGGCCGCCGAACGAACCGGTCACGACCGTCGGGCAGCAGCGCGTCACGCCGACGGTCCAGAGCGCCTCGATCATGCCCCGCACGGTGGCCGGAGTCACATCCTCGGCGGAGAGGTGGTACCCGCCAAAGCCGTTGACCTGCATGTCGAACAGACCCGGCGCCAGCCAACACTCGCTGTCCCCGATGACCGGCCGGCCCGGCTCGCCGGCTGCGCCTGGTTCTGAGGGTATCAGCGGACGAACGGCTTGGATTGTGCCGTCGGCAACCGCGACTTCGACCGCTTCCTCGGTGACGACATCGCGCCCGTGCAGCAGCAGCATCACTCCCCTACCTCGGTGCGTTTCGACGCAGCCTCTAACGCATACAGAGAGGCTGACTGTCGAGGGATGCTATCATAGCATGGCAGATCATCGGCCGGTCACTCGACCGTTGCAGTCCCAGGTGTACTGCCCATGAGCGTTGCCAACTTCAGCGGGGCCGTCGGAGCGGCTGCTTCCGCACTGGCGCTGGCGTCCGACCGGTGAGTAACCGGAGCGGCGGTAAAGACGCGCCCCGCACTCCGGGCGGAGCCGCGCCGCCACCGCTCTGGACGACGCGCACCATCGTCTTCATCGGCCTCGTCTTTGCCGCTGGCGTTGCTGCGTCGCCAACACAGGCGCTCCTCGCGGCCTACGTGGACGGGTTTCTCCGGCAGCCGCCACGTTTGACGGCGGCCGTCAACGCGATCAAGATGGCGTGTAGTGCCATTTTCGCGTTGGTCGGTGGGGTGGTAGCGGACCGTGTTGGTCGCCGGGCGGCGCTGGTGATTGGCCTCATCCTGGCGATTAGCGGCGCGTTCCTGCTCGTTGCCGAGACGCCGTGGCACCTGCTGGCGCTGGCGGTCATCGCCGGAACGTCCGCCGGCTTTGTCTCCACCGGCGGCCAAAGCTACCTGCTCGCGGTCAGTCCGGCGCAACGGCTGGGCACGGCAACCGCCGCGTATTTCCTGGGGCGCACGGCGAGTCAGGCGCTCGGAGCGTATGCGGCCGGCCTGGCGGCGGCGTTCGCCGGCTTTCATGCCGTCGGCTGGACGTCGGGCGGGCTGCTGCTGGTCGTGGCACTCGCCGCCCTGCGCTGGCTGCCGCGTGAACCGGCCGCGCCGCGCCAGCCGGCACCGGCCCAAGGGGGATGGCGCCGGTGGGACATCGCCGGGTATACCCGCCTGCTGCGCCGCGCCGATGTGCTGGCGCTGGGCGCCATCCGGTACTTCCCGACGACGGCGTGGGGTACCGCCAGCCTGATGTTCCCCTTGCTGGTCTACCGCCTGACGCAGAGCGAGGCGACCGTGGGGCTGTACGGGACGGTCAGCTTGGTCGCGGCGACGGCGGCGCAGTTGGCTACGGGCCGCGCCGTAGATCGCGTGGGGGCACGGGTGCTGGTCGTCCCGCTGTGTGTAGCCATCCTGGTGTGCTCGATCCTGGCGGCGGTGCTCCACACGGCGACCGTCGGACTGTTTGTGACCGGCACGCTCTGGTCCATGACCGCCTGGGGCCTCTCCACGACGGTCCCGCCGCTCATGCGCCAGCTTGGTCGCGGCGTGGATGACGGCCGGGTGGTGGCGCTGATGCATACGCTCTGGAGCATGGGGATGCTGAGTGGCATGATCGCTGCCGGCGAGCTGATCGAGCTGACGCCACGGGCGCCGTTCCTGTTCGCGGCCGGCTGTCTGGTGCTGACGTGTGTTTCTGCCGTCTGGTTTTGGCGCCTCACCGGGGCGTCGGAGCGGGTGTAGGCGGTGTGGCCTCACCCCCCGGCCCCTGGATTGCGGCTTTCGCCGCAATGACGGCTATCAATTCTCATGCCGTGCGTGGGTGCAACTGCACGATTAGGTCAGGAGTTCTATACTGTAGGTGACGAGCGGGACGGCCGCCGTGGGCGTGGTGGTATCCGCTGAGGAGGAGAGACAGGTGATTCGACACGTTTCCGGGATTGCCGAGATTGTGGACGACGTTGATGCTGCGGCACAGTTCTACCGCGAGGTGTTGGGCTTGGACGTGGACCATCAGCCGGGCGGTGGCTACTCGGTGGTCAAGGTGCCGGGCGTGCTGCACTTTGGTCTGTGGTCGCGCGCCGCGGCGGCGGACGCGACCTTTGGGGACAAGAGCGCCGTGGACCGGATTCCGCTTGGCTTTGCCGTGGAGTTCGAGGTAGACGCGGTCGGGCCGGCGGCAGACACTATCGGCGAGCGCGGCTGGGAGATCGCCCAAGCGCCCAAGACGGAGCCGTGGGGGCAGGCATCGAGCCGGTTTTTCCTGCCGAGCGGGATGCTGGGCGGCATCACCGAGACGCCATGGGCGCGCCGCCTCAGCCAAGAGCAGCAGGCCGAGGGGGAGGACGCGCCGACCGAGTGAGCGGGATGGGTGGCCAGGCCGGCTCTTTAGCGAAACCAGGAGTATTGCACCCGTATTGCTTTGCGTGATACACTATTGACCAGGCTTGTGTCGGAGGAATTGCCGGTGAAAGCCTAGGAGACAGAAATGCCGTTTGAAATAAACCTAGGAGTACCACCGGCTGGGTGCCTCCTTGAGGGCGCACCCGCTGGAGAACAGGTCACAATTGGCGTCCGTGAGTTTACATCGACGGAGGACGGGCAAGATTTCATCCAAAGGCTCGAAGGACTTACCAGTAGCCTACTGCAAAGATCACCGCATCCGATTAATCCATCTCAAGTAGACAACCTACTTGCTATTTACCATTGTGACGGTAGGGCAACTGTTTATGTGAACGAACTGGAGCTACAATCGTCAATTAGGCTAAGAAAAACGAGAACAATTAAGGAAGGTGATCCTATTATGAGAGACGACGTTGTCGATATAGAGAGTCTCAGGCTCGGCGTGGATATACCCGATGAAGCAGGCATGCTTTTCGTCTTCTCTGTTGGTTGGCGTAAGGGTCTTTACTACGACTTGGGCCCCATCGGTAGACCAGACTCTCAGCCGCGTCAATATGACCTCGCTGTTGCTCTGGGCCAAGTGTACTGTCATGTTGCATTTCAGGAGCGCTTCAGCATCACCGAAGGTGAGTGGGAGTCTTTATTTGAGACAAAATGGTTTCCGTTCGCAGGGCTTCGAGACGAAACGATCAGTTCCTTGATCGCCCATATCCGGTCTGGTCGGAATCCAGACGAGAAGCTTGACGACGTTGTCGATGAAGTAAGAGAGCGTGTCTTGGACATGCTCGATAGTTGGCGAAGCCGTTCTTCTTTCATACCACACCTAAAATTCCTGGAACGTGCGGTCGAACGGTTTCAAAATGGCGATCCTATAAGCTGCACTTGTTTGTTGTTTAATCGTATAGAAGGGATTTTACGCACTCATCACAGTAGCCTTGGCACTGTGAATCACCCTTCCCAGGAAAACCTGAGTCAATCGGCTGTGGCTACTAGGATCGGTAACGAAAAATCCTTGCTTTTACCCCACCGTTTTGAAGACTATCTGCATGATGTATACTTTGCGAACTTCGACCCAAACGGACAGGACATTGACGTTTCTCGCAACAGCGTTGGACATGGTGTTGCCAGTGCATCCAATTTCAACTGGAAATCCGCAGTGATTGGTATACTCATTGTCCACCAACTGTTTTATTTTGTCCAACGTTGACTGTACTGGCAGAGGGCCTCGGTTGATGGGGCGAATCTTGGCACCTCACCCCGCCCGCCTCTGGTAGGCCAGGACCATCTGCCTATATGAAGAACTCCATCATTGCGCTGGAGGGGCTGACCAAGCATTACGAGGTCGGCGAGCGCGCCGGCGGGCTGCGCGCGGCCGCCACGAGCGTCTTCCGGCGGCGGATGCGGACGGTCCGCGCCGTCGAGGCTGTGTCCTTTGCGATTGCTCCCGGTGAGGTGGTTGGGTTTCTGGGACCGAACGGCGCCGGCAAGACGACCACCCTGAAGATGCTGTCCGGCCTGCTGCACCCGACGGCCGGCTCTGCCCGCGTGCTGGGCTACGTGCCGTGGCGGCGGGACCGGGATTACCTGCGCCGGATGACCCTGGTGATCGGCAATCGCAACCAGCTCTACTGGGACCTGCCGGCGATGGATACGCTGCTGGTCAACCAGGCGATCTACCGCCTTCCCGAGGGCCAGTTCCGGGCCACCGTGCGGGAGTTGACCGACCTGCTCGACCTCGCACCGCTGTTGACCAAGCAGGTGCGCCAACTCTCGCTCGGCGAGCGGATGAAATGCGAGATCGCGGCGGCGCTGGTGCATCGTCCGGCCGTGCTGTTCCTGGATGAGCCGACGCTGGGCTTGGACGTGACGATGCAGACGCGCATTCGGCAGTTCATCCGCGATTACAACGAGCGGACGGGCGCGACGGTGCTGCTGACCAGTCACTACATGGCCGACGTGGAGGCGCTGTGCCGGCGGGTGATCGTGATTCACGAGGGACGGCTGCTACACGACGGCGAGCTGCGTGGGCTGGCGGAGCGCCTGGCGCCGTTCAAGATACTCGGTATCGCCCTGGAGGCGGGCGCCGCCGCGCCGGATTGGGCGCGCTACGGCGAGCGCGCACCGGCCCCGAACGGCGATGACGGCCGGGTACATTTGCGCGTGCCCAAACGGGAGGCCGCGCAGATTACGGGGCGCCTGCTTTCCGAGAACGCCGTCTCCGACCTCACGGTAGAGGACCCACCCATCGAGGCGGTCATTGACCAAATCTTCCAGCGCGGCCTCGATGACCACTCTTCGGAGCATGAGTAAGCCGGTGGTACAGCAAGATACGGCGCAGACGGCGGAAGAGGGCGCTGGCGTCGAGGCGTCCACACCGGGCGGCGGGATCGCGGCCGGGCCGCAGCCGCTGGCCGGCGCGGATCGTCACTGGCGGCTGGTCGGGCTGGTCGGGGTGTACCGCGCCATCTTCCGGGCCAGCATCGCGGTGATGCTGCAATACCGCATCGCGCTGCTGATCTGGATGCTGGCCCACATCACGGAGCCGTTGATCCATCTGGTGGTCTGGACCACGGTCGCCGGCAGTGGTCGGGTGGCCGGCTACGCAGCCGCCGACTTCGCTGCCTATTACATCGCGCTCTTTATCGTGAATCACGCGACATTCACCTGGATTATCTACGAGTACGAATTCGAAATCCGGGAGGGGCGGCTCTCGGCCAAGCTGCTCAAACCGCTCACTCCCATGCACATGTACCTGGCCGACAATATCAGTTGGAAGCTGCTGTCCACGACTGTGACCCTGCCGGTCGCAGCCTTGCTGGCCTGGCACTTCCAGCCCGCACTACCCCCCGCCGGGCTACAGATCGCGCTGTTCGTGCCGGCGCTGGTGCTGGCCTTTGCCGTGCGCTGGCTGCTGGAGTACACGCTGGCGCTCGCCGCCTTCTGGACGACGCGCGTCGCCGCCTGCAACTCGGTCTATCATCTTGTGTTCTGGTTCTTGGCCGGGATGGTTGCGCCGAACGCGCTGCTCCCCGACTGGCTGCAAGCCGTCGCCGCGGTGCTGCCGTTCCGCTGGATGCTGGCCTTCCCCATCGAAGTCCTGCTCGGCCGCCTGGAAACTGCCTCCATCGTGCAGGGGCTACTCATCCAATGCCTGTGGCTCGGCCTGGCCTATGGGCTGCATCGGTTCGTCTGGGCGATTGGCGTGCGGCGGTATAGCGCCGTCGGAGCGTGAGGAGACGTCATGCTCTATCTGCGGCTGTTGCAGGTCTTCTTCAAGGTGAGCTTGCTCAACGAACTCGCCTATCGCGCCAACTTCTGGGTACAGCTTTTTCAGACGCTGGTCTCCTTTGGGACGGCCAGCGGCGGCCTGCTGATCATTTTCAGCCACACCGACCATCTGGGTGGCTGGCGTCCCGCAGAGCTGGTGATGCTGCTGGGCGTGTACTTCATCATGGTCGGGCTAATCAGCATGACCGTCAGGCCCAGTCTGGAGCGGCTGATGGCCGACGTGCGCGAAGGTACGCTCGATTACCGGCTGACCAAGCCGGCGTCATCGCAGTTCCTGGTCAGCTTCCGCGAGATGCACATCTGGCGCGTGACCGACCTGCTCCTCGGGATCGGCCTGCTCGTCGCCGGCGGCACGCGGCTCGGCGTCCTCGTCGAACCGGCACAGCTGCTGGCCTTTCCCGTCGCGCTGATCGCCGGAGCCGCCATTATCTACAGTGTGCATCTGGTCTTGGCGACGCTGACGTTCTGGGTGGTCCGGACCGAGAACATCATGGTGATCTTCACCAGTCTGTTTCAGGCGGGTCGCTACCCCGTGGGCCTCTATCCGACGTGGCTCCGTGCCATTCTCACGTTTATCGTGCCGGTTGCCTTCGCCACGACCGTACCGACCGAGGCGCTGGCCGGTCGGCTATCGCTGGGCACGCTGCTGACCGCGCTGGGGGTGGCGGTGGCGTTGCTCCTTGTGTCGGCCGCCTTCTGGCGCTTCGGCCTGCGCCACTACACCGGCGCCTCCGCGTAGTTCCCGCCTCAGAGTGGCCGGTCACTCGCCTCTGCAATAATAGATGTAGCCGGCCGGCCGTGACTGAGGAGGCACCAGACCGATGGTAGAACAGCCGCCCCGTCAAGCTGCAAGCATCTTGGCCCGGAGCGATCAGCCTCTCATCGGCATCATCACGGAGCGGAATGGTCAGGAGATGGTCCACTATTTCGCCGATGAGCAAGCGGCGGATGCTGCTTCGGGTAAGGATCATGTTCGGAAGGCGCTTGAGCTTATTGGCGCGTGGAGAGGTCTCATGGACTGGGAGGATGTTGAGCGGGACCTTGACCGCATCCGCCATGAGAGCGAGCCGACCCCGCCGGGGTTGAGCTATGAAGCGGTGCCTGCTTTTTCAGAAAATTCAGTCTCCGCACGAGGGTAGAGATGAGGTGAGACGATGTACGAAGACCGCATTGTCGCCGATCCGCAGATTATGGTCGGGAAGCCCGTTGTCAGGGGTACGCGCATCCCGGTTGCGTTAGTCCTCGAGTATCTCGCTGCAAACCCGGACCTTGAGCACCTCTTTGCAGCCTTCCCTAGGCTCACAAAGGCAGACGTGAGGGCCTGCCTGGCCTACGCGCAGGTGCTCGTCGAGGCGGAGTATCGTAAACGAGGTCTCGCGCCTGCGGAAGCAGGACGCCTTTTGGGTGTTGCGTAGGCGGATGCTGGCCCCCCTATGGTCCCCTGACAGGGGTAGGTTTTCCGCGGGGGGAGGCGGATGAGGCAGACCTCACCCCCCGGCCCCCTCTCCAACATTTGGAGAGGGGGTGTAGATTCCCGCTTTCGCGGGAATGACGGATTTGCAGAGGCATCCTTTGGTAGGAATGGCCGCCGGGGCGCGCTCCTACGGCGTTACTGTGCCCGCCAGCTTGGGGCCGTAGTTGCGGCGGTAGTATTCGCGGAAGGCGCCGGATTTGATCGGGCGCCACCAGGTCTCGTTTTCCTCGTACCAGCGGACGGTGGCCTTGATGGTGGCGTCGAGATCGTAGCGCCGCTGCCAGCCCAGCGCTTGGAGCCGGCTACTGTCCATGCTGTAGCGGTAGTCGTGGCCGGGGCGGTCGCCGACGTGCTGCATCAGGGTTTGCGGCTTGCCGAGCAGGCCGAGGATGCGGGTCGCCAACTCGACGGTATTCACTTCCTCATTCGCCCCGACATTGTAGACCTCGCCGGCGGCACCCTTATGGAGCGCCAGCGCAATCGCCGCGCAGTGGTCGTCCACGTAGAGGTAGTCGCGCACGGCCGTCCCTTGACCGTAGATCGGCAGCGGCTGATCGTCGAGGGCGTTCGTGACAAAGAGGGGCGTGACCTTTTCCGGATACTGGTATGGTCCAATCGTGTTGGCGCCGCGGGTGAGCGCCACCGGCAGCCCGTGACTGTGCCAGTAGGACTGCACCAGAAGGTCGCCGCCGGCCTTGCTCGCCGAGTAGGGGTTGCGCGGCGCGAGCGGGGCGTGCTCGTCCGCCAGCCCGGCCGGCACGTGGCCGTACACCTCGTCGGTACTGACCTGCAAGAACCGCTGCACGCCGGCTTGGCGCGCTGCCTCCAAGAGTACGTGCAGCCCGACGACGTTGGTGCGGATGAAGGCGTCCGGGTCCAGCAGCGAGCGGTCCACGTGCGACTCGGCCGCAAAGTTGACCACCGCGTCCACCTCTTTGGTCAGCGCGCCGACCGCGTCGCGATCTGCGATGTCGGCGTGGACGAAACGGAAGCGCGGATCGTTGTCGGCGTGGGCCAGGTTGGCGCGATTACCGGCGTAGGTCAGCTTGTCCAGGCCGATGATGCTGTCGTCGGGGTGCTGCCGCAGGTAGTAACGCACGAAGTTGCTGCCGATAAAGCCGGCACAGCCGGTGACGAGCAGGCGCATGGTCTTGCTCCTTGGCGGGCTGGCCCCTCTGTGGTCCCCCCGCTGTGGCCGGGGGACGGCAAGGTCCCTCCCCCGTCGCAACGGGGGAGGGCGAGGGTGGGGGCAGGGCATCAGCCGGACGCAGCATAGTAGTCGCGGAAGTCGCGGGCGTCGTAGGGCGCATTGCTGAGGACCACGCCCAGGATGCGCGCCGATACGTTTTCCAGCAGGGTTTTGGCTTTGCGGGCCATCTCGCGCTTGACCTTCCCCAGCGACAGCACGAGTAGCACGCCGTCTACCTGCGTAGCGAGCACGGCGGCATCGGTCACGAGCACGGTCGGCGGCGAATCGATCACAACGTAGTCGGCCTGCTCGCGGAGGGTGCGGAGGACTGCGGCCATGCGCGCCGAGCCGAGCAGTTCCGCCGGATTTGGTGGCAGCGGTCCGCTGGCCAGCAGCGACAGCTTGGGCACCGCCGTCGCTTGGAGCGGCGCTGCGTCCGGGCCTTCAGGGGCAAGCATATCGGCCAATCCCGGCTGGCTTTCGAGACCAAAGAGCCGGTGCTGGACTGGCCGGCGCAGGTCGCTATCCACCAGGATGACCGAGTGATCGGCCTGGGCCAGCGTGATCGCCAGGTTGGCGGCGGCAGCGGATTTTCCCTCGTCCGGGCCGGCGCTCGTAATCAGCATGGTCCGCACGGCCTGCTCGCCACCGGCGAACTGCACGTTGGTCCGCAGCGTCCGATAGGCCTCGGCCGCGGGCGACCGTGGGTGTGTGAGCGTAACCAGGGTTGGATCAGTCTCGGTCACTGGCGACTCCTGTCTGCGGTGTTAGGGCGGCGGCGGCGCGGCGGGGTAGCCAGCGTCGCCAGCCGGTGCGGGACGGATCTACGGCGGGCAGCACGCCGATCACGGTGAGGCCGAGCAGGTCCGGCACCTCCTCGGCACCTTGCACGGTGTCGCGCCAGTATTCCAGCAGCACCCCGGCGAGGAGGCCCACCATCACGCCGAGGATGAGGCCGGCCGCGGCGTTCCGGCGCGGGCGCGGGCTGAACGGCGCGGCCGGGACGCCGGCGCGGTCCAGCAACTCGACCTCGATGTCGCGTTTCTCGCGGGCGTAGTTCTCGAACTCCATTTCGTAGACAAAGCGCTCGGCTACCGCGTTGGCGATGGCCTGGGCACGCTGCGCGTCGGCATCATGCACCTGAATGGTGATGCGGAACTCGCCGCCGGAGGCGATAGCCTGCACCTTGCCGGCCACTTCACCCGGCCCAATCGGTGGCTGCTGCGCGGCCAGGTCCTGGGCGACGCGCTCTAGGAAAGGTCCCGACTTGAGCCGCAGGGTGTAGTTGTTGAGCAGGCGCTCGACGGCCTGGCCGGTCCAATATTCGATCACGCTCGGCGTCACCGACAGCGCGGCCGTCGCGCGGTAGGTGCGGGGCGTCTGGATGCTGTAGGTGTATGCACCGGCCAGCCCCACGAGGCCGCACAGCACCATCAGCGGCCAGCTACGAAGGAGGATGCCGATATAGCGCCGGAATTCCACGCTTCTTGCCTCTACTGCGTTGTTTGCTCGTCGTCATCGCTCGCGCGGTTTGCTGCTGCTCGGTTGCTCGCCGGGTCGCCCGGCTTGCCGTTCGGAATAGCAGCCAGCACGGGCCAGCCCAAGTCCCTCTCTACCTCGTCCGCTGTACGCACCCGGTCATCGAACGTATCCAGCAGGAACGCCAAGGCGACGCCGACGGCCAAGGCCACCGAGACATGTAGGACCACCGTTAGGGCGCGGAAGAGGAGGGTTGGCGCTGCCGGCTCTTGCGGCGGATCAATGACCTGCACTTCCACTTGAGGGCGCTCCTCCGGCGATACATACTGCCAGCCGATGGTCTGTAACACCTCCGCCGCAGCCTCCCCAATCCGCTTGGTGTGGCGCGAGCTAGGCGTGGAAACCGTAATCCGCACGGCGCGATGCTCCTTGCGGGTCTCGAACGCGGCGACGACCTCCGCAATCCCCGGTGCGGCGCCGTAGCGCGTCTGGATATGCTCGGCGATATCCGCGGCGAATCGGCGGCTCTTGATGACCTCGGAGAGATCGTCCTGTGCGTACTCCACATACAGGGTCCGGTAGTATTCGCGGGAATAGTAGCCCGTGTCCGGCGCATCGGGCAGGATCGGCTTGACGAGAATGCGTAGCTCGGTCTCGTAGGTCGGCGGACGGCCGTAGGTCAACCCCATGCTGACCACAAGTGTGACCAGTAGCAGCGTGCCGATCATCAGCCGCCGCGACCAGATGACGTGCCAGTATTCCCGCAGCTCCATACGAGTACCGTTGGGACCGCCGTCCTCACCGCCCGGCCGCCTCTCCACCAGTGGAGTACGCCGGGAGCAGACAGATGCGTTTCCCTCGCGCTAAGGGTAGCGTCTCCCATGCCGGCCGGCCAGTAACCCACTCGCTGAAACGGACGGTAGCGGCTACTGACCTCATTCCGGGCCGGGGGTGCCGGCCGGATCGCTACGATGCGCCGCCCAACGCTCGGCAACAAACTGTCGGAGGCGTCGCTTGAAGTGGCTCGTATCGAACCGCTCCGCGTGGCGGCGGATGGTGCGCGCATCGAAGTCCGTATCACGCAAGCCGGTGAGTGCGGTGGCCAGCGATTCCACCGTCGGCTCCGGGAAGAGCCGGCCGGTCACGCCGTCCACAACCGTTTCGAGCGCGCCGCCGCGCGCCAGCGCCACCACCGGCCGGCCCGAGGCCTGCGCCTCCAGCGGGGTGAGGCCGAAATCTTCTTCACCGGGGAAGATGAACGCGCGACACCGGGCCATAAGCTCGCGGATTGTCGTGTCCGGCAGCCGACCGAGGAACTCTACCGTCGGGCCGGCGACCGCTGCGAGCCGTGCCCGGTCGCGCCCGGCGCCCACGACCTTGAGCGGCACGCCTAGCTCGGTACAGGCGCGCACGGCCAGATCAATGCGCTTGTAGGGGACGAGGCGCGAGACGACGAGGAAGTAATCGTCGTGGCTGTCGGCCGGAGCGTAGCGTTGGGTATCCACCGGCGGATGGATCACCGTGGCCGACCGCCGGTAAAACTTGCTGATCCGCCCGGCCACGGCGCGCGAGATGGCGACAAAGGCATCCACGCGCTGCGCGGTGGTCACGTCCCATGTCCGCAGCCAGGTCAGGACGTGGGGCAGCAGCCAGCCGGCCCACCGGGGGATGCGCTCCTGCGCCGCGTAGGCGTGCGCCTGCCAGGCAAAACGCATCGGTGTGAGGCAGTAACAGACGTGACACGTCTCTGGCTGTGTAACCACGCCCTTGGACCAGGCACTGCTCATGGAGAGCACCACGTCGTAGCCGGAGAGGTCGAACTGCTCGAATGCCGCCGGGTAGAACGGGAGAAAGGCCTGATGATGGCGCGTGGCGAACGGCAGGCGCTGCATAAAGGAGGTATGCACCTCCATGCGCCTGAACGCGGGCGACACGAGCGTCGGCGCGTACATGGACGTATAGATGGGCGCTGCGGGAAAGATTTCGTGGAGCACTTCGAGGACGCGCTCGGCGCCACCCATCTGGTTGAGGTAGTCGTGAACGATGGCGATGCGGGCGCCGGCCAGCGGGTCTTGGCGCTGGCGACGCGCCGCCACCGTGCCGGTGACGGCGCCGCTGCCCGTTGACGATTGCTCCGGAGACATGGGACTAATAGGCGCCGTGGCCGGTCAACACGGCGGGAATGGTGCGGAGTAGAATCTTCACGTCAAGACCGATGGACCAGTTCTCGATGTAGTAGAAGTCCAGCATCACCATCTCGTCGAAACTCAGCTCGCTGCGACCACTGACCTGCCAGAGTCCGGTCAGCCCCGGCGTCACGGCGAGTCGTCTGGTCTGCCAGGCGTCGTACTGCGCGACCTCGCCGGCCAGCGGCGCGCGCGGCCCGACCAGGCTCATGTCGCCCCGCAGCACGTTCCAGAGTTGCGGTAGCTCATCGAGACTGAACCGCCGCATGATCTTGCCGACCTTCGTGACCCGCGGGTCATCGCGCATCTTGAAGAGCGGCCCCTCTGCCTCGTTGAGATGCTCCAGCGCCGCGCGCCGCTGCTCGGCATCCCGATACATCGAACGGAACTTGAACATACGGAAGGGCTTCGTGTCCCGGCCGATACGATGCTGCGGCAGCAGGAACGGCCCGGCGCTCTCCAGTCGGATCACCACGATCAGGATCAACGAGAGCGGGAGCGTGAGGAGCAAGGCCACGCTGGCGATGACGATATCCAGCGCGCGTTTGACACCGCGATTGAAGCCGGTCAGCAGGGAATCGCGCACGCCGATCAGGGGGATGCCCGCTAGATTGTCAACTTCCACGTCGCCCAACGTCAGCTCGAAGAGGTCGGGCACGAGCTTGAAGCCGATGTTGCTCTGCGCGCAATAGTCGAGCGTCTCCAGAATAGTCTCGTGGGACTCGCCCGGCAGGGCCACGATCACTTCGTCTATCTGCTCCGCTGCGGCCACCTGGGGCAAGTCTTCCACCGCGCCCAGAACCCGGAAGCGGCCGAAATCGGCGCGTTGTGCCCAGGAAACGTCGTCGAGAAAGCCAACGGGCCGATACCCGAGACCGGGATGCTGCTCGATCTGCTGCATCACCATCTTGCCACGGGTGCCGGCGCCAACGACGAGCACGCGCCGCACGTCGCGGCCGCGCCGCCGCCGCCAGGCGATCACGGTCCGCACAACCAGGCGAAAGGCGGAGAGCAGCACCACAACCCCCAACCAGGGGTACAGGATCATCGTGCGTGAGTAAATGCCGATCTCCGGCCGCAGGATGAAGAAGAGCACGATCAGCGTGGAAAAGCCGAAGGTACTGCCCGTCACGATGCTGGCCACTTCGTCGAGCCACTGCCGGCTGCGTCGCTGGTAATAGAGTCCCCGCCAGAGGAACACGGCGATGAGAATGGCAGTAACGAGGATTTGCGGTCCGGTGTAGTTACCGAGCGGGACATCCACGAACTCGCCACCCACTGGTGGCGCCCAGCGCAAGTCGTAGCGCACCCAGTAGGCGAGCACGAACGCGAGGTTGGCCAAGGCAATGTCGCCGATGAGCAGCCCGAGGACAGGCAGCAGGCGTGCTGAGACACGGCGCGGCGCTGGCGGCGCTGGGGGTGGCCGGGGCGGTGCCGGGGACATCGTTACCACCGGGCTTAGGCTGCTAGTCATGAGTGTGGTCTCCCCGCTCCGAGGCGCTCGTAGACGGCCAGGCAGGCCACCGCTGCCCGGTCCCAGGTGAAACGGGCCGCTTGGGCCGTGCCGGCAGTACCCAGTGCCGCGGCCTGCTCCGGCTGCGACAGGAGCTCGGCCATCGCCGCAGTGAGGGCTGCCTCGTCGGAGGGAGGCACTAAACGCCCGGCGGCACCGACCACCTCCGGCAGCGACGAGGCGTGCGTCGTGATGACCGGCACGCCGCATGCCATCGCTTCCAGCACCGGAAAGCCGAACCCCTCGTACTCGGACGGGTAGACGAACAGGTCGGCGGCATTGTACCAGAGTGGCTGCTCCGCTCTGGATACGTACCCCGGTGTCAGCACGCGATCTCCCAGCCCCTCCCTTTCGATAGCGCGAAAAATAGCCTGATAATCCCAGCCCTTGCCCCCCGCGAGCACCAAGCGATGCCGGAAGTCCGGTCCACCGGCGGCGACGAGCGCGGCGTAGGCCCGTACCAAGCGGTCAACGTTCTTCCGTGGCTCCAACGTACCGAGATAGAGAATGTACGGCGCTTCCAGACCGTGCCGGCGCCGAAAGTCGGCGAGCACGTGGGGATCGCGGATCGGTGTGAAGTCGGCGTCCACGCCCGGATATACAACGGTCATGCGCTCGGCCGGGATACCGTAGAAGCGCGTCACGTCATCCCGCGTACTCGCCGAGTCGGTCAGGATGTGGGCGGCGCGGCGCGCCGACAGACGGGTGAAGGCGGCTAGGTACCGCTGCTTGACCGGATGGAACCGGTCTGGGAAGCGCTCGAACGAGAGGTCGTGGATGGTCAGCACGCACGGCACCGTCGTGGCGAGCGGCCGGATGTTGAGCGGGCAGTGCAGCACGTCGAGGCGGTGCCGCCAGGCTGCCCAGGGCAGGACCAGCTGCTCCCAGAGCACCCGTACCGCCGGCCGGCTCGTTGGCAAGAGGGAGGCGTGCAGTGCCATGTGCTCGGTGCCCCACCCCTCCCAGTGGCGGAGCTGCTCGTTGGCAAAGACCACCAAACGGTGCTTTGTCCGGGGACCGAGATGGCGCAATAGCTGGCCGATATACCGGCTAATGCCCGCGTTGCGATAGTCCTGGGAATGGTAGAGCTTTTGGGCGTTGATGCCGATAATCATCTTCGTGCCCACTGGCACCGCTCGTTACCGGGATAGAGTCGGATCGGCCACGTACCATTGTCGCCGCTACCGGCGGTGGGACGGCGCACCGGGCCGGTGGATTGCTCCGCTTGCCGCAGGTTCGGTAAGATGCAGCGATTCCAGGCCGGCAACGTGGTACGACCGTCTACCTCTGCGAACGGCGGCAACGTAGTGCCGGCCTCGCATTGCCCCCGATTAAGCTGCTGGCTAGACGGTCGAGGTGGCAGCCGCTGGGTGGTCGCGTGTGGGGAAGAGCTTGGCAACCGAGAATACAGCCGACCGGGTTGCCGACCGATACACGGCGTCTTGCGAGCGTGTACGCCGGCTCTTGGCGCGTGGTCGTCCGGCGGATGCGTTGAACACCTGCGCCCGTGCCGCGGCGCTCGTGAAGGAGGGCTGGGAAGTCCATCTCCTGACGGGCATGGGCCACGCGGCCATCGGCGCAATGGAGGAGGCGCGCGCCGAGTTCGAGTTGGTCTTGCGCCTAGAGCCGGGCTGTGCGCCGGCCGCGCGGGGGGTAGCGAGCGCCGTGATGACCCTGGAGGGCGATGCGGCGGCCGCGTCCTACTGGCAGTGGGCTGCCGATCTGCGCGAATACTGGGGTCCGGACGACTCTCTGACCAGCGGGGCGGTCTCGCCGCCCCGGCAGCCGTTGAGCCGGGCCGGGCTGGCGCACCGCTTCCTACGCGGGGGTCTCTGGGAACATGCCGTGCAGGAAGCCCGCGCTTGTCTCGACATGGAGCCGGGGCGCAGCGACCTTGTGATTGTGCTGATTCGGGCGCTGTGGCGCTCGCACCAAGTCGCCGAGTCCCAGGCAGCGCTGGCTGCGCTCTTGAGTCGGCAGCCGTTGTGCCTCCCGGCGAACCTGCTGGCGGCCCTGGACGCCGAGGTCAATGGCGGCGATAGCAGCCAGCCTCTGGCACTAGTGCGGCGGGTGGACCCGCTTTTGCGCGGCGCGTTCCGGGTGCTCGATGCCAGCGAGTTGGCCCGGCTCGATCCCGACCTGGAGACGCCCGGCCCGGCCAAACCGACAACAGTATCCGCACAACCGCCGCCGGCCGCTACCCTTGAGACGCCGGCGCCAGATTCGCCGCCGCAACCGCTCGCACCGGCGCCGGCGCCGAGTGAGCCGGCAGCGGTGGCTGAATCGGAGGCGGCTGCGGAGCCACAGGACGCTGCGGCCGTCGGAGACGGTTCGGTCGCTAGTGATAGTACGGTCAGCGTTGCCGCCACGTTGGCGCCGCCGGAAGACGGTGACGATGTGGCAGCGGCAACTACCGAGGCGCCGCCGCGTACCGCCGAGGAGTGGCGTGCCGTCGGCAACGAGCGGCGGCGCCAAGGTGACTTTGCCGGGGCCATCGAGGCGTATGCGAAGGCAAAGGCGCTGCTGGGGCAAGAGTAGGGACAACGTGGGAGGCGCGTATTCCGAGCAATAGCGGTGCGTGGCGGCAGACGGACGTAGACGAGGCCCTGGCGCGGCTGGGCCGGGTACCGGACATTACCGCTGTCTGGCTCACCGACGGCACCGGCGCGGTGCAGGTCGCGCAGCCGAGCGGCGCTGCGAGCGAGCTACAGGGTGTCATGGCCGATACGCTCGCTGGCGCTATCCGGCAGGCGACCGAGCACTTGGCCATCGGGGCGGTGCAGCAAATCATCGTGGAAGGGGACGATGGTACGCTGGTGGTGGCCGCCGGCGCACAAGACCTGACGATGATCGTGCGCGCTCGGCGCACGATGGGCTTGGGACTGCTGCGGCTGGAAGTACGTCGAGCGTGGGAGCAGTTCACGCAGCCGCGTGCGCGTGCGACGGAGGCTGCGACCGAATGAGCACCCGTCGCTTGCCGCCGATCTTTCCCCTGAGCGCCGACATCCGTGTCAACAAGCACCTGTGAGGTAGGGACAGCACGATGACGACAGCAGCAGAACCACACCGCGAGCGGACGCTGATCCTGGTCAAGCCGGACGGTGTGCAGCGCGCGCTAGTAGGAGCACTCCTGGGCCGGTTCGAGCGCCGCGGCCTCAAGATCGTCGGCCTCAAGATGGTGGCCGTAGAGCGAGCACTGGCCGAGCGGCACTACGCGGAGCACCAAGGCAAGTTCTTCTTCGCCGGTCTCGTGGACCACCTGACCGCCGCGCCGGTCGTCGCGGCCGTGCTGGAGGGACCGGAGGCCATTCAGGTCGTGCGGGCCATGGTGGGCAGTACCCGCCCCTGGGAGGCCGCGCCGGGGACAATTCGCGGCGACCTCGCGCTCCACGGGTTGCGTAACCTCATCCACGCCTCCGACGCGCCGGAGACCGCGGCGGCGGAGATCGCGCTATGGTTCCGGACCGAGGAAGTGTGCGCCTACACCCGCGAACTGGACCGCTGGGTCCTCGAAGACTGATCGGGGAGCGCACACACGGACCGAGCGCTCTGCTCGGTCCGTGGTCAATGTGTGAATCTGATAGGCGCGGCCGCACCCAAGGCAGCCGCAGGAAAGCTGTCGCGTAGCGGCGGGTAACTCCGAGCCGCCAGTAGCGGCCGGCTACGCGGTTTCTTTCTCGGCGGTCTTGGCTTCCTCGGTGGTCTTGGCGGTGCTCGCCGGCGCCTTGGTAGCACCGGCTTCAGCAGTGCCGGTCGCGGCCGGCTTCTTCTCGGCGGCCGCGGGGGCCTCCTCGGGTTCGCCCTCGTCCTCTTCGTCCTCTTCCATGGCTTGCTTCTGGGAAATCCTGAACTCGCGGATGCCCTTGCCCAACGCACCGCCGACCTGCGGCAGTTTGCCGGCCCCAAAGACGATCAAGATGATGATCAGAATGACCCAGACTTCCGGTCCGCTTGGCAGAAAGCCCATCCTACCTCCTTATTGGTACTGCTTGGTACTGCACCATCGCGCGTGGACGGCTACCGGTGACGTGTGCTTCACGCAGTCTTCTTCTCGGCAGTGGCCGCTGGCCGCTCTGGGGCAGCTTCCGGCTCCGGCTGCTCTTCGATCTGTGCAGTGGCCGGCATGTCCTCCATTTCGTCGTCTTCCTCGCTCGCTTCCTTCTGCGACGACCGGAACTCGCGGATGCCCTTGCCGAGGGCGCCGCCGATCTCCGGCAGCTTGCCGGCCCCAAAGACGATCAAGATGATAACCAGAATGACCCAGACTTCCGGTCCGCTTGGCAGAAAGCCCATCCTACCTCCTAGTCCCCCACTGCGAGTTACCTCCTAGATGATACGACACAGCACGCCTCCCGGACAAGAAAGTGACACCTCCCGGCCGCCAGGCCCCGATTTCGGTATGGCATCCTCGATACCATCGGGAGGCGCATACGGTCTCGCTCGTGCAGCGCGTGCGGCCCAGCAGCAAGCGGAAGCACGTGCTCGCCGCCTGGCACGGTGCTCATCCAAGCCGAGCCAGCGGATCACCCGCGTGACGGTGAAGCGGCCGGCCGGGGGCTAGTGGGATGTGGTTAGTCTTCTGTTTGCTACTCAGCACTCCCCACTCGCCCCGGCGCCGGTACGTCCAAGTCGGCGCAGAGGCGGCCTAGCTCGTTCCAGCTGACGGCCGGCAGCGGGACCGTGCCGCTGCGGTAGAGCTGTCGCCGCCGCCGTTGACCGCGCTCGCCCGGCACCAAAATCTCGCTGACGCCGGGCGCGCGGCGGGACTGCTTAATCTGGTCTATCTGCTCGTCAACGCGGGAGAGGAACTGGTGCAGCGGCATGTACGATTCGATGTTGAGTGCCCAGAAGAAGTGTCCGGCTTGGCCGTGCGTGATGGCGCCGGTGAGCGCAAAACCGGCGCCCGTCAACACCCCCGCCAGGCTATCTACGACCATCGCCAAGCCGAAGCCTTTGTATCCGCCCGTTGGCAGCATCAGCCCGCCAGCGCCCAGGGCACGCGGGTCGGTCGTTGGGTTGCCGGCGGCGTCGGTGAGCAGGCCCGGCTCGATGGGGTGTCCGAGCTGCGCCGCCAGGCTGATCTTGGCGCCGGCGCTGGCAGTGGTAGCCATATCGAGGATGACCGGATCGTGGCGCCGGGCGGGATAGGCGTAGCCGAGTGGATTGGTGCCCAGGATAGCCGTCAGCCCGCCCGGTGGGGGCATCGCCTGGCCGGCAGAGCCGCAAGCAAAGCCGATCATCCCGGCCCGGGCCGCCATCTCGATGTAGAAGGCGCAGCCGATGAAGTGGCTGGAGTTGGTCACGCCGGCGCTGGCGAGGCCCTGTTTACGCGCCGCCGCAATGCACCACTCCATCGCCTGCCGGGAGGCGATGATGCCGCAGCCCTGGTCGGCGTCCAAGAGCATGGCCGCCGGTGCCTCGCGCATGATCCGGGGCTTGGGGGTCGGGTTGACAGCACCGGTCCGGCAGCGGTCAATCAACCGGCCCAAGCTGAGGATGCCGTGATCGCTGTAGCCCCGTAGCTCGGTATCAATCAGGACTTCCGCGATCTGCTCGGCATGATCCGCCGGCACGCGCACTTGCCGGAGCAGCGCCAGCGCAGTAGTCCGCAGCGCGCCGATGGGGACGACGTGGGCATCGCCAGTCGCCGGCAGCCCGTCGTCAGTGGCCGGTTGCTTGGTCACACTGCACCCTACACTCGCCACTCATCGCTGGGCATGATACGCAGGGAAAGCTGATTTATAGCAAGTTTACCCCAGTTTACAAGAAAATCATAAACTGCCTAAACTTCCTATAACTGCCGAAAAATCTCGCCGGCCCGCTGGCGGGTGGCGAGTGGTCAGTGGCTGCCGGTTGCTGTCGGCAAGCCTTCCAACTGCTCCAGCCAGGCCCGAAAATGCGGGCACTCGGCGCGGATGGTATCGAGACCGATCCGTTGAAGGGCCAACGTGCCCTGGGTAGGTTTCTGGTATCCGGGGACGAGCGTTGCGATACGTTTGGACGGTGCGGTGACGGGAGAATCGTCAATCTGTTCCGGGCTGGCAAACTCATCTCGGATTGCTTGAAGACTCGGGGCTAGATCAGGAGAGCCAATCCCACGGGCGAATGACTCACAATCGCTGAAGAGCATGGCCTCGAACTCGTGCATCATCACATGGGGAACAAATCGGTCCGGATTGAAGTTGCTGCCCATTTGGCCGCAAACATCGGCCAGAAGCAAGTCCTCAATCGTGCTGGCCTTCTCCGGAAAGGCCAGCCTAGATGCCTCCGCACGACCGGGCCAGGCGCGCTGGCCGCTCTGGGGTAGCCCGTAGTAGTCCACCATGGTACTGGCGATGCACCCGGGGTCCTGCCGCAGGTGATGTACGATCTCCTTGCGAACCACCGGCCACGGCTTAACCCCGCCCCGCCGGCTGCGCTGGCGGGCGTTGCCCAGCAAACGGGCACCGACCGCGGAATAGCCGTAACCGGAAAGGTGCGGGCCGAGCACCGCGTTGACGAAGGTCTCTTCGGTCTGACCCTCGACATGAATAAGCAACCGTGCCATTCAGCCGCCACTCCATCTACGCTCTGGCGGGGCGGCCGCCAAGCTCGTTCTTTTCCCACAACTGCCCCAAGCTGTAATCCTCCAGCCATGCTTCCAGGTCGTTCGCATCGAGCCGCCTGAACGTCGTTTGTCCCGCTACTAGGTCGGTCACGAGCACGTCTTCCAGTTCGAAATGGTCCAGCAGGATTGGCGACTGCGTGGCCAGAATGACCCGGCTCTTGAGGGACGCTTGCTTGACCAACGAGGCCAGCAGTTCAAGCGCAGACGGGTGCAAGCCAAGCTCTGGCTCATCAATGAGAACGACCGAGGGACGCATCGCCTCCGGTTGCAGTAGTAAGGTTGCCAGGGCCATGAACCGCAGCGTGCCGTCGGAGAGCGAGGCCGCATCGAAATAGGCGTCGGATCGCTTGTGCCGCCATTCGAGGCGAATCTTGTCCTGGTTCAGTGCCAGCGGCTCTAACTGGAAGTCCTCGAAGAAGGGCGCAACGAGCCGGACGGTGCGGCGGATCAGGTCGTACTCGGAGGCGTACTTTTCGCGCAGCAGATAGAGGTACGCCGCGAGGTTGGCGCCGTCGGGGCGCAAATAGCGGTTGTCGTGCAGGTCGCGGGTCTTTTTGATAGGCGAACTGGCGCCGGTATCGAGGAAGTGGTAGACGCGCCAGCGTTCCAAGTGATCCTGAATATCCGCTAAGGCCATACTCCACGCCCACGGGTCATCCGGCGGAACCCTCGGCCAAGGTGCGCTGATTGCGGCTGCCGAGTCCCTCTCGCCAAGTATCCTCAAGTTCAACTGTGTTCGCACTGGAGAAGCACTCTCATCTTCCCGGGAATATAGGACCTCCTCCGATGGCAACATGCGGTCGTCGTCGGTCGCGTCCAACTCGATCTCGTACTGTGGGAAGCGGTCTCCGAACGTGACGTCAATCGCCACCTTTTCCGTCACCTTGGAGCCGAAGTGCAAAATACGGTCGGCCCCGCCGGCGCGGGCCACGTAGTTTTGCAACTCTCCGGCACGGATGGCTTGCAGGAGCTTGAAGACGCCGAGGAAGTTCGACTTGCCCGATCCGTTGGCGCCGATGAGCACGTTGATCGGCCGGATAGCCAGGTCCTCGACGGAGCCGATACTTCTGAAGCCTTTGATCGTGATGGCGCTCAACGAAGTCATGGAAATTCCCCACGCCTAGAGTATCACCGGGCCGCTCACCAGTGTACAGGGCGCGCGGCTGCTTGACGCGCCGGGGCGGCTGCCATAGACTCCGGGCCGTCGGTCGGGGATCGCGTAGGCAGCAAGGAGGTATCCGATGGGTCTCACTGCCGAGCAGAAGGAGTTCTTCGCCGAGCACGGCTACTTGCGGTACGGCCGGGTGCTCACTGATGAGGAGTTGGCCGCCCTGCGGCAGCGCAGCGCGGACATCGTGGAAGGCCGGTTGGACCATATGCCGGCCCGCTACATCCAGCGGGAACGGCAGTTCCGTGGCGAAAACGACACCGAAGAGGTCCCGGTGCTGGACCGGACGCGCAAGATGACCCACCTGGCCTACTTTGACGACCTCTTCGAGTCTATGGCACGCAAGCCCGAGATCGTGGACGTGATCGAGGACCTGCTCGGCCCGAACATCAAGCTGTACCACGACCAGCTGATGATGAAGCCCCGCTTTCACGGCACCGTGACCGACTGGCACCAGGACTCACCGGCGTGGCCGTGGCTGATCCCGCAAATGGCGGTGAGTGCGTGGGTGGCCTTGGACGACGCGACCGTCGAGAACGGCTGTATGACGGTTATCCCCGGCAGCCACAAGTGGGGGCCGGTGACTGGTGAGCAGAAGGATGCGTTCCTCGCCATGCCGGAGTTGGCCGATCCGGTGCCGGTGGAGCTACCGGCCGGGCACTGCATGTTCCACCACGGACACAACATGCACCGGACCGGCGCCAACCAAACGCCGCACCGCCGGCGCGGCCTCGCCCTGCACTACATTCCCGCCGAGACCAAGTACCTCGGTGCCCTCGATGAGGACCACCGCATCAGGTTGGAGGCCGAGCAGCCGCCGGGGGCGTTCCGCTTCATGCTCATCCGCGGCCAAGAGTTCGCGGGCCGGGCGTGATAGTGATAGCTCACTCTCCCCAGACGGCGGTATTGGGGAAGTGATCCTTCCAGCCGAACCAGAACGAATCGGTCGCGGGAAGCTGCCGCAGACGTTGGCCGGCCAGTGGTCCATCCAAGGCCTCGCCGGTGAGGCCGTGCCACAGCGTGCCGGTTTCTTCGTCGGTCAGCAGGACGGTCGTCTCCGTCGTGCGCTGGAGCGCGAAGGTCAGGGTGCGGTCTTGGACCTGGCGCGAAAAGACAATCCCTGCCCCGCCGTGCGCCTCATCGAACACGACGACGAGCGGTGTACCGCCGAGCGTGTCGTTCACCACCGGCTGCGTGCTCAGTCGGGCGTAGGGATACGCCTTGGGCTGATCGGCGACGCGCACGCCGACGACGTACTGCTTGGCCAGTAGTCGCGGGTCCTTGAGCGTCTCGCCGGCGACGCCGACCGTCCCGGAGTTCCAGTAGGAGGCGTAGGTAGCTTTGCTCGGTTCTTCCTTCCGGAGCAAGAGGCCGTCGGGATGCTCCCGTCGCCAGGCGCCCCAGGTCATGACGGTCGCGGGGAGCATGGTCAGGCGGGTGCCCGTGAGTGGGCCGACGATGGCCTGGCCGAGCAGTTGGCTCCACAAGCTCCCCGTCTGGCGGTCGAACATGACCAGAACGTTGCGGTAGAGCTTGCCGGAGACACCGAAGTCCAGTACCCGGCCGCTGACCTCGCGGGCATACACGATGCCCGTGAAACAGAGCGGTCACCAGGTCGCCGCGATGGGCAGACCGCCGACGACATCGTTGACGATCTCGTGCTGGTCGAGCTGGAATACCGAGTAGGCGTGCCAGACGCCTTGATGGCCGAACGACAGCACCGGCTCGCTATCGCCCATGACGCCGCGGTTGATCGTCTCCTGGATGGTCATGAACTCGGGGTTATCAATGGCCGGAATGCCGTCGGGTGGCAGCAGGGTGATGATCTCCTCCGGGTCAACCGACTCGATGGGCAGGGGGCGCGGCGTCGGGGTGGGGGCGATGGGACTTACTGCCGGCGCCGCTGTATCGCCGCCAAGCTGGCAGGCGGTCAGTGCCGGCAGGCCGGCCAGCGGCGCCAACTGGAGCAATCTGCCGCCCAGCCGCCGCCGATTCATCATGGTCTAGGTAGCTCCACCGCTGGGATATTCTACGCGCCGGGCGTGGAGATCGCCGTAGTCTCGCCTACACACCGCGCCGACGGGCAGTGCGCTGGGGAAGAGTGGTAGGATTGACGCTGACCGACACCACGCGCGGAGGAATACGACGTGAACTACGAGAAGATTAGGCGGCTGGTGGAGTTCGATTCACCGACGGTAGCCAACGGCCTGGAACTGCTGGAGGTGCAGGACCCGACGGTCGGGTACACCGGACCGGACGTGCGTGCCCTGATGCCGGAGCTGGGGCCGCGGGTGGGCATTGCCGTGACCGCTCGGATGGACAGCACGACTGCGGGGACCGAAAAAGTAGGGAGCTTGTTCAACGACTGGCTACGCGCGATCCAACAGGCGGCGCGGAGCGCCGGGGCGGAGGGGTTGCCGGTGTTTGCGGTCATGGAATCGGTCGGGCCCAGGCCACGCTATACCGTCACCATCGGCGATGGGATGGGCACGCGCATGATGCTGGCCGGCGCGGTCGGGTTTCTGACCAACGGGAGCATCCGCGACCTGGCCGGCGTGCGGGACGTGCCGCTGCCCTGCTGGGGCGCGGGCGTGTCGCCGATGCACGGTCGGCTGCGCTGGCTGGACATCAACAGCCCCGTCGTGATTGACGGCATGACGGTGCGACCGGGCGACTTCATCCACGCGGACGAAAATGGCGCGCTGGTGATCCCGCCGGCCGTGGCCGACCAGGTACACGATCAGGCGCTGGCAGTGCAGCAGAACGAGGCGGCGATGTTCGCCGAGCTACGCAGCCCGGACTACAGCCTCGATGACTACCTGGCAGCGCAGGGATAGCGTAGTGTGAAGCGGCTGGTATCGGCCGGTGGATTTGACGGGAGGGTGTGATGTTGACGGAAGCGCAGATGCAGCGGTTCGAGGCGGATGGGTATCTGCCGTTGGGCCAAGTGGCGTCGGATGAGCAAGTGGCAGAGCTACGGCAGCACTTGGACGATCTGACGCTGGGATCGAAGTACAACGAGCAAATCCAGTACCAGATCGAGCCGGCGCTGCGGGAGAAGCTGGGCGCGTCCCCGGGGTATGACTACATCGGGCCGTCGCCGCACTACCGCAAGCTCACCAAGCTCGATCGGGACCCGGTGTTCCTGGAGTATTTCTGCCACCCGACGTTTCTGTCGCTGCTCGAGCAGCTGCTTGGGCCGGAGGTGACGATCTCGCGGGCGTTTGCCCTACTCAAACCGGCCTTTGGCGGCTCGCCGCTGAAGTGGCACCAGGACGCCGGCCCCGGACACCCCGCCGAGCCGGGCCAGTTCTGCACGATTTGGACGGCAATGGACGAGGCGCAGGTAGAGAATGGCGCGCTGGAGATTCTGCCCGGCACGCAAGAACTCGGCTTGCTGCAGCATCGCGTCCAAGACGGCGGCAATCAGCTTGAGATTGAAGCGGGCAAGCGGGTGGGGCAGGAAGTCCCGCTGCCGGCCAAGCCGGGTGAAGCCTACCTGCTGAACAACTATACGCTACACCGCTCCGGCCCTAACCCCACGCCGCACCGGCGCCGAGCGGTGACGCTCTGCTACAAACACGCCGATTGCCCGATGATGGGTCAGCCCCCCGACTACCACCGCAACTTCACGCGCCTACCGATCGGTAGTTAGTGGCCGGTGGTCGGTGGCCGGGCATTTGCCGACCGAGAGGATGCTCGTCAACGACGTATTGCGGCGCGCAGTGGCCGCGCCAACACCACCCGTCGTAGCTGTTCCACCGCCGCGTCTAATCAGACAGCTTGCTTTCGCAGTAGCTCTGAGTGTCGTTGCCTGCTACCTGAGTAATGGCGGCTAGGATAGCTGTCTCCCGAGAAGCTGAAGCTGCCTGACTGGTTGTGCTGGCTCTCGATAATGCTGTCATGGCAGCATGGTCATAGCTCCAATTGTTACCGCGTAAGCGTCTACAGGCGCTCACAATCTCTCCGTCAGACGCCGCACGTCCGGTATGCTCTGTAGCACTCTTGATTTGTGCATCGTAACCCGCACTACAGGAAGTAAGGCCAACTACAAGTATCGCAGCCTTAGACAGTAGTCCTCGCTTATTCACAAGAAACCCCCTCGCGGTAGGATGGTGACTTCGTGGCAAAAGCACAATCCGCTATTGACCGCAAGGGGGCGCGAGCACCATCGCGCCAACAGCGGACCGCCTGCTTCTGCCACGAAGCATCTACACGATACCGACTGACGGGGCAGCTTGTCAAGGGGCAGAGCGGCCTGTACATCTTCTACGCCAACCAGGCCGGCAAGAGCGGCGGAGTTGGTTTCCGGGGCTGGTGAACTCGGCGGGGCAGGTTCGTAACCGTGCGAGTGGTGCCGGCCGCTGGGACACTTGCTGGTGTGGTGGTTGGTCTGATGAGGCTAAACGAGCCGGCTAGGGCGGTCTATCCGGCGACGCGGATCGGCGCGGTGTTCACTCATCGCTTCTGATAGCGCCAGCGTTTCGCGACTTGTCGCAGTTGTTCAGTCGTCATGGCACTGTTTTGCCACCCCTTGTCAAAGTCTATGTCGTTGGACTTGGGTAATTGCTTCTCGGATAGATCTCTAATCATGATTCGTGACGGCAACGTTGCAGCCTGTCCGACAAAGATTGCTTCTTGTCTTCTCAATCCGGAAAGCATCTTAGTAAGGCCTTCCATTGAGTCTGGAAGTATATCGCGCACATGGTTTCTGTCAGAATCGTTGGTTATTCGGAGCACAATCCACGAATTGCATTGTGATAACACGGTTGATTCGACCTCGCTTGGTCTTTGAGAAACGAGAAATAGCCCAATGCCATACTTGCGCCCTTCTTTCGCGACTCTTCGAATGGCGTCTTGGGCTGCCTCGTACTGTGCCTCGCCGCTATTCGGAATGTATCTATGAGCCTCTTCGCAAACGAGTAGCACTGGACTAGCACCACGTTCGTCGCTATTTTGCCAAATCTTCACGGAAAAAAGGGTTCGCACAATCGCAGCGCTCGCTGTGCCGGCTATCTCATTTGGTACTCCGGATAGGTCGACGACTGTCAATGGATGGCAAGGACTTACTATCTGGGTCAATACTTCAGACATCGGGTCGGATCCAGCATCCCATGGTGCCATCATGAAAGCCAGTCTGCTATCCTTCATAAGAGATTCAATCTTTCTCAGTACTTTGTTATAATCTTCGTGTTGCTGTCTATTTTGGTTATTAGGGCGTTGAGCATTGATTTCCCCCACGAGACCATCCGTGTATAAGCCGTCGTCATTGCAGCCGAAATCATCCAGTCCCGAAGGATCGCCCAATACATAAGGAACTGGAGAGTCAGCAGTAAGCTTGCCCACGTCTAACTCAAGATTCTCCGCAGACTGCTGTCGCACAGCAATCAGAGCGGTTTTGACGATATTTGCCTGAGACGTCGCCGCATACTCGGTCTTTCCGATCAGCAAGCCAATCGTCTCATCAAGGCTCAGGAGCCAATAAGGCAGGAATAGCGTGCCGTCGTCGGTCGAAATCCTCATCTGCCCTTCGAACGCTTCGCTGTATTCGTTGTGCGGATCGAGAATGACGATGCGTGGATGCCAGTTATCGTATTCTTGGAAATGACCTCTTTCAAGGATGCTGTGGATAATTGCTGCAACTGCGCTGGACTTCCCTGCACCAGTTGAGCCTAGAACGGCAGTGTGCTTCCCAAGCAATTCATTGAGGTCGGCATAGCATGGTGCCCCACCTGAACCTACATACTCACCGAGTGGTATTACGGCGGCCTCCGTGTGCTCGTATATGAAGCGGAGTTCCGACTTCGGAGTGAGGTAAACTGTCTGTTGCGGCAAGGGATAGGTTACGACACCACGCTGAAAGTCCAGCCATGGGGCGTCTCCAGACTCGTTCAGTTTCCACTCGCCCTCACCAAAAAGCTCGGCCTCCACGATCCTTTCATCCTGAGATGCAGGTGATCTGACACCAAGCTCTGCTTCATACTCCGCCTTCATTCGGAGCCGCCCAACAAAGGCATATATAATGCGACGACCGAAATGCACACGCACGATTGAGCCGAACTGTCCGATGGGGTAAAAGTCACCTGCGTATACACGTGATAATTCTGTGAGATCAGCTTCTAACTCTGCGATAATGCGTGAGCCATCTACTTCAATGATCTTACCGATCGCCAAATTCTCTATTGGTTCGCCAGGGTTACGAGTCTCGGTGCTCACGGTTCTCTCCTTAGAATCTTTGTGAGATTCTCGAACTTCCACCACAGGAGGTCCTTCTCAGATGGTTGCTCATTCTCCCCATGAAAGAACCCGCGATTGGCAAAGATCAATACTTGGTCCCGAACCGCATTATCAATCCTCCAATCCTTCAATTGTCCAGTCGGCTGGTTATCATGTGTAAAAGCAATGACAGTTAGGTCTCCTCCAGATTCGCGAAGTGCTTTGTCTATTTCCAAGTTAATGTGTGCATCACCAAAGGAATAACCGCATACGATAAGTAGTCGTTGAGTCTTATTGTCAGAAATGAGCGCTGCTCGTGCTCGGTCTGCAAGTTGCGCGAACGGGTCCAACTGTGCTTCACGATACTTTGTTGATGCAGGCCAAATGAGAATTCGGTGGTTTTCAATGCCCTGTATTAGGATATTCCGACTTATTCTCCGTGGTAGATGATCATCTGGGAGATCATACCAGTCGATTGATCCATGAAGCTTGATGACACGTGCGTGCAATGCCTCCAAATCGAAAGTGTCAGGGTTCCACCAACCTGTTGTGCCGCCATCGATACCGTCTGCATATGGGATCTTCTCAAGTGCTAGGGCATCCTCAATAATGGTGTCATAGTTAAGGACTAGATAATCGACTGGTTGTGCAGGACGTGGCCTACCCACTCTGACCGGACGATGGACAGCCTTCACAAAGTCGCAATGTACACTTATGTCAGATTTGTTCTCGATGATTTCTGCGATGGCTTGCTTGATTTGGTTGCTTGCTTTTCTCAATTGATCAGCGGAATATTCGTCATCACGGATCATAACGATGTTCTGTTCAGCACCGCGCTCTATCCTGCGGTCCGTAATAGCGAGTAAGTCAATGATTTCGCTTAGATAGTCCTCTATGTGAGCATCAACAGCTCCAACGAACATCTCTTTTACGGAAATAAGAATATCCTTGCTGATGCCATCTACGGTGTCACCGTCCAAAACCTGGCCCATAAGTTCTCTAGTGAGAGGAAGCCCGGAGCACTTACTGCAACCAGCGCCAATTAGGAATGTTAATGCATTGCGATTGTCGAAAAGATCATGGAATTTTGAAATGGCGTCCGAGTAAATCTTACTATCACCTGCGGATAGATCACGAGGACTTGTCATAGAACTGCTCCCCTACCGACGAAAGTATAGCACGTAGCGCGGCGAGGTGTCCAGGATGCTTGCTCGGCCGGCGCAGGTGGAGGCGTGGGGGGCATGGTAGGATGGTGGGCTGCTGAGGGGTATGGGTTGATGAAGATTGCGAGTGTCGAGTGCATCCTGGTGAGCGCGCCGTATCGCCATGCGGACTATCTGCGGAGCGCCAGCTTTGTGCGGATTACGACCGATAGCGGCGCGGTCGGGATTGGCGAGACCTATGCCGGGGTGAAGGCGCCGCTGGTGGCGAAAGCAATTGTCGAGGTGCTGGCGCCGACGATCATCGGCGAGGACGCGCTGGCGATCCAGCGGCTGTGGCGCAAGCTGGTGGACGCGACGCATTGGACGCAGAACGGCATCGGCATGGGGGTCATCAGCGGGATCGAGATGGCGCTGTGGGACTTGAAGGGCAAGCATCTCGGCGTGCCGGTGTACGAGCTACTGGGCGGGCTGGCCCAGCCCTCGGTGCGGCTGTACGCGAGCACCTGCCCCGGCTATTGGCCGCTGCCGGCCGTGCGCGACGAGATAGAGCGGTGCCTGGACCTGGGGTACGACGCGATCAAGGTGCGCCTGGGGTTCGGGACGTTTGCAGAGGACGTGGCGCGGGCGGAGGCGGTGCATAAGATGCTCGATGGGCGCATGGACGTGGCGTTCGACGCCGGGCGCACGCCGCTGCTGGAGCACGCTTGGTCGGCGGACTACGCGGCGCGGCTGTTGCAGGCGCTGGAGCCGTTCGATCCGCTGTTTTTCGAGGAGCCGACCTACTTCGAGGACCTGGCCGGCTATCGCGCCATTCGCGCGGCGACGAGCGTGCCGGTAGCGATGGGCGAGCGGTTTACGAACGTGGCCGAGTTCGAGCGGGCGCTGGATGCCGAGGCGCTGGACATCGCCCAGCCCGATACGGCGTGGCTGGGTGGGATCATGCCGTTCCTGGAGGTGGCGCGGCGCTGCGAGCGCCGGCGGGTGCCGGTGGCCGCGCACGGCTTTGCGACGGGGGTGTCGCTGGCGGCCAACTTTCATGCGTGTCTGGCCAATCCGACGTGTACCATCGCCGAGTTCCCGGAGCTGCTCGATCCGCTGCGGGACGAGGTGCTGGTCGAGCCGCGGCGCATGGAGAACGGCCGTCAACTCCCACCGACGGCGCCGGGGCTGGGCGTGGAGCTGAGTGCGGCGTTGATCGAGCGCTATCCCTACGTCTCGGGAACCAGCCTGCCGACGGCAGCGGAGTTCCGGCAGGCGTGGGCGGGCTGACCTTTGCCACAGAGAGCACAGGCTTCCCTATTCTGCTGCGCGTGAAGACTTTGCCGGTGCGCCGGGGTCGTGTTATGGTCGTTGCATGGCTACGCTTCAGGTGAAGAACGTACCGGAGTCCCTGCACGAGCGCCTGCGCCGCCACGCCCGCGAGCGCAGTTGCACCATGAGCGCGGCAGTCCTCACTGCCGTAGAGCGTGAGTTGACGCGGTGGGAATGGCGTGCGCGTTTGGCCCAGCGACCTGAGACCGACCTCGGCATGACCACCGACGAGATAGTCGCCCTCATCCGCGAGGGCCGGGAACGCTACGGCTGAATCAGGAGCCGGTGGTCGGTAGTCTGGTCACTAGCCACGCACCACTCGCCACTATTCAGCGCCCGAGGCGGTGGTCTTCGGCGGCGAGCCAGTCGTGGTAAGGGCGGGGCATCGGTGCCGGGTCGCCCAGGCCATGCTCGCGCCGCCAGCGGACGAGCGGATGGTCGCGCTGGGTCTGCGGCAGGTGGATGCGCGTGCCGTAGGCGGCGGACTCGAACACGCCCATCATAATCTCCATGACGTGCCGGCCTTCAATGCCACTGGCCTCGTGATCGCGGCCCTCGTCCAGCGCCCGCACCCACTCCTCGGCAAACCAGTAGTCGTCCAGGTTGGCCGGACCGTCGGGGTCGTAGTGGTCGGGGGCCTCTTCCTCCAGCGCCTGCCAATTGCCGTGCTCCTCGTCGGGGAGGAAATGCGGCGTGGGGAGCCACCAAATCCCGGGGCTGCGCCAGATCATCCGGCCCTCGGTACCGAAGAGCTGGATGCCGGAGGCGGTGGAGTCCACGACCGGGAACCGGTGCAGGAGCAGGTTGGTCGTCACGTTGTCGTCGTGCTGGAGCGTGGCGGTGATGTTCTCGCCAGCGATGGTGCCCATCCCGTTTGCCGACGGGATCACGTCGGCCGGGGTGATGAGGTGGCCGTTGGTGAGGGCCGTAGCGGTCAGGCTGCGGCAGTGGCCGGCGAACTTGATGATGTAGTTGAGCAGGTGGACGCCAATGTTCATCAGGCCGTAGCCGCCGTAGTAGCCCTTGTCGCTGGCGTAGATATAGCGCAGCTTGCCGATACGCCCCTCGGCGTAGGCCCGCGCCATCGTCCGCATGGAGCCGCCGACGCGCCCCTGATGGTGAACGGCGACCCGCACCCCCTGCGCCTTGGCCTTGGCGAGCACCTCGTCGGCCTCGGCGAGGTCGGTACACATCGGTTTTTCGACCTCGATGTTGACGCCGTGCTCCAGCACGCGCATGGCGAGCGGGTAGTGGAACTCGGTGCCGGTGGGAATAGCGACCAGGTCCGGCTGCGTTTGCCGGATCATCCGGTCGAGGTCGGTGAATCGCGCCGACACGCCCAGCTCGTCGCCGAGCGTATCGAGCCGCTCTTGGAGCAGGTCGCACAGGCCGACGACTTCGATCCGGGGATGGGCGTGGTAGGCCCGTGCCGCCGACGTGCCCCGCGACCGACAGCCCAACATCGCTACTCGGTAGGTCTTCATCGCTCCTCCATTCCCTTCATTCCGGCGGAGGCCGGAAGCCAGGTTGCATGTGACGCCTAGCCGCGCACGTGGCGGCTGCGGCCCTCAGCATAGCATTCGCTGGTTTGCCATGGAGCACACGACGACGCGAATCTATAGTACACTCTCGGTAGCTGGTACGAGCGCCACGGCTGTCGAGGGAGCGGTGGGAACATGACCAAGACTACGGTCAACCGGACGGCAGATCGCAAGGCGTATGACCGTCCGATTGCGTCTGCACCCCTCCCTGAGCACCTGCAAGACCTGGAGCAAAAGGGGCTGCTCAAGCGCGGGAAACAACCCTTGCCCGCCGATTTCTGGGACCTGCCGCGTCCCGCCGCCCCCCAGGCGGCCGTGCGCTTGACCGTCCTGCGTGAGCGAGAAGCCGGCTGGTGAACTTCTGGGTTACGCCGCACTCTCCCTCTCTACATCACGTGGAGAGCGGGCCGGGGGTGAGGCGCCAGCCTCGATCAACATGCGGGCAAGCTCAAACTCCGGGCCAAGCGCCTCATAGGCCGCCCGGTACTCCGGGTCCCGGCTCCATCGCTCGTGCAAGCCACGCAATTTGCTCATTGCAGTGCATCCTTTGCACAGCGCGGTGCCAGATCAAGCTGCCGGTAGGGCATCTTCCGTTTCTTCGATGACTTGCACAACGGCGTCCCCGGTCTTTACATAGTTCTCGGTCTCGTCTTCCAAAGTTTCCTCTTGGGTATTGATTGTCTCGGGTCTAGTTACCCACTCCGGCGGCGCAAAGGCTCTGGTTAGAGTTCCTACTCCTAGTCCTAGTCCGTGTCCACCGACATTGACTTTTCTCGTTTTGTATGTAGATGCAAAAGACATCTTCTCTTGAACTTCAGTGACCTTAACTCTAAGCGTCGCGCGCTCAATGGATCCTAGGGTTTCTTTTGTGTCAGGGTCCACGATATCTTCGTTACCCATGATATCGAAGCACATGCCAACGGTTACTCCCTTTTCGGACCCTGCATTTATGATGACCACACGTGAGTTGAGAATTCGAGCAACCTTCCCACGGATTAACTCAGTCATTGTTCGCCCTCCGTCCGCCGCCAGCCAGAAGTCTCTCCCGCAACGCCCTTACATCTTCGGGAACAATATCCTCCCACTCCTCCAGCGCGTCATCGGCCGCAGCCAACTGCTCGACTACAATCGCTCTGAGTATAGCAAGTGTCTCTCGGTAGTTCTCGGGCGACTCACAATCTCGTATGGCTTGCGCTACCCGACCGAGACCGGCTGAGAGGAAACGGAGCCGTCGGATCGCAGATCGCGCATGTGGTTTGATGAGTTCTCTGGCCCTATCGTCAGCAGCTTGGCGCCCGAAAATGAACGAACTGGTAAGGCCTACGACCAAAGCGAAAACTTGCAGGAGGACGCCTTCAAGGTGTGTAAAGACACGTGTCGTAGATACATGCACAAAATAGGCCGCTACTCCTATGCTCACCAAGAAAAGCAGGCTTGGCACCACAGCGGATTTGAAGTCAGAGTTTTTCATAATCCGCCAATATACCAAAACGGCACGTTGACTCCTTCCAAACCAACTCAACAGCCTACCATGCCTCACGGTTCAGCCTGATCCGTCGTCGCCATCAGTATAGCAGCAATCCGCCGCGCTATCTCCGCGCCGTCTCCGAGAAGTGCCAGCCCCCGCCGGGAGCAGACGGCGGCCGGCGCGTTGCGCTAGTAGCGTACCCAAGTGACCAGGCGTACTGCCTACAGCGTCAGTGAGAAGTAACGTCTCTCGCTCCTGCGCCACAACGGATTGTAGAACATCACCAGCGACTTAGCATCCCCAGAACGAATCTCCCAACAAAGGTTGCCCGTAACCGAACCTCCGGGGAATACTATCAACTCTCTTGGCGTGAGTGGATCAGGGAGTTGTGGGCACTCCTCTTTATATGCAACGTTGGAACCTCCAACAGCCTGAAAACTGTCACCTCCACTCCACAGGTACTTTTCAGTTTCACCAATGTTGACGACGGTGAGCCGAGCTACGAAGTATTGATGCCCTTCATCTGGCGGGAATAGACGGTAGGTGTGGTTGTCGGTGACTAGCTTGTTCGCATTTGGAGTTACCGAACGCACGATGATGCGCCAGCCGTCGGTCGTATCAATAGGTGTACCAATCGGTACCGGGTTATCGCGCGTTGTTCCTGGCACGGTCGTCGAGGGGAGCACGTGCCGTTGTAGACCGGCTGCCGAGACGCCAAAGCGTGCCTCCCACTGACCACGCTCGATCACGAACTGGCCGTAGTTGCTGCCATTGATGCCAAAAAGCTCCACGTCGCCAATGGAGCGAATGTGAAACAGTTGCGGCTCTGCCCAGTCCGCCTCCCATTTCACCAGGTAGATCGGATCGCCGTCCTTGAGCAAGCCGGCCGACAGCCAGGGATCGCCGCGCGGTAGCTCTCTGAGCCGATCAAGACTGACAGTTGCACGGCTGCGCCAATCGATGTGCCGGCCGGCCAGGGCACGGGTGTCGCCGCCCCAGTGCAGAATGCCCTGATGGTCTACAAACCACAGGTGCGGTGTGCCTTGCAGTTGAACGACAGTGCCGGGTGCGAACGTTCCTTGCGCGTGTGTTTGGGATGCTGAAGCGAGAGCAGCGATGATAATGACGACTGCGGTAGCCAGTAACCTTGCGTGCCTCACAGGAAACCCCCTCGCGGTAGGGATGGTGGCTTCCTGGCAAAAAGCTGCACAATCCCAACGTGAGCCGCAAGGGGGCGTGAACCGATCCCCACGTGCTCACGTTGGTTGTGCAGTGCTGCCTCTTGCCAGGAAGCATCCGCACTCTACCCCACGGCCCGGAGACCTGTCAAGACACGAGACGACTCCTTTGCCCCGCCGCAGCCCAGGGCGCCCACAAGGGACGCCCCTACGACGCTGGATTGTGACTTGCGCCGCAATGATGGGGCGGGGTGGTAGTGGACAGGGGGCGGGTGGGGATTTATGCTGCGAGCGCGAACGCGGCGCCCGCTGCGGCGCTCGAAAGGGGTCACCGCGTGGAACCGATGCCAGCGCAGCCCGATCACCGAGACGCGCAAGCCAACGGTGCGCCGGTTTCCCAGTGTGCTCCACGGGTTAGGGATACACGCGACCCGGATGTCACACAGCTTATTTGCCACCCAGTGAGGCGAGACCGGTGGCGGGACTTGCAGCGGCTGTTCGAAGGTCCAGGCGGCCCCAAGCACTGCTGGTGCATGATATGGCGTCCGCTGCCGCGCGGGGCCAGCCACAGCGACAGTTCAACCTTGCGGGACGCCCTCGCGCAGCGCGTGCAGCAAGATGAGGCCATCGGCATCCTTGGTTACCTCGACGGCAAGCCGGTAGCGTGGACTTCGATTGCGCCGCGCAGCACCTACCTTGACCTGGGTGGCAAGCAGGACTCTGCCGATGCACCGGAGGGCGTGTGGTCGCTTGTCTGCTTTTTCGTCCTGCAGAGGCTACAGGGTCTGGGCATCACGAAACACCTCATTCAGGCCGCAGTCGCCTACGCCCGGAGGAATGGAGCGACGGCGGTCGAGGCTTATCCGGTGGACCCAGACTCCCCAAGCCTCCGCTCCATGGGGCGCTTTATGGGGGTCATCAGTTCCTTCAAGGCTGCTGGCTTTCAGAAAGTGGGTATTGCCGGCTCCGACCAGCATGTGCGACATGTGATGCGCCTGAAACTCTAGTCCAGCCGTCAAGCAGTGGACAGCATTCGGCCGTGCCTTTATCCTGCCAGCACAATCCCGGCGCTCGCCGCCTGGACCGAAAGGGCTGTGCTGATGACATTACTCGACGACGTTGCCCATCTCGATGCGACCGCACAGGCTGCGCTCGTGCGCCAGCGCGAGGTCCAGCCGAGCGAGCTGGTGGAGGCGGCTATCGAACGGATCGAGCGGCTGAATCCGGCGCTCAACGCGGTCATCCTGCCGATGTATGAAGAGGCGCGGGCCGCGGCCGTGAGCGAGATACCGGCCGGTCCGTTCGCCGGCGTGCCGTTCCTGCTCAAGGACTTTCTCGCCGAGTACGCCGGCGTGCGCTTTACGGAGGCCAGCGCGTTTCTGGGTGACTACGTGTCCACCGAGGACAGCGAGTTGATGCGGCGCTTCAAGCGGGCCGGGCTGCTGACGGTCGGCAAGACGAACGCGCCGGAGTTGGCATTGGGCGCGATCACCGAGCCGGAACGCTTTGGGCCGACGCACAATCCCTGGGACACGACGCGGACGCCGGGCGGCTCCAGTGGCGGTGCGGGCGCGGCGGTGGCGGCGCGGATGGTGCCAATCGCGCACGGCAACGACGCCGGCGGCTCGATCCGCATTCCGGCGGCCTGCTGCGGCGTATTCGGCCTGAAGCCGACGCGGGCGCGGGTGCCGCTCGGTCCGCACTACGGCGATCTGTTCAGCGGCTTGGTGGCCGAGCACGCGCTGACGATCTCCGTGCGCGACAGCGCCGCGCTGCTCGACGCGACGGCCGGCCCGCTGGTCGGCGATCCGTACTGGGCGCCACCCGCACAGCGTCCGTTTGCCGAGGAAGTCGGCGCTGATCCGGGGCCGCTCCGCATCAGCGTGATGGAAACGGCGCCGTTGGGTACGGAAATCCACGCGGACTGCGTGGCTGCCGTCCGCGACGCGGCGGCGCTCTGCGCCGAGCTGGGCCACCACGTCGAGCCAGCGGCGCCGCGCTACGATGAACGGGGCCTGTGGCTATCATTCACGAACGTCATGGCGGCCGGCTTTGCCTGGAGCATCGCCGACTTGGGCCGCCGGATGGGCCGCACGCCAACCGCGGAGGACTTCGAGCCGCTCGTCTGGGACTTTGCCGAGCGCGGCCGGCGGCTCAACGCGGCGGAGTATCTGCTCGCCCTGCAAGACCTCCAACGGCACACGCGCGACGTGGCGGAGTTCTTCAATCGCTACGACGTCTGGCTAACGCCCACCTTGGGCATGCCGCCGGTGCGGACGGGCGAGCTGCGCTACAGAGAAGGGGACCCATTTGCCTTGCGCCTGCGAAGCGCGGCGTTCGTCCCGTTTACCTACGTGAGCAATGGCACCGGCCAGCCGGCGATGTCCGTACCGCTGTTCTGGAACGGCGCCGGCCTGCCCATCGGCACACATTTTGTCGCGCGATTCGGCGACGAAGCAACCCTGTTCCGTCTCGCCAGCCAACTGGAGGCTGCGCGACCATGGGCCGGGCACCGCCCGCCAATCTCGGCCTAGCCCCCTATGGCCCCCGCCGCCGCCGCGGGGGGATGGGCATGTCCCCTCCCCCGTCCCGACGGGGGAGGGCTAGGGTGGAGGCTAGAGGAGGGTCAATGGAAATCTTGCCCGGCATTCACGAGCTACGCGAGACTCTCGCGCCGGTCTTTCCCGATCCGCGTATCTGGACCTCCGTCTACCTGCTGGTCGGAGAGCACTGTGCGGTCGTGGATAGTGCCGTGCCGCGCTCGGCGGATAGGCTGATCCTGCCCTACCTGGCCAAGGTCGGCATCCCACCCAACCGCCTGCGCTCCATCGTCAATACGCACGGACACAACGATCACGTCGGCTCGAACGTGCGCCTGCGCGAGGTGTGCGGTGCCCGGATTATGCTGCACGCAGCCGATGCCCACTGGCTCGACGAGGGGCATATGTTCGGCGATGACCAAGTGCCGGTGCATCAGCCCGACCGCACTTTGCAGGCCGGTGATCTGGTCGAGCTAGGCGCGACGACGTATGAGGTATTGTCGCTCCCCGGGCACACGGCCGGCTCGCTGGGCCTCTGGGATCCGCAGGCGCGCGTGCTGTTCTGCGGCGATAGCCTGCAAGGGGAGGGGGCCGTCACGGCCGGCCTCGCCTTCTACCTCGACCCGGACGCCTACCTAGCCTCGGTCGAGCGGGCGTTAGCTCTGGGAGCCGAGCACCTTTGCACCGCCCATCCCTATGCCCCGGCAACTGCCAGTAGCCACACGCATGGCGCAGCCGCAGTGCGGGACTTTCTGGGGCGTTCCCGGGACTTTGTCCACAACTACGACAGCGAGATTGTGGCAACTTTGGCGGCGGCCGATGCGCCGCAGTCTGCCATGCGGATCGCCACGGCTGCCTGCGCTCGCCGCGGCCTGCCCACGTCCAACTTCATGGCCGACCGGGTCACGCAGGCACATCTGGAGCGCCTGGCAACGCAAGGTACCGTGCGGATGGTCACAGCCGAGCCACGCCCGCTCTGGCAGCTGGTCTCGTAGGCTGTCCTCACCCCCGGCCCTGCTACCGCCGCCCAATGGACCGGCTAGGCCGCGACTGGCACGGGTAGCTTGATGGCTTGGACGAACTCGGCGACGCGCTGCTCGTCCTCGGTACTCGGCGAGCGGAGGGGCGCGGCCATGGTGGCGTGCTTGATCACACCCATGACCTTGAGCGCGAGCTTGATGCTGCCGATGGAGTTCGCATTTCCTGAGCCGCCGGCAACGAGGTCGAGGAGCGGGAGCGCGGTAAACAGGCGCTCCTGCCACTGTGCAGCGGCAGCATAGTCGCCCTGCGCGGCCGCCTCGTAAGTGGCGACGGACCAGGCCGGGGTGAAGTTGGCCGTGCCTGGTATCGCCCCGCAGGCGCCGAGCAGGATGCCGGCGTCAATCAGCGAGCGGGTGCCCAAGAACAGGCGAAACGGCACCTCGCGCTCGCGCAGACCGGCGATGAGCGTGCGATCCCAGTCGAGGTCGTTCTGGCTGTCCTTCATCCCGACGACCGTGCCTTCCTCGGCCAAGGAGAGCACCGTTGCGACCTCAAACTGGGTCTTGACCGTTTGCGGGATGTTGTAGACCAGCAGCGGCAAGTCCACCGCCGTCCGCACGGCGCGGAAGTGCTCCACCAGCTCACCCTGGCTATTCAGGTAGTAGTAGGGGGGTGTCAAGGCAAGCGCGTCGGCGCCGGCCGCAGCGGCGCGCCGGGCATGGTCCACGGCCAGCTTGGTGCTGCAATCGCCAACGTTGGCAACCACGGGCACGCGCCTGCCGGCTGCCTCCACGCACGTCTGCACGATCTCGGCGCGTTCGCCGGCCGTGAAGCAGGGAAACTCGCCGGTCGTCCCGGCGGCCCAAATACCGTGTACGCCGCTGGCGAGCAAGAAACGGCAGGCTGAGGCCAGCGAGCGGTGGTCAACCTCCCCGTCCGGGGTGAGCGGCGTGACAATAGGCGGGACAATGCCGTGGAGCGCGCTCGGTTCCAACATCGCTCGCTACTTCCACTTGATCGTGCAGCCGACGGGCGCCGTATCCGCTACCGGCACATCGTCACCGGCAACGACGGCTGCCAGCGCATCGCGGAAATAGGTGGATTGCACGGCGCTCTCGTCCTCGTAGTTGTCGTCTATCGTGCCGTGGTACCGGAGCTGGCCCGCGCCGTCGAACAGGAAAATCTCCGGGGTGCGCTCGGCCCCGTAAGCCCGCGCCACGTCCTGCGATTCGTCGTACAGATACGGGTAGGGCATCCCCAGCTCCTGTGCCCGCTCCTGCATATGCGCGAAATCGTCGGTAGGATATTGGGCAGGATCGTTGGAGCTGATCGCGCCGAACCCGACTCCTTGTCCCATGAACTCACTGCCGAGCGCCACCAGTCGGTCGTCCCAGGCGCGGACAAACGGGCAGTGGTTGCAGGTGAAGATGAGCGCAGTGCCCTTCTCGCCGGCAATGTCGGTGAGGCCGTAAGTCTGCCCATCGGTAGCCGGCAGTGAAAAGTCGAGGACTCGTGCTGCGATACTCATGGTGTAGCTCCTTCCTGTACATGCTGGTGCTGCGCTGACGGCCGTGCCTGGGCGGTCATGTGCCGCCGGATGGCGGCCCTGACTTGATTGAGCGTGGGCAGCGGCGTAATCCGCCCGCCCGCATGGAAATACATCCGGCACGTGAGACTATACGGCCCGACCGCCCCACGCGGCTGGAGGTCCTCGCCATTGATGCGGATGGTTGGCGAGCCGGGGAATTGGGCTTCCTGTGCCTCCTCGTCCGTCCGTACCTCGCGGACAGCCAGCGCGGCCGGGGCCGCCTCCAGCCGCAGTGCCTCCCGCAGCCGCGCCAACGCCGTCTCGTGCGAGGGACAATCGGCGTAGAAAAGGAACTCTACCGCCAACGACTCAGAGCCAGCCATCTCTACGTACTACCTCAAGGCACTGCCAACCGACGGGAGACAGAGGGTCCAACCGCACCGGCCAGAGCGTAGCTTACCACACGCTCCGCGTCGGCCTTTCCCGCCTCACCCCCGGCCCGATGTCCGTCATTCCCGCGAAAGCGGGAATCTATGTCCCCCTGCGAAGCGGTGGAACCGTAGGCTGACCAGGGTAGGTTTTCGTGTGGAGCGGCGCACCTACCCCCACCCCCCTTCCTGAAGGCAAGGGGCTAAGAGGCGCCGGGCAACTCGCTTTCCCTGGTAGGCGGCCGTGGCTGGCTGCCACGCTGACTCCCCTTCCCTGGAGGGAAGGGGCCGGGGGTTAGGTCGAATCCACCCCGCTACCTGTGCTCTTCCTGAGTGGTGCGATGCTCGGCGCCATAGCCGACGTAATGCCGGGCCAGCGTCACGACGGCCTGATGCTCCGCGTCGGTCACGGCACGCACCACCTTGCCGGGGATGCCGAGCACCAGCGACCGCGGCGGAATTGTGCGACGCTCCGGGACTACGGCACCGGCGCCGATGATGCTGCCGGCGCCGATGTTGGCTTCGGAGAGGACGGTGGCGTTCATGCCCACGAGCACGTGATCGCCCACCGTGGCGCCGTGGATGATGGCGTTGTGGCCGACGACGACGTGATTGCCGATGAAGGTGGGCATGTCATGGTCCACGTGAACCACGCAGCCATCCTGAATACTACAGCCGGCGCCGACGCTGATCGCGGCCATATCCCCGCGCAGGACGGCGTTGTACCAGATGTTCGTCGTATCACCGATGGTCACGTCGCCAACCACCTGCGCGCCGTTGGCAATGAAGACGCGATCTCCCAGCCGGGGCCACTGGCCTCGAAACGGCAGCATAGGCATGGATAGAGCCTCCTCAGGCGCTGCGCCGCCTCGCGCAGCAGAGCTTGCCACTGATGATACCGTGTCCTACCGGAGTCCGGCGGCCGGAGCATGGGCCGCGCCGTAGGGGGGCGAGGCCACTGCCGCAATAACGGCTGGGTGGTATTTTTTCGTGCCAATGCCGAAAGGAGAGTGCATTGAGAGAGTCGCGCGTAGCCGCGCAGTGCCACTATGCGGCGCGCACGGTAGCGGACGCCAAGCAGATCGCGCGGGAATGGCTGGCGCGGATTGACCTCACCCGCGCAGTAGTATTCGGACTGCCCGAGGTAGACGACCGGTACCACATCTGGCGGGTGCCGCTGCTCGCCACAGCGACCCAGCAAGCTCTAGGCGAGGTCGTGATTGATGCCTACTCGACATTGATCGTGAATGAGCGTACTACCAGCCGGGCGGTACTGGCGGCGCGGCTGCGCGGGAGAGCGGCGCCGCCGGATGCCGCTGCGGTCAACCGGAACGGCCCGCTACTCGACGGTCCACCCCGGAATACCATCATCTGCGGTGACAGCGAGCACGTCCTGGCGGAGCTACCGGCGGAGTCCATCGGCCTCGTCTTCACCTCGCCACCGTATTACAATGCCCGCCCGGAATATACCGACTACGTGACCTACGAGGACTACCTGCACAAGCTGCGGAACGTTATTCGGCAAGCGCATCGCGTCCTCGCGGAGGGGCGGTTCTTTGTCATCAACATCTCGCCGGTGCTCATCCGTCGCGCGCATCGCAACCGGTCCTCCAAGCGGCTTGCCGTCCCATTTGATGTCCACCGCCTGTTCGTCGAGGAGGGGTACGACTTCATGGACGACATCATCTGGGTCAAGCCGGAGGGCGCCGGCTGGGCAACGGGGCGCGGGCGCCGGTTCGCGGCGGATCGCCAACCCCTGCAATACAAGCCGGTACCCGTGACCGAATACGTGCTGGTCTATCGCAAGCACACGGACAAATTGATTGACTGGAACATCAGGAGCCACCCCAACCCGCAGGCGGTCGCCGCGTCCCGGATCGAGGACGGCTATGAGCGGACGAACGTCTGGCGGATCAAGCCGAGCCATTCCAAGCAGCATCCCGCCGTCTTCCCGGTGGAGCTGGCCGAACGAGTCATCCGCTACTACTCGTTCATTGGCGATGCCGTGCTGGACCCCTTTGCCGGCAGCGGCACGACCGGCCAGGCGGCAGCGCAGCTTGGCCGGCGCTTTGTCCTGATTGACAACGAGGCGCGGTATGCCGCTGCGATGGCCAGCGCAGCCCGACGCTGGCTCGGCCCCGATGCCGACCTCTTGTGCCAGGGGTTCGAGCCGCCGTCGGATAGTGACGGGCGCTTGCCCCCGGCCTGATTGCCGACGTCCCTCGCGTCACACGGCAGCACCGGCCTGGCAGAGAGTGACGGTGCGTTGGTAGACTGAATAGAGGCACCCGGTTGGGTGGCCGGTCCTGGCCGATGTAGCTCAGTGGCAGAGCAGCTGTTTCGTAAACAGCAGGCCGGCGGTTCGAATCCGCCCATCGGCTCCCCCACTATCCCCCGGCCCGATCTCCCCTCCCTATCGTTTTCCCGCCCCCCGTCATTGCGGCGAAAGCCGCAATCCACGTTCCCCCGCCCCAGCGATCCCCCCTGTGGTCCCCCCGTCGCAACGGGGGGACCACAGGGGGGCCAGCACCAGTCAGCCCGGCGGCCAGGGGCGGCCCAAGTACCAGCCGGCAGCGATGAGCGCGGCCAGCCCCAGGCGGTAGATGACAAAGATATGCAGCGGTCGCTCGCGGACGTAGGCGAGTAGGAGCGCGATTGCCCCATACCCCACGGCAAACGCCATGACCATCCCGGCCAGAAAGGGCGCGATCTGCGCGGCGCCGAGGCCGGCCCCGACCAACTGGCCCATCTTCAACAGGCCGGCGCCGGCGATTACCGGTGCTCCCAGCAAGAAGGAGAACCGCGCCGCCGTCTCCCGGCTCAGTCCGGTCGTGAGGCCGGCGACAATGGTGATGCCGGAGCGCGAGACGCCGGGGATCAGTGCGGTGGCCTGCGCCATACCCACCACCACGGCATCGCGTATCGTCAAGGCGGTGAGCGAGTTGCGGGTGCGTTCACCGGGCGCATAGTGTAGCTCGGCGACCCACATCAGCACGCCGACCACTACGAGCATTGCCGCCACCACGATGGGATGGCGAAAGAGCGTCTCGACCACCTCGTCCGCGAGCAACCCCGCGATCCCGGCCGGCACGGAGCCGAGCACGAGCAGCCAGGCCAGGCGGCGCTGCGCGGCGACCTCGGCCGTCCGGTGCGGCGCAGCCGTCGTCAAAGCGCGGCCGAGTGCCAACCATTCGTGGCGGAAGTAGACGAGGACGGCACCGAGCGTGCCGAGGTGCAGGGCCACGTCGAACGTGAGGCTGTTGAGTAGCGGCGAGGTCCAGCCAAGCAGCCACGGCACGACGAGCAAGTGCCCAGAGCTGCTGATCGGCAGAAACTCGGTCAGGCCCTGCACCAGGCCCAAGAGCGCCGCCTGTAACGTCTCACCCACTGGCATCTCGACTCATGGGCTGATTACCACGCACGGAGTACGCAACAGTTGGAGGTCGTTTGACCAACCGGCCCATAGCAAAGCAGTACCAATCAATGATCGTACCGTATGCGGTGAAGTTACGTCAGAGGTTAGGCAGCGCCCCTTGGCTGCCTTGATGAAGGCGCACACGGCCGCTGCTGCGTCTCCCTCGTGAGAGCCAGTACGGTTTTCCCCAGTAACCATCGCTTCCCAGAGGAACAGGCCGTGTTCGGCGGCCGCAAACCGGGGCCAGTCCAAGTAAGCCTCGACATCCTGCGTCCCACTGCGGATACCACTGAGTATCCAGGCAGTCTCGGTCAATCCGGTCGCGAGCGATGTGGCACCGGCCGCAGCCGCCCAGGCCCGATTCCCATCCCCACACCGGGCAGAAGTCAACTCCCTGGGATCGCAAGCGACGGGAACCCACAGCGGGCACTCGAACCCTAGAGCCACCTTTTTCCCGCTTTTGAGGTCGCAAGCGACCCGCGTCACTAGCTTTCGGATGTCGCTACCCAGGCACTCTCGCGGGTCCGGCCCGGTGCAGCGGCTCGCCCAGCCAAAATTGTCACGCCTAACCGATCCGATGTCGGCGCAGTAGACCATCAACGAATCGAGCGATGTATCGTTCATACCGCTACCTCCTCAGCCCCCCGACCCAACGGCAGAACCATAGGCGCGCCGATCCCCGTCCCCCCGCCGCAGCGGGGGGACCACAGGGGGGCTAGTCCCCTCCTCACCCACCAGCGATGCCGAGGCGGGTTAGGAGCGCCTGGCACCAGGCGGCCGGGTGGGGGCGGGGTGGGTTCTTGGCGTCGTGCGAGTCGGAGCCGGCGCTGACCAGCGCACCGTAGTAGGAAGCGACCTCCGCATACATCGCTTGCATCGCCGGCGGGTGGCGCGGATGATGGACTTCCAGACCGTCAACCAGGCCGCTCTCCAGCATCGCCAGTAGCGATTCGTGCGTGAGGCTCTTGATGACCGGCGCATATTCCGGCATTCCCGACCCCGGGTGCGCCACAATCAGCGGGTAGCCTTGCGGATGCAGTGTCTCGGCGATGGTCTCGACGGGCGTCGTACAGAACGGCGCTTCCATGACCTCCAAGAGCAGCGGACGGTACGCGGCCGGCTCGCGGTAGCCGTGGTCCTGGAGCAGCCGCACGAGCTTGGCCTGCGTCAAGCGCGGCTCGGCCGCCAGTTGGTCAACCTCGTTCGCGGAAAGCCGGACGACCTGTTGCGCCCGCAGGCGCTCGACAAGCCCCCAGGCACGCTCATGCTCGCGCGTCTGCACGTCGCGCAGCAGCGCCTTGAGCTGTGCGTCGTCGGGATTGATGTTGTACGCCAGCAGGTGTAGTAGCTCGCCGCGAAAATCCGCCGTGAACTCGATGCCCGGCACGACCCGCAGTCCGTGCGGCGCCCCCCGGCGCGTCACGGGGGCAATCGCCTCGGTCGAATCGTGGTCAGTGACCGCACAGACGGCCACGCCGGCCGCGACGACGGCATCGGTCAGCTCTTCCGGCGTCCAGCGGCCGTCGGAGACCAACGTGTGGAGGTGCAAGTCCACGCCCGCCACCAGCGCCGTAGGGGCGTCCCTTGTGGGCGCCCTCTCCGCCTCCCCATCCTGTCTATCCTGTCCGTCCATGTACGTATCCACCCCTGTGACGGCCCCGTCCCCCCGCCGCAGTGTCCCCAGCCGCACCCGTCCCCCCGTCGCAACGGGGGGACCACAGGGGGCCAGCCCCCGGCCACCGATGGGCCACGCCTTGCTATGCTGGATAATATTACCCTGTCCTGAAAGCGCCGTGTATCGAAAACAGCCTCGCGGCACGGCCGGAAAGCAACGCAAGCCATGAAAATTCGCTCGCTCACGGTCGGCGTGCCGCTGCGGTGGCCCTTCGCGCCGACGGCCCTGGACGACGTAGGCGCGTTTGCGCGGGACCTGCGGGCGCGGCTCACCGCCGGCGGCTACGAGGTCCAAACCGTCCGCCTGGCCGGTCCACCGCTGAGTACCGTCCTGGCCGAGGCCGGTCGTGAGGAGGCACTAGCCTATGCACACGCGCTCGAATCGGCGGCCCGCGAGCGCGGGTTCGAATACGTGTCGGTCGGCCCGGTCCGCATTCTCGATGCCCCATCGGCTCGGCATCGCCAAGCCGCGCTCGACCTCATCAACGTGCTGCCGGAGATCGTGCGGGCCACCGAGGTCACGTTCTGCTCCGTACTGGTCGCCAGCCACCACGGCGGCCTGCATCTGCCGGCCGTCGAGCGAACGGCCGCAGCTATCGCCGACATTGCCCGGACTACCCCCGACGGCTTCGGCAACCTGCGTTTTGCGGCGCTCGCCAACTGCCCACCGCACATCCCGTTCTTCCCGGCGGCCTACCACGAGGGCAGTCACCCCCGGTATGCCCTCGCGCTGGAGGCGGCGGACGTGGCGGTCGAGGCCTTCACGAACGCGGCGAGCCTGGATGAGGCCAGGCGGCGCCTGATTGCCGCGCTGGACGAGCACTGGCAGCACCTAGAGCGCATCGTCCGCCCGCAGCAGTCATTCTTCGGCGCGGTGGAGGACGGGGCGGCGGTGGCGTTTGGCGGCGTAGACCTGTCGCTGGCGCCGTTCCCGGCTGACGAGCGCAGCATCGCCGTGGCGCTCGAACGGCTCGGCGTGGCCCGGTTTGGCGCTTCCGGCACGCTCTTTGCCGCTGCCGTGCTGACCAGCGCGCTCGGCTCGGCGCATATCCCGCGGACGGGGTATTCCGGCCTGATGCTGCCGGTGCTGGAGGACTCCCGCTTGGCGCAGCGTGCCAGCGAGGGGCTGGTCAGTGTGGATAGCCTGCTGCTCTATGCTGCCGTCTGCGGCCTCGGTCTCGATACCGTGCCCTTGCCCGGAGACACCCACAGCGATGAGTTGGCCGCGATCATCCTGGACATGGCCACGCTCGCCGCCCGCCTCGACAAGCCGCTGACCGCACGGCTGTTCCCGGTGCCCGGCGCCCGTGCCGGCGACCGCACGGCTTTCGACTTCCCCTACTTTGCGAATAGCCGCGTCCTAGCAGTGCGTGGCCTCGGCGCTGCCGCACTCTTGGCAAAAGGCGAGATCGTCCGGCTCTAGCGGGGGGTAGGTAACTACCTCCCAACCTCCTGCCTTCAGGGAAGGGGCCGGAAGTTAGGTCAGGCCCCTGTCGGCACCAGCTGCCATTCTTTGGCATCGGGCTGCCATAGACTCCACGGCTCCTTCCGACTCCGACCATGCCACCAGTAAAGAGCGTTGGGGAGCGGCGGTTCCTTGCGGAACAGGGTGTCCAGAGCTTCATAGAGGCTGCTGACTGGCGCGTGACGTAAAACGACAATACCAGCGTGGGTGGGTCGTGGAGCAACCTTCCACGCCCGCGGCCAATGCACCCAGGCACCATGCAACTCGGTGAAATCCTTGCGATTGTGGGTGATCAGAGTCCAGCCATGTTGGGCAGCTAGCAGGAGATGCTCGTAATCGAGAGCGCGTTGATGACCTAGCTCCCTTGCCGCTGTCGCCTGGTATCCCCGGCTGTGCAGTACCTCAACCAAGCGGAGACTCACATCGTGGTCGGTGTAGAAACGGACCATGAGGCATCAGGCGGCATCTAAAGCGAGGCGCGTGTCAATCTCCGACTGATGCTGCTCGTAGTAATCAACTGCCGCCACGATGAGCGGGAGCGGGATTTTGTAGTCGGCGGCTACCTGCTCCACGTCATGGTCAACGGCGTGCCAGTGTCCGATGAGCGCCGCAATAGACACCCCATAGGGACGCAGCCAGACACCGGCCGGTCCCAGCCATTGGGGATCGTCTTCCATGAGCGCGAGTAGTTCCTTCACGCGCATCCTTATTACTACCCTAACGTGTGTCCCGCAAGTTCTATGCCGGGCAAGAACCGCCCCGGAACGGTCACGGAAGGACCAGGCCGGGCGCCAACAGTCTCCTCCCCCGTCGCAACGGGGGAGGGCCAGGGTGGGGGCCAGCAATCCCCTCCCCCGGTTCAACTGCTCGGTGGTCGGTAGGTGGAAGCGGCCGCCTTGCTCATCGCCGCCATCCCGTCCTCCAGGGGCATGAGCACGGTGGTCTTGGCCGTACCTACTGCGCCGCCCGCAGCAAACGCGATGGCCAGGGCAGCCATGTTGACGTTGTCAGGCATCTCCAGGAGGATAATCAGGTCGTATTCGCCAAAGGCGTACCAGGCCCCAACGATGTTGCCGCCAAGCTCTGCGACTGGCCCCTGTATGCGTTCGGTGACGTTCTGTGGATTCTGAAGCTGTGCTGCCCACGCTTCGCGGTTATACGAGACCTGGTATAGGTAGTGTGCCATCGCTCTCCTCCTTCTCGCCGGGCCACGCTGCGTGGCCCGGCATCATGGGTGCCTGGATAAGCCGTCAGTTACCAGCTGCAAGGCGCCAGAGTGTGCCCCCAAGGGTCAACGCATAGGCTTGGCCATCATTGTTGAAGCCCGGGGACAGCGCCACCGATACGACCGTGCGCGACCCCAGCCCGGTGTTCACCGACTGCCAGGTCAAGCCCTCGTCGTCGGAGCGGTAGACCCCTTCGCTGGAACCGATAAAGAGCGCCCGGCCCCAGACGCCACCGCTCGTGAGGGCGATGGACAGCACGCCGCTGGAGGGCCGGCCCACCCGCTCGGCAATCCAGAGCGCCTTCCCGCCGAACATCGGTCGCAGCACCAGCGTCCCCAGCCCCACAAAGAACCGGTTACGCGCGTCCTCTTGGTCTCCGCGATAGTCGTCCGGTAGCCCAAACGCGGCCCAGCGGGAGCCGCTCAACTGCTCGATGATCGGCGTCCATTTCTCGCCGCCGTCGAGCGACCGCCAAATCGTCACGGTGCTGGCCAGCAGGTCCTGGCGCCATGCGGCACGGGCACCAGGCGCGCGCACGCGGCCCAGGCGAGCAGCGCCAACTTGCGAATACGTGCCGACGAGCACCGTGCGGTCGCGGCGATATTGCGGCGAGAGCGCCACGCCGATCAGCATTTCCTCGTCGGTCGGCGCCTTGATCGCCGACCACGTGGCGCCGCTGTCCATGGAGAGCATCAACCGCTGCCCGACGACCGCCGCACAAACGCTCTCCTCCTGCGACTGGCCGCCAGCGCACGTCACCATGCGTACTGCGTCCTGGTCCAGGCCACCGATGGCAGCCTCATCCTCCTCGGCCGCGGGGAACTCCGCGCGTTCCCAGTGTGCCCCGGAGTCGGTCGAGCGGTAGAGGCCGGCGTCGGTCGCCGCGAGCAGCACGTGCTCCGGCAGCGTGCGCGGCACCACGGCCAACGACAGCACCTGATTTGTCGGCAGCGCCCCGACCGACTCCCAGGTTGCGCCACGGTCAGCGGACCGCAGCACACCGTCCTCGATGCCGGCGGTGTAGAGCACGCCGTCGTGCTCGAAGTCCGGTGAGAGGGCCAAGGCAGACATCGAGCGGGCGGCGAGGCCCTGGCTTGCCGGCGTGGTGGTACCGTCCGCCGCGATACGCATAATGCCGGTTTGGTGGCAACCGGCGAGCAACGTGCCGTCCCGCTGTCCGAGCAGCGCCATCACGGCCTCACCGGCGCCGCCGTGCGGTTGCCAGGTCTTCCCGCCGTCCGTCGAGCGGAAGACTCCGCTCCCCGCGGTGCCAGCGAAGATAGTGCGGTCATGCCCAAAGTCCGGCGATACCCAGAGCGCATTCACCGGCGGCGGCTCGCCTCCCTCGGCATCCGTAAGCCCGTCGTTCACGGGCTGCCAGCGCATACCCCGGTTGGTTGACCGGAAGATGCCGGCGTCTTCGGTGCCGACAAAGATGGTGCCATCATCCGGGAACGTGGGGGAGAACGCGATGGCCTGCACCGCCTCGGTGGGCAGGCCGCGAACCCGCCGCCACGCGCGGGCACCGTTAGTCGAGCGATAGAGGCCATCCGTGGCGGCGCAGAAGACAATCTCGTCCTCATCGAAGGTGGGCGAGACCGCCAACGCCATGATGGAGAGATCACCGAGGCCAAAGTTCGCCGTAGACCACGTGTTCCCGGCGTTCGTGGAACGCTGGATACCTTCGTACTGGGTAGCGGCCAGGATCGTGCCATCGCTGGGGAAGCGTGGGGAAAGGGCGATGGCCGTGACCGGCGCGGCAGCCTGCCAAAACTCCATACGCGCCCACGTGTGGCCACCGTCGCGGGACCGCATGACGCCGCCGCCGAGCGAGCCGGCGAAGACGATAGGCTCCCGGTCGTACTGCGGCGAGACGGTGATCGCCTGCACGTAGGGGCTGCTCAACCCTTCGTTCTGTGGCTCCCAGGTCTGTCCGTTGTCCAGCGAAATGAAGCAGCCGGACGTCGTCCCGGCGAAGAGCGGCGGCGGCTGGTCGTCCCCGGAACCACCCGGCCGGGTGTCTGGAGTGTTGAGCGCAAGCACCGTGCCGCCCCAGCCGCCCGCGGGCGAGACAAGCTCCCAGCGGTCACCCGGCGGTGGGAGCGGCTCCGGCTTCGCCGCGGTGGTCGCGCCGCCGGTGCGCTGGCGGGCACGCTCGGTCGGGAATTGGACGATCTTCGGCTCCCCTGATTGCATACGTTGCGCCTACCTCTCTTCTACGGATTGACCTCTGGCTCCTGGTTCTTGGTACGTACCTGCGCGTCGGTAGTCAGCGCCATGACGGCGCCGCTCATGGCCGTCTCCAGCGCGATGCGGGCGATCTTGAGCGGATCGAGCGCCTGCGACTGCCGCATGTCGCTGATCTCGCCGGTGGTGGCATCGAGCGCGTGGCCCGGCCCGGCCTCTTTGGCCGCGGCAATGGCGGCCCGGCCATCGTGACCGGCATTCTCGGCGATCCAATAGGCCGGTGCTTCGAGCGCCCGTGCCAGCACCCGGATGCCGGCGGCGACGCCATCCGGGCTAGAGGTTTCCTGCTCGGTGGCCAGCGATTCCAGCGCCGGAATGCAGGCCAAGTAGGCCGCGCCTCCGCCGGGCACCACGCCTTCCTCCGCCGCGGCGCGGGCCGCGGACACGGCCTCTTGCGCGCGCTGCTTCAGCTCGTCGCGCTCGCGCTCGGTGGGGGCCGCAATCCGCAGGATGCCGCAGCCGCCGGTGAGCTTGGCGATCCGCTCGCGCAGCTTGGTGCGCTCGAACTCGTTCTCGGCGTCGGGAATGGTTTCTTGGATTTCCGCCGTGCGCTGCTGGATGGCCGCGTGGCTCCCGGCTCCACCGATGATGCTGTGAAAGTCGCGGTTGGCCCAGACGCGCCGCGCGCGTCCCAGATCGGCCAGCGTCGCTTCACTGAGGCGCTCGCCGGCATCCTCGGAGATGAACCGCGCTCCCGTCAGGACGGCGATGTCTTCGAGGATCCGAATGCGCCGGTCGCCGGCGCCGGGGGCCTTGACCCCCAGGCAGCGCAGCGTGCCCTTCTGGTTGTTGGATACCATCAGCGCCAACGCCGGACCGCGAATGTCATTGGCGAAGATGACCAAGCCGCCGGTCTGTAGCTCGTCCTTCACCTCCATGACCTGTTCCAGGAGGGGGAGCACGTCCTCGACCTTCTCCAGGTTCGTGTCAGTCGAGATGATGATCGGGTTCTCGATTGTGGCTTCCATCCGGCTGGGGTCGTCGCAGAAGTAGGCCGACCAGTAGCCGCTGTCCCACTGCAAGCCTTCGATATATTCGCGGTCCATCTCCAGGCCGACGTGCTCTTGGACCAGAATCACGGCATCCGTGCCGAGGATGTCGAGAATCTCGGCGATGTAGGCACCGATCTTCTCGTGCCCGGCAGCCGCGGTCGCCAGGGCCTCAATCTGCTCTTCCGTTTCCATCGGTATCGCCAGGTCTTCGAGCACCTTGATGCACTCGGCGAGACCCGCGTCCACACCCCGGCGCACCATCATCGCGTTCGTGCCGGCCGCGACAACCCTGGTAGCCTCGTCCAGGAGGGCTTGCGCGAGGACGGCGGTGGTGGCAGCCCCGTCGCCGACGTTCTCCCGCACCTGCCACACCATGTGCCGAATCATCATGGCCCCCATGTCTTCCCAGTGGTTGGGGATGCCAATGATACGCCGAGCGATGGTCGCCGCATCCGCCAGCACCTCCGGCGGGCGGGCGGTGGAGAGCGACTCCATCACAACCGTGCGGGCAACGGGGCCGAGCGTGACCCGCAGCGTCGTGGCCATGGTGTCGAAGCCGCGCTTGATATTCGCGCGTGCATCGCGGCTCAACACGACGCCGTAGGGATCAACGTCGGGCGGGGGTGGGTATCGCTCCGCCTCCGGCTTGGCGAGATGCGGAGCGCGTGGATCGGCAACGCGAGCAGCACTGGGCCTAGGCATACCGGTTCCTCCGAACGTAGGAAGGTATCGGGTTTGCTCATTGGGCTAGCCACCTCGCACCCCCGGCCCCCCATGCGGGACTACGCCTCAACGAGCCTCGTAAACTACGCCTCTCTGATTGACGCCTATATTGTACCTGTTTAAGACGGGATTGGCGCAAATAGTGACCGGGCGGTGCGGCAACACGTGGCCCGACTGCTCTCCAACGGCCGCCGGCCAGGGCCTATGTGTCGAAGATGTCGCTGATCGGACAGGTGAAGCCGGGCAGCACCGCCGCACCGTCGAGCGTGTCGGTGTCGGTGTGCGTCACCACCGCACGGCCCGGCGCGTGTACGTCCACCGTGCGCGTATCCGGCTGCACGATCCACACCAGGGCCACGCCATAACTCAGCCACATCCGCGCCTTGTCGCGGACCTCGCGCTGAGTATCACTAGGAGAGACAATCTCCACCACCAGGTCGGGAGGCACCTCGGCGTAGCCCGTAATCCGCACGTCCAGCGGCAGCCGCGCCGCCGAGAAGTAGGCGATGTCCGGCTCGCGCACGGTGTCCGGGTCCCGCTCCAGCCAGACGCCCACGTCCGAGGTCGCCAAGGTACCCAGCCTCCGAGGCATGATGAAGATGCCCAAGAGAATGGTCAGCTTCGCTGCGATCTGGCCGTGCTCCAGTCCCGAAGACATGATCTCGTGGAATACCCCCCGGATCAGCTCGCCGCGTACACCCTCGCCATCCAAGCGCAGGAGGTCGTCAGCAGTCATCAGCTTGGTCGCTGTGATCGCCATAGTCGTCTCCTTCCCGGCTGCACTGCAGGGTCTTTGCCTCCCTTTGACCCCCGACAAGGGGAGGTATTGGTACCACTGCATTGCTCGCCATGCTTGTCACCAAGGTAGCGGCGCGATTGATCGCGCCCTGGGCGTCATGATGAAGATTGCAAACCTAACTAGGTAGTCACAGGGAACACCTTCCCTCCCCCGTCGCAACGGGGGAGGGCTAGGGTGGGGGCCCCTACCCCCGCTCGATGGCGTCGCGTAGCTCGCCGCCGTTCTGCTTGAACCAGTTGTGCAAGATCGAAATGTCTGTGCCGATGCAGAAGTGGCGGACGCCCATTTCCAGATACGGCGCGGCCTCACACGGACTGCTGATCTCGGCCCGCGCCGGCACGCCCATGCGCTGGCACGTCTCGAACACCTTGCGCTTGGCGTCCAGCACCTCGGGATGCTGCGGCTGCCCGGCCCGACCGATGCTCATCGAGTAGTCCGACGGTCCCCACTGGACCATGTCTACCCCGTCTACCGCCAGAATCTCCTCCAGCTGCTCCACTGCGCCGCGCTTCTCGATCATGAGTACGACCACGATGTCGTTGAGCGCCTGCACGTAATCCGGCGTGCCGCCGTAGCCCATGTAGAACGCGCGGCGCATCCCGACTCCGTGAACGCCCCGGTCGGTGGGCGTTTCCGGCCGGACGGCCTGCACGCACTCCCGCGCGTCATCCGCGCTGCGGCAGTCCGCAAAGAGGACGCTTTGGAAGCCGGAGCCGATGGCCCGCTGGGCGGTGAAGCGGCGCGGCTCCTGGTCAACTTTGATCATCGTGCCGAGGTCGAAGATTTCGGCCGCGCGGCACAGATGATCCAAGTCGTGCAGATCGAACGGGGCGTACTCGGACACAAACTCCACGTAGTCGTAGACGCCGGTATGGCCGACAACCTCGATGATCGAGGGCCAGGCGCTATGGACGTGCGTGCCGACCGATGGCTGCCCGGTGTTCAACAGCGTGCGTAGTTTGTTCTCTCTCACGATAGCTCCTTTCACGGCACAGGAATCGGATCGCGCGTAACTGCGTATCCCGGCGCAAGGCGGTACTCGGCCGCGCCCGGTCACGCCTCCGCGCGCTCAAGCCTACCAGGTCCGCCGCCGGCCGGCCCGGAAGCAGTAAAATAGTCGCTGGCGTAGATTGTGCAGCCCGGGTCTTTATGCGTTGGCGCGAGTTCCGCATCCAAGCAAGCGCCGAAGCGGCGGAAGCCGTCGCGGCGCTCTTCCGTCGCTGGGGCGGCGACGTGCTGGTCGAGCATCCGCTGGTCCAGACCGGCGACGCCGATGAGTACGACACGCCGGCCGAGGCGCTGCGGACGATCCGCACCTACGTCTCCGAGGACGCCGACTGGCAGCGGGCGGAGCAGGAGATTACCCGGGCCATCGGCATCCTGCGGGCCTTCGACTTGGCGCCCCTCGGGACCCTGGACGTTCGTTGGACGGCAGAGGAAGACTGGCAGGTTGCTTGGCGGAAGCACTATCACACGCTCCGGGTAGGCCGGCGTTGGGTTGTCACCCCCTCGTGGCTCGACTATACACCCCGGCCCGACGATCTCGTGATTACGCTCGATCCGGGGCTGGCGTTCGGCACGGGACTCCACCCCAGCACCCAACTCTGTCTGGAGCTGTTGGAGACGGTGCCCATACCGGGCGCTCACGTGCTGGACCTCGGGACCGGCTCCGGTATTCTGGCCATCGCGGCCGCCCGCCTGGGCGCCGCGCAGGTACTCGCGCTCGACGTGGACGCGACGGCAGCCCGCACGGCCGGCGAGAACGTCGGCGTGAATGGAGTGGCCGACGTTGTGACCGTTCGCCACGGGACGCTCGGCATACCGGTGCCAACGACCACTGATGGCGCCACGCCCGGCTGCCTTGCCCCGGCGGCGCAGTTCGACCTCGCTATCGCCAATATCGTCGCGCGAGTCATCAGTGAGCACGCGCCTCAACTGGCCGCCGCCGTGCGGCCGGGTGGGCAGCTTATCGCGAGTGGCATCCTGGCCGAGCGGGAAACAATCGCCGTTGACGCGCTGACACAGGCCGGGTTCGCGCCGGTCGCGCGACGCACCCGCCGGGACTGGATCGCCGTACATCTAGCGCGACACGACTGAGGGGTGGCTCCCCACCTGACAAGGGTAAGTACGGGCCAAGCCGTAGCGCCTGTCCCCTCGTTGCGACGGGGGGACCACAGGGGGGCCGTCATGGTAAAATACTTGCGCGAGTCAGCATAGGCGGGTGCGTGGGGGGCACTGATGGCGGATTGTATCTTCTGTGCCATTGCAGCCGGCCGTATCCCGGCGACGACTGTGTGCCAGGATGGGGACACCGTCGCCTTCCGTGATCTCAACCCGCAAGCGCCGACGCACATATTGGTCATACCACGGCGCCACATTGCCTCCGTCGCCGACGCGGACCGCTCCGATACGGACATCCTGGGTGCCGTGCTGGCGACTGCGGTCGAAGTCGCTGCCGCCGAGGGGCTGGATCAATCCGGCTACCGGCTGGTCATTAATCATGGCGCAGACGGTGGGCAGTCCGTTGGGCACCTGCACGTGCATGTCTTGGGTGGTCGCCCACTGACTTGGCCGCCAGGGTAGACGCCGCGCATCGCATGTGCTTAGGTGGTCGTTCTCAAGGTAGTCATGGCCTTACCAGCGCCGGCCGAAGCGAATACCAAAGGCGGGGGCTTCCCGCGACTCCCGGCCATGGCCGCCCGGCGGTGGCTCCCTATTGTGGCGGCCGTCGTGGGGGGACTGGTGTTGGTTGTTGCCGCCACTGCCATCCTCACACTGGAGCTTGGAGCGAATCTGCCGGCGCTGTCGCCCGACGAGGTAGCCGATAGGACCATCCTGGCGCCGCGCCGTGCCACATACGTGAGTCAGGTGCAGACACAGGCGCTGCGCGAGGCGGCAGCAGTTCAGGTAGGCAACTACTCCGACTACGATTCCGGTCTGCTCCGGCGCCTCCGCTCGAACGCCACCGCAGCATTAAGGGCCGTCAGCGACGTTCGCAAAGCGGACAACGCCTCGTCTGCGGAGCGGCAACGGCAGATTGCTGCGCTCCTGCCCGATCTCCCGGGGCGGATCGTGACCCTCATGGCAGAGCTGCCCGAGGCCGACTGGCTGGTGGTGACGCCGGAAACGTTGCGTATTCTGGACGATCACGTCGAACAGCGCATCCACGACGCCGAGCTGGCCAGCGTTCACGACCAGGCCATCGCTTCGATCAATCAGTCGCTGAGTAGCGATCAGATGGCCGTCGTCGCTGCGCTGGTCCGCGAGTACATTCAGGGGAACCTGATCTACAATCCCGTAGCGACCGAGCGAGCACGACAGCAGGCCCGCGACGCGGTACAGCCGGTCTCCGTCACCGTGGCGCTTCGTGAGGTGATTGTGCGGGCCGGTGAAACCCTGACCGAAGACGATGTTGAGGCACTCAAGGCATTGGGATTGTCGAGCCAGCCCCTACGGTTCGATCTGCTCCTCGGTACCACGCTCTACGTCGGTTTGCTGGTAGGCCTGTTTTTGTACTACGTCAGTATTTTTCAGCCGGCCATACTCACCCACCCACTACAGTTGACCGGCGTGCTGGTCTCCATTGTCATCGCGCTGTTCGTGACCAAGCTGGTGCTGCCGACGGTGCATTGGGCGGTGTACGCCATCCCGCTGGCCACCGGGGCGATGGTTCTCAGCAGCTTGCGCGCCCCCCGGATGGCCTTCGCGTGGTGTGCGACAACGGTGTTGCTCCTGGCACCGCTCTATAACGGCAACCTTGAGCTTATTGCCCTCAGCTGCGTCACCACCGCGGCCGGGGCGCTGGGGGCGCGGCGGATCGAGCGGATGCATACGTTCTTCGTGGCCGGCCTGCTCGTGGCCGTCGCCGGCCTCGTGATCGTCGTGGCTTTCCGTTTGCTGCACCAAGATTTCGACTTGATCGCCATGACGCCGGTGGTCCTCGCAACGCTCGGTAGTGGCGCCCTGGCAGCGGTACTCGCGCTCGGAATCTCCGGACTGGTCGGTATCCTGTTTGGCGCCACGACCACGATGCAGTTGCTGGAGTGGGCACACCCAGGGCAAACGTTGCTCCGCCGACTGGCGCTGGAAGCGCCCGGCACGTTTCACCACAGCATGTTAGTGGCCAACCTCGCCGAGCAGGCGGCCGAGCGGATCGGGGGAAACCCGCTCTTGGCACGGGTGGGGGCTTACTACCACGATATCGGCAAGCTCCACCGGCCCTACTACTTCATCGAGAATCAGTTGGACGGGGAGAACATCCACGACCACCTCGGCCCGCAGGAAAGTGCGCTGGCAATCATAGACCACCGGGCCAGGGGCCTGGCCTTGGGGCAGCAGCACCGCCTCCCGCGACGCATTCAGAGCTTCATCGCCGAGCACCACGGCGACATGTGCATGCAGTATTTCTATCGGCGAGCGGTCGAGGAAAACGGCCATCGGCCGGTGAGCGAGGACCAGTTCCGCTACCCCGGCCCCAAGCCGCAGACCAAGGAAACCGCCTTGGTGATGCTGGCCGATAGCGCCGAGGCCGCGGTCCGCTCGGCAACGACGGCCCCCTCGGCGACCCGGCAATCGGCTCAGAGTATCGAAGAGCTGGTCACGCGGGTCGTGGACGAGCGGATCCTGGAGGGGCAACTCGACGATTCGGCCCTCACGCTCCAGGACATCAAGGGTATCAAGCAGTCGCTGACGCAGCAGTTACAGGGTATCTATCATCCGCGCATCGAATACCCCAAGGCAACCACCGCCCCAGCCGAGCTGCCTAGTCCCGACGCCGAGCGTGTTGCTGACGGTTGACCCGGCGTATGCCGCCGACGTAGACCCGGCGTGGGTAGCGCAGGTGGTAATCGCGGCGCTCGCCGTGGGGGGTGATCGTGCCTACTCCCAGCCCCCTCCCTCCAGGGCAGCGGCATCCGGTCGCAGCCACGACTCCCCTTCCCTTCCGGGAGGGGGCCGGGGGGTAGGTCCGTCCTCTAGCACCCCTCCGGCGGTCGAGGTGTCGGTGACGGTGGGGAGTGAAGCACTCCTGCACGACCTGAACAAACGCTATCGCGGCGTTGACCGTCCCACCGACGTACTGGCCTTCCCGCTGCAAGCGCCTGAAGACCGGGAGCCGTTCGTGACGCTGGCCGCGGCCGGCCGGCAGCTTGGCGACGTGGTGATCTCCTATCCCCGAGTGCGACGACAAGCACGCACCTACGGACATACCGAGCAGCACGAGCTGGCCTACCTGCTCATCCATGGCGTGCTGCATCTTCTGGGATACGACCACCACCGAGACGAGGACTTCACAGCGATGCGTGAGCAGGAGGAGCGCATTCTTGGACAACTGGGCCTCACCGACGACCGCTAGACGGCGGCGTTTCCACAGCAGTCTGCGCTACGCCTGGTCCGGCGTGACCCACGCGGTACGCAGCCAGCGCCATATGCGCTGGCATCTCTGCGCCGCCGTGGCGGTGGTAGTAGTAGCGGTCCTGGTCGGCGTCACTCCTGTGGAGCTGGCAGTGCTGCTTGTGGCGATCACCCTGGTCCTGATGGCCGAGTTGTTCAATACGGCCGCCGAGGCTATTGTTGATCTCGTGTCACCGGAGCGGCACCCGCTGGCCAAAGTCGCCAAGGACGTGGCTGCCGGCGCCGTCTTGGTGAGCGCCGGCGGCGCGATTCTGGTCGGGCTGGCGATCTTGCTGCCGCGGATCGTGCGCCTGGTCGGTCAGTGGTTGGGGTGATGATGCTGTATCGCACCCCGGCCAAGATCAACCTGGCGCTCGAAATCCTGGGGCGCCGGCCGGACGGCTTCCACGAGATAGCCTCGGTGATCCAGGCGGTTGGTCTCTACGACGAGCTGCGCGTCGCCCCGGCCGCGACCCTCCGCTTCACCTGCGACCGGCGCGCACTCGCCGGCCCGGATAACCTCGTGATGCAGGCCGCACAGGCGTTGCAAGCGGCCACCGGCTGCCGCCGCGGCGCCGCGCTGCGGCTATGCAAAGGTATTCCCGTCGCGGCGGGACTCGGCGGCGGCAGTAGCGATGCCGCGGCGGCGCTGGTGGCGCTGAACCGGCACTGGCGCTTGGGCCTCTCGCTTGCCGAACTGTCTCGCATTGGCGCCACCCTCGGCTCGGACATTCCCTTCTTTTTGGCCGGCCCGACGGCGGTTGTGAGCGGCCGCGGCGAACGGGTCGAGCTACTGCCGCCACCACCACCCGGCTGGGTCGTCCTGGTCCGTCCCCGTCATCCGTTGTCCACCGCCGCCGTCTATGGGGCGCTGCGTCCCGACGGCTACAGCGATGGCCGTCGCGCACGCCGGCTCGCCGCCGCTCTGCGGCAGGGCCATGTCCCCGACTGGTCTACCGCCCTGACCAACGGACTGGCGGCGACGGCTGCCCGGCTCTGCCCCGCCATCGGCGTCATCCGCCGGCGGCTGCGCGACGCGGGAGCAAGCCACGTGCAGGTGAGCGGCAGCGGACCGACGGTCTTTGCGCTCTGCGCGAGCGAGACCGCTGCCCGGCAGATCGCGGCGGCGGTCGGCAGCGCACGCGAGTATGCCGTGTGGGCCGTACCCTTCCACCTGAAAAACTCCTTCGATCCGACGTAGGCCGGAAACCAGCCCCCCACCCTCACCCCTCACAAGGGCGGGTTTTTTGTAGAGGCGCGATTCATCGCGCCCGGCCGCCCGTCATTGCGGCGGAAGCCGCAATCCAGCCCCCACCTCGCCGCCGTTCGCCGCCAGCGCCCCCCTTCCCTGCAGGGAAGGGGCCGGGGGTTAGGTCCCATCCGACCCTACACAAAAAACTACCCTTGTGAGAGGACCACAGGGGGGCCTGGCCCCCACTACGCCGGTCCCGCGGCCGCGCCACGCTCGCGCCACGCTATGGTATGATAGTGAGTGGAGGCACATGGGCTGGCAACGCGCGTTCCCCGGCAGGCAGCGCGTCTAGGATGTGGGGAAGGCCTCTGCGCCGCCGGCCAGGAGTGATTGCCGTTTGGAACCCTCCAGTATATCGCCCGTCGGTCTCGTACTGACGGGATTAAGTTTTCTGCTACTCACGGCGCTGGCCGCCTTCTTTAGCGCCGCCGAAACTGCGGTGCTCACGGTGCCGCCGGGTCGCCTCCGGCAGTTGGCGGGTGAAGGTCAGCGTGCCGCCACCGATCTGCTGTGGCTGACCAACCAGAGCAACCGCTTCCTCGCCACGGTCAAGCTGGCCTTGACGGCGCCAATTCTCTTTGCCACGACCCTGACCGTCTGGCAATACGGCGACTGGCTGGCCCCGCTGCTCGGCGGCCGGCAGTGGATCGCCGTCGTGATCGTGACCACGATTGCCACGCTGCTGGTCGTCCTCTTGGCGAAATACGTTCCCCGCATTGCCGCCGCCCACGTCGGCGAGACGACGGCCCTGATCTTTGCCCGCCCCCTCCGCGTCACCGCCTGGCTGTGCTGGCCGTTGGTCTGGCTGCTCGACACCCTCGCGCGTCTGCTCTTTCGGCCGCTCGGCGCCGGGCGGGTACTCGACACCGTGCCGGTCGTAACCGAGGAGGACCTCAAGTTCCAGGTTGACGCTGCGGAGCAAGGCGGGGTGCTCGCCGAGACCGAGCGCGAGATGATCCACAGCATCTTCCAGCTGGACGACACGTTGGTACGCGAGATCATGGTGCCGCGCGTCTACGTGGTGGCGGCCAGTAGCAACCGGACGGTGCAAGAGGTGCTCGACCGTGCCCTTGCCGCCGGCCTCTCGCGGATGCCCGTCTACGCAGACGATATGGATCACATTCTCGGCGTCTTTTATGTCAAGGATGCCGTGCGCGCGCTGCGCCAGGACGGTGAGCAGGAAGTGAACCTGCGGCAGGTCCTCCGGCCCGTGCATTTCGTCCCGGAGACGAAACGGGTTGCCGAGCTTCTGCGGGAGATGCGCCAGAGCAAGACGCACTTGGCCATCGTTGTGGACGAGTACGGCGGCACTGCGGGGTTGGTGACGATTGAGGACATCTTGGAAGAGATCGTCGGCGAGATTCAGGACGAGTACGATACCGAGGAAGCCCCGGTGCGCCACCTCAGCGAGCGCGAGGCGATTGTAGAGGCGCTCGCTCCCCTGGGCCAGGTGAACGAGCTACTCTCCCTCCGCCTCGATGCCGACGACGTGGATACCATCGGCGGCTTCGTCTACGACAGGCTTGGCCGCGTGCCGGAGCCGGGCGACGAGGTGGTTGCGGACGGCGTGCGGCTCACCGTTGTGGCCATTGACGGCAACCGCATCAAGAAGGTCCGTATTCTGCGGCCGGTCCCGTCCCCGGAGAGCACGACCTCCGCGGAGCCGGCTGCCTGAGCGAGTTGGCTCCCCTGTGGCCCCCCCGCTCCGCAGGGGGGCGGCGCATTCCCTCCCCCGTCGCAACGGGGAAGGGCAAGGGAGGGGGCCAGTTCCCTCCCCCGTCGCAACGGGGAAGGGCGAGGGTGGGGGCCTGGATAGCCGGGTTTGTAGCAGTCCGAGACCAACATGGCGACAACGGCTCGTACCTATCGCACCGAGGCGATCATCGTGCGGCGCACCGACTTCGGGGAAGCCGACCGCATCGTGACGCTCTACACGGCGGCGTATGGCAAGGTGCGGGCGGTCGCGCGGGGCGTGCGGCGCCCGCGCAGCAAGCTGGGCGGCAGCCTGGAGCTGTTTTCCCATACCGAAGCGCAGCTTGCCCGGGGACGCGACCTCGACATCATCACCCAGGCCGAAATCGTTCGCGCCTATCACCATCTCCGCGACGACCTCTGGCGCACCAGTCTGGCCTGCTATGCCGCCGAGCTGGTTGAGCGGCTCAATGAGGTGCAGCAGCCCAATCCGCCGCTGTTCGCGCTCCTGCGCGATACACTCGGCTACCTGGACGCGGGTGGGCCGGCCGCAGCGCTGGTCATGCGCCGCTTCGAGACGCAGCTTCTGGGGCTGCTCGGCTACCTGCCGGAGTTGTACCACTGCACCGCGTGTAGTGAGCGGTTGCAGCCCGGTCGCCTCTACTATAGTGAGGCCAGCGGCGGCGCCCTGTGCGGCGCCTGTGGTCCGGGGCAGCAGCGCGCGCGGCCGGTGTCCGTGCGCGCGATCAAGACGCTCCGCTTGTTAGCGCAGGGGTCGTTGGATGTCGCCGCGCGCTTGCGGGTCGGACCAGCCACGGCGACCGAGCTTGAGGAGCTACTGCAAGCATCCGTGACGTTTATCTTGGAGCGACGACCACGCGCCGCCGAGTTTCTTGGCCGGCTCAAGGCCGACGGTCTCGCCCCGCCAGCGATGCATAGCCGCGAAGAGCGAAACACCGGCGGCCAGCCCGGAGCGAGGGCCGCGAGCGCAGAATACGCTACCGGAGCAGAGAGGCACCGATGAGTACACAGCCGACAGTCAGTATGGACACCCTCGTCTCGTTGTGTAAGCGACGCGGTATCGTCTTTCCCAACAGCGAGCTTTACGGCGGTTTCGGGAGCACCTGGGATTACGGCCCCTTGGGTGTGGAGTTGAAGAACAACATCAAGCGGGCCTGGTGGCGGGACATGGTGTGGGCACGGCCCGACATCGTGGGCCTCGACGGCGCGATTCTCTCCGCGCCCGACGTGTGGCGGGCGTCGGGCCACGTCGAGCACTTCACCGACGCGCTCGTCGAGTGCCGCTCGTGCCATCGGCGGTTCAAGGCCGACGAGCTTGGTGCCAACTGCCCCCACTGCGGCGCCAGCGACTTCACGGACGCGCGGCAGTTCAATACGATGTTCAAGACCTTTGTCGGGCCGGTCGAGGACGACGCCTCCGTCGCGTACCTGCGGCCCGAAACGTGCCAGATGATCTATCTCAACTTCCGCAACGTCCAGTTGGCCGCCCGCATGAAGCTGCCGTTCGGCATTGCCCAGATCGGCAAAGCCTTCCGCAACGAGATCACCCCCGGTAACTTCATCTTCCGCACGCGCGAGTTCGAGCAGATGGAGCTAGAGTATTTCGTCCAACCCGACACGGCGGCGGAGTGGTTCGACCGCTGGGTGGCGGCGCGGCTCGCCTGGTACGTGCGCTACGGCATCCCGCCCGACATGTTGGAGCAATACGAGGTTCCCACTGACGAGCGGGCGCACTACTCGCTCCGCACCGTGGATATCAAGTTCCGGTATCCCTTCGGGCTGGAGGAGTTGGAAGGCATTGCCAACCGCGGCGACTACGACCTGCGTCAGCACGCCACGGCCAGCGGGAAGGAGCTTGACTACTTCGACGACCGAGCGCAGGAGCACGTCATCCCGTACACCATCGAGCCGTCGGCCGGCGTGGACCGCCCGTTGCTGGCCTTCCTCGTAGCGGCCTACGCCGAGGAAGTAGACGTCAGGGGCAACAAGCGGGTCGTCCTGCGGCTCCATCCCCAGCTGGCGCCGGTCAAGGCGGCCGTCTTCCCCTTGGTGCGCCGCGATCCCAACCTGGTCGCGCTGGCCCAAGAAATCTACGCCACCCTCGGCCCCGAATTCCCGACGATCTACGACGAGAGCGCCGCCGTCGGTCGGCGGTACCGCCGGCAGGACGAGATCGGCACCCCCTGGTGCATCACCGTGGATCGGCAAAGCCTGGAAGACCGCACCGTGACGGTCCGCGAGCGCGATTCGATGACGCAGGAGCGCCGGCCCGTTGACGAGCTACTACCCGAGCTACAGCGCCGCCTGCGCGAGCCGTGGGCGCCACCGGAGCGGTAGCGGCGCTGGAGGTGAGAGGCCGGCGTTATCCTGTACCATGGGAGATGTGGAGGCAGCAATGACCACTGGGACCGCGGAGATCGCTACACGCGCCGGCACCGTCCCACTGCGGGTGCTCCGAGCGGCGGATCGCGATTGTGGCACGACCCAGACGCCCGGCATGCAGCGCGAGGCCGGCGTCTCGCTGGAAACGACCGGCGCAGAGCAGCTCTGGATGGGGCACGTGACCGTGGCGCCGGGTGTGGAATCCGGCGTGCATCACCATGGCGCCTGCGAATCCGGCATTTACATTATCTCCGGCCACGCCCGCTTCCGCTCCGGGCCGGATCTGTCGGAGCACGCGGATGCCGGCCCCGGCGACTTCATCTTTGTCCCCGCCTGGGCGCTACACCAGGAGATCAACCTGAGCCGGACCGAGCCGGTCGTCGCCATCGTCTGCCGCACCATCGCCGACGACGAACTGGTCTACAACGAGGCGGCCACGGGGTAGCCGCGGCGAAAAAGGCCGGCCGGCCAAAGGGAGCAGGTCACGCTCCAACCGGCTGATGGAAGTAATAACAGAGGCCATCGGGCGCAGCGACAAAAAACACGTGGAGTGTCTGCCCATCCCGCTCGTCCACCTGCTGGTCACCGGGCTGAACGCCGCGGCGTTCGAGTTCCTCCTGAGCGCGGTGGATGTCGCTCACTTTGATGGCCGCGCCGTCCTGGGAAGCGTCGCCGCCGTTGATCGCGAAACCGATCCGCACGCCGTCGCGCTCCATAATCACCGTGGGTACCGGCTCATCCTGGCGTTCGACCTCGGACAAGCCGAAACAGCGCCCATACCAGGCAACCGTCTCGTCCAGATCGGTCACCGGTAATGCCAGTACGTCATTGGCAAACGGATACGCGGCTTCAAACAGTCTGGTCATAGCACCTCCATCGCTTTCTCGTTCCGCCCATTATGGTGGCAGCATCCCCGTCCGTTGGCAACTCAGCCGGGTGCTTTCCCCACACAAGCTATCAATACGGTGTACGTAGATCGGAAGTGGTCTGGGTGCCATTCATCGCACCCTGCCCCCCGTCATTCCGGTCGCTGCGCCGACTCCCCTTCCCTTCAGGGAAGGGGCCGGGGGGTAGGTCCGACTCGCCGCCCGGCGATGTTCCCTCCCCCGTCGGGACGGGGGAGGGCCAGGGTGGGGGCCAGTCCTTCCACCCCCGCTACATTGTCACCCGTTTGTCACACAATGCCGTTTTCGAAGCAAAATGCCACTCGGAACCCCAGCAGGTACCCCGATTCTCCCAGAAGTGCGGTGCGGCCTCACGCTAACGGTACCTCCGGGGGAGAGGAGGTGTTGTTTTTACAGGACATGCCGGTTGGTAGTATAATGCTGTGGCGCCGGACCGGCGTCACTCCGGCCCGGCGGAGACGATCACTTTCCAGGTAAGGAAGAAGGACACTGACATGATGAGTACGGCGACGGGAACGAAATGGGTCTATCGCTTCGCGGACGGCAATGCGGAGATGCGCGATCTCTTGGGGGGCAAAGGCGCCGGCCTGTCGGAAATGACCAATGCCCAGCTGCCGGTACCACCGGGCTTCACAATCACGACGGAAGCCTGCAACGCCTACAACGCTGGGGGTAAGCAGTTTCCTGCGGAGCTGTGGGACCAGACGCTCGCCGCCATGCAAGAGGTCGAGGCCACGACCGGCAAGCAGTTCGGCAATCCGGAGAACCCGCTGCTCGTCTCGGTGCGCTCCGGGGCCAAGTTCTCGATGCCCGGCATGATGGACACCGTGCTCAATCTCGGCCTGAACACCGAGACGCTCCAGGGCCTCGCAGCGTTGACCGGCAACGAGCGCTTTGCCAACGACGCCTACCGCCGGTTTATCCAGATGTTCGGCAAGATCGTGATTGGTGTGCCCGGCGAGCACTTCGAGGAGCTCCTCGAAGAGGTCAAGCAGGAGGTCGGCGCGACGCAGGATACCGACCTCACACCCGACCAGTTGATGGCTGTGGTCCAACGCTTCAAGGCGCTCGTGCGTGCAGAAGGGGGGCAGGAGTTCCCTGACGATCCGTATGAGCAGCTACGGCAAGCGATAGAAGCGGTGTTCGCGTCCTGGGACAATCCGCGTGCCTATGCCTACCGCGACTTCCACAAGCTCCCCCACGATCTGGGCACGGCCGTCAACGTCATGACGATGGTGTTCGGCAACATGGGCGCGGATTCGGGCACGGGGGTCGCCTTCACCCGCGACCCGGCGACCGGGGAACAGCGGCTCTTCGGCGAGTTCCTGACGAACGCGCAGGGCGAGGATGTCGTCGCCGGCATCCGTACCCCGCAGCCCATTTCGCAGTTGGCCCGTGAGATGCCCACGGTGTACCGGGAGTTCGAGGCCATCGCTGACCGTTTGGAGCAGCACTACCGCGATACGCAGGACCTGGAGTTCACAATCGAGCGCGGCACGCTGTACATGCTCCAGACCCGCTCGGCCAAGCGGACGGCTGCTGCTGCCGTGAAGATCGCCGTAGACATGGCCCAGGAAGGCCTCATCAGCCGCGAGGAAGCGGTCCAACGGGTCGAGCCGGATCAAATCTACCAATTGCTCCTCCCGCACTTCGACGAAGATGCCAAGTCCGAGGCCTCTTCCGCCGGCCGCTGGCTGACTACCGGCTTGAACGCCTCGCCGGGTGCGGCCACTGGCAAGGCCATTTTCGATGCCGACCGCGCCGCCGAGGTGGGCGGTGCCGGCGAGGCGGTCATCCTCGTGCGGCCGGAAACGAATCCCGATGACGTGCATGGGATGCTCGTCGCCCAAGGCATTCTGACCGCCCGCGGCGGCGCTACGAGCCACGCCGCCGTAGTCGCACGCGGCTTGGGTAAGTCGTGTGTGGCCGGTGCGGAAGCCATCCTGGTGGACACGGAGCGGCGCCAGTTCACCGTCAACGGACAGGTAGTCCGCGAGAACGACGCCATCAGCATTGACGGAACCACCGGTGAGGTGTTTACCGGCGTCATCCCGACGGTGGAAACCCACCTCGAAGACGAGCAAGAGCTACAGGAGCTGCTCTCTTGGGCCGACGAGTTTCGGCGGCTCGGCGTGTGGGCCAACGCCGACTATCCCCGGGACGCCCAGCGCGCACTGCGCTTCGGCGCCGAGGGAATCGGCCTCTGCCGCACCGAGCATATGTTCTTCGAGGAAGATCGCCTGCCCATTGTGCAGCAGATGATCCTGGCAGCCGGCGAAGCCACGGCGCTGGAGAATGAGCTGGTGCAGCGCCAGGCGGCGCTCGCCGCAGCGGAAGGCCGCCGGGAGCGCGCGGCAGCGCAACGGCAAGTGGCCGAGCAGGAGGCCACGATGGCCGGGTCGCCCGCGGTAAAAGACTACCGTGAAGCGCTCGACCGGTTGCAGGAGGTTCAGACCGAGGACTTCCGGGGCGTGCTCGGCACGATGGCCGGCCGGCCGGTGATTATCCGGTTGCTTGATCCGCCGCTCCACGAGTTTCTGCCCAACTACGAAGAATTGCGCGTCCAACTCCTGGAGCTAACGCATAGAAATGTCTCCCCCGCCGACCGGGACGAAACCGAGCTTTTGCTGCAAGCCGTTGGCCAGATGACCGAGGCCAACCCGATGCTCGGTATGCGTGGCTGCCGGCTGGGATTGCTCTACCCCGCCATCTACGCCATGCAGGTGCGGGCGATCCTCGGCGCCACGAGTGACCTTGCCCAGAACGGTGTGGATATTAGGCCGGAGATCATGATTCCGCTGGTCGGCCACGTCAACGAGTTGAAGATGGTCCGCGACCAACTGGAGGCAGTCGCGGCCGAAATCGAGCGGGAAACCGGCCGGGACCTGCACTACAAGTTCGGCACTATGATCGAACTGCCGCGGGCGGCGCTCACGGCCAACGAGATCGCCGAGCACGCCGAGTTCTTCAGCTATGGCACCAACGACTTGACCCAGACGACCTTCGGCTACTCCCGCGATGACGCCGAGAGCAAGTTCTTGCTGCCCTACATGGAACAGGGCGTGCTGCCCGAAAACCCCTTCCAGACCCTGGACCGCAACGGCGTCGGGAAGCTCATCGAGATGGGTGTGGAGTTGGGTCGCTCGACCCGTCCCGACCTGGAAATCGGGATTTGTGGCGAGCACGGCGGCGATCCGGCGTCAGTCACCTATTGTCACGATATCGGTCTGGACTACGTCAGCTGCTCACCGTTCCGCGTGCCCGTCGCCCGCTTGGCCGCCGCGCAGGCGGCGCTGGCACACAGCGGCCCGCGCGACGTATAGCCCGGCCCGTTGACCGCCGGGCATTGGGCAACCGGAGCGTCCCCGCCGCCGTTGTATCGGAGGCGGGGGCGGTTGCCGCCTTGGGCATGACGCCGCCCCCTCCGATATACGACATGGCCGATCCAGTCATTGACGACATCAAGCAGCGGGTGGACATCACCGACCTCGTCGGCAGCCGCGTGGCGCTCAAGAAGACTGGGCGCACCCTCAAGGGATTGTGCCCATTCCACGACGAGAAGACGCCGTCGTTCGTCGTCTATCCCGATCAAGGCTCCTACCACTGCTTCGGCTGCGGCAAGAGCGGTGATGCCTTCACCTGGCTGCAAGAGACCGAGCACCTCGATTTCGGTGAGGCGCTCCGTCAATTGGCCCAACGCGCTGGTGTGGACCTGCCGGAGCGCCGCCGGGACCCCCAGGCCACGGAGAAACGTCAGCGGCTACTCGCGGTACTAAGTGAAGCGGCGGCCTTCTACCACCGGCAGCTGCACGAAGCGCGCACGCCCGCAGCGCAAGCCGCCCGCAAGTACGTGGAATCGCGCGGTCTGACCGCAGCTACCGTCGAGCGTTTTGGTCTCGGCTACGCTCCCGACCGCTGGGACGTGCTCCTGAAACACCTGCGGCAGCGGCGCCACGCCCCGGAGCTTGCCGTTGAGGCCGGTCTCTTGCGTGAAGGCGAGCAAGACGGCAGCCGATACGACCTGTTCCGGGGGCGGCTGCTCTTTCCCATCCGCAACGCCGGTAGCGAGGTGATCGGGTTTGGGGGCCGGATTCTCGGCGACGGTCAGCCGAAGTACCTCAACTCGCCGCAAACGCCGCTGTTCGACAAGAGCACCGTGCTCTACGGCCTCGATCAGGCGCGGCAGGCCATCCGACGCGAAGAGCAGGCCATCATTGTCGAGGGCTACACGGATGCGGTGATCGCGCACCAGCACGGCTACACCAACGTCGTGGCTGCCTTGGGCACGGCGCTGACCAAGCAGCAAGTGCGCCAATTGCGTCGCTACAGCGAGAATCTTGTGCTGGCGCTCGATGCCGATAGCGCCGGCCAAGCGGCGACCCTCCGCGGTCTGGATGTCCTGCATGAGGCGCTGGCCTCGGACGCGGTGGCTGGCATCCAGGGCGAGATTCGCGTTGCCACCCTGCCGGCCGGCCGCGACCCGGATGATGTGATCCGCGCTGATCCGCAGCAATGGGAGGCGCTGATCGAGCAGGCCAAGCCGTTCGTCGAGTTTGCGATTGACGCGGCCGTCGCCGACACCGATCTCAGCAACGCGCGCGCGAAGTCGGCTGTAGCGTCCCGCCTGTTCCCCCTCATTCGCGCCGTCGGCGACCCCATCGCCCGCGCGCCCTATATCGCCATGTTGGCGGAACGCCTGGGTGTGGACGAGCAGACCGTCCAGGCGGCGATGGCGGCATCGCGCCGGAGGACGCCCCGGCGATCCACGCGCCGGGACGAGCCGCCGCCCCCCGACGATGCCAGCGCACCGGTCTTGTTGGAGCGGCCAACGGCAGGATCACCGGAAGCTCTGGAGAAACTGGAGCGCCATTGCCTCATCGTGCTGCTGTCCGCACCCGACCTACTGGCGGACCTCGTCTACCGACCGACCGAGGCCGACTTTCGGCGGCCGGAGTACCGCGAAATCTATCGGGCAGTGGTGCAGACCACGAACCGGTCCCCCGACCCCGTGCGGCCGGCTGCAGGAGAGCCGACAGCCGCCACCATTCGTGCGACGCTCGACGAGAGTCTCCGGCCCCACTTCGACAAGCTCGTTGAGCACATTGCCAAGAGTCCGCCAACGACCGGCTCGCAGCGCCAGGCCGCCCTCATTCAGGTGACGCTGCGCTTACGTGAGGAGGCGCTCAAGGAGATGCAGCGGCGCGTGCAGGTGCAGTTGGCTGCCGCCGAACGGCCGGATGACCTGAGTGAGCTGCTCCGGCGGCAGGTCGAGCTGCACAACGACCTCAACCGCGTCCAGCTTGCCCGCAGCCGACCACCCTTGTATACTGCGGCACCCGCCTAGACGGTGGGCGATCTTCCTTCCTTTGCTGTGGCGGCAGGATTCCACGGCCTGCCGGGTGTGTGCCTCAATGGTTGTAGAAAACTCCTCGGAGCGGGCTAGAGTCCTCGCACGCCTCGTGGCGAAGGGGCGTCGGCAGCAGTACCTCACGCATCGGGACGTTGCTGACGCGGCGGCCGAGCTACAAGCTGCCGCTCCGACCAACCTGGACCCGCTGTACGAGCGCATTCAGGAAGCCGGCATCGAGATCGTCACCGACGAGGATTCGGCGCAGGCCGAGCGGGACGAGGCGGCGCCACCAAGCTCCGAGGAGTTGGCGCGGGCTTTTGAGGACCTCACCGAGGTTGCCGTTGGCGATCCGGTCCGCCTCTACCTCCACGAAATCGGCAAAGTCCCGCTGCTGACCGCGGCGGAAGAGGTGGAGATCGCCCAGCGGATGACCGAGGGTGACGAGAGTGCCCGCCGCCATCTGATCGAAGCCAACCTACGGCTGGCCGTCTCCGTCGCCAAGCGGTATCAGGGCCGTGGGCTGACCCTGCTCGACCTCGTGCAGGAAGGAAATATCGGCCTCATCAAGGCCGTCGAGCGGTTCGACTACACGCGCGGCTTCAAGTTCTCTACGTATGCGACCTGGTGGATCAGACAGGCTATTACGCGGGCGATTGCCGATCAGGCCCGCACGATCCGCATTCCCGTGCATGTGGTGGACCTTATCAACAAGCTGGTGCGTATTTCGCGCCAGTATCAGCAAGAGCACGGGCGCGAGGCCAGCCCCGAGGAGTTGGCGCGTGCGATGGACATAGCGCCGGAGCGGGTTGAAGAGCTCCTCAACATTGCCAAGGAGCCGGTCTCCCTGGAAACGCCGGTCGGGGAAGAAAATAGCAACACGCTCGGCAACCTCATCCCCGACGAGGCGGCGGTGGTGCCGGCCGACGAGGCCACCCGCCGCGCGCTCCAGGATCAAGTAGAGAGCGTGCTCGACTCGCTCACTGCGCGCGAGCGGGAGGTTCTGCGTCTGCGGTACGGCCTCGACGACGGGCGCAATCGCACGCTCGAAGAGGTCGGCAAAGCCTTCAAGGTGACGCGCGAGCGCATTCGCCAGATCGAAGCGAAGGCGCTCCGCAAGCTACGCCATCCCAGCCGCAGCCGGCGCCTCCGCGATTACCTCGAATAGCGGCGCTCGCCTCCGGCGGACGGCGGCGCCAGAGCGCGAAACCCCGTCGTCAGCATCGCGCCGGCTGTCACCGCTGCGCCGATCATCGTGGCGCCGACACCCCAAAGCTCGCCGACCACACCCATCAGCAATGGCAGCACCAGCCAGCCGACCGAGGCGCTCCCCATCATCAAGGCAGTGGTTGGCCCGCTGTGCAGCGGTAGCCGTGCTTGCGCCACGGCTACGAGGGTAGGGAAGATGCCGCCGATACAGCATCCGGCGAGCGCAAATGCAGCGGTGGCTACTCCGGCACTTGTGGTGGTGATGGCTACGACGATTGCTACCACTGCCGCACTCATGCTGGCGAGTAGCACCCGCCGGACGCTCCACCGCCCGGTGAGGCCGGCGGCGGCGAGCCGGCCAACCAGGAGTGCGGCCCAGAACACGGCCGTCGCGCGCGCCCCGGCGGCGGCAGTAGCGCCGTGCAGCTCGATCATGTACGTGGTCAGCCAGGCGGCAATGCCGACTTCTACCCCCACGTACAGCAGCATCATGAGCGCCAGCCAGCGCAGCGAGGCGTCGGCAAGCAGGAGCCGCCAGGTCGGCGGCCGGGCAGCACGCTGCGGCGGGGCCGCCGGGTACCAGGCCGTCAGCGCAGCGAGCAGGCTCGGTGCCAGCAGCAGGGCACCGAGCAAGAATGCCTGCCGCCACGTGGCGCTATATTCCAGCCCCCACGCCCACAGGAGCGGTCCGAGCAGCGTACCCACCGAGAAGAACGTGTGCAGCACGTTGAGGACACGCGCCTTGCGCCGTGGCTCTGGAATGCCGTCCCCAACGGCGGCGTTGAGCACCACGTCGAGGCAGCCAAAGCCCAGTCCGAGCACCAGAGCGGCAGCGAGCGCCACGCCCCAGTATGGTGCGCCACCTAGCGCGGCAAAGCCGCTAGCGAGCACGGCGGTGCCGAACACGGTCATGAGGCGGCGACGCTGGGTGACGCTGGGCACGCCGCTGCCGAGCACTCCCAGTAGATGACCCAGCGACATGGCCGGAAAGAGCCAACTCACCCCAAAAAGACTGAGACCGAACGTCGAGCGAATTTGCGGCAGCGCCGGCCCTTGTATGGCGAGGCCGGCCCCGATGATGACGTGGAGCCAAGCGACGAGGCCGTAGAGAGTTCGCAGCGGCGTGCGCGTGTTCATGGAATGTTGGCGCCGCGCCGGCTAGGAGGCGTCCTGTCGCCCAGTCGGCCCCGGAGTGGGAGCGGCTGCCGGACGGTAGCGCGTGGCGTCGCGCTGGCGGTACTTGGTCAGCACGCGCTCGAAACTGTCTTGGAGGTCAATGCCCTGGGAGTTGGCGAGACAGATGATCGTGTAGAGCAGGTCGGCCAGCTCCAGACCCAAGTCTTGCTCGCTCTCATCGGGACGTTTCGGTTTTTCACCGTACAGGTGATTGACGAGTCGTGCCGTTTCGCCTAGCTCCTCGGTGAGCCGCGCCAGTTGCGCGAGCGGGTGCCAGTAGTCGGTTCCTTGCTCGCGGACCCACTGATCCACCAGCTGCTGGGATTGTCGGAAGGTGAGGTCACTCATAGCAGGGTGATTGTACGCAATCGTGCCCAGCGGGGGTGCCGCTCTCATTCGATACATTCGACACCGGGCTAGTCGAGGCTCTACAGTGAGCGCAGTGCAGACGCGCGGCCGGGACAAGGAGCGACAACGCGATGGATACGCTACCGATTGCAATTATCGGCTGTGGTGGGATGGGACGACGCCACCTGCGCGGACTGGCGACGCTCCAGGCCTCGGACTTCAACAACGTCTCGCTCGCCGCGGTCTGCGACCTCCACCGGCCGAACGCCGAGGACCTCGCGGACGAGGCCGCGCAGCTACTGGGCACCCGACCGCAGGTGTGCGAGCGGATTGCAGACCTGGCGGCCGTGGACGGCTTGCGCGGCTGCGACATTACGACCGACGCCGGGAGTCACCACCGCGTCGCCGTGCAGTGCTTGGAGGCCGGCCTCCACGTGCAGGTCGAGAAGCCGTTGTCATTGACCATCCGCGGCTGCGACGCGATCATCGCGGCCGCGCGGGAAAGGGGGCTGGTGCTCTCGGTGGCGGAGAACTACCGGCGGGACCCGATCAACCGGCTGGCGCAGGCGCTGCTGGCCGACGGCGCCATCGGCACGCCGCAATTCATGTTGGAAGTCGGGATCGGTGGCGGGAAGCAGATCGCCATTACGCCGTGGCGCCATCACAAGCTCACCGGGACCATCGTGATGGATGCCGGCATCCACAACGCCGACATTATGCTGTACTACCTGGGGGATGTCGTGACGGCCTATGGCGAGGGGCGCATTACGCAGCCAATCCGCTACCGCGCAGCGGAGGCAGGTGGTCCGGGCGGCTTTTACGCCAAGTGGGCAGAAGATTTCCCGGAGCAGGTCGAGGCGACCGGCGAAGATGCCCTCTTTGGCTCGCTGCATTTCGCCTCCGGCGCCCTCGGCACGTGGATTGCCCATCGTGGCGCCCTCGGCCACTCGCAGGGCCAGCGGACAGTGTACGGGAGCAACGGCTCGCTGTCGTCGCCGGGCGACCGCCAAGGCGCACCGTTGACCGTCCACGTAGACGGTCACACGATCACGGACGGAGCAATGCTCGACCTGGCGCCGAGCTACCGCTTACCCTCCTTGGAAGCGGCGCTGTTCGGCGGCGAGCGCGTCTGGCGCTACGACGGCCCGTTCAACGAGATTGACTGGAAGATTCTCGCCCAGGAGTACCACGAGTTTGCGACGTGCGTCCTCACCGGCACTACGCCTGAGGTGACCGGCGAGGTCGGGCGCCGCACGGTCGCGCTGGTCAATGCACTGTTCGAATCGGGTCTCGCCGGACGCGCGGTGACGCTCGACGAGGTTGAAGCCGGCGCAGTAGACGCCTACCAGCGCGAGATTGACGAGCACCTCGGCCTGGTATAGCCGGGCCGGCAGTTCAGGCCAGCGCGCTGGCGGGGTAGAGCTGGCGGTAGTGGCGCCGGAAGGCTTCGCGGGCGCGATAGAGCAGCGTCTTGACCGTGTTGGGCGTGGTCTCTAGCTCGCGGGCAATCTCTGCGTAGGACAGCCCTTGATACTCGCGTAGGGCCAAACACCGCCGGTGCTTGGGCGTCAGCCGCGCGAAGACCTGCCGGACCTGCTCCCGCTCTTCCTGGTGTAGTGCCTGCCGCTCCGGACTGTCCGGGGACACCTGTAGCGGATGGAACAGGGCCAGGAAACGGTCCCACGGCTGCCACTTGATGAGGCGCTTGCGGCGCAGGGCGTCAATGCAGACGTTGGTGGCAATGCGGTAGAGCCAGGGCTTCACCTTGAGATCGGCCGGCATCTTCGGCAGGGCCGTGTAGGCCTTGACAAAGGCATCCTGCGTCAGGTCCTGCGCTTCTTCGGTGTTGCCGCTCATCATCCGCAGCACGTAGTGGTAGAGCGGCCGCTCGTACTGCTCGAAGATCGCGGCAAAGCGCTCGGCGAGGCTTTCCGGGGAGAGCGCTGCGCTATAGCGGGGCATGGTCGTGGCGATGGTAGTCATCAGCGGTTTCCTTTCACGTTCGGACGAAGCGGGTGCCGTCTCACCTCGGTAGCACCACAGGCATTGTCTAGGGAATGGCGTCAGGAAACCTGACCAACGGCTAACGTTCGCCTAACAATCGGGGCGTGGGGACGACCGGGGGCAGTCGGGAGGCAGTGTGGCTACGGCGGCCAGACGCGCGCGTAGTCGTTGATGATGACGCCGCCGAACGTGATGTCCGGCTGATGATAGATGCTTTGCCATTGGCGGGGGTTGGCAAGGTCAATCGCGAAGGGCAGATGGCCCAAGGCGGCGGCTTCCCAGTTCAGGTCAATCAACGGCACCGGATTGGTGGCTATGCGCCGTCCGTCCTTGCGGATTTCCAGATGTAGATGTGGATTGCCGTCACACGTTCTCCGCGCCGTCGAGTCCCCGGAGCGGCCCACCACATCCCCGGCCGCCACTTCCTGACCATACGAAACGTCCTGCGAGCGCTCGACGAGGTGTCCATACAGCGATAGATTGCCGTCGGGGTGACGCACCACGACGTTGTGGGGAGGGGAGCCGTAGCCCCCATCAATGGCAATCACCTGCCCCGGCCCAATGGCCAGGACCGGAGTGCCGCATGGGGCCGCGAAGTCCACGCCGAAGTGAATGCCCTGGCCTTCCACGTACAGGCCGCGCCGCGAGCGGTATCCGAAGACCGTGTTGCCGTACCACTGTGAGACATACCAGGTGGACGGTCCGGGATCGCCGCCAAACGGGGGGCGGTAGGGCGGTGGTGATGGTGTCGGTGTCGGTTCCTCCGGTAGGCCCAGGTCAAACGGTTCTTCCTGGGTGGCCGCGGCGAAACGAGGGACCACCAGGGGACTGGCCACCGCGGCCGCGATAGCCAGCCGGTACAGGACGCGGCGGGAGACGACCCGGTGGCCGCGGCGATGCTCCGGCTGAATCATCCGACACTACTTGGGCTGAGGTAGGGTCTATCCGCCGCCCTGACCACCGCCACCACCTCCACCGCGCTGGCCCCCACCACGCTGACCACCACCGGCTCCCGCCGGAAGCACTTGGATCGTCTGCGCGGTGATAGTGCCGTCCTCGCCGGCCGGTCCTTGCACCATCACCCGCGTCCCGGCCGTGAGGTCCGCGCGGCTCCCAGGGGTAGTCTCACGGCTACCCGGAGTCCGCTTCTGAATCGTGGTCTGCTCGGAGAGCTGGACCGTGACGGCGCCGCTCTGGGTGGTGACCGTCAGCGTGTCGCCGGCCAAGGACTCGACCGCGCCAAGGGTGCCGCCACCACCGCCTTGTCGGCCCGCACCCGCGCCACCAGCGCCGGCACCCTGACTTGCCCCAGCAGTCGCGCCGCCGGTAGTCGCTGCGCCCGCACCTTGCCCGGCTTGGCCGCCGGCGCCTTGCTGCGCTGTTTGCCCTCCGGCGCCTTGCTGTCCTGCCTGGCCGCCGGCCGCTGCACGAGCACCGGCGGCCTGGGTCTGCGCCGCCGGCTCTTCGCCGGGAAACAACTCCGCCGACCACGTCTGGACGGCCCCGATTGCGGCCCCGCCGACGAGCCCGACTATAGCGATCGTGATGACCCAAGTGCGGTACTTGAACTTGAAACGAGGCATGGCGTTATGTCCTTCCTGACGTGTGTCCGGCACTCCGGCCGGCGGGATTACTCGTAGCGCAGCGCCTCAATCGGATTGAGCCGCGCGGCCCGCAGTGCGGGATAGATGCCAAAGAACAGCCCGATAGCCGCCGAGACGACGAAGGCCAAGACGATGGCCTCCGGGGCGACGACCGTCTGGAGGGCCTGGCCGGCACTACCTGGTGTGGGCAGTTCCACGCCACTCAGCAAGCGTGATCCACCAATCCCGATGGCAACACCGACACCGCCGCCGAGCAGGCTTACCACGGTGGCCTCGACGAGAAACTGCATCAGGATGTCGCTGCGCTTGGCACCGAGAGCCTTGCGGATACCGATTTCGCGCGTGCGCTCCGTGACCGACACCAGCATGATGTTCATAATCCCGATGCCACCGACCAGCAGCGAGATACCGGCGACCGCCCCTAGGAAGAGCGTGATCCCGCCGGTTACTTGCCCGACGGTCTCCAGAATGTCCTTCTGGCTCAGGATCGTGAAGTCGTCCTGCGCTACGTCATGGCGCTCGCGCAGCAGCGCCGCGATCTCTTGCACGGCCCCGTCCACGGCGTCCTCGTCGGTCAGCTGGACGGCGATGCTGCTCACGTTGGTCGCGCCGCCCCGGCCGCGGAAGCGGTTGAACCGCGTCTGCATCGTCGTCAGCGGCATAAAGACCACGTCGTCCTGATTGCGGAACGCGGAGGCGCCTTTACTCTCCAGCACGCCGATGACGCGGAAGTTCTGCCGGTTGGCGCGGATGGTCTCGCCAACGGGGTCGCCGTCCCCGAATAGTTGTTGGGCCACGCCCGCGCCGAGTACCATGACGCGCGAGCGGCTCTGCATATGTTGGTCATTGATGAACTCACCCAGCGCGACTTGGAAATTACGCACGTAAGGGAACGAGGGCGTGACCCCACTCACCCGCGAGCGCCAGTTCTGACCGCCAGCGACCAGTTGCGCCCCGCTGTCTTGTTGCGGCGCGACATCCACGACGGATCCAACGCCGGAGGTGAGTAGCGCCTCGCTGTCGTCGAGCGTCAGCGTCGGCCGCGTGCCGGCCGCGGCGCGCACTCCGCCCGTTTGCTGGGCGCCCGGCGTGATGAACAGCAGGTTCGTACCCAGCCCGCGGATCTGCGCCGAGACCTGCTCCCGCAGGCCGGTGCCAATGGACATCAGTGAAATCACGGCACTCACGCCGATGATGACCCCCAGCATCGTCAGCGCCGAGCGCAGTTTATTCGCGCCCAGCGCGCGCAGTGCAATTCGGATACTGACCGCTGCGTTCATGACTCCCTCCCCACACTGCCTATCCGCCGACTAGGAGCGAGCATCCCCCAGGGGGCGCGAACGGTCGCGTCCCCGCATGTCGCTCGCCACTGGCTACTCGTACCGCAAGGCCTCAATCGGGTTCAACTGCGCCGCGCGCATGGCCGGGTAGCTGCCGAAGAACAGGCCAATGGCCGCCGAGACGACGAACGCCAGGATGATCGCATCCGGCGGCACGACCGTCTCGAATGCTTGACCGCCGGCCACGCCCAAGCCGCTCAACTCGAAGCCACTCAGCAGCCGCGATGCGCCGAGGCCAATCACGATCCCCAAGCCGCCGCCGAGTAAGCTGACGACGGTAGCCTCGATCAGGAACTGCGACAGGATGTTGCTGCGCTTGGCGCCGAGGGCTTTACGGATACCAATTTCTCGCGTGCGCTCCGTGACCGACACCAGCATGATGTTCATAATCCCGATGCCGCCCACCAGCAGCGAGATCCCAGCCACCGCCCCCAAGAACAGCGTGATGCCGGCGGTAATCTGGCTGACGGTCTCCACCATGTCTTCTTGGCTCAGGATGGTGAAGTCGTCCTCGAAGACATCGTGCTCCTCGCGCAAGATCGCCGAAATCTCTTGCACAGCCGTATCCACGTACTGCTCGTCGGTCAACTGGATAGCGATGCTGCTAATGGTCAGGCCACCGCCCCGACCGAACGAGCGGTTGAACCGCGTCTGCATCGTCGTGAGCGGAATGTACACCACGTCATCCTGGTTGCCGAGTGCGTTGCCACCCTTGCTCTCCAGCACGCCGATGACCCGGAAGGTCTGATTGTTCGCGCGGATGGTCTCGCCGACGGGATCGCCCTCGCCGAACAGTTGTTGGGCCACGTTCGCGCCGAGGATCATCACCCGCGAGCGGCCCTGCATATGATCGTCGTTGAAGAACTCGCCCAGTGCGACCTCGACGTTCCGCACGTATTGGAATGAGGGCGTGACCCCACTCACCCGCGAGCGCCAGTTCTGACCACCGGCGATCAGTTGTGCCCCACTGTCTTGCTGTGGCGCTGTCTCCACAAGATACGGAAAACCGGCATTCAGGAGCGCCTCGTTGTCGTCGAGCGTGAGCGTCGGCCGGGTGCCGGCCGCGGCACTCACCCCGCCGGTTTGCTGGGCGCCGGGCGTGATGAAGAGCAGGTTCGTGCCCAGCCCCCGCACCTGGGACGTGATTTGCTGTTGCATCCCGGTGCCGATGGACATGAGCGCGATCACGGCGCCCACCCCGATAATCACGCCGAGCATCGTCAGAGACGAGCGGAGCTTGTTGGCACCGAGTGCCCGCAGAGCGATCCGCACGCTGCCGGTCATGTCCATTGGTTTCTCCTTGCTGTTGCCCTCGGCTGTGAGGGCTGGCTTCATACGCTACACACTCGCCGTGTAGCGAGAGTTCCCGGGCCGGTCTCGCCGGACCCGCCGGTTACTCGGCTGTCGCTGCCGGTGATGCCTGCGCGATGCGCTGGTTCGCTACCACCTCGTCGTCACTGATGACGCCATCGCGCATATGGACGATGCGTTTGGTGTATTCGGCAATCTCCTGCTCGTGGGTCACGAGGATCACGGTTAAGTTCTGCTCGCGGTTCAGGCGCTGGAGAATAGCCATGATCTCCCCGGCGGTCGTCGTATCGAGGGCGCCCGTCGGCTCGTCGGCCAGCAAGATGGCCGGGTCGTTGACCAGCGCCCGCGCGATGGCGACGCGCTGCTGCTGTCCACCTGACAACTCGGTCGGCTTATGGTCCATCCGGTCGGCCAGACCGACGGCCTCCAGGGCTGCCTGTGCCCGCTCTTGGCGATCCCCGACACCAGCGTAGACCAGCGGTAGCTCTACTTGCTCCAGGGCATTGGTGCGCGCGAGCAAGTTGAACTGCTGGAACACGAAGCCGATCTTCTTGTTGCGAATCTCGGCCAGCTCATCGTCTCCCAGTTCGCCGATCCGCTCCCCGTCCAGCGCATAGTCACCCGACGTGGGCTGGTCGAGGCAGCCGATAATGTTCATCAGGGTGGACTTGCCGGAGCCGGATGGGCCCATGATCGCCACCAACTCGCCGCGCTTGATATCCAGTGACACGCCGCGCAGCGCCGGTACCGTGATGTCCCCGATGTAGTAGGTCTTGGTGATGTCACGGAACCGAATTACCGTGTCCGTGGTGGCGGTCGCCACCGCAGCCTCCTCACCAGCCAGGGCCTCGATGGTTGCCGTTGCCGTAGCCATCTTCCACCTCCACCTTGCTTACGTTTGCACCGTTCGTTGCTCATGAGCGAGTAACGGCGTCCTAGAAGGGTTGCCGTCCACGGGGACCACCAGTGCCGCCGGTCAGGCCCGGAATACGCGCCTGGCCGGTCGTCGTCGCGGAGATCACGACCGTATCACCGACCTCCAAGCCGCTGATGATCTCGCTCGCCTGGTCGTTAGCCAGACCGACCTGCACGCGGCGCGTCTCGGTTTCACCGCTGGCCGTCATCACTTGCACCGTCTGCTGGCGTCCCTGGCGCCGGATGGCCCGGTTGGGCACGACGATGACGTTTTCGCGGGATTCCGTGACGATACTCGCGGTAGCCGTCATGCCGGGGCGCACGCCGCCGGCCTCGGTGCGGTCCACTTCGATGATGGCCTGGTAGCTGACGACACCCTGGTTGATCGTGCCGGTCGGGGCGATCACCAGCACACGACCGGGCACGCGCTGGTCCTGCAACCCCTCGAACGTCACGGTTGCCTCTTGGCCGGCGCGCACGCTGGCAACGTCGGTCTCATCCACCAGGGCCTCGATCCTGATCTTCGTCGGATCGAACAGCTCCAGGATCGCGCCGGAGCCGACCTGCTCACCAATACTGGCACTCAAGCTCGCCACCAGGCCGGCGAAGGGCGCCTTCAGCGTGGCGTTGGCCAGATCGGTCTGCGCCCGCTCCAACTGCACCTGTGCGCTCTCCACCGTGGCTTCGGCCGAGGCGATCTCCTGCTCACTGGCCGGGGCGATCTTCAGCTCGTGCTGTAGCTGCGCTTGCTCTAGGGCCAGTTCCGCGGCGGCGAGTGCATCCTCATAGCTCGCCTGGGCGCGTTCCAACTGGCGCTCCGCCTGCGCTACGACCAGCTCCTGCTGGGCAATGGCTACCTCGTCAGGATTGAGCAGGTTGTCCAGCGCCTGCTGCGCCTGCTGCACTGATACTCGGGCGTTCGCCAGGTCGGCGACGCTGGGGTTCAACAGCTTGTCCAGGTTGGTCTGCGCCTGTTGTAGCGATGCTTGGGCACTAGCCAGGTCGGCGGTGCTGGGGTTGAGCAGCTTCTGCAAGGAGGTCTGGGCCTGCTGCACCGAGACCTGCGCGGCCGCGACATCGGCGGTGCTGGGGTTCAGCAGCTTTTGTAAGGAGGTCTGGGCCTGAAACAAGGAGGACTGGCTGCCCGCGATGTCAGCGGCGCTGGGGTTGAGTAGCTTCTGCAAGGAGGTCTGGGCTTGCTGCACCGAGACCTGCGCGGCCGCGATGTCGGCGGCGCTGGGATTGAGCAGCTTGTCCAGGTTTTCCTGGGCAGACTGGACAGCGAGTTGCTGCAAGCGCAGCGCCCACTCGCTCGGCCCCTGGCTCAGGAGCTTTTGCAGGTTGTTTTGCGCCGTCTCCAGCGCGATTTGGGCCTTCTGGATGGCCGTCTCCGAGATGTTGTCGGAGCGGGCCTGGTCGAGATTCAACTGAGCGTTCTGGACCGAAAGCTCGGCGTTGGCGAGGTCTTGCGCGCTGACCGGGGAAGAGTCGGTCAGCTCGGACAGGCGAATCTGCGCCTGATCGAGGGAGACCCGTGCCGAGGCGAGGTCCGCCGGAGTCGGATGGAGCAGCTTGGCGAGCTTGGCCTGGGCGGAGGCCAGCGACGCTTCCGCGTTCTGAACGTCTTCCGCGCGGGGCTGGAGCAGCTGGTCGTATCGGGCCTGGGCCGAGGCCACGGACGCTTCGGCGTTGCGGATATCCTCAGCCGAGGGCTGGAGCAACCGGTCGAGCTTGGCCTGGGCGGAGGCCACGGCCGCTTCGGCGTTCTGGATGTCTTCCGCGCGGGGTTGGAGCAACTGGTCGTATCGGGCCTGGGTGGAAGCCAGGGAGGCCCGGGTGGCTTGGATATCGCGTTCGGCCGGCTCCCGCAGGGTCAGCAGTCTCGCCTCTGCTGCGGCGAGCTGCAACTCGGCAATGGCGATCTCCTGTGCGGTGCCGCCGGCCCGCAAGTCCTGGAGCCTGATCTGCGCCGATTCGAGGTTGCCCTCGGCGTTACGAACGTCGGTGGTATTGGCGCGGGCTTGCGCGAGCTTCAGCTCAGCGGAGACGACGGAGGCTTCACTGAGCCGGACGTCCTTGGCTGAGAGGCCGGTCTGAAGCTCGGTGATCCTGGTGGTGGCACTGCGGAGGCTGGCCTGCGCTTGGCGGAGGGCACTCTCCAAGGTGCTGGTCTCCAGCCGTGCCAGCACCTGCCCCGTCTGTACCTCGGTACCGACGTCAACGAGCAACTCCTGGAGCGTGCCGCTAACCCGGAAACTCAGCTCCGAGAGGGTGGCGGCCTCGACGTTGCCGGTGGCGCTCACCGTGGCCGTCAGGTTACCCCGCTCCACGGGCAGTGTCGTCGGAATGATGGCCTCGACCGGCTCCGGGCCAAAGCGCTCGTACCCGGCATAGCCGATCCAACCGGCTACTGCCAGAACAACGACCAAGCCGAGAATCTGCCGCAGTCTACTCATCACTACCCCTCTTCCGTTACGCTCGCATGCCTTGTCGTTGGGAACTCGATGCAGTGCAGTCTAACAGCCTTGTCTCAAGTGGATGTTCGCACTAGATTAAACATTCGTTAAAACGGGCCTCACCTCCATCATCTCTCCATCGCCGAGCGATAGCGAGGGGAGTAGATTCCTGCGCCAGCGGGCATGACGAACGGCCGCCCGTCATGCCGGTGCTGGTGGTGCAATCTTGACAGGGCGTGTCTTGCCCGTATGCTGTGAAGCACACGTAGCTGGCGACGCGAGGTGTTCGGAGCGGCGGGTACTGGGGTGGCGAGGACGACCGCTATCCTGAGCGGCGAGGAGAACCGATGAGGGGGGCAGGCACGATTCATTATGACCCGACGGCGCTGGGTTTCCGCTTCCGCGGGCATGACGGGCCGGGGTGTTTTCAGAGCAATGGCGGACATTGGGCTGGGGAGTGAGGCGTGGACCAACCGCCGCCCGCCGCAGACCTCGCTCGCATCGAGCAGGCGATTGCAGCGATCCTCGCTGGCGCTGATCCGAAGGAGATCAGAGCGGGACTAGACCTGCCCCCGGCCGTCTTCGAGCAGTACCTTGCCTCCCAGCGCGACATCATCGCCACCAGCCATGACCGCATCCTGGAATTGCTCCAGCAGCGGGTTGCCGCCGCGCAGCGGGTCGCCGTCGAGAAATATCTCGCTGGCGACACGATCCACAAACCGTTTTTTGAAGACCGCCTCTTCAACCGTGCGCGGCGGCAGGCCCGCCGGGTCGGCCTGCCGCCGGAGACCGCCGAGGACGTGGCCCGGCTCGTACTCGCCAAGGCCCGCGAGGTCCAAGAACGCACGCTCAACGACATCGCGGCGCGGCTCTCGCAGCTACACGGCGAGATTCTCGATGCCGAGCGCGTGCAGCCGGCCGAGACCGACATCGAAATCCCCTCGCGTGTTGTGCGTACCGGCGACCAGCCGCTCGCCCGTGAGACCGCGCTCATCAAGGAGTTCCGCCTCACGGGACTCAGCCACGAGTATCCCGACCAGCAGCGTGCGTTCTTGGATTGGTTCGAGACACCGCCGCCACTGGCGGCCAAGGGGATGCTGGCCGGCTCGCGGGACAACGATCTGTTCTTGCAGGCGCTGCTCGGCGGCGACCGCTGCGTGGTCATGGCGAGTCTGGCGCCGACCGAGCCGCTGCACGTGGGGCAGGGCGCGCTGATTGACCTGCTGGCGCACTATCAACGCCTGGGTGCAAAAGTCGTGCTCACCTTCAACGACATGGAAACGGTCACGCTCCGGGGACAAGAACCCGCGGCGGCGGCGGAAACCATGCGCGACATCCTCCGGGACTGCGCGGCCCGCGGCCTCGACCTGGGCACTGCCGACGTGTATGCCCAATCCCAACGGAGTGGCGTCACGCAGCTGGCCTACGAGGTCGGAGCCAAGCTGCGGGTGAATATCATCAACTCCGCGCTCGGCTTGCGTCTGAGCGACAGTGTGAGCGCCACCTTTCTGCCGCTGATCTACGTCGCCGACATCTTGTACCCGCAGCGGTCGGTCGGCGGCGGGCGGTGTCGTACCCAGGTGATCGGGGGGCTGGAGCGCGATGTCTACGTTCGCCTGGCTCGCAATCTCGCCGAGAGTTGCGGCTTCTACCGGCCGGCGGGCCTGTACGTCCGCGCGGCCAAGAGCCTCACTACGTATGTTGATCCGCGCACCAACGCTGCGGTGGATGTCATGCAGGGCACACTGCCTCAAGGGGCGCTCTTCTACCGGGACGATCCGGCGGTCGTCCGCCGCAAGGTGATGACCGCGGTTACGGGTGGACGGGCGACGGTGGCAGAGCACCGCCGGCTGGGCGGCAACCCCGATCCGCGCGTCTGCTCCGTATCGAGCCTGATGGCGCTCCAAGCCGTCCCCGCGCCCGACGAGTACGCGGCGATCCAGCAGGCGTGCCGGGCCGGGCAGCTACTCTGTCGAGACTGCAAAGCGCATACCGCCGACCGCCTGGTGGAGCAACTAGCGGCGCACCGTGACCGCCGCGCGGCGCTGGCACCGGAGACGACGCAGCGGATTGACGAGATTGCGAGTGGCAGCGCCGCGCCGGCAGCCGGGTGACTCTCCCCTGTCGGGGAAGCTCTGCTATGATGAGCCGCCAGGCGGGCTGGCCCCCCTATGGTCCCCCCGCTGCGGCGGGGGGACGGCGTGTTTCACCTCTCCCGTCGCAACGGGGGAGGGCGAGGGAGAGGGCCAGTGACCCTAAACGCGAAGGAGAGCGTGTTCCGATGCCCAAACAGCGCATCTTGACCGGGATGCGACCCACCGGGTCATTGCATCTCGGCCACTACGCCGGCGCCCTAGAGAACTGGGTGCGCCTGCAGGATGAGTATGAGTGCTTTTTCCTGATTGCCGACTACCAGGCGTTGAGCGATCACATCGGCGAGATCGAGCGCATCCGCGAGTCGGTGATCGAGGTCACATTGGACTGGCTCGCGGTCGGGCTGGACCCGGAGCGGAGCGCCTTTGTAGTCCAGAGCTATATCCCGGAGCACGCCGAGTTGACGATGCTGCTGAGTATGCTGGTGCCGCTCAACCGCCATCAGCGCAACCCCACGCTCAAGGCGGAGATGGCGCAGCTTGAAGAGGAAAATGCCGAGCTAAGTCTGGGCTTTTTCAACTACCCGGCCAGTCAGATTGCCGACATCATCCTACCGAAAGCACACCTCGTTCCCGTCGGTGAAGATCAAGCGCCGCACATCGAGTACACGCGCCAGATCGCCCGGCGGTTCAATCGCGCCTATGGCGAGGTGTTTCCCATCCCGCGCGCGCTGATCGGGCGCGTGCCGCGGCTCGTGGGCCTCGACGGGAAGGCCAAGATGAGCAAGAGCCTCGACAATGCGATCTATCTGTCGGACGATGCGGGTACGGTCGAGCGCAAGGTCAAGCGCATGGTGACGGACATCACCGGCACGCACCCGCGCCTCCGTCCCACTGACCCCGGCGTGGTCGAGTACAACCCGGTGTTCGAGTATCACGACGCTTTCAACCCGGACGCGGATGAAGTAGCTGACCTCAAGGAGCGCTACCGCGCCGGCCGGGTGAGCGATAGCGAGGTAAAGGAACGGCTGATTAAGGCGCTCGATGACTTCCTCGACCCCATCCGCGAGCGTCGCGCGGCCTATGCCGCCCGCCCCGACGATGTACGCGCCGCCCTGCTCGACGGCACTCAACGCGCCAAGCGAATCGCCGAGCAGACGATGCAGGAAGTCCGCGAGGCCATGCGGATCATTTATACGTAGCTGTCAGCCGTTAGCTCTCAGCCGCCAGCCAGGCACAGAGGTCGGCCGGTTCGGCGGTGTCTTGCCGGATGGTGAGCGCGGCCGGGCGGCCGAGTGCTGCGTAGAGCCGGTGGAGCCGGCGGGTCGGCGGTAGGGCCGCGCTGTCAGCCTCGGTCCCGTGCAGCAGCAGCGGCGCCGGCGCCGCGAGCGCGAGCGCAGTGGGTACGGCGCCTTGGCGCCGTAGTCCGGGGATATAGAGCCGGTCCCGGTAGTCCTCATCCCGGTCCCAGCCAAAGCCGTTCATGTCCGCTGCCAGCTTGCGGACACGCTCTCCGGCAACGGCGCGAGCGAGTAGGCACCAGAGGCCGGCATCGCCGGCACCCACGAGATCAACCGCTGCCGCTCCGGCGAGCTGCCGGAGTACCGCGACAGCCGTGACGACGTCGTAGACGCGCCACTGCGCGTCGGTGCGATTGAAGGTCGTGAAGTGCGCTTCCAGCGCGGGACGGCCCGCGCGACTGAGCGGGCTGAGATACTCCCCGGTGAGAAACGCATCGAAGGTGAGTACCGGGCGGCCCGCGCCGAGCAGTGTAGCCAACAGCGGTCCTGGCTGTATAGTCTCTCCCTCCTGCCGGAAGCTGGCGGCTTTCCCCGCTCCGTGGACCAAGAGCACCGGCGGCGCTTGAGCGCCGCTGGCCGCTTGGCCCAACGGTGTGAGGTAGAGCGCCGGCATTGTAGTGGCAGGAGCACTACCATCCGCTTGGCGGCCGATGAGGAACCGCTCCAGCCGGTAGCTCACTCCCTCCGTACTCGTTAACTGCTCGCTTGTCCGGCGCTCGATGGCAAGCGCCTCCGGCTGCGGCGACCCCGCGGCCAGCACGTCGGCAAAGGCTGCGCCGAATTCCGCCCGGAACTGCTCGGCTTGCCGGGCGTCGTGGGGCCACCAGTCGTGTACCGCAGTCTGAGCTTGACGAACGAGGGCCGCGGTGATGCCCGCGGTGTCGAGTGCGTCGGCCGGCAGCGGCTCGCCATCCGGGAAGACCCGCAGGTCGGCGTCCTGCTCCACCGGGTACGGTTCTTCCGGCACACGGGTTCCCGCCGGTGCGCCGCCCAGCCAGCGCGCGAAGAAGGCATACACCGCCTCGCGGCTGGCGCGGTTGTAGTTGTGGCCGGCATCAATCTGGACGCTCTCCAGGCGATCCTCCGCGCCGAATAAGCGGTAGATGGACCGGATCGCCGGAAACTCTACCGTGGGCGTATGCACGGTCCAATCGCCGGTCGCAGAGACGAGCAGCATGGGACGCGGGGCGGTCAGCGCCGCAATCTCTACGTTGAAAGTGTCCAGCCGCAGGCCGGGCGCGTTCTCGCAGACGCAGCCGCCCTGCATGTGCGCCGAGATCATGTTGACCGGCGCTGCCACCTGCACGCGGTCGTCAACGGCAGTCAGCAAGAACGTCTGGGTACCACCGCCGGAGGCGCCCGTGCAGGCCAGGCGGGCCGGGTCAACGTCCGGTAGCTCGGTCAGAAAGTCCAGCGACCGGATCGAGTTCCAGAGTTGCAGACCGAGGGAGTGGATGCCCCACAGCCATTCGCGCCAGCCGCCAAAGGTGCGATGGTCCACCTGACGACTATCCACGTAGCCCACCATGTCGTAGGAGAAAGCGACGAAACCCTGGCGGGCGAACGTAATACACCGCGCCGGGACGCTGCCGCGGTCCTCCTCGGCCAGCCGGCCTTGCGGCCAATGACCGTGCGGATTGAGCACCGCCGGGTAGCGTGTGCCGGGCGCGTGTGCCGCCGGCCGGTAGAGGTTGCCCGTCACGTAGCAGCCGGGGAAGCTCTGAAAGGCCACCTTCTCGACGGTGTAGCCATCGCGCTCCAACCGCCCCCACACTTTCGCCTGGAGGGGAGTGCGCGGCGGCGTCGGCCATAGGCCCGCAGCCACCAGAATACGCCGACGCAGCTGGGCCGCCCGTGTGAGCCACGCCGCGCGGCTGGCGTAGGCCGGCAGCGTGTAGGTCCGGTTGGTGTGGCGTATCTCACGCAACCGCGGGTCGTGCAGGGTTGGCAGGCCGGGACCAAGCACCGCGAGGTCCGCCGACCCCAAGCCGGTACGTATGTCGGCAGCCGCCGCACTGTTCATCGCTGAAGGCATCTTTCTTACTCACCCTACTCCCGAATCCGGCTCCCTGATCTGACTCCTATCCTACCCTCTATAGGCATACGAGTGGAACAGGCCAATCCCGGCGCCGTAGGGGCACGGCTTGCCGTGCCTCTACATGGGTACAGTCGGCCCGACCGTTGGCCTGTAGCCCCTTCCCTTTTAGGGAGGGGGTTGGGGGTAGGTCTGTCCCCCGGCCCTAGCGGCCACTACAAATTAAGGATGCCCTTCGTTAGAGAAGGCAGAGGAGTACGTCACATATGTTTGCTGCCGACATTCTGCAAGGAGCGACGGTTTTAGTCGCTGCTGTTGCCTTTTTGATTGTTACCGTGAAGGGAACGACGAGTAAGCGTCGCCCGCGCCGTCCTTAGCGGTTTGGCCCATCCGCCCCACCGGGTTGTGGGCCACCCTGCTTGAGGCTACTGCCGGCAGCGTGCGTCAGGACGGTCGACTCGAATGTCGTGATGGTGCGCTGCTTGTCCCGGTGGCGCTCCAGTGCAAGTGCAATGAGGCGGTCAATTAGCTCCGGATAGCTCAATCCGCTCGCTTCCCACAAGTAGAAGCTCAACGAGCCGGGGATTGTATTGATCTCGTTGACATAGAACGCCGCGTCGGCCTCATCCACGCCGGCGCCATCCACCAGCAGGTCAACGCGAGCCACCCCGGCGCAGTCCGTCGCGCGAAAGGCCGCCACGGCCGCCGCTTGAATGCGTTGGGTGAGTTGGTCCGAGATGGGCGCCGGGATGCGCCGGTCGGTGCTCGCCATGCCGGCGGCCTTGCCCCCGCCGCGCAGGTACTTGTCTTCATAACTCAGGAACTCCGCCCAGGGGACGGGCTGCTCGCAGACCGATGGCTGCGGGTCGTCGTTGCCCAGGACGGAGCAGTTGATCTCGATGGTGCCCTCCAGCGCTTGCTCGACCAAGAGCCGCCGGTCGTATTGCGCTGCGATGGCCAGCCCCGCTTCAAGCTCATCGCGGTTGCTTGCCTGCGAGATGCCGATACTCGATCCCAGGTTGGCCGGCTTGACAAATAGTGGATAGGTCAGGTCGCGCTCGATCTCCGCGAGCACCGTTGCCGGCTCACGCTCCCATTGCGACCGCCGGAACCAGCGATATGGCAGGAGCGGCAGGCCGGCGGCGGCAAAAGCGGCCTTCATCATAATCTTGTCCATGCCTACCGCCGAGCCGACGACTCCGGTGCCGATGTAGGGCACGTTGGCAAGCTCCAGCAAGCCTTGGAGCGCGCCGTCTTCACCGTGCGTGCCGTGCATACAAGGGAAAGCAACGTCGAGCTGCAATTCCTGCACCCGCCGCAGCAGGCGCCGCCCCCAGCTGCGGGGCTGTATCAGCACGCCATCCTGCGGCTCCGGGCTGAGGTAGGCCCGAACAGCCGGCTTCAGACCCTGGGGATCGCGATAGCTATCAAGCTGGGCCAGCGCCTCCCCGGTCAGCCAGTGCCCCTCTTTGGTGACGTAGATCGGGACGACCTCGTATTTGGCGCGGTCCATGGCCGCCATCGCCTGCACCGCCGTCACGATAGAGACATCGTGCTCGACCGACCGGCTGCCAAAGAGCACGCCGACACGTAAGCGTTGTGTTGCCATCGCACGTAGCTTGAGCGCGTGAGGTATGGGCCAAAACCGGCCGGGGGCCGCCGGGTAGTTATACCAAACGGCACGGCGCGCCCGCGGCGTCCGGGTGGCTGCTTGACACGCGATAGAATCAATTGTATATTAGATAATACCAAGCAGGTATCGGGAGTCCCGCTGCGCGTGCTAAAGTCAGCAAGCGGCGAACGAGGTGGAAGCCATGGTAGCAACGGCACCGGTCGACGTCAGCGAGCACTACGCCACCAAGGCCGAGCTTGGCGAGATCAAGGCGATCTTGCCCCACTTGGCCACGAAAGCCGATCTGGCGGGCCTACAGGTGTCCATAAAGGAGGACATGGCCACGTTCCAGACCTCCATGCGGGAGGATATGGCCACGTTCCAGACCTCCGTGCGGGAGGACATGGCTACGTTCCAGGTGGCCGTAAAGGAAGACATGGCCACGTTCCAGACCTCCATGAAGGAGGACATGGCCACGTTCCAGACGGCCACGCGGGAGGATATGGCCACGAAGCATGACTTGGCCATACTCCAGTCCAACATCCAGACCAGCATCGAGACCAGCGTCTCGGCTGCCAGGTCGGAGATGGAGCGCGGCCTCCGGCAGACTGTCTTCATCCTCGTTGGCGTGATGATGGCGGGGTACGTGACCCTGATCGGTGCCTTGATCGTGGCGGTACTCGCTACGTCTGGGTAGCCGCCGGAACCTGCCTCGGGCCCCTCCCTCACCATCTCCTGTGCCGACGCACAGTATGCGGGTGCGGCTGTGCTCCTTCCCCTGCGGGGCGAGGGCCAGTGTCGCTCAGTTGCTCGCTAATAGCAGAGCGCCCAGCGCGAGGACGATGCCCGCCAGCCAGAAACGGTGCGTGATCTGTGTTTCCGGCCAGCCGAGGGCCTCGAAGTGGTGGTGCAGCGGCGCAATCCGGAACACCCGGCGACCCAGCCGCAGGGCCACGATCTGGATGAGGCTCGTACTTAGCTCGACGACAAACACGCCGGCCAGGAGGGCAAACGGAATCAGCACGTCGAGCAGCAGGGCGATGACCACGAGCGCCGCGCCGAGTGCCTGTGCGCCAATGTCGCCCATGAAAATCCGCGCCGGGTGGGCGTTGAAGAACAGAAAGGCCAGCGTGCTGCCGATCAGCGCGCCGCAGACCAGAGCGAGGTCGGTGCGGCCACGCAGCAGCGCGACCGTCAGGAGCGCGCCGAAGGCGATCACCGCCAGACCGCCGGCCAGGCCGTCGAGTCCGTCCGTCACGCCAACGGCGTTGACCGCGGTCACGATGGCGAATGCTGCCAGCACGACGTAGCCGAAGCCCAGATCGAGACTACCGATCCAGGGCACGTGGACGGTGTGTATGCCCAGCCCGCGCCAGAGGGCCACGGCTATCGCGCCACCAATGAGCCACTGCACCGCGAAGCGCGGCAGCGCCGGCAGGTCGTCTCGCCAGATGCCGGCGCGCACCAGGCCCTTGGACACGTCGTCGGCCAGCCCCAAGGCGGCAAAGGCGAGCAGCGCAGCCAGCACTACTAGCTGTGACCAGCCTTCGAGGGCGAGCGCGGCGGCGGCGGCCCCGGCGACGATCATCAGCAAGCCGCCACCCACCGGTGTACCGCTCTTGTGCTCGTGGAGGCGGAAAAAGGCGCGGTTGTCGCGGTCCGTCTTCAGCCGGTGCAGCGTGCGGAGACCGAGGCCTTGAAGGCCACGAATCAATCCCGGCGCAGCAATCAGCCCGGCCAAGCACACCAGCAAGGTTGTGGCTAACGCTTCGGTCATGGCTAACCTCGGAACCGTCTCACCGCGCCTCTCATCTCGTTACTGCGGCGCAAGCATGTCCCGTACCCCGATACGGGGCCGCAACCCAGGAGATGGCACGAGGAAATGCCAACGTTACCTGCCCTGCGTACACCGTCACGCGGCCTCGTCATAGGTATCCGGCAGGTCGTTCTCGAACAACACGACATCACCAGGGCCGAGCAGGGTGGCCAAGCGCGCCGTGGCCTCGGCCAGGCTCGCCACCACAACGACGTGCTCGGCCGGGAAAGTCGCAGCCCGTAGTCCGGCGAGGATCGGCGCGGTACGGGCCGGTCCGACCAGCACCACGGTATCGCAGACGGCAGCGGCGCGCCGGCCGAGCGTCTCGTGCTCGACCTCGTGCCGCTCGCCGAGTTCTACCATCCCTGGTGTCACCAGCACCTTGCGGCGGCCCGGCACCGCGGCCAACACGTCGAGCGCCGCTGCCGCCCCGACCGGGTTGGAGTTGTAGGCATCGTCAATGACCAAGACACCGCCGGCGCCGTCAAGCGGCTGCAAGCGATGCGGCACCGGCTCGATGTCGCGGGCTGCGCTGGCGATCTCGGCCAGGGACAGCCCGCAGAGCCGGGCCACCGCGGCGGCCGCCACCACGTTGCTCACGTTCGTCAGCCCCAGCAGCGCAACGGTGACGGGCTGGGCGCCGCCGCCGTCATCCTGGACCGTGAAGCTCGCGCACCGCTGACCGTGCTCGACCGGCCCGGCCGCTAGGTTCACGTCCGGTCCTGGCGGCTCCTGCACACTGTAGCGGATGACCTGTCCCGCCGTCTGATCCGCCAAGGCCCGGCAGCGTAGATCATCTGCGTTGAACACCGCCACACCGTCCGCGGGCAGCGACTCGATCAACTCGTACTTGGCGGCCGCAATGCGCTCGATGGAGCCGAATCGCTCCAGGTGCTGCGGTCCGATGGCCGTCAGGACCCCGATGCGCGGCCTGACCAGCTGACACAGGCGGCGGATTTCGCCCGGTTTGTACGCGCCTAGCTCGACCACGATGTAGTCGTGGTCGGGACGTAGATCGCGCAGCAGCACCCGCGCGATACCCAGCGCGGTATTGTAGCTCTCCGGCGTCTTCAGCACACGGTAACGGGCAGCGAGGAGCGTACTCACGAACTCCTTGGTACTGGTCTTGCCGTAACTGCCGGTGATCCCGATGACGCGAGCGTTGCTTGCTCGCAGCGTGCGCCGCGCGGCCCGCAAGAGCAATGCCGCCCCTATCGCTTGCGCCGGCCACACGACGAGCGTCGCCACTACCAGCAGGGCCGGGAGCAGAGCCAGGCCGACACCAAGGCCCAGGCTCAAGCCCACCGCTCCACCGCTCGCGCCACCCAACTGGAAGCCGACGGCCGCGAGCGCCCCCGCCGCCAGTAAGACCTGGAGGCAGACCAGTGCGGCCAGGGCCAGCGCCTTCTTCGTCCAACGCAGCGGGCGCTTGGCCGGGGGTATCCGGAACCGGAGCAGCCAGAGCAGAGCCATGAGTCCCCAGGCGACAAGACCAAGCAGCGGTAGCCACGCCGGCCACGATGCCGCCTGGAGACCGACGGTGAGTAGTGGCAAGAGCAGCGCCGTAGTGAAGATGATTTGGTGACGTCGGCCGGCTTGGAGCAGCCAGCGGAAAAAGTCGCGCTGGTAGTAGCCTCCACCTTGGAGCATGTGGAGCGAACGCGCGAGCCACCGCCAGCCGGCCGCCAACCACACCGCGGATGCCGTGCCAGCGGTGAGCCAGAGAGCGGTGGGCAAGCCAATGCTGCTCATATGTCGCTACTAGCTCAGAAAAGATCGCACCAGGGCGCAGAACTCGGTCGGTTGGTCGAGGTATGAATAGTGTCCCGCGCCGGGGAATACCGCCAGCCGGGCGTTCGGGATGGCTTGCGCCATCAACTGCCCCTGCGCCAGCGGCGTCTCTCGATCCTCATCCCCCCAGATCAGGAGTGTAGGCGCCTGGATTGCCGGCAGGAGCGCGCGCAAGTCTTCATTCACGACCCGGAGAAAAGTGGGCCGCAGCCGCCCGGCGGCGCGGTAGTCGTCCGATCCGAAGCGCTCCGCGGCCCAGGCGCGCAGCCGGGGCTGCCAGCCATCGGCGGCGGCCCGGCCGGTAGCCGCGAACACTCGTTGGCCGCCATGCATGGCGGCGGCCCGCAGCCGGTCTTTCCAGCCGCGAGGGTGCCTCACGCCGGCGCTATTCACCAGAATCAGCCGCCGTACCAACGCCGGAGATTCCGCGGCCAGCACAATCCCGATGCGGCCGCCGAAAGAATGGCCGATGACGTGTGCTGCGCTCATGTCCAAGTGCTCCAGCAGCGCCCGGATGACGGCGGCGTAGTCGCGGACGCTCCAGGCTTCCGGGGGGGGCATACTGGCACCGAACCCCGGCAGGTCGGGGGCACAGACACGCCAACGAACTCCCAGACAGTCAACGATTGGCCGCACGGCGGCAGCCTGGCCGCCCCAGCCATGGAGCACCATGATAGGCGCCCCGTCTCCTACATGCTCGTAGGCCACTGCGACGCCATGAAGGAGCACACGGGAGCTTGTCACTATGCCGACCTGGAAGGCGTCACTGCCGGGATAGACCCAAGGAAAGCGCGGTCACCGGGTCCGGAGGCGCTTGCGGCGGGTGTCACCCGGATAGGCTGAGGCACACCTACGCATTACTGCGGGCAGGTGGCTCCAGTCTACCAGCCAGTCGGCGCCTCAGCTATGGCGATCTATGGCGATGGCCGTGGCCGACAGACCGCCGGCCGCTGCAACATGGGCGGCGGTAACTCGTTCCAGAAATGTAGCAAGCATGACTCGGACCATAGTGTGCCGTCGTATCGAGAGGCGGTGACGATGATGACAACAGAAGACCGCTTCCCGCCGGCAGTAGATGATCTCCCACCGGGCTGGTCCCTGGCGACCTATGTGGGGCCAGACGGTCAGGACCTCTATGCCGTCTACATGGGCGGCCAGCGGGAAGTCGCAGGACTGTCGTCGGTCGAATCGGCGCGTCGCTGGGCGGCGCTGCTCTCCCGCCACCGGGACGGTACCGTGGTGCGAGACATCCCGCTCCCCTTGCCATGGTGGAGTTGAGTGCGACGACGCCCTAGCCATTGGGGTTCCCGTCGTGGTAGCCCGTTGGCCCTCATGCACTTACCCAGCCGTCCCCGGAAGCACATGGACAGCCCGCTCGCCTGGTACGCTGGTGAGAGCGGCGTTTGCCGCCGCTCCCCAGGTGGGCACGCATCCGCAGCATTCATCCCCAGTGAGGTGGTCCGAGTATGAATCGCATTACGGTTATTGGCGCCGGCTACGTGGGCTTGGTAACCGGCACGTGTTTTGCCGAGCTTGGCAACCAGGTGGTGTGCCTCGACGTGGACACGGCGAAGATCGCCGACTTGAATCGCGGCGTACTGCCGATTTACGAGCCAAGTCTTGAGGAGTTGGTCCGACGCAACGCCGGGGCCGGCCGCCTGTCGTTTACCGAGTCCTATGCCGAGGCGCTGCACGACAGCGAGTTTATCTTCATCGCCGTCAATACTCCGGCCGGCCCGACGGGTGAAGCGGACCTCCGTTACGTGCGGCAGGCCGCTGCCAGCATCGGCAAGGTCCTGCGGCATCCGGCCACCATCATCACCAAGAGCACCGTGCCGATTGGAACCGGTGATCGCGTGGACCATATTCTGGCTCGCGAGCTGGCGGACAAGGTGTCCTTCGACGTGGTGGCCAACCCGGAGTTCCTGCGCGAAGGCTCGGCGGTCGCCGACTTCCTGAATCCCGACCGGGTGGTGCTCGGTGCGGACCGCCGCGCAGCGGCGGAGCACGCGGCCGTCCTCTATCGGCCACTCGGCTGTCCCATTCTCATCACCGACCTGCGGAGCGCCGAGATGATTAAGTACGCCTCGAATGCATTCCTGGCCACGAAGATCAGCTTTATCAACGAAGTCGCCCTGGTCTGCGAGCGGACCGGGGCGGATGTCCGCGTGGTGGCCGACGGGATGGGGCTGGACAAGCGGATTGGGCGGGCCTTCTTGGACGCGGGTCTCGGTTGGGGCGGGAGCTGCTTCCCCAAGGACGTCAGCGCACTGGCGCACGTCGCAGCGGTCCACGGCTGCCACCCGCAACTGCTCCGCACGGTCATTGAGATTAATCAGGACCAGCGGCTACGGGTGATTCAGAAGCTCATTGACCTCTTCGGCACGTTAGAGAACCGCACGCTGGCGCTGCTGGGCTTATCGTTCAAGCCCAATACGGACGACTTGCGCGACGCACCGGCGGTGTCGCTGGCGCAGCTGCTGGAAGCGGAGGGCGCCAGCGTGCGGGCCTACGATCCGGTCGCTATGCCGAGCGCCCGCCGTATGCTGCCACACCTCGACTATCAGGATGACCCCTATGCCGCGGCAGCGACCGCCGATGCCACTATCATCGTGACCGACTGGAACGAATTCAAGCACCTCGATTTGCCGCGGCTACACGCGGTGATGAAGCATCCCATCATCATTGACGGGCGCAACATCTACGATCCCGACACGATGCGCGCGCTGGGCTTCATCTATCACGGCATCGGGCGTGGCGGGACCGGTGAGGCCACACCCGACGCGAGAGAGGCCGCCGTGCCCGTGGCAAGTCGCAACGGCGAGCGCCGTACCGAGTCCCTGGCAGCCGCTAGTCAGGGGGCTACTGCCGCCTAGCCGCGACCTCCGGCCCCCCTATGGTCCCCCCGTTGCGACGGGGGGACGGTGGCGGGGGTAGCACGGTGGTGGGGGGACGACGTGTTCCCTCCACCGTCGGGACGGGGGAGGGACAGGGAGGGGGCCTGCCCCACCTACTCTACGAAGACAGAATCTCGCGCAAGCGGGCGGCGATCACTGCCACGTCCCCGTCGGCGATGGTGCCGAGATTGAGGTCCAGCTCGTCATCGCTGCCGCCCACCACGATGCTCGGATTGCCGGCCTGCAACGCCGCGCGCACGCTGTCGCCGGTGTGGCCGGAAGCGGGATCAATGCGGATAGATAGCGCTGGCGCGCCAAAGCGTACCCCGATCTGGACGCTGGTCTGCGCCGCTGCCACCGTATCGAGGTGGCTGACGAGGGCATCTATGCGCCGCTGGACCTGCTGGATACGTACTTCGTGGTCCATCGTCACCCATTCGCGGACGGCGACTACGGTGCCCATGATCTCCTGACGGTCGAGCTTGAGCGGGCGCCCGAAGACACGACCGCGGGCCGGGCCTAGCTCGAAGCCGATGAAGCTCTGCGTCGTAGCGGAGGCCACTAGGTCCTTGCGGCCACAGAGCAACCCGGCGGAGTTCCCGCCACCGAAATACTTCGCCCCAAACCCGACGAGATCGGCGCCCATGGCCGTCCAACTCCGCAGCCGCTCGACGGGATAAATCTGCGACGCGGCATCCACCAGGACCGGGACATCGTGCTCGTGGGCGATGGCAACCACCTCGGTCAGCGGCAGCGCCCCGTCGTGTCCGTCGAGGTGGGCCGGGACGAGCACGACGGCCGTTTCGTCGTCAATAGCGGCGGCGAGCTGCGCGGCGGAGGTGCCGTTCGCATCGCCTACCTCCACCAGGCTCGTGCCGACGATGGTGGTGGCACGCTCGTAGTGATACCGATGACTGGCTTGGATGAGCACGTTCCGCTTCATCCCGGCCGTATCCGGCAAGCGAGCCATCTTCTCCTCGTCGTCACCGGCCACACACGCGGCCGTGCCAAGCGCCAGCGCCGCGGCACAGCCGGGCGTGACCAGGGCCGCCTCGCAGCCCACAAGCTCGGCGATAATCTCGCCGCCGCGTTCCTGCAAGGCGCCCATGTCCACGAAATAGCGGTTGGCGGCGTCCATGGCCGCTTGTACTGCGGGCGCAAACATGGAGCCGCCGAGGACGGTCTGATTGCCCCGGGCATTGATGACCGGTGTGACTCCAAGCTCCTCATAGATGGTGGTGCTGTCGGTATCGGACATCTGCTCTCTCCTCTCGGCAGAACCGTGCGGCCGTGTGGCCTCCAGCCGGTTACGTGCGGCACGACAGTCGGCGCGTTCCGGTAGGGCGGTTGTAGCATAGCGCCATCGCAAGTGCAATCGGGCCCTCGTTCCTCCGGGTGTTGACAGCGCAAGATTGAGCCGGTACCATAATGGCGACGTCTGGGTGTATCCTGGACAGTAGACTGGATTGGCGGTAGGTTGCGTGCCTACCGCCTTTATGTTTTTCGGGGATGTCTCTTGATGAGAGCCTGCATTTTTGTAGACGGCGAAAACTTCCGCGCTGAATATTTACGCCTCTAACAGGGTGGGAGCGGGGCGCCGCGCTGGCGATAGGAGCGTATGAAGAGCGGGACCACCTCCTGAATCTGGGCCACCGCTTCATCTATGCTGTCAGCTTCTACCCAGCAACCCGGCAGCGCCGGTACCTCGGCCAAGTAGCGGCCGAGGTAGTCCCCGGTCTGCGGCAGCGCACTGACGACGATCTCCAGGTCGTAGACAGCCATCAAGAATAATCCGATCACTCAGTTCGGCAGGTCCGGCGTTCACGTGCCCCGGCCCAACGGAATATATTCTAGCAAGGGCTAGGTCGAGGACGGGGGCCTTGGCGCTGGGGGTGCTGCCGAGCTGGCTGCAGGGAGTGCATGTCGGCGCACCCGCGCGGCCGGGTAACGGGCCAGCCACGCCCGCAAGCGTGCTTCGGCGTCGGGCGTGTGTGGACGGGCGAGGCCGGTCCGAGAGGCGATGGGGTGCAGGCGTCCGGTGGCATCGTACTGTGACCACAGCTCGGCGAGCAGGTGCGCGCGTGTCTGGCCGCCGCCGGCATCCTTCAGCTGCACCACCGGCAGCACGTAGACCGGCGAGCTGATGACCGGCACCTCGACGCTATTCTGTTTCATCGCCCTTAATGATTGCCGATGACCCGCCTGCAAAGCAAACCGGCGGGCCGGGGTGCTCAGGAGTGTCGGTCACGTGGGCGTGCGGGCTATACTCAGCCGGAGGATGGCGGCGGCGCCACGAGGGTAGCGTGGTCAAGGGCTAACGGCTATGTCGCGGTAGCAGCACCGGGAGTTCGATTCCGGTCTGTGGGACTACCCGTCTATTGCGTGGTCCGGTTTTTATCCCGGAAAGAGGTGGTCATGCGGATCGTTGCTCCGCTCCTGTTGTCAGGCTGCTGTGTGCTGCTCCTGATGCTTGTGGGCTGTGACGCCGATGAGTCGGAGGCACCGCTGCGGATTGCCGCCTGGAACCTGGAGCATCTGAACGATTCGGGCGAGGAAGGGTGCATTCCGCGGGAGCAGTCCGACTACGATGCAATTGCCCGGCGAGTGCGGGAGCTTGGAGCGGACATCGTTGCGTTTCAGGAAGTGGAGAACGTGGCGGCGGCGCAGCGCGTCTTTCCCGCAGCGGACTGGCGCGTGGAAGTGTCGACTCGCCCGGACACGGGCAGCGGCCCCGAGTGTTGGGATCGGCCGGGGGCCTATCTCAGTCGTCTGGCAACCGGCTTCGCCTTTCGCAAAGGTATCGCCTACCGCCGCAACGGCGATCTGACCGCACTAGGCTCACCCCTGCGGCCGGGGCAGCGAACGCCCCAGCGCTGGGGAACCGACGTTACGGTCTCGGCTGGCGGCAGGGAACTGCGTTTGTTGTCGGTGCATCTCGCGCCGGGATGCTGGTCGGCGGCGCAAGATAGGGATGCAGAGCAGGCGGAGACCTGTAAGACGCTGCGCGAACAGGTCGTTGCGCTCAAGGCGTGGGCCGACCAGCGCCGGGCGGAAGGGACGGCATTCGTCATGCTGGGCGATTTCAACCGGCGCCTCGCAGTTTCCGGCGATTGGGCCTGGGCCATCCTGTCACCGCCGGCTGCGCCGCTCCACCTGGCGACTGGGGACATGGCCTCCCAGTGTGATCCGCGCTTTACGGAGTTCATTGACCATCTGGTCATTGGTGGCGAGGCGATGGAGATGCTGGTGCCGGGGTCGGTGTACGAGCTACCGAAACACGGGCCGCATCCCGACCATTGTGCAGTGTCGGCCGATTTTGCGTTGTAGCGGGGTGTCGGGCTGGCAGCGAGGCAGGACTATGGCCAACAGTGTGGGCAGCGACCGGCACGATGACCAGGTCCACCGGCCGAGGTACAGCGGTGAATTGGCGGCGGCCGAGCGTGCCTATCTCGATACATGCTTCGGCGCCTGCACTATTGCCCTGGTGGCGCGGTCGCGGCACGATACTGGCCTGGCGCTGATCCACTGGCAGGCCGGGGCCGCCATGGTGGCTGGCGGGCGGCCGCTCTCTACCGCTCCGACCGCGGCCTACTACGTGCTGGATGGCTCCGGCGCGGGCGCGCCGCGGCTCGAACGGATTGATGATTCGCGGCAACTGGAAGCGCGGTATGCGGGCCACTTCCCGCCTATTCGGATTCGTCGTCCCTGGACCCGACGACTCTGGGAGTGGCTGCAAGCGCCGAGCCGCGGGCTGATTCTACTGGCGGCGCTGGTCTGGCTGGTCATTGTGCTGCTGGTGCTGCGCGCCGGCCTCTGATTCATCCTACGCAACTCGTCAGACCGGAGTGAGATAACCGATGGCAGCCGACATGCAGGGCAAAGTCTGTGTGGTCACGGGCGCCAACTCCGGTATCGGTAAGGAGACAGCGCTGGGTCTCGCGCAACTGGGTGCGACGGTCGTGTTGGTGTGTCGCAGCCAGGAACGTGGCGATGCCGCGCTGGCGGAGATCACACAGCGGAGCGGGAACGACTCCGTTAGTCTGCTCGTGGCCGACCTCAGCGCCCAGCGGCAGGTGCGGCGGGTGGTGGTGGCGTTCCGGGAGCAGTTCGACCGGCTCGACGTGCTGGTCAACAACGCGGCCTTGGCCCGGCGGACGCGCGCGGTGAGCGAGGACGGTGTAGAGCTGACGCTGGCGGTGAACCACCTGGCGCCGTTCCTGCTCACCAACCTCCTGCTGGATCGGCTGAAAGCGAGCGCCCCGGCGCGGGTCGTCACCGTCAGCTCAGCGGCGCACAAGGATGCCGAGATCAACTTTGCCGACTTGCAGGGTGAGCAGAGCTACGCTACGTTTGGCTTTGGCGCCTACAGTCAGTCGAAGCTGGCGAACGTGCTCTTCACCTATGAGCTGGCGCGCCGTCTGGAGGGAACGGGCGTCACGGCCAACTGTCTGCATCCCGGCGTCGTCGCCACGGGTATCTTCCGCGATACGCCGCTGTGGCTGCGGGTGGGACTTACATTGGCGCGCCCGTTCATCCTGGGGTCCGCACAGGGCGCCGACACGGTGCTCTATCTCGCCGCTGCTCCCGAAGTGGCGGGGGTGAGCGGGCGCTATTTCGAGAAGCGCCAGCCGGTCCAGTCGTCGCCGCGCTCCTACGATACGGAGGTGGCGCGGCGCCTGTGGGAGGAGAGCGAGGCGTTGACTACGGCGAGCGGGTCGGCAGCGGCCGGGGAGTAGGCGCTTGGATTGCGGCTTTCGCCGCAATGACGATGTAAGGCAGGCGGTCATGTACGACACAGCGAGAAGGAGTATCGGTAGTGAAGGCACTGTTGAGCGCGGCCGATAAGAAAGGCATTGTGGGCCTGGCGCGCGGCCTCGCCGATCTGGGCTGGGAGGTCTACTCGACCGGCGGTACCGAGGCGGCGCTGGCTGCGGCCGGTGTGCCGGTCCGGAGCATCGAGGTGCTGACCGGATTTCCGGAGATTCTGGATGGACGGGTCAAGACGCTCCATCCGGCGATTCACGGCGGCATCTTGGCCCGGCGCGACATGGCCGCGGACCTGGCCGAGCTTCAGCAGCACGGCCTGGCACCGCTGGACCTCGTGGCGAACAACCTCTACCCGTTTGCCGCGACGGTCGCCTCGCCGGACGCCACCCACGCCGACATCCTCGAAAACATTGACATTGGCGGCGTGACCTTGCTGCGGGCCGCCGCCAAGAACTACCGGCACGTCGTGCCGCTGTGTCGGCCCCAGGACTACACGGAGGTGCTGGCGGCGCTGCGCGAGCAGGGCAGCGTTGGGGAGGCGCTGCGCCTACGCTTGGCGACGCTGGCCTTCCGGCACGTGGCCGAGTACGACGCGGCCATCGCGGCCTACTTCGACGGCTTGCGGGCAAGCGGCTAGGGAGGCCCGTCATTCGTCGCCGCGACTCACGATGGCAGGAGCGCCGGGTCGAGGACGGCGATATAGGGGAGATTGCGGTAGCGTTGCTCGTAGTCGAGGCCGTAGCCCACGACGAACGCATCGGGCACGTCGAAACCCACGTAATCAATCGGCCGATCCGCGATCCGACGCGCCGGCTTGTTCAAGAGCGTACAGAGCTTGAGGGAGGCCGGCTGCCGCTCTTGTAAGAGGCGCATTACGTAGTTGATGGTCAGTCCGGTGTCTACAATGTCCTCGATCAGGAGGACGTGCCGGCCCCGGATGTTGCTATCGAGGTCCTTGAGGAGCCGGACCACTCCCGACGAGCTGTGGCCCGTGTAGCTGCTGATGGCCAGCCAGTCCACCTCGATGGAGATGGTGATCGCGCGGATCAAGTCGGCCAGAAACGCGACCGACCCGCGCAGAATGCCGACGAGTATGGGGCGTTCGTCGGCGTAGTCGGCATCAATCGCCGCGCCGAGGGCGTGGACGCGCCGTTGGATGGCTTGCGTGCTGAACAGCACCTCGCCCGGCGCCTCCGATATGAGCGGCTGCTCGCCGGCGGCCACGCTCCCGGCAACGGGGCCGTCAGAAGCCGGTGGTGGCAATACAATCTCACGCGCGACCGCGGCGACATCGGTCATCACAGTGCTCCCAGTGTGCGGCGGCTACTCGACATCGTTTGGCTTCTCATCAGGCGGCGACGCGCCGGCCGCCAGCCCTTCCTGCGGCTGCAGACCGTACTTGAACAGCAGGCTGCGGTAGTCGCGGCCATAGAGGAGCTTGATCTTGATGTCGGGATATAGCTCCTTGAGCCGACGCATCTTGCGGTTTTTCCGCGTCACCAGGCTTTGCCTGAGCGTAGTCAACTCCACGTAGAGGTCCAGCTCGGGCAAGTAAAAGTCGGGCGTGAAGCGCTCGGCCGGTGAGCCGTCGGGGTGCCAGCGCAGCGTGAAGGTGTGCGGCTCGTACTGCCAGGTAATGCGGTAGAAGTCGAGAATACGGGCAAATTCGGCTTCGCTGGGGTGCGCGAAGCTCACGTCGGCAGGGTCGAGCAGGGCCACCGACCCCGTCGACTCCGCGGCGTCCTGGCGGCGTATCCTGGCCTGGGTCATCCTCTTGACTGTGTTGCACGTAATGAGTGGGACGACCACGTACCAGTATACCGGGTGACGAGCCGCGTGTCCGCGCCGTGGCGGCGGCCTCGCCGGGGTGACCGGGCCGGCGGTTGCTCGCTTGCGGGGTAGCTTGCTATAGTTTCTGCCGTATTGGACTTAGAAGGAGTTGTCGTGCCCAAGAAGCGTGTTGATCTCAAGCGTATCCGCAAACAAGAGGAGCGTCGGCTTCGCAACCGTTCGAACCGCTCACGGGCGAGGACGTTCGTGAAGCGGGCGCTGAATGCGATGGAAGCCCCGGACGTAGACTTGGAGGAAGCGCGCTCCGAGCTACAACTGGCGATCAGTGTCCTCGACCGTACTGCCCGCAAGGGCGCTATTCATCGCAATGCGGCCGCTCGCCGTAAGTCACGCCTGATGCTCCGCTTCAACAGTCTGGTGGCTGCGGCTGAGGCGGCGAGCTAGTCGCCGGCTGGCCAGTCCGTGTCCCCCATCACCGCCGCCTAGTACCTTGGCGCCCTGCGGGCGCGCCCGATGGCCCGTGGGCGGCGAGCTGCACAGTCAGAAGCTCCAGTGCAAGCTGTGGGTCGGCCTGACCGGTCTTGATGCTGAGGTCCGCATCGAGGACGGCGTGATGCATCGCCACCAGGGCCGCCGCGCTGAAGCGCCGCGCCTGTTGAGTGGCCTTGCGGGCCACAAACGGATGCATGCCCAGCGCCGCCGGTAGTGCCGATGTCGGCGTTCCGGCTTGCGCGAGCGCCTTCGCCTGGTTGAGCAGACGCACCTGTCGCGCGATCATCCCCACGAGGTAGTGCGGCTGTGCGCCCTGGGCATAGAACTGCGCGAGCTGCGTGAGTGCCCGCCGTCGCTGCCCCGTTGCGAGGGCGTCCACAAAGGCAAACACGTCCGTCTGCGCGGCCGCATGGACCAGCAAGCGCACGTCTTCGGCATTGACGGCGCGGCCGGGGCCGGCATAGGTCAGCAGCTTGCGTACTTCTTGGTCCAAGCTCCGCGGATCGCCATCGCTCACCTGCGCGAGCAAATCGGCGGCGTCCGGCATGATGCTGCCGCCGAGCCGCCGGGCACGTTCCCGCAGCCATCGCACCAAGCTCGCCCCCTGCGGCAGCGGTAGCTCCTTGACGGTCGCATGTTCCTTCAGCGCCTTGCCCAACGGCCCGCGCAGAAAGGGGGGAGCGGACCGGCGGCGGTTGGAGGGGTCGACAGCGATGGGTTCGGTGAAGAGTAGCCGATTCTCCGCCGGCACCGTAGGCAGGAAGGCGACGAGCGCCTCCACGGCGCGCTTGGTGGCCGTGTTCTGGCGCGGCCGGCCGGCCGACGTACCGCGCGCGCGGCGCGGCGGCTGGGTGAGCCGTGAGAGCAGGCCGTCCACTCGCGCGACGCGGTGCGGCGCCAAGAACGGCGCCGTCGTCGCCGCGGCGCGCACTTCGTCTACGGAGGCGTCGGCCGCCAGCCGGGTTGTATTGAGGTCGGCCATATCCGGCGGCAGCGCCTCGCCGCCGAGGCGCTGCGCCGCTTCGTCAATGGAGAACTCGTCCGTGCCGTACAGAACCACGATCATGGCAACTGCTCGCTGCGTACCAGACCGATTCTAGCGGCGGCAGCGGCATTCGTCTTGGCCTCCCTATGGTTCCCGCATAGGGGTAGGTTTTCGGTGGGCGGCCGTGGGTGGGGCGCGCGAGTGGTGGTGCCGAGGGTAGCCCGTGCCCGCGGTGGTGGGCGGTGGGCGGGGCGGCACCGGTTGGGCGGGAGATACCGGATCGGCGGCGGTGGGCGCGAACCGGGTGGTGGGCGGGTAGGAAGGGCGGATGCCGGGAGTGGCAAGGACGCGGTGCAAGACCTGCGAGAGCAGCCGGCGCACCCCGGCCGGCCAGGGGATAGTGGATAGCGGCACGTGCGGGCCGGCCCATGCCGGGTCACGCAGACCGTGACCCGGCACGTTCGGCATGGGCAAGGACGCGGCACCGGACCGAGCCTGGTCCGGCGCCATGGGCAAGGACGCGGCACTGGACCGAGCCTGGTCCAGCGCCATGGGCAAGGGCAAGGGCGTGGCGCAGGGTCGGGGCGGACCCGGCGCCGGCGACAGCGCGGCCGCGCCACCGCACGCAGCCGGCCCGTCGGTGCCAAGGGGTCCCTGCCGGGCGGTGCCCGGTGCTCTCGGATGGTCTTGCATTTACCACTC